>NZ_FOGU01000031.1 GCF_900111315.1 Tranquillimonas rosea
ATCGACGATGGCCGCCAGCGTCACGCCCGGCCGCGCGCTGCGCTAAGCCGGGGGCTCCGCGCGCGGCCTCCTACACCAAGCGTTGGGACACTGCCGAAGGTCGAGATGCTGTTCGCTCACCTGAAGCGGATCTTGGGTCTCGGAAGACTCCGGCTCAGGGGCCCGCTCGGCTCGAAGGACGAGTTCACACTGGCGGCGATAGCCCAAAACCTCCGGAAACTGGCGAAACTCCGGCCACACAGCTCCAATGGAGCGGCGCCCGCCTGAGGCGGACGAGTGCATCCCATCGAAATCCCCGATCCTATTGCTCACCCGTCATTCCGCGGCCAACTCGACCAGCGCCACGACAGGCGTTTTTCAACGGCATCAGCCGAGACCGGACCCTCACCGGCATGCTTCGATGCTGCGGTTGCCGTCTGCACAGCCGACATTGGAGTTGCTACGCATTAGCGGGCGCAGGGTGAATTCGAGCCGTCCCTGGTTTTCCTTGAGTCCAACCTCGCAAATTCGACAGTTTTCGCGTGCGTCCACAGCACAAGGCAGCGCCAGACGCATGTTTCACGTCTGCCAACAATAACCGGCACCGGGCCCTTCCGGAGAAGGCCGAGACACCCTTGCACTGGAGAGCAAGATGCCTTCCTCGAACACGCCTGTGGGCGAGCATGACCACCGGTTGGAAATCTATGAAGCCGAAGTTGAGGTCGAGTATCGCGGTGAGCGATACCGCGTCCGTAACAACGGCGCGGTCTATCGACTAAACGAATTCCGGAAACGCGCCCGTCCGCTCGACAAAACATGGTCCTTTGGACGCCGGAGCCTCACGACCGACTACCATCTTTTAACCGGTGTACCAATCCATCGCATAGTCTGCACCGCCTTTAACGGTCCGCCCCCCACCGACCAACACGTCGTCGATCACATCGACACGAACCGCGCGAACAACAGGCCCGAGAATCTGCGCTGGCTCTGAGCTGCCCCCGAAAATCGGACACTGACGTAAGCTACAATCTGAGGTCATCTTGGTCTTCGAGAAGGAGATGGACGAGATGGCGAAGAGGAAGCGGCACGC
>NZ_FOGU01000029.1 GCF_900111315.1 Tranquillimonas rosea
TTCCTCTTCGCCATCTCGTCCATCTCCTTCTCGAAGACCAAGATGACCTCAGATTGTAGCTTACGTCAGTGTCCGATTTTCGGGGGGCAGCTCAATGTCCACATCCCGTTCTGCGAGCGGCTCTGCTGGTTCTGCGCCTGCCACACGCAGGGGACCCGGACGCTCACGCCGGTCGAGCATTATGTCGACATGCTGGAAGCCGAGATCGCCCGCACCGTCGCGACCCTCCCCGACGGGGTCCGCATGGGACGGCTCCACTGGGGCGGGGGCACGCCGACGATCCTGCCGCCCGCGCTGATCCACCGCCTCGCCGGGGCACTGAAGGCGGCGATCCCGCCGGCCGACAGCTTCGAGTTCTCGGTCGAGATCGACCCGACCATGGTCGACCGCCCGAAGATCGAGGTCCTCGCGGCCGAGGGTATGACGCGCGGCTCGATCGGCATCCAGGACTTCGCGTCGGAGGTGCAGAAGGCGATCGGCCGCATCCAGAGCTTCGAGACGACCCGCGCCTGCGTCGCGGATCTGCGCGCGACCGGGATCGCGTCGCTGAACACGGATCTCGTCTACGGCCTGCCGCATCAATCCGGACAGCGCTTCGCCGACACCGTCGCGAAGGTGGTCGAGCTTGCCCCCGACCGGCTTGCGATCTTCGGCTATGCGCATGTGCCCTGGGCGTCGAAGCGGCAGACGCTGATCGACGAGGCAGCGCTGCCGAACGATGCAGAGCGTTTGCGCCTGGCCGACCTCGCGGCCAGGTTGCTGGACGCCGCCGGCTATGCCCGGATCGGCATCGACCATTTCGCGAAGCCGGGCGACAGCCTTGCCGTTCTCGCTGCCGGCGGGGGACTCAGGCGCAACTTCCAGGGCTATACCGACGATGGCTGCGCCACGCTGATCGGGCTCGGCGCCTCGTCGATCTCGCGCTTCCCGCAGGGCTATGTCCAGAACGCCCCGGCCACCGCGGCCTGGCAGCAGCGCATCGCGGCGGGTGGGCTGGCGGGGGCGAAAGGGTACCGGATGACCGACGACGACCTGCTCCGCGCGCGTGCGATCGAACTGGTGATGTGCGAGATGCGCCTCGACCTGAGGCGCCTCGGGGACGAGTTCGGCGATCTGGCAGAGCGGTTGCGCCCGGAATGTGCCGGTGTGCTCGCCGCTTTCGGCGAGGCGGTGGTCGAGACCGCGGACGGGTTCGCGATCCGGCCCGATTGCCTGCCGCTGACGCGTCTCGTCGCCAGCCGCCTCGACGCCCAGCTCGACGCCGGCGGTCGCTTCAGCCGGGCGTCCTGAGTACCTCACCGAAGCCTAGGAACGTCTCTGGCCGCCAATGGGCGCCTACCGGACCGTCGACGGCATGGGCGTTCCGATCGCGGGCGGCGGGTTGCGTGCCGGGCCGCGCGATCTCGGCCGGCCGGGCCTGCTGGTGCTGAACGAGGGCGAGGTCAACGGTTTTTGCCTGTTCCGGCCGCGGTGACCACCAGGCGGTCGCCGAGTTCCCGATGTCGCGGTGATGGCGGCGGATCGGCTTTCTGGCGCGGCTATCACGCACCCGCCGTCCCTGTCGTGCCGAGGTCGCATGAGGGCGTCGCGCAGGACGACACAGGACCGGCCGCGCCCCTGCGTGCGGCCCCCGATCTGCGCCCGGATCAGGGCCGCGACGGGGCCGTCCCCAAGGCAGAGACACATATCATCTGACAAATCTGATATATGTGCTAGCTTGTCCGAGCGTGTGCGTACTAGCGCGAAGTTTCCATACGATAACCAACATAGGAGAAGTGCCGCATGTCCGACACGTCATCCGAAGGGTTGGACATTCCGTCACCAGACGGCGATGTCAACACGATC
>NZ_FOGU01000027.1 GCF_900111315.1 Tranquillimonas rosea
GGCGCATCGAGTGTCCGGAGCCGGCGCGCCCTTTGCGGGCGGCACGCTCCGCCGGATGGGTCGGTAGCTCAGGTGGTTAGAGCGCACGCCTGATAAGCGTGAGGTCGGAGGTTCAAGTCCTCCTCGACCCACCATTCCCTTGTTCATCACCCGCGCGATTGGATCGCCGAGCGCTGGTTCAGCGCTTCGCCGTCCAATCGGACGTTTTGACATCGTTTAGAGAGATACACATCAGTTTCACGCTGATCCGGGCAGTGCGCCCGCGATCCGCGGAGCATGGCTCCGCAAGGCGTGTAACTATCCAAGTCAAGTACACTAACCAAGCCGTCCGCGAGGACGGCACAGTTCCCCATGTGAACCAGCGTGGGGAGCGGGAAATGTGATGCTTTTGATCTGTCGCCGGCGCACAAAGGGACCGGCGGCGTGGAAAGAGCCTTGCTCTTTCTGGATCAAATCAAGCGCGAGAAGGGCGTTTGGTGGATGCCTTGGCAGCAAGAGGCGATGAAGGACGTGATACTCTGCGATAAGCCTGGGGGAGCCGAGAATAGGCCGTGATCCCGGGATTTCCGAATGGGGCAACCCACCTGACAGTTGCTTATTGTCGGCGCGAGCCGGTCAATAGGTGTCTGAACCAGGTACTTTGAGGCTGAATACATAGGCTTCAAAGAGCAAACCCGGAGAACTGAAACATCTAAGTACCCGGAGGAAAGGAAATCAACAGATACTCCCCTAGTAGTGGCGAGCGAACGGGGACCAGCCGAGCCGTGAGTGTGACGAGAACGACCTGGAAAGGTCGGCCGGAGAGGGTGACAGCCCCGTACTGGAAGCACGATCGGACATATCAAGTAGGGCGGGACACGTGAAATCCTGTCTGAAGATCGGGGGACCACCCTCGAAGGCTAAGTACTCCTTGCTGACCGATAGCGAACCAGTACCGTGAGGGAAAGGTGAAAAGCACCCCGACGAGGGGAGTGAAACAGTACCTGAAACCGAGCGCCTACAAGCAGTCGAAGGCTCCTCGAGAGCTGACGGCGTACCTTTTGTATAATGGGTCATCGACTTGGTCTCACGAGCAAGCTTAAGCCGGTAGGTGTAGGCGCAGCGAAAGCGAGTCTTAAATGGGCGTTGAGTTCGTGGGACCAGACCCGAAACCGAGTGATCTAGGCATGATCAGGATGAAGGTTGGGTAACACCAACTGGAGGTCCGAACCCACACCTGTTGAAAAAGGTCGGGATGAATTGTGCCTAGGGGTGAAAGGCCAATCAAACTCGGAGATAGCTGGTTCTCCGCGAAATCTATTTAGGTAGAGCGTCATCCGAATACCCCGGGGGGTAGAGCACTGGATGGGTAATGGGGCCCCACAGGCTTACTGATCCTAACCAAACTCCGAATACCCGGGAGTACTAGATGGCAGACACACGGCGGGTGCTAACGTCCGTCGTGAAGAGGGAAACAACCCTGACCTACAGCTAAGGCCCCCAATTCGTGGCTAAGTGGGAAAGCATGTGAGACGGCCAAAACAACCAGGAGGTTGGCTTAGAAGCAGCCATCCTTTAAAGATAGCGTAACAGCTCACTGGTCTAATCAAGCTGTCTTGCGGCGAAGATGTAACGGGGCTCAAGCCACGAGCCGAAGCTTAGGAGTGCGCAAGCACTGGTAGCGGAGCGTAGTGTGACATAGCTCCATGCCTCCTTACTTTCCGGAGACGGAAAGATTGGAGGCACGGGAGCTTTCTGTGAAGCCGGCGCGTGAGCGATCCGGTGGAGAGATCACTAGCGAGAATGATGACATGAGTAGCGACAAACAGGGTGAGAGACCCTGTCGCCGAAAGTCCAAGGGTTCCTGCTTAAAGCTAATCTGAGCAGGGTAAGCCGACCCCTAAGTCGAGGCCGAAAGGCGTAGACGATGGGAACCAGGTTAATATTCCTGGGCCAGGAGGATGTGACGGATCGTGGACGTTGTCGGGCCTTATCGGATTGGTCCGGCAGCCAAGCGGTCCCTGGAAACAGCCCTCCATGAGATCGTACCCTAAACCGACACAGGTGGACTGGTAGAGCATACCAAGGCGCTTGAGAGAACGATGTCGAAGGAACTCGGCAAAATGCCTCCGTAAGTTCGCGAGAAGGAGGCCCGGGTCCTGGGCAACCAGGGTCCGGGGGCACAAACCAGGGGGTGGCGACTGTTTACTAAAAACACAGGGCTCTGCGAAGCCGTAAGGCGACGTATAGGGTCTGACGCCTGCCCGGTGCCGGAAGGTTAAAAGGAGGTGTGCAAGCACCGAATTGAAGCCCCGGTAAACGGCGGCCGTAACTATAACGGTCCTAAGGTAGCGAAATTCCTTGTCGGGTAAGTTCCGACCTGCACGAATGGCGTAACGACTTCCCCGCTGTCTCCGACATCGACTCAGCGAAATTGAACTGCCTGTTAAGATGCAGGCTTCCCGCGGTTAGACGGAAAGACCCCGTGCACCTTTACTACAACTTCACACTGGCATCAGGCACGCGATGTGCAGGATAGGTGGCAGGCTTCGAAGCGGGGACGCTAGTTCCCGTGGAGCCATCCTTGAGATACCACCCTTCGCCTGCTTGATGTCTAACCGCGGTCCGTCATCCGGATCCGGGACCCTGTGTGGTGGGTAGTTTGACTGGGGCGGTCGCCTCCCAAACAGTAACGGAGGCGCGCGAAGGTTGGCTCAGAGCGGTCGGAAATCGCTCGTTGAGTGCAATGGCAGAAGCCAGCCTGACTGCGAGACACACAAGTCGAGCAGAGTCGAAAGACGGCCATAGTGATCCGGTGGTCCCGAGTGGAAGGGCCATCGCTCAACGGATAAAAGGTACGCCGGGGATAACAGGCTGATGGTGCCCAAGAGTCCATATCGACGGCACCGTTTGGCACCTCGATGTCGGCTCATCTCATCCTGGGGCTGGAGCAGGTCCCAAGGGTACGGCTGTTCGCCGTTTAAAGAGGTACGTGAGCTGGGTTTAGAACGTCGTGAGACAGTTCGGTCCCTATCTGCCGTGGGTGTAGGATACTTGAGAGGAGTTGACCCTAGTACGAGAGGACCGGGTTGAACGATCCACTGGTGGACCTGTTGTGGCGCCAGCCGCAGTGCAGGGTAGCTATGATCGGAACGGATAACCGCTGAAGGCATCTAAGCGGGAAGCCGCCCTCAAAACAAGGTATCCCCGAGGACCGTGGTAGACCACCACGTCGATAGGCCGGAGATGTAAGCGTGGCAACACGTTCAGTTGACCGGTACTAATTGTCCGATAGGCTTGATTTGATCCAGAAACAGCAAGGCTGAAGGATCAAAACGCATCACATAACGTGAGCGACTTGGAACGATGGTTTTCCCTCGGTTTGGTGGTCATAGCGCGAGCAAAACACCCGATCCCATCCCGAACTCGGTCGTTAAGTGCCGTAGCGCCGATGGTACTGCGTCAATAGACGTGGGAGAGTAGGTCACCGCCAAACCTAGCGAAAACCATCCGTATCTCTCTAATACGATGACCAAAACAAAAATTGCCGCGGGATGGAGCAGTCCGGTAGCTCGTCAGGCTCATAACCTGAAGGTCGCAGGTTCAAATCCTGCTCCCGCAACCA
>NZ_FOGU01000026.1 GCF_900111315.1 Tranquillimonas rosea
ATCTTCCCCGGCAGACCCACCGCTGCGCCGAAGCATCTCCCACAGCTGGCCGTTATCAAGAAGAAGCTCCAACAGGCTGGCGCGGATCTCCTCGCGTTCTTGCTGCGCTCGTCGTCACGCGATTAGTCTGCAGTCGGAAAACAACGTCCCCAAGCAGGCCTCCCCCATCATGTC
Source organism: Tranquillimonas rosea (assembly GCF_900111315.1). GTDB lineage: Bacteria > Pseudomonadota > Alphaproteobacteria > Rhodobacterales > Rhodobacteraceae > Tranquillimonas > Tranquillimonas rosea. The sequence continues at coordinate 175 of NZ_FOGU01000026.1, forward strand.
TCAATCCGAGTTGTCCACTCTCATCTGGTCGGTCGCCGACATCCTTCGCGGCGACTACCGGCAATCGGAGTATGGGCGCGTCATCCTAGCCTTCACGGTCCTGCGCCGTCTCGATTGCGTGCTTGCCCGCACGAAGTCTACAGTCCTTAAGGAGAAGGAGGAAAAGACCAGGCTCGGCCTCAACCCCGATCCATTCATGCGCAAAGCGTCGGAGGCCAGCTTCTACAACAGGTCTACACTCGATCTCCGCAGGATCGTTGGCGACCAAGATAATATCGACACGAACCTGATGACCTATGTGGACGCCTTCTCGCCCGAGGTCCGTGAAATCTTCGAGCGCTTCAACTTCACCGAAGCCGTGGACCGACTGGTCAAGAACAAGCTCCTCTACATGGTTACAGAGAAGTTCGCCGGGTTCGACCTGCGTCCACAGAAGGTAACCAATGCCCAGATGGGTCTCGTATTCGAGGAACTGATCCGCAAGTTCGCGGAGGCCTCCAACGACACCGCCGGTGAACACTTCACCCCGCGCGAGGTCATCAGCCTCATGGTCAACCTGCTCTTCGCCGGGGATGACGACATCCTTTCGGGCAACGCCATAGTGCGCACCATTTACGATCCGACGGCGGGCACCGGCGGGATGCTCTCAGTCGCCGACGAATACCTGTTCGAGCACAACCCCAACGCCGCCCTGACCATGTTCGGGCAGGAACTGAACGACATGTCCTACGCCATCTGCAAGGCGGACATGCTGATCAAGGGGCAGGACGTGCGCAACATCAAGGCGGGCAACACGCTCTCAGACGATGGCCATCCCGATGCGAAATTCGACTACATGCTGTCCAACCCGCCCTTCGGGGTCGAGTGGAAGAAGGTGCAGAAAGAGGTTCAGCGGGAGCACAAGCTCGAGGGCTTTAACGGGCGCTTCGGCCCCGGCCTGCCGCGCGTCTCCGATGGCTCGCTGCTCTTCCTCATGCACTTGTTGTCCAAGATGCGCCCCGCAAAGGACGGCGGCTCGCGGTTTGGCATCGTCCTGAACGGCTCTCCGCTCTTCACCGGGGGGGCTGGTTCGGGCGAAAGCGAAATCCGGCGGCACGTCCTCGAAAGCGATCTGGTCGAAGCCATCATCGGCCTGCCCACCGATCTCTTCTACAACACCGGCATCGCAACCTACGTCTGGATCATCTCCAATAAGAAACCCGCCCACCGCAAGGGCAAGGTCCAGCTGATCGACGCCTCCGCGCTCTGGCAGAAGATGCGGAAGTCGCTCGGCTCCAAGCGGCGCGAGATCAGCCCCGAGGGCATCGACATCGTCACCCGGCTCTTCGGGGACTGTGCCGAGGCGCAGATGGCCACGCTCTACGATGCCGATGGCAAGGAGACCGGGCGCGAGGTAGTGACAGGGGGCAACCCCGTGCCCAAGGCCCCCGAGGACGGCAAGGTCAAGCTGCAGCCCCTGTCGTTGCTGCTGCCGAACAAGGCCTTCGGCTTCCGCCAGATCACCGTGGAACGCCCGTTGCGCGACGAGGCCGGAGAGATCGTGCTCGGCCAGCGCGGCAAGGCCAAGGGGCAGCCTCAGGCGGATACTTCCTTACGCGACACCGAGATCGTGCCGCTGACCGAGGATGTGGGGGCGTATTTCGAGCGTGAGGTGATCCCCCATGCGCCCGATGCCTGGATCGACGAGGACAAGACGAAAACAGGCTACGAGATCCCCTTCAACCGGCATTTCTACGTCTTCGAGCCGCCCCGCGAGCTGGAGGAGATCGACGCCGAGCTGTCCGAGGTCACGAGGACCATCCAGCGAATGCTGGTGGAGTTGGCGGGATGAAGGCTTACGCCGACTACAAAGCAAGCGGCGTCGAGCAAATCGGCACGATCCCTTCGCATTGGACGACCGCAGGTCTGAAGAACATTTTCCGGATCGTCGGCGGGTCTACCCCGCAGTCCGGCGAAGCTGCCTACTGGGATGGTGACATCGTCTGGATCACCCCGGCGGATTTGAGCAAATTGACCGAGCGCAGCGTCTCGGTGTCGCAGCGGATGATTACAAACGCTGGTCTGAACGCCTGCGGGTCATCCCTCGTGCCAGAGGGGAGCCTCATCCTGTCCACTCGTGCCCCCATCGGCTCGCTCGCCATCGCTGAGCGAGAGATGTGTACCAACCAAGGATGCAAGGCACTGGTCCCGGCCAAAGCGGTCGAGCCGATCTACTTCTATTTCATGCTCAGTGTCAGCACCAAGGCGCTGAACCTCAGAGGGCGCGGCACCACCTTTCTTGAACTGAGCGGCAATGCGCTGGGATCATTTCCCGTCCCGCTCCCTCCTCTCGCCGAGCAACAGGCCATTGCGGCGTTTCTGGATCGGGAGACGGCCAAGCTGGATGCGCTGGTGGAGGAGCAGCGGCGGCTGATCGCGCTGCTAAAGGAAAAGCGGCAGGCAGTCATCTCTCATGCAGTCACCCGAGGCCTCGACACCGCCGCCCCTCTCAAGCCCAGCGGCATCGACTGGCTCGGCGACATCCCGGCGCATTGGGAGGTTGCCCCGCTGAAGTATCTGACGACGTTCAAGAGCGGCGGAACCCCGAGCAAGACCAACCTTGTCTACTGGGACGGAGATGTCCCTTGGGTGTCTGCCCGAGACCTCAAGACGGCGACAATCACGGACAGCACCCACCACATCACCCGGCAAGCCATTGACGACGGCGCAGCGTCCTTGGTGCCGGTCGGCTCGATACTCGTGCTGGTCCGGGGCATGACCCTCGCGCATTCCTTCCCCGTTTGCATCGCGGGAGTTCCGACAGCCATCAATCAGGATCTGAAGGCGCTCTCGCCGAGGACCGGCACGGATGGGGCCTTCCTTGCATGGTCGCTCCGAGGCCTGGCAGAACAGTCGCTGTCCCGGATCGACGAAGCCGGACACGGGACTAAGGCACTTCGGATGGAAGCGTGGACCTCGATGGAGATCCCCTTGCCGCCAGAGCCAGAACAACACGTGATCGCGGAAGCGCTCGAAGAGAAAACAGAAAAGCTGGATGCCCTCACCGCCGAAGCCGCCCGCGCCATTTCTCTGCTTCAGGAACGTCGCGCGGCCCTGATCTCTGTCGCCGTCACCGGGAAAATAGACGTGCGAGATGCCATGACTAGCGAAGAGGAGGCTGCCTGATGGGAGGTATTCCACATCCCGAGCGCGAATTTGCCATAGTGAGCCGCATTTGCTCCCAAATGCCCTTCGAGACCTCCCAGTTCAAAGCAACCGAGTGCTACGCGGCCTTTACGACGATTCTTTGCTGGACGTTGCAACGTATCCGTTCTCGAGAATACCCGCTCGATGAACTATACGACGAACTTCGAACATCGGAGATCAGACGGTTTTGCGACTTGCAACCCGTCGCGTACGACGATGGCCGATTGCAAGCTCGGGATGAAACGCACGGGGCGATGCTCAATGACCTAAGCGTATTTCGAACGGACGATGGTCGGTCATTCGGGGTTCTTGAAGTCATGATCTCGCTAAGAAACGCCGTGGCGCATCCCGAGGGTCTGCGTGTCTACCCTGTCAACCGTCGTGGTTTTCTGATCGGCTTTCGCTTCGACTGCCGCCGCCCCGGAGGGAATGACTTAGAACGATGGGAAGGGCCGAGATACCAGCTGTATCTGACACGGAATGGGATGACGCAGATTGCCCAAACCTTGGGCCATCGCTACTGTGATGCGTTTGGGCGAGAACGACCGACGGTCGAGCAACATGCAAGGCATTTGGTCGAGCAATGAACCTGCACAAGGAAATCAAATTCGAGGACGAGATCTGCGCCCATCTCGCCACGCACGGCTGGAAGCACGACCCGTCGGATGCCGCCGCGTATGATGCTGAGAGAGCGATGTTCCCGGCGGATGTGCTGGACTGGGTGCGAACGTCCCAGCCAAAGGCTTGGGAGATGTTGGAACAACGGGGGGCCGATGCGCTGCTTGACCGCCTCCGCAAGCAGATCGACCAGCGTGGAACACTCGAAGTGCTGCGCCACGGAATCGAGGCAACGGGACTGCGCTCACCGCTCAAGATGGCCGAGTTCAGGCCCGCCTTGGCCGACAACACGGAAATCATGGATCGTTACCACGCCAACCGCCTGCGCGTGGTTCGGCAGGTGCACTACTCTACCACCAAGGCCGACAGCATCGACCTCGTGCTGTTCCTGAACGGCATCGCGGTGGCCACTGCAGAGCTGAAGAGCGATTTCACCCAGAGCGTCGGCGACGCCGTCGATCAATACCGCTTCGACCGCCCGCCGCGCAAGCCTGGACGCGGGGCCGAGCCGCTGCTCACTTTCGAGACGGGAGCGCTGGTGCATTTCGCGGTCAGTACGAGCGAAGTGTTCATGACGACGCGGCTTGAGGGCAAGGACACGTTCTTCTTGCCCTTCAACAGGGGCACGGAGGAGGGTGGCGCAGGAAATCAGCTAAACCCCGACGGGCATCGCACAGCCTATCTCTGGCAAGAGGTCTGGCAGCGCGACAGCTGGCTCGAACTGATCGGGCGCTACATCATCCCTGAGAAGGACAAGAAGGGAAAAACCACGAAGCTCATCTTCCCGCGCTACCATCAGCTCGATGCGACGCGGCAGCTGGTGTCGCAGGTTCGCGAGGAGGGGCCGGGCGGAAAATATCTGATCCAGCACTCGGCAGGGTCGGGCAAGACCAAATCCATCGCGTGGACGGCGCATTTCCTCGCTGACCTGCATGACGCCGCGCACCGCAAGATGTTCGACACGGTCATCGTGGTGTCGGATCGCAAGGTGATCGACGGCCAGCTTCAGGCGGCCATCTTCGCCTTCGAACGTACGCGCGGTGTGGTGGAGACCATCAAGGGCAAGAGCGGCAGCAAGAGCGGGGAACTGGCCCAAGCACTGGCAGACGGCAAAAAGATCCTCGTCTGCACGATCCAGACCTTCCCCTTCGCGCTCGAAGAAGTGCGGCAGCTGTCTGCCACTGAGGGCAAAACCTTCGCGGTGATCGCAGACGAGGCGCACAGCTCGCAAACGGGAGAAGCCGCGACCAAGTTGAAGCAGACCCTGTCTCCTGAGGAACAGGAAGAGCTGAAGGACGGCGGAGAAATCGGAACTGAGGACATCCTTGCCGCCCAGATGAAGGCTCGCGCGGACGAACGAGGCGTGACCTACGTCGCCTTCACCGCCACACCGAAGACGAAGACGCTGGAGCTGTTCGGGCGACGCCCCGCGCCGGACAAGCCCGCCGGAGATGGCAACCTGCCGGAGCCGTTTCACCTCTATTCGATGCGGCAGGCGGTCGAAGAAGGCTTCATCCTCGACGTTCTGCAGAATTATACCCCCTACAGTCTCGCCTTCAAGCTGGCGCAGGACGGGGCAGAAGTGAGCGACGCCGAGGTCGAGCGCAGCAGCGCTATGCGCGGCCTCATGGAATGGGTCCGGCTACACCCTTACAACATCAGCCAGAAGGTGAAGATCGTTGTTGAGCATTTCCGCGAGAACGTGGCGGACCTGCTGGGTGGCAAGGCCAAGGCCATGGTCGTGCTGCAGTCTCGCAAGGAGGCGGTGCGATGGAAGCTGGCGATTGATGCCTACATCCGCGAGAAGAACTACCCGCTCGGAACTCTGGTGGCCTTCTCGGGCGAAGTGCACGATCCCGAAAGCGGACCTGAACCGTTCACGGAAACCAATAATACGGTAAACCCAGACCTCAAGGGCCAGGAGCTGAAGGAGGTCTTCGACACTGACGACTTCCACATCCTGCTCGTGGCGAACAAGTTCCAGACCGGTTTCGACCAGCCCTTGCTCTCTGCGATGTATGTCGACCGGAGACTAGCGGGTGTGCAAGCCGTGCAAACGCTGTCGCGGCTGAACCGGGCCTATAAACACCGGGCCATCGAAAAGAAGACCACCTACGTCCTCGACTTTTCGGACAGCTCCGAGGAGGTGCTGCAGGCCTTCAGCCAATACTATGGCCAAGCGGAACTGGAGGCGGTGACCGATCCCGACCTGATTTTCGACCTCAAAGCCAAGTTGGACGATGCAGGCCACTACGACGACTACGAGATCGACCGTGTCGTCGCCATCGAGATGAATCCGACTGCACAGCAGGGCGACTTGGCCAAGGCAATCGAGCCGGTGGCGAAGCGGCTGCTCGACAACTACTCGTCGGCAAAAGCTTCGTGGAAGCGAGCTGTCGGAAGCGATGACGAAGTTTCTGCCAAGGCGGCGAAAGACGAGATGGCGCAGCTCGACCTGTTTCGGACCGACATGCAGTCGTATCTGCGTATGTATGCGTTCCTGTCCCAGATTTTCGACTACGGCAGCACGGCGGTCGAGAAGCGGTCGATCTTCTACCGCAGGCTTGTCCCATTATTGAAGTTCGGGCGCGAACGCGAAGGGGTGGACCTATCGCAGGTGACCCTGACGCATCACAAGCTCTCATCGAAAGGAAAGCGCCACATCGTTCCTCAGGGGGAGCCGAAGCTGCCTCCGCTGACTGCGACCGGGACAGCCGGATTGCGGGACGAAGAGAGAGTGCATTTGCTGGAAATCATCGAAAAGCTGAATGACCTCTTCGTTGGCGACATCACCGAGGACGACAAGATCGGCTATGTCATGGGCACCCTCCGGACCAAGCTGCTGGCCTCGGATGTGTTGGCCAGGCAGGCTGAGAACAACGCCAAGGAGCAGTTCGCGGCATCCCCCAATCTTGCGTCGGAACTGACTGATGCCATCATTGACAGCTATGCTGCGCATTCGGCGATGAGCAAGCAGGCACTCGAGAGCGAGGAGATCCGCGCCAGCCTGTTGGAGCTTCTTCTTGATAACGGCCAGCTGTGGGAGATGCTTCGGCGCAGCGGTGGGTCTGCCGGGGAAGAT
>NZ_FOGU01000024.1 GCF_900111315.1 Tranquillimonas rosea
TCATCCGTCGCGTTCCAGGATCCATTCGACTTCCGGTGCGGGGAGGAAGCGCCATTTTCGCAGGGGTCCGGCCATGACGTTGAGGTAGTACATCTCGAAGCCGTGGGGGGCGCCGCAGGGGTGGTGGCCGCGGGGGACGCAGACCACGTCGCCGTCCTGCACCGCCATCGTCTCGTCGAGGGAGCCGTCGTCGGTATAGACCCGCTGCACGCCGAAGCCCGAGGCCGGGTTCAGGCGGTGGTAATAGGTTTCCTCCAGGTAGGTGACGCGGGGAAAGTCGTCCTCGTCGTGGCGGTGGCTGGGGAACGACGACCAGTGGCCCGCCGGGGTGAACACCTCGGTCACCAGCAGCGCGTCGCAGTAATCCTCGGCCTCCATCGCGATGTTGTTGATGTGGCGGGTGTTGGTGCCGGTGCCCCGCTCGGTCAGCGCGATCCCCTCGGGGCCGATGCGCCGGGCGGCATGGCCGCCGCGGCCGGGGGCCGAGCAGACCGCGACGACGCAGTCGGTCTCGGCCGTGGCCTGCCACGCGCTGCCGTCCGGCAGGTAGAGGCAATGCGGCGGCGTCTTCTCGAACACGTCCATCCGGTCGCCGAGCACGCCCCAGTCCCGGCCCGCGCCGGTGATCGCGGCCTTGCCCTCGACCATCACCAGGACGACCTCGCGGTCGCCGGTCGCGGCGCCGGCGCTCTCGCCCGCCCGGAGCCGGTGCAGCGCGAAGCCGACATAGCGCCAGCCCGCGCTCTCGGGCGTGATCCGGTGGACCTCGCCATGGGTGCCGAAGGGTCTGTGCAGCAGATGGCTCATGTCTCGCCGTCCTTGTCGTGGTCGTCGGGTGTGTCGGTGGTGTCGGGGCCGGGCGTGTAGGTGACGAAGAGCGCCCAGGTCACCCAGGCCGCCAGCGCCAGGAACAACAGCGCCCAGCCGGCATTGCCGGCCGAGAGCTCGACCAGCCCCCAGCCGGCGGTCACCGCCAGCAGCACGATCCGCACCCAGAGCGGGCGGAACCACGGATGGGTGGTGTCGAACATGCGCTCACGCCCCCCCGGCCGCGGCGGCATCGAGCCCGGTCTCGGCCGCCATGCGCCTGAGCACCGCGAGGCCCATGGACTGGTAGCGCACCGGGTCGCGCACCGCGCTGTCCTGTTCGGCCTCGATCACGAGCCAGCCGGAATAGCCGCCCTCGGCCGCCGCGCGCAGCACCGGCTCGAAGGCCACGGCGCCCTCGGGATCGCCCGGCACCGTGAAGGCGCCGCGCCGCACCCCCTCGAGGAAGGACAACCCGCCCGCGCGCACCTCGGCGGCGATGTCGGCGCGGACGTTCTTGGCATGGATGTGGCTCACCCGACCGATGTACTCCCGCGCCAGCGCCGCCGGGTCGGCGCCGCCGAACCAGGCATGCCCGGTGTCGAGCAGCAGCCGGGTATGGGGGCCCGCCATCTCCATGAAGCGGCGGATGTCGGCCTCGCTCTCGACGATGGTGCCCATGTGGTGATGATAGCCCATCGCCATGCCCTCCTCGTGGGCCACCCGGCTCAGTTCCTCGTAGCCGGCCGAGAAGCGGTCCCACTCGGCCCCGGTCATCACCGGGCGGTCGTTCACCGGCACCCCGTCCGAGCCGTGCACCGTGTTCGAGCATTCGCAGGCATTGATGTGGTCGCCCCCCGCCGCCCGGGTGAACGCGATCCATTCGCGCAGGGCCGCGACCTCGTCCGCGATGTCCCGGACGAGCAGGTTGGTCGAGAACCAGCCCGCGGCGAACCGCAGGCCGTGGCGCTCCAGCGCCGCCTTCAGTGCGGCGCCGTCATCGGGCATCTTGTGGCCCTTCTCGATCCCCTCGAAGCCGATCCGCGCGGCGTCCGAGAGGCATGTCTCGAGGCTGATGTGATCGCCGATCGACCAGTCGTCGTCGTTCGACCAGGCGATGGGGTTCGTGCCGTACAGGATCATTCCGGTCCTCCCTGCCGTCCGGCGCGCGTCAATCGTGGACGCGCTGCTGCGCGGCGTTTGCGTCGTAGCGCTCGCGCGCCTCTTCCAGGCGCGCCGGGCCGCCGGTCCGGGGCACCGCGACATCCCACCAGGCGCCGCCGGCGCCGGTGCCGGGACCGGCATCGGTGTCGATCACGATGACCGAGGGGACATCGCGCCCGCGGGCCTCGACGATCCTCGCCTCGAGATCGGCGATCCCCGCCGCCTTCACCGCATGAGCCCCCATCGACGCGGCATGGGCGACGAAGTCGATCCGCGGCCACACGTCGCTGTCCTTGTACAGGTTGTTGAACTCGGCCCCGCCGCAGCCGATCTGCAGCCGGTTGATGCAGCCGTAGCCGGCGTTGTCGGTCAGAACCACGGTGAACGGCACGCGCCGCGCCGCCGCCGTGGCCAGCTCGGAGTTCGCCATCATGTAGCTGCCGTCGCCGACGAAGCAGATCACCTCCTTCTCGGGCGCGGCGAGCTTGATCCCCATCGCCCCGGCGACCTCGTAGCCCATGCAGGAATAGCCGTATTCCATGTGGTAGCCGCCCGGCGCCGCCTGCCACAGGACCTGCAGCGCCCCCGGCATCGTACCGGCCGCGCACATCGCCACGGTGTTCTCCCGCGCGACCCGCTGCACCGCGCCGATCACCTGCGCGTCGGTGGGCAGATTGTCCGGGCCGTCGTTTTCGGGCAGGGCGGTGACGGTCGCGACCGCCGCGTGCCAGTCGGTCCGCGCCTTCGGATCGTGCGCCTCGAACCGCGTGTCATCCAGCAGACCGGTCAGCCGCTCCAGCGCCACCCGCGCGTCGGACACCAGCGGCGTGGCCATGTGCTTGGCCGCGTCGTGGGGATGCAGGTTGATCGACACCAGCCGCCTCTCGGGGTTGCGGAAGGCCGTCCAGCTCGCGGTGGTGAAGTCCTGGAACCGCGTGCCCACCCCGATCACCAGGTCCGCCGCGGCGCAGAGATCGTTGCCGCAGGCCGACCCCGTCACCCCGGGCGAGCCGAAGTTCAGCGGATGCGCCGCCGCCAGCGCGCCCTTGCCCGCCTGGGTCTCGACCACCGGCACGTTCAGCGCCTCGGCGAAGGCCGCCAGCGCGTCCTCGGCGCCGGAATAGAGCACTCCGCCGCCCGACACGATCACCGGCGTCTCGGCGGACCGGATGAGATCCGCCACCTCCGCGACCTCGCGCGGGTCGGGTTCGGGCCGGCGGATGCGCCAGACCCGCGGCTCGAAGAAGTCCGCCGGATAGTCGAACGCCTCGGCCTGCACGTCCTGGCAGAAGGCCAGGCAGACCGGCCCGCAATTCTGCGGATCGGTCATCACCTGCAGCGCCCGCGGCAGGCAGGTCATCAGGTGCTCGGGCCGGCTGATCCGGTCGAAGTAGCGGCTCACCGGCCGGAACGCGTCGTTCGCGCTGACCGTGCCGTCCTCGAAGTCCTCGATCTGCTGCAGCACCGGGTCGGGCCGCCGGTTGGCGAAGACGTCGCCCGCGATCAGCAGCACCGGCAGGCGGTTCACATGCGCCAGCGCGCAGGCCGTCACCATGTTCGTCGCCCCCGGCCCGATCGACGAGGTCACCGCCATCGCCTTGCGCCGCTTCTGCGTCTTGGCATAGGCGATCGCGGCATGGGCCATGGTCTGCTCGTTCTGGCCGCGCCAGGTGGGAAGCGCGTTGCCCATCCCCTGCAGCGCCTCGCCGATCCCGGCCACGTTGCCGTGCCCGAAGATCGCCCAGACGCCCTCGATGAAGCGCTCGCCGTCTTCCGTCATCTGCGCCGCCAGCCAGCGCGTCATCGCCTGCGCCGCGGTCAGCCGGATCGTCGTCATCGCCCGGTCTCCTTCCCTGTCGTCCCTCATGCCGCGTCCCGCTCGGCCGCGGCGCGCGCCGCGTCCCAGATCCCGCAGAGCCGCGCGTAATTGTCCCGCATCCGCGCCACCGCCGCCTCGTCGCCGATCCGGCCCGCGAACCAGTCCCGCGCCGCCGCCCCGAAGATCGTCCGCCCCACGGCAAAGCCCTTCACCAGCGGGAACCGCGCCGCGCGGGCAAAGCGCGCCGCCAGTGCCTCTTCCGCCGCGTCGAGCCCCAGCACCACGATCCCGCGCGTGTGCCGGTCGTGCCGCTCGATCGCCGCCACCGCCGCCGCCCAGGCGGCATCGCTGTCGAACGGCTCGAGCTTCCACCAGTCGGGATGCACACCCCAGCCATAGACCCGCTCGATGATCCGCGCCGTGGTCTCCGTGTCGACCGGGCCCACCGTCGAGGGGATCACCTCGAGCAGGAATTCCAGACCGTTGCGGCGCGCGGCGTGGAACAGCCGCGTCACCGTCGCCTCCTGGTCCGCCCACATCCCGGCATCGTCGTCGGGATGGCAGAAGCACAGGCACTTCACCACCTGGTCGCGCGGCCAGTTCCGCAGCCCGCCCAGGTCCGGCCCCGTCTCGGGCTCGAGCCGCAGCGGCCGCGACCCCGGCCATTCCACCGGCCGCCCGGTCCACAGGCCGGTGCCCGCGGCGCGGAACAGCGCCTCCTGCCCCAGCCGCCCGTCGCACAGGATGCCGTGGCCGCCCTGCCCCCGCGCGACCGCCTGCGCCGCCTCCAGGCACAGCTCCTTGAACCGCCCGATCCGCGCAGGATCCGCGCCCTCCATCTCTTCGAGCTGCGCCCGGTGGTCGAAGGCGAAGACCCGCATCGTCGACCAGTCGCCGTGCCGGTTGGTCGCCCAGTGGACCTGCTCCAGTTCGGCGTCGTTGCGCAGGTCGGGGCGCACGATGCCGCGGTCGAAGAAGAATTGCAGCTCTTCCCAGCTGGGATAGGCCGGCGTGCAGCCATGCCGGCTGACCGCCAGCGCGCCGCAGGCATTGGCGTATTTGAGCGTCACCGGCCAGGCCTCCCCGTCGAGCCAGCCCTTCAGCAGACCCGACATGAACCCGTCGCCCGCGCCGAGCACGTTGAACACCTCGATCGCGAAGCCCGGCCCCGACTGCCCCTCGTCGAGGCTCTCGGGGATCGCGCCCTCGAACGCCACCGCCCCCATCGGCCCCCGCTTGCAGACCAGCGTCGCCGCCGACACCGCACGCACCGCCCGCAGCGCCTCCAGCGTGTCGGTCGAGCCGCCGGCAATGTGGAACTCCTCCTCGGTGCCCACGATCAGGTCGAAATGGGGCAGCACCTCCTGCAGCGCCCGCGTCACCTCGGCGGATTCCACGAACCGGCTCTCGCCCTCCCCGTGGCCCGCCACGCCCCACAGGTTCGGGCGGTAGTCGATGTCGAGCGCGGTCCGCCCGCCCTGCGCCTTCGCCAGCTCCAGCGCCTTGAGCACCGCCGCGCGGGGCGTCGGGTGGCTCAGATGCGTCCCCGTCGCCACCACCGCCCGCGCCGCGCCGACAAAGGCCGGGTCGATGTCGTCGGCGCACAGCGCCATGTCCGCGCAGTTCTCGCGGTAGAAGATCAGCGGGAACCGCTCGCGGTCGCGGATGCCCAGGATCACCAGCGCCGTCAGACGCTCGGGGTCGGTCCGCACCCCCTCCACCGACACCCCGTGACGCTCCAGCTCCTCGCGGAGAAACCCACCCATGTGCTCGTCGCCAACCCGGCTGATCAGACCCGACCGCAGCCCGAGCCGCGCCGTCCCGCACGCCATGTTCGTCGGGGACCCGCCAATATACTTGTCGAACGACCCCATGTCCTCAAGACGACCCCCAACCTGGCTGCCGTAAAGATCAACCCCAGAACGGCCAATCGTGATAACGTCAAGGCTCTTGTCCATCTCGTGCTCCTTCGTCAGACGTTTCGCCGGCGCCGGTCACGGCGCGGGAGGAGGGCGCCGTGACCGGGCGGGTCACGCCGCCTAGCGGGCCGAAGCGGATCGCTCCGTCCGGCTGGCGACGAATTCCATGCTTTCGCGGAGCGCCGCCTCGGGGTCGGCCAGCGCGTGAACCTCTTCGGCGAAGGGCTCGAACGAGATCGGGCCGCGGTATCCGCCATCGAGAAGGGCCCGCAGCTGCGGGATGTTCTCGAGCCGGTCGCCATCGTCGACAAGCCCGCGATGGGCGTCCAGCATGTCCTCGACCGCGACCTCGGGGTCGGTCACGCCGGAGATATGCACGAGGCCCGTCCAATCGGGATAGAGTTCGCCCTCTCCGGCCAGGTGATGGTGGAACGTGTCGTGCATGATCCGGTAGACATCCGTGCTCCCGGCGGCCCGGATCGCGTCGATGGCCGCGCCCTTGGTCCGCAGCGACGAGATCGGAAAGCCCAGCGGCTCGACGAGGCCTGTCAGCCCGCGGTCGCGCAGGATCGGCGCCATGGCCCTTAGCGCGGCCACCAGCTCGGCCCGCGCCACCGGTGTCCCGTCATTGAGCGGGCACATGACCAGCGCCTTAGCACCGCAGTCCCGGGCATAGTCGGCCATCTTCACCGCCCGCTCGGGCAGATCGCCCGACCAGACGTTGAACGGGTAGAGCGCGTTGATCGAAAGGATCTCGACCCCTGCCGCCCCGGCGGCGGCCCTGACCTCTTCGGGCGCGACGGAGTTCATCACGTCCGGCGTGTCGTTGCGGATTTCGACCCTGTTCGCGCCCAACCTGCGGACCATCGCGAAGAAGGCCTGCAGCGGAAGGCTCGGGGCGGAGATGTGATTGATCGCAAAGTCCATTGGTCGGATCCTCAATCGTAGAGTGCCGGACGATCCGGCAGGGCGATGTCGACAATGGCCCCGGTCTCCTGCGCAGTGACGCAGGCGTCGGACGAGATCGCGGCAACGTAGCCGTCCCAGGCGGACGGCCCACCGACATGGCCCGAGGGCACGCGATCGGCGAAGTCCTGCAGTTCGGCGTCGAAAGCCGCCATGAAGCGGGATTTCCAGTCGGTCAGGATCGGCTGCGACAGGCGTGCCTCTCTGCGGGTGGCAACGGCCATCGGCTCGGGCAGGTCTGCGACCCCCTCCTCGCCGACGACCTGGCACTGAATGTCGTAGCCGTAGCGGCAGTTCACGAAGATCTCGCAGTCGATGCGGACACCTTTGGATGTCTCGAGCAGCACGATCTGTGGGTCTGCCACCTTGTCGTGGGCGTGACGGGTCTTGCGAGGGAAGATCACCTGCGCCGAGACGAAATCATCGTCGAGCAGCCAACGGAACGTGTCGATCTCGTGGATGAAGGTGTCGTGGATCGCCATGGGCGTCACGTAGTGTTCGGGCACGGCGGCATTGCGATGGCACGCATGGATCATCAGCGGGGTGCCGAGATCGGACTCCATCGTCGCCTTCAGCATGTTGTAGCCTTGGTCGAAGCGGCGCATGAAGCCGACCTGCACCAGCCGTCGGCCCGCCGCGCTTTCGGCATCGACGATGCGCTTGGCGCCCTCGGCGGTGGTGGCGAGCGGCTTTTCGCAGAAGACCGGCTTGCCCGCCTCTATCGCGCCCAGCACATAGCTTTCGTGGGTCGAGCCGGTGGAGCAGACGAGAACGGCATCGACCTCGTCAGCGGCGATCAGGGCCTCTCCGGTCTCATGGATTTTCGCGCCGGGGGCGTGCGCGGCCTGCAGCTTGGCGGCGTTCTCCGGAAGGTAGTCATAGAGAGCGACGACTTCGGCCCCGGTGAGGACCTCCTGAATGCGACGAGTGTGATCGGTTCCGATCATGCCCGTACCGATGACACCGAGTTTGACGGTCATTGGGTCTGCCTCACTTGAAATACGTGTCGACGAGGCGCTGCATCTCGCTGCGCATGAACTTGCCGGATTGGTCGGCCTTCTCCTCCCACGCGAAGACGCAGGCGGTCATGATGCCGTCGAAGCCGATCTCGGCGAGGGTCCGGTAGAAATCGTCCCAGGGCACTTCGCCCTCGCCGATGTTCAGATGCTGGTGCACGCGCGCGGACGAGCCCGGCGGGTTGATGATGTAGCGCAGCCCGGAACTGGCCTTGTGGTTGAACGTGTCGGCGATGTGGACATGGGCGAGCACGTCGGCGCACTCGCGCAGCATGGCGACCGTGTCGTCGCCGAAATAGTAGGTATGCGGCGTACAGTAGAGGAACCGCACGTTCTTCGAGTTGACCGTGCGGATCAGGTCGACCGAGGGTTGCAGCGTCTCGACCCAGTCCTCGGGGTGGGGTTCGATGTTGAGCTGGATCCCCTCCTTTTCGAAGAGCGGAACAAGCTCTTCCATCGACCGCCACCAGGCATCCTCGCAGCTCTCGATCACGGATTCGCCGTGGCAGGAATAGCAGCCGCCCTTGTCGGGATGCGGGCCGCGGCCGAACTCCGAGTTCATCGTGTCGACGCCCATCTCGACGGCGATCTCGATGGCGCGCTTCCAGTGCCGCACGGCCGCCCTGCGCTCGTCCTCATCGTTCGAGGCCCAGCGGTACATCGGCAGGAGCGAGGCGATCTCGACATTGGCGTCCGACAGCGCCTTGCGGAAGGTCTTGACCCGGTCGGGAAAGACGCGGGGCGCCTTGAACCATTCCAGGAAATCGCCGCGCGGGCTGAGTTCGATCCAGTCGTAGCCAAGCTCGGCGACCTTCGAGGGCAGCGCCTCGAGACTGAGATGGCGGTGCATGAACGGGTCGAGCGCGATCTTCATGGCGTTCTGTCCTTTCGTCGGGCCGCAGACATCCGTTCCGCGGCAGCGGGTCCTTGATCGTGTCGGGAAGGATGACCCGCTTCGGGGCCATCCGGTGCTGGGTGCGGGTGCCTTGCCGGCCGCCGTCAGGCCGCCGCGACGTCCTCGTACTCGGCTTGCGTCTTGGCCCCGGTGATGTAGGCCACGACGTCCTGACCGTCGGTCTCGTCCTTGCGGAGATTGGCCACGATGCGACCACGCCGGAAGACGACGATGCGGTCGCACAGGTCCATCACCTGCCGCATGTTGTGGCTGATCAGGATCACGGGCTCACCCTGCCCCTTGAGCGTCCGGACGATGTTCTCGACCTGCGCCGTCTCCTGCACGCCGAGGGCGGCCGTGGGCTCGTCCATGATGATCAGCTTGGACTTGAACGTCGCGGTGCGCGCAATGGCAACGCACTGCCGTTGTCCCCCGGACATGTTCTGGATCGTGTTCGAGATGTTGGGGATCTTCACGCCGGTCTTCTCGAGACCCTCGATCGTCGCCTTGCGCATCGCCTTGTAGTCGAGGATCGAGAACGGCCCGAGCCGGAACTTCACGAGCTCACGTCCCAGGAACAGGTTGTCGGGCACGTTCAGGTGATCGGCCAGGGCCAGGGTCTGAAAGACCGTCTCGATCCCGGCCTCCCGCGCTTCGAGGGGATCGGCGAACTCGACATGGCCGCCGTTGAACCAGATCCGCCCCGAGGTGCGTTGTTCGACCGCGGTAATCTGGCGAACGAAGGTGGACTTGCCGGCCCCGTTGTCGCCCATGATCGCGACGCACTCGCCGCGCCGGATTTCGAAGTTCGCACCTTCCAGCGCATGCACGCCGCCGTAGTGCTTGGTCAGGCCTTCGGTCTTGAGAACGATGTCGGACATGGTTTCCTCCCTCACGACTTCATCGCCGCGCGGCGCTGGCGCCACTGGTCGAGAACAACGGCACCCACGATGATCGCGCCCTTGACCATCTCCTGGTAGTAGGCGTCGAGCTTCAGGAACGTGAAGCCGGAGATGATGACGCCGAAGATGAGCGCGCCCAGCACGGTGCCCAGGATCGAGCCGCGCCCCCCGGTCAGGGACACGCCGCCGATTACCGCCATCGCGATGGCGTCGAGCTCGTACATCATTCCCATGCCGGCTTGCGCCGTCAGGTTCTTGGAACTCAGGACGATCGCGGCCAGACCGGCGAGAAGCCCCGCGATGGTGTAAACGAGCACCTTGTGGCGATCGACCTTGATGCCCGACATCCGCGCGGCCGCCTCGGACGACCCGATCGCGTAGGTGTGCTTGCCATAGACGGTGTACTTGAGCGCGAGACCGAACAGGATCGCGACCGCGGCGAAGATGAACACGGGCGTCATCCCCGACCCGATGGCGGCGTAGCTGTCCGTGGGAAAGGACACCGGCTGCCCCTTGGTCCACCACTTCGCGACCCCGCGCGCCGTCACCATCATGCCGAGCGTCGCGATGAAGGGCGGGATCTTGGTGTAGGCGATCAGCAGCCCGTTGATGGCGCCCGCGACAAGGCCGCATCCCAGCCCGACGATCAGCGGCACGATGATCGGCAGATCGACCCATCCCAGCTCGAAGAACACCGCGCGATCGTTCGGATTGCCGTAGATCTGCCCGGCCTGGGCAAAGCTCATCGCGATCATCGCCGTGGCCGCGACCACCGACCCCGAACTCAGGTCGATGCCGCCGGTGATGATCACCTGCGTCACGCCGATGGCGATGATCCCGATGATCGCGACCTGCAGGATGATGATCTTGATCCGCGCGACGTTGAAGATGCCGTCGATGTTCTCGCGGGTGTTGAACAGGAAGCTGTCGTTCATGAACAGCCATCCCAGCGCCTCGAAGACCACGATGATCAGCACAAGCGCAATGCCGACGCCCAGTTCGGGCGGCAGGTCTCGCTTCTTCGAGTCGAAGCTCAGCCCACCGATGCCGTGTGCCGTATCTGCCATTTGTATCTCCTCCCTGAACCGACTGCCCGCCGGATGGGCGGGACGGCACGACATGCGTCACACCGTCCCGTTCTCGGGGCCATGCGGCGATCAGTTCTCGGTTGCGAACTGGTCCATGTTCTCCGGGGTCACGAGCTGGAACGGCACCCAGACCTTCTGCTCGACCTCTTCACCATTGGCGAGCTTGAGCGCCGCCTCGAGCGCGCCGCTTCCCTGGCCGGCCGCGTCCTGGAACACGGTCACGTCCAAATCGCCCGCCGACATCGCCTGAAGGGCGTCCTGCGTGGCGTCGATGCCGCCCACGACAACCTCGTCCATGTCGATGCCCGAGGCCTTCATCGCCTGGATCGCCCCGAGCGCCATCTCGTCGTTGTTCGAGATCAGGCCGTCGAACGGCTCGCCGGTGGAGATCCAGTTGGTCATCAGGTTCTGCGCTTCGTCGCGCATCCAGTTGGCGGTCTGCTCGTCGAGGAACTGAAGTTCGACCGCGCACTCGCCGTTCTCGACCACGTCGTGGATGTCCTGGGTGCGCTGGACCGCAGCCTGGTTCGAAAGCTCGCCCATCATCACGTAGACGCGTGCCGGGTCGGTGCCCTGCTCGGCGAAGATGTCGCAGATCTCCTTGGTCTGAAGCGTGCCGGATTCGCGCTCGTCCGAGGCGACGAAGGCCTGGTTCTCGGGCAGCGCGTCCACGTTGATCGGCATCCGGTTGACGTAGACCAGCGGCACGTTAGCCTGGGCGGCCGCATTCGTCATCGCCTCGGTCGCCGAGGTGTCCACCGGGTTCACGATGATCGCGTCGACACCGGAGGCGACGAAGTTATTGATCTGGTCGAGCTGCTTGGCGACGTCGTTCTGCGCGTCCTCGACCTGGATATCGACATTCTCCATGTCGTCCGCCTGATCGATCATGCCGTTGCGCAGGACCGTCAGGAAGTTGTCGTCGAACAGCGCCATCGAGACGCCCACGGTCTCGGCCGACGCACCGCCGGCCATGCTCGCGACCATCGCCGTCGAGATAAGAAACTTCTTCATAATTCATCCTCCTCCGTGTGCCCGGGAGCGGGCGCGCTGGCGCTTGTCGAAGGGCCCGACACCGCTGCGGCAGAGCCGGCCCCTGGCCGTCTGCACCCGTCGCAGGCCCGCCTCGATTGTGCGCGGCAGGGTCTCCTCAGCCCTGCTCCATGGAAGATGCTCTCATGCGCCACCTTCAGTCAACGCAAACAGAGAGGCCAAAGGCGTCATTCTTGATGTAAAGATGACGTCAAATGATGTAATCTATCACGAAAGGGACTCCGGCGTGTAGATGTCGGGCGCGAAGAAGCGCTGACCCGGCGTTTCGGCCTGTCCGTGGTCCACGGCATTGCCCGCCAACGCCAGAAGCTCGGAGACGAGCTGCCGGATCGGCGTTCCGAAGACGATGGACACCGTGCGACTCTGAAGGCCCCGGTAGGATTCCGGAGTCAGCTCGTTGACCAGCAACGCGCAGCCCGGGGGCGCACCTGCCTGACCAAAGGCCTCGATCGCGCCCTCCATCCCGCCGCCCGCGACATAAAGCCCGGCCAGGTCGGGATGCCGCGCCATCAATTCCAGGGTCGCCTCGTGTGTCAGTTCGCGCGTCTCGAGATTGATCTGCGCCTCCAGCAGCTCGAAGCCCGAGCCGAATTCGCGGAGATAGCTCCGCAGCCCAGCCTCCCGCAGTTCATGCCCGTGGTACCGGTGCGCGCCGACGAAGATGGCGACCTTGCCGGGTTTCGCCGCAATATGCGAGATCAGCCACCCCGCCGTGCGGCCGACCCGCAGATTGTTGAGCCCGAGATAGCTCTCCCGGACGCCTTGAGCGAAATCCGACAGCATCGAAAAGGTCGGGATGCCGGCATCGCGCAGATCCTGGACCGCCGCCGTCACCTCGTGGTGGTCGATCCCTGTGCTCGCGACCGCGTCGACATGCCCCTTCATTCCGCGAAGAAGATCGGCCAGCTCATCGGCCCGCGTCGACTGGGCAAAGCGCACGGAAAGCCGCACGTTCCGGTTCGTCAGGGCTGTAGTCTGCGCCTCGAGTTCCCGCACGAAGCCCTGGTAGAAGCTGTGCCGTTCCTTCTGAAGCACGACCCCGAGACGCACCTCGGGCAGGCTGGAGTTGATGCGGCTCCGGATCACGTTCACGCCGTGATAGCCAATATCCTGCGCGGCCCGCTCCACCTTGCGGACGGTCTCCTCGCGAACCTTCGCGCGGCCGCTCATCACGCGATCGACGGTCGCAACGCTGACGCCGGCCCTCTCGGCCACGTCGGAAATTCTCGGTCGCTTCATGGCGGCGGCCCTAGATGATGCATGAACCTAGTACGACTATCATTCACTGATATTTTTTTATCAAGCCAATGATACCTCTTCAGAGCGCATGACCCCGCCCAGCAGAAAACGCAGTGGCGCGGGGGATTTGGACCGTCGCGCATCGCTCCCCCAATCGAAACGGACGAGGCCGGTGCCCGTTGGACGGCGCAATCCACGGGGATCAGGATTTTGGCAAGAGCCACGAGACGGATCACAGCTGACCGCGAGGGTCTGCTGCACGATCTCAACTCGCTATGGGAAATGATGTTGGCGTCGGCCCCGGCCTAGGGACACTCGAGCGCTCTGAAGCAGATATGCGGCCGCCGTGTAGCACGGCGGCCGGGACCGATCGTGGCGAAACGGACACCCCTCACCATCAGAAGATGTCGGGCTCTCCGGCGGTCTCGCCGTGGGCGGACATCAGGTAGTCGAAGTCGCAGCCCTGGTCGGCCTGGCTGACATGGCGCTGGAACATCCAGCCGTAGCCGCGCTGGAAGCGGGGTTCGGGCGGGGTCCAGGCGGCGCGGCGGCGCTCCAGCTCGGCCTCGTCGACCAGCATGTCGAGCGAGCGGTTGGCCAGGTCCAGCCGCACGATGTCCCCCGTCTGCAGCAGCGCCAGCGGCCCGCCGACGAAGCTCTCCGGCGCGACATGCAGCACGCAGGCGCCGTAGGAGGTGCCCGACATCCGCGCGTCCGAGATCCGCAGCATGTCGCGGTAGCCCTGCTTCACCAGCGCCGTCGGAAGCGGCAGCATGCCCCATTCGGGAAAGCCCGGCCCGCCCTGCGGCCCGGCATT
>NZ_FOGU01000019.1 GCF_900111315.1 Tranquillimonas rosea
ATGGCAAAGGCAAAGTACGAACGCACGAAACCGCACGTGAACATCGGCACGATCGGTCACGTTGACCACGGCAAGACGACGCTGACGGCTGCGATCACGAAGTACTTCGGTGACTTCCGTGCGTACGACCAGATCGACGGTGCGCCGGAAGAGAAGGCGCGCGGGATCACGATCTCGACCGCGCACGTGGAGTACGAGACGGAGAACCGTCACTATGCCCACGTCGATTGCCCGGGCCACGCGGACTACGTGAAGAACATGATCACGGGCGCGGCGCAGATGGACGGCGCGATCCTGGTTGTGAACGCGGCCGACGGCCCGATGCCGCAGACGCGTGAGCACATCCTGCTGGGCCGCCAGGTCGGCATCCCGGCGATCGTGGTGTTCCTGAACAAGGTCGACCAGGTGGACGACCCCGAGCTTCTGGAGCTGGTCGAGATGGAAGTGCGCGAGCTTCTGTCGGACTACGACTTCCCGGGCGACGACATCCCGATCGTCTCGGGCTCGGCGCTGGCCGCGATGGAAGGCAACAACCCCGAGATCGGCGAAGAGAAGATCCGCGAGCTGATGGCCGCGGTCGACGACTACGTTCCGACCCCGGAGCGTGCGGTGGACCAGCCGTTCCTGATGCCGATCGAGGACGTGTTCTCGATTTCGGGCCGCGGCACCGTCGTGACCGGCCGTGTCGAGCGTGGCGTGATCAACGTCGGCGACGAGATCGAGATCGTCGGCATCCGCGACACGCGCAAGACGACCTGCACGGGCGTCGAGATGTTCCGCAAGCTGCTGGACCGCGGCGAGGCGGGCGACAACATCGGCGCGCTGCTGCGCGGCATCGACCGTGAGGGCGTCGAGCGTGGCCAGGTCCTGGCGAAGCCGGGCTCGGTCAAGCCGCACACCAAGTTCGAGGCCGAGGCCTACATCCTGACGAAGGAAGAGGGCGGCCGCCACACGCCGTTCTTCGCGAACTACCGCCCGCAGTTCTACTTCCGCACGACGGACGTGACGGGCACGGTTCAGCTGGCCGAGGGCACCGAGATGGTGATGCCGGGCGACAACGTCGGCTTCACGGTCGAGCTGATCGCGCCGATCGCCATGGAAGACGGCCTGCGCTTCGCCATCCGTGAAGGCGGCCGCACCGTCGGCGCCGGCGTCGTCTCGAAGATCATCGAATAAGCGGACTGCCACCGGGCCGGGCGCAAGGCGTCCGGCCTGCCGAGACAAGAACAAGGATTCGACGTGGGGGCGGCAATACGGCCGGCTCCACCTCTCAATTCGAACGAGCCTACGAGAGGCAAAACCATGGCTGTCGCCACCCAAACCATTCGTATTCGCCTCAAGGCGTTCGATTACCGCGTGCTGGACACCAGCACGCAGGAGATCGTGAATACCGCCAAGCGGACCGGCGCCCAGGTGCGCGGGCCCATCCCGATGCCGAACAAGATCGAGCGCTTCACCGTCCTGCGTGGCCCCCACGTCGACAAGAAGTCGCGCGACCAGTTCGAGATCCGCACCCACAAGCGCCTGCTGGATATCGTCGACCCGACGCCGCAGACCGTGGATGCGCTCATGAAGCTCGACCTCGCCGCCGGCGTGGATGTCGAGATCAAGGTGTAAGGGAGGGCAGTAGTCATGTTGCGCTCTGGTGTAATCGCAAAGAAGGTCGGGATGACCCGGCTCTTCATGGAGGACGGGAAGCAGGTTCCCGTGACCGTTCTTCAACTCGACAATCTGCAGGTCGTGGCGCAGCGCACGGCCGACCGTGACGGTTATTCGGCCGTCCAGCTCGGCTGTGGCACAGCGAAGGCCAAGAACACGACGAAGGCCCTGCGCGGTCACTTCGCCGTCGCCAAGGTCGAACCGAAGCGGAAGATCGCGGAGTTCCGCGTCGCCCCCGAGAACCTCATCGAGGTCGGCGAGGAGATCACCGCGAACCACTACTTCGCCGGCCAGTTCGTCGACGTGTGCGGCACGTCGATCGGTAAGGGCTTCGCGGGTGCCATGAAGCGGCACAACTTCCGCGGCCTCGAGGCCACGCACGGCGTCTCGATCGCGCACCGCTCGCACGGGTCGACCGGCCAGTGCCAGGACCCCGGCAAGGTGTTCAAGGGCAAGAAGATGGCCGGCCACATGGGCGCCGCCCGCGTGACCACGCAGAACCTGCAGGTCGTCCGTACCGACGCCGACCGTGGCCTGATCATGGTCAAGGGTGCGGTTCCAGGCGGCAAGGGCGGCTGGGTCACCATCAAGGACGCGGTGAAGAAGCCGGTCCCTGACGGCCTGATCTATCCCGCCGCGCTGAAATCGGCCGCGAAAGAGGCGGAGCGTCTGGCACAGGAAGCCGCCGAACAGGCCGCTGCCGAAGAGGCTGCCGAGGCCGAGCGCCTGGCCGCCGAGCAGGCCGCCCAGGAAGAAGCCGCGCTGAAGGAAGCCGAAGCCGATCTGCAGTCGGGCCAGTCGGACGACAGCAACGCGGACGGCAACGCCACCGAGAAGAAGGATGGTGACGAATGAAACTCGACGTGATCACGCTGGACGGCGGCAGCGCCGGTTCGGTCGATCTCGGCGACGAGATCTTCGGCCTCGAACCCCGCGCGGACATCCTGCACCGCGTCGTGCGCTGGCAGCGCGCGGCGGCCCAGCAGGGGACGCACAAGGCCAAGACCCGGACCGAGACCAGCTACTCGACCAAAAAGATCTATCGCCAGAAGGGCACGGGCGGCGCGCGTCACGGCGACCGCAATGCCCCGATTTTCCGCAAGGGCGGTATCTACAAGGGCCCGGTCCCGCGCAGCCATGCGCATGATCTGCCCAAGAAGTTCCGGAAGCTGGGCCTGCGTCACGCGCTGAGCTCGAAGGCCCAGACCGGCAACCTCGTGGTGATCGACGACACCGCGCTCGAGCAGCCCAAGACGGGTGCCCTGGCCAAGAAGGTCAAGGACCTGGGCTGGAAGCGCGCGCTCGTCATCGACGGCTCCGAGGTCAACGAAAACTTCGCCCGCGCCGCGGCCAACATCGAAGGCCTCGACGTGCTGCCCAGCCAGGGCGCGAATGTCTACGACATCCTGCGCCGCGACACGCTGGTCATCACGAAGGCGGGCGTCGAAGCACTGGAGGCTCGGCTGAAATGAGCGTGAAGACCGAACATTACGACGTCATCCGCCGGCCGGTCATCACCGAGAAGGCGACGCTGGCCTCCGAATCGGGCGCCGTCGTCTTCGAAGTGGCGATCGATGCGAACAAGCCGCAGATCAAGGAAGCGGTCGAAGGCCTGTTCGGCGTGAAGGTGAAGGCGGTGAACACCACCATCACCAAGGGCAAGCAGAAGCGTTTCCGCGGCGTCCGTGGCCGCCGGAAGGACTTCAAGAAGGCGTACGTGACCCTCGAGGAGGGAAACACCATAGACGTGACCACCGGTCTCTGATACCGGACCACGATCCGCGGCGGCCCCCGAATATCGGGGGCCGGCGCTTTTGAAGACGAACCCTCCCGGGGCCGCGCGCCCTGGGGCCAAGCAAACGGAAGACAGGAACCATGGCACTCAAGTCGTACAAGCCGACGACTGCCGGCCAGCGCGGGCTGGTGCTGATCGACCGTTCGGAGCTTTGGAAAGGGCGCCCGGTCAAGAACCTCACCGAGGGTCTGACCAAGAACGGCGGCCGGAACAACACCGGACGGATCACCATGCGCCGCAAGGGCGGCGGGGCAAAGCGGCTCTATCGCGTCGTCGATTTCAAGCGGTCCAAGCGTGACGTCGAAGCCGTCGTCGTGCGGGTCGAATACGACCCCAACCGCACCGCATTCATCGCGCTGATCCAGTACACCGACGGCGAACAATCCTACATCCTCGCGCCGCAGCGCCTGGGCGTGGGCGACAAGATCATCGCCGGCCAGAAGGTCGACGTGAAGCCGGGCAACGCGATGCCGTTCTCGGGCATGCCGATCGGCACGATCGTCCACAACATCGAGCTGAAGCCGGGCAAGGGCGGCCAGATGGCGCGCGCCGCCGGCACCTACGCCCAGTTCGTCGGCCGCGACGGCGGCTATGCGCAGATCCGCCTGTCCTCGGGCGAACTGCGGATGGTCCGGCAGGAATGCTTCGCCACCGTCGGCGCCGTGTCGAACCCCGACAACAGCAACCAGAACTTCGGCAAGGCCGGCCGCAGCCGTCACATGGGCAAGCGTCCGACCGTCCGCGGTGTCGTGATGAACCCGATCGACCACCCCCACGGCGGCGGCGAAGGCCGCACCTCGGGTGGCCGTCACCCGGTTACGCCCTGGGGCCAGCCCACGAAGGGCATGCGCACCCGTGATACCAACAAGGCGTCGCAGAAGCTCATCATTCGCTCGCGTCACGCCAGGAAGAAAGGGCGCTAATACATGGCACGCGCTGTCTGGAAAGGGCCTTTTGTGGACTCGTACGTCCTCAAGAAGGCCGAAAAATCCCGCGAGTCGGGCCGCAACGAGGTCATCAAGATCTGGTCGCGCCGCTCGACCATCCTGCCCCAGTTCGTGGGCCTCACCTTCGGCGTCTACAATGGCCACAAGCACATCCCAGTCAATGTGTCTGAGGAGATGATCGGCCAGAAGTTCGGTGAATACGCGCCGAGCCGGACCTATACCGGCCACGCCGCCGACAAGAAAGCGAAGCGGAAGTAAGTCATGGGCCAGGTAAAGAATCCACGCCGCGTGGCCGAAAACGAGGCCATGGCGAAGACTCGCATGCTGCGCACCAGCCCGCAGAAGCTGAACCTCGTTGCGGCGCTGATCCGCGGCAAGAAGGTTGAGCGCGCGCTGAGCGAGCTGACATTCTCGAAGAAGCGGATCGCGCTCGACGTGCGGAAGTGTCTGCAGTCGGCGATCGCCAACGCCGAGAACAACCACAACCTCGACGTCGACGAACTGGTCGTCGCCGAGGCGTATGTTGGCAAGAACCTGGTGATGAAGCGCGGCAAGCCCCGCGCCCGCGGCCGGTTCGGCCGGATCAACAAGCCGTTCTCGGAGATCACCATCAAGGTCCGCCAAGTCGAGGAGCAAGCCTAATGGGTCACAAGGTTAACCCCGTCGGCATGCGGCTTCAGGTCAACCGGACCTGGGACAGCCGCTGGTTCGCCGACACGAAGGATTACGGTGATCTTCTGCTCGAAGACATCAAGATCCGCGAGTTCATCAAGAAAGAGGCCAAGCAGGCCGGCGTGTCGCGCGTGATCATCGAGCGGCCGCACAAGAAGTGCCGCGTGACGATTCACGCCGCCCGTCCCGGTGTCATCATCGGCAAGAAGGGCGCGGACATCGAGGCGCTGCGCCGCAAGCTGTCGAAGATGACCGACAGCGAGCTGCACCTCAACATCGTCGAGGTGCGCAAGCCCGAGGTCGACGCTCAGCTCGTGGGTGAGAGCATCGCCCAGCAGCTGGAGCGCCGCGTCAGCTTCCGCCGTGCGATGAAGCGGGCCGTGCAGAACGCGATGCGCATGGGTGCCCAGGGCATCCGCGTGAACGTGGCCGGCCGTCTCGGCGGTGCCGAGATCGCGCGGACCGAGTGGTATCGCGAAGGGCGGGTGCCGCTGCACACGCTGCGCGCCGATATCGATTTCGCCAATGTCGAGGCGCAGACGCCCTACGGCATTATCGGCATCAAGGTCTGGATCTTCAAAGGCGAGATTCTCGAGCACGATCCCGCGGCTCGTGATCGTCGCCAGCAGGAGCTCCAGGAAGGTCCCGCGCCCCGTGGCGCCGGCGGCCGCCGCTAAGGAGTAGACACGATGCTGCAACCCAAGCGCACGAAATTCCGCAAACAGCACAAGGGCCGTATCCACGGTGATGCGAAGGGCGGCACAGAGCTGAACTTCGGCACCTACGGCCTGAAGGCGATCGAGCCCGAGCGCATCACCGCGCGCCAGATCGAGGCCGCCCGTCGTGCCATGACCCGCCACATGCGTCGTCAGGGCCGCGTCTGGATCCGGATCTTCCCCGATCTGCCGATCACCGCCAAGCCCATCGAAGTCCGTATGGGTAAGGGCAAGGGCTCGGTCGACCGCTGGGCCGCCAAGGTCAAGCCCGGCCGTGTCATGTTCGAGATCGACGGCGTCAACGAGGAAACCGCGATCGAGGCCCTGCGCCTTGCCGCGATGAAGCTGCCGATCAAGACGCGCACCATCATCCGGGACGATTGGTGAGTCGGTCCCCGGACCCGCGCACCGCGACCTGACGCACACAGCAAAGGCGGGCCTCGGCCCGCCTTTCGCGTCTCTGACGAGGGTATCATGGCCAATATCTCTTCGCTTTTCGTCACGCGCCTCTACCGCGCGCAACTGTCCTCTCTCGGGACGAAGCCGATCGACCCGAAAGAGCTCGAGGCGTCGTGCCTCTCCATCGCCGAGGACGACGAGGCCGGGCAGGACTGGTGCGAGGAGAACGATTTCCCCGGCTACACCAGCTATGCCTCGCTGACCGATCTGGGGTGGCGCTTCCCGATCTTCGACGACCTGATCAAGGTGCTCGACAAACATGTCGCCGCCTTCGCCGAGGATCTCGAGTTCGACCTGGGCGAGGGACGGCTGAAGCTCGAGGACATCTGGATCAACATCCTCCCCGAGGGCGGCATTCACACCGCGCACCTGCATCCCCATTCGGTGATCTCGGGGACGACCTACGTGGCGATGCCCGAGGGCACGTCGGCCATCAAGTTCGAGGATCCGCGCTTTGCCATGATGATGGCCGCCCCGCCGCGCCGGAAGGACGCGCGCGAGGATCAGCGCAACTTCGTCTACGTCGCGCCGCAGGTGGGGGATGTCATGCTGTGGGAAAGCTGGCTGCGCCACGAGGTGCCGATGAACATGTCCGAAGAGGACCGGATCAGCGTCAGCTTCAACTACGCCTGGGCCTGAACGCCCCGCGGGACGATTCAGGGGGTTGTCTGAGCGCCGTAACGGACGTATACGGCGCGCTCATCCAGCTCCACCGGGAATCAGGGTGACCCAGACGCACAGTCGGACGGGGCCCTCCAGTGATGTTGAAAGGAACAGAGTTATGGCACTCGATGCCACGGAACTGAGAGACAAGACGCCGGACCAGCTGCGCGATCAGCTGGAACAGCTCAAGAAGGAAGCGTTCAACCTGCGCTTCCAGCAGGCGACCAACCAGATCGAGAACACCGCGCGCATGCGCAGCGTTCGTCGTGACGTCGCCCGCATCAAGACCGTTCTGAACGAGAAAGCGGCGACGGCCGCGTCGGAGGCCTGACCATGCCCAAGAGAATCCTCCAAGGCACCGTGACCAGCGATTCCAACGACCAGACCGTCACCGTTTCGGTGGAGCGTCGTTTCACGCATCCCGTTCTGAAGAAGACGATCCGTAAGTCCAAGAAGTACCGGGCTCACGATCCCAAGAACGAGTTCAAGAAGGGCGAGTCGATCCGCATTCAGGAATGCCCGCCCCGCTCGAAGACGAAGCGCTGGGAGGTGGTCGCGCGCGACTGACGCGAACCACATTCCGGTTTGATCGAAACCCTGGGGAGAAGGCCTGAAAGAGCCCCCCAAAGGTCGGGAGTAACCCCATGATCCAGATGCAGACCAATCTGGATGTCGCTGACAACTCCGGCGCACGCCGGGTTCAGTGCATCAAGGTCCTCGGCGGCTCCAAGCGCAAGTATGCGTCCGTGGGCGACATCATCGTCGTCTCGGTAAAGGAAGCCATTCCGCGCGGCCGCGTGAAGAAGGGCGACGTCCGCAAGGCTGTCGTCGTGCGCACCGCCAAGGAAGTCCGCCGCGAGGACGGCACCGCGATCCGTTTCGACCGGAACGCCGCCGTCATCCTCAACAACAACAACGAGCCCGTCGGCACCCGTATCTTCGGACCCGTGGTGCGCGAACTGCGCTCGAAGAACTTCATGAAGATCATTTCGCTCGCTCCGGAGGTGCTCTGATGGCTGCGAAGCTGAAGAAGGGCGACAAGGTCGTCGTGCTCGCCGGCAAGGACAAGGGCAAGCAGGGCGAGATCACCGCGGTGATGCCGAAGGACGGCAAGGCCGTGGTCGATGGCATCAACATCGCCACCCGCCACACCCGCCAGTCGCAGACCAGCCAGGGCGGCCGCATCCCCAAGCCGATGCCGGTTGACCTGTCGAACCTCGCGATCGTCGATGCAAACGGCAAGCCCAGCCGGGTCGGCTTCCGCACGGAAGACGGCAAGAAGGTCCGCTTCGCCAAGACCACGGGGGACGCGCTCTGATGCTCGATACCACCGACTACACCCCGCGCCTGCGCAGCTTCTACCGCGACACCGTTCGCGAGGCGCTGCACCAGGAATTCGGCTACAAGAATGCCATGCAGATCCCGCGGCTCGACAAGATCGTGCTGAACATCGGGGCCGGCACCGAAGCCGTGAAAGACTCCAAGAAGGCCAAATCGGCTGCGGATGACCTGACCAAGATCGCCGGCCAGAAGGCCGTGGTGACCAAGGCGAAGAAGTCGATCGCCGGCTTCCGCGTCCGCGAGGGCATGCCCCTCGGCGCCAAGGTGACGCTGCGCGGCGACCGGATGTACGAATTCCTCGACCGCATGATCACCATCGCGATGCCGCGCATCCGCGACTTCCGCGGCGTGTCCGGCAAGGCGTTCGATGGCGGCGGCAACTATGCCATGGGCATCAAGGAACATATCGTCTTCCCCGAGATCAACTTCGACCAGGTCGACGAGGTCTGGGGTATGGACATCATCATCTGCACCACCGCGAAGACAGACGCGGAAGCCAAGGCGATGTTGAAGCAATTCAACATGCCCTTCACGAGCTGATCGCGGGAGGAGAAAGATTTATGGCCAAGAAAGCAATGATCGAACGCGAGAAGAAGCGCCAGCGCATGGTCAAGCAGTATGCTGCCAAGCGCGCCGCTCTCAAGGAAATCGCGGAAGACGAGAACCGGCCGCGGGAAGAGCGGTTCAAGGCGCAGCTCAAGCTGGCGGACCTGCCGCGCAACAGCTCGGCGACCCGCCTGCACAACCGCTGCCAGCTCACCGGGCGTCCCCACGCCTATCACCGTAAGCTGAAGATGAGCCGGATCGCCCTTCGGGAGCTTGGCTACCAGGGCCACATCCCCGGTCTCGTCAAGTCGAGCTGGTAAGGAGGACAAGAGATGAACGATCCTCTCGGCGATATGCTCACCCGCATCCGCAACGCTCAGATGCGCCACAAGTCGACCGTCCGCACCCCGGCCTCCAAGCTGCGCGCCTGGGTTCTGGATGTGCTGGTCGACGAAGGCTACATCCGCAGCTACGAGCGCGTCACCGGCCGCAACGGCCACCCCGAGCTTGAGATCTCGCTCAAGTACTTCGAGGGCAGCCCGGTCATCCAGAACATCCAGCGCGTCTCGACGCCTGGCCGTCGCGTATATTCCGGCTCGCAAGAGATCCCGCAGGTCCGTCAGGGCCTGGGCGTCTCGATCGTGTCGACCTCGCGCGGCGTGATGTCTGACGCCGCAGCCCGCACCGCCAATGTCGGCGGTGAGGTTCTCTGCACGGTATTCTAAGGAGGTCCACGGATGTCTCGTATCGGAAAACGTCCCATCGAGCTGCCCTCCGGTGTCGAAGCCAAGGTGCAGGGAAATTTCGTGGAAGTGAAAGGCCCCAAGGGGACCCGCAGCTTCCACGCCAACGACGATGTCACCGTCGCGCTCGAGGAGAACGCCCTCACCGTGACGCCGCGCGGCAATTCCAAGCGCGCGCGGCAGCAGTGGGGCATGACCCGCACCATGGTCGCGAACCTGGTGCAGGGCGTGAGCGACGGC
Source organism: Tranquillimonas rosea (assembly GCF_900111315.1). Lineage (GTDB taxonomy): Bacteria > Pseudomonadota > Alphaproteobacteria > Rhodobacterales > Rhodobacteraceae > Tranquillimonas > Tranquillimonas rosea. The sequence continues at coordinate 9,782 of NZ_FOGU01000019.1, forward strand.
TTCAAGAAAGAGCTTGAAATCTCGGGTGTCGGTTACCGCGCCCAGATGCAGGGCAACGTCCTGAAGCTGAACCTCGGCCTCAGCCACGACGTCGACTTCGAGGTGCCGGAGGGCGTGACCGTGTCCGTCCCGAAGCCCACGGATGTCATCGTCGAAGGCATCGATCAGCAGCTCGTCGGCCAAGTCGCGGCCAATATCCGCGAATGGCGCCTGCCCGAACCCTACAAGGGCAAGGGTATCAAGTACAAAGGCGAGTATATCTTCCAGAAGGAAGGCAAGAAGAAGTAAGGAACGCGACAATGGCATACAGCAAAAGGGATATGTTCCTGAAACGCCGCCTGCGCGTTCGGAACAAGCTTCGCAAGGAATCCAGCGGGCGCGCGCGCCTGTCGGTGCACCGCTCGAACAAGAACATTCACGTCCAGCTGATCGACGACGTGCAGGGTCACACGCTGGCCCAGGCATCGACGATGGAAAGCGAACTGGGCTTCGTCGGCAAGAACAACACCGACGCCGCCGCCAAGGTTGGCAGCACCATCGCCGAGCGCGCCAAGAAGGCCGGGATCGAGACCTGCTACTTCGACCGTGGCGGTTTCCTCTATCACGGCACCATCAAAGCGTTGGCCGATGCCGCACGCGAAGGCGGCCTGAAGTTCTGAATGACGCGTCGGGGCCCTCGGGCCCCGTTCGCCAGTGTAGGCGGGGCAGACCGCCTCGATGATCCGGGGGCCGCGCGCCCACCGCGATTGGACAAACGGCGCGCCGGGCGCGTCAGCACGAAGGAGGCCGCATGGCCAGAGAACCCAGGGGCAACCGTCGCGACCGCGACGAGACACCCGAATTCGCCGATCGCCTCGTGGCGATCAACCGCGTGTCCAAGACCGTCAAGGGTGGTAAGCGCTTCGGCTTTGCCGCGCTCGTGGTCGTGGGCGACCAGAAGGGCCGTGTCGGCTTCGGCAAGGGCAAGGCCAAAGAGGTCCCCGAGGCCATCCGCAAGGCCACTGAAAGCGCCAAGCGCGGCATGATCCGCGTCCCGCTCAAGGACGGCCGGACCCTGCATCACGACATCTACGGCCGCCACGGCGCCGGCAAGGTGACGATGCGGACCGCGACGCAGGGTACCGGCATCATCGCCGGCGGCCCGATGCGTGCCGTGTTCGAGATGCTGGGCGTGCAGGACGTGGTCGCCAAGTCGCTGGGGTCGCAGAACCCCTACAACATGATCCGCGCCACCCTGAACGGCCTGCAGAACGAGAACTCGCCGCGCTCGGTTGCGCAGCGCCGCGGCAAGAAGGTCGCCGACATCCTGCCCAAGCGGGACGATGCGCCCAACTCGTCGTCGCAAGTCTCCGAGGAGGCATAAGCCATGGCCAAGACCATTGTCGTCAAGCAGATCGGCTCGCCGATCCGCCGCCCCGAGCGTCAGCGCCGCACGCTGATCGGCCTCGGGCTGAACAAGATGCACAAGACCCGCGAGCTCGAGGACACCCCCTCGGTCCGCGGCATGATCTCGAAGATCCCGCATCTGGTCGAGATCGTGGAAGAGCGCGGCTGAGCCGACGCTCTCGTCCCGAAGACAGAAAAGCCCCGGCCTCGGCCGGGGCTTTTTTCGTTCGGGGCAGGGCGCTCAGATCGACAGGGTGATCTTGCCGAAATGGGCGCCGGATTCCTCGTGGCGGAACGCGTCGGCGATCTGGTCCAGCGGGAAGCTGCGGTCGAGCACGGGGCGGATGCCCGTCGTCTCCATCGCGCGGACCATGTCGATCTGGTGCGCGCGGCTGCCCACGATCAGGCCCTGCAGCTTCTGCTGCTTGGCCATCATCTTGGCCGTCGGCACCTCGCCGGCGCGGCCCGTCAGAACGCCGATCAGCGCCATGTGGCCGCCGATCCGGCAGGCCGAGATCGACTGGTCCAGCGTCGCCGGCCCGCCGACCTCGACCACGTGATCCACGCCGCGGCCGCCGGTCATCCCGGCGATCGTCTCACCCCACGCTGCATCGCTCTTGTAGTTGACGGTGCCCGCCGCGCCCATCTCGGTCAGGCGCTTCAGCTTGTCGTCCGAGGACGAGGTCGCGAAGACCCGCGCGCCCATCGCCCGCGCGATCTGGAGCGCGTAGATCGACACGCCGCCCGTGCCCAGCACCAGCACGTCGTCGCCGGCCTTCAGGCCGCCATCGACGACAAGCGCCCGCCACGCCGTCAGCCCGGCTGTCGTGATGGTCGCGGCCTCTTCGTGGGCCCACCCCTCGGGCGCGCGGGTAAAGGCCGTGGCGGGCCGCGTCACGGCCTCTCTGGCATAGCCGTCGATGCCGTCGCCCGGCGTGCCCTTGAAGTCGGCCACCGGGGCCGGCCCGTCGAGCCATTTCGGAAAGAAGGTCGAGACCACCGAATCGCCCTCGCGGAACTCGGTCACGTCACGGCCCACCGCCTCGACCACGCCGGCGCCGTCGGACATGGGGATGCGGCCGTCCTCGCTGGGCATCGCGCCCGAGACGACGCCGTAATCGTGAAAGTTCAGTGAACTCGCCTTCAGCCGCACGGTGATCTCACCGGGGCCAGGCGCGGCCGGCGCGTCCATGTCCACCGCGCCCAACTTGTCCAGCCCACCGGGTTTTTCCAGCCTGATCGCCTTCATCTGCGTGCCCTTTCATGGTATTTCTCGCCGCGCGGCCCAGGTCCTGCCCCGCCGCGCGAACTGTTCCGGAGCGCCATGTATCCGCGCCGCGCAGCGCGTCCAGTGCACCCCGCGGCGATCGGCCCCTTGATCCGCGCCCGATCGGGGTCTATAGGCCGCCGGTGGCCCGGACTCCGGGCCCGACTCTGTAATTTGCATGCCGTGTCCAGGCCGCTCCCGTCGCTGGGGGCCTGTGTCCGGCCAAAGGAGAAGCGACATGAAGCTCAACGAACTGCGCGACAATCCCGGCGCTGTCACCAAGAAGATGCGCGTCGGCCGCGGCCCCGGCTCGGGCAAGGGCAAGACCGCCGGTCGCGGCATCAAGGGCCAGAAGTCCCGTTCGGGCGTGGCGATCAAGGGGTATGAAGGCGGCCAGATGCCGCTCTACCAGCGCCTGCCGAAGCGCGGCTTCAACAACATCAACCGCAAGTCCTACGCGATCGTGAACCTGGGCCTGATCCAGAAGTTCATCGACGCCGGCAAGCTGGGCGAAGAGATCACCGAGACCGAGCTGGTCGATTCCGGCCTCGTGCGCCGCAAGAAGGACGGCGTTCGCGTGCTCGCCAAGGGCGATCTCACGTCGAAGGTCGCGATCACCGTCTCGGGCGCCTCGAAATCCGCCGTCGAGGCGATCGAGGCCAAGGGTGGCAGCGTCACCCTGACCAACCCGACCAACGGCGCGGCGTCCTAATATCAGGTTGTGAGCGGCCTCCCCGCCGCTTACACCTGACCCCGAGTTTTCCCTGAACGCCGCGTGATCCGGAAAACGGACAACGCGGCGTTTTCATGAAAGAGACCCGCCAATGGCATCTGCAGCAGAGCAAATGGCCGCGAACATGAGCTGGGGCGCCTTGGGCAAGGCGACCGAGCTCAGGTCGCGGATCCTGTTCACCCTCGGCCTCCTGTGCGTCTACCGCGTCGGCACCTACATCCCGGTGCCCGGCATCGACGGCGGCGCGCTCCAGGACTTCATGGACCAGGCCTCGGCGGGGCTCGGCGGCATTCTCAACATGTTCACCGGTGGCGCGATCTCCCGGATGGGGATCTTCGCGCTCGGGATCATGCCCTACATCTCGGCCTCGATCATCGTTCAGCTGCTGACCGCGATGGTCCCGCAGCTCGAGCAGCTCAAGAAAGAGGGCGAGCAGGGGCGCAAGAAGATCAACCAGTACACCCGCTACGGCACGGTGCTGCTGGCGACGTTCCAGGCCTTCGGTCTCGCCAAGAGCCTCGAGGCCGGCGATCTGGTGACCAATCCCGGTCTCTTCTTCGAGGCGTCCTGCGTCATCACCCTGGTCGGCGGCACCATGTTCCTGATGTGGCTGGGCGAGCAGATCACCCAGCGCGGCATCGGCAACGGCATCTCGCTGATCATCTTCGTCGGCATCATCGCCGAGGTTCCGGCAGCACTGGCGCAGTTCTTCAGCCAGGGCCGGTCGGGCGCCATCAGCCCCGCGGTGATCCTGGGCGTGCTGGTGATGATCATCGCGGTGATCGCCTTCGTGGTGTTCATGGAGCGCTCGCTGCGCAAGATCCACATCCAGTACCCCCGCCGCCAGGTCGGCATGAAGATGTATGACGGCGGCTCGTCGCACCTGCCGATCAAGGTCAACCCGGCGGGCGTCATCCCGGCGATCTTCGCCTCGTCGCTGCTGCTTCTGCCGACCACGCTGGCCACCTTCTCGGGCGGTCAGACGGGGCCCGTGATGTCGACGATCCTGGCATATTTCGGCCCCGGTCAGCCGCTCTACCTGCTGTTCTTCGGCGGCATGATCGTCTTCTTCACCTACTTCTACACCGCCAACGTGGCCTTCAAATCCGAGGACGTGGCCGAGAACCTGAAGAACCAGAACGGCTTCATTCCCGGAATCCGTCCCGGCCAGCGCACCGCGCAGTATCTCGACTACGTCGTCGCGCGCGTGCTGGTCCTCGGCTCGGCTTATCTCGCGGCGGTCTGCCTTCTGCCGGAAATCCTGCGGGCCCAGCTGGCGATCCCGTTCTACTTCGGCGGCACCTCGGTGCTCATCGTGGTCAGCGTGACCATGGACACGATCCAGCAGGTGCAGTCGCACCTCTTGGCGCACCAGTACGAAGGGCTCATTGAAAAATCTCAGCTGCGCGGCAAGAAGCGCGGCAAGAAGGGGACAGCGAGACGATGAATATCATTCTTCTGGGACCGCCCGGCGCGGGCAAGGGAACCCAAGCCCGCCGCCTCGAGGAAACCCGCGGCATGACCCAGCTCTCGACCGGGGACATGCTGCGCGAGGCGCGCACCAGCGGCACCGAAATGGGCAAGATCGTCGCCGAGGTGATGGACCGCGGCGACCTCGTGACCGACGAGATCGTCATCGGCCTGATCGAGGAAAAGCTGGAATCCGGCACCGGCGGCGGCGCCATCTTCGACGGCTTCCCGCGCACGCTGGCCCAGGCCGACGCGCTGGGGAACCTGCTCGAGCGGCACGGGCAAAAGCTCGACGCCGTGATCGAGATGCGCGTCGATGACGAGGCGCTTGTCACCCGGATCGCCGGCCGCTCCACCTGTGCCGAGTGCGGCGAGGTCTACCACGACGTGACCAAGCCGATCCCCGAGGACGGCAAGTGCAGCAATTGCGGCGGCACCGAGTTCAAGCGTCGCGCCGACGACAACGAGGAAAGCCTCAAGCAGCGGCTTCTTGAATACTACAAGAAGACCTCGCCACTGACCGGCTACTACCACGCCAAGGGCGATCTGGTGGGCGTCGATGGGATGGCCGATATCGACGCTGTCGCCGCCGAGATCGACGCCATACTTGACAAACGCTAAGATTTGATGAGCGCCCCTTGACGTGGCGCTCATTCCTTCGTAATTGGCGGCTTCTCGCATGAGAATCGTAAGCGGTCCGGGCGTCCGTCCGGACCCGACCACCTGAATTCAGCATCAGCCCGTGGCCTGACCAGCCTCGGGCTTGGCGTTGTGAAAAAAGGTTCCGGGACTACGGAACCGCAACGAAAGGACAGACGACTTGGCACGTATCGCCGGGGTCAACATCCCCACTGCAAAACGGGTGCCCATCGCACTCACCTACATCACCGGCATCGGCCCGAGCGCGGCCAAGGACATCTGCGATGCGGTCGGAATCGACCAGGCCCGCCGCATCAACGAGCTGTCGGACAGCGAAGTGCTGGCGATCCGCGAGCATGTCGATGCGAACTACACGGTCGAGGGCGACCTGCGCCGCGAGACCCAGATGAACATCAAGCGCCTGATGGACCTCGGCTGCTACCGCGGCCTGCGCCATCGCCGCAACCTCCCCGTGCGCGGTCAGCGCACGCACACCAACGCGCGGACTCGCAAGGGCCCCGCGAAGCCGATCGCCGGCAAGAAGAAGTAAGGGAGGGCATCAGATATGGCACGCGACCGTCGCGCACCGAAGAAGAAGGTCTCCAAGAACATCGCCGCTGGCGTTGCTCACGTGAACTCGTCCTTCAACAATACGAAAATCCTGATCTCCGACGTGCAGGGCAACGCGATCTCTTGGTCGTCCGCCGGCACGATGGGCTTCAAGGGCTCGCGCAAGTCCACCCCCTATGCCGCGCAGATGGCGGCAGAGGATGCCGGCCGCAAGGCCCAGGAGCATGGCATGCGCACCCTCGAGGTCGAGGTGCAGGGCCCCGGCTCGGGCCGTGAGAGCGCGCTGCGCGCTCTGGCCGCCGTCGGCTTCAACATCACGTCCATCCGCGACGTGACGCCGATCGCCCACAACGGCTGCCGCCCGCCCAAGCGCCGCCGCGTCTGATCCGGATCCGATCCTACGCACGGGCCGTGGCCACGCGCCATGGCCCGTGCGCTGTCATTTGAACCTCGGGTGGCCAACGCTTCGGACATGGGCGCTGGCCTTGGATTGAGGAGACACGCATGATCCACAAGAACTGGCAGGAACTGATCAAGCCGACACAGCTTGACGTCAAGCCGGGCAACGACCGCTATCGCCAGGCGACCGTCGTTGCAGAGCCGCTCGAGCGCGGCTTCGGCCTGACCCTCGGCAACGCCCTGCGCCGCGTCCTCATGAGCTCCCTCCAGGGCGCCGCAATCACCAGCGTCCAGATCGACAACGTCCTGCACGAGTTCTCGTCGGTCGCCGGTGTGCGCGAAGATGTGACGGATATCGTCCTGAACCTCAAGGGCGTCTCGATCAAGATGGAGGTCGAGGGGCCGAAGCGCGTCTCGATCTCGGCCAAGGGTCCGCAGGTCGTCACCGCGGGCGACATCTCGGAATCGAACGGCATCGAGGTCCTGAACAAGGACCACGTCATCTGCCACCTCGACGACGGCGCCGACCTGTTCATGGAGCTCACCGTGAACACCGGCAAGGGCTATGTCGCGTCCGACAAGAACCGGCCCGAGGACGCGCCGATCGGCCTGATTCCGATCGACGCGATCTATTCGCCGGTCAAGAAGGTCAGCTACGACGTCACGCCGACCCGTGAGGGCCAGGTGCTCGACTATGACAAGTTGACCCTCAAGCTCGAGACCGACGGCTCCGTCAGCCCCGACGATGCCGTGGCCTATGCCGCGCGCATCATCCAGGACCAGCTGTCGATCTTCGTCAACTTCGACGAGCCGGAATCGGCCTCGCGCGACAGCGACGACGACGGGCTCGAGTTCAACCCGCTCCTCCTCAAGAAGGTGGACGAGCTGGAACTCTCGGTCCGTTCGGCGAACTGCCTGAAGAACGACAACATCGTCTATATCGGCGACCTGATCCAGAAGACCGAAGCCGAGATGCTCCGCACCCCGAACTTCGGCCGCAAGTCGCTGAACGAGATCAAGGAAGTGCTCTCGGGCATGGGCCTGCATCTCGGCATGGATGTCGAGGAATGGCCGCCGGAGAACATCGAGGATCTGGCCAAGAAGTTCGAGGACCAGTTCTGAGAACATTCTGTATGCCGGGTTGTGCACGTGTTGTGCACGCCCGGTGCACAGTCTGTGACGGGCAACAAGGCCCCAAGGAGAGCCGGTGACACGCATCGCCGGCCGGACAAAGCAAAACGCGATAGGAGATAGAAAATGCGTCACGGACAAGGCTACCGCCGTCTCAACCGCACCCACGAGCACCGCAAGGCGCTGTGGGCGAACATGGCCGGCTCGCTGATCGAGCACGAGCAGATCAAGACCACCCTGCCCAAGGCGAAGGAACTTCGCCGGGTGGTCGAAAAGCTCGTAACCCTCGCAAAACGCGGCGATCTTCACGCCCGCCGCCAGGCCGCCGCGCAGCTCAAGCAGGACGCGCACGTCGCTAAGCTGTTCGAGGTGATCGGCCCCCGCTACGCCGAGCGTCAGGGCGGTTACATCCGCGTCCTGAAGGCCGGCTTCCGCTATGGCGACATGGCGCCCATGGCTATCATCGAGTTCGTCGACCGCGATCCCGAAGCCAAGGGCAAGGCCGACCGCGAGCGGCTCGAAGCCGAAGAGGCCGAAGACTGACATTCCCGCCGCACGCGTGTCCCACGCGTGCGGCCACCCGTCGCGAAGTTGCCTCGTGACTTGGTTTTTTGTTGATTAGTTCTCCTGTGCCGCGCAATTAGAGTGCATGTTCGAACGCTCTGAATTCGACCACGAGTTGCGTAAGCTCGACGCTCATGCCGAAGCCGGCTATTTCGTGGGCCTGCACATCCGGTTCACATCGCCGCTTCTGGCGTTCCAGACCTATAACGAGGCCTGGGCCAAGCATTACAACGACAATGGCTATGTTCTGCGGGACCCGATGACGGCGTGGTCGTTCAGCACGACCGGCTCGACGCGGTGGAGCAACAAGCGCATTCCGGACCCTTTTCGCATTTTCGACCAGGCGGCGAGATTCGGGCTAAAATATGGCGCGACCATTTCGCATGGGCCGATTTCGTCGCGGAGTGTGGCAAGCGTCGCCCGTAGCGATCGCGAACTCACGGATGCCGAAATCGAGGATTGCACGGAAATACTGCATCGGCTCCACGAGATGAGCGAACCGGGCCGAAGACTCACGGCAGCTCAACGGGATGCGCTGAAATGCATCGCAGACGGACACCGCCACGCCGCGGCTGCCGCAAAGCTCAATATTTCCGAAAGCGCTCTTAAATTGCGGCTTTCGGCCGCCCGTGAACGCCTGCTCGCGCGGACCACTGCGGAGGCCGTTCAAAGGGCCAAGGATCTGAAACTGCTGTAATAGTCATGTGCTCTGCCACAATTTCGCCCTTAGATAGTCACCAGGGGGAACATCCCCGGTTGCTATCTCAGGAGAAAAAAGATGCAGACCACCACTCTGTCGTTCGCGAATATCCACGCTCACGGTGAGCTTTTTGCCAACATGATGCGCGCCCGGCGTCAATTGTTCATTGAACAGAACAAATGGGACCTGCCGGAAGCATTGGGCATGGAATTTGACCAATACGACACGCCTGCGAGCCGTTGGGTCGTCGTGCATGACGAACTCGGGCAGGTTCTGGCCGGAAATCGCCTGACTCCGACAACCGCGAAATGCGGAATCTATTCCTACATGATTCGCGACGCACAGCGGGGGCTGCTCGAGACGATTCCGTCGAACCTGCTCCACGACGAGGCCCCGGTCGGTGAGACGATCTGGGAAAGCTCGCGCCTGTTCGTGAGCCAGGAAGTCCCGGTGCACCTGCGGCGCCCGATCTACGCCAAGCTGGTGTTCGAGCTTGGCAGCGCGGTCCGGAAACTCGGCGCGACCCAATGTCTCACGCTGCTGAACGCGAACTGGCCGCTGTGGGCCAAGCGGGTCGGGATCGACATGTCCGAAATGGGCCCTGTCATGGAAATCGACGGAATAAACAATCAGGTGGTGGGCATGAACTTCACCTCGACCATGCACTGAACAATCGTTGCCGCTGGGAGGGCCGGTTCTGCTCCGGCCCTCTCGGGTCAGTTCGCGCGCCCGGACCTGGTGGCCATGCTCCGTTTGAGCTCGAGCGAGTTCAGTAGGTCCTGGTACCGTCGGTTCTGATCGTCCTCACTGCGGGTGCGCACATCGAAGACGGCCAGGACGTGCTCCAGGTCGCCCTCGGCGATGTCGTCGATATCGACGATCGATTTACATTCATGCTTTTTCATGGACACACCTTCCACGGACGAGTGCATCGTGTAGCTTGACGCGCCGGCAGCAGTGTAATGTAAGGCGCGGCCTTGGACCGACGCAAGTTCGGAGCGTCTCAAATGACGACGGATCTTTCCACCTCGGACGGGCTCAGGCCTGGTCTGGCACGGCTCGGGGTTCTGGCGCCCGCCGGCTATGCCCTGGGTCTGCATTTCCGGTTCGGATTGGCCCACGCATCTTTCAAGACATATCCGAGCGCGTGGATACATCTCTATTCCACGCGCGGGTACATGCTGTGCGATCCCCTTATTTCGTGGGCGTTCAGCTCCGAGGGCGCGTGCCGGTGGAGCGAGCTTCCGATTCCCGATCCGCACGACATTCTGGAACAGGCCGCGGAATACGGTCTGCGCTACGGCGTCGCGATTTCCTTCGGGCCCGTCTCGTCGCGTTCGATCGGCGGGTTCGCCCGTAGCGACCGGGAATTCACCGCGGTCGAAATCGCCGAAATAACGGATATCGTCGAGAATCTGCATCGTGCCGCGACGCCGCCGGATACGCTGAATGATCGGCAGCGGCACGCCTTGCGGCTCGTCGCGAATGGGTGTCGTCATGCCGAGGCAGCGCAATTGCTCGACATTTCGCTGTCGGGCTTCAAGGCGCGGCTGCGCAAGGCGCGAGAGGCGCTGCAGGCTCGCACCACTGCCGAGGCGATCCAGCGCGCGCGGCAGCGAAACCTGCTCTGAACGCGGCTTCCCAAGCGCCTCGGCCGCTCCTAGATAACGGGCGTGGCTGACCTGTTCTCTTCATCCGAGCCGGAATCGCCCCCGGCCGAGACGACCGGCGCCCCGCGGCCGCTGGCCGACCGGCTGCGCCCGCGTGCCCTGACCGACGTGATCGGCCAGCAGCACGTCCTCGGCCCCGAGGCGCCGCTGGGTGCGATGCTGGCCGCGGGCACGTTGTCGTCGCTGGTCTTCTGGGGGCCGCCGGGCGTTGGCAAGACGACGATCGCGCGGCTGCTCGCGGACGAAACCGATCTGCACTTCGTCCAGATCAGCGCCATCTTCACCGGCGTCCCCGAACTGCGGAAGGTGTTCGACGCGGCAAAGGTGCGGCGCGGGAACGGGCAGGGGACGCTGCTGTTCGTCGACGAGATCCACCGGTTCAACAAGGCGCAGCAGGACAGCTTCCTGCCGCACATGGAAGACGGCACCATCCTGCTGGTGGGTGCGACGACCGAGAACCCTTCCTTCGAACTCAACGCCGCGTTGATGAGCCGCGCGCAGGTGCTGGTGCTGAACCGGCTGGAGCTGTCCGACCTCGAGCTCTTGGCACAGCGGGCCGAGTCCGAGCTGGGCCACAAGCTGCCGCTCACCGGCGAGGCGCGCGATGCCCTGCTCGAGATGGCCGACGGCGACGGTCGCGCCGCGCTGAACCTGATCGAGCAGTTGGCGGCGTGGCGGCTCGACCTGCCGCTCGACATCGCGGGGCTGACGGGGCGGCTGACCCGGCGTGCGGCGCAGTACGACAAGTCGGGCGACGCACATTACAACCTGATCTCGGCGCTGCACAAGTCGGTGCGCGGCTCCGACCCCGACGCCGCGCTCTACTGGCTGTCGCGGATGCTCGAGGGGGGCGAGGACCCCCGCTATCTTGCCCGGCGGATCACGCGCATGGCGATCGAGGACATCGGCCTCGCCGATCCGCAGGCGCAGACCCACTGCCTGCACGCGTGGGAGACCTACGAGCGGCTGGGCTCGCCCGAGGGTGAGCTGGCGTTGGGGCAGGCGGTGATCTACCTCTCCCTCGCCCCCAAGTCGAACGCGGGTTACGCCGCTTACAAGGCCGCCCGCGCCGCCGCGAAGCAGACCGGGTCCGAGCCGCCGCCCAAGATCATCCGCAACGCCCCGACCCAGCTGATGAAGGACGAGGGCTATGGCGCCGGCTACGAATACGATCACGATGCCGAGGACGCGTTCTCGGGGCAGAACTACTTTCCCGACGGGATCAAGCGCGGGATCTACTACCACCCGGTCGAACGGGGTTATGAACGCGAGCTGAAAAAGCGGCTCGACTGGTTCGCCAAGCTCAGGGCAAGGCGGCAGGACGGTTGACAAGGGGCGGCCCCGGGCCGATTGACGCGCGCATGATTTCGACGCTTCTTCAGGTGGCTCTCGGCGGGGCGCTCGGCGCCTCCGCCCGGTGGGGCGCGGGGCTGGCGATCTCGCGCCTGGTCACGCCGGGCGGATTTCCCGTGCCGATCCTCGCTGTGAACATCATCGGCTCGTTCCTGATGGGCGTCTTCGTCGTCGTCGCGGCGGAACGCGGGCTGACCCATCTCTCGCCTCTGGTGATGACCGGCGTGCTGGGCGGTTTCACGACCTTCTCCTCCTTCTCGCTCGAAACGGTGATGCTGTTCGAGCGCGGGCAGCCGGCGCAGGCCGCGCTCTACGTCGCGCTGTCGGTGGGTGGGTCCGTGGCCGCGCTGTCCGTCGGGCTCTGGGCGACGCGGGCGGTGATCGCATGAGCGGGGTGCAACTGCGCGTCGTCGCCGCCGAAGAGGCCGAGCAGCGGCTCGACCGCTGGTTCCGCCGTCACTTTCCGCAGGTGACGCAGGGCCAGATCGAGAAGATGTGCCGCAAGGGCGACATCCGCGTCGACGGGGGCCGGGTCAAGGCGAACACCAGGATCGGGCCGGGGCAGGAAGTCCGCGTGCCGCCGCTGCCCGATGCCGGGGCCAAGGCGCCGGCGCAGGTCCGCTCGCGCATCTCGGACGCCGATGCCGAGATGATCCGCAGCACGGTGATCTACCGCGACGACCATCTCATCGCGATCAACAAGCCGCCGGGCCTGCCCAGCCAGGGCGGCAGCAAGCAGACCCGCCATGTCGACGGGCTGGCCGAGGCGCTGAAGTTCGGGCTGTCCGACAAGCCCCGGCTGGTGCACCGGCTCGACAAGGACACGTCGGGCATCCTTCTTCTGGCGCGGCACCAGGCGGCGGCAAGCAGCCTGACCGCGGCGTTCCGCGCCCGGCACACGCGCAAGATCTACTGGGCCGCCGTCGCGGGGGTACCGACGCCGCGCATGGGGACGATCAAGTTCGGCCTCGTCAAGGCGCCGGGCCACGGCAAGAAGGGCGAGGGCGAGAAGATGCTCTGCCTCCATCCCGACGAGGTCGACGGCACGCCGGACGCCAAGCACGCGACCACCGACTATGCCGTCCTGTCCGCTCTGGCGACGCGGGCGGCCTGGGTGGCGCTGGTGCCGGTGACGGGGCGCACGCACCAGCTGCGTGCGCACATGGCCGAGCTGGGCCATCCCGTGGTCGGTGACGGCAAGTACGGCGGCTCGGGGCAGGAGAACCTGGGCGACGGCTGGGGGGCGCAGCTGGGCGGCGAGATGAGCCGCAAGCTGCACCTCCACGCGCGCTTCCTGACGATCACGCATCCGTTCACGCAGGCCCGCCTTGCCCTGACCGCGCCGCTGCCCGAGCACATGGTCCGCACCTGGGACGCGCTGGAATGGCGTGCCGCCGACGTACCCGACGACCCGTTTCTCGAGGATACATGACACCGCGCCTCATCCTGTTCGACGTCGACGGCACGCTGGTGGACAGCCAGGCGCATATCGTCGCCGCCATGAGCACGGCCTTCGCTGCCTGCGAGATGCCTCCGCCCGCGCGCGCGGAGATCCTGTCGATCGTCGGCCTGTCGCTGCCGCAGGCGATGGCGCGGCTCGCGCCGCAGGCCGGCCCCGACGACCTTGCGCGGCTGGTGGAGGCGTACAAGGACTCGTTCTCGTCGTCGCGTCGCGCGGCCGGGCTGGAGGGCGCGCCGCCGCTCTTTCCCGGCATGATGGACCTGCTCGACACGCTGGCCGCCATGCCCGAGGCGGTGCTGGGCGTCGCGACCGGCAAGTCGCGGCGTGGCCTCGATCACCTGTTCGAGGCGCACGCTCTGGCGCCGCTGTTCCTGACGGTCCAGGTGGCCGACGACCACCCGTCGAAGCCGCACCCCTCGATGGTGCGCACGGCGATGGCCGAGACGGGGATCGACGCGACGGCGACGGTGATGATCGGCGACACGAGCTTCGACATGGAAATGGCGCGATCGGCCGGGGTCGCCGCGCTTGGCGTCGGCTGGGGGTATCACCCGGGCGCGGCGCTGACGCAGGCAGGGGCCCTGTCGGTCGCCGACGACGCCGAGGCGCTGCGCCTCGCGCTCGAGACGGCAGGAAAGGCCCCGGCATGAGCGAATGGACGGTCAAACGGTTCTGGACAAAGGCCGAGCCCGCCCCGACCGATGACGGCTACGCGGTGCATCTCGATGGACGCCCTGTACGCACGCCGGCGAAGGTTCCGCTGACCCTGCCCAACCACGCGGCGGCGCAGGCCGTCGCCGACGAGTGGGACGCGCAGGAAGAGGTCCTGAGCCCCGCGAACATGCCCGCGACGCGGTGGGCGAACGCGGCCATCGACAAGGTCGCCCACCAGCAGGACGAGGTGGCCGAGATGCTGGTCTCCTACGGCGAGACCGACCTGTTGTGTTACCGCGCGGCGCAGCCGAAGGAACTGGTGGCCCGCCAGGCCGAGGCCTGGGACCCCTGGCTCGACTGGGCGGGAGAGCGGTTCGGTGCCCGGCTGATCGCGGCCGAGGGCGTCATGCCCCAGGCGCAGAAGCCCGGCGCCGTGGACACGCTGGGCGCGCCCGTCCGCGACATGACCGCGTTCGAGCTCGCGGCATTTCACGACCTCGTCAGTCTGACCGGGTCGCTGGTTCTCGGCCTCGCCGCGGCCGACGGCGCGGCCGAGCCGGACCGGCTCTGGACGCTGTCGCGGCTCGACGAGCTGTGGCAGGCCGAGCAATGGGGCGTCGACGCCGAAGCCGAGGAGGCTGCGGCGAAAAAACAGCACGCCTTCGTGGCGGCGGCGCGGCATTTCGCGCTTGTGCGGGAAACATTTCACGCCGCCCAATAAATGGGCAAATGCCCGGTGTGCTGCTCCGTGACCTAGGGTCCCACGGCGGAACCCGCTCTTGACCTGTGTTTGAGATTGCGACCACACTTGCGACCGCGCGAAGGCATCTGCCTAATGCGCAGGCAACGGTCCAGGGAGGGCCGACTCAAACCGCTTTGACAGGCGGGAACTCAGGAAGAGGTACACATGACGAAATCCCTATTTCTCGGCGCTCTCACGGCGGTTGGCCTGACGGCCGGTGCCGCTGGCGCCGCGACACTCGACGACGTTCAGGCGCGTGGGCACCTGAACTGCGGTGTGAACACCGGTCTCGTCGGTTTCGCCGCGCCGGACAGCAATGGTACCTGGGAAGGCTTCGACGTCGGCGTCTGCCGCGCGGTTGCCGCCGCGGTGCTGGGCGATCCGATGGCGGTGGAATTCGTCACCACCACGGGTCAGACTCGTTTCACGGCGCTCGCCTCGGGCGAAGTCGACATGCTGGCGCGGAACACGACCTGGACCTTCACCCGCGACAACGACCTCAAGTTCGAGTTCACCGGCGTGAACTATTATGACGGTCAGGGCTTCATGATCCCGAAAGAGCTGGGCGTGACCTCGGCGAAGGATCTCGACGGCGCCACCGTCTGCATCCAGACCGGTACGACGACCGAGCTGAACCTCGCGGACTTCTTCCGCGTCAACAACATCAGCTACGAACCCGTCCCGATCGAGACCAACGCCGAAGCGCAGCAGCAGTACCTTGCCGGCGCCTGCGACGTCTACACGACGGACGCCTCGGGCCTGGCCGCCACGCGCGCGACATTCGAGAACCCGCAAGAGCACGTCATCCTGCCCGAGATCATCTCGAAAGAGCCGCTCGGCCCGCTGGTCCGCCACGGCGACAACGAGTGGGGCGACATCGTCCGTTGGACGCTGAACGCGCTGGTTGCCGCCGAAGAGTATGGCATCACCTCGGCCAACATCGACGAGCTGGCGCAGGGCACCAACAACCCCGAGATCAACCGCATCCTCGGCACCGAGGGCAACCTGGGCGAGATGATCGGTCTTGAATCGGACTGGGCCGTGAACGCGATCAAAGCGGGCGGCAATTACGGCGAGCTGTTCGAGCGCTACATCGGCGAGAGCACCCCGGTCGGCCTGTCGCGTGGCCTGAACGCGCAATGGACCAACGGCGGTCTGCTCTACGCGCCGCCGTTCCGGTAACGGCATTTCCGGGGGCGCCGGCGCCGGCGCCCCCGGAGCAGAAGGCCCGAAACACGCCTTTCCATAATACGACTTCGCACCAAGGCCGCAAAAGAACGGCCGGGAATGACGAAGCAGGGAGCCCCCATACATGACGACGCTCACCCAGCCGCCGCAGGAGTCGTTCCGGCTGAGCCAGCTGCTCTACGACACGCGGTATCGCTCGCTGACGATCCAGGTGGTCGCCTTCATCCTCTTGATGGCGTTCTTCTGGTGGCTGATCGCGAACACGGTCGCCAACCTCGAGGCGCTCGGCAAGGATTTCGACTTCGGTTTCCTGGGCCAGCGCGCCGGCTACGACATCAACCAGACGCTCATCCCGTACACCAGCGGCGCCACCCATGCGCGCGCCGCGCTGGTCGGGATCCTGAACACGCTCCTCGTGGCTTTCATGGGCTGCATCCTCGCCACGGTCATCGGCGTGATCGCCGGCGTGCTGCGGCTGTCAAAGAACTGGCTCGTGGCGCGGCTGATGACGATCTACGTCGAGGGCTTCCGCAATGTGCCCCTGCTGCTGTGGATTATCGCCATCTTCGCGCTGATGACCGAGTCGACGCCCCAGCCGCGAGATTTCCGCGAGGGCGGCGGCGCGTCGCTGCTGTTCGATTGGGTGGCAATCACGAACCGGGGCGTCTACGTGCCCGCGCCGAACTGGGGCGACGGGGCCGGCGTGATGATCGCGGTGTTCGTCGCCTCGCTGGTGGGGATCTGGGCATGGCGGCGGTTCGCACGGCAACGGCTTGAATCGCGGGGGCAGCTTCTGCCCGTCATGCGGGTCTCGCTCGCGCTGTTCTTCATTCCCACGCTGATCGTCTATTTCGCCTTCGCCGCCATCACCGGCGGGCGCGAGCAGGCGATCGTCGCGGCGGGCGCGACCGAGCAGTCGAGCCTCGCCGATTTCGCCCAGTCCCAGAGCGGGCTGAACGTGTGCCTGATCCCCGGCTCGGCTGCCTCGCTCAACCT
Organism: Tranquillimonas rosea; assembly: GCF_900111315.1. GTDB lineage: Bacteria > Pseudomonadota > Alphaproteobacteria > Rhodobacterales > Rhodobacteraceae > Tranquillimonas > Tranquillimonas rosea. The sequence goes on from NZ_FOGU01000019.1 coordinate 26,706, forward strand.
CGAGCGGCGGCTGATGGCAGACGACCTGAACTACAACGCAGTGCCGTTCACCGACGAGCAGGGCGCGCTTGCCGGCTTCCAGTCGGGCGACTGCAACGTGGTCAGCCTGCCGTCGGCAGATGCCGGGCCCTACATCGCCAATGGCGGCTTCGAGGGGCAGCCCGCCGTGCTGTCCGACACGATCCTTCGCGGCAACCCGGTCGAGTTCGAGCGCCCCGTCCTGGGCGGCTTCAACTTCGAGGGCGGCATCCACCTGCGGAACTCGCTCATCGCCCTGTGGCTCGCGCTGTCGCTCTATACCGGCGCCTTCATCGCCGAGATCGTCCGCAGCGGCATCCTGTCGGTCAACAAGGGCCAGAGCGAGGCCGCCTTCGCCCTGGGCCTGCGCCCGAACCGGGTGATGAACCTGGTGATCCTGCCGCAGGCGCTGCGCGTCATCGTGCCGCCGCTGATCTCGCAGTACCTGAACCTCACCAAGAACTCGTCGCTGGCGATCGCGGTGGGTTACATGGACGTCCGCTCGACCCTGGGCGGCATCAGCATCAACCAGACCGGCCGCGAGCTGGAGGGCATGCTGCTGATGGCGCTGTTCTATCTTCTGCTCAGCCTGCTGATCTCGGGGCTGCTGAACATCTACAACGCCTCGATCAAGCTGAAGGAGCGGTGAGATGAGCGATACCCACGCACAGACCGTCCGCTTCGTCCGCGACTCGATGATCGAACCGCAGGAGCCGCCGATCTCGGAAACCGGCGTGATCCGCTGGGTGCGCGAGAACCTGTTCTCGGGCTGGCTGAACATCCTTCTGACGGTGGTGTCCCTGGCGGTGATCTATTTCGCCCTGTCCCACCTGCTGCCGTGGTTCCTGCAGATGGTCTGGAACGCCGGCTCGCTCAGCGAATGTCGCGAGATCCGGAACGAGCGCTACGGCCCGGACGCCGCGTCGGCCTGCTTCGCGGTCATCCGCGAACGCTGGCACCAGCTGCTGTTCGGCTTCTACCCGGTCGAGGCCTATTGGCGCGCTGTCCTGGGCTTCGTCGTGTTCCTGGCCGGCATGTCGCCAGTGCTGTTTACCAGTCTGCCGCGCAAGCTGCTCTGGGCCTCTGCGGCGACGCCGTTCGTCTGCTACGCCCTGTTCTGGGGCGGCAGCATCTGGGGGCCGGTCGCCACCGCTCTCGGCTTTGCCATCGGGGCGGGGGCCTATTCCCTGGGCTTCCGCGCGGGGGGCAAGCTGGCCGCCAGCATCGCCGCCATCGTGGTGCCGATTCTCTACTGGCTGTTCCTGGCCGGGCCGCTCGCGCGGGCGCTGACCGGGATCGCGCCGATCGGGCTGCCGTTCATCCCCTCGGACGATTTCGGCGGCTTCATGCTGTCGACGATCATCGGCCTTTCGGCGATCCTGCTGTCGCTGCCGCTGGGCATCCTCCTGGCGCTGGGGCGGCAGTCGCACCTGTTCATCATCAACAAGGTCTCGATCGGTTTCATCGAGATCATCCGGGGCGTGCCACTGATCGTGTGGCTCTTCACCGCGTCGCTGCTGCTGAACTACTTCCTGCCGCCGGGCACGAACTTCGACCTGATGCTGCGCGTCATCATCATGGCGACGCTGTTCTCCTCGGCCTACATCGCCGAGGTCGTGCGCGGCGGGCTCGCGGCGCTGCCGTCGGGCCAGTACGAGGGCGCCGACAGCCTCGGGCTCGATTACTGGCAGTCGATGCGGCTGATCATCCTGCCGCAGGCGCTGAAGATCTCGATCCCCGGCATCGTCAACACGTTCATCGGCCTGTTCAAGGACACGACGCTGGTGGTCTTCATCGGCCTTCTGGACCCGATCGGGCTGTCCAACTCGATCCGCGCCACGACCGAGTGGAACGGCATCTACTGGGAGCTCTTCGTGTTCATCGGCGTGCTCTTCTTCATCTGCTGCTTCAGCATGTCCCGCTATTCGATCTACCTGGAGCGCAAGCTCCAGCGTGAAAACCGCTAAGGAGACCGACCATGACCGACGCCGCCCTCGAGGTTGAGCAGCGCCGCGAGATCGACCGGAGCCAGATGACGGTCTCCGACGAGGTCGCGATCCAGATCACCGAGATGAACAAGTGGTTCGGCAGCTTCCACGTGCTGCGCGACATCAACCTGACCGTCTACCGGGGCGAGCGGATCGTGATCTGCGGGCCGTCCGGGTCGGGCAAATCCACCCTGATCCGCTGCCTGAACGCGCTCGAAGAGCATCAGGCCGGCCGCATCGTCGTGGACGGGACCGAGTTGAGCTCGGACCTCAAGAACATCGACACGATCCGCTCCGAGGTCGGGATGGTGTTCCAGCACTTCAACCTGTTCCCGCACCTCACCATCCTCGAGAATTGCACGCTTGCCCCGCTCTGGGTGCGCAAGACGCCCAAGAAGGAGGCCGAGGAAACGGCGATGCACTTCCTCGAGAAGGTGAAGATCCCCGAGCAGGCCGACAAGTATCCCGGCCAGCTTTCGGGCGGTCAGCAGCAGCGCGTGGCCATCGCCCGGTCGCTCTGCATGAAGCCGCGGATCATGCTGTTCGACGAGCCGACATCGGCGCTGGACCCGGAGATGATCAAGGAAGTGCTCGACACGATGATCGAGCTTGCCGAAGAGGGCATGACGATGCTCTGCGTCACGCACGAGATGGGCTTTGCGCAGGCCGTGGCGAACCGGGTGATCTTCATGGACCAGGGCCAGATCGTCGAGCAGAACGAGCCCAAGGAGTTCTTCAACAACCCGCAATCCGACCGGACCAAGCTGTTCCTCAGCCAGATCCTCGGTCACTGAGCCGCGGGTCAGAGGTCCTTGGGGACCACGAAGTCGACGGCCCGGCCCGTGCCGGGCCGTATTTCGTTCCAGGCGTCCACGTCGAACGCGGCGACCAGCGTGGCGCAGGTGGGGAACTTGGCGAAGGACGGATGAACCGGCGGCGTGACGAGCACCTGCCGCGCGAAGGACGCGAAGCCGGGATTGTGCCCGATCATCAGCACGCAGGCTCCCTCGGCCCGCTGCAGCCGCTCCAACAGCCTGTCCGGCGCCGCGAGGTAGAGCGACGGGTCTGTCGTCATCTCGACGCCGGTCAGCCCCAGGCCCGCCCATGTCTCCTGCGCCCGGCGCGCCGAGGACACGAGCGCCGCGTCGGGCATGTACCGCGCGGCGATCTGGGCGCCGATCTCGGGCGCGGCGGCCTGGCCGCGTGCGTTCAGCGGGCGGTCATGGTCGGGCAGCGCCGGGGTGCCCCAGTCCGACTTGGCGTGACGGGTGAGGATCAGGGTGCGCGTCATCGCAGGAACGCCTCCATGTGGAACGCGGCGCGCGCGTTCGGGATGTCGTCTCCGACCGGGCAGGCCGCGCGCACCCGGCAGCCTGCGGTGCGGCAGGCGACGCCCTCGGGTGCCGTGACATGAGCCTGGCAGCGGTCGACATCGTAGCTCTCGGCGCTCAGCGCATCGACCGGGCAGGCGGTCAGGCATGGGCGGTCGGCGCATGTGTCGCAGGGGCAGGGCATCGCCTCGGGTACCGGCACCTCGTCGTACAGCCCCAGCGCCCCGCGATAGGATAGCCACAACCCCTGCTCGGCATGCACCGTCAGCCCCACCGGCGACGGCCACGCGCGCCCCGTGCGCCGCGCCCAGCTGAGAAAGGGGTGAAAGGGCGGCCCGCCGAAGGGGAACAGGCTGATTGCGTCCAGCCCGTGCGCGATCCGGCCCAGCACCCGCCGGGTCCAGCGGTCCAGCGGATCGGGCTGCCCGTCGGCGTACTCGTCCGAGGCGGCAAAGACCTGCCAGAAAGTCGCGCCGGGCCCGACCATCAGAAGCGTGCGGATGGCCCCCAGATCGTCCGTCGGCAGCGGGTGAAAGCCACCCAGCACGGTCAGACCGTCGGGCGCGAGCAGCGGCTCGAGCCGGTCGGGCACCGTCACCGCGGCGGCCGGATCAGGCTGCCGGCCCCGTGCTCGGTATAGAGTTCGAGGAGGCAGGCGTTGGGCGCCCGCCCGTCGAGGATGACCACCGCGCGCACGCCGTCGTCGATGGCGGCCAGCGCGGTCTCGGTCTTGGGGATCATGCCTCCCGCGATCACGCCGTCATCCGTCATCTGGCGGATCTGCTCGGGGGTGATCTCGCTGACGATCTCGCCGGTGTTGTCCTTCACGCCAGACACGTCCGTCAGCAGAAGCAGGCGGTCGGCCTTGAGCGACGCGGCGATGGCGCCCGCCGCCGTGTCGCCGTTGACGTTGTAGGTCGCGCCGTCGGACCCGCCGCCGATCGGGGCGATGACGGGGATGATCTCGGCCGCGTGGAGCGAGCGCAGGAAGTCGGGGTTGAAGCCGACCGGCTTGCCCACGAAGCCGAGCGCGGGGTCGGCCTGTTCGCAGACCATCAGGTTGGCATCCTTGCCCGACAGGCCCACGCCCTTGCCGCCGGCGGCGTTGATCGCCTGGACGATCCGCTTGTTCACCAGCCCCGACAGCACCATCTCGACGACCTCGACCGTCGCGAGATCGGTCACGCGCTTGCCGCCGACGAAATCGCTCTTGATCGTCAGCCGTTCGAGCATCTGGTTGATCTGCGGCCCGCCGCCGTGGACGATCACCGGGTTCACGCCGACCTGCTGCATCAGCACGACGTCACGCGCAAAGCTTTCCATGGCCTCGTCGCTGCCCATGGCGTGCCCGCCCAGCTTGATGACGACGGTCGCGCCGTCATATCGCTGCAGGTTCGGCAGCGCGGCGTTCAGGGTCCGGGCGGCGGCGATCCAGTCTTCGGCGGTGACGGTCTGCTTCTTCATGGGCTCTTCCTCGGGCATCGGCCCCTGTTAGTCCCTCCGGGGGAGGGCCTCAAGGGGCCGACGCCAGAGCCCGCTTCCGCAGGGTCAGTCGGCGGCGGTCTTGGACAGCGCATCCTGCGCGGCGAACCACGCGGCCACGTCGGCGCGCTGCTCTTGGCTCAGCGCCTTCGAGATCTCGCCCATCGGGTTCAGCGCGTAGAGCTCGTCGTTCTCGGTCTGGGCGAAGGTCTCGAGCCGGTGTTCGAGGTAGACCGGATTCTGGCCGTGCAGCCGCGCGAAGATCGGCATGTCGGCCGTCGTCGCCTCTCCGTGGCAGGATAGGCAGGCCGGGACGCCCGCGTCGGGCACGCCGTTCTGCGCGATCTCGGCGCCGCGGCTCACGCCCTCGGATTGCGGGTCGTAGCCCTCCGGCATGCGCGAATCCTGCGCGGGACGGTTGCCGAAATAGGCGGCCAGGTCCGCGATGTCCTGCGCCTCCAGCCGGGTGGCCGTCTGGAACATGCGGTCATTCATGCGCTCCTGGGCGCGGAAGGCCCAGAGCTGCTGCTCGATATAGGCGGGTGTGTGCACCGTCAGGTTCGGGAACTCGCCCGAGTTGGTGCCCAGCCCGCCTTCCTCGTGACATTCGACGCAGACGGTCTCGACGAGGTTCTCGGCATTGGCCAGATCCACCTCGCGCTCGGGGCGCGCGGGTTCTTCGCCGGGTTCGAGCGAGCCGAAATAGGCGGCAAGGTTGGTACGGTCGACGGCGTCGAGGTTGCTCGCGACGAACGGCATCGGGTGATAGCCGATCTGGCCGTCGGACTCGGCCACCGCGTAGGCGTCGAGCTTGCGCTTGATGTAGACGGGCGACTGCCCGGCGAGATGCGGCACGAAGATGCTGCCCTCGGTCTCGCCGCCGTCATGGCAGGTCAGGCACGACGGCACCGCGCCTTCCTTGCCGTTCAGCGCGATCACGCGCCCGGCCTCGACCGAGGCGTCCTGCGACAGGGTGGCGCCCGAGCCGACGTCGGGAAGCAAATCGTAATAGGTGGCGAGCCGGTCGATCTGGCTGTTCGACAGGTTCGCGGCGACGGTCTGCATGATCGCGCTCGGCTTCTTGCCGGTGGCGTATTCCTGCAGGGTGTGGGCGATGTAGTCCGGCTCGAGCGTGGTCAGGTTCGGTGCCTCGCCATTCGTCGCGTCGCCCGCGCCGTCGGTGCCGTGGCACGCGGCGCAGCGGGTGACGGGCAGGCCGTCCATGCCGAGGTCGGGCCAACCGGTCGCCGGAGAGGCGTAGAGATACTCGTCCAGCGGCGGCGCCTTCGGCTCCATCGAGACCTCGGCCAATTCGCCGATCTCGCCATAGGGCAGGACGGGCGTGTCCTCGATCTGCTGCCGGGTGGGGGCGACCATTTCGGAATACTGCTCGGCGCTCATCTCGGGCATCGCGCGGAGGAAGGCGACCGTCGCCCAGATGCCGGCGTCGTCGCGCTCGTCCGTCGGCCACGAGGGCATCGCGCTGAACTTCACGCCGTTCCAGAGGATGTAGTAGAGTTCGTCGTCGTCGAACTGGTCCACGACCGAGGGCAGGTGCTGCGGCCGCGGCCGCATCGAGAGCGCCACCGGGTTCTGGCCCAGCCCCGGTCCACCGTGGCACTTCGAGCAGACATTGGCATAGTGCTGGGCGCCCAGCTTGACCCGTCCCTCGGTGTGCAGGTCCTCGGGCACCGCGATGTCGCCGGATCGGGCGGCGACGCTTCGTTTGAAAGTATAGTGCAACATCTCCGTCACGAGCGCGTTATGCTGTGGACGGGCAGAGACGTTCATCCCGCCGAGCGAGATGACGATGCCGCCTGCGATCCCGCCGACGATGCCGAGGCCGGCCAGAATACCAACGGCAGTAAGCGCGACGCGTGGCGTGGGAAGGTATGATTTCATGACGAAGCTCCCGGCTGCACTTCGTCCCTAACGCGACGGGTCCGGGATCGGTCCCGACGTCAAGTTCGGTTTTTTTGTCGCAGGGCGGGGCGCCGGCGGCTCAGAGAGAGGCGATCACCGCGCGCAGCACGTCGATGCCGTGGCCGGTTTCCGACGACGTTACAATGAGTTCCGGGAAAGCGGCGGGGTGCTTGGACAGCGCCGCGCGGGTGCGGTCCAGCGCCTTCTCGCGGTCAGCCGTCTTGACCTTGTCGGCCTTGGTCAGCACCGCCTGAAAGGTCACGGCCGCCGAATCCAGCAGCGAAAGTATCTCTTCGTCGACGTCCTTCACCCCGTGGCGCGCGTCGATCAGCACGAAGGCGCGGCGCAGGGTGGGGCGACCTTGCAGGTAGGCCTTGAGCAGGGCCTGCCACCGCGCGACCACATCGACCGGGGCCTTGGCATAGCCGTAGCCCGGAAGGTCGACCAGGTAGCGGTCGGCGAGGGTGAAATAGTTGATCTCCTGCGTCCGCCCCGGCGTGTTCGAGGCGCGCGCGATTGCCTTGCGACCGGTGAGAGCGTTGATCAGCGTCGACTTGCCCACGTTCGAGCGGCCTGCAAAGCACACCTCGGGCCGGTCCGCGTCGGGCAGGCCCGACATCGCGACGACGCCCTTGAGGAACTGCGTCTCGCCGGCGAACATCTTGCGCCCGGTCTCGATCTCGGCCGCGTCGGGCTGTGTGACGGGAAAGGGAAGCTGGACCATCAGAGCACCGTCAGCGCATCGCCGAGCGCGACGGGGCCGCCCTCGATCACCTCGGCGTAGATGCCGAACTGGGTGTGGCCGAAGTTCTCGCGAAGCAGGCCAAGCGTGTCGGTATCCACGCTGCCGGTCGCCGGATCGGCATGGGTCGCCCTGCAACGGCCGATTCGCTCGCGCACGGCAAGCGTGGCGTCGCCCAGCCGGATCTCGCGGTCGACGAGGTCGAATTCCTGCCAGGGCTCCAGCCCCTCGACCCAGACATTGCCGCGAAAGCGCCGCTCGTCCATCGCGTGACCCGCCGCGCGGCTCAGCTCGGACAGGGAGGCGCGGTTCAGGATCGAGATCGAAGGGAAGGCGCTGTCGGTCATGCCGCGCGCCTCGGCGCGGACGATCCTTGCGGGCGCGGCGCGCCCCTCGGGAACCAGCGGGCGCACCCAGTCCAGCAGCGCCTCGGGCTCGGTCTCGGGTGAGACGGTGAGGTCGTCGCGGTCGGGATGGCTCAGGCGGACGGCGTCGCCCTCGAGCCGCGCCGTGACCGCCATCAGAGCCGGTGCCTTGGCGCCGCGGTTGAAGTTCGCGCAGGGCGACCAGCCATCGCTCAGCTTCGCCGCCTCGTGGGCCACTGCCCAGACGCGATCGCCGGGCAGGGTCTGCCCGGCGATCATCCGTGTCTCGGTCAGGGGCTCGGCCCCGACCGCCTTGATCGGGTGCCGCCACAGCGCGGCGACGGTCGCGGTCATGTCTTGTCCCGCGCCTTCTTGTCGCCGCCCTCTTCGCCCTTCTTGCGGGAGAAGCTCTGGCGGATGTTGCCGAACACGTTCGGCTTGTAGCCCTGGCTGCGCATGATGAGGTACTGCTGCGAGAACGTGATCGTGTTGTTCGCGATCCAGTACAGCACCAGCCCGCTGGCGAACTGCCCCAGCATGAACATGAACACCCACGGCATCCAGGCAAAGATCATCGCCTGGGTCTGATCCGTCGGCGCCGGGTTCAGCTTCTGCTGCAGCCACATCGAGACACCCAGCAGGATCGGCAGGATGCCGAGCGAGATGAGGTCGAGCGGCCCGAGGTCCGGCACGGCAAAGGGCAGCAGGCCGAACAGGTTCAGGATCGACGACGGATCGGGCGCCGAGAGGTCGCGGATCCAGCCGAACCAGGGCGCGTGGCGCAGCTCGAGCGTGACGAAGATCACCTTGTAGAGCGAGAAGAAGATCGGGATCTGCAGCAGGATCGGCAGGCAGCCCGAAGCGGGGTTCACCTTCTTCTCCTTGTAGAGCGCCATCATCTCCTGTTGGAGCTTCTGGCGGTCGTCCCCGGCCTTCTCCTTGATCTTCTCCATCTCGGGCTGGAGTTCCTTCATCTTCGCCATCGAGACGTAGGACTTGTAGGCCAGCGGGAAGAGCAGTGCCTTGATCATCAGCGTCAGGATGATGATCGACCAGCCCATGTTGCCGATCAGGTCCTCGATGTTGTGCAGGACGAAGAAGATCGGCTTGGTCAGGAAGAAGAACCAGCCCCAGTCGATCGAATCAAGGAAGCCGTCGATCCCGGTCTGCGGCGCGAGTCCCAGCCCGTAGGCCAGCGAGGCGCCGAAATTGTCGAGCGTGCGACCGGCCTCATAGTTGCGGATGGTGGCCCATTCCTTGGCGCCCGCGAAGACGCGGGTCTGCCGCGTCACGGTCTCGCCGGGGGCCACGTCGACCGCCGGCTGCCGCGCCTCGGTCTGGTAGATGTCGGCCGAGGGAACGTACTTCGCCACCTCGGTGAAGCCGCTGCCCTGCTCGGGGATCAGCGTCGTCATCCAGTACTTGTCGGTAAAGCCGATCCAGCCGCCCTCGGCGACGTCGGTGACCTCGGCCTGCGCGCCCTCGCGGTTGACGTAGTCGAGGTCGGGCATGTCGGAATAGCCGATCTCGGTCAGCTCGCCGTCGGCCATCTGCACGACGCCCTCGTGCAGGATGAAAAAGTTGACGGTGTCGGGCTCGCCGTGACGGGCGACGATGCCGTAGGGGGCAAGCCGCACCTGGTCGCCGGTGGTGTTCTCGACCGACTGGGTGACGGTGAACATGTAGTTCTCGTCGATCGCGATCTCGCGGCGGAACACCAGCCCGCTGCCGTTGTCCCATTCCATCGTGACCGGGCTGTCGGGCGCCAGGCTGCCGTCGCCGACCTGGCTCCACTCGGTGTTCGCGCCGGGCACCTGGGCATAGTCCAGCGCGCCACCGGGCGCCCATCCGAAGAGCGTGTAATACGGGTTCGCGCTGCCGACGGGGCTCAGAAGCTCGACATCGGGCGATTCCGGATCGATCGTCACGTCGTATTCGCTCAGCGACAACTCGTCGATCCGGCCGCCCAGCAACGAGATCGAGCCGGCCAGCTTGGGCGTGTCGATGCCGATGCGCGGCATGTCGGCTGCCACGGTCTCGCGTCCGGCTGGGGTCTCGTCGCCCGCGGCCGGCGGCGTCGCGTCCTCGTCCGAGGTTGCTGGCGGGGCGACGGCCGTGTCGGCGGGCTGGCTCGTGCTGGTCTGTTCCTGGGTCTGGGTGTTCTCTTCCGGCGGGAAGAGAAGAAACCAGACCAGGATCACCAGAAAGCTCAGCGCAGTTGCAAGAATGAGGTTCTTGTTCTGATCGTCCATGGTCGGACCGTCACCTTGCCATTGGGGGGTCAAGGCGCGTTCAATAGGTCGCGGTCCTAAAGGTCAAGCCGTTTCCCCCGTCCGTGACGGGGGCCGCGGCCCTATGCCGGAGGCTCGGAGCCGGGCCCGGCCTCGGGCTCCGCGCCCTCGCGGGTGAGCCCCGCGAAGTCGAACAGCTTGGGGTCGAGCAGGTGCGAGGGCCGCGCGTTCATCAGCGAGCGGAACATCACCTGCCGCCGTCCGGGCGCGTTCTTCTCCCAGCCGTCGAGGATCTGCTTCACCTGCTGGCGCTGCAGGCCGTCCTGGCTGCCGCAGAGGTCGCAGGGGATGATCGGGTAGTTCATCGCGCGGGCGAACTTCTCGCAATCGGCCTCGGCCACATGGGCCAGCGGACGATAGACGAACAGGTCGCCCTCTTCGTTCAGAAGCTTCGGCGGCATCGTCGCCAGCCGTCCGCCGTGGAACAGGTTCATGAAGAACGTCTCGAGGATGTCGTCGCGGTGGTGACCCAGCACCACGGCACTGCATCCCTCCTCGCGCGCGATGCGGTAGAGGTGCCCGCGGCGCAGGCGCGAGCACAGGGCGCAGAACGTGCGCCCCTCGGGCACCTTGTCGGTCACGATGGAATAGGTGTCGCGGTACTCGATCCGGTGCGGCACGCCCATCCGTTCCAGGAACTCGGGAAGCACCGTCTGCGGAAAGCCCGGCTGCCCCTGGTCCAGGTTGCAGGCCAGGATGTCCACCGGCAGCAGGCCGCGCCACTGCATCTCGGTCAGGGCGGCCAGCATGGTATAGCTGTCCTTGCCGCCCGACAGGCAGACCAGCCACCGCGCGCCGCGTTCGACCATGCCGTAGTGTTCGACGGCCTCGCGCACGTCGCGGATGATCCGCTTGCGCAACTTGCGGAATTCCGTCGTCGCGGGGGCGCCGTGGAACAGCGGATGGATATCGTCGGCATCGTCGAGCATGCGAATGGACTAGTGAAGTTGGCGGGACCGGGCAAGGGAAACGCGCGTCCCTGCGGCCGCGACGCGGCGGCCGCAGGAGGCGGTGTCAGAGGAAGTGATAGGGGTCACGCTCCCACGGCATCCGGTCGAGCGGGCCGGGCCGTTGCCCTGCAGGTGGCAGGCCGAGGTCGCGGCGCAGATGGTCGCTCATCCCGGTGCTGGCCAGCAGCGTGGTCCGCCGGCGCCGCGCGTCCGGCGGGCGCGGCGCCGGCCGGATCAGCGCCATCGCCGCGAGACGCAGCACCCGGAACGGGCCGTTCGTCGCGATGATGTCGCGCAGATGGGTGTCGGAGGCACGCCCCCGGTGGAAATGAATCACGTTCGTCATGTTGTTCAGCCGGCCGATAATCCGCCGGATCCCCTTGTGATGGGACATGGAACGACCACGGCAGGCGCGCACGGGTCACGCGTGTCGGGTCGCGGTTGCGTTAAGGGTTGGGTCTGAAAAGGTCGCAGGCGGCGCCGCGGAAAGATCGTCGGTCCCGCCTCAGGCGGGAGGGAGGATCAATATCGCGCGCACCACGCCGCAAGGCCGGACACGTCGCGAAGTCGGCGCGTTGCTACGGTCATGTCGGTCATGAAGCGCCTCCCTCTGTCGGACGTGTTCCAGTGCGCCCTCTTATACAGCAGCCGAGCCGTCCGCCAAGCTTTTTTGCGACATTCGGCCGCATCCCGCCCGAGGCGTGTCAGTCGGGCACGTTGTCGATGCCGCTTCCGCCCCAGGGCTGGCAGCGCGCCAGCCGCCGCAACGTCAGCCAGCCGCCGCGCAGCGCACCGTGGCGGCGCAGCGCCTCGAGCGCATAGGCCGAGCATGTGGGATGGAACCGGCAACCATGGCCGACCCAGGGGCTGAACAGCAGGCGATAGGCGCGGACGGGAAGGGCAAGCACGTGGGCGAGGGGGCTCACCGATGCACCTTGTCCAGGGCGCGCGACAGGTCGGCGCGCAGGGTGGCATAGGGCCGGCTGGCCGTGACCTCGCGCCGGCCGATCAGGACATAGTCCCAGCCGTCGCGGCCCTCGCGCGGCAACAGCTCACGCGCGATGGCCCGCAGCCGGCGTTTCGCGCGGTTGCGGGCGACGGCGTTGCCGACCTTCTTGGAGCAGGTGAAGCCGACCCGCACGCCCTGGGCCGGTTCGTCGTCGGCGCGGCGGCGGGCCTGCAGCACGAAGCCCGGCATCGCCTGACGCCGGGCCCGCGAAGCGCGGAGGAAATCCGCGCGTTTCTTGAGGACGGACATGCGAAATGACACCGCCGGAGGGGCCCCGGCCGCGACCTGTCGGTCAGCCTGAGACGCCTCCGGCGGTGTCATCGCAGGATACCTCCGTCGTGCGCTTACGCGCTGACGGTCTTCCGGCCACGCGCGCGGCGTGCGTTCACGATCTTGCGGCCCGCCTTGGTCGCCATGCGGGCACGGAAGCCGTGGCGGCGCTTGCGAACCAGGTTCGAAGGTTGAAAGGTGCGTTTCATCGCCGTCTCTCCGTCTGGGGGCCACCCGACATCCGCCGCATGCGGAGAATCGAGGGCGACCCGGTATTCGAAACCCGGCAGATACGGACATCGCTCCGCCAAGTCAACCATGCGGCGGCGATTGCAACACGTCGCGCCCCCGCACGCCACGCGCGCGGGAATTGTTACAGAACTCATCCCTGACGTGCCGGAAGTCTCACTGTATATCAACGCGACGTGAGACCGGTATCGGAACCGTGCCGGGCAGCGCATGTTGCGGCCCAGACCGAAGAGGTGAGGCGCGCGATGACCGACACTCAGCAGACATCCGGCAATTCGGGCCGGTTGCGCCGCCTGCCGCTTGTCGCGATCGCGCTCGTGGCGATCGTGGGGGCCTTTACCCTGCGTGACTGGCTCAGCTTCGAGACGCTGGCCGAGAATCGCGAGCGTCTGCTGGACTTTCGCGATGCCAACTACGCGGCGACGGTCGCCGGGTTCATCGCGCTCTATGCCGCCGTGGTCGCGTTTTCGCTGCCGGGCGCGACGCTGGCGACCCTGACCGGCGGCTTTCTGTTCTCGACCTTTCCCGGCGCTCTGTTCAACGTGACCGCGGCCACGATCGGCGCCGCGGCGATCTTCCTGGCGGCGCGCTGGGGCTGGGGCGAGCGGCTGTCGCAGCGGATGGACGCGAGCGAAGGCATGGTGAAGCGGATCAAGGCGGGCATCGACGAGACCCAGTGGGAGATGCTGTTCCTGATCCGGTTGGTGCCTGCGGTGCCGTTCTTCGTGGCGAATCTGGTCCCCGCCTTCGTCGGGGTCAGCCTGTGGCGATTCGTGGTGACCACCTTTCTCGGGATCATACCCGGAGCGGTCGTCTATACATCGGTCGGCGCGGGGCTGGGCGAGGTGTTCGCGCAGGGCGAGACGCCCGACCTGGGGATCATCTTCGAACCGCAGATCCTGCTGCCGATCCTGGGGCTCTGCGCCCTGGCGGCGCTGCCGATCGTGCTGAAGGCCGTGCGCGGCAGGAAAGGATTGTAGATGGAGCGGATCGAAACGGATGTCTGCGTCATCGGCGCGGGGTCGGGCGGGCTGTCCGTGGCCGCTGGGGCCGTGCAGATGGGCGCGCGGGTCGTGCTGGTCGAAGGCGGCCGCATGGGCGGCGATTGCCTGAACTACGGCTGCGTCCCGTCCAAGGCCCTGATCGCCGCCGCGAAACAGGCCCACGCGCTGCGCAGCGGGGCGCGCTTTGGCATCGCCCCCGCCGAGCCCGAGATCGACTATGCCGCGGTCAAGGATCACGTCCGCCACGCCATCGACACAATCGCCCCCGTCGACAGCCAGGAGCGGTTCGAGGGGCTGGGCGTCGGCGTCCTGCGCGAATGGGGCCATTTCATCAGCGAGACCGAGTTGCAGGCCGGCGACCATGTCATCCGCGCCCGCCGCTTCGTCATCGCGACGGGCTCGTCGCCGCTGGTCCCGCCGATCGAGGGGCTCGACGGCGTGCCCTATTACACGAACGAGACGATCTTCGACCTGCGGGAAAAGCCCGAACACCTGATCATCATCGGCGGCGGGAATATCGGGATCGAGATGGCGCAGGCGCACGCGCGCCTCGGCAGCAGGGTCACGGTGATCGAAGGTGCCGAGGTCCTGTCGCGCGACGATGCCGACGCGCGGGAAATCGTCCTCGCACGCGTGCGCGCGGAAGGTGTCGAGATCGTCGAGGGCCAGCAGGCCGAGCGCATCTCCGGGCAGCCCGGCGAGATCACGGTGGAGACCGGGCAGGGGCGCCATACCGGGTCGCACCTTCTGGTCGCCGTCGGCCGCAGCGTGAACGTTGCGCAGCTGGATCTCGACAAGGCGGGCGTCTCCCATGGCCGCGCCGTCGAGGTGGACGACCGCCTGCGCACCTCGAACCGCCGGATCTATGCCGTGGGCGACGCGGCAGGCCGGATGCAGTTCACCCATGTCGCGGGATACCACGGCGGCGTCGTGATCCGTTCCCTCCTGTTCGGCCTGCCCGCCCGCGCCAAGCAGAGCCACATTCCCTGGACGACCTACACCGACCCCGAGCTGGCCCAGGTCGGCCCGACCGAGGCGCAGGCCCGCGAGAGATGGGGCGACGCCGTCGAGGTCGTACGCGCGAATTACGACGAGAGCGACCGCGCCATCGCCGAGGGCCGCCCCGAGGGCTTCGTCAAGGTCATGGTGGTCAAGGGCAAGCCGGTGGGTGCCACCATCGTCGGCGCGCAGGCGGGCGAACTGATCGGAATGTGGGCGTTGGCGATCTCGGCCGGGCTGAAGATGTCGGCGATCTCGACGGCGGTGCTTCCGTATCCGACGCTCATGGAGCTCAACAAGAGAGCGGCGGGGGCCTATTTCTCGCCGCGTCTGTTTGATAATGCTTGGGTCAAGCGGATCGTGGGGGCGGTGCAGCGCTTCGTCCCCTGATCGGGCCGGGTACGAGGGCGCGCATGTTTCTGAACTCCCTGTCGGGCCGTTTCCTGATCCTGACGGTCGTTTTCGTCATGCTGGCCGAGGTGTTGATCTTCGTCCCCTCGGTCGCACGCTTCCGCGAGGATTACCTGGCCTCGCGCCTCGAACGCGCGCAGATCGCCTCGCTCACGCTGCTGGCGACCGACATGATCTCGGATGAACTGGCGCAGGAGCTTCTGGACAACGCCGAGGTCTACAACGTTGTCCTGGTGCGCGACCAGGTGCGCCAGCTGGTGCTGTCCTCGCCCGTGCCCAAGCCGATCTACGCCACCTACGACCTGCGGAGCGCCGGCCCGGTGGAACTGATACGGGGCGCGGTGACGGATCTGTGGCATGCCGAGAACCGGATGATCCGCGTGATCGGCGACCCGGTCCGCGAGGGCGGCCTGCTGATCGAGGTGACGATGGCCACCGGACCGCTGCGCGCGGCGATGATCGACTACGGCCTGCGAATCCTCGCGCTGTCGGCGGTGATCTCGGCGGTGACGGCGCTGCTGCTGTTCCTCGCCGTGCGGCGGCTGATGGTGAAGCCGATCAAGGGCGTGGTGGGCGCGATGGCCCGCTATGCCGAGGCGCCCGAGGACAACCGGCGCATCATCGAACCCTCCGCCAGCGTCCGCGAACTGCGCGAGGCCGAGACCGCACTCCAGAGCCTCCAGACCCAGCTGACCGGCGCCCTGCGCCAGAAGGAGAGGCTGGCCCAGCTGGGCGGCGCCGTCGCCAAGATCAGCCACGACCTGCGCAACATCCTGACGACCGCCCAGCTCTTCGCCGACCGGATCGACGGCAGCGAGGACCCGGCGGTGCGGCGCATGGCGCCGAAGCTGATCAACTCGATGAGTCGCGCGATGAGCCTGTGCGAATCCACCCTCGCCTTCGGCAAGGCCGAAGAGCCGCCCCCGGCGCTGGAGCGGGTGACGCTGTCGCGGCTGGTGGACGACGTGCTCGAGGGCGAGCGGCTGTCGGTCGACGAGGCCGAGATCACCTTCACCGACGATATCCCCGCGGGCATGACCGTCCGCGCCGACGGCGAGCAGCTGTTCCGCGTGCTGTCGAATCTCGTGCGCAATGCCCGGCAGGCGATCGAGGCGTCGGCCGGGACGGGCGAGATCTCGATCGTCGCCACCGAGGACGAGCAGGCCTGGCATATCCGCGTGTCCGACACCGGGCCGGGGCTGCCCGCCAAGGCGCAGGAGCACCTTTTCCGCCCGTTCCAGAGCGGGTCGCGCCGGGGAACCGGCCTTGGCCTGACCATCGCGGCGGAACTGGTGCGCGGCCATGGCGGGGCGCTGAAGCTCGACCGCACGGGGCCCGAGGGGACGGTGTTCCAGATCGAGCTGCCGAAATCGGTCGGCATGCTCGAGGAGTCCGCGGCCTGAACGGACGGATTCAAAAAATCCGTCCGGAATCCCTTGCGCTCACCTGCGCCCCACTATAGGACGCGCCCACCCCGCGCTGGTAGCTCAGTTGGATAGAGCACTTGACTACGAATCAAGGGGTCGGGGGTTCGAGTCCTCCCCAGCGCGCCACTTTCCTCTTTCTTAATCATTAGACGATGATGATGTTTCGCGCGCGAAACATCTGGCCCTCGCGCGCGTGCGCGCAGCGGCGCGTTCGTTTGTCTTGGGTGTCGAGTCGCCGGCGCCGAGTCGGATGCGCCGGCTTCGCTTGCCTGCTTAAAGGTCGAGTCGCCGCGCGGACTGCAGCACCGAGGCTCCGGCCTGGCGGTTCATCCGTCTACGTGATCGCGCGAGTCGTAGGCGCTCGTCGCATTGGACGTCCCTTGCTGCCCTTCTGGCTCGGTGCTGCGTTCGGTGACTCGCGCGTACTGCCGTTGGGTCATGTCGTGGCGGCGTGTTTGGCGGGGCAGGGGGTGTTGGTGTTCGGGGTCGTGGACTGCCTGATTTTTCGCCAGAAAACCTTTAAAAATCAGTGGGATGGTGGTTGTCTTGGCGAAAAATTTGGGGTGCTTTTAGAAAAGGGGTTGCGGATGTTTGGCGACATCCGTAGATAGCCCTTCACCGGCGGCGCTGAGGCGCTGGCGGGGCGCCAGACGGGGCGGCGGACAGGGAAGCGGTTGACGTTTTTCGGTTCGTGCGGCAGACGAGGCGGGAGATAACATCGGGGTCATGCAGGCGGGGCGCGCCGAGTAAGTTAGGGCGCATCCTGTTGGTATTGTCTCCGGGCTTTTTGACATCGCTGGTGACTGAAGAGATATGCGGGCGGTTTGGTCCATACGATGGATCGACGCTTTGCATGTCGGCTCTCTAGCCTTCGGGCGATGATGGGAGTGTCAGCTTCACTGTTTGAGCGCGGTTTCGGTACCTTTGGTATCCGAAGCACGTGTCAGACAGATGACTTCGTCGGGTCTTGATGGCCTGACGAGATGTGCAGAGGTT
>NZ_FOGU01000009.1 GCF_900111315.1 Tranquillimonas rosea
CTCGGCGACCTCGTCGACGATGTCGCGCGGGATCACCATGACGCCGTCGCCGTCTCCGACCAGGATGTCGCCCGGCCAGACGGCCACGTCGCCGCAGCCGATCGGCACGTTGATGTCCAGCGCCTGGTGCAGGGTCAGGTTCGTCGGGGCCGAGGGCCGCTCGTGATAGGCGTGGATGTCGAGCGCGGCGATCTCGGGGCTGTCGCGGAAGCCGCCATCCGTCACCACCCCTTCCAGCCCGCGCACCACCAGGCGGGTCACCAGGATCGCACCCGCCGAGGCGGCGCGGGAGTCCTTGCGGCTGTCGAACACCATGACGGCGCCCGACGGCGCCTCTTCGACGGCCTTGCGCTGGGGGTGCTCGGGGTCGCGGAAGACCGCGATCTCGTTCAGGTCCTCGCGGGCCGGGATGTAGCGCAGCGTGTAGGCCGGGCCGACCATGTTCTCGTCGCGCTGCCGCAGCGGGTGGACGTTCTGGATGAACTGGTTCCGGAGCCCGCGCTTGAACAGCAGCGTCGCCAGGGTCGCCGTGCTGACGCCTTTCAGCTTCTGCCTGGTGGATTCACTGAAGTCCTGGGTCGTCATGCTTGCCTCCCTGTCGCTGCGACACGGGTTGAAGCACTAATGCATTAGCGTTATCGGTGTAAAGACCGAATGACCCCTTCAGCCGCTGGGGCGGCGGCGCGTTCTACGCCATCCTCGTCTTGGCGCTGATCATGTACGCGCAATCGCTGGCGCATATCTCGGAGATCATCACCGGCCTGATCGGCACGGCGATCATCGGCGTCGCTCTTGTCTCGTCGCTCCGCTGGAACAGGCGGCTCGAGAGGAAATCGCGCCCACTCCGGGCACTGTCGCCAGTCGACGTGCCAGCGCGTCTTCGCCCTGCATTTCGCCGATCCGCGCGGTGACCTCTTCGATCCGAGCCTGTGTGTCGCGCAGCTGATCGGACAGCATATCCAGTGCCGGGAGCGCTGGATCGGGCATGTCGCAGGCGGCGTCGAGAAGGCGATCAACGTTGTGTATGCCTTTCGCCACGACGACCCCGAACTCGCCCAGGTGCGTGCGGATCGCGTTTACGATCTGCGTCCGCTGCCGGACCAGGAAGTCCCTTGCCTTGTGATCGAGCAGGGCCGCCTGCCGCTCCGCCGACTTCACCGGCACGAAGCGCATCGTCGGGCGTGTCACCGCTTCGCAAATGGCTTCGGCATCGCTCGTCGGCTTACGCGGCTGCACCGCAGCCACGGTCCTCCTCGCCATCGGTTTTACCCCGCTTCACGTAAGGCTCACATGAGGAGGATTGGATCAAGTGGGCTTCTTCAAATCATCGGTTCCGCTCCCCTGGCATTTCGGATCTCGGGTCCGGCCCTTGGTTGGAACGCGTGTCATGGACCAACGCGCTCAAGCTCACATACGGTCGCCGGTGATACCGACTGCACCATCATCCCGCATCCTGCGGTTGGGCCTCGAGAAGACGGGACCATTCTTAACTACGGCTGTTTTGGGCCATACCCTACGCCGGTCCGTCCACCCGGATCCGCCGAGGCTGATCATTCCCCGGTGGAACGTCGAAGTTCCTGAATTTCGAGCTCGGCTTCACACTGTCTTCATGGCCGCGCCCTCGATCACAACGCCGCTGGTCACGTATTTCCATAAGGCAACCAGCAGTTTCCTCGCCAGCGCGACAATCGTGACCTTCTTGGCACGTGATCCAAGCCGACGGACCCGGTTGTGGAACCACCGGGCGAGCGCAGATCCCGGTTGATGCCGCAGCCAAAGCCAAGCCATTTCCACGGCAATGGCACGCAGGCGGGGATTGCCTGCTTTTGAGACGCCCTGTTCGTGGTTGATCGTGCCGCTCTTCCAAGGTGTCGGTGCAAGCCCGGCATAGGCCGCGACCTGGCGCCTGTTCTGGAAGTTCCGGAACAGCCCCTCGGACCACAGGGCGCCGGCAAAGCCCGGGCCGATGCCCTTGAGGCCGAGCAACATGCGCACTGGGGTCGGCGTCGAACCGATGGTCTGCATCTCGGCAAGCAGTGCGTCGCGCTCCGACTTCACTGTCTCGATCTGACGGTTCAAGAGCTCGATGATGTCCAGCTCGCGCAAGACCAGCGCCTTGAGATGGTGTGGCAGGGGGCGCCCATCTCCGGTGCGCAGTTCCTCGAGCCGATCCCGGCGGTCCCTGTTGCGAGGCTCATAATCTCCAATGCCCTGCGCGAAAAGGACCCCCTTCACTCGATTCACGTGCCGGATGCGTTCTCCGATCAAGCTCTTCAGTTCCCGGCAAACGCGGCGACGATCTTCCTCTTCCGGGGTCGGCACATGCACCATTGCGCACACCCGGGGTTCGCCGCGCCTCCAGGCCATGAGAGTGCGAACGAGCGCTTCACCGTCGATGCGGTCCGTCTTGGCCCTGCGGTGTCGCCGAGAGACGGCAATTGATGCTGGGTCGACCACATGGCTCTCGATGCCGGCTGCAACCAGTGCGCGATGGATCCAGAACCCGTCCAGTCCAGCTTCCTGGATCATGACCACGGGTACAGTCACTCCGGCCCGAGTTCCTTGATCCGAGCCTTCTCGACGCTGGTCGGCCCGGCTTCCTTGCCCGCATCACGCTGCGCCTGCTTGTACCAGACCCGCAGGCTGTCGGGTGAGCATCCAAGCTTACTCGCGATGTCACGCACCGCCGCCGTCAGTGTCGCGTAGCTGTCGAAATGGTCGATGACCATCTATACCGCCCGTTCGCGGAACTCGGCCGGATACGGGCTCGTCGTGTTCTTCTTCCTGTCCATGAGAGAGCATCCTCTGAGAGTTATGCCCTCTGGGCAAGCCGGAGCGGTTCAATGCACGTGAATGATTCTGCTCAGCACTCTGCGACCGTCGACGCGCGCCACGCCTCGTGACCGGGGGAAGAACGGCCTCAACCGCTCCATCTGCGCCTCGCTCAGCCAGAAGTGCTCGCTCATACCGCCTCCAATCGAAGCAGCTTGAATCACGCAGTCACCAGTCTCTCAACTCGGTTTATGGGTCCTGACCCTAGTCCTGAGTCGGATGCTTGGCCATGGATTTGAGCGGCCCTTGAGCGCTTCGTGCCCGAGGCGCGGCTCGGCCAGGATCGCACGCTGTCGCGCACACAGTTCGGCCACGGCTTCCACGAGTTCGGGAATGTTCGACGCGTCGCCAAACGCGACAAGGCGGTGGAAAGCGCCGCCGTCTCATCGCCATGACGCAATACGCCCCTCCATCGGTAGTACCTTGGCTCACCCGCTTTTCATTATCAGGTTTTCAGATATAAATGCGGGAGCCAAACGGAGAAGTGCGTGGATCCCTCCATCCTGATCATAGACCCCGTGTCGGATATCGAGGTGCTCAAGGCTCTCGGGTCGCAAGCGCGTATCAGCATCCTGAACCTTCTGAAGGAACGGGATGGCGTGAACGTCAACGACATCGCCGCCGAGCTGGGGCTGCCGCAATCCTCGGTCTCGTCCAACATCCGGCTTCTCGAGGACGCGGGGCTGGTTCGGACGGTCGGTCGCAAGGCGCGGAAAGGAAACCAGAAAGTCTGTTACTGTGTCTATGACGAGTTCATCGTCTCGCTCGGGCGGGACGGCATGGACCGGGGGGACACGGATGTCACCGTCGCCATGCCGTTGGGCCTCTACACCAGCTGCGAGGTCAACGGTCCTTGCGGTATCTGTTCGACCGAGGGGGTAATCGGGCTGCTGGATGTACCCGACACCTTCCTCGATCCGGACCGGATGAAGGCGGCGCTGCTGTGGTTCACCAGCGGCTACGTCGAGTATCAGTTTCCCAACAACGCCAAGCTTCGCGGCTCGGAACTCGATGCAATCGAGATCTCGATGGAAGTAAGCTCGGAAGTTCCCGGAACGAACGCCGACTGGCCCTCGGACATCACGCTCTCGGTCAACGGCACCGAGCTGGGTACATGGACGTCGCCGGGAGATTTCGGCGATAAAAGAGGGGTTTACACCCCATCCTGGTGGAAGCTCAGCGGGTCGCAGTACGGCATGCTCAAGAGCTGGACGGTCAACGGCACGGGCACGTTCGTGGACGGGATGAAGATCTCCGGAATCACGCTCGCCGATCTGGACGTGGATTCGCATCGCTCGATTCGACTCAAGGTTGAAGTGAAGCGCGAAGCGCGCCATCCGGGCGGCGTCAATATCTTCGGCCGCGGTTTCGGAAACTACGACCAGGATATCGTGATGAGATTCCACACGAAATTCTGAGGGTGCCCGGCTGTGACCGCCGCCGATGCGGCGGCGCGGCGCAGGTCAACTGTTGACCGGATCACGTCAGTCTGCATTCTTATCGGTAAATATGATGTGTATCGAGGATAGGGGTACGCATCGCTTGCTACCGAGGGAGGCAACATGAAGGCGCGCGTCGCTGTACATCGGGATTTCACGATTGGTGAGATCGATCCGCGGCTCTATTCGGCATTCATCGAACACATGGGCCGGGCGATCTACGGCGGCATCTACGAGCCGGACCACCCGCAGGCGGATGATCAGGGCTTCCGCAAGGACGTCATGGCGCTGGTGCGGGACCTCCAGGTCCCCGCTATCCGCTATCCAGGGGGAAATTTCGTCTCGGCCTACAACTGGGAGGACGGGATCGGCCCGAAGGAGGACCGGCCCGTTCGGCTCGACCTGGCATGGCGCTCCAAGGAGACGAACCAGGTGGGCATCAACGAGTTCGCCCACTGGGCCGATCAGGCCGGTATCGAGATGATGCTGGCGGTCAACCTCGGCTCCCGCGGGCTGGAGGATGCGCGGAACTTCCTCGAATACGTGAATCACCCCGAGGGCTCCGCTTGGTCGGACCTGCGCCGCAGCCATGGCGTCGAGAGCCCCTACGACGTGAAGATGTGGTGCCTGGGTAACGAGATGGACGGCCCCTGGCAGATCGGCCACAAGGTCGCGACCGAATACGGGCGGCTCGCCAACGAGACCGCCAAGGCCTTCAAGGGCTTCGACAAGAGCATCGAGGCGGTGGTCTGCGGCTCGTCCAACGACCAGATGCCGACCTATCCCGAGTGGGAGCGCGAGGTGCTGGAGGAGTGCTACGAGAACGTCGACTACATCTCGCTGCACAAGTACTTCGGCAACAACTCCAAGAACACGCTCAACTACTTTGCCAAGATCGAGGAGACCGGTCGCTACATCCAGGCGATCGGCGGCGTGATCGACTTCGTGAAGGCGAAGAAGCGGGCGAAGAACGACGTCTACATCTGCTTCGACGAGTGGAACGTCTGGTACCACGAGCGCGAGGAGGACTCGAAGCGCATCAGCCAATGGGACTGGCCCGAGGCGCCGCATCTGCTCGAGGAAAGCTACAACTTCGAGGACGCGCTGTTCATCGGTGGCCTGCTGAACGAATTCATCCGACGCAGTGACCGCGTTCGCATCGCCTGTATCGCGCAGCTCGTGAACGTCATCGCGCCGATCCGGGCAGAACCCGGCGGACCGGCGTGGCGGCAGACGATCTACTACCCCTACCAGATGGCCTCGCTCTATGGCCGGGGCACGGCGCTGAACATCGCCGTC
Organism: Tranquillimonas rosea; assembly: GCF_900111315.1. Lineage (GTDB taxonomy): Bacteria > Pseudomonadota > Alphaproteobacteria > Rhodobacterales > Rhodobacteraceae > Tranquillimonas > Tranquillimonas rosea. The sequence goes on from NZ_FOGU01000009.1 coordinate 5,571, forward strand.
GACGCGCCGACCTATGACTGCGCGGTCGCTCACGACGTGAGCTATCTCGACGTGGCGGGCGTCCATGACGCGGAGACGGGCACGGTCACGCTCTTCATCCTCAACCGTCACACCGAGGAGACGGCCGATCTCGATGTGGGGCTGCACGGCTTCGCCGGGGCCAAGCTGGTCGAGCATCACGTGATGGAGGGACACGATCTGACCACCACCAACGGACCCGACACCCCCGACCGGGTGGCCCCGGTGCCGGGGCAGGGGGTCGGCGTGGAGGACGGCGCGCTAAAGGGCCGGCTCGCGCCGCTCTCCTACCACGTGGTCCGTCTGGCCGTGAGCTGAGGGGCAGAGATGAGCGTTCGCCTCACCGACGTCCGCAAGAGTTTTGGAGGCCTCGATGTCATCCACGGGGTCTCCATGGAGATCCCGCAGGGCGGCTTCGGCGTCTTCGTCGGCCCCTCCGGCTGCGGCAAGTCAACACTTCTGCGCATGATCGCCGGTCTCGAACAGACCGACGGCGGCAAGATCGAGATCGAGGGCCGCGACGTCACCGCGGTGGAGCCGGCAGACCGCGAGGTGGCCATGGTGTTTCAGAGCTACGCGCTCTACCCGCACCTCTCGGTCTACGACAACATGGCCTTCAGCCTGAAGCTCGCTCGCGCGCCCAAGGCCAAGACCCGCGAGATGGTGCATGAGGCCGCGCGCATCCTTCAGCTCGAGGAGCAGCTCGACAAGAAACCCGCGCAGCTCTCGGGCGGCCAGCGCCAGCGTGTCGCCATCGGCCGCGCCATCGTGCGGCAGCCCAAGGTGTTCCTGTTCGACGAGCCGCTGTCGAACCTCGATGCGGAACTGAGGGTGCAGATGCGGCTGGAGCTCACACGTCTGCACAGGCAGCTCGGCACCACGATGATCTACGTGACGCACGACCAGGTGGAGGCCATGACACTAGCCGACCGCATCTTCGTGCTGCGCAGCGGCGAGGTGCAGCAGGCCGGGGCGCCGCTGGAGCTGTACGACAATCCCGACAACCGGTTCGTCGGCGGCTTCATCGGATCGCCCTCGATGAACTTCCTGCCGGCGCGGGTCAGCGGGTCGGCGGATGGCATGATCACCTGCAGCCCCGAAGGCGGCGAGGGGGCGACGCAGCAGGTGCGGCTGTCCGGTGAATTGCCGGGAGAGGGGGCCGAGGTGCTTCTCGGCATCCGGCCCGAACATCTGCGGGTCGTCGAGGGCGGCCTGCGGGTGCGCGTCGAAGTCGCCGAGGAGCTCGGTGATGTCTCGTATCTCTACACGCGCATGCCGGACGGCCGCGAGATCATCGTCGAACGGCACCGCTCGCGCGAGAATCTGGACGGTGCGACCATCGGCATCGAGGCCGATCCCGCCGATGTCCTGGTCTTCGACGGTGACACGGGCCAGCGGATGCGCTGACGGCAGCTGAACGAAGCAACCACCGCCCGGGGAGGGGCGGCGTCAACTCTAGGGAGGAAGATAGATGAATACGATCAAGACTTTGCTGACCGGTACCGCCCTGTCGCTCTGCGCCCTTCCGGCGCTGGCGCAGCAGGAGGTGGTCTGGTGGGACTTCCTGGCCGGCGGCGACGGCGTCCGGATGAAGGCCCTGATCGAGCGCTTCAACGAGGAGCATCCCGACATCCAGATCACCGGCACCACGCTGGAATGGGGCGTGCCCTTCTACACCAAGGTGCGGACCTCGGCCGCCGTGGGGCAGGGCCCCGACGTGATGACCTACCACCTATCTCGCCTGCCGCTCGGGCTCGAGGAGGGCGTGCTCACCAAGATCACCGATGAGGATCTGGAGACCGCCGGCCTGTCGAAGGACGACTTCTACGACCGGGCGATCGACGCGGCGAGCGGGCCGGACGGCGACCTCTACGCAGTGCCCTTCGATATCCACTCCATCGTGCTCTACTACAACAAGAGCTTCCTTGAAGGGTCGCGCTTCCTCGACGACCAGGGCAACCTGACCGGCATCGAGAGCCTCGAGGACTTCGAGGAGGCCCTGGCGCTGGCGAAGGAGAACGGCTCGCAAGCTCCGGTGTCCTATGCCACCGGCGACGACGGCGGCACCTATCGCGTGTTCTTCACCCTGCTGCGCCAGCAGGACGGCGAACTGATCACGGACGGGGAACCCCTGGCCGGCGACAACCTTGAAAAGGCGGTCCGCGCCATCGAGATCATGACCAAGTGGACCGAAGAGGGCTGGCAGCCCGAGCAGGCCGAGTACGAGGCCTCAGTCGCGCTCTTCACCTCCGGCAAGTCGGCCTTCCACATGAACGGCGTCTGGGAAGTGCCCACGATGACCGACATGGCCGAGGAAGGCACGCTCGGCTTCGAGTGGGGCGCCGTGCAGGTGCCCACGCTGATGGACACCCAGACCACCTGGGCCGATTCCCACGCATTTGCCATTCCGGTCCAGGGCGACGAGGAAATGTCCGAAGAGAAACGCGACGCCGTGATGACCGTGATCGGCTGGATGGAAGAGAACGCCATCAGCTGGGCCGATGCCGGCCACATCCCGGCGTACCTGCCAGTGGCAGAGAGCGACGAGTTCCAGAGCATGGAGCCGAACGCGACCTACTCGTCGCTGGCCGACACGGCGAGCTACGATCCCCGGTCCGAGGTCGCGGGCGTGGCCTCTCCTGTCTATGACGCGGCGATCAACATCATCTCGCCCGCCATCCACGGCTATCTCGACCCGCAGCAGGCGGCAGAGCAGATCAAGTCCTCCCTCACCGACGTCATGGACTGATCGTCGGTGACCGCGCCCCCGGCTTTCCGGCCGGGGGCGCGGACCATTCCACGAGGAGGGATTCCCCTTGGCCATGCTCACCAACCGCCGGAAGAACTTCGTCGTCGCGATGAGCCTGATCGCACCATTCGTGCTGATCTTCGCGCTGGTATTCCTATATCCGACCATCCGCATGGTGCAGCTCAGCTTCACCGAAGGGCCGCTGATCGGGCAGGGGCAGTGGATCGGGCTGGAAAACTATCGCGAGCTGCTGACCGACAACCTCTTCTACACGTCGCTGAAGAACAACGGCTACTTCGTGCTGCTCACCGTGGTGCCGACCACCGTTCTCGCGCTGCTCATCGCACTTGCGGTCAACCGTCTCTCGGGGCGGCTGCAGGCGGTGATGCTGATGATCTTCTTCCTGCCCTACATCCTGCCTGTCTCGGTGGTCACGATGATCTGGGCCTGGATGCTCGACTTCCAGTTCGGGATCCTGCAGCCCGTCTTCGCCTTCTTCACCGGCAAGCCGGTCCCTGTCTTCAAGAACCCCAGCTGGGTCATGCCGATGGTCGCGGTGGTGACCATCTGGTGGACCAACGGCTTCAACGTGCTGCTGTTCATCGCGGGGCTGCGCAACATTCCGTCCGAGCTCTACGAGGCCTCGGCGCTGGATGGCGCCACCAAGCGGCAGCAGTTCTTCCGCGTGACCTGGCCGCTGCTCTGGCCCGTCACGACACTGGTGCTGACCCTGCAGCTGATCCTGCAGCTGAAGATCTTCGACCAGGTCTATCTGCTCAGCAACGGCGGCCCGTTCAACTCGTCCTACGTGCTGCTGCTGATGGTCTACCGCGAGGCCTTCCAGCTCAACCACGGCGGCTACGCCTCTGCCATCGCGCTGGTGCTCTTCCTCGTGATCGTGGTGGTCTCCGTCCTCCAGTTCCAGCTCCTGCGTGCGGGAGGTAAACGGCAATGACCACGACGCGACGCATCGAGAACCTGATCATGACTGGGCTGACCTGCCTCGGCGCGGCGATCTGGTTCTTTCCGATCTACTGGGCCTTCGTCACCTCGATCCGGTCCGAGGACCGGGTGGTCAGCGACGAGGCCGGCCTGATTCCGGACGAGTTCAACCTCGGGTCCTACATCGACGCGCTGTTCAACACGCAGATGCTGAACTGGTACCTGAACTCGATCGTTACCTCGGTGGTCATCACCGTTGTGGTGATCATCTCGGGGATGATGTGCGCCTACGCGATCTCTCAGCTGCGATTCGCGGGGCGGCGCCTTCTGTACGTGGTGGTGCTGGGCAGTTTCATGGTGCCGACCCAGGCGCTCGTGGTGACGCAGTTCATCCTCATGGACACGCTCGGGGCGATCAACACATGGACCGGGATCATCCTGCCGCAGCTGATCGTCCCGGTGGTGATCATCGTCTACAAGCAGTTCTTCGACGCCGTCCCCAAGGAGATGCGCGAGGCGGTCGTGCTGGATGGCGGAGGCGAGTATTCCCTGCTTTTCCGCATCTACCTGCCGCTCAACTGGGGGATCACCACGGCGCTCGCCATCGTGACGTTCATCATGTCGTGGAACCAGTTCTTCTGGCCCTTCCTCGTGGTCACCACCGAGGACATGATGACCATCCCGGTGGGCATCACCCAGGTGAACGATGCCTTCGGGGTGTTCTACGCCCGGCTCATGTCGGTCGCGCTGCTCGGCGCTGCTCCGGTGGCCATAGCGTACCTCATCTTCCAGAAGCGGGTGACCGAGGCCGTGATGATCTCTTCGGGTGTGAAGGGGTGAGCCGAACCTGAAAGGGGCGGCGGCGCCGGGCCGCGCCGCCGGACCCCCTCATGCGCCGAACGCAGCCGATGAGGCGCGCGGGGGCCGCACAAGAGCGGTGCACCGTGTCCCGCCAGGGTGCGGCGGACGCCCTTGCGGCGCCGCGAAGAGGTCTTGCTTTCGCCGGATCGCTTGAGGAAAAGGATGGGCAACCTTCCGCGCGCGGTGCTCGGCGGGATCCTGTCCACAAGACGCGAGATCGGCATGACACACGTTATCAGACTTCTGACACTCGTCCTGGCGCTGTCCGTTCCCGGTCTGGCCGCGGCACAGGTCGTTCTGACCGCCATTCACGAAGGCCCCGACGGCGCGGACGTCGAGACCGAGTACACCTTCGAAGAGCTCTCGGCCCTGCCGCAGACCGAGGTGACGACGGACAACGACTATGTCGAGGAGGTCACCACGTTCTCGGGCCCGCGCGTCACCGAGCTGTTCGAGGAAGGCGCGATCGAGGCCGGGGACGAGCTGGTCCTGACGGCGCTCAACGACTATTCCGTCACCGTTCCCGCTGCCGACGTTCTGGACTACGAGGTGATCCTCGCCATCCTGATGAACGGCGAGCGCATGTCGGTGCGCGAGAAGGGGCCGGTCTGGGTGATCTACCCGATGGACGACAACCCCGAGCTGCAAGAGGCGAGCTACAACGACCGTCTCATCTGGCAGCTCGCCAAGATCCGCCTGCAGTAACCGCCCGCCTCATCCCTCGGCCGGAAGCTCGGCCGAGCGGTTGGCCGCCCGTGCGGCCCTGTTGTGCGACTGCGCCATCGCCAGGCCCGCCGCGACGAGGGCAAAGCCCCACAGCATCTGACGCGTCACGATCTCGTCCAGGATGACCGCCCCGAACACCACGGCGAAGACCGGCGTGAGGTAGTTCGAGTAGGCCATGAAGGTGGGACCGGCGCTGCGGATGATGAGCACGCCCAGCATGTTCGACCCGCCGGTCGACAGCAGGGCGAGCAGAACGACCGCGGTCAGCGCCTGCGCGCCGGGCTGTCCGGGTGGGCCGGAGATCACGAAGGCGGCGGGAACGATGAGCGTCGCGCCGATCGACAGCATCACCGCGACTAGCCCGATCGGGTTCACCTCGGGCAGCCGCCGCACGATGATCGAGCTCGTCGCATAGCAGGCTGCTGCCGACAGACAGGCGAGCTTTCCCGCCAGGCTGCCGACCAGTGTCGGGCCGACCGCGCCGCTGGGATTGATCAGGATCACCACGCCCGAAAAGCCCAGCACCATGCCCGCCGCGCGGCGCACGCCCATGTCCTCGCCCGGCACGAAGAAATAGGCCAGCGGGCTGACGATGAGGGCGGTCGAGGCAAGCGCGACGCTGGCGAAGCCGGACGTCACGAACTGTTGCCCCCAGCTGATCAGCGAAAACGGAACGACGGTGCTGAGAAGGCTGATCGCCAGCAGCATGGTCCCGGTTCGGGGCCCAAGCGGGCTCTCGAACAGTCGTCCGCCCATCCGGCGCCAGATGACCAGCATGACGATGCCGGCCAGCGAGATCCGGATCGCCGCGACCCAGATCGGCGTCAGCCCCCGGAGCGCGATCTCGATCCCCAGGAACGTGACGCCTCCGATGACGCTTAGCAGCAGGAGAGCCGCCCAGTTCTTCACCGGCGCCATTTGCACACCCGCCCCCTTTCGACCATATGCATGGCTGTCCTGTAACTATTCGGATTGGGATCGTCCGCTTGCCTAGCCGACAAGCTGACTATTCCGCAACGTCCCTGGTTCAACATTAAGGTGCGCCCTCGCATCCTTACTCTCGCCATGATTGCGGGTATGGTTGGGATCGCGTGGACCTTGACGACCTTCGCCGGCGGCGAGGTGACGAAGCTTCGACTGACGAGGAGTCGCGCTTGAAACGAATGTACTTCCTTCGGATCGCCGTGACGGTGGGCGTATTCATCATCACGGCCATCACCGCGGTGAGCCTCGTCAACCTCACGGGCCTGGTGTCGGACATTCGCACGAGCGAGCGCAGCAAGCCCGCCTGGATCGTCAGCCGGGTGGAGTTCGATCTTCTGCGCTTCCAGCGGGCGCTGGCGGCGTACAGGATGGGCGAGTTGTCCGAGGAAGAGCTGTCCCTGCGTTTCGACATCCTCTGGAGCCGTCTGGACGTGGCAACCTCGGCCACCACCGGTGAGCTGCTGAGCGAGTTCGACATCGACCTTTCGCCGATCCAGCGGACGCTCGACACGTTGAAGCAGCAGGAGGACGACATTCTGTCGATCGGCGAGGCGAGCCCCGCGGAGCTGGACGAGACGATCGCCACCTTCAACGCGCTCGAGGAGCCGCTGCGCGATCTCACGCTCGAGACGCTGGAGGCGACGTCGCAGCAATCGCAGCGCTACCGGGAAAGGCTGCTGAACGTGGCGCAGAAATCCGCGCTTCTGACCGGCCTGCTGGTGGTCGTGCTGATGCTTTGCGTGGTTCTCGTCGGACTCGAGGCACGGCGGCACCGCCGGGTCTCGATGGAGACATTCAGGCTGCTGAAGGCCTCGCGCGCGGCGGCCGAGGCCAAGGCGCAGTTCATCTCGGTCGTCAATCACGAGCTGCGCACGCCGCTGACGTCGATCAAGGGGTCGCTGGGCCTGCTGCGCGGTGGCGCGGCCGGCGAGTTGCAACCCGATGCTCAGCGACTGATCGAAATGGCCTATACCAACTCGGAAAGCCTGTCCGCGCTGATCAACGACCTGCTCGAGATCGACCGGGCCGAGGCCGGGCAACTCGCGCTCAAGCGCGAGCGACTGGACGTCTCGGAACTGGTGCGCGACGCGATCGAGGCCAACGCCAATTACGCCGCGAAACAGGACATCACCATCCGCGAGGGCGGGCTCGAGCGGAACCTGCTGGCGAACGTGGACCGGCAGCGGCTGGGGCAGGTGCTTGCGAACCTGCTGTCGAACGCGGTGAAGTTCTCGGAACCGCACGGAGAGGTCACGGTGACGGCGACCCGCTCGGACGATGCGATCCGCATCGCGGTGCGGGACACGGGCATCGGCATCCCCGACGACAAGATGCAGGCGATCTTCGAGCGGTTTCACCAGGTGGACAGCTCGGCCCACCGCAAGCGCGGCGGCACCGGGCTGGGCCTGAGCATCACCAAGGCCATCGTCGAGCAGCACGGCGGTACGCTGGAAGTCACGAGCACGCTTGGCGTCGGCTCGACCTTCACGATCGTGCTGCCGTTTGCGCCGACGGTCGGCGTGGGTCAGTCGGGGCTGGCCGCGGCCGCCTGACAGGTCCGTCGTCAGGCGCACATTTGCCGGCGGTGATACCGCTCGTAGGCTGCGCGTTCGCGGGATCGGCTCGTGTCGCGGTCCGTCTCGGGCAACGCCTTCGGAGAGATCAGGCCCTTGGAGATGCCGTCGAGCAGAACGCTCAGGTCCTGCCGGTCCGCTTCCGTGGCGCCGATCCGGCTCCACTCGTCGTCGAGCGCCTCGCGCTCGCGCACCAGTAGCGTCGGCAGGTCCTGGCACCGGGCGCCCCGCGCCTCGAGCAGGTGGTCGAGCAGGCGATGCGAGTGGATGATCGTCGGCCGCGCGTCCTGCGGCTCCCACGCATCCAGCATGGTCACGCGGCGCAGGTTGAACTCGGGCGGCAGGACGTAGAACCGGATGTCGGACGACCAAAGGATGTCCTTGAGCGCAGGCTGGTCGCGCTTGAGCCCCGAGTTGGCATAGCGATCGAGCCACTCCGCAAAGAAGGTCTCGGTCTTGTCCGACTTGCGATACAGGACCACGCCCGAGTTCAGTTGCGGAAAGGCATAAGGCGTCGCCACGCCCGCGCCCTGCTGCACCAGCGACGAGGCGCGGCGCACGTCATGCGCCAGCGCCAGCTCGAAACGGTCCATCAGGTCGAACAGGTCGGCGAACGGCGCGATGATCAGCGTGTCGGAGTCGAGGTAGAGCGTGCGCTCGAACCGGCTGAGCGGCATGCAGTCCAGCTTGGCGCGCGGATGCACCCGCGGTACTAGGTGGACCCGGTCGAACAGGTCGGCGCCCTCGAAATCCAGCCGGTCGGTGAACAGGTCGACCGACAGGTCCGGGTTGTGCCGGCGCAGGGACCGCAGCGACGCGAAGGCGAGGTCGCGGTAATCGTCGCCGGTCGCAACGTAGATGACTCCGTCTCTTGGTTCGGACATGGCGCTATCACCCGACATGGAACAGCGTCGAGAACAGCCGCGGATCGAAACTGGCCTGCGCGAAGGTCTCGCCTTCGGTCAGGACGCTCACTGCATCGTGGCTGTGCAGGCTTTCCTGGTGGCTGGCGATGACGCGGAAATCGGCGATCCGGTCGTCGCCCGCCAGCGCCTCTCCGAACAGCCGCACCGCATCCTCGACGAAGATCGGGTTGGCCGCGTTCAGCTCGGCGAAGGCCTGTTCGTCCTCGCGCTTGACCATGACCTGCGTCTCGGTCTGAACCGCCTGACGGCACAGTTCGATAAGGTCCTCGAACCAGAAGCCGGCCTCGTCCGCCAGCTCGACCGAGATGCGGGCGACCGACCGCTGCGAGTGCGGCGTCGCCAGTTGCATCCGGGTGCGCCGCGCGTGTTCGCTCAGTTCGAGCGAGCAGGGGCATGTCGACGAGTAGACGTAGTCGAGATGCACTATCTTCTGCCGGTGGCCGTTCCGCTCGACCACTTCGAGCGCGATGTCGTAATACTGGTACCCCTCTAGCCCCGATCGCAGGCTGCTGACCTTCATCGGATACGAGAACCGCATCTGCAGCCGCGCGTCGAAGCTGCCGAGGTCGGCCTTGTAGGCGTCGATGACGCCCTCGGCGACTTCGAAGCTGAACAGGCTTTCGGCAAAGCGGTAGAACGACCGCATGATGCGGCTCATGTTGATGCCCTTCTTCTCGGCCTCCAGGCTGACGGTGCCGGTGACCGAGGTCTCGAGCGTGAGGTCCTCTGCATTGCGCGAGTGAAAGCGGATCGGCAGGCGGAAATTGCTGATGCCGACGTGCTGGATCGAGCGCCGCGCGCCCTTGATCAGCGATTCGGGTCCGTTCTGAAGATCGGGCAGCGTGTCGCGATATGCGGCGTCGGCCTCGAAGTCGGTCTCGTATGTCCGCTTGAAGAGCGGATAGGCGACCTCCGCGGTCTTGGCCTGCCGCTCCAACTGCGTGCGTTCGCTCGCCACGGCCCGGTTCGTCAATGTGTCAGCGGCCTTCCGGATTTTTTCCGGAATGCTGCGTTGCTCTGCTTTAATCAATTCCCACGCCCTCACGTTTGCCGGCGAGATGGGCATTCCGCCCCGATCCTATCCGCCTGAGTTCTACAACTCAGACGAACTGCGCCAACTCCGGCAGATCTCGTACGCCCCGGATGCGGCCTAAATGTGACGCTCTAACTATCGTATTGCCACGCATGACATTATTGCCTCGGCCGCGGCGGGCGCATGCCTCGTCGGTGGCCTTTCCCGTTAGCCCTCCGGTTGTGTCGCTCCGCCTCTGCGGCGGGGTGTCGGGGTCGCGGGTCCGGGTGCCGGGCACGGAAAACCGCCCGAGTGTCACCGTGGTGTCACCTGTATCGGCGACCTCCTCACTCGTCACACGAGAAGGGAGACAATATGTCGATCAGAACGATCCTGCTTGGCTCGGCCGCGGTCATGGCGCTTTCGCTTCCGGCCACGGCCCAGAACTTCAACCGAATCGCCTCGTTCCCGACGGTCGGCAACATGGCCGACGGTTCCGACACTTCGCGGCCGACATCGGCCGAGATCATCGACGCGACCGAGGACGGCATGACGCTGGTCTATACCGACAGCCCGCTCGGCGTGCTGGGCATGGTCGACATCAGCGATCCGGCCAATCCCGCGCCGCTGGGCAATATCGACATGCAGGGCGAGCCCACCAGCGTGAAGGTGATCGGCTCCACCGCCTATGTCGGCGTGAACACCTCCAAGAGCTTCACCGACCCGTCGGGCGAGCTGCGGGTGATCTCGATCCCCGAGGGCGAAGAGCTGGCCAGCTGCGATCTCGGCGGACAGCCTGACGCGGTGGCCACAGCTCCCGACGGCAGCTTCATTTCGGTCGCCATCGAGAACGAGCGTGACGAGGATCTCGACGACGGCGAAATACCCCAGATGCCGGCCGGTAACCTGGTGATGATCGACGTGACCGACAATGGCCTGGATTGCGAAAGCCTGCGAACGGTGGACCTGACCGGCCTGGCCGACGTCGCACCCAGCGACCCCGAGCCGGAATATGTCGACATCAACACCGAGGGCGAAACCGTCGTCACGCTGCAGGAGAACAACCACCTCGTCGTCGTCTCGCGCGAGGGCGAGGTGCTGGCCGATTTCTCTGCCGGTGCCGTGGACCTCGAAGGGATCGACGCCACCGAGGACGGCAAGCTGGCCTTCGACGAGAGCCAGGAGGGACGCAAGCGCGAGCCCGACGCCGTGGCCTGGATCGACGAGACCCACTTCGCCATCGCCAACGAGGGCGACTACGAGGGCGGCAGCCGCGGCTGGACGATCTTCAGCCAGGAGGGCGAGGTCGTCTACGAAAGCGGCACCAGCTTCGAGGAGGCGATCATCCGGATCGGCCACTATCCCGAAGGCCGGTCGGATGCGAAGGGCGTCGAGCCCGAAAGCGTGACCTTCGGAGAATACGACGGCACGCCCCTGGTCTTTGTGGGCTCCGAGCGCGCCAGCGTGGTGGGCGTCTACGATGTGACCGACCCGGCCTCTCCGCAGCTGACGCAGCTTCTGCCTTCGGGGATCGGGCCAGAGGGCTATGTCACCATTCCCTCGCGCGGGCTTCTGGTCTCGGCCAACGAGGAAGACCTTGTCGAGGACGGCGGGGCGCGGGCGCATGTCATGCTGTTCGAGTATCAGCAGGGCGGGGCCGTCTATCCGCACCTGACGAGCGCCGGCATGGACGAGCTGACCGGCTGGGGCGCGATCAGCGGGATGGTCGCCGACGAGGACGGCACGATCTATGCGGTCAACGACAGCTACTACAGCGCGCAACCCACGATCTTCGCTATCGACCCTTCGCACTCTCCGGCTCGGATCACGCGGGCGATCCGCGTGACCCGCGACGGTGAACCGGCGCAGCACATGGACATGGAAGGCATCGCGCTGGATGGCGCAGGCGGCTTCTGGGTGGCCAACGAGGGGGACGCGGAGGATGGTATTCCGCATGCGCTGTACCACGTGGGCGCCGATGGCTCGATCCAGGACGAGGTGCCGTTCCCGTCAGGGTTGAGCGACGTGGCGCGGCGCCATGCGGCCGAGGGCATTGCGCGGGTCGGAGATACGCTCTGGATCGCCATCCAGCGCGCCTGGGACGACGACCCCGAGAACATGTCCAAGCTGATCTCGTATAACACCGAGAGCGGCGAATGGGGCGCCGTCCACTATGAAAAGGCCGCAGCCGAGACCGGCTGGATCGGCCTGAGCGAGATCGCCTACCACGACGGCGCCTTCTTCGTGGTCGAGCGCGACAACCAGATCGGCGAGGCGGCGCGGGTCAAGAAGATCTATCGCATTGACGAAGAAGACATGCAGCCTGCGCCGTTGGGTGAGCAGCTGAAGGTTGTGGAAAAAGAAGAGGTCCGCGACCTGATCCCCGACCTGACCGCGACGGGCGGCTTCGTTCTGGACAAGGTCGAAGGGCTGGCCATCCAGCCGGACGGCACCGCCTGGGTGTCGACCGACAACGACGGTGTCGACGATCACTCGGGTGAGACGATGTTCTTCTCGATCGACCGTCTCTGAACGCCCGCTCACCGGCTCCAAGGCCCCGCCCGGACACTCCGGCGCGGGGCCTTTTCATGTGCTCCGGTGTCGCTCAGGCGACGAGAGCGGCGGCGGTGTCGGGGCAGGCGGCGACGAGGCGGCGGGTGGCCTCGTCGGTCAGATATGTCGGGCGGCCGGCCTGGAACGTGGCCTCGATCCGCCCGGTGGCGGCGCGGACGGCCACGAGGTCGGCGCGGCGTCCGGGGTCGAGCGTACCACGGTCGGACAGCCCCATTATCCGGGCCGGGCGCGACGAGATCAGCGCCCAGGCGCGGGGCAGGTCCAGCGCGCGCAGCTGTGCCAGATGCAGCGCCGCCCGGTGCAGCGTGCCGGCGTCGTCAACCGAGGCCAGCGCGGCGCAATGGCCTGCATTCACTGCACTTTGTGCGGACCACGGCGCGTCGCTGCGGGCGGGCGCGCAGACGTCTGTCGCCGCCAGGATGACCGGATCGCCCACCGCCGCGGCAAGCGCTGCGGCCGCGCGGGAGCGGGGGAACGCGCACAGGCGGGCGCCGAGCATCGCGTAACGTTCGCGGGTCTCGCCGTCGGGGTCGGCGAGGGAGCCGTAGGGGATTTTGTGGCGGTCGCAGGTGTTGGCGATGCGGCAGATGTAGCGGGGTTTGCAGGGGTCGTGCCGGGGCGTGTCGGCGAAGAGAACGGCGGCGGGGCGGTGCCGGGCTATGGCGGCGAGCAGGCGGTTGGCGGTGTCGGCCGTGGCGAGATCGACGACGAGGTGGGCGTGCATCTCGACCGGGGCGTCGGCGCAGGGGCGGGCGAGGGAGTCGAGCGCAGCCTCGACGGATGCTGCGGTGTCGCCGGTCCAGCGCTGGGCGAGGAAGGTGGTCGTAACGCCTTGGGGTGATGCGGTTTTCCCGTAGTCGTCAAGCGACGTCTCAGGGGCATGGGCGTGGATGTCGACGATGCCGGGCAGAAGGAGATGGCCGCCGAAATCGGCCGATGGCAGGGCGGTGTCGACGATGCGGCCGGCGTCGAGGCTGACTGTATCCCGCTGCATTCGACCGTTCCGCAACACGGTCGCGCCGGTCAGGCTCAGGGACAGTTGGGGCACTCGCATGATACCGCTCGACCGTTCGGTTTTCCCGATATGGTAGCAACCGGACATGAAATGACGGTGACACGCCGCGTGCACCACCCGTGCACAGGGCGTGCACAACGCGGCATACGATCAGGCGCGCAGTCCCGCGATGATCGGCTGCCGCAGGACGGTGAGCGCGGGCAGCAGCGCCAGTGCGGCGGCGAGACTGGTGAAGCCGGCGGCGGCGTGGATCTCGGGCCAGCCGAGCGGCGCGGCGATGGCGATGTCGGTCCGGGCCGAGACGACGCGGCTGAGCACCAGTGTCGCCACCTGCCCGACGGCGAGCCCGAGCACCGCGCCGCTGACCAGAAGCGTCGCGGCATAGGACCAGACCGTCGCGAACACGAACCGGCCCGGCGCCCCGAGCGCCCGCAGCAGGGCCATGTTGCGCCGGAAGAGACGGGTCAGGATCATCAGGCCGACCATCACCGAGAGCGCGACGAGACCCTGCGTCACCACCGCCATCACCGACATCGCCTGCCGCACGTCGCCCATCACCGTGTAGAGCCGCGTCAGCACGGTGCCGGGGAAGAAGGCCATCGTGTCGGCGCGCTGGTCGAACTGGCTGCGCAGGCCGTAGGTGGCGGCAAGGCTGTCGGCCTTGACCACGATGGCCGGCGTTCCGGGAAAGTAGCGGGCGTCGAAGGGCGGGCCGAGCTGCGTCGGGCTGTCGGGCGCGTGACCGCTGGCAAGACCGTGGGTGGCCCAGACGCTTTCGACCGGGACGAGGATGGCGTTGTCCCACGGATTGCCGAGCGGCGCCATGCGTCCGACGACGGTGAACTCGGTGCCCTCGTGCGCGCCGTGCTCGGCGGCGTCGCCGGTGCCGTGGGCGGGTTCGAGCCGCGCGCCGAGGGCCAGCGGGACGCGCGCGCCGATCACCGCTTCGCCCTCGGCCCCGAAAGCGCGGCCGTCGAGCGCGCCGTCCGAGAGATGCGCGACGAAGGGTGCGGTGGTGCCGACGATGGGCGCGCCGTCGTGGCTGTCGCCGAAGGCGAGGGGGGCCGCGATCCGGACCGAGGGGTGGTCGGCGATCTCGGCGTAGGTGTCGCCGGGCACGAGCGGCACCGAGGTCGGCTGAAGATAGACCGCCGCCATCATCATCGTGATCTCGCTGCCCGGGGCCGAGACGATCATGTCGAACTTGTCGGCGGCCTGTGCCGTGCCGGCGCGCAGGCCGCGCTCTTGCGCCAGAAGGCCGATGCCGAGCCCGACCGAGACGGCGATCAGCAGGACGAACAGCGCATTGGCCCAGCGAAAGCGCCAGAGCATCGCGCGGACCAGCGGCGCGGGGGCGAAGCCACGCAGGACGGCGAGGCCGATCAGCCCCAGCGGCAGCAGAAGCGCCAGCAGGAGCAGCAGGTCCTGGGCGAGAACGGGAAGGCCGAGCCAGAGATCGCGCATCAGGCGGCCTGCCTTTCGGCCGGTCGGCCGTCCTCGATCGTCAGGACGCGGTCCATCGCGTCCAGAAGCCGGGGATCGTGGCTGACCGCGACGAGCGTGCGGTTGCCGTCGCGGGCGACCGAGACGAGGTCGGCGATCAGCCGATCCGCCGCCTCGCGGTGGAGCGCGGCGGTGGGTTCGTCGGCCAGCACGATGGCGGGACGGTTGGCCAGCGCCCGCGCGACCGAGACGCGCTGCCGCTCACCGCCCGAAAAGGTCGAGACGTCGCGCACCGGATCGGTCAGCCCCAGCCGCGCGAGGTTGGCGCGCGCGGCCTCGCGCAGCCCGGCGCGGCGGCCCCTCGGGGCGAAGAGCGCCGGGATCGCCGCGTTATCGAGCGCCGTGAGCTCGTCGAACAACAGGAAGTCCTGGAAGATCATGCCGACATTGCCGGCGCGGAACCGCGCTCGCGCGCCGGCGGACAGCGCGGCAAGGTCGGTGTCGCCCCAGGCGATGCGGCCCGCGGACCTGTCGATCAGGCCGGCCACGGCATGCAGGAACGTCGTCTTGCCCGCGCCCGAGGGGCCGCGGATGCCCAGGGCCGCGCCGGGCGGCAGGTCGAGCGCGGGGATGTCGAGCAGGGTGCGCCCGCCTGCGGCGACCACCCTGAGATCCGAGACGGAGAGTGCGAGCGCCATGGGTCAGGAATAAGTCGCGTCGGTGAGGCGGACGCGGCTGACGAACCCGGTCTCGGGGTCGGTATAGGTGCCGAGTTCGAGCACGCCGGTCGTGTCGATGCCGACGTTGAACGGCGTCGGGTCGATCACGCGCTTGGTGTAGACGGCGAGGATGTCGCTCGGCCATTCGGTTTCGGATTCGCAGAACGGGCAGGTGGCCATCGGCCGCTGCGTCAGCACGAAGAAGCTCGATTCCGCCTTGAGCGGCGGCGCCATGAACCCCTCGACGGTCACGCGCTGTCCGGCGAGCGCTTGGGCCAGGTCGCTGAACTCTTCCATCTTGGTGTAGAGCTCGCGGAGCTTGATCGTCTCGGCCGCGGCGGCGATTCGCGGGGCGGCGAGCGTGCCGGCGGCGGCGAGGGTAAGGAAGGTGCGGCGGTGCATCGGTGTCTCCTGCGGCCGGTCGGGGGTGCCCGGAGGGTGGAACGAGGGAGCGGGCGGGCCCCCGGGGGAGGTCCGCCCGCACTGTCATCGGGGCGTCACGCTCACTGCGCGGCGTCTGCCTGCTCGCCGCCGGTGACGGCGTGGTGCATGACGTGGAAGATCACGTTCTGCTCGAGCGTGCCGTCGAAGAGATGGGCGAAGGGGCCCTTGGCATAGACGGCGACGTCCTCGCCCGAGTGGCTTTCCGAGGACTTGGGGATCAGCGCCTGCTGCAGGTAGTCGAGGTCGGTCGCCTCTTCCTGGGTGACATCGGGGCGCGATCCGGAATAGGTGCCGTCGTCCTGCTCGGTCAGGACCGAGCCGGGGCCGTTGAGGTAGCCGATCACGGGATAGGGCTTGCCGTCGTCGGCCATCACCAGCTCGTCGCTGTGCTCGACGCCTTCGTTGTCGATGTCGTAGCACAGGCCGAGGATGTCCGTGCCGCGGCCGCAATAGCCGTTGAAGGCGATCGAGTGCTCGTGGTCGGCGGTGACGATCAGCAGCGTGTCGGCGTCGTCGGTCATCTCGTCGGCGACGGCGACGGCCTGCGCGAACTCCTGCCCGTCGACCATGGTGCGATAGGCGTTGCCGCCGTGGTTGGCGTGGTCGACGCGGCCGGCCTCGACCTCGAGGTAGAAGCCGTTCTCGTTGTTCTGCAGGGTCTCGATGGCCATGCGCGTCATGTCGGCGAGGCTGGGCTCGTCCTCGTCGGCGCGGTCGGCCTCGTACTTCATGTGGCTGTCCTCGAACAGCGCGAGCACCGGGGCGGACCCGTCGAGCGTCAGCTCGTTCGCGGTGGCGGTGTTCCAGGCGTACTGGGCGCCGAGGTCGTTCTGCGCACGCTCGATCAGGTTGACGCCGTCGGCGCGGCGGCCGCTGCCGCCCTCTTCGTCCTGGACATCCTCGGGCAGGAAGTGGCGGCGGCCGCCGCCCATGGCGAAGTCGACGACGCCGGCTTCCATCTGGTCGATCAGCTGGGTGGCGATGTCACGGCTGTCGGTGCACTCTTCGGGCACCGAATCCTCCCAGTTGCGGTAGGCGGTCTTGGCATAGACGGCGGCCGGGGTGGCGTGCGTGAGGCGCGCGGTCGAGACGATGCCGACGGACTTGTCCATCTCGCCCGAGACGATCTCGGCGAAGGTGGTCAGCTCGTTCGCGGCCTCGGTCGTGCAATCCTCGGTTACCGCGCCGTCGCCCAGGTTGATCAGGTTGAAGCGCTGCTTGACGCCGGTGTTCATCGCGCCCGCGGTGGGGGCCGAGTCGGGCGTCTGCGAGTTGATGTTGTAGGTCTTGACCAGCGCCGAGTGGAACGCGGGCGTCTCGTAGGGCAGGACGTTCTCTTCGCCCAGCATGTCCTTGGACTGACCGTCGAACAGGCGGATGGCGTAGTTGGTGCCGACACCGTTGCCGTCGGCGACCATGACGATGACGTTCAGCGCGCGGTTGGTGTTGTCCTGGCGCTCCAGCATCTGCTGGATGGTGTCCTGGCCGGCGGTGAACCATTCGCTGCCGGATTGCGGCAGGTCCTGCGCCATCAGCGCGGACGACGACAGCAGCACCGCGGCCGCCGAGGTGAAGGTGCGTTTCATCAGAGATCCCCCAAGAGGTCTTGTTGTCCCGTGGCGCGACAGGGGGACTGCCCGCCGTCGCGCGCGCGCCGGTGGGCGCGCCGCGTCGGTGCTAGGCGGGGTTTGTAACGCTTCGGCTAAGGTTTCGTGAATTGCGTCTGACGGTCCGGGACGGCGCGTCAGTTCTTGTAGCGCTTGAGCGTGTCGCCCAGTTGCAGCTTCGGCGTCAGCTCGACCCGCTGTCCGCCGCGCGGCTCAGCGCCCGACAGGCGGTCGGCGATGATGCGCGCGGCGAGCTGGCCGATCTCGTGCCGGCCGGATTCCATCGTGGCGAGCCGGCGCGAGAACCCGTCGAGCAGCTCGACCCCGTTGAACCCGGCGAGGCCCAGGCGCTGCGGCACCGCGATGCCCTGGTCCATGCACCACAGCATCCCGCCCGCACCGATCATGTCGTTCGAGTAATACAGAAAATCGAGGTCGGGCGAGCGTTGCAGGATCGCCTGCGTCATCTCGCGCCCCTTTGCGAGCCCCGATCCGCCCTCGTAGAAGATCTGGTCCTGCACCTCGATCCCGGCCTTCGCCAGCGCCTCGGTAAAGCCCTCGAACCGTTTCCGGGCGCGGTAGTCGAGCGGCATCTTGGTGCCGAGAAAGCCGATGTTCTCGAACCCCTGCTTGAGGATGGCGCGGGCCATCTCGCGGCCGGCGCGGCGGTGCGAGATACCGACCACGGCGTCGATCGCCTGGCCGTCGGTATCCATGATCTCGACCACGGGGATGCCGCTGGCCTTGAGCATCGCGCGGGAGGCCTCGGAATGTTCCAGCCCTGCGATGATGACGCCCGAGGGCCGCCACGACAGCATCTCGTAGAGGACGTCCTCTTCCTTTTCGGGGCGGTAGTTGGTGACGCCGACCACGGGTTGCAGGTCGGTTTCGTCCAGCACCTCGGAGATGCCGGTCATCACCTCGGGGAACACCATGTTTGAAAGGCTCGGAATGATGACGGCGACGAGGTTCACCCGGCTTGAGGCGAGCGCGCCGGCGATCTTGTTGGGGACGTAGCCCAGCCGCTTGGCGGCCTCGAGCACTTTGGTGCGCGTCGTCTCGGAGACGTCGCCGCGATTGCGCAGGACGCGGCTGACGGTCATCTCGCTGACGCCGGACGCCTCGGAGACGTCGCGCAGGGTCAGAGGGCGGCGCAGGTCGGTCGGGTCGGCATCGCTCACGGCGCGGAGATCCTTGTGCTATCGCCCGAAAGGATATTGCAAAATAGCGGGGGGCACCAAGCCTTTTGCGGCGCGCTCGGGGCTTCGACGCTTGCCCTCGCGGCCGATTGCAGAGAAAAAGGCGGCGGGCCGGCCCCGTGGCTCAA
Organism: Tranquillimonas rosea; assembly: GCF_900111315.1. GTDB lineage: Bacteria > Pseudomonadota > Alphaproteobacteria > Rhodobacterales > Rhodobacteraceae > Tranquillimonas > Tranquillimonas rosea. Next base: position 24,492 of record NZ_FOGU01000009.1, read on the forward strand.
TTGGATAGAGCAATCCCCTCCTAAGGGATAGGTTGCAGGTTCGAGTCCTGCCGGGGTCGCCATCGCCATCGCCATCGCCATCTCAGCGCCTGCGGTCGAGCCGCATCAGGCAGGCGATCGCGGCGGCCAGCGTGCCGACGAACAGCGCGGCAAGGATCACGTCCGACAGGAAGTGCCGCCCCTTTATCACCCGCAGCGTCGCCGCCAGCACCGCCACCGTGACGCCGAGCGTCGCCACCGGCAGGCGCAGCCGCGACGGCAGGGGCCGCGCCATCCATGCCAGCGAGATCGCCAGCGCCGTGGCGCCCGCCGCCTCGCCCGAGACGAACGAGCAGTTCGTGGCGCATTGGTCGGTGACGACATAGGGCGGGGTGAAGGTCGCGTCGCCGCCGAACGGCGTCGTGTCGGCGGGGCGGGCGCGGCCCCAGAGCTCTTTCAGAAGGCCGTTCACCAAGAGAGCGGGACCCAGCAGATAGAGCAGCACGATCGCGCCCCAGACCCGGCGTGGGGTGCCCAGCGGCGCGGGATGGCGCAGCGACAGCGCGAGCATCGCCAGCGAAAAGAGCCCCACCGCCAGCACCGACAGCCGGATCGTGGCGCGGATCGTCACCAGCGCCGGCGCGGTGTTCAGGGCAAAGCCCGCCTCAGACAGGAACTGGCGCGACACCCAGATGTCGAGCGTGGGAAAGACCGAGAACAGCACCAGCGTGGCGGCGCTGATCGCGGCGAGGGCCAAGGCCTCAGCGCAACGCATCGAGACAGGCGGGCGCGATCCGGTAGGCGCCGTAGCTGCGGCTGGAATAGGCGCCCTTGGGCGTCGTCAGGACATCGACGCGCTCGGCGCAGGCGGGCGGCTCTTGCGTCGTCACCAGCAGGGCGAGGCCGTCGAACGTCCCGGGCAGCGCGAATTCCTGCGCGTAGTAGTGCGCCGGAGGCCCGTCGGACGGGACCGCGAAGAACCGCATGTCGGCGTTGCGGCCGGTGTGGAACAGGTCCGCCAGGATGGCCCGGTCGTCGGAGACGATCGCGCCGGCCCGCGCCTCGGTCGCGCGCGAGAGGATCTGGTGGGACATGTCCGCCCGCCCGAGATAGCGCGAGATCAGGGGCCGGCCGGTGTCGTCGGTCAGCAGGCCGGGCGCCATCGTGATCGCCGGCAGGGCAAGGCACAGCGCGCCGTTGACCACGAACGACGCCGTCAGCAGGGCCCGGTGGCGCATCAGCACCGGCATCACCGCGACGATGCCGGCGAAGTACGCAGCGACCGCCCAGTTGGCATAGGCCCGGCTCAGCAGCGCCTGGCCGCAGACCAGCACGACGATCGGCCACGCCATCCACAGCAATGCCGGGCCCGGCGCCGGGTCGGGGCGGAACACAAGCCAGATCATCATCCCGAACAGCACCGGGCCGAACACGATGAACTGGTTGAGGAAGAACTCGGCCAGGGCGCCGGGATGCAGCCCGCCGTGCCCCTCGCGCACCCATTGGGCGTTGTCCATCGTGTGACTGACGGTGGTCAGGTCGTTGGCGATGTTCCAGACGATGTTCGGGGACGCCACCACCGCGAAGGCCACGAGGATCTTCGCCGCGTCCGCCGGCCGCGGCCGCATCTGCCGCAGCGCGATCGCCGCCAGCAACGCGGTCATCAGGAAGTAGATCCCGGCATACTTGGCCATGAAGGCCAGCCCCACCATGACGCCCGTCGCCCAGGCGTTTCGCCGGCGCCCGTCGCGCAGCAGCCGGAAGTAGAACAGCAGCGCCGCGGCATAGAACGGCGCCATGATCGTGTCGGTCGAGATCAGCAGGCTGCCGAGCCCCACGAAGGGCAGCGTGACATAGCCCACCGCAACCCAGAACCCGGTGCGGCTGTCGTGCAGCTCTGTCGCGAGCCGCCCGAGGATCAGCGCGGTCGCCGCGTGGAACAGACAGGCGGGCAGACGGATCCAGAACGCCGAGTCCGAGGCCAGCTCGGTGACCGCGCGGATCACCCAGCCGATCAGCGGCGGCTTGGAGAAATAGCCGAAGTCGAGGTTCTCGCCCCACAGCCAGTACTGGGTCTCGTCGACGAACAGGTCGGTCTTGTTGAAGGCGAGCGCGACGATCCGCGCCGCGGTGACGGCGAGGACGATCCAGACGGCGGCGGTGGTGGCGCTACTTGAGCGCGGCATCGCTCTTTCTCTCGATATGGATCAGGTAGAGGTTCCGCGAATAGATGAAGATGCCCAACGACTGGCCGAGGATGAACACCGGGTCGGCGCGGTGGATCGCATAGGCGAACAGGATCAGCCCGCCGCCGATCGAGAAATACCAGAACGCGATCGGGATGTACGACCGCCGCAGCCGTTCAGAGGCGATCCATTGCACCAGGAACCGGCCCATGAACATCAGCTGGCCGAACAGGCCGAAGACGACCCACCAGAACTCGGTCAGGGTGTCGACGTTCAGCCATGCAAAGAGTGTGTCCACGGGAATCATGCCTGTCGTTTCAGAGGGGCGTCCGCCGCCGCGTCGCCGGCCGGTCGTTCGGCGGCGCGGGCGGTGATCCGGCGGCGGACCAACCACATTACCCCGACAAGATCAACGACGCCGACAAGCCCCCGGCGGAGGTTGTTGTAATTCGACCGCCCCGCCCGCCGCGGCCGGTGGCTGACGTCGACATGGCTGATCGTCCAGCCGTCGCGCAGGAACAGCGCGGGCAGGAAGCGGTGCATGTGGTTGAACCGGGGCAGCGCCAGGAACGCCTCTCGCCGGAACGCCTTGAGCCCGCAGCCCGTGTCCCGCGTCCCGTCGCCCAGCAGCGACTGGCGCAGGTTGTTGGCAAAGGTCGAGGCCCAGCGTTTCGAGCGGCTGTCCTGCCGGCCGACCCGCTGCCCGGCCACCAGCGCCAGCTCGGGCGGGGCGTCCGCCGAGAGGAGCGGCCCGAACAGCCCCGGCAGCTCCTCGGGCGGGTTCTGGCCGTCGCCGTCGAGGGTGCAGACGACGGGCGCGCGCGCCGCGCTCACCCCGGCATGGATTGCCGCGCTCTGGCCGCCGGCCGTCTCGTGGCGCAGCATGCGCAGCATCGGATAGCGCTCCCGCATCCCGTCCAGCACGGCCCCGGTCCGGTCCGTCGAGGCGTCATCCACCACGATGATCTCGAACGGGACCGCCGCGGCGCAGGCCTGCGCGATGCCCTCGACCAGAGCGCCGATGTTCTCGGCCTCGTTTCGGGCAGGGATGACGATGGACAGGCGCATGACGGAGCCGCTTTCAAGGAATCGCCCATGGCCTTTACCGAACCGGGCGGTTTTGTAACACCCCCGTCCGACAGGCCGTCGCGTTCGGCGGCAATCGGCCGCGTCAGACCATGCGGATGACGCTCTTGTCGATGGACAGCATGTAGCCCTTCCGCGCGATCGTCTTGACCAGCAGCTCGGCCACGATCTGGTTGCCCAGGCCGTCGCGTAGCCGCTTGATCCGCGTGGCCCCGGCGGCCTCGTCGCATTCTGCGGCGGGCTTGCCCTGGATCATCGACTCGATCTCGGCGCCCGACAGCACGTCGTCGTCCATCCGCGCCTCGGCCAGCACGCCCAGCGTCTCGATCGCCGCGCCGGAGAGCTTGAACTCCATGTCGTTGAGATACACGACGCTCTGCTCGCGGCTGATCAGCAGAGAGGCGACCTGGATGCCCTGGCGCTCGATCTCGCCCATGCGGCGGTTCAGCCCCAGGATCGTAACCAGGAACACCAGCGCCGCCACCAGCAGCGCGGTGGCGAACACCAGAAGCACGAAGATGATCCGGCGATAGCTGGTCAGCACGTCCGAGAAGGTCGTTCCCGACTGGGCGAGGATTTCCAGCAGCCGGATCTCGGCCGGCCCGGTCAGGTCGTCGTTCTCGACGAACAGCCGTTCGACACGCGCGTTGAACACGTTGGCGTCGGGCAGGTTCAGGAACAGCAGGATCGCCGCCACCAGCAAAAGGCCGACAATCGCGGCGATGCCGATGGCCGCGATCCGGGTCGACCCGCGGCGCGCGTCAGAAGCGGAGATAATATTCACCGGCGGTATCCTTTCGCTGGGCCAGACCCTCCTCGCCGAAGATCGAGACGATGTTCAAGAGCTGCCAGCCCGCATCGGCCAGTCTCGGCCTCAGCGCCGCGGCCGCCGTCTCGGGGTCGCAGGCATCGCCGCGAAGTTCGGCCACGCCGTAATGCAGGCGCAGGGGGTCGTCGCGCTTGGCCTTGTAGTCGGCATAGCACGCGGCGGCGGCGGGTCCGGTAGCCAGCGCGAGCGTGGCGGCCAGCGCGGCGGAGACGATCAGGGGGCGCATCGGCGGGTCCTCCTCGGGGCGCGGTCGGTCTGGCCGCAAGATGCCGTCGGCGGGCGCGGAACCGCAATAGCACGCCGTCACCGGGGGCGATGTTATCGCCTAGCGCGGCGGCGATATTGCCTGTCCGGCGGGTCGCCGCACAGGGTTCGGGCATCGTCGACCATCCCGCAAGGAGACCCGCCATGACCCGCCGCATGATCCCACTGATCCTCGGGGCCGCCCTGGCCCTCACCCCGGCCGCGAGCCTGCCCGCCCGCGCCGCGCCGAACGATCTCGGCAGGATCATCGCGGGGGTCGCGGCGCTCGCCATCGTGGGCAAGCTGATCCACGACAACCGCGCCGAGGCGAAGGAGGCCGAGCCCGAGGACGACCGGCACGACCGCTGGACGGACCGCGACCGCGGCGACGACCTGCGCCATCGGGACGGCGCCGGGCGGGGCGGCAAGGGCGGCCGCGGCGCGCGCCGCAGCTTGCCGGCCGCCTGCCTGCGCGACGTGCCGGGCCGCGCGGGACGCTGGGCCGGCGCCGCCTGTCTCGAGCGTGCCGGCGTGCCGACCGCGCGCCTGCCGCAGCGCTGCGCCGCCCGCATCCATGCCCATGGCCGGGAGCGCCCGGTCTTCGCCCCGCGCTGCCTCGCCCGCGCAGGCTATCGTTTCGATCGGGTCGCGGCGGGCCGCCGCCGCTGACCCCGCAAGAGCTTCGTACCGGCCGGCTGTCATCTCGTCGCACATCTCCAAATGCAGCCACCGGCGAAGGGGCAGGGGGCCTCAGGGTCTCCTGCCCGACTTATCTCCGGCACGCCGCCGCAGCGTGAAGAACAGCGGCGGCGTGCCGCGCAACTCCATCAGCCCCAGCAGAAGATCCGGCCCCGCCCGGCGGAAATGGTCGATGATCGGCTGCCGGTCATAGATCATCGCCGCGCCGAGGCGCCCCCGGTGGCGCATCTCGCGCAGACGCGCGGTCGGCCGCGCGGTGGCGAAGAGCGGGCGGCAGGCCCGGATCGCCGCGCCCGCCCCCGGCCATCGCTGGGGTCGCAGCCGCAGCGCCAGGCCCAGCGGAATCCGCCCCGCGTCCAGGCTCGCGCCGCCCTGGCCCACGAGCAGCGGATGCACCAAGTCGGGTCCGAGAAACGCCTTCCCGCGCCAGTCCGCCGCCTCTAGCAGCCCGTCCAGCGGATGCCCGGTATGGATCCCGCGCCCGTCCCAGCGCCCGATCATCTCGTCGGGCGCTACCGCCTCCAGCCCGTCGAACACCGCCAGCGCCCGACCCGCCTCCGTCCCCGCCCGCTCAACATCCAGGATCCACCGTTCCGCATCCCGCATCGCTGGTCCTTCTTCTGCCCCCAAATATCCCGGGGGAGTCGCCGCAGGCGACGGGGGCAGAGCCCCCGCGTTCAGCGCACTGCCACACCATCCGCATCGAAGAAGTGCAGCGGCACCGTCGGCCGCAGGCCCACCCGGTCGCCCACCGCGACGTCGCTGTTGCCCACGACCCGCACGGTGAGCCGCCCGAGGGGGCCGGTGTCGACGATGACGAAGGTGTCGGCGCCGAGGAACTCCACGAGGTCCACCGTCCCAGCGCAGATCCCGTCGTCCGGAGCCACGAGGTCGAGGTGCTCGGGCCGGGCGCCGAGGCGGGTCGCGGGGCGGGCGCCGTCATAGGGTCCGCTGCCGCCGCCGTCCAAGTGGAACCGGTCCCCTTCGGTGCGGCAGGGCAGGATGTTCATCGCCGGTGAGCCGATGAACTGTGCGACGAACAGGTTCGCCGGCCGGGAATACAGCTCGCGCGGGGTGCCGACCTGGGCGATGGTGCCGAATTCCAGCACCACGATGCGGTCGGCCAGGGTCATCGCCTCGACCTGGTCGTGGGTGACGTAGATCATCGTCGCGTCGAGCGTCTGGTGCAGCTTGGCGATCTCGTAGCGCATCTCGACGCGCAGCGCGGCGTCGAGGTTCGACAGCGGCTCGTCGAACAGGAAGGCGGTGGGATCGCGGACGATCGACCGGCCGATCGCCACCCGCTGCCGCTGGCCGCCCGACAGCGCCTTTGGCCGGCGGTCGAGGAAGTCGCCCAACTTGAGGACCCGCGCCGCCTCGGCGACCTTTTCGTCGATCTCGGATTTCGGCGCCCCCGCGGATTTCAGTGAAAAGCCCATGTTGTCGCGCACCGACATGTGCGGGTAGAGCGCGTAGCTTTGGAACACCATCGACAGGCCCCGCTTCGAGGGCGGGTGCGAGGTCACGTCGCGCCCGTCGATCTTCAGTGTGCCCCGGCTGATCTCCTCGAGCCCGCCGATCATCCGCAACAGCGTGGACTTGCCGCAGCCCGAGGGCCCGACGAAGACGATGAATTCGCCGTCGGCGATGTCGAGGTCGATCCCCTTGATGACCTGGACCTCGCCGAACCATTTCTCGATCCCGTCAAGTTCGATCGCGCCCATCATTCTCTCCCTGCATTCGGACTTGCCCAGGCCAGCCAGATCGCCGCCGTCCACGTGAACCGGTCGCCGCCGCAGGCGGTGCCGTCGATCGGGTCGAAATACTCGAAGAACCCGCCCTGCCGGATCAGCGCGGCGGTCTCTTCCCTGAGCCTGTGTTCCTCGGCCGTGCGTCCGGCGCTGTTAAGCCCTACCGCGATCAGCGCGTTCACCACCGGCCAGGTCGGGCCGCGCCAGTACCGCCGCGGATCGAAGCTGTCCGAGGCCGGGTCGTTCGAGGGGATGCCATAGCGGACGCGGTCCCAGATCGCGCCGAGCTTCTCCTCCATCGCCCTGTTCTCGATCCCGGCGAGAAGGCCAAGCGCCGCGCCCGAGCTGATCGAGCGCGCGAAGGTGCCGGTCTGCATGTCGCGGGCGCAATAGGCCTGCAGGTCGTCGTTCCAGATCCCCGGCAGCCCGTCCTCCAGCTCCGCGGCCCAGGCCAGCGGCTCGGCCGGGTCCTCGCCTAGCTCTCCTGCGATGGCGGCGAGGTCGCGGTTGGCGCGGATCAGGATGAAGGTGATCGCCGGATCGGCCATCAGGAACGGGCCGTCCTTCAGGATCGTCGCCTGGTCCCAGCCGCAGGCGCGGCCGAACTGGACCATGGCGAGATAGCGGTCGTAATCTTCCTTGCCCGGCCGCATCGACGCGTCGACGTGGCCGGTGTCCCGGCGCTGGTAGGGGCCCACCTGCGAGCCGTCGACATTGGCCATGCCGGGATCCCAGTCGGGGCAGTTGTCGCGGCCCGATTCCCAGGGATGGGTCACGCAGGCGACGCCCTCGACGCAGCGCCAGTCGCGCCACCAGCGGTGCCATGCCAGCAGCCGGGGATAGAGCGCGCGCAGCCGCTCGGTGCCGCCGGCGCGGGCATGGATCATCCGGGCGAGGATCGCGGCGACGGGCGGCTGCGAGATGCCCGAGCTGGGCGGCGTCGTCCCCGTCCGCCACACATCGGGGCCGGGGAAATAGCCCTCGTCGTCGCGGTGGAAGATGATGTGGGGCACCATGCCGGTGCCCCACTGTCCCGAGAACAGGGTCTCGAGCTCGGTCCAGGCGCGGTCGGGGTCGAAGGTCGAGAAGCCCCAGGCTGCAAAGGCGGAATCCCAGTTCCACTGGAACGGATAGAGCCCGGCGGTCGGGATCGTGTAGCCGCCCCGGTCGTTGCCGGTCAGGATCGCGCGGGCGGCCGCGTCCAGATCGTCGTCGGTCATGGTCATCCTTTCACGGATCCGGCCGTCAGGCCCTTTGTCATGAAGCGTTCGAGGCCCAGGAACAGGACCATGATGGGCACCGTGGCGATCACCGAGCCGGCCATCAGGTGCTGCCGCGGGATCTCGGACGAGTTCAGCATCGCCACTCCGCGCGTGAGCGTGAATTTCGAGGGATCGTCGAGCAGCATGAACGCCAGCAGGAACTCGTTCCACGCGATCATGAAGACGTAGAGCGACACGCTCGCCAGCGCCGGCAGCGACAGGGGCAGCGTGATCTTCCAGATCACCCGCAGGCGCGACAGGCCGTCCATCAGGCCGGCCTCTTCGATTTCGGCGGGCAGGCCGCGGAAATAGCCCTGCAGCATGTAGAGCGCCACGGGAATGGTCGTGACCGGATAGATCAGGACCAGCCCGAAGACCGAGTTCCGCAGCCCGATCATCGAGTAGGCGATGTAGATCGGCAGCGCGAGCACGATCATCGGCACCATGTAGATCAGCAGGATCGAGCGCGAGAACATCGCCGCACCCCGGAACCTCAGCCGCGCCACGGCATAGGCGCCGGGGATCGAGAAGATCAGCGTCAGGAGCACCGTCAGGAGCGAGACGTAGAAGCTGGTCCAGAGATAGGAGCCGAAGTTGAACGTGGTCATCAGCTCGACGTAGCTGTCGAACAGGTGCCAGCCCTGCGAGAGGTCGAGCGAGAAGTCGAGTGGGTTCTGCACCAGCTGCTGCTGGTTCTTCAGGCTCGTCATCAGCATGACGTAGAAGGGCACCGCGACGATGAACGTGAAGAACAGGTAGCCGAAGCCGGTGAGGAAGCGGATCACCGCATCCTCGAACTCGTGCCGGGTCAGGCGGGCCAGCGGCAGGCCGTGCAGCATCTTCGCCAGCCCCAGCCCGGTGCCGATCCCGGTGGCGAAGACGGCCACCCAGAACGCCCAGCCCGGCGCCTGCCCCGTCGCGACGGGGCCGATCCCGACCAGCATCGTGACCGCCATCACCACGACGGAAACGCCGACCAGCGGCCAGCGCGTCAGGCGCAGCGCCGCAAGCCCCAGCGCCACGCCGAGGATCAGCGAGGCCAGCCCCGAGGGGCGGAACGCGCCGCCTGACAGGAACGAGGCGGCGACCGCGGCGGTGGTCGCCACGACGAAGAGCCACAGCACCCCGATGATTGGTCCGGTGAGGGCGCCGTAATGCAGGAACGCGGCCCAGCCCGCGCTGCGGGATCCGTGGGGGCGGCTCATAGTCCTTCCTCCCGGCTGACGAACTTGAAGAAGAAGATCGAGAACACCAGCAGGCAGGCGAAGATCACCACCGCCACCGCCGCCCCGGCGCCGATGTTCGACACCGCGAAGGCCTGCTCGTAGACGTTCACGGTCAGCGTGCGCGTGCCCGCGTTGCCGCCGGTGAGCAGGAAGATGTCGTCGAACTTGTTGAAGGTCCAGATGAACCGCAGCAGGAACAGGACCGACAGGATGCCCAGAAGCTGCGGCACCGAGAGGAACCAGAATTTCTGGAACGGCGAGGCGCCGTCCATGTCCGCGGCCTCGTACATGTCGTCGTCGATCGACTGCATCCGCGCGAGGATGAACAGGAACGACAGCGGGAAGTAGCGCCACATCTCGAACACGGTGACCATGATCAGCGCCAGCGGCCGATCGCCGAAGAAATTGATCGCGTTCTCCGTTACCCCCATCCGCAGCAGCAGCGCGTTGGCCGAGCCCGAGAACGGGTCGAACAGGATCACCCAGGTGAAGGCCATCGCGATCACCGGCGCCACGTAGGGAAAAAGGTAGAGCCCGCGCAGCACGCCCTGGCCCCGGAACGAGCGGTTCAGCAGCATCGCGGCGAACAGGCCTATGGCCAGCGCACCGACCGTGCCGAAGAAGGCGTAGAACAACGTCACGCCCAGCACTCGCCAGAATTCGCCCCCGTCGAAGATCCGGGCGAAATTGGCGGTCGTGAACTCGGCATTGGTCAGGATGTTGTCGGCGCTGCCCGAGATCTGCGGCGTGCTTGCCTCGGCCATGTCGCCCAGGGCGTCCGGGTCGGCGTCGCCGTCGAGCGCGACGAAAAGCTCGACCTCGTCCCGGCCGCCGCCGTCGAGGTCACCGAGATCGCAGAAGATCGCGGTGCCGTTTATTTCGCAGCGCGAATCCGCCTCGCGGATCGTCAGGCCCTCGGGAAGTGTGTCGCGCAGGGTCACGTCGCCGATCGGTTCCGAGCGGGACGAGTTGCGGACGCGGTATTGCAGCCGCAGGTCCTCGGCCTCGCCGCGCAGGTTCTCGCGGGCCACCGGCGCGGGCGGGCGAAGGTCGGCCAGTCCGATCGGCTTGACGCTGATCCAGGCGATCGACAGCAGCGGGACGATCACCACCGCCGAGACGATGGCGAGAGTGGGCAGAAGCAGGCCCCAGGCAAGGCGCGCCTCGCGCTTGGCGAGCGGCCCGCGTCCTTTCGGCGGAACGGCGTCCGGCATCGTGCGGTCTCCCTGCGGGTGGGGCGGGGGCGGCGGACCGCCCCCGCGGGCTGTCATTCCAGCGCGGACAGTTCGTCGTTCATCTCCTGGACGGCAGTGGCGGCGTCGATTCCGCCGTCGATGTACTGCCGCACGACCCGGTTGATGACTTGGCTGTTGACGATCTTGGACGCGAGCGCGAGCTGGCCGTCCGCCGCGCCCCAGCGCTGCGCCACGTCGAGACCCGAGACGATCTCGTCGACCATTTCGGGATCATACAGCTCGGACAGCGGCGCCTTGCGGTCGACGCCCACCGGCAGCTGGGACCATGCCTCGATATACTGCTCGGGCGCGTCGCCGGTGCCGCGGCGGACCGGGAACTTGCCCTCGGGCGCGATGGCCAGCGTGTCGGTATAGCCCTCGGACATCGAGTATTCGACGAATTGCTGCGCCTCGTCGATGTCGGCGTCGACGGTGATGCCGAAATACCGGATGTCGGCCCAGGCCGCGCCATCGGGGTTCGACGGGCCGGCGAAGTTCGTCACGATTCCGGTCTTCGAGGCAAGCTCGGGCGAGGTGGGGTCGTCGTTGATCGTCGGCGGCGCGCTGTCCCGCAGGCCGGCGAGCTCGTCGAGGATGAACGGCGACCAGATGATCATCGCGGCCTCGCCCGAGAAGTAGAGCGTGCGCGACTGGTCCCAGTAAAGCTCTCCCGGCGGCGAGGCCTCGGCGATCGTCTTGTAGAAGTCGAGCACCTCGGTCGTCCTGGCCTCGTCGAAGCCGGTGAAGCCGTCCGGTCCAACGGGCGAGGCGCCGTTGGCGAGGAACACGTGTTCGAGCACCTGGCTCATGAAGTTCTCGTCGACCTTGGTGGCGGCGACGAAGCCGAACATCTCGGGCGGGTTGTGCAATACCTCGATCGCGGCCTCGACGTTGGCATAGGTGGTCGGCGGCTCGAGCCCCTGCTCTTCGAACAGGTCCTTGCGGTAGAGGATCATCTGGGTCCAGCCGTCCACCGGCACCGAGGCCCAGCCTTCGTCGGTCTGCGCGAAGTCCAGCACGCCCGAGGCGAATGTATCGGGGCCGAGATCCTCGATCACGGTGGTCGCCGCCTCGACGTCGAGGATGCCGGCGTCGACCCAGGGCAGGGCGTATTGCAGTGTGTGGTAGATCACGTCGGGCAGGTCGCCCGCGGCGAAGGCCGCCGTGGCGCGGGTGCCCAGATCGCTCTCGGTCACCGGGATCACTTCGACCGCGATGCCCGTCTCTTCCTCAAAGTTCGAGGCCAACTGTTCCTGCTGGGCCAGCCGCTCGGGCTGTTCCTCGGTCGTCCAGAAGCGGATGTCGGCCGTCGCCGGACCTGCCAGCAGCGCGGTCACGGCGGCACCCGCCATCAGCCGCGAGAGGTGTCGTTGAGTCATTGTCGGTTCTCCCTGTGGTTATCGGAAACAAGCGGTCCGTGGGTGCCACCTTGCCGGAACACCGCTGGCGCGGTCTCCCGAAGCTCCTCCGGCGGCGTGCCGCGGACCCGGTCGATCAAGAGCGCCGTCAGGCGCGTGCCGGCGGCCAGCTGGTCGACCTCGAACGTGGTGAGCGGCGGCTCCATCCCGGCGCCCTCGGGGCTGCCGTCATAGCCGGTGATCGAGATCGTGCGCCCCGGGACCAGCCCCCGCTCGCGGGCGGCGCGCAGCGCGCCCACGGCCAGGAGGTCGGTCGCGCAGACCAGCGCCGTCGGCGCGTCGGCCATGTCCAGAATGCGGCCGGCGGCGCCGCGGCCGTGCTCGGTCGTGGTGCAACCGGTCACCGTCATGCCGGACGCCGGCGGCAGTCCCGCCTCGGTCAGCCCGGTCTCGAACCCGGTGGCGCGGAGATGGGCGTAGGTAAAGGCCGTGTCGCCGCCGACGAAGCCGATCCGGCGGTGTCCCGCGCCGGCCAGCCGCAGCACGGCCTCGCGCATCGCGTCCTCGCTCGAGATGTCGAACCAGGCGCAGCCCTCGGGGTTGCCGGTGCGGCCGAACAGGACGAAGGGCACGTTCGCCTCGCGCAAAAGCGCGATCCTCGGATCGACCAGCCGGGTGCGCGGCAGGATGAAGCCGTCGGCCTTCCGCTCATCGATCAGCCGGCGATAGGTCTCCAGCCCCTCGGCCTCGCTGTCCGCGGTGGCGACGGTCAGGGTCCAGCCCTCGACGCTGGCGCCCTGGGTGATTCCCTTGAGGAAGTCGGCGAGGAATGGCTTCTGCGCGTCGTGCTGTTCGAGTTGCAGCACCAGTCCCGCGGCCCGCACGCGGCCGGTGCGGATCGCCTGCGCGTGGGCGAGGGGGGAATACCCCATGCGCCGCGCCGCCGCCACGACACGCTGCCGCGTCGAGGGGCTGATGTCGGGGTATCCGTTCAGCGCGCGGGAGACCGTGCCCTTGGTCACGCCCAGGGCTTCGGCAACATCCGCGATGGTCACGCGCGCCGTCTTCGCAACGGCCCGTCGCCGGGCCGAAGTGTCTATGATGGTTCCTCCCATGGGGATAGCTTTGCCACCGAAACCGGTTTCGGCAACACCAACTTGCGATGGGGGCCTCCGATGCCGTGCGTGCCCCTTGCCCCCTTGGGCGAAACGCGATTGATCATGGCGCCATGACACGCCTGATCGCCGATTTCGAAACCGAAACCCGCCTGATCGCCTCTGGCACCCTGCGTATCGCCGGAATCGACGAGGTCGGCCGTGGCCCCCTTGCCGGGCCGGTAACGGCGGCGGCGGTGGTCCTGGACCCCGATTGCATCCCCGACGGGCTGGGCGACAGCAAGGCGATCACCGCGCTCGACCGCAGCCGGCTGTCGGTGCTGCTGTCGGACTGTGCCGAGGTCTCGGTCGCGCATGCCACCGTGGAAGAGATCGACGAGATCAACATCCTGCGCGCCTCGCACCTTGCGATGTGCCGTGCGCTGGACGGTCTGCCGCGCCGGGTGGCGCATGCGCTGGTCGACGGAAACCACGTCCCCGACGCCCTGTCCTGCCCCGGCGAGGCGGTGATCAAGGGGGACGGGCGGTGCGTGTCGATCGCCGCGGCGTCCATCGCGGCGAAAGTTTCGCGTGACGCGATCATGGTGGATTTGGCGCAACAGCATCCGGGCTATGGCTGGGAGCGCAACGCCGGATACCCGACAAAAGCGCATCTTCAGGCGCTCCGAGATTTCGGCGTTACCCCACACCATAGGCGGTCCTTCAAACCGGTGCACCAGATATTGTGCCAAGCGAATTCTTCCGAGGGATGATGCCCAACCGTCTGGATTCCATAAATAAATTGACCGCGAATCGCCTTTGACTCATCCTGCTTCCAATCACCGACAACAGGCCTTCAAGGCCACGGGAACGAGGCAGAGATGGATACGAAGACAAAGGCCGGCGCAGGTGCGCTGCCGCTGAACACGATTCTCGACGGCGACTGCATCGACGAGATGCGGAAGCTGCCCGACTGCTCGGTCGATCTGGTCTTCGCGGATCCGCCCTACAACCTTCAGTTGAAGGGTCATCTCCACCGTCCCGACAACTCGCGCGTCGACGCGGTCGACGACGCCTGGGACAGCTTCGCCTCGTTCCAGACCTACGACCAGTTCACCCGCGCCTGGCTGGCCGAGGCCCGCCGGGTGCTCAAGCCGAACGGCGCGATCTGGGTGATCGGCAGCTATCACAACGTGTTCCGCCTGGGCGCGGCGCTTCAGGACCTGCAGTTCTGGATCCTCAACGACGTGGTGTGGCGCAAGACCAACCCGATGCCGAACTTCCGCGGAAAGCGCCTGACCAACGCGCACGAGACGCTGATCTGGGCCTCGAAGGAAGAAGCGAGCCGCTACACCTTCAATTACGAGGCGCTGAAGGAGCTGAACGACGGCGTCCAGATGCGCTCGGACTGGGTGCTGCCGATCTGCACCGGGCACGAGCGCGAGAAGGACGAGAACGGCGAAAAGGCGCATCCCACGCAGAAGCCGCAATCGCTTCTACACCGGGTGATGATCGCGACGTCGAATCCCGGCGACGTGGTGCTGGACCCGTTCTTCGGCACCGGCACCACCGGCGCCGTCGCCAAGATGCTGGGCCGCGACTACATCGGGATCGAGCGTGACGCCGATTACCGCCGCGTCGCCGAGACGCGTCTCGCCCGCATCCGCAAGTACGACAAGGCCGCGCTCGAGGTCACGCGCCCCAAGCGCGCCGAACCCAGGGTCCCCTTCGGCCAGCTGGTCGAGCGGGGGATGCTGCGGCCGGGCGAGGTGCTGACCTCGCTCAACGGCCGCCACGCCGCGAAGGTGCGCGCCGACGGCACGCTCGTCGCCGACGACGTGAAGGGGTCGATCCACAAGGTCGGCGCGGCGCTGGAAGGCGCGCCCTCGTGCAACGGCTGGACCTACTGGTGCTTCAAGCGCGACGGCCAGACCGTCCCGATCGACCTGCTGCGCCAGCAGATCCGCGCCGAGATGCAATAAGTTCACCGTCCGCCAGTGCCCGCTGCAACCGGCGTCCTCCGGGGGCGTCGCGCGGGCACGACTGTGCCCCGCCCCGGATCTGCCCCGGCGGCGGGGCTCTTTTTTTGCGACAAGGGGGAACGGTTACGTGGCGACGCAGGATTGGCCTGTGGAGAGGAACCGACAGTCGTTCCGAGCCGCCAAGGAGACAGACCATGACAGACGCCACATCGATCGTCCTCGCCTCGCGCCCGAAGGGCACGCCGAGCCAGGACAACTTCCGGCAGGAGACGCACGCCTTGCCGGCGCCGGGTGACGGAGAGATCCTGGTGCGGGTGATCTGGCTGTCGCTGGATCCCTACATGCGCGGGCGCATGGACGATGCCAAATCCTATGCCGCGCCGGTCGAGCTGGACGCGGTGATGGAGGGCGGCGTCGTCGGCGAGGTGCTCGAATCGCGCGCCGAGGGCCTTGCGGTCGGCGACATCGTGACCGGCTCGCTCGGCTGGACGACGCATGCGGTGGCGCGGGCCGACGCGGTGCGCAAGATCGACGATCCGGTGGCGCCGCTGTCCACCTATCTCGGCGTGCTGGGCATGCCGGGCCTGACCGCCTGGGTCGGGCTCAACAAGGTGATCGAGATGCAGCAGGGCGAGACGGTGCTGATCTCGGCCGCGACGGGGGCCGTCGGCGGCCTGGCCGGACAACTGGCCAAGGCGAAGGGCCTTCGCGCGGTCGGCGTGGCCGGCGGCGCCGACAAGTGCGCCTTTGCCACCGACACGCTGGGCTATGACGCCTGCCTCGATCACCGGGCGACGGACGCCGCGACCCTGCGCGACCAGATCGGCAAGGCGGCGCCGGACGGCATCGACGGCTATTTCGAGAACGTGGGCGGCAAGACGCTGGAGGCGGTGCTGCCGAACATGGCGATGAACGGGCGCATCGCGGTCTGTGGCATGATCGCCTGGTACAACGGCAAGGGCATCGACGAGGCGATGCCGCTGCCCGCGGTGTGGCGCACGATCCTGACCCAGCGCCTGCGCGTGCAGGGCTTCCTCGCGCCCGACCATTTCCACCGCTTCCCCGAGTTCATCGGCGAGGTGGGCCCGCTGGTGCGCGACGGCCGCATCGCCGTGCGCGAGGACGTGGCCGAGGGGCTGGACTCGGCGCCGGGCAAGTTCCTCGAGATGCTCGAGGGCGGCAACTTCGGCAAGACGCTGGTGTGGGTCGGCGACGACCCCTGATCAGCGGGGCAGCGGATGGCGCGCCTTGTTGTAGGCGTGCCAGTCCGTGATCTCGGGATAGTATTGCCGCCGCCATGCGCGCACCCTGGGGTTCATCACCCGGCGCCAGAGCGGCGGCACCATCGCCGCCATCGTCATCACCGGATAGCCATAGGGCAGCTGCGGCGCCTCGTCCGGGTCGTAGGTCTGCAGCAGAGGAAAGCGGCGGTCGGGCTTGTAATGGTGGTCCGAATGGCGCTGCAGGTTGATCAGCAGCCAGTTCGACACCCGGTGGCAGGCGTTCCAGGAATGGCGCGGCTTGACGTGCTCGTACCGGCCGTCGCCCAGGTGCTTTCGCGTCAGCCCGTAGTGTTCGATGTAGTTGACCAGCTCCAGCTGCCAGATCGCCACGACCGCCTGGAACAGCAGCAGCCCGACGCCCTGCCAGCCGCCGAGGATCAGGGCCAGCGCGATCATCCCCGCCTGCAATGCCGTGTAGCGCCAGAACGGGTTGCTCCTGTGCCACCAGGGCAGGTTCTTCCGCGCCAGCATCGCCCCCTCGGCGCGGAAGGCCGAGACGAGGCACTGGCGCAGGACGCGCGGGAAATAGCGGTGGAAGCCCTCGTTGTAGCGCGCCGTCACCGGGTCGCGCGGAGTACCGACATAGCGGTGGTGCACCAGCAGGTGCTCGGAGCGGAAATGCGAGTAGAACACCATCGCCAACAGCAGGTCGCCCATCCACCGCTCGGTCCGGTTGCGCTGGTGCATCAGCTCGTGGCTGTAGTTGATGCCGATCGTGCCCGTGATGACGCCGACGCCGAAGAACAGCCCCAGTCGCTCGCCGCCGTCGAGATGGGCGGCGCGGGTGGAATAGGCGATCAGCCCGAAGACCAGCAGGAATTGCAGCGGGAACCAGATGTTGGTGATCGCCCGATACCAGACCAGCTGGTCGTCCGGCGTGCCCGGATCGGCGTTCGACGTGTCGAGCCCCGCGATCAGGTCGACCAGGCTGAACAGCCACCAGGTGCAGACCGGGATCAGGGCCAGCGTCCAGCCGCCCTGCATCGCCACGCCCACCGCCAGGGGAAGGAGGCCGAGCGACAGCCAGAACGGCAGCGCGCGGGTGATCTTCGACAGGTCTGCGGCGGGGGCGGCGGCTTGGGACATGGGCGTACTCGTAAAGGCCTATGCCGTCATACTCCGCTCTACCCCGTCCGATCAATCGGCCCGAACGACGCCGCGACGGCATCGAAGGCCTTGCGCATCACCGTCGGCAGATCGGAGGGGCGAAACGCATGGGGCGCGACGAAGCCGCCGCGCTCGGGCTCTGCGTCGGCGGGCAGGTCGGCCACACGCAGGGCGAGCTTCAGGTGGAAGTGGGTGAAGGTGTGGCGCACCTCGATGCCCGGATCACGCCACGCGGCCGACACGGGTGGCGCGTCCTGCGGTGCGTTGCCCCACGCGCTGCCGGGCCAGCCCAGCATGCCGCCCAGAAGGCCGCTGTCGGGCCGCGTCTCGAGCAGCCAGGCGCCGTCGGTGCGGCGGCCGAGATAGGCGATGCCGTGCCGCACGGGCTTGGCGGCCTTCAGCGTCTTCTTCGGCAGCTCGGCCTGCGTACCCTCGTCCCGTGCCGCGCAGGGCGTCCGCCAGGGGCAGATCCCGCAGGCCGGGCTGCGCGGTGTGCAGATCGTCGCGCCCAGGTCCATCACCGCCTGCGCGTAGTCGCCGGGCCGCTCCTGCGGGGTCAGCCCGGCGGCGTGCGCGGACAGCTCCGGTTTGGCGGCGGGCAGGGGCGTGTGCACGGCATGAAGGCGTGACATCACCCGTTCGACATTGCCGTCCACCACCGTCTCGGGCTGGTCGAAGGCGATCGCCGCGATGGCCGACGCGGTGTACGGGCCGATGCCGGGCAGCGTCATCAGCTCGGCCCGCGTGCCGGGAAAGCTGCCACCATGCACCTCGACGACCTCGCGGGCGCATTTCAGCAGATTGCGCGCGCGGGCGTAGTATCCGAGCCCGGCCCATTCCCCCATGACGGCCGCGTCGGGGGCCGCGGCAAGGTTGGCGACCGTCGGCCAGAGCATCGTGAACCGCTCGAAATACGCCTTCACCGCCGCCACCGTGGTCTGCTGCAGCATCACCTCGCTCAGCCACACGCGGTAGGGATCGGGGCGCACGCCCCGGCGGCGCGCCTCCGGGCCGACGCGCCACGGCATCGCGCGGGCGTGGACGTCGTACCAGTCGAGCAGTTCGGACGAGAGGGCGGGCATGGACATGGCCACCGGGCTAGCCCCGCCGCGGCGGCGGGGCAAGGCGGCAGGCTGTCCCGGCCGGTGGCATCCCGGCGCTTATAACGTGAACTTTATTCCCTCGGGTGGCCGCAATGGTGGCGCCTGCGTGACACGTCGATAGTATGCGCCCGATGACACCGTCCGGGACGCCACCGAAACAGCGCCGGGGCAAGGGGTTCCAGCTGACCTCGGGCCTTCTGCAGGCGCGGATCCGCAAGGCCGGCGAAAGCCGCGGCTTTGCCGTCTCGCGCCTGTTGACCCATTGGGAAGAGATCGTCGGCGCCGACATCGCGCGCATCGCCCGCCCGGTGAAGGTCGGCTACGGCCGCAAGGGGATGGGCGCCACGCTGACGGTGCTGACGACCGGGCCGCAGGCGCCGATGCTCGAGATGCAGAAGGACCGCATCCGCGAGCGGGTGAACGCCTGCTACGGCTACAACGCGATCAGCGCGGTGCGCCTGACGCAGACCGCGCCGTCGGGCTTTTCCGAGGGCCAGGCCGCGTTCGAGCATGCGCCCCGGCAAGAGCGTCCCGCCCCCGATCCGCAGACCGCCGAGCGCGCCGCCGAAGCCGCCGCGCCGGTGTCGGACCCGGGCCTGCGCGCCGCGCTCGAGTCGCTCGGCCGCAACGTCCTTACTGGCAAGAAACGCACATAGAGGTATTCATGACCCGACTACTGCCCGCCATCGCTGCGACCACGCTCCTCATCGGGGGCGGCGCGCTCTACCTCAACAGCCAGGCGGGATCGGACGTGCTGCCGCTGGCCGCGCAGGCGCAGGAGGCCGACGCGCAGGGCGATCAGGCCGAGGCCGGTGCCGAAAGCGTCGAGATCACCGAGATGACGATGGGCAACCCCGATGCCGACGTGCAGGTGATCGAGTATGCGAGCTTCACCTGCCCGCACTGCCAGAGCTTCCACGAGACCGTCTTTCCGGACCTCAAGGCCGACTACATCGACACCGACAAGATCGAGTTCGTCTATCGCGAGGTCTATTTCGACCGCCCCGGCCTGTGGGCCAGCATGGTCGCCCGCTGCGGCGGCGAGATGCGGTTCTTCGGCATCGTCGACATGCTCTATGACAACCAGCGCGACTGGGTGCAGGGCGAACCGGCCGAGATCGCCGACAACCTGCGGGGCATCGGGCGCAAGGCGGGCCTGAACAACGAACAGCTCGACGCCTGCCTGACCGACGGCGCCAAGGCGCAGGAGCTGGTCAGCTGGTTCGAGCAGAACGCCGAGGAGAACGGCATCGAGTCGACCCCGTCCTTCGTCATCAACGGCGAGACCTACTCGAACATGTCCTACGAGGACTTCTCGGGCATCCTGGACGAGCAGCTGGGCGAGTGAGCGGCCCGCTGGCAGGACTGCGCGTCCTCGAACTGGCGCGCATCCTGGCCGGTCCCTGGGCCGGCCAGGTTCTTGCCGATCTGGGTGCCGAGGTCATCAAGGTCGAAAGCCCCGAGGGCGACGACACCCGCCGCTGGGGGCCGCCCTTCGTCGAGACCGGCGGCGACCGGTCCGCCGCGTATTTCCACGGCACCAACCGGGGCAAGCGGTCGATCGCGCTGGATTTCCGCGAGTCCGGCGACCTCGCCCTGGTGTGCGACCTCGTCGCGCGGGCGGATGTCGTGCTGGAGAACTTCAAGGTCGGCGGCCTGCGCAAGTACGGGCTGGACCACGAGACGCTGTGCGCGGCGCATCCGAAGCTGGTCTATTGCTCGATCACCGGCTTCGGGCAGGACGGGCCCTATGCGGGACGTGCCGGATACGACTACATCATCCAGGCGATGTCGGGCCTGATGTCCGTGACCGGCGAGCCCGACGGACAGCCGCAGAAGGTCGGCGTCGCGGTGACCGACATCTTCACCGGGCTCTACGCCTCGAACGCCATCCTCGCGGCGCTCTACGAGAGGGACCGGTCGGGGCTGGGCCAGCATATCGACATGGCGCTGATGGATTCCGCCGTCGCGATCACCGCGAACCAGGCGATGAACTATCTCGCCACCGGCACGCCGCCCCGGCGGCTGGGCAACGCGCATCCGAACCTCGTGCCCTACCAGGTCTTTCCCTGCCGCGACGGCTGGATCGTCATCGCCGTGGGCAACGACGCGCAGTTCGGGCGGCTCTGCGGGCTGCTCGGCTGTCCCGACATGGCCTCGGAGCCGACCGCCGCGACCAACGCTGCCCGCGTCGAGAACCGCGCCACGGTGACGGACAGGCTCAACGCCCTTACCGAGACGTGGAGCAAGGCCGATCTCCTGTCCGCCTGCGAGGGAACGGGCGTGCCCGCCGGGCCGATCAACGACATGGCCGAGGTCTTTGCCGATCCGCAGGTGGTCGCGCGGGGGCTGCGCCTTGCGGGCGACGGGCCGGGCGTCCGCCCGCCCTTCCGGTTCTCGCGCAGCGACGGGGTCTCGGACCGGCCGGCGCCGGGGCTGGATGCCGACGGCGCCTCGATCCGGCAAGAGCTGAAGCGCTAGAGACCCAGACCCGACAACTTGGCGTCGAGCGGGGCCCAGTCGTCCAGCTCCAGCCGCACGGGAACCGTCAGCACCTTCTGGCGAAAGGCGGGCGGCAGGCGCACCGCGTCCTTCTCGGTCGTGACGAGCTGGGCGATGTGGTGCCTGGCGTCCGCTTCGAGCCGCGTCATCAGCGCGGATGTCAGCGGCTGGTGGTCGCTGAGCGGTTCGGCATGGATGATCTCGGCCCCCAGCGTGCGCAGCGTGTCAAAGAACTTCTCGGGGCGTCCGATCCCTGCGAAGGCCAGAACGCGCACCCCGTCCCACGGCATGCCCGTGCGCAAGGGGGCGAGGGTGCCGATGACACGGGGGCAACGGATCAGCCGTCCCCATTCCGTCGTGAAGGCCTTCTGCGCCGCCTGCGGGCCGAGCGTCAGAACGATATCGGCGCGGGCCAGCCCGGCGGCGGCGGGCTCTCGCAGCGGGCCGGCGGGCAGGACGCGGCCGTTGCCGAAGCCGGTCTGCGCATCGACCACAACGATCGACAGGTCCTTGGCGACGGCGGGGTTCTGAAACCCGTCGTCCATCACCACCGCCGGCGCCCCGCTGGCGATGGCGGCCGCGACGCCGGCTGCGCGGTCGCGCGCCACCCACACGGGTGCGAAAGCGGCCAGAAGAAGAGGCTCGTCGCCCACATCGCCGGCGTCATGCACCTTGGGGTCGACGCGAACCGGACCGACCTCTCGCCCGCCGTGACCGCGGGTCACGACATGGGCCGCCGTCCCGCGCTCGGCCAACCGTTGCAGCAGCGCGATGGCGGTCGGCGTCTTGCCGGTGCCGCCCGCGTTGATGTTGCCCACGCAGATCACGGGAACCGCGGCGGCGAGCGAGTGGCCGCGCCGCAGCCGCCGGGCCGTCGCGCGGGCATAGATCGAGCCGAGCGGAGACAGCGCGCGGGATTTCCAGCCGGGCTTGGCGTACCAGAAGGCGGGCGTGCGCATCAGGCGTCCTCCGCCATGTCGAGCGCGTCGTTCAGCACCTCGATCACGCGGTCGCTGACCGCCGCCCCCGCCGACACGACATCCCAGCCGGCGCGCGCCATCTCGGCGGCGCGGTCCGGTGCCAGCAGACGCTCGACCGCGCGCCCGAGCTCCTCGGCGTCGCGGACGCGGATGCTGGCGTTGCGCTCGGTCAGGCGGGCATACTGGATGCCGTGCGCCCGCACGTTCGGCCCGTGCACCACGACCGACCCCAACGCTGCCGCCTCGAAGGGCGGGCGACCGGCGCCGGGGGACGACAGCGTGCCGCCGAAGAAGGTGATCGGCGCGAGGCGGTACCACAGCCCCAGCGCCCCGGCGCCGTCCGCGATGTGCACCTGCGCGCCGTCCGAGAAGTCGTCACCCTGTCCGGTGCAGCCGGTCCGGATCGACCGCGCGTCAAGCTCTCTGGCCAGCTCGCTGCCGTCGATCTCGGCGCTCGGCACCATCAGCAGCATCAGCCGGTGCGACAGGCGGCTGGCCTGAAGATGGGCGGCGACGATGGCGTCCACCTCGGCTGGCGGCACGTCGACGGCCAGCCACGCGGGCCGCGCCGAGAGTGCGCGGCTCAGCCGGTCGCGCCGCTCGTCGTTGCAGGGCAGGGCGCTGCCGCCGGGTTGCAGCCGGCCCGGTGTCTCGACCGGGGCGCCAAGGCGGCGCAGGCGGTCCGCCTCGGCGCCGGGTTCGGTCAGCACGGCGGTGAGGTCGCGGAAATCGGTGGCCGAGCGGCGCCGGTTGAGAAACCGCCCCTGCGGCGCATGGGCATCGACAACGATCTGCGGCGTGCCGCTACGCCGGGCCATCGGTGCCGCCGCCGAAAGGGGCCGACCGCTCCAGAGGATCGCGTCGGGCCGCCAGTGCTCGAACAGGCGCCGGGCCGATGCGCGGGACAGCTCGGTCAGCGCCATCACGTGCGCTGCCTCGGGCAGGTGCGGCCGCGCGGGGTCGTCGGGCCGCTCCAGCGTCACCAGAAGGGACAGCCCAGACCGGCTGCGGCGGAGTTGTTCCAGCGTGTCGGCGATCGCGGCGACCCCGGTCGTGGCGGCCACGTGGCACCAGACGAGCGTCCCGCGCGGACGCTCCGGCCACGCGGCGTCGGCCGCGGGCCCGTCTGCCGCCGGCGGCGCGGTCAGACCCCGATTTCCTCGGTCGGCGAGGCGGCGGTCTCTTCGTCGCGCAGGCGATGCAGGTGAGCGATGAAATAGCGCATGTGGGCGTTGTCCACGGTGCGCTGCGCCTCGGACTTCCATGCGTTGTAGGCGGACTTGTAGTCGGGGAACATGCCGACGATGTGGATGTCCTCGACGTTCTTGAACTGGTTCTCCGCCGGATTGACGAGTTCTCCGCCGAAGACCAGGTGCAGGCGCTGAGTCATATGGTGTAATCTCCTGGGGCGCGTTGGCTTGGGCGTTACCGTAAAGGCCGTGCCAGACAGGCTCAAGCGCCCGGCGGTCACGCCATGCGTGCGCGCAGTGCGGTGTGCAGCGCCGGGGCCGAGGCGACGACCCCGGACGAGCGCCGGAGCGGCGAGTTGAAGCCGATCGGTGCGCCGTGCCGGTCGGTGACGGTGCCGCCGGCCTCGGACACGATCAGGCTTCCCGCGGCGATGTCCCATTCCCACGCGTCGCGCAGGCTGAGCATCGCGTCGAAGCGGCCCTCGGCCACCAGCCCCAGCCGGTAGGCAAGCGAGGGCCGGAAATGCCGCGCGAAACCGGGCACGCCGGTGCGCCAGTGTTGCGGGTCGAAGTTGAACCGCGCGGCCAGCACCAGCGCGGTATCGGGGTCGGTGGCGCGGCTTACCCGGATCGGTGTGCCGTCCAGCGTGGCGCCTTCGCCCCGCGCCGCGGCGTAGAGCCGCTCGCGGATCGGCAGGTGCACCACGGCGGCGGTGATCCGGCCCTGTTCGGCCACGGCGATGGAATGTGCCCAGCTCTCCTGCCCCTCGACGAAGGCGCGGGTGCCGTCGATCGGGTCGACGATGAACACCCGCTTGCGGTGCAGCCGGGTCTCGTCGTCGGCGGTCTCCTCGGACAGCCAGCCGTAATCGGGCCGCGCGGCGAGAAGCGTCTCGCGCAGGGCGCGGTCCACGGCCAGGTCGGCTTCGGTCACGGGGCCCTGTCCGCCCGACTTGTCCCAGACCTGCGGATCGGCGCGCCAGTAGGGGCGGGCGATCTCGCCCGCGGCCCGCGCCGCGTCGATCAGCAGGGGCAGGTCAGCTGCCGGCAAGTGTCAGCCCCTCGACCAGCAGCGACGGCACCACGCGCGACAGGTGGGGGCGCGCGTCGTTGGCGGGCCGGATCGAGCGCAGGATGTCGTGCAGGTTGCCGGCCAGCGTACATTCGTTGACCGGGTAGGCGATCTCGCCGTTCTCGATCCAGAAGCCCGACGCCCCGCGCGAATAGTCGCCGGTGTTCGGGTTGATCGAGGACCCGATGAGCGAGGTCACGAGGAAGCCGGTGCCGATCTCGGCCATCAGCTCTTCCTTGCTCTGGACGCCCTGGGTCAGTGCGATATTCGTCACCGACGGCGACGGCGGCGCCGAGGTCCCGCGCGCGGCGTTGGCTGTGCTGGGCAGGCCAAGCTTGCGCCCCGTGGCCAGGTCCAGCGTCCAGCTGCGCAGGATGCCGTCCTCGACGATGGCGCGGGGCGAGGTCGGCAGCCCTTCGGCGTCGAACGGGCGCGACCCCGACGTGCGCGGACGATGGGGATCCTCGAGGATCGACAGGCCCGAGGGCAGCACCTGCGTGTCCATCGCGTCGCGCAGCCACGAGGCGCCGCGCACCACCGCGCTGCCCGAAGCGGCCTGCAGCAGGTGTCCGACGAGCGAGGACGCGATGCGTTCGTCGTAGATCACCGGATAGGCGCCGGTCTTGGGCCGCCGCGCTCCGGCGCGGGCGACGGTGCGCTCGGCGGCGAGGCGGCCGATCCACTCGGCGTCGGGCATGTCCGCCCAGTGCAAGCGCGACTCGCCGTGGGCGTCGCGCTCCATCCCCGTGCCCTCGCCGGTGATCGCCACGCAGGAGACGCCGTGATCGGTCCGCGCATAGCCGCCGGAAAAGCCATTCGTGGCCGCGAGGTGGACGGCGCGGCGGCCGTAGGCGGCGCTGGCCGACTGCACCTGGCTGACGCCGGCAACGGCAAGCGCGGCGGCCTCGGCCCGACGCGCCTCCTCCTCCAGCGCCGAGGGGGCGGGCTCCGGCGTCGGATCGGCGAGGTCCAGCGCCGCCACGTCCCAGTCGCGGGCCAGCTGCGCGGGATCGGCGAGGCCGGCATGGGGATCCTCGGGCGCCTCGCGCGCCATCGTCACCGCCCGCTCGGCCATCGTGCGCAGCGTCTCGGGCTTGATGTCCGAGGCGGACACGCAGGCCTGCTGCCGGCCCACCAGAACCCGCAGGCCGATCTCGATCTGTTCGGCGCGTTCGGCCTGTTCCAGCGCGCCCTGCCGCACGTCGATCGAGATCGACGTGCCGTCGACGGCGATGGCGTCGGCCGAGTCGGCCCCCGTGGCGCGTGCGGCGTCGATCAGGGCATGGGTCAGGTCGGCGAGACGGTCGGACATCGGGGCTCCCTTTCGGATGACCCTTCGGACCTAGCCCCCGGACCCGTCCCCCGCAAGCGCCGCCGGACGGTTCAGCGGATGCGCTGGCCGTTCGCCGTGACCTGTCCGTCCGGGCCAAGCCGGATGCGCGAGCGCAGCAGGTCGTCGCCCACCGACTCTGCGAACAGGCCCAGCATCATCCGCGCGCCCATCACCTGATCCTCGGGCAGCACGCCCAAGGTCACGAGGTCGTCCATCAGCGCATTCGCGCCGCTGAGGGTCAGGTTGATCTGGCCTTCGGGCATCGGCGGCGCGGCAGGGATCATGTCGTCGGTTCCCTCCGGGGGCTCGGCCGCGTCGTCGGACGGCGCTTGGAAGGTCAGGTCGCCGTCCCCGGACAGCTCGGCGCCGGCAAAGCCCAGCTCGAGCTCGCGGATCGTCAGGCTGTCGAAGGTCGCGGCCGACTCGTCCTCTGGGTCGATCTCGGACAGTGCCTCGTTCAGCGTCATGCGGCCGGCAAGGTCCAGCTTCAGCCGGGCGGGCGTGCGCGGCAGGATCCCCTGGGGATCGACCATCGCCCAGAGCTGGTCGTCGACCGTCAGGCCGTCGAGGTTCAGCATCAGGGCGATATCGCGCTGTTCGTCCGAGGGGGCGAGCGGGAAGGTGAATCTCGTCGCGATCTCGTCGATGCTGGCCTCGACCGGTGGACCGGGCAGCTGCGGGCTTTCGGCCGTGAAGGTCATGTTACGCATCGCGCCGTCGACGGTCAGGTTGCCGTCCGACAGGTCGTATTCGCTGCGGCCGCCCTCGCTCTGGGTCGCCAGGGTGCCGCCCTCGGGCCCCTCGACGGAAAAGCGGCTGCTGGTGGCGCCGTAGCTGTAGGCCCCCCCCGCCGTCACATCGCGCGACACCAGCGCATCGGCGTTTCCGAAAAGACCGCCGGTGCCGAAGCTCTCGACGGCGACGTCCTCGTAGGTGGCTTCCAGAGAGAACCCGGTGCCCTCGTCATCCGCGCCCGTCGCGGCAAGCGCGACGGCGTCCACCGACATCTGCCCGGTCGTGGCCGGATTGCCCGTCCCGTCGCCGGATTCCACGAGATAGTCGCCCGATAGCCCCGTCATCGTCGCGCCCGCCTCGACCTCGACCGGTTCGCCGTCCACGGTCAGCGAGGTCAGCGTGATGTCCACACCGCCGGCCTCGACCTGGTAGTCGATCTCGGGCGGCTGGCCGCGCGCCACCAGTGAAAGGTCCGTCGTCGCGATCTCGATCTCGGTGGTCGAGGACTCGCCGTCCTCGGGAGCGGCTTCGGTCGTCAGCCGCGTCACCGGAGACGGGTCGACCGTCACGCTGCCATCGTCTTGCTCTGTCAGCACGATGCGGTCCAGCATCACCGTCGCGCTGCCGTCGGGATAGGTGACGCGGCTGCGCACGCCGCTCAGGGTCAGCGCATCGCCGTCGCGCGAGGTCTCGGCCGCCGTGATCTCCTGCTCGCTCTCGGTCGCCTGGTCCTGCCAGGCCTGCCACAGGGCGTCAGCCGTCAGAGCCGCGGCCGGTGCGGCGGGCAAGAGGCCGGCGGCGCAAGCCAGGCCGATGACGGTTCGAGAGGGGACGGCGACGGACATGTTCTTCTCTCCGGTTGGGCTGTTGGCGCATACTTCGCCGTCCGGGGCCGCCGGCGTCAAGCGCGTCGCTGGCACGACCGGGTCGGCTCGACTAGGTTGCCGCAAGGCGAAGGAACCATGCGAGGGAGACGGGCATGCCCGACATGACAGGAAAGACAGTGCTGATCACCGGCGCGAGCCGGGGCATCGGGTCCGAGGCGGCCCGCGTCTTTGCCGCCGCCGGCGCAAAGGTCGCCCTGGTGGCGCGCGACGAGGACTCGGTTGCCGCGATCGCCGGGGAACTGGGGCCGGACACGGCGCTGGCCATTCCCTGCGACGTCTCCCGCTACTGGGAGGTGCGCGCGGCGGTCGACGCCGCCGTGCAGACCTTCGGCAGCCTCGACGTCCTGGTGAACAATGCCGGCGTGATCGAACCGATCGGCCACATGGCCGAGATCGACCCGGCGGACTGGGGCCAGGCGATCGATATCAACCTCAAGGGTGTCTATCACGGCATGCGCGCCGCGATGCCCTTCATGCTGCAGCAGGGCGCCGGCACCATCCTGAACATCTCTTCGGGCGCGGCGCACCGCCCGGTCGAGGGCTGGTCGCAATACTGTGCCGCCAAGGCCGGGGCGGCGATGCTTACCCGGTCGGCCGACCACGAGACGCGCGGGCAGGGGCTGCGGGTCATGGGCCTGTCGCCGGGCACCGTCGCCACCGATATGCAGCGCGAGATCAAGGCGAGCGGAATCAACCCGATCAGCCAGCTCGACTGGGACGACCATATCCCGGCAGACTGGCCGGCGAAGGCGCTCCTGTGGATGTGCGGGCCCGAGGCCGACGACTATCTCGGCGGCGAGGTCTCGCTCCGCGACGAGGGCGTGCGACAGAAGGTCGGACTGACGTGATCACCTGCGAGAAGGACGGCCCGCTCTGGACGGTGACGCTCGACCGTCCGGACAAGGCGAACGCCCTGACAGCGGCGATGCTGGAACAGCTCGTCGCCTGCATCGACGAGGCCCACGGAACCGCGCGGGCGGTCCTGATCACCGGCCGGGGCCGCACCTTCAGCGCCGGCGCCGATCTCGACGAGGCGAAGCAGGGCCTCGCGACCTCTCCGCTGTGGGAGACGCTCTCGGACCGGATCGCGGCGCTGCCCTGCCTGACCGTAGCCGCGCTGAACGGCACGCTTGCCGGCGGTGCCTTCGGCATGGCCATGGCCTGCGACATCCGTCTCGCGGCGCGCCATGCGACGTTCTTCTACCCGGTAATGCAGCGGGGCTACCTGCCGCAGGCCGCGGATGCCGCCCGCCTGAAAGAGCTGATCGGGCCGGCGCGCGCCAAGCTTCTGCTGATGGGCGGCGCGCGCCTCAGTGCCGACGAGGCGTTCTCCTTCGGTCTCGTCGAGGGCGTCTGCCATACCGAAGAGGTGCTGCCCCGCGCCGCCGCCCTGGCCGAGGACGCCCTGTCGGCCAGCCCGGACCACGCCGCCGCGATCAAGGCGCTGATCTGACCGTGCTAGCGCCCTCGCCGTTTCGGACCGCGCCGCGCGCCGGGTGTCTTGGAATGAAACTCGGGCGGCCGTTTGGCCACCCACGAGGCGAACTTCGCCAGCCGCGGATGCGCCCTGAGCGCCTCGGGCGTGGAATAGGCCCGCGCCAGTTCGACCTCGCTCAGCGTGGCGTGGATCTCGTTGTGGCAGATCTGGTGCATCAGCACCGTTGGCCCGCCCTTGCCGCCGCGCAGCTTGGGAACGAGGTGATGCAGGCTCTGCCTGGCATGCGGCGGAATCGGCCGGCCGCACAGGGGGCACACGGGGTCGTCCATCGCGGCGCAGTCTGGATCCGCCGCGCGTCCGGCCGCAAGGCGCGCCGATGACGCAGGACGGCGGGATCGACGCGCTGGTCGTGGGCGCGGGGCCGGCCGGACTGATGGCGGCCGAGGAACTCGCCCGTGCGGGCCGCCGCGTGCTCGTGGCGGAGCAGAAGCCGAGCGTCGCCCGCAAGTTTCTGATGGCGGGCAAGAGCGGCCTGAACCTCACCCAGGACGAACCGTCCGGGGCCTTCGCCAGCCACTACGACAGCTCCGAGATGCGCCGCGCCGTGGCAAGTTTCGGCCCGGCCGAGGTCATGGACTGGGCACGCGGCCTCGGGCAGGAGGTCTATACCGGCTCGTCCGGCAAGGTCTTTCCACTGACGATGAAGGGTTCGCCGCTGCTCCGGGCATGGCTGTCGCGGCTCGCGGACCGGGGCGTGGCCCTGCGCACGCGGTGGCGCTGGCACGGCTGGGACGACGGCGCCTTCGCCTTCGACACGCCGGACGGTCCGCGCGCCCTGCGGCCCGCCGTCTGCGTCCTCGCGCTCGGCGGCGCCAGCTGGGCGCGGCTCGGCTCCGACGGCGCATGGGCGCCCTGGCTGGCCGGGCGCGGCGTTCCGCTCACCCCCTTTGCGCCCGCCAATGCCGGGCTCTCCGTGGCCTGGTCCAGGCCGATGGCCAAGGTCTTCGGCCAGCCGCTCAAGGGTGTGCGTCTCGGCGCCGGTGCGCTTCACAGTCGCGGCGAGTGCGTCGTCTCGGCCGCCGGGCTCGAGGGCGGCGGGCTCTATCCGCTGACCCCGGCCTTGCGCACCGGCGCGCCGCTCCAGGTGGACCTGCTCCCCGATCTCGATACCGACACGATCGCCGCGCGCCTGCGCCGCCCCCGTGGCAAGGCTTCGGTTGGCCAGTGGCTGCGCAAGACGCTCAGGCTCGATCCGGTCCGGCTCGCCCTGCTGTTCGAGGCCGCGCATCCCCTTCCCACGGGCGAGGCGCTGGCGCACAGGGTCAAGGCGCTGACCCTCCGCCACCAGGGACCCCGCCCGATGGACGAGGCGATCTCGACCGCCGGCGGCATCGCCTGGCCCGGCCTTGACGACGACCTGATGCTGCGGGCCTGTCCCGGCGTCTTCGCCGCGGGCGAGATGCTGGACTGGGAGGCCCCGACCGGTGGCTACCTCCTGACCGGCTGCCTCGCGACGGGCCGCCTCGCGGGCCGGGCCGCCGCCGGCTTCCATTGACCGCCGCTTGACGATACTCCGGTGTGCATGACCAAGGACATGGCCACCCTCTACGACGAGACGGTCCGCGCCAGGGGGCTGACCGCCGACCCCGCGCAGCGCGCCGTCCTGCCCGAGTTCGACCGCATCGCCGCCGCCCTGGCCGAGGGCCCGGCCCGCAAGGGCGGCCTGCGCGGGCTGTTCTCCCGTCCCGCCGACCCGCCCAAGGGGCTCTATCTCTGGGGCGGCGTCGGGCGCGGCAAGTCGATGCTGATGGACCTCTTCTACGAGGCCGCCGAGATCGACGCGAAGCGCCGGGTGCATTTCCACGCCTTCATGCAGGAGGTGCACAGGGGGATGAAGGCCGCCCGCGCCCGCGGCGTCGACGACGCGATCGCCCCCTTCGCGCGCGAGGTCGCGGCCGAGGTGCGCCTGCTCTGCTTCGACGAGATGCAGATCGGCGACGTCGCCGACGCGATGATCGTCGGCCGCCTGTTCGAAAAGCTCTTCGACGCCGGCGTCGTGGTGGTGACGACCTCGAACCGCCCGCCCGACGACCTCTACAAGGACGGGCTGAACCGCTCGGTTTTCCTGCCCTTCATCCGCCTCCTCAAGCACCGGCTCGCGGTCCGCGAACTCGACGCGGCGCAGGATTACCGGCAGGACCGTCCCTCGGCGGGCGAGTCCTACTTCACGCCCGCCGACGCCGAGGCGAGCGCCCGGATGGACCGCGTCTGGGACGACCTCGCCGAAGGCACGCCCGAGCCGCTGGAGCTCACCGTCTCAGGCCGCACCGTCACTGTGCCGCGGCATGCGGGCGGCGTGGCGCGGGCCCGGTTCTGGGATCTCTGCGGCCGCCCCCTCGGGGCCGCCGACTATCTCGCCGTGGCCGAGGCGGTCGACGTCCTCCTGCTGGAAGAGGTGCCGCGCCTCGGCTCCGAGAACTACAACGAGGCCCGCCGCTTCGTCACCCTGATCGACGCGCTCTACGAGGCCGGCACGCGGCTCTACATCTCCGCCGCCGACACCCCCGAAAGCCTCTATGTCGAGGGCGAAGGCACCTTCGAGTTCGAGCGCACGGCCTCCCGCCTGCGCGAAATGCAGTCCGAGGGCTGGGGCGGCTGACCCGCCTTCTTCTGCCGTGAAATATTCCGGGGGTGCGGGGGCAGCGCCCCCGCGAACCGCCCGCCGGAGGCGGGCGCAAGGTCGCGTGCGCCGAAGGCGCGCCGCGGGGTTCAGCCGTTCTCGCCCAGCACCTGCCCGGCAAGGTAGAGCGAGCCGCAGATCAGCACGCGCGCGCCCGGCGCGGTGCCGGCGATCTCCGCCAGCGCCGCGCCGACGCTTTCCGCCTCCGAGGCGGGGATCCCGGCCGCCCGTGCCGCGGCGGCGACTTCGGCCGGGGGATGCGCGCTGTGCTCGCCGGGGATCGGCACCGCGGTCAGGCTGGCCGCCATCCCGGCCAGCGGCGCGAGGTAGCCGCCGGCATCCTTGGTGTTGAGCATGCCGCAGATCAGGTGCAGCGGCCGGTCGTCCATCGCCGCCAGGCTGTCGGCGAGCGCGGCGCCCGCATGGGGGTTGTGGCCGCCGTCGAGCCAGATCTGCGCCCCGGGCGCCGCATCGGCCAGGGGCCCGCGCGTCAGCCGCTGCATCCGCGCCGGCCAGGCGGCTCCGGTCATCGCGGCCTCGCAGGCGGTCTCGTCGCTTTCCAGGTGGCGCAGCGCCGCGAGCGCGATTCCGGCATTGTCGATCTGGTGACGGCCCGGCAGCGCCGGCAGCGGCAGGTCGAGGAGACCGCGCTCGTCCTGGTAGACGAGGCGCCCGCGCTCTTCCCAGGCATGCCAGTGTTGCCCGCGCACCAGCAGCGGCGCGCCGAGCGCCGCCGCCCGCGCCTCGATCACCTCCAGCGCCGCGTTCTCCTGCCGGCCCACCACGCAGGGCACGCCGCGCTTGAGGATGCCCGCCTTCTCCGCGGCGATTTCCGGCAGCGTCTCGCCCAGGAACTGTTGGTGGTCGAGCGCCACGGGCGTGATCGCCGTCAGCCTGGGCCGGGCGACGACGTTGGTGGCGTCGAGCCGCCCGCCCAGCCCGACTTCCAGCAGGCAGTACTCGGCCGGCACGCGCGAGAAGGCGAGAAGCGCGGCGCAGGTGGTGATCTCGAAATAGGTGATCGGATGGCCTTCGTTCGCGGCCTCGCATTCATCCAGGATCGCGGCCAGTTCGTCCTCTCCGATCAGCTCCCCGGCCAGCCGGATACGCTCGTGGAAGCGGACGAGATGCGGCGAGGTATAGGCGTGGACACGGTTGCCCGCGGCCTCGAGCCCGGCTCGCAGCATCGCCAGGGTCGATCCCTTGCCGTTGGTCCCGGCGACATGGATCACCGGCGGCAGCGCGTCCTGCGGGTTGCCTGTCGCGTCCAGCAGCCTCCAAACGCGATCGAGCACGAGGTCGATCACCTTGGGGTGCAGCGCCATCATCCGCGTCAGGATGCGGTCGGAGGTGTCGGGGCTCATGGGCGGTCGCGCCGGTCCACCGGGATCAGGACGACTGGCCGCCGGAGGTCGACGCCTCGCCGCCCAGCATCGCCTCGGCCACCTCGGCCACGCTGGTCTGCGGCGCGTCGGGTCCGTTGGCGGGGGGCGGCAGCTCTCCGGCGACGGCCGGCGGCATGCCCATCATCATCCGTGTCAGGGTGATCAGCTCCGAGCGCTGCTCACTGCGGTGGGTGACTCGGTCGAGCATGCCGTGATCCAGAAGGTACTCGGCCCGCTGGAAGCCCTCGGGCAGTTTCTCGCGGATCGTCTGCTCGATCACGCGGGGGCCGGCAAAGCAGATCAGCGCGCCGGGCTCGGCGATCTGGACGTCGCCGAGCATCGCGTAGCTGGCGGTCACGCCGCCGGTGGTCGGGTGGGTCAGGACGACGATGTAGGGCAGCCCCGCCTCCTTCACCATGTCGACGGCGACGGTGGTGCGCGGCATCTGCATCAGCGACAGGATGCCTTCCTGCATCCGCGCCCCGCCGGCGGCCGAGAACAGCACCAGCGGCCGCCCGGTCTGCACCGCGCGCTCGGCCGCCGCGATGATCGCGTTGCCGACATACATGCCCATCGAGCCGGCCATGAAGCTGAAATCCTGCGCCGCCGCGACGATCGGCGTGCGGCCGATCTCGCCCTCGACGACCAGCATCGCCTCCTTCTCGCCCGAGGCCTTCTGCGCGCCGCGCAGGCGGTCGGCATAGCGCTTCTGGTCGCGGAACTGCAGTGGGTCCTGCACCGGCATCGGCACCTCGACCTCCGAGAAGGTGCCGTTGTCGAACAGCGCCTCGAACCGGGCGCGGGGGCTGATCCACATGTGGTGGCCGCAATTGCCGCAGACGTTCAGGTTCTGCCGCAGTTCGCGGTGGAACAGCATCGTCCCGCACTCGTCGCACTTGGTCCAGAGGTTCTCGGGCACCTCTCGGCGCGAGAAGAGCGAGTTGATCTTCGGGCGGACGTAGTTCGAGATCCAGTTCATCGGGTGCGTGCCGTGGGCTGCTTCGGGCGGGCCAGACCTATGCGGCCTGAGGGTGAAATGCAATTCAGCGTGTGGTCAGGATGCGCCGCAGGATCAGCCAGGCCACGACCAGCAGGCCGATGTCGCCCAGGATCAGCCAGCGCGACCCGTCCTCGGCGTCGACGCCGTACGGGGTGCGGCGCAGGGCCAGGCCGGTGATCGTGCCCTTGGTGGCCAGCAGGAGGACGGCAAGCGCGTTTTTGGCGAAGTGGAACCCCCAGGCCGCGCCGAGGCTGCCGGTCACCACGGTCAGGTCGGTCGCGACCAGGCCGAAGGCCGTTGCCGCGCCCACGGCAAGCCACGCGTTGCCCCCCGCGGTCACGGGGTCGAAGTGCAGCAGTCCGAAGACGACGCCCGGAAGCAGCGCCCAGATAAGCGGCGAGCGGAACCGCGCGGCCAGTTGCTGCACGAGATAGCCGCGGAACAGCATCTCCTCCGCGCCGCTCTGGATCAGCAGGCCCGCCACCGCCAGCGGCAGCAGCGGCAGCCATGTCCCGAGGTCGAGCCCCGGAAGGCTGTCGTACCGCCACGCCCACACCAGCACCGCCACCGCGTAGACCGCGCCGACCACGGTCACGGCCGTCACGAAGTCGCGGAGCGCGCGGGAAGCGGGACCTATCAGCGTTCCCGGTCGGCGCCCGTGCAAGAACCGCGCCGCCACCATCACGCCGAGCGCCATCCCCGCGAAGGTCGCCAGCAGCAACAGCGTCGCGCCGGGGGTCCGCGCCTCGACCAGGGAGGCCAGGGTGTCGCCGGCGTCCGTCGCGGGCTGGCGCAGCACCGCGGGGGCGAGCACAGCGACGCAGACCGCGGCATAGATCAGCGCCGCCACGATCAGCCCGAGCAGCAGTCGCCAGAGCTGCGGGCGCGCGGTGGCGGGGCCGATGAAGGCCCGGAAGGCGGGGCGGGGCATGGCATCTCTCTCGGAGCGGCGCGTCGCCGGCCAAGCTAGCAGTCCGGCCCGCCGGGGCAATCGCGCTTGTGCGCGGGTGTCCGCTCGCCTATTCCCGGACGCAAGGGAAGATAACACGCCAGGAGGGTGTCATGCTCAAGGGCAAGACCGACAAATCCAAGCTGCCGAGCCGGCATGTGACAGAGGGGCCGCAGCGGGCGCCGCACCGCTCCTACTACTTTGCGATGGGCTTGAGCGAAGAAGAGATCAATCAGCCCTTCGTCGGCGTCGCGACCTGCTGGAACGAGGCGGCGCCCTGCAACATCGCCCTGTCGCGGCAGGCGCAGGCGGTGAAGTTGGGCGTCAAGGCGGCCTCGGGCACCCCGCGTGAGTTCACGACCATCACCGTCACCGACGGCATCGCCATGGGCCACGAGGGCATGCGCTCGTCGCTGGCCAGCCGCGAGGCGATCGCGGACACGGTCGAGCTGACGATGCGCGGCCACGGCTACGACGCGATCGTCGGTCTGGCGGGTTGCGACAAGTCGCTGCCGGGGATGATGATGGCGATGGTGCGGCTGAACACGCCGTCGGTGTTCATCTACGGCGGCTCGATCCTTCCGGGCAAGGCGCCCGCGCACAAGGACATCCCCGAGGATTTCGCGACCCGCGACCTGACCGTCCAGGACATGTTCGAGGCCGTCGGCCGGCATCAGAGCGGTAACCTGTCGGATGCCGCGCTGGCCGTGCTCGAGCGCGCGGCCTGCCCGTCGGCCGGGGCCTGCGGCGGGCAGTTCACCGCCAACACCATGGCCTGCGTGTCCGAGGCGATCGGCCTGGCGCTGTTCAACTCGTCCGGCGCTCCCGCCCCCTACGAGAGCCGCGATCATTACGCCGAGGCGTCGGGCCAGGCGGTGATGAACCTGATCGAACAGAACATCCGCGCCCGGGACGTCGTCACCCGCAAGAGCCTGGAAAACGCCGCGCGCGTCGTGGCGTGCACCGGCGGCTCGACCAATGCGGGCCTTCACCTGCCGGCCATCGCGCACGAGGCGGGTATCGAGTTCTACCTCGAGGATGTCTGCGAGATCTTCCGCGACACCCCGTACTTCGTCGACCTCAAGCCCGGCGGGCAGTACGTTGCCAAGGACCTCTACCACGCCGGCGGCCTGCCGGTGGTGATGAAGGAGCTGCGCAAGGCCGGCCTCGTCCACGAGGATTGCATGACCTCCAGCGGCCGCAGCATCGGCGAAGAGCTGGACATGACCGACCGCGAGGCGGACGGAAAGGTGATCCATCCGGTCGAGACGCCGATCACCGAGACCGGCGGCGTCGTCGGGCTGAAGGGCAATCTCGCCCCCGAGGGCGCCATCGTGAAGGTCGCCGGGATGCCGGCCGAGGACCAGGTCTTCACCGGCCCTGCCCGCGTGTTCGAGAACGAGGAAGAGGCCTTCGAGGCGGTCAAGGCGCGCGGCTACGAAGAGGGCGAGGTCATCGTCATCCGCAACGAGGGCCCGTCGGGCGGCCCCGGCATGCGCGAGATGCTCGCCACCACGGCGGCGCTGTCCGGACAGGGCATGGGCAAGAAGGTCGCCCTGATCACCGACGGCCGCTTCTCGGGCGCGACGCGCGGCTTCTGCGTGGGCCATGTCGGCCCCGAGGCGGCCTATGGCGGGCCGATCGCGCTGCTCAAGAACGGCGACATGATCACCATCGATGCCGTGAAGGGCGAGATCAGCGTCGACCTCTCGGACGAGGAGATGGACGCGCGGCGGCAGGCCTGGCCGGGGCCGAAGCCGACGAACTATGCCAGCGGCGCGCTGTGGAAATATGCCCAGCTGGTCGGCGCGACCTACAAGGGCGCCGTCACCCATCCCGGCGCCACGGCGGAAACCCACGTCTACATGGACCTCTAGGTCGAAACCGTGCCGCGGCCCCGGCGTGACCGGGGCCGCCGCCCGTGGGAGCGATGGATGGTCCGACGCATGGCGCTGGAACTGGCGCAACGCCTCGAGCGGCACTCGCTCCGCCGGTGGCAGCGCCGCGCGGCAGAGGCCGAGAAAGCCGATCTTGTCCATCTGCGCGCGCTGCGGAACCGGGCGAGCGCCCTGCGTAAGCAGCTGAACCGGGTGATCCACGTGGCCGACGGCCGGCTTGCGCTGCCGCGCGTCGGGGCCGACGCGATCGAGGCGCCGATCGGCGCGGATTGGGTCTGCCGCCCGGCCATGTGGCGCGGGGCCATACCGGTGCCGGGCCGCACGGCGGTCGAGGCCAAGACGCCGCTTGGCGGACAGGTGACGATCTTCCACGATGCCGGGCACCCCGAGGTGGCCGTGCGTCACGTCCGCAATCGCCGTGCCGATGATCTCGCGCCGTACGGTCTGCGGATGGAGGTCTTCGACTTCGATGGCACGTTCCTGTCGGCCGTGGTGGACCTGCCGGACGAGGCGCTCGCGGGGCTTCGGCGCGATAGCATCGTGCAGCTGAACGTGATGGCCGAGGCCGAACGGCCCGTAGGCCTGACCGCGCGCCTGAACGTCCGGCACGGGCCTAACACCGAGCAGATGGTTCAGCCGCTGGGCGAGGGGACCGGGTCATTCGTGGCCGAGTTCGACCTGGCCTATACCGGGCTGGACGACAGGCGGATCGAGGGGATGTGGATCGACCTGATCCTCGACCGTCCCTGGATGAACCAGATCACCCTGCGCGACGTGACGGTGAGCCGCCGTCCCCGCGCGCCCCTGTGACGGAGCTGCCCTTGTCCGAAGTGACGCTGACCGAGACGCGGATCGCCGATGGCGTTTGGCAGGGCGTTCTGCGCACGCCGCAGGCCGAGGCGCCGGCGCTGGCCGCTTTTCACGGCGACCGGCCGCTGCCCTCGCCCGAGGTCACGGCGGATCGCGGAGACGGCACTCTGTGGCTCGTCCGCGTTCCGATACCGCCCGAGGTCCTGAACGACGGGCTGCAGAGCGTCATCATCACCGAGGCCGCCAGTGGAGAGGTCCTTGCCTCGTGCGCGATCGCGATGGGCGAGGGGCTCGACCAGGACCTCCGCGCCGAGGTCTCGCTGCTGCGCGCCGAGCTCGACATGCTGAAGCGGGCCTTCCGCCGCCACTGCGTCGAGGCGCACGAGGGCGGCGCCTGACCTCAGCCGAAGGCCTGCGCGACCAGCGCGTGCCGCGTGGCGGGCGATGCCGGGGTGGGCGGAACCGGCTTCGCCATCTCGACGCCGCCGCCCGTATGCGCCAGCCCGGCGCACTCAAGCTCGCCCCGGAACGGTGCCGTCGCGACGCAGTCGATCCGGACATGCTCACCGGGACGCATTGCAAGGTGGTGGCGTATCAGCTGCCATGCGCTCGGGCTTTTGGGCGCGAGCACCGGCCCGATGACGTGCCCGCCGGCAAAGGGCCGGCTCAGGGCGACCCCCGTCAGGCGCCCGCCGTCGCGCAGCGTGGCGCAGTCGGCCACCGCCAGCAGGTGCCGCAACAGATCGCCGCGGTCCGCGCCCGTCGCCGCACGGTCGAGCGCGACAAGATCGTCGAGGTCCGGTGGCGTCGTCTCGATCCCGTGCGGCACGGTGAGGGGCGCGGCGATTCCTTCGTGCTTGGCCACGTGGCCCACAGTCTCGAACCCGAGTCGGCGATAGAGCGGCAGACCCATCTCGGTCGCGACCAACCTCAGCCGGCGGGGGCCGGCGATGCCGATCGCCGCCTCGACAAGACGCCGCCCGAGACCCGCGCCACGAGCCGCGGAATCGACCACCACCATGTTGATCGCCGCCGCGTCGGCGCCGAAGGGCGTGCAGAAGGCGGTGCCGATCACGGCGCCGTCGCGCTCGGCCACCACGCCATCCGACAGGGACGTGACCAGCCGCCATTCTGCCGCGCCGTGGGGCCAGCCGACCGCACCCGACAGGCGCAGGGCGGCGGGCAGGTCGTCGGGTCGGTAGGGGCGGATCGTCGTCATCGGGCCTTTTCCGTCTGTGCCGGTGCTCCTTGCCCGCGTCGGCGTCGTGCCGCAAGGCGGGGCATGACGCCGCGTTGAACGTGACACGCGGTGCGGGGCGGGAAAGGATGGCGGCGCAGCACAGCCGGGGGAGCCACATGACCTATCCGCACCTACTCGAACCGCTCGACCTCGGCTTCACCAGCCTGCCCAACCGCGTGCTGATGGGGTCGATGCATACCGGCCTCGAAGAGACGGGCGACTGGGAGCGGGTGGCGGCCTTCTATGCCGAGCGGGCCGAGGGCGGCGTCGGGCTGATGGTCACGGGCGGCATGGCCCCGAACCGCGAGGGCGGCGTGTTTCCGGGGGCGGCGGGGCTGTTCTCGGACCGGGACATCGCGAACCACCGCGGCGTGACCGACCGTGTGCACGACGCGGGCGGCAAGATCGCGATGCAGATCCTGCATGCCGGCCGCTACGCCTATTCGCAGGACTGTGTCGCGCCCTCGGCCCTGAAATCCCCGATCTCGCCGTTCCCGCCGCGGGAACTGGACGAGGAGGGGATCGAAAAGCAGATCGCCGACATCGTCACCAGCGCGGTGCGGGCCCGCGAGGCCGGCTATGACGGCGTCGAGATCATGGGGTCCGAGGGCTATTTCCTGAACCAGTTCCTGGTGACGCGGACCAACAGGCGCACCGACCGTTGGGGCGGCGCGTACGAGAACCGCATGCGCCTGCCGCTGGAGGTCGTCCGCCGCGTCCGCGCGGCCGTGGGCGAGGATTTCATCCTGATCTACCGTATCAGCCTGATCGACCTGGTCCCCGAGGGGTCGAGCTGGGACGAGGTCGTCACGCTGGCCAAGGCGGTCGAGGCGGCGGGCGCGACGATCCTGAACACCGGCATCGGGTGGCATGAGGCGCGGGTGCCGACGATCGCCACCAGCGTGCCGCGTGCCGCCTTCGCCTGGGTGACGCAGAAGCTGATGGGCGAGGTGTCGGTGCCGCTGATCACGTCGAACCGCATCAACACCCCCGAAGTCGCCGAGCGGGTGCTGGCCGAAGGCTGCGCCGACATGGTCTCGATGGCGCGGCCGTTCCTGGCCGACGGGCATTTCGTGGCCAAGGCCAAGGCTGGCCGCGCGGACGAGATCGCGCCCTGCATCGCCTGCAACCAGGCCTGCCTGGACCACACGTTCAGCGGCAAGATCAGCTCGTGCCTGGTGAACCCGCGGGCCTGCCACGAGACCGACCTGACCATCGAACCGGCGGAAACGCGGCGCCGGATCGCGGTCGTCGGGGCCGGGCCGGCGGGGCTGTCGGCCGCCCTGACCGCGGCGGAGCGGGGTCATGGCGTGACCCTGTTCGAGCGCTCCGGGCGGATCGGCGGACAGCTGAACCTGGCGCGGACGATTCCGGGAAAGGAAGAGTTCGAGGGCCTGGTCGACTGGTACACGCGCATGCTGGAGGTGCGCGGCGTGGAGGTCCGGCTGGACACGACCGCCGATGCCGACGCGCTTGCCGGCTTCGACTCGGTCATCGTGGCGACCGGCGTGTCGCCGCGCGATCCCGGTATTCCGGGGCAGGACGGCCCGAACGTGGCCGGATACGCCGACATCCTGTCCGGCGCCGTGACGGCGGGGTCGCGGGTGGCCATCGTCGGCGCGGGCGGAATCGGCTTCGACGTGGCGGAGTTCCTCGTGCAGGACCGCCCCTCGCCGACGGAAGAGCCCGAGGAATGGCGCCGGGAATGGGGTGTCGTCGATCCCGAGGCCGAGCGGGCGGGCCTGTCGTCCGAGGGACCGGCCCCCGAGCCGCCGGTCCGGCAGGTCGTCCTGTTGCAGCGCAAGGCCGAGAAGCCGGGCAAGCGCCTGGGCAAGACGACCGGCTGGATTCACCGCGCGACGCTCAGGATGAAGGGGGTCGAGATGATGCAGGGCGTCGCCTATCACCACATCGACGCCGAGGGGCTGCACGTGTCGGTGGGCGACGAGGGTGAGATCAGGACGATTCCGGCGGACACGATCGTGCTGTGCGCGGGGCAGGTATCGGCCCGCGCGCTGGCCGACGACCTGGCTGCGCGTGGAGTCGATCTGCATGTCATCGGCGGGGCAGACGTGGCGGCGGAGCTGGACGCGAAACGGGCAATTGACCAGGGCGCGCG
The DNA here is from genome assembly GCF_900111315.1 of Tranquillimonas rosea. Lineage (GTDB taxonomy): Bacteria > Pseudomonadota > Alphaproteobacteria > Rhodobacterales > Rhodobacteraceae > Tranquillimonas > Tranquillimonas rosea. The sequence continues at coordinate 65,133 of NZ_FOGU01000009.1, forward strand.
ATTGGCTTCTACATTGTAGACGAAAATTGTGTGGGCACACGACGGGCCGAAGCCATTGAAATTAAAGAATTCTTATCGCAGGAACGTTTCGGCGGTCAGGACGGTTTTTCGCTTTCCCGGATATTGTCCGAGAACGAACGCAATCCTGCCCGATTGTTTCGGCAGTGAAGGCGGCAACGAGTGCATATGAGTGAATTATGGACAGACTGACGGAGATGGAGGCCTTTGCGACCGTGGTGGACCAGGGTGGGTTCACGGACGCCGCCAAGAAGATGGGTATCTCCAAGTCCGCCGTGTCCAAGCATGTCTCCAGCCTCGAGGCGCGGCTGGGCGCGCGCCTGCTGAACCGCACGACGCGCCGCGTCAGTCCCACCGAGATCGGCTTGGCCTATTACGACCGCGCCCGCCGCGTCCTGAACGACGCCGGAGAGGCCGACAGTCTGGTGACCTCGATGCAATCCGCGCCCTCGGGCCTGCTGCGGATCAGCGTGGCGACCGATTTCGGTGTGAACCACCTGTCGCCGATCCTTGGGGCGTTCCTGACGGAATATCCCGATATCACCGTGAACATGGTGCTCAACAACCGCTACGTCGAACTCATCAGCGAAGGCTTCGACATGGCGATTCGGATCGGTGAACTCGAGGACAGCACACTGCGCGCCCGCAAGCTGACCGAGACGACGCGCCGGATGGTCGGGGCGCCCAAGTATTTCGAGAAATACGGTCGGCCCACGAAGATCGACGATCTGAACGATCACAAGCTGCTGCACTATTCCAGCCAGTCGAACGGCGCCGTCTGGAAGCTGACCGCGCCCTCGGGCGAAAAGCGGCAGGTGCGCACCGCCGGCTGGCTGAGCGTGAATGACGGGCAATCCCTTCTGAACGCCGCCGTCAGCGGGCTCGGGATCGCCTACCTTCCGAGCTTCCTGTTCGCAGATGCCATGGCCCGCGGCGAGGTCGAGGAAGCTATTCCCGACCTGCCGGTCGAGAGCCAGGGCATCTACGCCGTGTACCCGCCGGGCCGCTTCACGCAGCCCAAGGTCCGCGCCTTCATCGATTTCCTGGTCGACGCCTTCGCCGAGAAGGGGCCCGACCGATGGTAGCCAAAGCGTAACGAGTTCCCTGCAGAGGTGTACTGGGCGGCCTTCGGGTCGCCCGCTTTTTTATCCGCTATCGCCCAGCACGATCTCGACGCGCCGGTTGGCGAGGCGGCCGGATTCGGTATCGTTCGTGGTGCGCGGGGCGAGGTATCCGACCCCCTCGGCCCGGATTCTGTCGGCGTCGATGCCGTAGCTGTCCGTCAAGCGCGTGCGGACGGCCTCGGCGCGGCGGCGGGAAAGGTCGATATTCGCGCTCAGACTGCCTTCGGTGTCGGTATGGCCCACCAGCACCACGTCGCGCTCGGGGTTGTCATCAAGGAAGGCGGCTAGGGCGTCGAGCGAGCCGTAGCTGCCCTGGTTCAGCGCAGTGGAGCCGGTGGCGAAGGTCAGATCGTCCAGCGGCACGCGGCCTTGGGCCACCAGCCGCTCGGTCAGGGGCGTGTCCTCGGCCGGGGCCGCCGTTTCGGTTGTGGGCGACGATTTGGTCGTCGTCACGACGGCGGGCTCGGCCTCGCCCGCGGGGCCGATCTCGGTCACCTGGACGTAGCCCGCATGCACCGTGCGGCTGACCACGAGGCCGATGGCCTGCGGCCCGTCCTCACCGTCCTTCACGGCGGAGAGGTAGGTGAAATCGCCAAGGTCCACCTGCATCGCCGGCGCGGGCAGGATGTCGGCCGCGAACCGGAAATCGTACCCGCCGCACTGCGCCGCGCTGCAGGAAAAGACGACTTCGTATCCGTCCTGCGCGAGCTGGTCGCGCAGGCGTTCAGTCATCTGACCCGTGGTGAGGTCCGACGCGCCGAGGCGATAGGCGCTCTGCGTGACGTCGCCCTCGATGCTGCGGGTGGGCAGGGTGCCGTCCCGCCACGCGGCGACGGGAAGGGCATGGCGCGTGCCGCTGTCGCTCTGCTGTGCCGTCAGGCGCCCGTCGATCGGCAGATCGAGGCTCAGCGCCGCGGCCGCATGCGGCGCTGCGAGCGAGAGAGAGATGAGGCACGCGAAACGTTTCATGGTCGCATAGCGTCCTAGCGGCGATTCTGTTTCATTCCGGTTTGCGCATCGGGCCATGGATCGGCAAAGCGTTGCCGGCCTGTCGCAAGGATTGCTGCTCGTGTCGTCCCGTACCTGCCGGTTTTTCCAACCGATTCCTGCGGGCGTCTCGGATTATGCCAGACTTGAGGCCGATTCGGTCTTTTTTGGGTCATCGGCCGCACGGCCGGGCGGGATGTCGCAGCCGCGCCACAGGGGCCGGTCAGGCCCCGACGCGGTAGTGATACGAGGTCGCGACCCGCATCCCGAGGCTTTCATACAGTGCAACGGCCGGGGCATTTTCGCGCGTGACGGCCAGCGCCAGAACCGACGCGCCGCGATCCCGCGCCCACCGGGCGGCCGCGATCATCATGTGCCGGCCCGCCCCGCGGCGCCGCAGGGCGGGGAGGGTTTCCACCGCATGCACCATGGCGATCCTGCCGTGCGTCGCGGCGAACAGGGCGCCCGCGGGCCGGTTGTCGGCGCGGGCGAGCACGGCGATCTTCGGGGCGGGTGCCCGGTCGATCACCGCGCGCCGCGGTCCGGCGATGCCGCCATCGCGCCAGATCTCGTCGACGATCGCCAGCGGCGGCCAGTGGGTGAAGGCGGAAAGACGGGGCAGGTCCCGCTCGGCCAGCGCCGAGACGTCCGTCTCGTAGACGACGACGGGATCCCGCACGGCATACCCCGCCGCGTCGAGAAGGGCATCCAGCGTGTCCTCGCCCGCGCGCACCATGAACAGCGGTGTCTGCCCGAGGTCCCGCATCCCGCGTTCGGCGTCCCGCAGGTCATCGGTTGAGACCGGCGCCTCCGCGGTCGCCGCGCTGACCCGGTTGCCGCCGCCCTCTCCCTCGCGCAGGATCCACGGTCCCACGCGCCTGGTCTGCGCCGCCGGCCATGTCGCGGTCATCGCCTGCAACAGCGCGGCGCTCACAATTCGGCGTCCGGAAAGACCTCGGCCAGGTGCGCGATGGCGGCGTCCACCGCTTTGGGCTCGGCGCCGCGCACGACGACGTTCACCGCCCCGCCGCGGTCATCGGCGAACGGGTACGAGCCGAAGGACAGCGCGGGATTCTCCCCGGCCAGGGTGCGCAGGGGGCCGGCAACGTCGCCCTCGCCGCGGCGGATCGTCAGGTTGCGGCTAACCGGGGGCGTGCCTCCCTCCAGCCGTGCCAACAGGCCGTCGACCATCGCCTCGAAGATGCGCGGGACACCGGCCATGACGTGCACGTTGCCGAGGGTAAAGCCCGGCGCGGCCGAGACCGGGTTGTCGATCAATGTCGCGCCCTCGGGGATCCGCGCCATGCGCAGGCGGGACTCGTTCATCTCGATACCCTTGGCGTCGTAATGCGCCTGCAGCACGGCCCTTGCATCGTCGCGCACGTCGATGGCCTTGCCGAACGCGGCCGCGACGCAGTCGGCGGTGATGTCGTCATGGGTCGGCCCGATGCCGCCCGACGTGAAGACGTGGGTATGGGCGGCCGACAATGCGGTGACCGCGTCGGTGATCGCCGCGCGCTCGTCGCGCACCACGCGCATCTCGGTCATGTCGATGCCGTGCGCTGTCAGACGCTGCGCCAGGTGATGCATGTTCGAGTCGCGGGTGCGCCCCGACAGGATTTCGTCTCCGATCACCAGCATCGCCGCCGTTGGGTTCGTCATCACCGCGCTCCTCGTCACATCGTGGCCGCGCGCCGCTTGCGCTTTCCGCCGGCTTCCCCGGAGGGTATAGGGCTGGCCCCATGCGCTTTCAAACCGAACTCGTCCCCGCCCGCCTGATCCGCCGCTACAACCGCTTCCTCGCCGACGCGGTGCTGGAGGCGGACGGGCGCGAGGTGACCGCGCATTGCCCGAATCCCGGCGCGATGCTGGGCCTGAAGGACGAGGGCGTGCGTATCTGGCTGGAGCCGAACGACGATCCCCGCCGCAAGCTTCGCTTTGCATGGCGGCTGGTGGAACTGGAGGGCGGCCATCTGGCCGGGATCGACACGTCGGTGCCGAACCGCGTGGTGAAAGAGGCGCTGACCGCCCGCGCCGTGCCCGGGCTGGCAACCTATTCCGGCGTCCGGCCCGAGGTGAAGTACGGCGCTGCGAGTCGTGTCGATTTCCTGCTGACCGAGCCCGGCCTGCCGGACGCCTATGTCGAGGTGAAGAACGTGCACCTGCGGCGCGAGGGCGATCTGGCCGAGTTCCCCGACTGCGTGACCGCGCGCGGCGCCAAGCACCTGGCAGAGCTCGCCTCGATGGTGGCGGCGGGACATCGGGCGGTGATGTTCTATGTCGTACAGAGAACCGATTGCGCCCGCCTGGCCATGGCGGGCGACCTCGATCCGCGCTATGCGGAGGCATTCGACGCCGCGCGGGCCGCTGGCGTCGAGGTTGTCTGTTACGATTGTGCCATCGCGCGCGACAAAGTGACTCTGCGGAACCCTTTGCCGCTGGCATCAGACCTTCGCGCGGTGCATGGCAGCGGCGGTGCGGGCTGGCGGAATCCGGCCTGATTGCTTAGGTATGTCTTGCTTCAACGACAGGAGTCCCCCTTGGACGAGACGAATCGTGGCCGGCTGACGAAGGACGGCATCCGCATCTACGATCCCGCCGACTTCGACGGCATGCGCCGGGCCGGACAGCTGGCCGCGCAGTTGCTCGACGATATCGGCCCCCATATCGAGCCGGGGCAGACCACCGGGGAACTCGACCGCCTGATCACGAAATGGATCGACGAGGCGGGCGCGACGTCCGCGACGATCGGCTACAAGGGCTATCAGCACGCCAGCTGCATCAGCGTGAACCACGTCGTCTGCCACGGTATTCCGGGCGACAAGAAGCTGAAGGACGGCGACATCCTGAACATCGACGTCACCGTCATCGTCGACGGCTGGTTCGGGGACAACAGCCGGATGTACGTGGCGGGCAAGCTGGGCCGCAAGGCCGAGCGGCTGGTCGAGGTGACGCACGATTCGCTCATGCGCGGTATCGACGTGGTCAAGCCGGGCAACACCTTCGGCGACATCGGGCACGCCATCCAGAGCTTTGTCGAGGCGCAGCGGATGAGCGTGGTGCGCGATTTCTGCGGGCACGGCCTCGGCCGCGTGTTCCACGCGCCGCCGAATGTCCTGCACTACGGCCGTCCGGGGACGGGACCCGAGCTGGAAGAGGGCATGTTCTTCACCATCGAGCCGATGGTGAATCTCGGCCGGCCCGAGACAAAGGTGCTGGGCGACGACTGGACGGCGGTCACGCGGGACAAGTCGCTGTCGGCGCAGTTCGAGCACTCGGTCGGCGTGACGTCTGACGGTGTCGAGGTCTTCACCACCTCGCCCAAGGGCCTCTATCATCCCACCAAGCGCGGCTGACGCGCCTCACCCCGGCTGGTAGCGGGCGAGCGTGATGGTGGTATCGCCATAGCGCCGCTCATCCGTCCTAAGCAGGTCGGGCGGCAGTGTGACCGGTCCGCTGTCCTCCCATACGATCAACGCCCCCTGTGCCAGCCAGCCCCCCTTGAGCGCGGCGCCCAGCGCCTCTCCGCCCAGGGTCGTGCCATAGGGCGGGTCCAGGAAGACAAGATCGAACGGCGCGTCCGGCACCGGTCCCGGTCGGCGGGCATCGCGGCGGACGAGGTGGCAGACCGCCTCGGCCCGTGCCTTGGCGATGTTCGTGCGGATCAGCCCCTGCGCCTTGCGCCCGCTTTCGACGAAACAGACATGCGCCGCCCCTCGCGACAGCGCTTCGAGCCCCAGCGCGCCGGTTCCCGCGAATAGGTCGAGCACCCGCGCGTCCGGCACCGGGTCTCCGGCGCCGTGGGCCAGCAGGTTGAACAGCGACTCGCGCACCCGGTCGGTGGTCGGACGCAGATGTGCCGCCGGATCGCCCTTGCCCAGACCGGCAAGCGTCAGCCCGCCCAGCGATCCGCCGACGATCCTCATCCCTTGAGCAACTGTTTCAGATCGGCCTCTGGGTCGGCGACGAGTGCCGGGTCCGCCGTCCTTCCCCCGTCGATCAGGCGCTTGCCGACCATGTAGTCGCGGGCCGCGTTCATCGCGTCCACCGCCAGCAGCGTGTCGCCGGCATAGTACCAGTGACTGACGCTGCCCCCCTCGCCGGGTCGGACCACGACGCGGTCGTATCCGACGTTGAGGCCGGCGATCTGCAGCTTCACGTCGTACTGGTCGGACCAGAACCACGGTTTCGGATCATAGTCCGTCCCGGCGCCCAACATGTTCGCGGCGACGGCCTCGGCCTGGTCGATGGCGTTCTGGACGGATTCCAGCCGGATCCACTGACCCCGTCGGGGGAACGAGGCGCAGTCGCCGGCGGCCCAGACGCCCGGCGCCGAGGTCCGGCCCTGCGCGTCCACGCGGATCCCGTTGTCGACCTCCAGCCCCGACGCTTCGGCAAGCGTCGTGGCCGGCGCGATGCCGATCCCGACGATCGCGAAGTCGAGCTCCAGTTCCTGCCCGTCGGACAGCACCGCGCCCGTCAGCACGCCGTCGGTGCCGGTCAGTCGCGCAAGCCCGGTGCCTTCGCGGATCTCGACGCCGTGCCCGTGGTGCAGCTTGCGGAAGAAGTCCGAGGTCTCGGGGCAGGCCACGCGTTGCAGGATGCGGTCCGCCGTCTCGACCAGCGTGACTTGGACGCCGCGCTTGGCGGCGACCGCCGCCGCTTCGAGCCCGATATAACCGCCGCCGACGATCAGCGCCCGCTTGCCCTCGGCAAAGTCGGGCGCCATGCCGTCGGCGTCCCGCAGGGTGCGCATCTCGTAGACGCCCTTCAGGCCGCCGCCGATCTCGTCCGGCAGGCGCCGCGGGGTCGAGCCGGTCGTCAATGCCAGCTGGTCGTAGGGCACCGTCTCGCCCGTCTCGAGCGCGACCGTCCGCGCATCGGTGTCGATGGCTTCAACCGAAGCGCCGAGCTTCAGTGTGATCCTCTTGTCGTCGTAGAAGCTGTGCGGCCGCAGGTAGAGCCGGGATTCCTCCATCTCGCCAAGGAGATAGGCCTTGGACAATGGCGGCCGCTGATAGGGTGGAACGTCCTCGGCGCCGATCAGGGTGATGTTACCATCGAAGCCCTCGGTGCGCAGCTTTGCCACCAAAGAGGCCCCTGCCTGCCCCGCTCCGATCACCACGATGTCAGTCACGCGCGTCCTCCTGCTGGTCCGGCCGCCCTTTGCGGTCTATATCCCGCGGGCGAACCGGATCAAAGTACGAGAGGGACGAAATATGGCGATCGAGGAAGGGCAGACGCTGCCCGGTGCGACATTGGTGGGCATGAGCGCCGAGGGGCCCGAGCAGGTCGACCTGGGCGACAAGCTGAAGGGACGCAAGGTCGTGATCTTCGGCCTTCCGGGCGCGTTCACCGGCACCTGCACCACGGCCCACGTGCCGAGCTTCGTCCGCACCAGCGATGCCTTCGCGGAAAAGGGCGTGGACGAGATCATCTGCGTGTCGGTCAACGATCCGTTCGTGCTGGCCGCCTGGGGCAAGGAGACCGGCGCCACGGACGCGGGCATCACGCTGCTCGGTGACGCGGAAAGCGCGTTCACCAAGGCGATCGGCATGGATTTCACCGCACCGCCCGTGGGCCTCATCGACCGCTCCAAGCGGTATGCGATGGTCGTCGAGGACGGCGTCGTGAAGACGCTTCGCGAAGAGGATAATCCCGGCGTCTGCGACGTGTCGGCCGGCGAGTCGCTGCTCGAAACGCTGTGAGATCGTGGCCGAGGGGCGCGGGTCCGTGCCCCTCGGCCAGCTCTACGCTTCGTCGGTGATCTCTTCGTCCGCGCGGACGCCGTCGTCGTGCCGGCGGCTGCTGGCGCCCGGTCGGCCCGCGGCCGCGGTCTCACGGTCGTCGCCCTCCATCACGAGTGTGCGCGTGGGGAAGGGGATGGTCACGTCGGCGTTGTCGAGCGCCTCTTTCACCGCCCGCTTCATGTCCGCCTGATAGGCGAAATAGTCGTCGGCGGTGCACCAGACCCGCACCAGGAAATCCACGGACGAGTCGTTGAGGTTGTTCACCTTGATGAACGGCTCGTCGGGCTCGGTGAGGCTGCGCTCGTCGGCCATGATAGTGTCGTGGATCACCTTCTCGGCGGTGGCCAGGTTCGACCCGTAACCGACGCCGAACGTCCACTCGGCCCGCCGCTTGGGATAGCTCGAATAGTTGACGATGGTGTTTCCCCAGACCTCTGAGTTGGGGATGATCACCTGCACGTTGCCGATGGTCGCCAGCTCGGTGAAGTTCAGCGACACCTCCTTCACGGTTCCCATCTGACCGTTCACCTCGACGAAGTCGCCGGTCTTGATCGGGCGGAAGAAGATGATCATCACGCCCGCCGCGATGTTCGACAGGGTGCCCTGCAAGGCCAGGCCCACGGCCAGGCCGGCAGCACCGATGACGGCGACGAGAGAGGTCGTCCGGATGCCGAAGGTGTTGAGCACGAAGAGGAACGCGAACACCAGAACGGCATACCGCGCGAGGTTGCCGAGGAAGTTGAACAGCGTGGTGTCCAGCGTCTCGTGCCGCTCGGCGACCCGGCGGATGCGCCGCTTGATCCAGCCGCCGATGATGTAGCCTGCGATCAGGATGAGGATCGCGGCCACCACGTTGCCCAGGAGCATTGCCAGGAATTCGACTGTGAGGATGTCGCTGACACTGGTGCCAGCGACGATCTCGGTCGACATCAACGCGTTCAGGTCGACGCCGAAGAGGTTCATGCAAGCGCGTCCATCTTCTTGGCGAGCTTCACGTCCAGCGGCGACAGGCCGCCGACGTCATGCGTCGACAACGTCACCTTCACGGTCTTGAAGACGTTGAACCATTCGGGATGGTGATCGAGCTTTTCGGCATGGAGCGCGCAGCGCGACATGAAACCGAACGCCTCGACGAAGTTCTTGAACTCGAAGGTCTTGGCGATCGCGTCACGATCCTCGACCATCGACCATCCATTCGAGAGCAGCTCCTTCAGCTCTCCGTCGCGCTCTGCGTCGCTGAGTTTCTCGGTCATTCGTCCTCCGATCTGGTCTTCTTGAACGGGCCATAGCTGGTGAGGATCTCGATATCCTCGTCAACGGCGGCCCGCTCGGCGGTGAGAAATTGCTGAACCGCCTGGGCAAAGCCCTCGTCCGCGATCCAGTGCAGCGAATGTGTCGTCACGGGTAAATACCCGCGCGCGAGCTTGTGTTCCCCCTGCGCTCCGGCCTCGACGCGGCTCTGCCCGTGGGCGATGGCGAAATCGATGGCCTGATAATAGCACAGCTCGAAATGCAGGCAGGGATGGTCCTCGACGCAGCCCCAGTAGCGGCCATACAGCACGTCGCGCCCGATGAAGTTCAGCGCCCCCGCGATCGGCCGTCCATCGTCCATTGCGAGCGCCAGAAGGATGTCGTCGCGCATCGTTTCGTGGGCGATGTCGAAGAAATCCCGCGTCAGGTAGGGCGTGCCCCACTTGCGGGCGCCGGTATCCTGGTAGAACCGCCAGAACGCGTCCCAGTGAGCGGGCGTCAGATCGTCTCCTGTCAGTTGAACGATGTCGCCGCCGAATTCTTGCGCGGTGCGGCGTTCCTTGCGGATGTTCTTTCGCTTGCGCGACGACAGGTCGCCGAGGAACGCGTCGAAATCGGCATAGCCGCGATTGTACCAGTGATACTGCTGCGTGTAGCGGCGCAGCAGGCCCATGCGCTCGCCCATCCCGGCTTCGTGCTCGGTGCAGAAGGTGATGTGCAGGCTGCTCAGCCGGTTGTCCGCGGCGACCTGGACCGCGCCCTGGACCAGCGCCGCGGCGCCCGTTTCCTCCCATCCGGGCCGCGTCAGGAAACGGCGGCCCGTGGCGGGCGTGAACGGCACGGCCATCTGCAGTTTCGGATAATAGCGCCCGCCGGCCCGCTCGTAGGCATGCGCCCAGGCGAAGTCGAAGATGTACTCGCCCTGGCTGTGACCCTTGGCATAGAGCGGCGCGCAGGCGATCACCTGACCGTCCGCCCGCGCGACGAGATAGCGGGGCTGCCAGCCCGTGCCGGTCCCGACCGAGCCGCTGTCTTCCAGCGCCTTGAGGAAGCGGTGGGTCGTGAACGGATCCTCGGGCCGGCCGCCATCCGCCGCCTCGGGACACGCGCAGGCGTCCCAGTCCGCCGCCGCGACATCGCCCAGCGAGGCGAGCGCCTCGATTTCCACCTGTGTCTCGGTCATTGCAGACTGCCTTGCGGGATCACGCCGCGACATGGCCCTGCACGGTCCGCCGTCAAGACGTGGAAAACGATGGTAGATAGCCCTCGAAGGTCACGTTGTCGGCGACCTGCCGGGCCACGGCCTCTTCCTCGACCGACCGGATCGTCCAGCAGAGCAGCCCCGCGCCCTGCCGCCTCAGCTCGGGCAGGCGGGGATTCGACAGGTCGCGGTGCTCGTGGCTGATGAACGACGCGCCGACGCGGTCGTAATCGGGGATGGTGGCCAGCTGTGCGCGGCGCTCGGAGTCCAGCGGCCAGTCGCCCGCCGCGAAGCTGCAGGTCGTCAGCCCACGTGGCACATCCGGCAGCAACCGGGCCATCGCCGCGATGGCGTGCGGGTTGAAGGACATCACCGCCAGGGGCCCGTCGTACCCCGCTACGGTCTCGGCCACCGCGCGCTCCAGCGCGCCGACGTCGGGGCCGAGGGCGCCATCCTGGTCCTTCACCTCGATCAGCAGTGGGACGCGGCCCGCGACGAGGTCCAGGAGGTCGGCCAGCATCGGGATTGTCTCGTCACTGCCCTTCAGCGGGATGCGCGTCAGCGCGGCCGCGTCGCGCTGACGGATCGCGCCGGTCTCGGGCGTCAGGCGGTCGAGCGTGTCGTCGTGAAAGACCATCGCGGAACCATCCCGGCTGAGCTGTACGTCAATCTCGATGCCATAGCCGTGATCGACCGCGGCGGCGACGGCCGCGCGGCTGTTCTCGGGCCGCCCCGGCCCATGCAGGGCGCGGTGCGCGATGGGCCGGGTCAGGAACGCGGGCGCGAGGATCATTTGATCTGGAAGATGCCCTCGATCTCGACCGCCACACCCATCGGCAGGGCAGCGACGCCGACGGCCGACCTGGCATGCCGCCCGGTCTCGCCCAGGGCCTCGCCCATGAAGTCGGAGGCGCCGTTGATCACCTTGGGCTGGTCCGTAAAGTCCGGCGTCGAATTGACGAACCCGGTCAGCTTGACCACCCGCACCAGCCTGTCGAGGTCGCCGCCGCAGGCCGCGCGGACCTGGGCGAGAAGGCTCATCGCGCAGGCGCGGGCGGCGTCTGCCCCGGCGGCGACGTCCATGTCCTGCCCCAGCTTGCCGAGGATCAGGCCGTCAGGCCCCTGGCTGACTTGGCCTGAGACGTGAACCATGTCGCCGACGATGGCGTAGGGCACGTAATTCGCGGCGGGGGCCGGCGCGTCGGGCAGGGTGATGCCAAGCTCGGCAAGGCGGGCGTCGATCGTTCCGGCCATCGGGTAGGTCCTTTCGCGGGTTGCGGTCGCGGCGACGCTATCGCAGCCGCCGCGCCGCGGAAAGGCGCCCGTTCAGGTTTCGCGGAAGGCCTTGGCGAAGTAGTCCGTGAAGGGCTTGACCAGATAGGCGAGGGGGGTCCGATCCTCGGTCCGGATGAAGGTCTCGACCGGCATGCCCGGAATCAGCGTCGCGCCTTCCGGCAGCCGCTCGGTCTGGTCATCGCGCAGGATGATCTCGGCCCGGTAATAGGCCTCGCCCGAGTTCTCGTCGACGAAGGCGTCGGCCGAGACCTGCATGACGTCGCCGAACAGTTCGGGCGTCGTGCGCGCATCCAGCGCCGAGAAGCGCAGGGTCACTTCCTGCCCGACATAGACCTGGTCGATGTGGATCGGCGGCACCTGCGCCGTGATCACCAGCGGGCGGTCCTGCGGCACGAGGTAGAGCACGGGTTCCGCCGCCTGGATCACCGAGCGCTCGGCGAAGATCTGCATGTCGTACACGATGCCGCTCACCGGCGCGGTGATCTCCATCCGGGCCAGTTGCTCCTTGAGCGACGAGCGCCGCTCGGACAGCTCGAACAGGCGGGCCTCGAGGTCACGCAGCGTGGTGATCGCCTCTTCGCGCTGGCTGGTGTCGAGCTTGAGGATCTCGATCTCGATTTCCGTCGCGCGCTCGCGCGCTTCGGCGGCCGAGGCGGTCAACTCGCCGACCTCGCCGCCCAGGCGCGCGGCCTCGCGGCGCAGGGAAAGGACGCGGCTGGATTGAGCCAGCCCCCGGTCCAGCAGCGATTGCTGGTCGGACAACTCGGCGTCGATGAGGTCCAGTTGGTCCTCCAGCGACTCCTGCTGCGACTCGATCCCGTTGATCTGGCTGACGATCTGCTGCCGTCGCTGGCCCAGCTGTTCGATCTCGCGCTCGCGCGAGGCCTGCCGCGCCTCGAACAGGCGGGTCTGGCCCTCGATGAGTTCGGCGATCGAGGGGACGTTCTCGGCGGCTTCCGCGAGGCGGGGATCGAACTCGATCTCGTCGGCGCCCTCGCGCTCGGCCTCGAGGCGGCCGGCGCGGGCCAGGACCTCGAAGAACTGATTCTCGACCGTCGAGAGCTCGGAGCGCAGCAGCGTCGGATCGAGACGGATCAGGACCTCGCCGGCCTCGACCTCGTCCCCCTCGTCCACGAGGATCTCGTCCACCACGCCGCCATCGGGGTGCTGGACGATCTGCCGGTTCCGCTCGACGACGATCTGCCCCGGCGCGATCACCGCGCCCGAGATCTGGGACGTGGCCGCCCAGGTTCCGAAACCACCCACGAGCACGACCAGTGCGAGCAGGCCGAACACCGTGTAACGCATGGCCGACCAGGTGCGGGTTCCTTCTGTCATGTAACGCCTCCGCCGCCGACCTTGCCGGCGATATCGTTGTGGTTCGACACCATCTGGCGCAGCACCTCGTCACGCGGCCCGAATGCCCGGCGCATCCCGCCCTCGAGCATCAGGAGCTTCTCGCATTCGCGAATCGCGGCGGGCCGGTGCGCCATGATGAGCGCCGACTTGCCCTCTTCCTTCATCGCGCGGATCGCCTTGTTCAGCGCCTCGGACCCCTCGTTGTCGAGGTTCGAGTTCGGCTCGTCGAGGACGAGCAGAACGGGGTCGCCGTACATGGCGCGCGCCAGACCGATCCGCTGGATCTGTCCGCCTGACAGGCGGCCGCCGGCGGCGGTGACGCGCGTGTCGTAGCCGTCGGGCAGCTTCAGGATCATCTCGTGGGCGTCGGCCGTCTTCGCCGCCTCGACGACCTTTTCGGCGTCCGGCTCCAGCGCCAGCCGTGCGATGTTCTCGGCGATCGTGCCGTCGAAGAGTTGCACGCGCTGGGGCAGGTAGCCGATGTGCTGACCCAGCACGTCCGGTTCGTACTGATCCAGCGCCGCGCCATCGAGCCGGATCTTGCCGCCCGCCGGCCGCCATACGCCGGTCAGCGCACGGGCCAGCGTCGACTTGCCCGCGCCCGAGGGGCCGATCACGCCGAGCGCCTCGCCCGGCGCGACCTCGAATGAGATCATCCGCAGCGCTGCCTGCTGCTCGCCCGGGGGGATCACCGTCGCCTGGATCACGTCGAGCTGCGCGCGGGGCCGGGGCAGGGGGGTGCGCGGCGGCTCTTCCCCGACGGCCGACAGAAGCTGCGCGAGGTTCTTCCACCCCTCCTGCGCCCGCTGGACGAGCGGCCATTGTCCCAGCGCCATGTCGATCGGCGCCAGTGCCCGGCCCAGCAGGATCGACGCGGCGATCATCGCGCCCGGCGTCAATTCGTTCTGCAGCACGAGATAGGCGCCGAGGCCCAGCATCGCCGACTGGAGGAACAGGCGGAACGTCTTGGTCAGAGACGTGAATCCGCCGCCAAGGTCGCTCGACTTGATCGTCGCCTCCAGTGACCTGTCGCGCGCCTTCTGCCAGCGCGAGAAGCTGGCATCCTGCATCCCGAGCGAGCGCACCATCTCGGCCTCGACCCGGATCTGCTCGGCCATCCGCTCGGACTGCATGGTCGCGCCATTCGCGTCGAGCACGGGCTGCCGCGTCGTCATCTGGTTCAGCAGGGCAAAGACGATGAGGATGCTGCCGCCGATCAGGGCCAGCCCGCCGAGCCAGGGATGGAAGATCGCGATCGCGGCCAGAAAAACGGGCGTCCAGGGTATGTCGAACAGGGCCGTCAAGACTGGCGAGGACAATAGGCGCTGCACCGCTTCGAGATCGCGCAGGTTGTTCTGCGTGGCGCCCCGATCCGGTTGCGTAGCAGCCTTGCGAACCATCGCCGAGAACACGCGCCGGTCCAGCCGCGTCTGAAACCGCGCCCCGACACGCGCAAGGATTCGGCCCCGCGTGAAATCGAGAATCCCCATCATCAGGAACAGGAACGCCATCAGCACGAACAGCGCCAGAAGCGTCTCCTCGGAGCGGCTTCCCAGCACGCGATCGTAGACCTGCAGCATGAAGAGCGGGCCGGTCAGCATCAGCAGGTTCACGAAGACACTGAAAAGTCCGACGAAAAGGAACAGGTGTCGGCTTTCCGCGCGGACCTTCTTCAGTTCGCGGCTTCCCTTGGCGGTGTCGTTCTGCATCTTTCGTTTCGGCCTTTCTCTGGCGCATCGCGGCGCCGCGGAGCGGTTGCGGTGACGGGACCGCATCCCTATCGTGCGCTAGCATACCTGCGCTCGGATGGCGCGTCAGTATATGTTCTCGTGTGTGCCCGCAAAGCTGTGGGAAACGAAGGAAAGAATATCGGCCATGATGCGCCTGCCGCTGCGTCCGCTTGTCACCATGGCGCTCTTGTCGCTGACCGTCTCTGCCTGCGCCCCCGCGCCGCAAGGCGACGCCGTGAACGATCCCTACGAGGAGAAGAACCGGCAGACCTTCCAGGCCAACACCCGGTTCGACAGCCTGGTCGGCGGCGGACCCGACGGCGATGGTCCCGATGTGCCCGAGCCGGTGCTGATCGCGATGTCGAACGCCGGCACGAACCTGGACGCTCCGGTCGCCGCGCTCAACCACCTGCTCCAGGGACGGGTCGAGGACGCCGCGCACATGAGCTGGCGGTTCGCCATCAACTCCACGATCGGTCTGGCCGGGCTTCTCGACCCCGCGCGCGAGCTGGGGCTCGAAGAGCGCGACAACGATTTCGGCCGTACGCTGCACACCTGGGGGGCGCCGCAGGGCGCCTATGTCGTGCTGCCCGTGCTTGGCCCCTCGACCGAGCGTGACACCGCCGGGATGGTCGTCGACACGGTCATCAACCCGCTGGGGGCGGTTCTGCCGCGACGCGAGCGGCTGTATACGTTCGGTGTCAAGGTCGCCGCCGAGGGGGCCGAGCGTCTGCGCTTTGGCGACACCTACGATTCCGTGCTCTACGACAGCGCCGATCCCTATGCACAGGCCCGCTCCGCCTACCTGCAGAACCGCGCGTTCGAGCTTGGTGCATCGCCGGTCGAGGATGCGTATATTGACCCCTACGAAGATCTTTACGGAGAGTGAGCCGATGACCCGACCGCTGACGCGCCGCGCCTTCATCACCGGCCTGGCCGCCCTTGGACTGGCGCCCATGATCCCGGCGGCGGCCCGGGCCCTGAGCACGCAGCAGGCGGCGACGCTGGTCGGCAACCTCGTGAACGAGATCAACGGCGTCATCAATTCCGGCCGCTCCGAGTCGGCCATGTACGACCAGTTCGAGCGCATCTTCGTCCGCTACGCCGACGTGCCCACCATCGCACGCAGCACGCTGGGCCCGCCGGCGCGCAGCGCCTCGGCCGCGCAGATGAGCGCCTTCACCGAGGCGTTCCAGGGCTATATCGCTCGGAAATACGGCGCCCGTTTCCGCGAGTTCGTGGGCGGCAAGATCACCGTGCAGTCGGCACGCCCGGTCAAGAGCTTCTACGAGGTGCGCTCGTCCGCGGACCTGCGGGGCGAGGCGCCGTTCGACGTGACCTTCCTGGTCTCGGACCGGTCGGGCAGCCCCCGCTTCTTCGACATGCTGGTCGAGGGGGTGAGCCTGCTGAAATCCGAGCGGACCGAGATCGGCGCCATGCTGGACCGCAACCGCGGCGACATCGCGGCCCTGACCGCCGACCTGCGCCGGGCCGGCTGATGCGCAGGGCGGCGGCGATAGCGGTGACGGCGCTGGTCGCCCTACCGGCGGCGGCGCAGGAGTTGACCGATTTCGACGGACGCTACCGTCCCGGCCCGACCGAGGATTGCAACGGCGCGGCTGGAGAGGGCGAGGTCGTCACGGTCGAGGACAACGTCTTTACCGGCGTCGAGGCCCGCTGCGACATGACGCGGCCCGTCAACGTGCGCGACATGGAGGCGGTGCTCTATGACATGCAGTGCGAAAGCGGCGACGACAGCTGGACCGACCGGGCGATGCTGATGCGCGCGCCCGAGGGCGGGCTGATCATGGTCTGGGACGGCTATGCCTTCAAGTACGACGCCTGCGAAAGCGCCCCGGCGCAGGGCACCGTGACCCGCGCCGAGGATATCGGCATCATCGAGGAAGAGTGACGACGGCCCCTTGGCCTGCCGTCAGTTTCCTCCGAACAATCCGAACAGCTCGCGTACCACGCGCTCACCCAGGCTCTGCCCGCCCTGCGGCTGGGCCTGACGGGGCTGCTGGCGCTGCGCGGCCTGACCCTGACCGGCGGCATTGCGCGAATCCGCGGTCGCCCCGCGGGAATCCGCGACCTGCGCCGGCGCTTCGGGCGGGCGGGCCATCGGCAGCGGCGAGGCGGGCAGGTTCTCGTGCACCCGCAACATCGTCTCGTGCCAGATCTCGGCCGGCAGTCCGCCGCCGGTGACGCCGGTCAGCGGCGTGTTGTCGTCGTAGCCCATCCAGATGCCAGCGACGTAGTCGGCGGTGAAGCCCAGGAACCACGCGTCACGGGCCGCCTGGGTGGTGCCGGTCTTGCCGGCGGCCTGCCGTCCCTCCAGCTTGGCGCGCTGTCCGGTGCCGCGCTCGACAACCTGGTTCATCATGTAGACGAGCTGCTGCGCGGCGTTCTGCGAGATCACGCGCTCTCCCATGCCGCCCTCCTGACCGATCAGCGCCGTGCGGTCGCCCGCCAGCCGAAGCTCGATCATGCCGTAGGGCTCGACCGACGAGCCGCCGTTGAGGATGCCGGCATAGGCGCCCGTCATCTCGATCAGCGTCGATTCGGAGGTGCCGAGCGCGATGGCGGGGCCCGAGTCGAGATCGCTCTGGATGCCGAAATCCGCCGCGACCTTGCGGACATTGTCGCGGCCCACGGCCTCGCTCACCCGCACGGCGGCGGTGTTGACCGAGTGGGTCAGCGCTTCGGTCAGGGTGATCGTGCCACGGTAGTTGCGGGTGTAGTTCTTGGGCGACCACGTGCCCGAGCCGGGCACGTTGAGCGTCAGCGGCGAGTCCTCGACCGTCGAGTTGGCGTTGAAGCCAAGTTCCAGCGCGGTGGCATAGACGAAGGGCTTGAACGCCGAGCCTGTCTGGCGCTTCGCCATGACAGCACGGTTGAACTGCCCGGCCACGCCCGTGAACTGACGCCCGCCGACCATCGCGCGCACGGCCCCGTCGGCCGACATCACGACGATCGCCGCCTGCGCGTCCGAGCCTTCGCGAACCTTCGTGTCGAACACATGGCGCAGCGCGTCTTCCGCGGACTTCTGGATGCCCGGATCGAAGGTCGTGCGGATCGTCACGTCCTCGGTGGTGTCGCTGGTCAGGAAGTTGGGGCCCTGTTCCATCACCCAGTCGGCAAAGTAGCCGCCGGCACGGGCCGCCGCCGCCGGGCTCAGTTCGGCGGGTTGGGCCAGCGCGGTCTCGGCCTCGGCCTCGGTGAGATAGTCCTGGCCTTCCATGAGGTTGACGATCACCGCCGCCCGGTCGCGGCTGAGCGACATGTTGTTCGTCGGTGCATACCGCGTCGGCGCCTTCAGAAGCCCCGCCAGCATCGCCGCCTCGGCCGGCCGCAGATCGCTGGCCGAGGTGCCGAAATAGCGCTGCGCCGCCGCCTCGAAGCCACGGGCGCCCGCGCCCAGATACGCGCGGTTGAGGTAGATCGTCAGAATCTCGTTCTTGGAGTACTTCGCCTCCATCGCCATCGCGTAGATCGCTTCCTTGGCCTTGCGCCAGAGCGACGTCTCGCGGCAATCGGCCTCGTAGGCGGCCTCGCTCTCCCATTCCTCTTTTTCGTAGGGGCGCCCGAGGCAAAGAAGCTTGGCCGTCTGCTGCGTGATGGTCGAGCCGCCGTGCCCCGACAGGGGGCCGCGCCCTTCGCGCAGGTTGATGCGGATCGCGCTGGCGATACCGACGGGATCGACGCCGGGATGCATGTAGAATCGGCGGTCCTCGGTGGCGACGACGGCGTTGCGCAGGTGCGGAGAGACGGTCTCGGCCGTGATCTGGCCGCCGAACTGCTCGCCGCGCCAGGCGAATACCTCGCCGTCGCGGTCGAGGAAGGTGACGGACCCGCGTGAGCGTCCGTCCAGCATCGAGCTGACGGGCGGCAGGGTCGTGTAGACATAGAACACCGCCACGCCGATGATCAGCGCCACGACGACGGCGCCGCGCCATGCCAGGCGCCAGGCGAGCGACGCGATCCAGCGGAACGGGGCCAGCAACAGACCGATCGGCCCGCGCCGACGGCGGGGGGCCGACTTGCGGGTTCTCTTTCTGCTGTGCTGCGGCGCCTGTTTCGCCGGCGCCTTCTTCTGGCGCTTGGGCGCGGTGAGGGGCGGCTTGCCTCGGCCGGAACGGTTCATGCCGCTTCCTTATGCTGACTGCTCGGGGCGGAGAATACAGAACGTTCCTGCAAATGTCAGGGCGGCCGGGCGCGAGCCGCACGGTTAATTGAGCGGCTAAAAAATAAGCATCCCGCCCAGTTTGTGCAAAAAATGTGCATTGATGCCCGCTTCGATGGCGCCGGCAGCGCCCTCGCGCCTTGTGAGACGGGCCCGAGTCTCGGCTTTCTGCGGGCGTGAGAAAACCGCGGGGGGTGGCAGCCCTCCGGGCAATGGAAGGGGATAGACGTGAAACTCATCATTGCAGCGATCAAGCCGTTCAAGCTGGAGGAGGTTCGAGAAGCTCTGACCTCCATCGGCGTGCGCGGCATGATGGTGACGGAGATCAAGGGGTTCGGCTCCCAATCCGGTCACACCGAAATCTATCGCGGCGCCGAATACGCTGTGAATTTCGTTCCGAAGGTCAAGCTCGAGATCGTCGTGTCCGCCTCGATGGCCGACCAGGTCGTCTCGACGATCGCTACCACCGCGAAGACCGAGAAAATCGGCGACGGCAAGATCTTCGTCCTCGACGTCGAAAGCGCCACCCGCGTGCGCACCGGCGAGACGAACGAAGACGCGATCTGATCAGAGCCTCCCGCCAAAAGGAAATGATGACGATGAAACCAATGAAGTACCTCCCACTCCTCGCCCTGGCGGCTCTGCCGACCGGGGCCCTGGCGCAGGAGGCCGCCGAGGGCGCCGCAGCGGCGCCGGGCTTCGACGAGATCGGCCCCTACATCATGACGACGCTGCTGTTCCTGGTGGGCGGCTTCCTCGTCTTCTGGATGGCTGCCGGTTTCGCCATGCTCGAGGCAGGCCTCGTCCGCTCAAAGAACGTGACGACCCAGCTGACCAAGAACATCGCCCTCTTCTCGATCGCGTCGATCATGTACTGGTTCGTCGGGTTCAACCTGATGTATCCCGGCGACGGCTGGATCATCCCCGGCTATCTCGGCATCCTGATCGCGCCCACCGTGCTCGAACCTGTCGGCCTGGGTGCCGGAGACGCCGCGCTCGACTATGCGTCGGTCGGCTCGGACTTCTTCTTCCAGCTGATGTTCTGCGCCACCACCGCCTCGATCGTGTCGGGCACCCTGGCCGAGCGGATCAAGCTGTGGCCGTTCCTGATCTTCGTCGTGATCCTGACGGGCTTCATCTATCCGATCGAAGCGTCCTGGCAGTGGGGCGGCGGTTGGCTGTCCGAGATGGGCTTCTCCGACTTCGCCGGTTCGACCCTGGTGCACGCGGCGGGTGGCTTTGCCGCGCTGGCGGGTGCGATCGTCCTCGGGCCGCGGATGGGCAAGTTCCTTCCCGACGGCAAGGTGCATCCCTTCCCCGGCTCGAACCTGGCCCTCGCCACGCTGGGTACCTTCATCCTGTGGATCGGCTGGTTCGGCTTCAACGGCGGGTCGCAGCTGGCCGCGGGCACCGTCGGTGACATCACCGACGTGAGCCGCATCTTCGCCAACACCAACATGGCCGCCGCCGCCGGTGCCGTCGCTGCGCTGATCCTGACGCAGGTCATGTACGGCAAGGTCGACCTCACCATGGTCCTGAACGGTGCGCTGGCCGGCCTGGTGTCGATCACCGCCGGTCCGCTCGACCCGACCCTGTTCGGTGCGCTCTGGATCGGTGCCGTCGGTGGCGTGATCGTGGTGCTGACCGTGCCGATGCTGGACAAGATGAAGATCGACGACGTCGTCGGTGCCATTCCGGTCCACCTGATCGCCGGCTTCTGGGGTACGCTGGTCGTCCCGGTCTATACCTCGGGCACGAGCTTCGTGACGCAGATCATCGGCTTCCTCGCCATCGGTGTGTTCGTCTTCGTGGTGAGCCTGGTCGTCTGGATCATCCTGAAGGGCCTGATGGGCCTGCGGGTGAGCGAAGAGGCCGAAGTCGCGGGGCTCGACGTGACCGAGCTTGGCATGGAGGCCTATCCGGACTTCACCAAAGGCTGACGTCTCCTCCCTAGTGTCAGCCTGAGGGGCCCGGGCGCGGATCGCGCGCCCGGGCCCTTTTTCGTTCAGTCGCGCGTCAGTTCCTCGACATCCGGGGCATCGGCGACCGTGACCTTGTCGACCGTCTCGGAGTTGAAGCCCATCGCCAGGGACACCGCCATGCCGCAGACGAGGATGAAGATCGGCAAGCCGATGACGGTGATGACCTGCTGCAGCGCCGTCAGGCCGGCGTCGCCCGCCAGCACGATCAGCATCGCCGCCACAAGCCCTTCGGCCACCCCCCAGAAGACCCGCTGACGTGTAGGGCCCGGCTCGGCGTTGCCGGTGCACAGCATGTCCACCACCAGTGACGCCGAGTCGGACGAGGTGGCGAAGAAGATCGCCACGATCACCACCGCAAAGCCCTGCACGAAGGTGGTCATCGGGAAGTTCTCGAAGAAGGCGAACATCGCGAGCGGAATGCTGTTCGACACCGCCTCCGAGATCTGTCCCGCCTGGTCGCCAAGCGCGTTGCGGGCCTCGGCTCCGATGCCGTCGATCTCCATCGCGGACCAGCCGAAGATGGCGAACCAGACCAACGTGAACATGCTGGGTGCGAACAGGACACCAAGCACGAATTCCCGGATCGTGCGCCCGCGCGAGATCCGCGCCACGAACAGGCCGATGAAGGGCGACCACGTCACCGTCCAGGTCCAGTAGAACACCGTCCAGTCCGCTTGCCAGCCCCAGCCGTCATCGCCGCTGCCCTTGTAGTCAGCGAGCAGGTCGTTCCAGAAGGCCATCTGCGGCAGCATCTCGGCATAGATGCCGGCCGTCTGCACGATCCCGCGCAGCAGGAACAGCGTCGAGCCGAAGATCAGCACGAAGATCATCAGCAGTACCGCCAAGCCGATATTGATGTTCGACAAGAGCTTAACGCCGCTGTCGAGCCCGGCCACGATAGACCCCACGGCGACCGCTGTGAGGACGGCGAGGATGCAGACCTGGACAAGGACGCCCGTGCCCGTGCCCAACAACTCGTCGAGGCCCGCCGCAATTTGCGACGACCCGAGCCCGAGAGACACGGCGACACCGAAGAGCGTCCCGAGCACTGCAAAGATGTCGATCGTCTTGCCGATGGGGCCGTGGATGCCTTCGCCCAGCATCGGGTAGAACACCGAAGACACCCGGACCGGCAGGTCGTAGCGATAGATGAAATAGGCAAAGGCGAGCCCCGGCAGCGCGAAGATCGTCCAGGTGTGCAATCCGAGGTGATAGACTGCGATGCCGATGCCGTCCTCGGCCGCGGCCACGGAGTAGGGTTCCACCGTGTCGAACGGCGGATCGGAAAAGTGAGAAATCGGTTCCGCCACACCCCAGAACATCAGCACGGTGCCGATGCCGCCGGCGAACAGCATGGTGAACCATGAAATGTTCGAAAAGTCGGGTTTGGCGTCCTGGCCGCCAAGTCGGATGTTGCCGTGGGACGACATTGCCGCCCACAGCAGGAACAGGAACCAGCCGCTCACGCCCAGGATGAAGAACCATCCCAGCTTGGCGGTGATCCAGGCGCGGCCGGCGGCGAAGGCGTCGCCGATCGGGCCGGGGGCCACGACCAGTGCGATGACAAAGACAACCATGAACCCCGCCGAGACGAAGAAGATGGTGGGATCTGTCCTGAGGCCGAGGCGCTTAGCGAGCTTCTCCATTTCGGATCTCCTTGCGGTGACCCGATGTCACCTAGCCGGGCGAGAGAACGCGGCGAGGCGAAACACGACAAAAACGCGACAATCCCGCGCAGGTCGTCCTGCGCGGGCCCATTCGTTCGGCAGTGTGAGGCGGAATCAGACTCCGGCGTCCACCAGCGCCTGCGCGAGGATCGGCACCGTGTTCGCGTTGAGCCCGGCAATGTTGATGCGGCTGTCGCCCACCATGTAGATGCCGTTCTCGTCGCGCATGTGATCGACCTGCTCGGGCGTGGCGCCGAGGCGCGAGAACATGCCCCGGTGACGCGCGATGAAGTCGAACCGGTCCGAGTTCGACCGCTGGCGCAGCTCGTCGGCCAGCTGCTGCCGCAGCGCGAGCATGCCGTTGCGCACGTCCTCGAGCTCGGCCATCCAGTCCGCCTTCAACGCCTCGTCGTCAAGGATCGTCGTGACGATTCGCGCGCCGTGGTCCGGCGGGAACGAGAAGTTCTGGCGGTTGAGGTAGTTCAGCGTGCCCTGCGCCTTCTTCTTGGCGTCCGGGCCCTCGCCGATCGCCATCAGAAGACCGGTCCGCTCGCGATAGATGCCGAAGTTCTTCGAGCAGCTCGCCGCGACCAGCACCTCGGGCAGTGTTTTGACAATCAGCCGCGTCCCGGCGGCATCCGCGTCGAGCCCGTCGCCGAAGCCCTGGTAGGCGATGTCGATCATCGCCAGCGCGCCCTTGGCCTTCAGGTGGTCGGCCACCTGCTGCCATTGCTCCAGCGACAGGTTCGCGCCGGTCGGGTTGTGGCAGCAGCCGTGCAGCAGGACGACATCGCCTTCCTTGATGCCGGCGAGGTCGGCCATCATGCCGTCGAAATCGACCAGCCCGGTCTTGGCGTCGAAATAGCGGTACTCGGCCATCGGCCGGCCCAGGTGCTTGAGGATCGAGGGATGGTTCGGCCAGGTGGGCGCCGACAGCCAGATCGTCGCCTCGGGCGACGCGCGGCCGATCATCTCGAACGCCTGCCGGATCGCGCCGGTGCCGCCCGGCGTCGCGACCGCGGCGATGCGGCCCTCGTCATGGGCCTCGCCCAGGATCATCCGCGACAGCGCGGCGGCATAGGCCGGATCGCCGGCCAGCCCGGTATAGGCCTTGGTCTCCTGCGTCTTCCAGATGCGCTCTTCTGCCGCCTTCACCGCGCGCATCACCGGCGTCTTTCCCTCGGCATCGCGATAGACGCCAACGCCCAGGTCGATCTTCTGCTCGCGCGGATCCTCGCGATACATCTGCATCAGCATGAGGATCTTGTCGGGCGCCTGTTCTGGCAGGTCGTTCAGCATGATGATCAGTCTCCGGTAGCGACCTCGAGGTCGGAATACATGCCCCACTCGGACCAGGACCCGTCGTAGAGCGCGTGGTCGCGGTGGCCGAGACGTTCCAGCGCGAGGCTCAGGATCGCGGCCGTGACGCCCGAGCCACAGGTCGTGACGACCGGCCGTTCAAGGTCGATGCCGGCCGTCTTGAACGCGGCGCGCAGGTCGTCGGGGGATTTCATCGTGCCGTCCCCGTTCAGAAGGACGGCGTAGTGCAGGTTGGCCGAGCCGGGGATGTGTCCGGCCCGCATGCCGGGGCGCGGCTCGGGCTCGTCGCCGCGGAAGCGGGCGGGCGAGCGGGCGTCGACGATCTGCGGCTCGCCCAGCTTGGCCGCGGCGGCGACCTGGGTGACGTCGCGGACGAGGTGATTCTGACGCACGGCGGTCATGTGGCGGTCGCGCACGACCGGGGGCAGGTCCTCGACCGGGCGATCCTCGGCCCGCCATTTCGGCAATCCGCCGTCCAGCACCGCGACGTCCGTCTTGCCCATCAGCCGGAACAGCCACCAGAACCGCGCAGCCGAGAACATGCCTGCACCGTCGTAGATGACGACCTGGTGACCGTCGCCGATCCCCAGCGCGCGCATGCGGCTCATGAACTTCTCGGGGGGCGGGGCCATGTGAGGCAGGTCCGAGCGATTGTCGGACAGTTCGTCCAGATCGACGAAGCGGGCGCCGGGAATGTGCGCGGCCTCGTATTCCACGCGCGGATCACGGCCGGCGTCGGGCAGGTACCAGCTTCCGTCGATGATCCGAAGATCGGGATCGTTAAGGTGCTGCGACAGCCAATCGGTCGAGACCAGCGTGGTCGGATCCTCCGGCAGCATCGCATCTCCTCGCCTTTGCTTCAGACACCTTGCCTAAAGCCCGGTCCGCGGCATGGCAAGCGCCGAGCCGCCGTTCAGTGCTCCTGTTTCAGCAGCCGCCGCTTCTGCCGCTGCCAGTCGCGCTTGGCTTCGGTCGCGCGCTTGTCGGGCGCCCGTTTGCCCTTGGCAATGCCGATCTTCACCTTGGCCGTGCCGCGATGGTTGAAGTACAGCACCAGCGGGACAAGCGTCATGCCCTTGCGCTGCGTCTCGTTCCACAGCTTCGCCAGTTCCTTCTTGTTGGCCAGAAGCTTGCGCCGGCGCCGGTCCTCGTGCCCGAACATAGCGGGCTCGTAGGGCGCGATATAGCTGTTAACCAGCCAAAGCTCGCCGTTCTCGACGGAGGCGTAGGATTCGGCGATGTTGGCCGACCGCTGACGCAGGCTCTTCACCTCAGAACCGGTCAGCACGATGCCGCATTCCAGGTCGTCCTGGATCGCGTAGTCGTGCCGGGCGCGCCGGTTCTCCGAGATCACCTTGTAGTTCTTGTTCTGCGTGTCCTTGGCCATCCGCCTCAGATAGACGCAGCGCCCCGCCGCTTCAAGCAAACGCGCGGCGGGGCGTCGTGCCGGATTACAGCAGACCGGCGTGCTTCATCGCGTCCTTGACGAGAATTCGCGTCCCGTCCGACAGCGGCGTCAGCGGCAGGCGCACCTCGTCGGTGCACAACCCCAGCAGCGACATCGCATATTTCACCCCGACAAGGCCCGGCTCGGTGAACACCGCCATGTGCAGCGGCATCAGCTTGTCCTGGATCTCGAGCGCCTTGCGGAAGTCGCCGTTCAGCGTCGCCTCCTGCAGCTGCGAGCACAGCTTCGGCGCCACGTTGGCGGTGACCGAGATGCAGCCGACCCCGCCATGGGCGTTGAAGCCGAGCGCGGTCGCGTCCTCGGCCGAGAGCTGGATGAAATCGGGGCCGCAGGTGAGGCGCTGCTTGCTGACGCGGCTGATGTCGGCCGTCGCGTCCTTGACGCCGACGATTCGCGGCAGCCGGGCCAGCACCCCCATCGTGTCCGGCGTCATGTCGACGACCGAACGCGGCGGGATGTTGTAGATGATGATCGGCAGATTGCAGGCGTCGTGCATCGCCGTGTAATGCGCGATCAGACCGTCTTGCGTTGGCTTGTTGTAATACGGCGTCACCACAAGCGCGCCATCGGCGCCCGCCTCTTCGGCGTGGCGGATCAGGCGGATGCCCTCGCGCGTGGAATTCGAGCCGGAGCCCGCGATGACGGGGACTCGGCCGTTCACGGCGCGGACGACTTCCTCGACGACCAGATCGTGCTCTTCGTGGCTGAGCGTGGGCGACTCGCCGGTCGTGCCGACGGGCACGATTCCGTGGCTGCCCTGATCGATATGCCACTCGACAAGGTTCTTGAGCGTCTTGATGTCCAGCTCGCCGTCCTTGAATGGGGTCACCAGCGCCGGCATTGAGCCCTTGAACATCACGCGTCGTCCTTTTTGTCTTGATTTCAGTCCGGGCAAACTGCCCCTTGCTTTGCGCGGCGGACCCTATAGCCCCCGGCCAGCGTTGCCAAGTTTGTGAATGGTGCCGTGAAAATGGTGAGATACGCTTCGCTCATGCGGATCTTCGGAACTCTGATCTTCGCGGCGGCCACGGGCCTTTTTCAGCCTGTCGCGGCAGCCGCCAACATGCCCGCGCCCGAGGTCGGCGCGGCGCCGGCGACCGCGTTGTCCGAGGCGATGGACGAGGTGCGGCGTGGCGCGTGGCTCGACGCGGGCTGGGCCGGGGACGAGGCGGGCCCGATCGGCCGCGCGATCGTCGAATGGCACCGGCTGCGCGCGAACCAGGGAAACTTCGACGAGGCACTGACCTTCCTGCGCCGCTATCCCGACTGGCCGGGGCTGCCCTATCTGCGCCGGGTCAACGAGGATGGCGTACCCTGGGCCGGTCGGTCCGAGGACGTGATCGAGTTCTTCGGCCCCGAACAGCCGGCCACGGGCCACGGCACCGTCGCGCTCGTGCGGGCCTATATCGACACCGGCCGCACCGGTGACGCGCAGGCGCAGGCGGTGCTGGCCTGGCACAGCCTGCCGCTCAGCCGCACGGCCGAGGCGGCGCTGCTGAACCTTTATCCCGACATGCTGGACGCGTTCGACGAAGAGCGCGCGGACATGGCGCTCTGGAACGGTTACTGGCCGGCGGCCGAGCGCGCGATCGAGCGGCTGGACGACGACGGCTGGCGTGCGCTGGCGCGGGCCCGCCGCGCGCTGCGGGCCGAGGCGGGCAACGTCGACACGCTGATCGAGGCGGTGCCGGGCCGGCTGCAGACGCATCCCGGCCTCGCCTACGAACGGTTCCGGTGGCGGATCGACAAGGGGCGCGACGACGAGGCGATCCAGCTGATCCTGGAACGCAGCGTCAGCGCCGAGACGCTCGGCCGGCCCGACATCTGGTCCGGGGCACGGCTCGACCTCGCGCGGGAAAAGATGCGCGAGGGGGCCCACGACACCGCCTATGCCCTGGCCGGCACCCACTGGCTCAGCCGGGACGGATCCGACTTCGCGGCGCTGGAATGGCTGGCGGGTTATGTCGCGCTGCGCTTCCGCGACGACGCGGCGGCCGCCGAACGCCATTTCCGCCGCTTCCGCTCGGCCGTCGAGACGCCGATCAGCCTGGGCCGTGCGGGATACTGGCTGGGCCGGGCGCTCGAAGCGCAGGGCGATGACGACGGCGCCGCCGAGGCCTACGCCTTCGGGGCCGAGTATCAGACCAGCTTCTACGGTCTGCTTGCCGCCGAGCGGGCGGGCATCCCCCTCGACCCCGAACTGGTGGGCGATCAGATCTATCCGCCGGTCGAGGAAAGCGATTTCGCCGGGTCCACCGTGCTCGAGGCCGCGCTGCTGCTTCAGGCTGCGGGCGAGCGCGACCTGGCCGAGCGCTTCATGGTGCATCTGGGCGAAAGCCTCGACGAGACCGAGCTTGGAAGCCTCACCGATGTCGCGCTGTCGCTGGGGGAGCCGCATATCGCGCTGCTGGTGGCGAAAGAGGCCGCGCGCCAGGGTCTCACCCTGCCGCGTCCCTATTTCCCGGTGGTGGAGCTCGGCGTGGCCGACCTGCCTGTGTCGCGTGAACTCGCGCTGTCCATCGCCCGTCGGGAGAGCGAGTTCGATCCCGGCGTCGCCAGCGGCGTCGGCGCCAGCGGACTGATGCAGCTGATGCCGGGCACGGCACAGGACGTGGCCCGCGCGCTGAACGTCTCGTACTCGCGGCAGCGGCTGTTTTCGGACCCGTCCTACAACGCGACGCTCGGCAGCGCCTATCTCGCCGGACTGATCCGGCGGTTCGGCGAGAACGTCGTGCTGGTCTCCTCGGGCTACAATGCCGGGCCGGGCCGGCCACTGCGCTGGATGGAAGAGCGGGGCGATCCCCGCAGCCCCGCCATCGACGTGATCGACTGGATCGAGGCGATCCCGTTCTCGGAGACGCGCAACTACGTCATGCGGGTGGCCGAATCGATCCCCGTCTATCGCGCGCGCCTGACCGGAGAGACCGGGCCGATCCGCCTGACCGAAGAACTGAAGGGCCGTTGACCGTCAGCGCGCTGTCGCACGGCTGCGGAACAGCGTGAACAGCCCGGCGGCCACGATGATCGCCGCGCCGATCGCGACCGGCGCCTCGATCGTCTCGCCGAACACCACGACCCCGATCGTCGACGCGAAGACCAGCTGGAAATAGGCGAAGGGCTGCACGCTGCCGGCCTCGGCGACCTCGTAGGTCTTGATCAGGGTGTAGTGGCCGAGCGCCCCCGTCACGCAGAGTATCGCCATCCAGCCCCAATCCGGCAGGCTCATCGCCTCCCATGTCAGCAGGCCCACGGGCGTGATCGCCACGGCCCCGACTGTTCCCGTCCAGAAGAACGTCGTCGCCGCATCGTCCTTTCGGGCGACGAAGCGGTTCAACAGCCCGTAGAGCGCGAACATCAGCGCCGCGGCCAGCGGGATCAGCGCTGCCGGAGAGAACACCGCCACCCCCGGGCGGAGCACGACCAGCACCCCCAGGAACCCCACCGCGATCGCCGTCCAGCGCCGCCAGCCGACATATTCGCCCAGAACAGGCCCGGACAGCGCCGCGATCAGCAGCGGATAGGCGGCAAAGACGGCATGACTGGCCACCAGCCCGAGATAGACGAAGCCCACGATCATCACGCAGACCTCGATCACCAGGATCAGGCTCCGCAGCCCCTGCACCACGGGCTGCGCGGTCGCGGCGGCGGCCCGCACTCCCCCGGCCTGCCGCGACGCCACCGTCACCACGAAGGCCGCGAAGAACCAGTAGCGGATCATCACCACCATCAGCGTGTTGTATTCGCCGGCCAGATGGCGCGAGATCCCGTCCTGCGCGGCAAAGATGAAGGTGGTCAGCACCATCAGCATGATGCCCAGCCGCGTGTCGTTGCGCATGTCTCAGCCCTGTCATCTGCCTCGGGTCATGTGGCGCTTGCGGCCGTGTCCCGGCGCTCGCGTCACCTCGAACCCCGCCGCGGCCAGGGCGCGGCGGACATGCCCGGCGGCGGTGTAGGTCGCGCATGTGCCGCCAGGTCGCGTGTGCCGCCCGACCTCGGCCAGCAGGTCGGCCGCCCACAGGTCCGGGTTTCGCGCCGGTGCGAAACCGTCGAGGAACCAGGCGTCGGCCGCGCCGTCCCAGGCTGGAAGGGTCGCTCGCGCATTCCCCTCGATCACCCGCAGCCGCACGGGGCCGAGCGCGATGTCCCGCGCCCCCCCGGCCCAGGCGGCCCGTAGGTCGGCGGCCAGCGGCGGCAGGTCGAACGCCGCATGCGCCCGTGCCATGTCGTCCACGCTCATCGGGTAGGCCTCGAACGAGGTGACGGTCAGCGTTCCGGACTGCCCGCTGTCGGCCCAGAGCGCGGCGGCGGCCAGGATGTTCAGGCCCGTCCCGAAGCCCAACTCGGCGATGTGAAACCCGTCCCGGAACCGCCCCGGCAGGTCGTTTCCGTCCAGAAAGACATGCCGCGTCTCGGCCAGGCCGTCGCTCAGCGAGAAATACGGGTCCCCGAACAGGGTCGAGACGGGAACGCCGTCACGCCATTCTATCCCGGCCGTCTGGCCAGCCCGCTCGATTTGCCCTAGTCCCATGGCCGCGACCATGGGGGGCGACTGACGGAATGGCAACACGGGACGTGACAGTGCGCGGCGCCGGGATCTTTGGCCTGTCGGTGGCGTGGGCCTGCCTGTCGCGCGGCGCCTCGGTGCGGGTGATCGACCCCCACGGTCCCGGCGCCGGCGCCTCGGGCGGCATCGTGGGCGCGCTCGCCCCGCATACGCCCGAGCGCTGGAATCCCAAGAAGGCCTTCCAGTTCGACAGCCTGATCGCCGCCGAGGGGTTCTGGCGGGGCGTGGCTGAAACTGGCGGCCGCGACCCCGGCTATGCCCGGTCGGGCCGGGTGCAGCCGCTGGCCGACCTGCGCGCCGTCGATCTGGCGCGCGACCGTGCGGATCAGGCCGCCGATCTGTGGCAGGGCCGGGCAACCTGGTGCGTCGTGCCGGTGCACGACACCGGCTGGACCGTCACCTCGGCCACTGGCCTCGCCGTGCACGACACGCTGACCGCCCGCCTGCATCCGGCGCAGGCGACCGCGGCCCTGGCGGCGGCGATCACGGCAGCGGGGGGCGAAATCGCGACCAAGGGGCGCGACGAGGGCCGGGTCGTCTGGGCGACAGGTGCCACGGGCCTGCGCGACCTGTCCGCGGCCCTCGGCCAGGATGTCGGCGTCGCGGTCAAGGGGCAGGCGGCGCTGCTCGGGCTGTCCTGTCCCGACCGCCCGCAGCTTTTCGCCGATGGCCTGCACATCGTGCCTCACGCCGACGGCACCGTCGCGATCGGGTCGACCAGCGAGCGCGACTTCACCGACCCCGCGGCGACCGATACCGCGCTCGACGACGTTCTGGCGCGCGCCCGCGCCGCGGCGCCCGATCTCGCCGCCGCGCCTGTCCTGCGCCGCTGGGCCGGCCTCCGACCGCGCGCCCGCAGCCGGGCACCCATGCTCGGCCCCTGGCCCGGCCGCCCCGGCCACTACGTCGCCAACGGCGGCTTCAAGATCGGCTTCGGCATGGCCCCGAAGGTGGCCGAGGTCTTGGCCGACCTGCTGCTGGAGGGCCGCGATTCCATCCCCGCCGACTTCCGCGTCGAGGCCTCGCTCCGATAGCGCCCCCGACGGCGCTATCGCGACGCGCGAGCCGAAAGGCATGCCGCACCACCCCAGCGCTAGTTTCGGCAAGGGAACCATCACGTTGCGCGGCGCGACGGGGCGGAACGCTTTGTGAAGCGCCCCGAGGGGTTTATCTTTTTCACATGAAACTGCCCCGCGCCCAACGCCTCGCGCCCAGCCGCGCCGAATACTGGTCGGATGCCATCGTGCACCTCGCCGGCATCGCCGTCGTGCTGGTCGCGGTGCCCATCCTGATCGTGATGTCGGTGTCCCTGGGCGGCGACTGGGCCACGATCACTGCCATCTCGATCTACGGGGCATGCCTGCTAGCGATGCTCGTCTGTTCCGCGCTCTACAACATGGCGCGGCCGGGCGCCTGGAGCGGGGTTCTGCGCCGCCTCGACCATTCGGCGATCTACCTCAAGATCGCCGGCAGCTACACGCCCTTCGTCGCCCTGTCCGGCGGCACCGCGACGCATTTTCTCGCCGGCCTCTGGACCGTGGCGCTCGGGGGCACGTCGCTCAAGGTGCTGGCCCCCGACCGGCTGCGCTGGCTCGGGCTGGGGCTCTACCTCGGGATGGGTTGGGCTGGCGCGGTGCTGGGCGGCGAAGTCCTCGGCGCGCTCTCGCCCGCCGCGACGGCCCTGCTGGTCACCGCCGGGGCGCTTTACACGATCGGCGTCGCCTTCTTCCTGTGGGAGGCGCTGCCGTTCCACACGACCATCTGGCACGTCTTCGTTTTGGCGGCGAGCGCGCTGATCTACACCGCGATCCTGCTCGAACTCAGGATGCTGCCGCTGGACGCAGCCGCGCTCGAGGCGATGGCGCTGACCGCCCCCTAGAACTCGACGCCGATCTGCGCTTTCACGCCGGACCGGAACGGATGCTTCACCAGCTCCATCTCGGTCACGAGGTCCGCGATCTCGATCAGGTCGGGATGGGCGTTGCGCCCGGTCAGCACAACGTGGGTCATCTCCGGCTTCTCCTCGACGAGAAAGGATACGACCTCGGCGATATCGAGATACTCGTAGCGCAGGGCGATGTTCACTTCATCCAGAAGCACCATCCGGTTCGCGGGATCCCGGATCAGCTCCTTGGCACGCGCCCAGGCCGCCTGCGCCATCTCGGTGTCGCGCGACCGGTCCTGGGTCTCCCAGGTAAAGCCCTCGCCCATCGTGTGGAACTGGCAGATGTCCTGGAACCGCTCGAGGATCAGGTCGCGCTCGCCCGTCGACATGCCACCCTTGATGAACTGGACCACGGCACAGGGCATGCCGTGGGCGATGCAGCGAAAGATCATCCCGAAGGCGGCGGTGCTCTTGCCCTTGCCCTTGCCGGTATGGACGGCGATCAGCCCCTTCTCGTCGGTCTTGGTTGCCATGATCTTGTCGCGGGCGGCCTTCTTCTTGGCCATCTTCGCGGCGTGGCGCTCGGTGTCGTCTGTCATCGGTACTCCGCGGGTCGTCTCATGGTGATGCTTGTCGGGCGGTCGAAGCCCTGGTGCGCGGTTTCGGCCACCTTGGCAAATCCCAGCGCAGCCAGCGCGGCGTGGGTCTCGGTCAGCTCGATGCGGCTCTCCAGCTCCAGCGCCGGCAGCCCCAGCCGCCGCGCCTCGTCCGCCGCCGCGTCGATCAGCCGGCGCGACAGACCCAATCCGCGATGGGGCGCGGCCACGGCCAGCTTGCCGAGATAGAGCGCCTCGGGCTGCGGCATCCCGAACAGGCAGGCGACCGGGCGGCCGGCATCCTCGACGACCCAGACCATGCCCTGCGCCGCGTGCCGCGAGACGCCCACCCCGGTCAACCGTGTCAGTGACGAGGGCGGGTCGATACGCCCCTCCATGTAGGCGAACGCGGTGCGCAACAGCAGCAGGACTCCGGGTATGGCGGGGTCCTCGGCGGAAAGGCGGCGTGGGTGCGGTTCGGACACGCGGGCTCCCTGGTCTTTCCGGGACTGTAGCCAGAGTGATCCCTGACGGGAACGGGCAATCTCCTTAGGGTTCTCCTGTCCCGAAATATCCCGGGGGAGTCCGGCGGCCGGCAGGCCGCCGGGCGGGGGCAGAGCCCCCTCGAGTGGTCGCGTGCGCCGCAGGCGCGCCATCAGGTCACCGCTCCGGCCCGAAGGGCGGCCAGCCGCTCGCGCGCGCGGTTCGACCGGGGCTGCCAAAGCTCGCGGTCGATCGCCTCCTCCAAACGCTCCGCGATCTCGCGCAGCGCGGCGGGGTTCGCCTCGGCAAGGAACGCGCGGGTGTCGTCATCGTCGAGAAAGGCCGCATGGACGAGATCGAAGTGGTGGCCCCGGACCGCCCCCGTGGTGGCAGCGAAGGCAAAGAGGTAATCCACGGTCGCCGCGATCTCGAACGCGCCCTTGTAGCCGTGGCGCTTCACGCCCTCGATCCACTTCGGGTTCACAACGCGGCTGCGGACGACCCGGCCGATCTCGTCCTCCAGCGTGCGGATCACGGGCCGTTCGGGGCGGGAATGGTCGTTGTGATAGATCGGCCGGTCGCGGCCCTGCAGGCTGCGCACCGCTGCCGCCGCGCCGCCCTCGAACTGGTAGTAATCGTCGGAATCCAGCAGGTCGTGCTCGCGGTTGTCCTGGTTCTGGACGATCGCCTCGGTCTCGCCCAGACGCGCCGCGAAGGCGTCGCGGGCCGGGGCGCCCTCAGTGCCGCCGCCATAGGCATAGCTGCCCCAGGTCAGGTACGCCTCGGCGAGATCCGCCGTGTCGTCCCAGGCGCGCTCGTCGATCAGCGCCTGCAGCCCCGCGCCATAGGCGCCCGGTTTCGATCCGAAGACCCGGAAGCGCCCCTCCGTGCCCTCGGTCCGGGCGCGGGCGGCGGCGGGATTGGCGTCGTCGGGCTCGTCCAACTCCATCACCGCGCGGGCGGCGCTGTCGATCAGGTCCATCTGTTGGGGGAAGGCGTCGCGGAAGAAGCCCGAGACCCGCAGGGTCACGTCCACGCGGGGCCGGCCGAGCGCGGTGTGCGGGATGATCTCGAAGCCGGTCACGCGGCGGCGGGCCTCGTCCCATTGCGGCCGCACCCCCATCAGCGCCAGCGCCTGGGCGATGTCGTCGCCGCCCGTGCGCATGTTCGCCGTGCCCCAGGCGGTGACCAGCATCGCGCGCGGCCAGTCACCGTGATCCTGCAGGTGCTTCTCGATCAGGAGGTCAGCCGATTTCCACCCCAGCGCCCAGGCCGTCGGCGTGGGCACCGCGCGGCTGTCGACGGAATAGAAGTTTCGGCCTGTGGGCAGCACGTCGAGCCGCCCGCGCGTCGGCGCCCCCGACGGGCCCGGCGGTAGGAAGCGGCCGTCGAGCACGGCGAGCAGCCCGTCGCGCTCGCCAGGACCGCAGGCGACGACGGCGGGGCGGACGTTTTCCGTCGCCTCGGCCAGGACCGCGGCGCTGGCCGGGCCGGGGGCTGTCGCGATGCCGTCCAGCAGTCGCGCCGCGAGGTCTTCCAACCGCTCGACCGTGTCGCCGTGGCTGCGCCATGCGCCCTCCAAGAGGGCCAGCGCG
Source organism: Tranquillimonas rosea (assembly GCF_900111315.1). Taxonomy (GTDB): domain Bacteria; phylum Pseudomonadota; class Alphaproteobacteria; order Rhodobacterales; family Rhodobacteraceae; genus Tranquillimonas; species Tranquillimonas rosea. The sequence continues at coordinate 99,592 of NZ_FOGU01000009.1, forward strand.
TCGGGGCGGCGGCCACTCCAGGGCGCGGCCATGTCGCAATCGAGCGGGTCGAACGGCAGCCCGAAATCCGCGGCCAGCGCGCGAAGGATCGAGGCGTCGCCGCCCTTGCCGTCGCGCCGGGGCACGCGGATCAGCGCCTGGGTCAGGTCCCGTTCCAGCCGGCCCGCGGGCGAAGTGCCGAAGACGTGCAGCCCGTCGCGGATCTGCGCCTCCTTCAACTCGCAGAGATAGGCGTCGAGCTTGGCCAGGTCCGCCTCTTCGTCGTCGCCGGCGAGGCCCGCATCCGCGTCGAGCCCGGTTGCCGAGGTCAGCGACAGGATCTCGCGCCGCAGATGGTCGATCCGCCGGGGGTCGAGCCCCGCCGCCTCGTAATATTCGTCAACCAGCGCCTCGAGATCGCGCAGCGGGCCGTAGGTCTCGGCCCGGGTCAGGGGCGGGGTCAGGTGATCGACGATCACCGCCTGTGCCCGCCGCTTGGCCTGCGTGCCCTCGCCCGGGTCGTTGACGATGAAGGGATAGACGTGCGGCATGGGCCCGAGCACCGCTTCGGGCAGGCACTCGCTGCTCAGCGCCAGAGCCTTGCCCGGAAGCCATTCCAGGTTGCCGTGCTTGCCCATGTGGACCACCGCCTGCGCCCCCCAGTGGTGCCGCAGCCAGATGTAGAAGGCGAGATAGTTGTGCGGTGGGACGAGATCCGGCGCATGGTAGGTCTCGGTCGGGTCGACATTGTAGCCGCGCGCGGGTTGCAGGCCGACGACGGCGTTGCCGAAGCGGTGGATCGACAGCTTGAACCCCTGCGCGGGCGGGCCCGCCGGATCCGCCTCCGGCGGGGATATTTCCAGGCAGAAGAAGGGATCGTCCTGCGGCTGTCCCCAGCGGTCCTCGATCCTCTGCCGGACCTCCAAGGGGAGGGCCTTGTAATGCGCGAGGTAGGTGTCGAGCGGCAGGCCTTCGCCGCCGGCGCGGTCGGCCCGGTCGGTGAGCCAGTTCGTCGGCCCGGAGGTGAGCCGCTCCATCAGCGCGGCGCTGTCGGCGGGCGCGTCCGTGATGTCGTAGCCGGCGCCGCGGAGGGTCGCGAGCGTGTCGACCGTCGCGGCGGGGGTGTCGAGGCCGACACCGTTGGCGAGGCGGCCGTCCTTGTTGGGATAGTTCGCGAGGACCAGCGCGACCCGGCGCTGCGGCGCAGGCGTGTGGCGCAATCGGGCCCAGTTGGCGGCGAGGTCGGCGACGAAGTCGACCCGGTCGCCCACGGCGCGATAGGCGGCGACGGGGCACTCAGTCGCCGGGTCGAAAAAGGCCTCTCCCTTGAACGAGATGGCGCGCGAGAGGACGCGGCCGTCGACCTCGGGGAGGGCGACGTTCATGGCGATGTCGCGGGCGGAGAGGCCGGTCAGGCCCTCGGCCCAGGTTTCCTCGGAGGTGCCGGCGAGGACGACCTGGAAGACCGGGGCGGCGTCGGCGGCGGGCGTGGCGAGGGGGTTGGGGGTGGTGTCGGCGCCTTCGTGCGGGGTGCCGGTGGCGAAGGCGGTGCAGTTGAGGATGACCGAGGGCGGGGCCTGGGTGAAGAGGTGCTCGAGCGTGGCGGCCGAGAGCGGATCCTTGAGCGAGGCGACGAACACGGGCAGCGGGTTGAGGCCACGGCGCAGCAGGGATTTCGTCAGCCTGTTCAAGGGGTTGAGGCCGGCGCCCTGGACGAGGGCGCGGTAGAATATCAGGGGGATTACGGGGGCGTCGGGGGTCCAGTGGCGGCGGATGTCGGGCAGGTCGACGAGGCCGGCGCCGGGCCAGTAGAGGCCGGCGCGCAGCAGCGGGCGGGCCGGCGCGGGGCGGGGGGCATCGTCGAGCAAGGCCTTGCAATACTTGAGAAAACCGGCCGCGTTCTCGGGGCCGCCCTCGACCATGTAGGCCCAGAGCGCGTCGTAGTCGGCGTCGGACACGTTGGAGAATTCGCGCAGTTCCGGGTCCGGCTGGTCGTCGCCGGGCAGGAGCACAAGGTGTACACCGCGCGTGCACAGGACGTGCACAAACTGGCCTACGAAATACCGCCAGTACCCCGCCCCGCCGAGGCAGCGCGCGACCACCAGCCGGGACTTCGAGGCGCAATTCTCGAGGTGCAGGTCCACCGACATCGGGTGGCGCAGGTAGCCCAGGTTGGTGAGCCGCAGGCCCGGCGGCGCCTCCATCTCGGCGCGGGCCTCGGAGAGGGCGGCGAGTTCGGTGTCGGCGGCGGAGAGGAACACGACATCGGACGGCGTCTGGCCGGGATCGACGGCATCGCTGCCGTCGTCGATGGCGCCGGGCGTTGCGGCGAGGAGATGCATCAGAGACGCTTTTCCAGGAACAGGTTCGAGGGGATGTCGGGATAGCCGCCGAAGGCGGGGCATTCGGCATAGCCGCGTCGTTCGTAGACGGCGCGCGCGGCGTCCATCCGCACGCTCGTCTCGAGCCGGAGGCAGGGCAGGCCCTGCCGGCGGGCGCGGTCCTCGGCGGCGTCCATCAGCGCCCGGCCGACGCCGCGGCCGCGCAGCGCGGGATCGACGTAGAAGCGCTTGATCTCGCCGTAGCCGCCGCGGGCGACCAGCGCGACGCAGCCCGCGGGGCGGCCGTCGACGCGGGCGGCGAGGAAGGTGACGCCGGGCACGGCGAGCTCTTCGGCGGAGACCGAGAAGTTCTCTTCCGGCGGGTCGATCTCGTTCAGGGCGGCCTGGCTGGCGTCGATCAGCGCGCGGCCCTCGGGCGAGAGCGGGTCGCAGACATGGATCGCGGGCGCGACGAGGGTCGCCGTCATGCCGACAGCGCCTTCTCGATCGCGGCGCGGTCGAGACCGGCCTGGCCGATCACCACGAGGCGCGTCTCGCGCGGTTCGTCATTGGCGATGGGGCGGTCGAAATAGGATTCGATGCGCGGGCCGACGGCCTGGAGCGTCAGGCGCATCGGCTTGCCCGCGACGGCGGCGAAGCCCTTGAGCCGCAGGATGTCGTGGGTGCGGATCGTCTCGGCCACCTGCTCGGCGAAGGCGCCCTGATCGGTGATCTCGGGGCGGGTGACGACGAAGCTCTCGAAATCGTCGTGATCGTGATGGTGGTGGTGACCGTCGCCGTCCGCGCCGTCCTCGTCGTCGTGATGGTGGTGGTGATGCACCTCGTCGCGGCCCTCGAGGCTGAATTCGGCACCGGCGCCGAGGCCCAGCACGATGTCGAGCGGCAGCTGGCCCATCGCGGCGTTGACGACCTGCACGCCCTCGCGGCTGTCATCGCGGAGCCGGTGCAGAATCTGGTCCAGCTCGGCCTTTTCGAGAAGGTCGGACTTGTTCACCACGATCATGTCGGCGCAGGCGACCTGGTCTTCGAACAGCTCGCTCAGCGGGGTCTCGTGGTCGAGGTTGTCGTCCATCGCGCGCTGGGCGTCGACGCTGGATTCGTCGTGGGCGAAGCGGCCCTCGGACAGCGCCTTGCCGTCGACCATCGCGACGACGCCGTCGACGGTGACCTTCGAGGCGATGTCGGGCCAGTTGAACGCGCGGACCAGCGGCTGCGGCAGGGCGAGGCCGCTCGTCTCGATCACGATGTGGTCGGGCTTGTCCTCGCGCGCGAGGAGCTTCTGCATTGTCGGCACGAAATCCTCGGCCACGGTGCAGCAGATGCAGCCGTTCGACAGCTCCATCACGTCGTCGTCGTCGCAGTTCTCGATGCCGCAGCCCTTGAGGATGCCGCCGTCGACGCCGAGATCGCCGAACTCGTTGATGATGAGCGCGATCCGGCGGCCGTCGGCCTGCCCGAGAAGGTGGCGGATCAGCGTCGTCTTGCCGGAGCCGAGGAAGCCGGTGACGATGGTTGCGGGGATCTTGGCGGGCATGTCGGGCACCTGTCTGCGCGGAATCTTCATGAAAGGGGGCCGCCCGCGCGGACGGACGGCCCCGGTGTCGGATGCGGGCGGCGCGTCAGCCCCAGCCGAGTGCCGAGACGGCGGCGCCTTCGACGGTCTCGAGCGTCAGGAACAGGCCCATGCCGGCCACGATGGCGCCGGCGAGCCGGGGTTGCAGGGCCGCGGCGTCGGTGGCGTTCCAGAAGCGGGTGGCGACCAGACCGGCGGCGAGGGCGATGGCGTACTGCACCGCCGCGAGGGCGATCAGGTAGCCCGCCAGGACGGCGCTCGTCGCGCCGGCTTCGGCCGTGGCCATGGCGCCGCCGAAGGCCGAGCCGTGGAACAGGCCGAACCCGGCGAAGAGCGCCAGCGCTGCGGGCGTCGACAGGGCGCGGCCCGATAGCACGACGCCGCCGAGCGCCAGAAGCGAGACCGCGATCACCGCCTCGGCCAGCGGCAGGGCGGGGCCGAAGGTGGCGATCAGCACCCCGGCGATCATCGCGGCGAGATAGGCCAGCGGCGCGGTCGCGCGGTGCGCGGTGAACGCCGCCGCGATGCCCGTGAGCGCCACGAAGAACAGGTGGTCGAAGCCGAGGACCGGGTGGCCCACGCCCGACAGCAGCCCGTCGGAGAAGGTGGTCATCGCGGCGCCGCCCAGCGGGTGGTGGGCGAGGGCGGGCGTCGCGGTCAGTGCGAATGTCGCGGTGAGAAGTTTCTTCATGGTCTGTCCCCTTTATCGGTTCGTGTCCGACAGGGGGGTCACGTCGAAGGTGTGCGCCGGGATCGTCGTGCCGCGTGCGCAGACCCTTCACGGAACACCCCGTCCGTTGCTCAGGCCGGGCGCCTTCCGGAACCCGTCGCGCGGCTGGTCTCCTGGCTTCGCGGGTCGTCGCGGTGGCGTCGGCCTTCCCGGATCGCTCCAGTGGCATGTTCGACGCCCGCTCGCCGCTTACAGTCGCGGGGGCGGCTGCGGAGTGAGGCCCCGATATGGGTCGCCTGGCACCGCATTCCCATTTCAGCCCCTGGACCGCTTGGCGGACCGCCGGGGCACCGTGCGGCCCTAGTCATGCGCGCCGGGGGGCGGCGGGTCAAGCCGGTTCACCGGCGGCGGGGGCGGTGCCGACCTGCGCCTGCGATATCTTGTGGAAAAGCGCCGAGGTTCGTCTAAATCGGGTGGGTTGTTGTTGACTCCGCGCCCGGCGCGGCGGCATCCTGCGCGTCAATCCCGCCATTGCCTGCAAAAGGGCCCGGCCTTGCGCTTCACCCGCCTCAGACTGACCGGCTTCAAGAGCTTCGTCGATCCGACCGACCTGGTGATCGCGGACGGGCTGACCGGCGTGGTCGGTCCGAACGGCTGCGGCAAGTCGAACCTGCTGGAGGCCCTGCGCTGGGTGATGGGCGAGAACCGTCCCACCGCAATGCGCGGCGGCGGCATGGAGGACGTGATCTTTGCCGGGACCGCGACGCGGGGGGCGAAGAACTTTGCCGAGGTGTCCCTGGCGATCGACAACGGCCAGCGGCTGGCGCCCGCCGGGTTCAACGACAGCGACACGCTGGACATCGTGCGGCGGATCACGCGGGACGCGGGCTCGGCCTTCAAGGTGAACGCAAAGGACGTGCGGGCGCGCGACGTGCAGATGCTGTTCGCCGACGCCTCGACCGGGGCGCAGTCGCCGGCGCTGGTGCGGCAGGGGCAGATCAGCGAGCTGATCAACGCCAAGCCCAAGGCGCGGCGCCGCATCCTGGAGGATGCCGCGGGGATCGCCGGGCTCTACCAGCGGCGGCACGAGGCCGAGCTGAAGCTGAAGGGCGCCGAGACCAACCTCGAACGGGTATCGGACACGATCGAGCAGCTGGCGCAGCAGTTGTCGACGCTGACCCGGCAGGCGCGGCAGGCGAAGCGGTACCGCGAGATCGGGGGCGAGCTGCGTCGCGCCGAGGGGCTGCTGCTCTATCGCCGCTGGTGCGAGGCGGTGACGGCCGAGACCACCGCGGAGGGCGCGCTGGCGGCCCGCGCGGACGAGACCGCCGCCGCCGAGCGTGCCGTGCGCGACGCCGAGGCGGCGCGCGAGGCCGCGGAGGGCGCCCTGCCGCCGCTGCGCGAGGAGGACTCCATCGCCGCCGCCGTGCTGCAGCGCCTGCAGGTCGAGCGCGAGGGGCTGGAGGCCGAGATCGAGCGGGCGCGGGCCGAGATCGCGTCGCTCGAGAGCCGGATCGCGCAGCTCGACAAGGACGCCGCGCGGGAGAGCGCGCTGGACGGTGACGCGGGCGAGTCGATCGGCGCGCTCGAGACCGAGGCGGCGGAACTTCGGGCGGCGGGCGAGGGGCATGACGACCGCGTGGCCGAGGCGGCGGACCGATCGGCCGAGGCGGCGGACATCCTGGGCCAGCGTGAGTCGGACCTGGGCCAGCTGACCGAGGACGCGGCGCGGCTGTCGGCCCGGCACCAGTCGGCCCGGCGGCGGGTGGACGATGCCCATCGTGACCGCGACAAGGCCGACGCCGCCGCGCGTCAGGCCGAGGAGGCGGCGGCCGCAGCGGAGGAGACGCTGGCCGAAAAGACCCGCGCCGCCGAAACCGCGGCCGAGGCGCAGGAGGCGGCGGTCGAGCTAGCCGAGCGGGCCGAGGAGACGCTGACCGAGGCGGATGCCGCGCGGTCCGAGGCGCAGGCCTCGGAAGCCGACGCGCGCGCCGCCCGGTCCGAGGCCGAGGGCGAGGCCAAGGCCCTGGCCGCCGAGATCGGCGCGCTGGAGCGGCTGGTCGCGCGGGACGATTCGGACGAGGCGCAGATCCTCGACAGCGTGGCGGCCGATCCCGGTTACGAGGCGGCGCTGGGCGCGGCGCTGGCCGACGATCTGCGAGCGCCCGAGATCGGCCCCGAGGGCGTGTCGGGTTGGGCGCGGCTGGCTCCCTACGGCACGTCCGAACCGCTGCCCGAGGGCGCCACGCCGCTGTCCGATGTGGTGCGCGTGCCAGAGGTGCTGGCGCGGCGCATCGATCATGTGGGCCTGGTCGCGCGGGCCGATGGCGCCCGGTCGCAGGCCGCGCTGCGCCCCGGTCAGCGGCTGGTCAGCGCAGAGGGCGACCTGTGGCGCTGGGACGGGTTCCGCGCCGGGGCCGAAGACGCCCCCAGCGCCGCCGCCCTGCGCCTGCAGCAGATGAACCGGCTGGCCGAGCTGCGGCAGCAGGGCGAGGTGCTGGACGCGCGGGTCGAGAGCGCGACCGAGGCCCATTCCGACCTGTCGGCGCGGCTGAAGGACCTGACCGAGGCCGACAGGACCGCGCGCGAGGCTCGCCGCGCGGCGGATGCCCGTGTCACCGAGACGACCCGCGCTCAGAACCGCGCCGAGGCCGACCGGGACATGGCCGCCGGCAAGCTGGAGACGCAGCGCGCGGCGATCGACCGCCACGCGGAAGAGGCACGGGCCGCCCGCGCCGCCGTGGAAGAGGCCGAGATGGCCCAGCGGCAGCTGGACAACCTGGACGACCTGCGCGAGCGGGTGGAAGAGGCCAAGACCAGCGTCGAGGCCGCCCGCATCACCATGATGTCGGCCCGCGCCGCCCATGACGAGCTGGCCCGCGACGGCGAGGCCCGATCGAAGCGGCTGCGCACCGTCGAGAGCGAGCTGGCCGGCTGGCAGCGCCGCCGCGAGAGCGCGGGGCAGCGGCTGGCGGACCTGTCGCGCCGCCGGGACGAGGCAGCGCGTCAGCTGGAAGCGGCGCAGGACCGTCCGGTGGAACTGGCCGAACGGGGCGATACGCTGGCGCGCGACATCTCGCAGGCCGAAGAGCGCCGCGATGCCGCCGTGGCGGCCCTGTCCTCGGCCGAGGAGGCGCTGCGCGCGGCCGCGCAGGGCGAGCGCGAGGCGACCGCGACCGCCGGGGAGGCGCGCGAGGCCCGTGCCCGCGCCGAGGCCACCGCCGAGGCCGCCCGCGAGGCGACGCGGACCGCGCGGGAGCGGATCTCGGAAGAGCTCGACACCACGCCCGAGGCCCTGGCCGAGGCGCTGGAGGCGGATGCCGACGCGCTGCCGCCGGTCGACAAGATCGAGGCCGAGATCGCCCGCCTGCGCCGCGCCCGCGATTCGCTGGGCGCGGTGAACCTGCGCGCCGAGGAGGACGCCGAGGAGGTGCGCGTCGAGCACGATCAGCTGAGCGCGGAAAAGACCGACCTGGAAGAGGCGATCGCCACCCTGCGGCAGGGCATCGCCGGGCTGAACAAGGAGGGCCGCGAGCGGCTGCTGGCGGCGTTCGAGCAGGTGAACGAGAACTTCGCCCAGCTCTTCACCCACCTGTTCGGCGGCGGCCACGCGCGGCTGGAACTGGTGGAATCCGACGATCCGCTGGATGCGGGGCTGGAGATCCTGTGTTCGCCGCCGGGCAAGAAGCTGTCGACCCTGAGCCTTCTGTCGGGCGGCGAGCAGACGCTGACCGCGCTGGCGCTGATCTTTGGCGTGTTCATGGCGAACCCGGCGCCGATCTGTGTGCTCGACGAGGTCGACGCGCCGCTGGACGACGCCAACGTGACCCGATTCTGCGACCTGCTGGACGAGATGACCCGTCGCACCGACACGCGGTTCCTGATCATCACGCACCATGCGGTGACGATGGCGCGGATGGACCGGCTGTTCGGCGTCACGATGGGCGAGAGGGGCGTCTCGCAGCTGGTGTCGGTCGACCTGCGGCGGGCCGAGGCAATGGTGGCCTAGAGCCCGGCGCGGGTCGGTCCCGTCAGGATCGGCTGCGGCACGTCCTCCTCCGGGGCGAAGTCGCGCGGCGGCGCGTCGACCGGCCGGGACAACGCCCGCTTGAACTCGCAGATCAGCTCTCCGCCCTCTTCGCCGACGGCGACGATCAGGCACTGGCCCAGATGCGTCGGTCCGTCATAGATGTCGACCAGCCCGCGCAGGTGCGGCGCCGAGTCGGCATCGACGGCGAGGCCGCGCTGCCAGAGGCGCCGGATCGGCACCACGTGCCGCCCCGCATGGACCGTGAGCGTTGTGCGCCTGGTGCGATTGGACGGGTCCGCGCCCCGCAGCGCCTCGCGCAGTTCCCTGGAAAGAAAATCCGTCATGTGACCCGTGCCTCCCGACTCGCATCTCGAAGGATGGGGCAACCATCGATTCCTTCAAGTCCGTTTGCGACGCCCGGCGGTCAACTCGTTCGCGGGCGCAACAGATGGGGGTGTTTGGGGTCGTATAGGGCCGAGTCGCGAAACGATACGCCCTCGGCCAGCGCCGGTCCGACGAGAATCAGTGCCGTCCGCGTGATCTTCGCCGCGCGGGCCTTTTCGCGGATGTCCGTCAGGGTGCCCGACAGGATCGCCTCGTCCGGCCAGCCGACGCGATAGGCGATGACCGCGGGGCAGTCCTCGCCGTAATAGGGGATGAGCTGACGTTCGATCTCGCGCAGGGCGCGGACGCCCAGGTGAATCGCCAGCGTCGCGCCGCTTTTCGCGAAGGTCTCGAGTGTCTCGCCCTCGGGCATCGACGAGGATTTCATCGCCATCCGGGTCAGGACGACCGACTGCGCCACCTCGGGCACCGTCAGCTCGCGCCCCAGCGCGGCGGCGGCGGCGGCAAAGGCGGGCACGCCGGGCACGATGTCGTAGTCGATCCCGTCGGCCTTGAGCCGGCGGATCTGCTCGGCGATCGCACCGTAGAGCGAGGGGTCGCCGGAATGGACGCGGGCGACGTCCTGGCCCCGGTCGCGGGCGGCCAGGATCTCGGCGTGGGTCTGGTCCAGCGTCATCGGCGCGGTGTCCATCACCCGCGCGCCGGGCGGGGCATGGGCGACGACCTCGGCCGGGACCAGCGATCCGGCATAGAGACAGACGGAACAGCCCGCGATCAGACGCTGCGCCTTGAGCGTGAGAAGTTCGGGGTCGCCGGGACCGGCGCCGATGAAATGCACCTTCATGTGCCCTCCTTTCCTGGTGACGGGCCGCGTCAGCCTGCGGCCGCGACCTTTCGCGCGTAGCCGCGCGGCGTGTACATGCGCTGCCCCTCGCCCCGGTCGAGCAGCCGTGACTGGGACGAGCCGATCAGCACCACCGTCAGCATGTCGACCTCGTCGGCGCTCAGCGCGTCGAGCCGGCGGTAGACGATCCGCTCTTCCGGCCGGCCGAGCGAGGTCGCCAGCATCACCGGCGTGTCCGCGGGGCGGTGGCGCAGCAGGGTGTCGCGGGCGATGCCCAGAAGCTCGCGCCGCTTGCGCGACACCGGGTTGTAGAGCGCGACGACGAAGTCGCCCTCGGCCGCGGCGGAGAGGCGGCGCAGGATGTCGTCGCGCGGGGTCAGCAGGTCGGACAGCGAGATGGCGCAGAAATCGTGGCCCAGCGGCGCCCCCGCCCGCGCCGCCGCGCCCTGCAGCGCCGAGACGCCGGGGGCGCAGGTGACCTCGACCCGGCGGGCGGCGTCCGAGACGCCGTTCTCGGTCCGGTCCAAGAGCTCGAACACCAGCGCGCCCATCGCGTAGATCCCCGCGTCGCCCGAACAGATCAGCGCGACGTTGTGGCCCTCGCCGGCGCGTTCCAGCGCGTGCCGGCAGCGGTCCTCCTCGCCGCCGAGGGGGAAGTCGGCGCGGGGCTTGCCCGCGGCGAGGGGGCCCAGCAGGTCGATATAGAGCCCGTAGCCCACCAGCTCGTCCGCGGCGGCGATCAGGCGGCTGGCCTCGGGGGTGCGCCAGTCGGCCTGTCCCGGCCCGATGCCGACGATCGACAGCGTTCCGCGCGGGCGGCCCGCGGGCTCGGCGAGGGACGCGGGCGCGCAGGCGAGGGCGCAGGTGGCGTTGGCGGTCTTGCGCTTGGGCGTGCGCAGGGCGGCATCGGCGCCGGCGGCGGCCAGCGCCGCGCCCTCGGCGACGCCGTGGCAGCCGACCTCGGCATAGACCACGTCCGAGGGCGTCTCGAGCCGCGGCATCTCGGCCTCGAGCTCGGCAGGGGTGAAGAGCCGCAGGGGCACGTCGAGCGCGGTGGAGAGCGCCAGCACCGCCGCCTCGTCGGCCTTGATGTCGACGGTGGCGATGCCGGCCAGCGCGCCGGGCGCGACCCCGCTGGCGGCGAGGGTGTCGGTGACCAGCGCGGCCAGCTCGTCGGGCGGACAGTCGCGGGCGCAGCCCACGCCCAGCACGTGCCGGCGGGGGTGGAACACCAGGTGCCGGTCGCCGCCGGAGACCGGCGCCTCGGAGCAGGTCAGGCGCACGCCGTCGCCCTCGGGCAGCCCGGCGAGCCACGTGGCGGCGTCGGCCGCGTCGCCGTCGATGCGCGCGCCCTCGCCGGCGAGAAGGGCGGCCATCGCGCCCTTCGCGGCCTCGGGATTGGCGAGGCTCCAGCCGGCGGGCGGTTCGTCCAGCGCGATGCCGAGCGCCACGTCCCCCGCGGTCGTCACCGCCGCCCGCGCGCCGAGCGCCGCGGCGATGTCGCGGGCCAGGCGGTTGGCGCCGCGATGGCCGCCGAGCAGCGGCACGACGACCGATCCGTCCTCGCTGACGGCGACGACGGGCGGCTCGGACCGCTTGTCGGCCAAGAGCGGCGCGACGGCGCGGATCAGGATGCCGGCGGCGCAGACCCCGACGATCGGCGTGCCTGCGGCGAAGGCCTGCCGGGCATGGTCCAGCGCGTCGGGGAACGTCGCGTCGGCCCCCGTCACCCGCCCCGCGCGGCCATGCAGCGGCGCGGCCAGCAGGTCCGCCACGCGCCGGGCGGTCTCGGTGCCGGACGCGGACAGGGCCATCACGATCGGGGTCACAGCCACGGGTCGGTCTCCTTCATCACCAGGATCGTCGAGAAATAGGGGGCGGTCTCGGGCGCCTCGGCCAGCGGGCACACCCGCTCGTCGCCCAGCGTGGCGCGCTCGACATAGACGGCGCCGTCGGTCAGCCCGAGCGCGTCGATCACCGCGCGGATCTTGGGAAGGTGGCGTCCGACCTTCATCACCGCCACGGCCTCGGCCCCGTCGATGCGGTCGCGCAGGGCCTCGGCGCCCAGCGGGCCCGGCAGCACCGTCAGCCGCGCGTTGCGCGCCGCCAGCGGCCGCCCGGCGCGGGCCGCGCAGGCGGTGAGCGCTGTGACGCCGGGGATCACCTCGACCGCGTAGCGATCCGCGAGGCGCGAGTGGAGATACATGAACGAGCCGTAGAAGAACGGGTCGCCCTCGCACAGGCAGGCCACGTCGGCGCCGGAATCGAGCGCCGCCGCGATCCGCGCGGCGCCGTCGTCGTAGGCGGCCTGCGCCGGGGCGCGGTCGGTGGTCATCGGCACGTCCATGACGATCTCGGCCGTGCGCGGTGCAATGAGGTCGGCGGCGATGCTGCGGGCAAAGCTCGCCCCGCCGGAAAGGGTCGGATAGGCGACGACCGGGCAGGCGGCGATCAGCCGCGCGGCCTTGAGCGTCACCAGCTCGGGGTCGCCGGGCCCGAGGCCGATGCCGTAGAGCGTACCGGGTTCAGGCATCGGAGCGCCCCCCGATGCCGTGTGCAGGGTCGGGACAGGTCATCGTTTCACCAGGCTCAGCTGGGTGACGGGCATCAGCGGCCGCCAGCCGGTGCGCGTGCCCACCGGCGCGGCGCGCTGCACCGACAGCGTCACCAGCCGACCGCCGTGGCGGTGGTAGAGGTCGAGGAGCACCGCCTGGCTTTCCAGCGTCACCGCGTTGGCCACGAGCCGGCCCAGCGGCTTGAGCGCCGCCCAGGCCGCGTCGAACACCGCCTCGCTGACGCCGCCGCCGATGAAGATCGCGTCGGGCGCCTCGAGCCCCGCCAGGGCGTCGGGCGCGGTGCCGTCGACGAGATCGAGCCGCGGCGTGCCGAGGGCGAGGGCGTTCTCGGCGGCGAGCGCCCGGCGATCGGCGCGCGGTTCGATCCCCACCGCGCGGGCATAGCGGGCCGCGCGCATCCACTCGATCGCCACCGATCCGCAGCCGGTGCCGATGTCCCACAAAAGCGCGCCGCGCATCGGCATCAGCTTGGCCAGCGTTTCAGCGCGGACCTCCTGCTTGGTCATGGTGCCGTCGTGGCGGAAGAGATCGTCGTCGAGCCCCGGAACCCGTGGCAGCAGGGCGGCGTCGGGCGCGGCGATGCACTCGACCGCGAGGGTGTTGAAGGCCGGCACCTCGTGGTCCCAGCCTTGGGCAGTGCCGTCGAACCGGGCCTCGTCGGTGCCGCCCATCGCGGCGAACACGGTCATCCGGCTGGCGCCGAAGCCGCGGTCGGAGAGGAAGCGGGCGATCTGCGCCGGCGTCTCGGCACCGGTGGTCAGGATCAGGAGCCGGGCGTCGGGCTGGATGAAGGCGATCATCTGTTCGACCGGGCGGCCATGGACCGTCAGCGTCTCGACGTCCGCGAGGCTCCAGCCCATGCGGGCGGCGGCGAGCTGGAAGGCCGAGATCTGGGGATGGTAGACGATCTCTTCCGGCGGGATCGACCGGCCGATGCGCGCGCCCACCGAGAACCACAGCGGATCGCCCGTGGCCAGGACGACGACGCGGCGGCCCTTGAAGGATTGCAACAGGTCGATCAGCGCGTCGAAGGGCGAGGGCCAGGCGACCCTTTCGGCCGTGACCGCGTCGGACAGGCGGTGGTGGCGGTCGCCGCCGACGATGACCTCGGCCGCCTCGACCGCCGCGCGGGTCGCGGGGGTGAGGCCGTCCATCCCGTCCTCGCCGATGCCGACGATGTGCAGCCAGGGCTCAGTCATCGCCTTCTCCGGGCAGGGGCGCGGCGAGCGCGTTGACCGCGGCGGCGGCCATCGCGGATCCGCCCCGGCGTCCGCGCAGCGCGATGAACCCGGCCCCGCGCGGCTCGTGCACCAGCTCGGCCTTGGATTCGGCGGCGCCGACGAAGCCCACCGGGAAGCCCAGGATCACCGCCGGCGCGGGCCAGCCGGAGTCGAGCCGTTCGAGCAGGTGGAAGAGCGCCGTGGGCGCATTGCCGATGGCGACCACCGCGCCGTCCAGCCGATCGTGCCACAGATCGACGGCGGCGGCCGAGCGGGTGGTGCCAAGCGCGCTCGCGCGGTCTGGCACGGCGGCGTCGTTGAGGGTGCAGACGACAGGGTTGCCGGCCGGCAGGCTGCGCCGGATGATCCCGGACGCGACCATTTCGCAGTCGCAGAGCACGGGGGCGCCCCCGGCCAGGGCGGCCCGGCCGCGCGCCGCCGCGTCCTGTGACCAGGCGAGGCGGTCGGCGATCTCGACCATGCCGCAAGCATGGATCAGGCGCACCGCCACCACCTGCATCGCCGGGTCGAACCGGTCGAGCCGGGCCTCGGCGCGGACGGTTGCGAAGGATTGCGCGTAGATCGCGGCGGGGTCCTTTTCGTAGGGGCGCATCAGGCGGACCCGCCGGTTGCTGGCCCGACCGCGGCTGGGGGCGCTGCCCCCCGTCTCCTGACGGAGACTCCCCCCGGGATATTTCGGGACCAAAGACGGGTCATGACCGGGACTTCCGCACGCTTTCGGGGCCGTGGGGGTGATCGGCATGGGGGTAGGGCGCGTGGTGGTGATGGTCGTGATCGTGGGTGTGATCGTGACCATGGTGATGGTGGTGATGGTCGTGGCCGGCGTCGAGGCGACATTCGCCGGTGCAGAAGTCGTCGCAGAGGCGGCAATCGGCGACGTTCGAGCCGGGGGCTTCGGCGCCCTGGCCCTCGACATGGTGGTGGTGGCTTTCCTGCACCGCGCCGACCTCGGCCTCGAAGCCGAGGACCTGGGTGCGGTACTTGCACATGGCGCAGTTCGGCGGGGGCGTCTCGCCCACCAGCTCGGTCACGCGCTCGGCGAAGGTCTCGATCACCTGGGGATGGTCGCCGAGATAGCCGGCCTTGAGAAACTCAATCTGCGGGTTGGCGGCGGCGACGCGGTCGGTGAAGCCGTAGATCCGGTCGATCAGGATGCCGGAGAACAGGAAGTAGGGGAACACCACGACCCGGCGGTAGCCGAGCCGCGCGACGTGGTCGAGACAGGGTTCCACCAGCGGGAAGGTGACGCCGGAATAGCCGACCTCGCACCAGCCGAAGCCCATCCCCTCCCACAGGAGGCGGGCGATCTTGGAGACGTTGCCGTTGGCGTCGGGATCGGAGGCGCCGCGGCCGATCACCACGAGGCAGGTCTCGTGCAGGGGGATGTCGGAGGGGGCGGCGGCGAGCGCCTCGTCGATGCGGGCGGCGGCGGCGGCGACCATCTTGGGATCGACGCCGAGTTCGCGCCCGTAGCTGACGGTGATGTCGTGGGTGGCGGCGTAGGTGTTCAGGACGGTGGGGATGTCGTTCTTGGCGTGCATCGCCGCGAACAGCATGCCGGGCACCGCGAGGATGCGGTCGCAGCCGGAGGCGCGCAGTCGGTCGAGACCATCGCGGATCACCGGGTTGGCGAATTCCAGGTAGCCGTATTCCACCGGCCAGTCGGGCGGCAGGTGGGCCGGGAGTTTCTGCGCCAGCGTCGCGAACTCGTCGACGGCGGACTGGCTGCGCGAGCCGTGCCCGCAGATCATCACGCCGGTGGTCATGCCGTGCGCCCCGCGGCTGCGGCGGTGGCCGGGTCGGTCGCCGGGAGCGACTGGAGGACGGGGGTGGGGGCCAGGCGCGGCATGGGCAGATCCTTTCCGGTGTCGCCGGTCCCGGGCGGTGAGCGGAGCACGCCTGCGACGGCCGATCGGATCGGTCCGCGTCGACGATGCCGTGCGGCGATCCCCTGGATGGGTCGATCCCGGCGCGGCCTCCGTTCGGCCCCCGGGGCCGGGGGCGTCGTCGTCGTCGCCGGTATAGGGTGACGCGGGGGCGGGTGCAAACCCGATCCGGCGGAGATGTGCGTCAGCGCA
Source organism: Tranquillimonas rosea (assembly GCF_900111315.1). Lineage (GTDB taxonomy): Bacteria > Pseudomonadota > Alphaproteobacteria > Rhodobacterales > Rhodobacteraceae > Tranquillimonas > Tranquillimonas rosea. The sequence goes on from NZ_FOGU01000009.1 coordinate 115,270, forward strand.
GGGGACGCCTGCCGACGCGGGGGATGGTGCGGGCCGGCGCAAGATCTACCTGAAAGGCAACACGGGATCATCGGAGGACGCCATGGGACTGCTGGTCGACGGCATCTGGCACGACAAGTGGTACGACACTGAGAAGCACGGCGGAAAATTCGTGCGCTCGACCTCGAAGTACCGCAACTGGATCACCGCGGACGGCAGCGCCGGTCCGTCGGGCGAGGGCGGCTTTCCCGCCGAGGCGGGGCGCTATCACCTGTATGTCTCGATGGCCTGTCCCTGGGCCAACCGGGCGCTGTTCCTGCGCCGGCTGAAGGGGCTGGAGGACATGATCGACGTCTCCGTCGTGCATCCCGACATGCTGGGCGACGGCTGGACCTTCGACGAGGGCTATCCCGGCGCGACGGGGGACCGGCTGTACGGCCTGCCGTTCCTGCGCGACATCTACCTTAAGGCGGACCCGCAGGCCTCGGGCCGCGTGACGGTGCCGGTTCTGTGGGACAAGACGCGCGAGACGATCGTGTCGAACGAATCGGCCGAGATCATCCGGATGCTGAACGGCGCCTTCGACCATCTGACGGGCAACACCGACGATTACTGGCCCGAGGGTCTCCGCGATGCGATCGAGCCGGTGAACGCGCGGATCTACGACACGGTCAACAACGGCGTCTACAAGGCGGGCTTCGCCACCAGCCAGGAGGCCTACGAGGAGGCGGTCTATCCCCTGTTCGACAGCCTGGACTGGATCGAGGGCCTCCTGTCGGAGAACCGCTACCTGATGGGCGATCGGATCACCGAGGCCGACTGGCGCCTGTTCTCGACCCTGGTACGGTTCGACCTGGTCTATCACCTGCATTTCAAGTGCAACCGGCGCCGGATCGTCGATTACCCGAACATGTGGGCCTATACGCGGGAGCTGTACCAGTGGCCCGGTATCGCCGAGGCTGTGGATTTCGCGCATATCGTGCGCCACTACCACTACAGCCACGCCAACATTAACCCGAACCGGATCATTCCGATCAATCCGGATCCCGACTGGCTGGAGCCGCACGGCCGCGGCTGAGCGGTCTCAGCCGCGCGGGCCGTAATGGTCGACGATGGCGGCGAGGTCTTCCGGCGGGGCGCCCGCGCTCTGGTAGCTGCAGACGTTCGGCAGGTGCTGGAAGACCGACCCGTCGGAAAAGAAGTTCGTCTTCGTCACCGGCACGATCTGGGTTTGCGGATGGCGGTACGCGGCGAAGTCCGCGATGGCGATCGCACTGCCGCTCTCGGGTTCGAGATCCAGGATGATGACATCGACCCGGTCGTGCTGCAGGACCTTGACGGCCTGCTCCTGGTCGCGGGCGTGGCTGACACGCGCGCCGTTGCGTTCGATATGACTGCGCCACAGGGCGGCGAGGGCGTCATCTCCTTCGACGATCAGAACGTGCATCGGCTTCCTTCGGCGACAGCTTTGCCCTTTATTCTAACAATTCTTACCCAAAGTAATCATCAAAAACGCGCCGTTGAAGAAATCGTGCGCATCGCGCCGGGTTGCAGCGAGGGCCGACATCCGGTTGAACCGCGTCGAGAGGAGGCGCGATGGCAACCTGGATCACGATCTGCGACACCTGCAAGCACGATCCCGAGGACGGCGCGGGCGACGGTGCGCGGCTGGCCGAACTGGTCGAGACGGCCGCGCGCTGCACCGACCTGCGGACCCGGCGCGTGTCGTGCCTGATGGGGTGCGGCCACGGCTGCAACGTGACGATCCAGTCGGCGGGCAAGCTCTGCTACACGCTCGGACGTTTCGCGCCCGAGGCCGGGGCGGCCGAGGCGATCGTCGCCTATGCCGTCCTGCATGCCGACAGCGACACCGGGCAGGTTCCCTATCGCCAGTGGCCGCAGGGCGTGAAGGGGCATTTCGTGACCCGCCATCCGCCCCTGCCGCCGGCATGACACCGGTGCGCGATCACGGTGGCGCGCTGGACGACGCCATCGCCCGTTGGGGCGGAGACCGTGACGCGTGGCTGGACCTGTCCACCGGTATCAACCCGGTGCCCTATCCGGTGGGCGCGGTGTCCTACACCGCCTGGGAGACGCTGCCCGACCGGGCAGCGACCGAGCGGCTGACGGATGCGGCGCGCGCGTTCTGGTCGGTGCCGCCGGAGGCCGCGGTGATCGCCGTGCCCGGCGCGTCGGCGGCCATCGCGCGGCTGCCGGCCCTGTGCGGAACCGGGCCGGTGCACATTCCCGAGCCGACCTACAACGAGCATCGCGCCGCCTTCGAGGCGCAGGGCCGTCCGGTGACCGGCGACCCGGCGGCCGAGGTGCATGTCTACGTGCATCCCAACAACCCCGACGGGCGGCTGTGGCCGGACAGCGCCATCGGGGGCCGCGCCGTGACGGTGATCGACGAGAGCTTCTGCGACGTGAGGCCGGACAACAGCCATGTGCGCCGTGCCGCGGAGGACGGGGTCGTCGTGCTGAAGAGTTTCGGCAAGTTCTGGGGGCTGGCGGGCGCGCGGCTCGGGGTCGTGATCGGCGACCGCGCGGTGCTGGCGCCCGACGGGCGGCCTGGTCTGGCGGACCTTCTGGGGCCATGGGCAGCCTCGGGGCCGGCGCTGGAGATCGGCGCGCGGGCACTGGAGGACTCCGGCTGGGCCGCGACGACGCGACGGCGCCTCGCTGAGGACGCGCGCCGGCTGGACGGGCTGATGACCGGCGCGGGGGCGGCGGTGGCGGGCGGGACCGACCTGTTCCGGCTCTACGAGGTGGACGACGCGGTGGCGTGGCGCGACCGGCTGGCCGCGGCGCGGATCCTGGGCCGCATCTTTCCGTATTCGTCCCGCTGGCTGCGGCTGGGCCTGCCGGGGCCGGACGACTGGGACAGGCTGGAGGCCGCGCTGTGAGCCTGCTGCTGGCGCTGCTGCTGGACGGCGCGCTGGGCGAGCCCGAGGCGCTGTGGCGGCGGGTGCCGCATCCGGCGGTCCTGATGGGGCGGGCGGTCGGCGCGCTGGACCGGTGGCTGAACGCCGACCCGCACCGGGTCTGGCGCGGCGCGGCGGCGGTCGCGCTGCTGGTGGCCGGCGCATGGTGGATCGGGCGCCTCGTGGCCGAGCTGCCGCTGGGCTGGGCGCTGGAGATCGCCGCCGCGGCGATCCTGCTGGCGCAACGCTCGCTGGTCGAGCATGTCCGGGCCGTGGCGGAGGCCTTGCGCGACGGGGTGCCGGCGGGGCGTGAGGCCGTGGGGCGGATCGTAGGCCGGGACACCGCCGCGCTCGATGGCGACGGGATCGCCCGCGCGGCGATCGAATCGGCGGCGGAGAACTTTTCCGACGGGGTTGTGGCGCCGGCCTTCTGGTTTCTCGTGGCGGGGCTGCCGGGCTTGCTCGTCTACAAGGTGGTGAACACGGCGGACAGCATGATCGGCTACCGCACGCCGGAATACGAGGCCTTCGGCAAGGTCGCGGCGCGGCTCGACGACGCCCTGAACTGGGTGCCGGCCCGGCTGAGCGCCGCGCTGATCGCCCTGGCGCATGGCCGGCCCGACGCCCGGCACGTGATCTTGCGGGACGCGCGGCTGCACCGGTCGCCCAATGCCGGCTGGCCCGAGGCGGCGATGGCGGCGGTGCTGGGCGTGGCGCTGTCCGGGCCGCGGAGTTATGCCGGCGAGATGCGGGCGTTCCCGTATGTGAACCCGGAGGGACGCAATGCGTTGGGTCCCGACGACATCGAGGCCGCCTGCGGCGCGCTCTGGCGTGCCTGGACCGGTCTTGTCATTCTTGCCGTGGTTTGGGCCCTCGCCTGAGACGCGGCGCCACCGAGGATAGGAGACAACATGCGGCTTCTGCACGCCTTCGCGGTACTGGTTCTGGGCACGGGTACGGCAGCGGCGAATGTGCCCTGCGGCGGGGATTTCGGCGCCTTCACCCGCGCCATGGAGGACGAGGCGATCGCGCGCGGGGCGGACCCGCAGGTCGCCGCGCGGTTCTTCGACGGCGTGCGCCAGGACCCCGAGACGCTGGAGGCCGACCGCCGCCAGGGCGTGTTCCAGCTGCCCTTCGTGGAGTTCTCGCGCCGGCTGATCAGCCAGAACCGGATCGAGCGCGGGCGCCAGATGGCCGACCGCTACGACCAGGTGTTCGACCGGATCGAGTCCGAGTACGGCGTCAGTCGCGGCATCCTCCTGGCCTTCTGGGCGTTCGAGACCGATTACGGCGCGGTGCAGGGCGACTTCAACACCGTGAACTCGCTGATGACGCTGGCGCACGATTGCCGCAGGCCCGATCTGTTCCGGCCGCAGGTCTTTGCCGCGATCGACCTCTACGCGGCGGGGGATATCGATCCCGACACTACCACGGGCGCCTGGGCGGGCGAGATCGGCATGGTTCAGATGCTGCCGGAAGACATCCGCGACAACGGCGTCGACGGCGACGGGGACGGCCATGTGCGGCTCAAGGAATCGGCGCCGGACGCGCTGATGTCCGGGGCCGCGATGCTGCGCGACCTGGGATGGCGTCCGGGCGAGCCCTGGCTGCAGGAGGTCGACCTGCCGCAGGACTTCGACTGGGTGCAGACCGGCATTGACGTGGAGCGCCCGGTGGCGCAATGGGCCTCGATGGGCGTGACGGCGCGGACCGGTTCGCTTGGCGCCGGCGATCTGCCGGCCTCGATCGTGCTGCCGCAGGGCCGGAACGGCCCGGCCTTCATCGCATATCCGAATTTCGACGTGCTCTTCGAGTGGAACGAGAGCTTCGTCTACGTGACCACGGCGGCCTATTTCGCCACGCGGCTCGAAGGCGCGCCCGTCTATGACGCGGGCAATCCTTCCGACGGGCTGGACGATGCGCAGATGAAGGAATTGCAGCGCAAGCTGCAGGCGCGTGGCTACGACGTGGGCGGGGTCGACGGCATCCTCGGCGCCGGCACCCGGAACGCTGTCCAGCGCGTGCAGGCCGAGATGGGACTGCCGGCGGACGCCTGGCCGACCGAGGAGCTTCTGAACCGGCTCTGACCGGGAGGCGCGCCTGTCGGCGCACGCGATGTCTGCGGCGCCCTTCGGGCGCCGCGTTGCGCCGGCCCGGTCCTGTCGGACCGCGCCGGCGGGCCTCCGGCGGGGATATTTCCGGACAGGAGAGGACGGGTGCGCCCAGACACAGGCGCGGTGCGCGCGGGATGTGTTCCGGCGGCGGGAAGCGGCGCTACGTTTATCATGCGAGACAGGAAACGGAGGGCGAAGTCATGCTGGACCGGATCGACGGACTTCACCACATCACGTCGCTGGCACGGGATGCCGCGGCGAACAACGCGTTCTTCACCGGGCTCTTGGGCCTGCGGCGGGTGAAGAAGACCGTCAATTTCGACGCGCCGGATGTCTATCACGTTTATTACGGCGACGCGGTGGGAAGCCCCGGCACCGTGATGACGTATTTCCCCTTTCCCCGGGCTGGACGGGGGACGCGGGGCGCCGGAGAGGCGGGGCGCGTGAGCTTTTCCGTGCCTGCGGGCAGTCTCGACGCCTGGCAGCGCCGGCTGTCGGAGGCCGGCGTCGCGGGCCTGCGGCGGGGCGAGAGCTTTGGCGCCGAAACGCTGGACTTCGAGGGGCCCGATGGCGAGGCGCTTGCGCTGGTCGAAGAGGAGGATGCCCGCGCCCCCTGGAGGGAGGGGCCGGTTTCCGGGGAGATCGCGATCCGCGGCTTTCACGCCACGCGCCTGGTGCTGCGCGAGGCAGAGGGGATCGAGGCGCTGTTGCGGTTCATGGGGTTCGCGGAGGACGGGCGTGAGGGAGCCGTGTCCCGCCATGCCCTGCCCGGCGGCGGGCCGGGGCGGATCGTCGAGATCGAGACGCGCCCCGATGCCCCGCCCGCGCGCCAAGGCGCCGGATCGGTACATCACGTCGCCTTCTCGGTGGCGGATCGCGCGGCGCAGGCGGCGGTCCGCGACGCGCTTGTGGCGGAGGGCTACGACATCACTCCGCCGATCGACCGGGACTATTTCTGGGCGGTCTATTTCCGTGCGCCCGGCGGCGTGTTGTTCGAGGTCGCCACGGCGGAGCCGGGATTCGACCGGGACGAGGACGTGGCGCATCTGGGCGAGGCGCTGAAACTGCCGGCGCAACACGAGCATCTGCGGCCCGCCCTGGAGCGGCATCTCGCCCCGGTGGACCCGTAGGGCCGCGACGCTTGTGGCGCGGGCGGGCTGTGGCTACATGCCGGGACCATGACAGCGCATGATCCCATCTCGTTCGTTCCCGTCACCGTGCACAAGCGCGACGCGTTCTCGGAGACCGTGTCGGGACATGCCGCGGACGCCCCGGCCCGGAAGCTGGTCCTGCGCAAGCTGGACGCCCTGCCGTGGTGGGGGCGGCCGCTGGCCTGGATGCTGGCCCGGCGGGAGATCCGGGGATTGCGCGCGGTCCAGGGGATTGCCGGGGTGCCCGAGTTGGTGCGCGTCGACCGCGAGGGGCTGTTGCGCAGCTGGACCGAGGGTACGCCGTTGCAGCTGGCGCGGCCGGACGACGCCGCCTGGTACGCCGACGCGCGGCGGATGCTGCGCGAGATGCGCGCGCGGGGCGTGACGCACAATGACCTGGCGAAGCCGCAGAACTGGCTCAGGACGCCCGATGGCCGCGCGGCTGTGATCGATTTCCAGCTGGCCAGCGTGCATCGGCGTCGCGGCCGGCTGTTCCGGGTGCAGGCCTACGAGGATCTGCGGCACCTGCTGAAGCAGAAGCGGTTTTTCGCGCCGCACCTGCTGACGCCCACCGAGCGGCGGATCGTCGGGCGGCGGTCGCTGCCCTCGCGGCTGTGGCGGCGGACCGGCAAGCGGGCCTATGTCTTCGTCACGCGGCGGCTGATGAACTGGTCCGACGGCGAGGGCACCGGGCGGCGGCTGGAGGACGAGGGGCCGGCGATCCTGTCGGCCCTGCGGGGCGATCCGGCGATCCGGGATGCGGCGCTCTGCGCCTATCCGCTGCCGTCGCAGGGGGTCGGGCTGTACGCGTTCGTGGAGACCGAGCTCGACGAGGCGGGCGTGCGCGCCCGGCTGCCGGAGAGCGCGTCGGTGGAGGCGGTGCAGGCGGTGGCGACGCTGCCGCGGACCCATGACGGCGCCCCGCGGCGGGACATCCTGGAGATGGTGGCGATGAACCGTCTGGAGGAGCTGTCGGCGCTGGAGGCACGCGAGCCGGACCTGGCGCCGGTGATCGCACCGATCGTCGCCCACCGGCGGAACCTCACCGACCGGTATTTCCGGGCTCAGAACGGCGGCGGGGCGCGGTAGCGTTCCATCCGGCCGCCGTCGGGATGGTGCAGGCGCAGCTCCTCGGCGTGGAGCATCATCCTGGGGTGGTCGTCGCGGGCCGCGCCCTCGGCGTAGAAGGGATCGCCGAGGATGGGGTGGCCGAGCGAGAGCATGTGGACCCGGAGCTGGTGCGAGCGCCCCGTCTGGGGATAGAGTACCACGCGGGTGCAGCCGTCAGCGCGCTTCGAGACCTTCCAGTCGGTGACGGCGCGCTTGCCGTGTTCGTGGTCGATCTTCTGCAGGGGACGGTTCGGCCAGTCGACGATCATCGGCTGGTCCACGGTGCCGCGGGATTCGGCAATCTCGCCGGCGACCCAGGCGACGTAGGTCTTCTTGAGCTTGCGCCGCTCGAACTGGAGGCCGAGATGCCTCTGGGCGTGGGGGGTCAGGGCGAAGACCATCAGGCCGGACGTGTCCCGGTCGAGCCGGTGGACGAGGCGCACCTCGGGGAACGCGGCCTGGAGCCGGGCGAGCAGGCAATCGGCGAGATGCGGCCCGCGGCCGGGCACGGACAGGAGCCCCGCCGGCTTTTCGGCCAGCAGGATCTCGTGATCCTGGTAGAGCACGTTGAGCGGAACGTCGGGCGGATCGTAGTCTGACATCGGCCGGGGATTAGCCTGCCGGCAGCCCGCCGGCAAGCGGGCGCCGGCGGGGCGATCAGAGCGTTCCGAAGGTGGCGTCGAGAATCCGGGAGAGCCCCTCGGCGTCGTCGGTGTCGAAGGCGTCGGGGCGGTCGCTGTCGATGTCGAGCACGGCGATGATCTCGCCCCGTCCGTCGCGCACCGGGAGGACGATTTCCGAGCGGGTTGAGGAGGAGCAGGCAATGTGGCCGGGGAAGGCCTCGACATCGGCCACGATCTGCGTCTGGCCGGTGCGGGCGGCGGCGCCGCAGACCCCGCGGTCGAAGGGGATCGTGAGGCAGCCGTGGCCGCCCTGGTAGGGGCCGATCCGCAGGATCCCCGGCTCGGTCACGCGGTAGAAGCCGGTCCAGTCGAACCTGTCGTCGGCATGGTGCAGCTCGCAGGCGAGGGTGGCCATGAGCGCGACGGCGTCGGTCTCGCCCTCGGTCAGGCTGGCGGTGGTCTTGGCAAGCTCGGCGTAGTCGGCGCGCATGGTTTCTCCGTTGCGGACAAGGGGGCTGTCCGCCCCCTCTTGCCCGCGGGACGCGGGCAATTCACCCCCGAGGATATTTCCGGACAGAAGAAGATGCGAGGACGGTAACCGGCGATTAGGCCGGGTCGGGGTAGGGATGGCGGCAGGCAGAGCGCGGGGCGGAGATGATCGTGGAGGTTGCGGAACATGGCGCGGTGCTGATCGTGTCGGTGACCGGGCCGCGGCTCGACGCGGCGGCGGCGGTCGGCTTCAAGGACAGCGTGCGAGCGGTCGTGCGCGAGACCCGCGCGGTGCGTGTGGTGCTGGACCTGGAACGGGTTCAGTTCCTCGACAGCAGCGGCCTGGGTGCGGTGATCGGCCTGAAGCAGGAGCTGGCGCCCGAGCGCAGATTGGAGCTGGCGGCCCTGGGACCGGCGGTGCGCAAGGTGTTCCGGCTGACCTGCATGGAGCGGATCTTCGCGATCCACGCGGATGCGGCGGCGGCGCTGTCGGTGGCGGAGGATGGACCGACCCATGCGTGTTGAGGACGTCTCGCGCGGTGCGGCCGGGCTGGCCGGATGCGCCGACGGGGCCGCGCCGGAGCTGCGGCTGATCCTGGTGGCCAGCCCGTTGGCGGTGCGCGCGGGACTGGCGGGGGTGATGGCCGCGCTGGGCGGGAGGCTCGGGGAGGCGGATGCGCGGCAGAATGTCGAGCTCGTGCTGGCGGAGGTTCTGAACAACATCGTCCTGCATGCCCATGGAGGGCGCGCGGACGGGCTCGTGGACCTGCGGCTGCGGCCAGTGGCCGATGGCGTGCTATGCCGCGTGCTGGACGATGGAGCGCCGATGGCGCGTGGCGGTGTGCCCGATGGCAGCTTTCCCCCGGCGGGGGCCCGTGGCGGGTTCGGCTGGGTGCTGATCCGGGCGCTGGCCAGCGGGATCTCCTATCGTCGCCGGGAGGGCCGCAACTGCCTGGAGTTCCGGATCGTGACGGGCCGGGCCGTCCGGGCCATCTGAGGGCGGGTGGCCGGCGCGCCGATCCGCGGATTGGCATCGCGCGGCGAACCCCCTACGGTCGCCGCGGACCGGCGCGACACGGAGGAGGCAAGGCCGCATGCGGGACTTTCAAAAACCGGGACGCTCGGCCGTCCATGCGACGAACGGGATGTGCGCGACCTCTCATCCGCTGGCCGCGAAGGTTGCCGTGCAGACGCTCGAATCGGGCGGCAACGCGGTCGACGCGGCGATCGCGGGGGCGGTTCTTCTGGGGATCTGCGAGCCGCAGATGACCGGGATCGGCGGCGACTGTTTTGTCCTGTTGAGCCCGCCGGGAGAAGACCGGATCGTCGCGCTGAACGGGTCGGGCCGTGCGCCGGCGGGGCTGGAGGCGACGCAGCTGCGTGCGGCCGGACACGGGACGGTGCCCCTGGGCTCGGCCGATGCGGTGACGGTGCCCGGGGCGATCGACGCGTTCTGCCGGCTGTCGGCGGACTGGGGCAAGGCGGGGCTGAAGGCAGCCCTGGCGCCGGCGATCCACTATGCCGAGGCGGGGGTGCCCGTGGCGCCGCGCGTCGCCTTCGACTGGGCGCTCGCGGCGGATACGCTGCAGGGCGCGGCGCGTGACGCCTATCTGGTGGGCGGCGCGGCACCGGCTCCGGGGCAGATGTTCCGCGCGCCCGGCCAGGCCGAGGTCCTGCGGCGGGTCGCGATGGACGGCCGGGCGGGATTCTACGAAGGCGAGGTCGCCGAGGACATGGTGGCCGCGCTGTCCGCGGCCGGCGGGCGCCATACGCTGGCGGACTTCGCCGCGACCGCCTGCGACTACGGCGATCCGATCTCGGGCGACTACAAGGGCACCGAGCTGGTCGAGCATCCGCCCAACGGTCAGGGCGCGACGGCGATCCTGATGGCGAACATCCTGGCGCAGTTCGACCTGGCGGCGATGGACCCGCTCGGCGCCGACCGCGCCCATGTGGAGGCAGAGGCGGCGAAGCTGGCCTACGACACCCGCAACCGGTTCTTCGCCGATCCCGACCACATGACCCGGCTCGACCACATGATGTCGATGGAGACGGCGCGGCGGCTGGCTGCGCTGATCGACATGAAGACCGCGATGCCGGACGCGCGCCCGGTGTCCGAGGCGGTGCACCGCGACACGATCTACATCACGGTGGTCGACAAGGACCGGATGGCGGTGTCGCTGATCTATTCGATCTTTCACAGCTTCGGCTCGGGGATCGCCTCGGACCGGTTCGGTATCCTGTTCCAGAACCGCGGCGCGGGCTTCTCTCTGGAGGAGGGGCATCCGAACGAGGCGGCGGGCGGCAAGCGGCCGGTGCACACGATCCTGCCGGGGATGCTGAAACAGGGCGGTCGGGTCGTGGCGCCCTTCGGTGTGATGGGCGGCGCGTATCAGCCCAACGGCCATGCGCGGTTTCTGACGAACCTCGTCGACTACGGCATGGACCCGCAGGAGGCGATCGACGCGCCGCGCAGTTTCAGCGACCAGGGCGTGCTGAATGTCGAGCGCGGGTATTCCGACGCGGTGCGCGACGACCTGGCCGGGCGCGGCCACCACGTCGAGATCCCAAAAGTCGCCATCGGCGGGGCGCAGACGATCCGGATCGACCACGCGGCGGGCGTCCTCGTCGGCGGGTCGGACCCCCGCAAGGACGGGCTGGCGCTGGGGTACTGAGAATGGCGATCACACCTGTCTCGGAACTCGTCGCGCGTGCCAAGCGCCAGATCACCTCGTATGCGCCGGAGGTGGCGCGGGACCTGGTCGAGGCAGAGGAGGCCCGGCTGGTCGACATCCGCGACCCGCGCGAGCTGGCGCGCGACGGCCGGGTGCCCGGCGCCATCCATGCGCCGCGCGGGATGCTGGAGTTCTGGGTCGACCCCGACAGCCCGTATCACAAGCCTGTCCTTGCCACCGACGCGACGCTGATCCTGTTCTGCGCAAGCTCGTGGCGCTCGGCCTTGGCGGCGAAGGCCCTGGCGGACATGGGGGTCGAACGGGTGGCCGAGGTCGAGGGCGGTTTCGATGCCTGGTCCGCGGCCGGCCTGCCGGTGGAGCGGGACGCCTAGTTCAGTTGGAACTGCAGCGGGTAGACGCCGTCCTCGAGGTCGCCGAAGAGTTCGGAGACATCGGGGTGGTCCACCGGTTCGCCGGAATAGTCGGGGACCAGGTTCTGTTCCGAGACGTAGGCTACGTAATAGCTCTGCTCGTTCTCGGCGAGCAGATGGTAGAACGGTTGGTCTTTGTCGGGGCGGCTTTCCTCGGGGATGGCCGCATACCATTCGTCGGTGTTCGAGAACATCGCGTCGACATCGAACACCACGCCGCGAAACGGGTGTTTGCGGTGCCGCACAATCTGGCCAAGGTTGTATTTCGCGCGAGTCTTCAGCATATCTCGGCCCCCTACAGCATTAGATGTAGGGCAGCAAAGGGGCTTGTGTCGATCTACTGCCTCAAAACCTCGGGAAACAGTCTGTGACGATCCTTCTGACAGTGCTGAATGTCAGCGCTCCGGTCTTTCTGCTGGCGGCGATCGGGTTCGCCTGGGTGAAGCTCGGATTCGACTATCCGCTGGACTTCGTGACGCGGACGGCGATGACCGTCTCGCTGCCCTGCCTGATCTTCGTCGCGCTGATGGAGACCGAGATCGAGCCCGAGGCGCTGACGACCGTGTCGCTCGCCGCCGTGGCCGCCTATGCCGCGGTGACCGTGGTGATGCTGGCCGTCGTCCGGCTGGGCGACCTGAGCATGCGCACCTATCTTGCGCCACTGATCTTCGGCAACACGGGCAACCTGGGGCTGCCGCTGGCGCTGTTCGCCTTCGGGGACGAGGGGCTTGGCTATGCGGTGGTGATCTTCGGCATCATGGCGGTCTATTCGTTCACCATCGGGGTCTGGATGGTCTCGGGCGGCGGGTCGCTGACCAAGGTGCTGAAAGAGCCGCTTGTCGCGGGGACTGTGCTGGGCGCGCTGTTCCTGTGGCAGGGCTGGCGGACGCCGGTGTTCCTGACCAACACGCTGGATCTGCTCGGACAGATGGCGATCCCGCTGATGCTGCTGACGCTCGGGGTCGCCATCGCGCGGCTGACGCCGGGACGGTTGGGGCTGGCGAGCGCGCTGGCCGCGGTGAAGATGGCCGTCTGCATCGCGATCGGGTGGCTCATGGGGTGGGCCTTCGGGCTGCCCGACATCGCCTTCGCCGTGCTGGTCATCCAGATCGCCACGCCGATCGCGGTGACGAGCTATCTGCTGGCGCAGAAATACGGCGCCGATGCCGAGGCTGTCGCGGGACTCGTCGTGGCCTCGACCCTGCTGTCGGTGGTGGTCCTGCCCGTGTTGCTTGCACTTGTGATGTGATGCCGCAGGATTAGGAGTTCATCCACCGAGCCCTTTACGCTACAGTCTTATAAAAAGACTACAAAAGATAAAAAGACTACAAAACATAGCGAGAGGCAGATGAGCAGATCCCTTCGCGCCCTGGTGCTGTTGCTGTTCGTGGCGAGCTGCGGAAGCACGGACCATACTGCGCCGAATAACCTCGACAACGCGTGCTCGATCGTCAGCGAACGTCCGCACTACCTGCGGGCGATGAAGCGGACGCAGCGCAAGTACGGGGTGCCGGTTGCAGTGCAGATGGCGACCATCCACCAAGAATCGAAATTCATCGGCAATGCCCGGACGCCGCTGCGCTTCACGCTCGGCGTTATTCCCATGGGGCGGCAATCGTCGGCCTACGGGTATTCCCAGGCGCTCGACGGCACCTGGGAGGAATACAAGCGCGAGACCGGCAACCGCCGGGCCAAGCGTGACGACATCAGCGACGCGACCGACTTCATGGGCTGGTACATGAACAAGACGCAGGCGAGCCTGAGCATCCCGAAATGGGATGCCCGGCGCCAGTACCTTGCCTATCACGAGGGGCGCGCGGGCTATGCCAGCGGCAGCTACAACGCGAAGCCGTGGCTGATGGCCGTGGCCTCGAAGGTGGCGGCGCGGGCGCAGACCTACGACGATCAGCTCCGCGCCTGCCGGCGTATCTGAGGCGTCGTTAATCGCCGCGGCGGCGGCGCACCTCGTTGGGGATGTTGAACAGCGACGCCCTCAGCGAGCTGCCCGTCGTCATGTCGCCCAGCACCACGGTCGTCTCGGTGCCGTTCTGGTCGGTGATCACCCACTGGCGCAGCTGCGTGGGGTTGCCGGTAAAGACCAGCTCGATCTGCCCGATCTCGGGCCGCTCTGGATCCTGCGCGGTCACGATCGTCTTGGGGCCTTCCTCGCGGTGGCCGACCACCATGTTGCGGCGGGCGAGATCGACGTTGCTCTCGAGGATGATGTTCAGCGGCGTCTGCGCCAGCGGATAGGTCTCGGGCGTGGCCACGTTGGACTTGCCGTCGAAGATCGCGACCTGGCCGCCGCCGGCCATCACCAGGGTTTCTTCGGGCTCGGCGTAATCGAACCGCGCGCGTCCGGGGCGCTGGATGTACAGACGGCCGGTCGAAATCGTGCCGTCGTTGTTGATCTGGGTAAAGTCCGCCTCGGCGGAGCCCAGGGCGTTGAGATAGCGCGACAGCTCGTTCAGCGAGATCGGGGCAGCCTGTGCAGGCGCGGCGACGCCGGTGAGGGCGGCGGCCGCCGTGGCGGCGAGAAAGTGTCTGCGATCCATGGGCGTTCGTCCTTCGTCTGCTCGGCAACGGATATATGGACAGCGTCGGCTGGCTGCCACTGCTAGGCAATAACGTGCTCGTGCGGGGGCGGTTTCCCGGCGGCTTGGCGCGAAACGAAAACGCCCGGCCCGCGCGATGCGGACCGGGCGCCAGCCTGTCCCCGATGTCGGGCGGCTACTGCTGTTCGGGCACGAGGATCTCGCGCTTGCCGACATGGTTCGCGGACGAGACGACGCCCTCGTCCTCCATCTGCTCCACCAGCCGCGCGGCCTTGTTGTAGCCGATCGCCAGTTTCCGCTGGATATACGAGGTCGAGCACTTGCGATCCTTGATCACGATCGCGACGGCCTGGTCGTAGAGCGCGTCCTCGCCATCCGTGTTGCCGCCGGTGTTGCCCAGGCCCAGCACCGCGTCGATGTCGCTCTCCTTGCCGTCCTCGGGGCCGTCGACGACGCCCGACTTGTAGTCCGGCGGACCGAAGGCCTTGAGGTAGCGCACGATCTCCTCGACCTCCTCGTCCGAGCAGAAGGGTCCGTGCACACGCGTGATCCGCGCGCCCCCGGCCATGTAGAGCATGTCGCCCATCCCCAGCAGCTGTTCCGCGCCCTGTTCGCCGAGGATCGTCCGGCTGTCGATCTTGGACGTCACCGAGAACGAGATCCGGGTGGGGAAGTTCGCCTTGATCGTGCCGGTGATGACGTCGACCGACGGGCGCTGCGTCGCCATGATCAGGTGGATGCCGCTCGCCCGCGCCATCTGCGCGAGGCGCTGGATGCAGGCCTCGATCTCCTTGCCGGCGACCATCATCAGGTCGGCCATCTCGTCCACGATGACGACGATGTAGGGCATCGTCTCGGGCTGGATTTCCTCGGTCTCGAAGATCGGCTCGCCGGTCTCGTCGTCGAACCCGGTCTGAACCGTCCGGCTGAACGTCTCGCCGTTGGCCAACGCCTCGCGGACGCGGCCATTGTAGCCGTCGATGTTCCGCACGCCCATCTTGGACATCTTGCGATACCGGTCCTCCATCTCGCCGACGACCCATTTCAGGGCGACGACCGCCTTCTTGGGGTCGGTGACGACGGGGGACAGCAGGTGCGGGATGCCGTCGTAGACGCTGAGTTCCAGCATCTTCGGGTCGATCATGATCAGCCGGCATTCCTCGGGTGTCAGCTTGTAGAGCAGCGACAGGATCATCGTGTTGATGGCGACGGACTTGCCCGAACCGGTGGTGCCCGCGATCAGCAGGTGCGGCATCTTCGCGAGGTTGGCGATCACCGGCTCGCCGCCGATGTCCTTGCCGAGCGCGAGCGGCAGCTTGGCGTTGGTGTCGCCGAAGTCGCGGGCCGCCAGAAGCTCGCGCAGCACCGTCATCTCGCGCTTCTCGTTCGGCAGTTCGATGCCGATGACCGACCGCCCCGGCACCGTCGAGACACGGGCCGAGAGCGCCGACATCGACCGCGCGATGTCGTCCGCCAGCCCGATCACGCGGCTCGCCTTCAGGCCGGGCGCGGGCTCCAGCTCGTACATCGTGACGACGGGGCCGGGCCGGACGCTGACGATCTCGCCCTTCACGCCGTAATCGTCGAGCACGGTCTCGAGCATGCGGGCGTTTTCCTCCAGCGCCTCGTCGCTCAGGTGGTGCCGCTCGACGGTGTCGGGATTGGTCAACAGGTTCAGCGGCGGATACTCGTACTCGGCCCCGCTCTCGTCGAACTGCAGGCCGGGCTGCGCCTCTTCCTGCGCCTTGCGCGAGGGCTGGGACTTGCGGTTCCCGTGCTGCACAACCTTCTTTTCCGGGGCAGGGGAGGGGGCCGAGGTGCCCTGGCGGCGGGTCTGCCCGTCTGGCGTGCGGCCGGTCTCGAACAGGGGCTCGGCCGTCAGCGACTTCGGCTCGGGTTGTACCAGCTCGGGCTCCGGCATCTCGTAGCCCTCGGCGTCGCGCACGTCGTCCTGCTCGATCAGCGCCTCGTCCTCGTACGCATCCTGCGGCATGCCGGGAAGCTGTTCGGCCACGGGATGCGCCGGCGCGGCACCGCGCGTCACCGGCGGTTCCGCTCGGCTGGCCGAGACCGGCGGCTCGACGCGGCGCTGCGCGCCGCCCGTGCCGGTCTGCAGGATCATCGGGCGCGGGCCCTTGGGGTGCCGGCCCACGGCGGCGGCGATCGGATCGCTCGCGCCGGCGCTGATCGGCTTGGCCCGCACGCGCGTGCGGATCACGTCGGCGATCTTGGCCTTGATCCGGTCGTCCCCGGCGTCGTCTTCTGCACCGTCGTCGTAGACGTCGTCCTCGAACTCCGCCTCGTCCGCCTGCGCGTTGCGGCGGAACAGGCGCGAGAGGAAGGTCGGACGTTCCCCGGCCTCGGGCGCTGTGTCGTCGTCCTCGAACACATCGTCGTCCTCCGGGGCGTGGCGGTCAGCGCGGATGGTCGGGATGCGACGGTCGCTGCGCGACTGGCCGGCGAGGGAAGGCATCTCGGCGCTTTCCGCCGCTTCCTCGGCCATGGCGCGGTCCCGCTCCAGCGCTTCGGCTTTCGCCCGGTCGCGGGCGACGCGGCGCCGCTCGGCGCGCTCGGCCGCGGTGTCACGCGCGCTGCCCAGGCCGCGTCCGGCGGCCTTCGCCGACAGGCCGAGCGCCGAGGCGATCCCGGCATAGAGCATCACGGTGCCGCCCACGAGGTAGAACACGATCGCCCGCAGCTCGCGCGTGGAAAAGCCCAGCACGAACAGCCCCAGCGCGAAGGTCGCCAGCGCCACTGCCAGCGCCATCACCTTCAGCCCAAGCGTCGCCTGCACCGGCACCACGCCCAGCACGGCCCCCAGGACGGTATCCCCAAACAGCCCGCCCAGGCCGAAGCTGTGGCTCCACTCGGCGCCGGGCACATGGGTGGCGGCATAGACAGAGGCGAGCGCGATGGCGAGCGGGGCAAAGACGGCGCGGGCGGCGAAGCGCTCGTCGCCCTTGTGCAGCAGGAATCGCAGCCCCCAGCCGAGGAATACGACCGGAAACCCCCACGAACCCCAGCCGACGATGATGAAGAGCGGTGCCGCAATCGACGCGCCGAAGGTGCCGAGCGCGTTCTGCGCCGGCGCGTCGGTGGCGGACATGAAGCTGGGATCCTCTGCGGAATACGAGGCCAGCATCATTGCCGCGGCCACGCCCAGCGCGATCAGCGCCAGTCCGATCAGCTCCTTGCCCCGACGCGCGATGACTTCCTGGGTCGAACTGTCGAACAGCGGGTCGCGGTGTCTGGTCTGGTAGGCCATGTGTCCCTCGTTCTTACGCAAACAGGCAGTCGCGGAGCCGCACCAGCCCGCTCTGCATTTCTTCTTCTGGGGCGACGAGTGCCACGCGGATATAGCCCGCCCCCGGGTTCCGGCCGTCGACCTCGCGCGACAGGTACGCGCCGGGCAGCACCCGGATGCCGGTCTCGCGCCAAAGCTTCAGCGCGGCCGCTTCGCCGTCGGCCACCGGCAGCCAAAGGAAGAACCCGCCATGCGGCGCGGCGCATCCCTCGACGCCGGTGAATATCTCGTCGGCGATGTCGAACTTGCGGGCATAGAGCGCGCGGTTCGCGGCCACGTGCGCCTCGTCGGCCCACAGGCGTGCCGAGGCCATCTGGATCGGCAGCGGCAGCGGGGCGCCCGCGAACGCCCGCAATTGCCGGATGCGCGCCATGTTGCGCGCGCCCGTGGCGACGAAGCCCGACCTGAGGCCGGGCACGTTCGAGCGCTTCGAGAGAGAGTGAACGGCGATCACCCGGTCCGGGTCGGCGCCGATCTCGGCCGCGACCTCCAGCGCGCCCGGCGGCGGCGCGTCGCGATAGATTTCGGAATAGCACTCGTCCGCGACGATGCGGAAATCGTGGGTCTCGGCCAGCTGGATCAGCCCGGCCCAGTAACTCTTGTCGGCAATCGCGCCCTGGGGATTCGCGGGCGAGCAGAGATACACCAACTCCGTGCGGTCGAGCAGCGCGGCGGGCAGCGCGGCATAGTCCGGCAGGAATCCCGTGTCGGCCGTGGCGGGCACGTAGACCGGCTCGGCGCCCACCGACAGCGCCGCGACCGCGTAGACCTGGTAGAACGGGTTCGGCATCAGCACCGCCGGGGTCGCGCCCGCAGACTCGGGGCACAGCGCCATCGCGATGTTGTAGAGCCCCTCGCGCGTGCCGTTCAGCGCCATGACCTGCGTCTCGGGGTCCAGCGTCACGCCATAGCGCCGCGCCACCCAGCCGGTGATCGCCTCGCGCAGGGCGGGCGCGCCCTCGTTCGGGGGATAGCGTCCGAACCCGTCGGCGTTCGCGGCGATCTCGTCGGTGACCCAGTCGGGGAACGGATGCTTCGGCTCGCCGATGCTCATGTGCAGCACGTCGCCGCCCGGCGCATGCGCGTCGAGCAGGCTCCGCAGACGCGGAAACGCGTATTCGGGCAGTTGTGAAAACCGCTGTGGAAACCGCATCGATGCCTCAAGTCCGGGGTCGTGTCGCCCCTTTGAGGATGAACCTACCGCACGCTCGCGTGAAGGGTCCAGCGCAACTCCTTGGGCCTTACGGGTTTCCGGGCTTGCATGTGGCTTTTACGCCAAGGCCGATTCGGCCGCGTGCCCCAGGCGAAGCAGCCGCGACTCGGTTCCGGCCGGGGTCTGGAACAGCAGACCTGTCGAGGGCGTGCCCGTCGGCAGCGTCAGTCCCGTCAGACCCAGCAGGCTCCCCAGCCGGGTATTGCGCAGCGTCATGAGGTTCACCTTCGAGAAATACTCCGACTCCGTCTCGAGCCGGGCGATCTTCGGGGGCAGGATCGGGCAGGTCGGCAGCACGACCGCGTCGTAGCCGGCTGTCGCATCGAGATATTCGGCGCGGCACCGCTTGAGGGCCTGCCACGCCGCGATATAATCCGGTGCGCTGACCGCGGCCCCGCCGCGGAACCGGTCGCGGACGGCGGCGAACATCGCGTCGGGATCGGTCTCGATCACCTCGCGCCAGATGCCATAGCCCTCGGCCGCGAAAAGCTGCCCGGCCAGCCCGGCGGCCTCTTCCACCGCCGGGATCCGGGCGCGGCTCACCTGCGCGCCGGCCGCGTCCAGCCGCGACAGCGCGGATTCGAAGCCGCTCAGCGGCGCCTCCTCGATGTCGTCCAGTGCGACGCTCTCCAGCACCAGCAGGCGCGCGCCCCGGACGCTGGCACCGCTCAGGTCCGGGGCCCTGTCGGCCGCCATCGCCGCGGTCAGCAGCGCGGCGTCCTCGACCGACCGCGTCAGCGGGCCCACGGTGTCGAAGCTGGGGCAGAGCGGGACCACGCCCGACAGCGGCAGCCGTCCGTGCGACGTCTTGAACCCGACGAGGTCGTTCCACACTGCCGGGATACGCACCGACCCGGCGGTGTCCGAACCGATCCCGGCGGCGGCGAGGCGATACGCCACCGACGTCGCCGCGCCCGACGACGAGCCGCCGGCCACCGCCTCCCTGTCGTTCACGCAGGGCGGCGTTGCCGTCACCGGGTTCAGGCCGAGACCGGAGAACGCCAGTTCGGTCATGTGGGTCTTGCCCAGGCAGACAAGGCCCGCCGCCACCGCGTTCGACAGGACGCGGGCGTCGTGCCGGGGGACGCGCCCCCTGAGCAGCGCGCTCCCGGCCTCGGTGGCGACGCCCGCGGTGTCGTAGAGGTCCTTCCACGAGATCGGCACCCCGTCGATCGGCGAGCGCCGCGCGCCCTCCTTCGCCCTCTGCGCCGCGCCGCGCGCCTCGGCCCGTGCGCGATCGGCGGTGGTGCGGGCATAGATCCGGGTCGACAGCTCGTGTCCCTCGATGGCATCGAGATGCGCCTCGGTCACGTCCACCGCGTCGAGCGTGCCGTCGCCGATCGCCCGCCCCAGTTCCGTTGCCGTCGCGCCGAGGATGTCCATCTGTCTGCCCCCTATTCTGACGGCGGCGACGGTAGCGGCGCTGCGGCGCATGGACAATGCCGGGTCTGCCGCCATATTCGGGGGCATGGCGCACGATACCGATGTCCTGATTGCCGGTGGCGGCCTCAACGGCTGCTCCCTCGCCCTCGCCCTGGCGCAGGCCGGGCTCTCTGTCACGCTGGTTGACCCCCTGCCCGCCAAGGCGCGGGGGGACGCGGCCTTCGACGGGCGCAGCTACGCGCTGTCCGTGGCCTCGACGCGGGCGCTGAAGGCGATCGGCCTTTGGCCGCAGCTCGCGGACGAGGCGCAGCCGATCCTTGGGATCCGCGTCTCGGACGGGCGCGCGGGGCAGGGGCCGTCGCCGCTGTCCCTGACCTTCGACCACGCCGAGATCGAGGACGGTCCGATGGGCCACATGGTCGAGGACCGCCACCTGCGGCCCGCGCTGCTGGACGCGATGGCGCGCGAGGGCCGGCTGACGCAGATCACCGGCGTCGCCACCACCGCGCAGGAGGTCGACGCCTCGGGCGTCACAGTAACGCTGTCGGACGGGCGCCGGCTGACGGCGGCCGTGCTTGTCGGTTGCGACGGCGCCCGCGGGCCGACGGCCGGGCGGGCCGGGATCTCGCGGACCGGGTGGGAGTATCGGCAGACGGCGCTTGTCGCCGCGGTCGGGCACGAACGGCCCCACGGCGGGATCGCGCACCAGTTCTTCATGCCCGAGGGGCCGCTCGCCATCCTGCCGCTTTCGGGCAACCGCAGCAGCATCGTCTGGACCGAGCGCCGCGACCGGGCCGACCGTATCAACGCCCTGTCGGACGAGGATTATCTCGCCGTTCTCCGGCCGCGTTTCGGCTCGTTCCTGGGGGATCTGTCGCTGGCGGGCGACCGCTACACCTATCCGCTGGGCCTGGGACTGGCCAACGCCTTCGTCGCCGACCGCGTGGCGCTGGCGGGCGACGCGGCGCACCGAGTGCATCCGATCGCGGGTCAGGGGCTGAATGCGGGGCTGAAGGACGTCGCCACGCTGGCCGAGGTGCTGGTCGAGGCGATGCGGCGGGGCGAGGATATCGGCCGCATCGACGTGCTTGAACGCTACCAGGCGTGGCGGCGCTTCGATGTCACGACGCTCGCCGTGGCGACCGACGGGTTCAACCGCCTGTTCTCGAACGACAACGCCGTGCTGCGTCTTGGCCGCGACCTGGGGCTCGGGCTGGTGAACCGGCTGCCGGGGCTGCGCCGCGGATTCATCCGCGAGGCGGCAGGCCTTACCGGCGATCTGCCGCGGCTTCTGCGCGGGCAACCGGTCTGAGCGTCAGTCGTCGTCGATCCGCCTTGCCTCGTCCACCAGCATGACGGGGATGCCGTCGCGGATCGGAAAGGCCAGCCGCGCTGCCCTGGAGATCAGTTCCTGGGTCTCGGCATCGTAGAACAGCGGCGCCTGCGTTTCGGGGCAGACCAGCGCCTCGAGCATCCGGCGGTCGTACTTGGGCGTCTCGCTCATTGCAGTCTCTCGTCACCGCCGCCGCTGCGCAGCGCGAACTCGATCAGCGTCACCAGGGTCTCGCGCCGAGTGCCCAGAGACGGGGCCTCCAGCAGTGCCTGCTTGTCCTCGGGGGCGAAGGGACAGAGCATCGACAGCGAGTTGATCAGAAGCTCGTCCTCGGCGTCCCGCAGGGAATCCCAGTCCGTCTTGAGCTCTTCCGCCTCGAAATACTGTCCGAGCAGGCGCAGGAAGTAGTCCCGGTTGAAATCGGGATCGTGCTCGATCACCCCGAGATCGCGCTCGAACCCGTTCCAGGACACGTCGCAGCAGATGTACGGCGTAAACCCCTGGATCTGCTTCTGGACGCGGAACCGGGAAATGCCGGTCAGCGTGATCATGTACCGGCCGTCCTCGGTCTCGGAAAAGGCGGTCAGCCGTCCGGCACAGCCGATCGCGTGCAGCCGGGTCTTGTCCGAGTTCGGCATTTCCCAAGGCTGGACCATGCCGATCAGTCGGTGATCCGACTTCATCGTATCGTCCAGCATCGCGAGATATCGCGGCTCGAAGATGTTCAACGGCAATCGCGCCCGGGGCAGCAGAAGCGCCCCGGGCAGCGGGAAGACGGGTAGTGTCGGCGGCAGGTCCGCAGCTCTCATCATTGGCTGCGACGTAGAGTGCACCTGCCCTCAGGCAAACATCATGGAGGCCAGCTTGCGCCGCCCCGAGGTCACCACCGGATCGTTCGGCTTCAGCGCGTCGAAGATGGTGAACAGCTGTTGCTTCGCCGCCTGGTCGTTCCACTCGCGATCGCGGCGGAAGAGCTCGAGCAGCTCCGTCACGGCGGCCTCGGTGTCGCCCTTGGCATACAGCGCATTGGCGAGGTCCAGCCGCGATTGGTGGTCGTCGGGATCGGCCTCGACCTTCTCGCGCAGTTCGGACACCGGGCCGGTATTCGCCGTCTGCTTGGCCAGGTCGAGCTGGGCCGCCGCCGCCTCGAGCGCGGGGGCGTGCGAGATCTCGGCATCCGCGCCGTTGAGGATCGCCTCGGCCTGGTCGAGATCGCCGAGCGCGATATGCGCGCGGACGAGCCCGCCATAGGCCTCGCTGTTCTTCGGGTCCTCGCCGAGGATGGCCGAGAACGTCTGCGCGGCGTCGCTTGCCGCGCCGTCGGTCAGCATCTGCTCGGCAGCCTGAAGCGCCTCTTCGAGACCGCCGCCTGCGGCCTCTTCACCACCACCGCCGGCCTGTGCCACGAGCCGGTCCACGAAGGCCTTGACCTCGGATTGCTGCACAGCGCCCTGGAACCCGTCGACGGGCTGGCCCTGGTAGAAGGCATAGACGGTCGGGATCGACTGGATGCGCAGTTGCGCGGCGATCTGCTGGGCTTGGTCGACGTTGACCTTCACCATCTTCACCGCGCCGTTGGCGGCGCGCACGGCCTCTTCCAGCATCGGGCCCAGCGTCTTGCACGGGCCGCACCACGGCGCCCAGAAGTCCACGATGACGGGCACCTGCTGGCTGGCCTCGACAACGTCGGCCATGAAGCTCGCTTCGGTGGTCTCCTTGATCAAATCGTCCTGCTGCGGGGCGGCCCCGGCGTTCTGTCCCAGCTCCAGCATGGCCTCGCGCTCTCCTAACCGTATTTTGCGCAATCTTGCAGGCTAGATGGCGTATGCCCCCCGGTCTTGCAAGGCCGACGCCCACCCGCGAGCGCCGCGAGCCGGGCGAAATTCGTCCCGCCTGCCGCGAACGGGGCCGTCAAACGTCGAACGTGGCGAAGACCGGGGCGTGATCGCTGGGCTTCTCCCAGCCGCGGGCGGCCCGGAGGATTCGGCTGGAATGGGCGGCCGGCGCAAGGTCGCGGGAGGCCCAAACATGGTCCAGCCGCCGCCCCTTGTCCGAGCTGTCCCAGTTGGGCGAGCGGTAGGACCACCAAGAATAGAGCTGACCTTCGGGGATGTCCTTGCGGGTGACGTCGACCCAGCCGCCGGCCTCCTGCGCCTGGGCAAGGTGATCGGTCTCGACCGGGGTGTGGCTGACGACCTTGAGCAGTTGCTTGTGCGACCAGACGTCGTCTTCG
The DNA here is from genome assembly GCF_900111315.1 of Tranquillimonas rosea. GTDB lineage: Bacteria > Pseudomonadota > Alphaproteobacteria > Rhodobacterales > Rhodobacteraceae > Tranquillimonas > Tranquillimonas rosea. The sequence goes on from NZ_FOGU01000009.1 coordinate 138,787, forward strand.
CGCGGGGCGATGTTCAGGTCGCCGACGAGGATCGCCTTCTCGGGCCGCTCGGCCGCGAAATGGTCGCGCATCTCGGCGACGAAGTTCAGCTTGTGGGCGAACTTCGGGTTCTGCTCGGGGTCCGGCACGTCGCCGCCCGCGGGGACGTAGAAGTTGTGGATCACCACGCCGTTCTCGAGCCGCCCCGCGATGTGCCGCGCATCGCCCATCTCGCACCAGTCGGTATGGCCCAGGTCCTCGATCGGCAGGCGCGACAGGATGGCGACGCCGTTATAGCCCTTCTGCCCGCGCGCGATCAGGTGGGGATAGCCGAGATCGGCGAAGGTCTCGGCGGGGATCTTGTCGACAGGCGACTTGCACTCCTGCAGGCACAGAACGTCGGGCGCCTCTTCGGTCAGCAGGTGACCCACGAGGCCCGCGCGCAGGCGGACGGAGTTGATGTTCCAGGTGGCGAGGGTGAAGGGCATCGCGATCTCCGGTCTGGGTGCGCGCGGACCCTATGTGTGGCGCGGTGCGGCGTCCAGCCGCCGGAACGGCGGATGCCGGGACGACGTTGGACTGGCAAACCCGAGACAGGATGAAAGGACACGCCAGATGCTACGCTTCGCGCCCCTCGCCGCCCTTCTGATCGCCACCCCGGCCGTCGCCCAGGACCAGTCCGCAGGCGGCAGCATCAGTGGCACGCTCGGACAGGACAGCGTCAGCTGGACCGTCACGGCGCCGCCCGAGAACAGCGACCTGGCGCCCTCCGACTGGTCCGATGCCGAGGACGGACACAGTGTGCGGATCGTGGGCTTTCCCTCGCAGTCGGCCGAGGCCGGGGCGGACGCGATGATCCTCGAGTTCACGACCGAGGGCACACCGTCCGACGCAGGCGTTTCCGAGGCCGCCGTCGAATATCATGCGTCCGGCGAGACCGAGCCGCTCATGGCCTCGACCCAGAACATCGACCTGACGCTCAGCTCGATGGAGCGTGAGGGCGACACGCTGGCCGTCTCGGGCAGCGTCGTGGCCACCATGACGCCGGGCGGGTCCGACGACCTGATCATCGACGCCCAGGGCGCGCAGACGTTCGACGGCAATTTCCAGGCGACGGTCCCGATGAGCGACTGACCGGGGGGCTGTTGCAGCGGCACGGCATCGCTTATCTCTGCGGCAACGACATTCCATCCCAAAGGAGGCCCGACATGGCACTTCGGATCAACGACACGGTTCCCGACCTCAAGGTCAAGACCAGCAAGGGTGAGTTCTCGCTGCACGAATACATCGGCGACGACTGGACCATCCTGTTCTCGCACCCGAAGGACTTCACGCCGGTCTGCACGACCGAGTTCGGCGCCGTCGCGCAGCTCTCGGATGAATGGAAGAAGCGCGACACCAAGGTGATGGGTGTCAGCGTCGACGGGGTCGACGACCACGGCAAGTGGATCGGCGACATCGAAAGCTACGGCGGCGCCCAGGTCGACTTTCCGATCATCGCCGACGAGGGGCTCGAAGTGTCCAAGGCCTTCGACATGCTGCCCGCCGAGGCGTATCTGCCCGACGGCCGCACGCCGGCCGACAGTGCCACCGTCCGCGCCGTGTTCATCATCGGCCCCGACAAGCAGCTGAAACTGACCATGACGTACCCGATGACCGTCGGCCGCAACTTCGCCGAGGTGCTGCGCGCCCTCGACGCGCTGCAGCTGACCGCGTCGAAAGGCGTGGCCGCGCCTGCCGACTGGCAGGTCGGCCAGGACGTCATCATCCCGGCCTCGCTGTCGGACGACGAGGCGAAGTCCAAGTTCGGTGACTTCACCACGCACCTTCCCTACCTGCGCACGACCAAGCAGCCGGCCTGACCGGCCGCTCGGGCCACCGGTGGTTCCATCGGTGGCCCGTCCGTCCGGCATCGCAGCCCGGATTAAGCTGCGACTAACACACCTGTGCGATGACGCGGTCGAACCGTACATCGGAGGTGTCCCGTGCACATCACAGCCTTCCTGCCCGGCGCGACCGGCCTCGCCGCCGTCCCGGTGCTCGTTTCGCTGGCGTCATCGGCGCAGCCCGGCGCGCCTGTCATCGTCGTGGGGCCGGACGCGGTCCGGGCGATCCATGTCGCGCAGGGCCGCCGCATCGGGCCGCGACGCGCGCCGCTTGGGGTGCTCGCCGTGTCCGATCGTCCGGATTTCGCCAACAGGCTCCGCCAGTCCGGCGCCTGGGCCGTCCTGGACGGACGCGCCGCCGCCTGGATCTGCGGGGTGCGCCCATGACCCGGTTGAGCGACGAACTCTTGGCCGCCCGGCACCGTGGCGCACGCCTTTGCGCCACTGTCGGCTGGCTGCTGGTCCCCGTTCCCGCCTTCGTCGCGTGGATTGCAGGCAATGGCGGACCCGCCTTCGCCGTCGCCGCGATCCTGATCGCAATCTGCGGTGAAGCGGCGTGTCGTACGGGCGGTTCCTCGGCGCGCTTCGGCACCGCGCAGGCGCTCGTGGCGCAGGCCGCGTTGTTCACGGGGGCGCTTGCCGGGCATCCCTGGCAGCTCGACTCGCACATGCTGTATTTCGCGCTGCTCGCGGTCATGGTCGTGATGATCGACCGTGCCGCGATCCTCGCCGCGGCCGCCGCGATCGCGGTGCACCATGTCTCTCTCAGCCTGTTCTGGCCGGCGATGCTGTATCCGGGCACTGACCTGTTGGCGAACATGGAACGCGCGCTGTTGCACGGTGTCGTCGTCGCCGTCGAAAGCGCCGCCCTCGTCTATGCCGTCAGCACCCGCCTCAAGCTCGACATCGAAGCGATGGAGCGCGCCGCGCATCTCGACGAGGCGCTGCGGAGGGCGGGCGAAGAGCAACAAGCCGCCCTGGCCGCCAGCAAGCGGGCCGAGCGTGAATCGGCCCGTGCCGAGGCCGCCCGCCAGGACGCCGAGACAGCGCTGGCCCGCCAGCAGGACGAGGCCGCCCGCGCGCGGCGCGCGGATGAGAAGGCCGCCGCCGCCGCCGACCGCGAAAGCGAAGAACGGCAGGGCCAGTCCGCCCGGCAGGCGCAGGTCGTCGACGGGTTGCGCGCCGGTCTCAACCGGCTGGCCTCGGGCGACCTGTCGGTCGAACTGAAAGAGCCGTTCAGCGCCGAGTACGAGGATCTCCGGTCCGATTTCAACCGGGCCGCCCGGTCCCTGAGCGGCGCGATCGCGCAGGTGTCACGCAGCGCCACCACGCTGGCGTCCGAGGTCGACGAGATTTCCGGCGCGGCGCAGTCTCTGGCTTCCCGCACCGAAAAGCAGGCCGCAACGCTGGAAGGGATCTCGACGCGGGTGGACGGTCTGACACAATCCATCGGCGGCGCGTCCGAGAACGCGCTCGCCATGCGGGACGAGGTTCTTTCGACGCATCGCGACGCGGAGGGCTCGGTCAAGGTGATGTCGTCGGCGGTCGATTCGATGGAGGGCATCGAAGCGGCCTCCGGCCGGATCAACAAGATCACCGAGGTGATCGAGGGGATCGCCTTCCAGACGAACCTGCTGGCCTTGAACGCCGGCGTCGAGGCGGCGCGCGCCGGCGAGGCGGGCCGCGGCTTCGCAGTGGTGGCGGCCGAGGTCCGCGGGCTTGCGCAGCGCTCGTCCGAGGCGGCCGCCGAGATCAGCCAGCTCATCGCGTCGAGCAACGTGCAGGTCAAGGAGGGCGCGCGTCTCGTGCGCGAGACCGGCCGCGCGCTGGAGCATATCCAAACCGCGATTTCCCGCGTGGCCGAGCGTATCCATACCATCTCGGATTCCGCGACGAGCCAGTCCGACAGCCTGAACGACATCAACCGGTCGATCTCGGATCTCGATACGTTCACGCAGAAGAACGCGGCCCTTTTCGAAGAGACCAGCGCCGCCAGCGAGGTGCTCAAGACCTCGGCGCGCGACCTGAAACGCGCGACGGACCGCTTCTCGACCGCCGAGTCAGGGCCGCAGCCGAAGAGACGCGCGGCGACGGCCGTGGCGTGAAAGGTGGTGGCACAAAAAAAGCCCCGGCGCCGGGCCGGGGCTTTTCCATAGCTCAGGAGCCGATCACTCGGCGGCGTCTTCCGACGTCTTCTCCTTGCCGGTCTCCTGGTCGACCATCTTCATCGCAAGGCGCACCTTGCCGCGGTCGTCGAAGCCCAGAAGCTTGACCCAGACATCCTGGCCTTCCTGCAGCACATCCGACGGATGGTTCAGGCGGCGGTTTTCGATCTGGCTGACATGCACCAGGCCGTCGCGCTTGCCGAAGAAGTTCACGAATGCGCCGAAGTCGACAATCTTGACGACCTTGCCCTTGTAGACCTGGCCTTCCTCGGGCTCTGCGACGATCGAGTGGATCATGTCGTAGGCCTTCTGGATCGCTTCGCCGTTGGCCGAGGCAATCTTGACGATGCCTTCGTCATTGATGTCGACCTTGGCGCCGGACGTCTCGACGATCTCGCGGATCACCTTGCCGCCCGAGCCGATCACTTCGCGGATCTTGTCGGTCGGAATCTGCATGGTCTCGATGCGCGGCGCGTGGACGCTGAACTCACCCGCGCCCGAGATGGCCTTGTTCATCTCGCCGAGGATGTGCATCCGGCCGGCCTTGGCCTGGGCCAGGGCCTTTTCCATGATCTCCGCCGTGATGCCGGCGACCTTGATGTCCATCTGCAGCGACGTGATGCCATCCTCGGTGCCCGCGACCTTGAAGTCCATGTCGCCGAGGTGGTCCTCGTCGCCGAGGATGTCGGTCAGCACCGCGTATTCGCCGTCGTCCTCGAGGATCAGGCCCATCGCGACACCGGCCACAGCCGATTTTAGCGGCACACCCGCATCCATCATCGACAGCGATGCGCCGCAGACCGTGGCCATCGACGATGAGCCGTTCGATTCGGTGATCTCCGATACGAGACGGATCGTGTACGGGAAATCGGTCGGTGCCGGCAGCACCGCCTGAAGCGCGCGCCAGGCCAGCTTGCCGTGGCCGATCTCACGCCGTCCCGGAGGACCGACGCGGCCCACTTCGCCCACCGAGTACGGCGGGAAGTTGTAGTGCAGCAGGAAGTTCGAGCGGAAGTTCCCGTGCAGCGCGTCGATGATCTGCTCGTCCTCGCCGGTGCCGAGGGTGGTGATCACCAGGCCCTGCGTCTCGCCACGGGTGAACAGCGCCGAGCCGTGGGTGCGCGGCAGCATGCCCGTCTCGGCGACGATGTCGCGGACGGTGTCCAGGTTGCGGCCGTCGATGCGGTTGCCGTTCTTCACCACGTCGCCGCGCAGGATCGTCGACTCGAGCTTCTTGAACGCCGAGCCGAGGTTCGCATCATCGAGCTCTTCCTCGCTCAGCCCGGCCTTCACCGCGTCGCGTGCTTCGGCGATGGCGGTGGTGCGCTCCTGCTTGTCGCGAATCGCGAAGGCGGCACGCATCTTGTCCTCGCCCAGCGACTTCACCTTGTCGTAAAGCGTGGCATAGTCTGGCGGCGAGAAGTCGAACGGCTCTTTCGCCGCGTCCTCGGCGAGCGAGACGATCAGGTCGATGACCGGCTTGATCTGCTCGTGCGCGAAATTCACCGCGCCCAGCATCTCTTCCTCGGTCAGCTCGTAGGCCTCCGACTCGACCATCATCACGGCGTTCTTGGTGCCGGCGACGACGAGGTCGAGACGCTGGTCGGGGTTCGACCGCAGGTCCTGCATGTCCTCGACATCGGGGTTCAGGACGTATTCACCGCCCGAATAGCCCACGCGGCAGCCCGCGATCGGCCCCATGAACGGTGCGCCCGACAGCGTCAGCGCGGCCGAGGCGGCGATCATCGCGACGACGTCGGGATCGTTGACGAGGTCGTGGCTCAGCACGGTGCACATCACGAGGACTTCGTTCTTGAAGCCCGGCGCGAAGAGCGGCCGGATCGGGCGGTCGATCAGGCGCGAGGTCAGCGTTTCCTTTTCGGTCGGCCGCGCCTCACGCTTGAAGAAGCCGCCGGGGATCTTGCCGGCGGCATAGTATTTCTCGTTGTAGTGAACCGTCAGCGGGAAGAAATCCTGGCCCGGCTTCGGTTCCTTGGCATAGGTGACGTTGGCCATCACGCTGGTCTCGCCCAGAGTGGCGACCACGCTGCCGTCGGCCTGGCGCGCAACCTTGCCCGTCTCAAGTGTGAGGGTCTCTTCCCCCCACTGCATCGATTTCGTCGTTACGTTGAACATCTCGTATCCTAGCTTGGGCGGGGGACCCTCCCCGGCGCCCGTTATGCGTACGGGGCCTTGTCTCACACGCGCCCCGTGGCCTCGGCGTCGTCTGCCGGTCGTCCCCCGAGGCCCAGGGGCGGCAGTAGGGGAACCATAGGCGCAAACACCCGGCTCCGAAAGCAACCGCGCCTCCGAAGCGAACTCCGGAGGCGCGGCGAAGAACCCTTAGCGGCGGATGCCCAACCGCTTGATGAGGTCGCGATAGCGGTCCTCATCCTTGGCGAAGAGGTAGTCGAGCAGCTTACGGCGCTGCGCGACCAGCTTCAGAAGCCCACGGCGGGAATGGTTATCCTTCTTGTGGGTCTTGAAGTGCTCGGTCAGGGCCGAGATCCGCGTCGTCAGGATCGCCACCTGGACCTCGGGCGAACCGGTGTCGCCGTCCTTGGTGCCGAAATCCTTGAGAATCTTGGTCTTTTCTTCCGCAGTGATCGACATCGGGGTCTCCTTGTCGGTTCGAGGAATGGCGCAGGCCGGGATGTCGTCCAGCACAGGCCCATGGAGTTCGTTCCGCCGATCAGCCGACGGAAGATGCGCGCGTATAATTGACCCGCGGGCAAAAGGAAACCCCCGATCGCCGGAGCAGTGAGGCGTTAATCATCAAGTTTGTCCCGTTTCGACACTGTCGATCAACCCCGCGCGTGTATGGCCGCGGCGGGTGAGTGTGAGTGTGGGGTAACGCCGATGATGGCGGGGTTCATGGCGCTTGGCGCGCTGACGATGTTTGCCGTTCCCGAATGGCTGGGATCCTGGCGTGGGGGGAGTGACGGCGGACGGGACGAACCGGGCTGCGATGACCCGCCTGACGAGATGCCCTGCGGGACCGAGTCGGCGGGGCAGCTGATCGAGCTGGGGGCGCAGCCGGGCGTCTCGATCGTGCCGGATTTCCGGCCGGGCGAGGACCGGTTGACCCTGCGCCTGCCGGAGGCGGCCGACGACTTTGTCCTACACGATGCCGACGAAGACGTTCCGGCGCGACTGACATGGATGGTGGGCGCCGACCCGATGGAGGTGCAGTTCGACGGTCTCGGGACGGTGCCGCTCGAGGATATCGACCTGCGGCTGCTCAGTCCGTTCGGGCCGTCCACGGAGCTGGCGCTCGTCGATGCGCTGGAGCCCATGGGCGACGAGGGCGATCCCCCGGTCGATCCGGGGGCCGTCCTGCAGCCATTGGGGCCGGACGGGGAACGCCCCGAGGGGCCGCTCGCCGATCTGGTAGGGCGGTATGGCGGCGCAGTTGATGGGCTGCCGAACGTGGAGCCACCGATCACGAGCGGCACGGACGGCCCGGATGAATTGACCGGTGGCGATCGGATGGCGGAGCGTCCGGTTCTACGCGAAGGGACGCCCGATCTGGGCGACGTGCCGGTGCTCGACGGGGGCGGCGGCGACGATACGATCCTCGGCACCGGGTCGGTTTACGGGTTCGGCGGCGTCGGTGACGATGTGTTGCAGGCCGGGACGGGGTCGTCGGCGCTTTATGGTGGAGCCGGGGCCGACGTGGTTGCCGTCGTGTACGAAGCAGGGGAGGCCCCGCAGTTCCTGCACGGGGGCAGCGGGGACGACGTGGTGCAAGGCGGCGCCGGCGCGGACCGCCTGGGCGGGGGCGAGCATGACACGGCCCCCGGCGGGAGCGGGGACGATACGCTGGCCGGTCAGGACGGCGACGACACGTTGCGCGGCGGCTGGGGCGCCGATCTGCTGACGGGTGGGGCGGGCGACGACCTGCTCGACCATCGGGGCACCGACGCCGAGCTTCGTATCGCCGAGCATCACGAGCATGCCTGGCACGTGGACGGCGAGGCCGACACGCTGTCCGGCGGGAGGGGAGACGACACGGTGAGGATTGACCTCGCCGATACCGCGAGCGGCGGGGCGGGGGCGGACGTGTTCTGGGTCCACCAGGGTGGCGGCGACGCGGCTGTGATCCAGGATTTCGAGCCAGGTGCGGACATCCTGCGCATCTCTCTCGATCCGCATGGGGCGGAGACGCCGGAGGACGTGGCACTGTCACGCTCGGAGGATGGCGCCGACACTCTGGTCACGCTTCGGGGCGAGACGCTGGTGGTTCTCAGGGGATGCGCCGACGCCGGGCCCGCGGACCTCTACGTCGAGAAGCGGGCGGACGTCTTTCCCTAGGGCGCGGGCCACGCTTGGGGTTCGGCGGAATAGGCGATGTAGAGAGGATGCTTCGGGTGTCCCGCCTTGGTCAGACCCAGATGGGTCAGGGGACGCCCCGTCGCGCGCATCAATGCCTCCACGCGGGGGCCGCGGCCCAGGTGGGCGCCATGCGTTCCCCACGCGCAGACGATGCGGTCGGCCCAGTGGCAGCCTTCGACGATGGCCGCGTCGTTCGCGTCGCCCACCGGCTCTTCGGCGGCCCGCATGTGCCGCGGATCGGTGTCGCGCCAGGCGAAGATGTTGCACACCCTGAAGGCCCCGGCGCCGAGCGCCCGCGCGCGCCGTTCGCAGCGTTCCACCGTGGGATCGTTCTGGACCTCGGTCGCGGTCGAGGGGTTGAGCATGACGAACAGGATGCGCTCGCCCTCTGGGTCCCAGGTCCGCGTCAGGGAAAAGCGGTAGCGCTGGCAGTCGGAATAGACCGCGATGCTGGCCGCGTCGCCTTTCTGGTGCGTCCGGCTGATCACAGGTTGAACACCCGGCTGGGATGCAGCGCGCCCGCGCGATAGGTACCGATGCCCACCGGCTGCCCCTGGTAGGAGCCCCAGGCGACGTCGCCGAAAGTCGCATCGGCCGAGACGACCGCGCCGGGATTGCCGTTCTTCATCCGCATCGCGCCCTCGGCCGACAGTCGCACCTGCGGCAGGTCCGCGAGGCCCGCCTCGACGGGCCCGAGGAAGCGGTCGATCTCTTCGGTGCGATACAGCGGCTCCAGTTCGTCCAGCGTCACGGCCTGGTCGATCTCGAACGGGCCGGACCACATCCGGCGCAGCGACACGACATGCCCCAGGCACCCCAGCTGCCGCCCGAGGTCGCGGGCGATCGAACGGACGTAGCCGCCCTTGCCGCAAACCATCTCGAGCTCGGCGTGGTCGTTGTCCTGACGGTCGATCAGCGTCAGCGAGGCGACGTGCAGCGGCCGCGCCTCGAGCTCCATCTCCTCGCCCGAGCGCGCGATGTCATAGGCGCGCTCGCCCTCGAGCCGGACGGCCGAGTATTGCGGTGGCACCTGCATGATGTCGCCCACGAAGTCGGAGAGCGCGGCGCGCAGCGTCTCGGTGTCGGGGCGCAGATCGCTCGTGTCCAGCACGCGGCCCGCGGCGTCGTCGGTATCCGTGGCCGCCCCGAGGCGCACGGTAAAGCGATAGGCCTTCTCGGCGTCCGTGATGAACGGGATCGTCTTGGTCGCCTCGCCGAGCGCCACGGCCAGAAGCCCGGTCGCGTCGGGGTCGAGCGTGCCGGCATGGCCGGCCTTCTTGGCGTCGAAGGCCCAGCGCAGCTTGTTGACCACCGCCGTCGACGTCATGCCAGCCGGCTTGTCGACGATCACCCAGCCGGAAACCGCGCGCCCCTTCTTCCTGCGTCCCATCTGCCGCTCTCCGCGATACTGCCTGTCTCAGAAAGCCGGTCTGCTAGCGCGGGGCACGCGCGGCGTCAATCGGCCGGCCGGACCGTGCCCAGGATCGGGCCGAGCGCCCAGCCAAAGTCGTTGCGGTTCATCTCGGGCGCGTAGAGGCGCGAGATGTTGCCGTCGAGGAAAAGCGCGTTCGGCGTTGCGAGCCGTTCCTGGAAGAGGCGCGCGAAGTGGTGGAAGTTCACCGGCTCGTCCGAGATCGCGAGCCACACGGTCCGACCGTCATCGGCGACGCCGACCCCGTTTCGGACATAGTGCGAGGTGCTGCCCGGCAGCAGCCGCGGATGCAGCTCGCCCTCGATCACCAGCATCGGCCCCGATTGGGTGGCGTGGGTGCAGGCGGGGCGCGTGTCGGCATAGTGCCGGCTTTCGATCACCGCGGCGCGGTCGTCGTTCAGGCAGAGGACACCGTTTGGCAGCAGGCCGAAATTGCCCGGCCCCTCGGAGGTGACGACGCGCATCTCCTCTTCGCCGTCCTCGATGTACAGCCCCACCGGCGCCCGGTCGGAATGGTACATCCCGCCGTTCATCGCCACGCCCAGCGTCTCGCCGTTTTCCCGAAGCCTGCGGTCGACCGCACCGAACGAGCCGAGGATTTCGCCCTCGTCGTCGCGCAGCCACAGGCGCAGCGTTTCGGATGTCATGTCGACTCGGCAGGCGGTGAAGTCCGCGCCGTCGAACGCGATCGTCTCGCACTCGGCCGCCATCAGCGGCGCCGGAGCGAGCCAGGCCAGCAGAACCGCCAGTCGCAGCATCTCACTCGCCGTCCACGTCGCGGCGCACCTCGTCCCGGGAGAACAGTTCGCGCGTGGCGTCGAGCCGGTCGAAGGTCTCGTCGATGGCAAAGCGCAGCTCGGGGGAGAACTTCAGCGTCATCTCCTTCGAGATCGCGCGTCGCAACTCGCCCTTGTTGCGCCGCAGGGCGCTCAGCGCGCCCTCGGGGTCGTTCCCGCCCAGCGGCAGGACATAGGCCGTCGCGACCTTGAGGTCGGGCGTGACACGCACCTCGCCCACGGTGATCGACAGACGGTTGAGGTCCGGATCGTGGATGTCGCCGCGGTTCAGCACGTCCGACATTGTCCGACGGATCAGTTCGCCGACGCGGAGCTGACGCTGCGATGGGCCGGATGTGTCGGAGGAGCGGTTCTTTGCCATGACCGTGATCTATGCCTGCGCCCGCCCCGACGCAACAGAAGGCTTTGCCGGAAGCGGCCGGGCGCGCTAAGCCGCGCGTCGGAACAGCAGCGATCAGAGGTGAGTACGATGGCGGATACGACGGGCGTGGCGGTCATGGGGGTTTCCGGCCGCATGGGACGCATGCTGACCCGCGCGGTGCTGGACGACCCGCGCACCCACCTTGCCGGCGCCGTGGAGCAGTCCGGCCACGACTGGATCGGACAGGACCTCGGCGTGGCCGCGGGCGGCGCCGAACTGGGGGTGATCGTGACCGATGACGCGGCCGAGGGGATCTCGGCGGCAGAGGCGGTCATCGATTTCACCGCGCCCTCCGCGACCGTGGCGCTGGCCAGGGTGGCGGCCGAGGCCGGCGTCGTCCACGTCATCGGCACGACCGGCATGGACGACGACGACATCGCCGCCCTGGACGAGACGGCCGGCAGCGGCGTCATCGTCCGGGCCGGGAACATGAGCCTCGGGGTCAACCTTCTGGTTCAGCTGACGCGGCAGGTCGCCGCAGCGCTCGACACCTCCTTCGATATCGAGATCGTCGAGTCGCATCACCGCCACAAGGTCGACGCGCCATCGGGCACGGCGCTGATGCTGGGCGACGCCGCCGCTGACGGGCGCGGCGTGGACCTCTCCGAGGTCTCGGACCGGGGCCGCGACGGCATCACCGGCGCGCGGGAAGAGGGCCATATCGGGTTCGCCGCGATCCGGGGCGGCGACACGGTCGGCACCCATGACGTGATCTTCGCCGGCGAGGGGGAGCAGGTCGTGCTGCGCCACGTCGCCACCGACCGCAGCCTCTTCGCCAAGGGCGCGCTGAAGGCGGCGCTGTGGGGGCAGGGCCGCGCGCCCGGTCACTACGACATGCTGGACGTCCTGGGCTTGAAGTGAACCGAAGCGCTCTGCCACGCGTAGATCGGGGCAGAGACGTTGAGGTTTTGCATGCGGATCGTTCACGCCATCGCCGCCGCCTTGGGCCTGACCATGCTCTCGGCGCCTGCCCATGCCGAGTTCCGCCAGGTGTCCGAGCGGGCGACGTTCCTAGACATCGTGCAGGGGCGCGAGCTGTCGCGCCTCGGCGTCAGTCTCAGGGTCACGCCGGATGGACGGATCACGGGCAGCGCGCTGGGCTTTGACGTGACCGGCAGCTGGGAATGGCGGAACGGCTTTTTCTGCCGGAGCATCGACTACGGCTCGGGACGTCTGCCGAACAACTGCCAGGTCGTCCTCGTGGACAACAGCGGCACGGTCCGGTTCATCGCGGACCAGGGGCAGGGGGATTCGGCCGATCTGAGCCTGCGCTGAGGCGTCGCTCAGAAGTCGATGGCGATGCCCTTCTTCTCCCAGTCGCCATAGCGCACGGGCTCGGGGCCGTCGCGGCCGCCCAGCTCCTTGGGCAGGTCCGGCTCCTTCGCCTTGGCGCGCCGCTCTTCCGCTTCGGCGAGCGCACGTTGCGCGGCCTCGGGCAGATCGTCTCGCGGGGTGTCGGCCATGGGGCGTTCCTTCCGTTGGCGGGCCGGCGTTCTTGTCTCGGCCCAATAACCGATATACGCCGCCGCGGTCCACGCTCAAGCCCGCCCGAGGTCGTACACGCCATGTCCAAACCCGGTCTCGCTCCGCGCCGCGCCGCGCTCGCCCTGATGGAGGGCGTGCTGGAAGAGCGGCGGCTGCTGTCGGAAATGCTGCCGGGCGCGGTCGCGCATCTGGCGCCGGACGAACGCGCGCGGGCGCAGCGGCTGGCGACCGGCGCGCTGCGCTGGCTCGACCGGGCGGACCGATCTCTGGGCCGCTACCTGAAGCGGCGCCCGGACCTCGCCGTGCACAATGCCCTGCGCCTGGCCCTGTTCGAGCTGTGGGTCGACGGGGCCAAGCCCCACGCGGTCGTCGACGGCGCGGTGGCGGCAGTGTCCGCGCGAAAGGAGACGGCCCGGCAGGCCGGCTTCGTCAATGCGGTGCTGCGCAACGTGCTGCGCGACGGGCCCGAGGCGTGGGAGGCGCTGCCGGTGCCGCAACTGCCGAAATGGCTGCGTAAGCCGCTGATCGCCGATTACGGCAAGCCCGCCGTCGCGGCGATGGAGGCCGCGCATGCCGCCGGTGCGCCGCTGGACCTGACCCCGCGGGACGGCGACGTCGCCGCGCTGGCGCAGGCCACCGGCGGCGAGGCCCTGCCCAGCGGGTCGGTGCGGCTGTCGCGCACCACGCAGGTCTCGCGCCTGCCGGGCTATGACGACGGTGCGTTCTGGGTACAGGATGCCGCCGCCGCGCTGGCGGGGCAGGCGCTGGCCGCGGGCAGGGGCGAGCGAGTGCTGGACCTCTGCGCCGCGCCGGGGGGCAAGACGCTGCAATTCGCCGCGACGGGGGCCGCGGTAACGGCTCTGGACATCTCCGAAGGCCGGATGACGCGGGTGAGTGAGAACCTCGCGCGCTGCGGGCTCGAGGCCGAGACAGTGGTGGCGGACGCGCTCGACTGGGAGGGCGGGCCGTTCGACGCGGTGCTGCTGGACGCGCCGTGTTCGGCCACCGGCACGATCCGGCGCCATCCCGACCTGCCGCATGCCAAGGACGGCACCGACTTCCCCGACCTCTTCGCGCTGCAGGAACGCCTGATCGACCGCGCGGTGGCCCTGACCCGTCCCGGCGGGCGGATCGTCTATTGCACCTGTTCGCTGCTGATCGACGAGGGCGAAGAGCAGGTGCGCGACGCGCTGGCGCGCCATCCGGACCTGCGTGTCGACCCCGAGGCCGTCGCGCTGCCGGGCGTCGATCCGTCGTGGATCGGCGACGAGGGCGGCCTGCGGCTGCGCCCGGATTACTGGGGCGAGACGGGCGGCATGGACGGGTTCTTCATCGCCGTGTTCCGGGTTCCGAAGGCCTGAGCGCCCGCAGCCGGTGACAGGCGGCTCCGACCGGCGTAGGCTGCGGTCAACCAGACCCCGCACGAGCGAGGCGATACAGGCCACGTGTCCGAACCGACCCCCTGGAGAGCGCGACGCACGCGCCTTCTGAACCGCTTCCACGCCCGGCTGGCGCTTCTGGCCCGGGCGCAGGGGGGATTTCGCACCGACCCCGAGCCGCGCACCATCGGCACGCCGAGCCGCGGCCAGCAATTGTGCGAGGGGCACTTCCTGTTCGCCGGCGTGCTCGTCGAGGCGCCCGAAACCTCGATCTGGGATCTGCCGACGGCCTCGGCCCGGTTCGAGGACGCCCTGCACGGTTTCGCCTGGCTCGACGATCTCGCCGCCGAGGGCACGCCCCGCGCGCGGCGCAAGGCGCAGGCCTGGATGCAGGAATGGGTGGCCCGGTTCGGGCGCGGCCGCGGTCCGGGCTGGTCGCCCGACGTCACCGGCCGCCGCCTGCTGCGCTGGGTGGCCCATTCGGGGTTCCTGCTGCACGGCGAGGGGCGCACGATGGCGCCGCGCTTTCACCGCAGCCTGGCCCAGCAGGCCCGGTTCCTGTCGCGGAGATGGGTCGCGGCCTCGCCGGGCCTTGGGCGGGTCGAGGCGCTGGTCGGCCTGATCCATGCCGGGCTGACGATGGAGGGAAAGACCCGACTCGTCTCGCCCGCGGTGAAGGCCCTGGGGCGCGAGGCCCGCAAGCTGGTCGATGCGGAGGCGGGCGTCGCCAGCCGCAATCCCGAGGAACTGCTCGACATCTTCGCGCTACTGACCTGGGCGTCGTCGTCGCTGAGCGAGGCGCGCCGATCGTCGAACCCGGACATCGACGGCGCGATCGCGCGGATCGCGCCGACGCTGCGGGCCCTGCGTCACGCCGACGGCGGGCTGGCGCGGTTCCACGGCGGCGGGCGTGGCGCCGAGGGGCGGCTCGACCAGGCGCTCGCGTTTTCCGGCGTCCGGGGTGGGCCGGCGGACGGGATGGCGATGGGATACGTGCGCCTGTCCCACGGCCGCACCACCGTCATCGCGGACGCCGCCGCACCGCCCGAAACGCAGGCCTCGGCGGACGGGCACGCCTCGACCCTCGCGTTCGAGCTTACCTCGGGCCGGCGGCCCGTCATCGTCAATTGCGGCTCGGGCAAGACGTTCGGGCCGAAATGGCGGCGCGCGGGACGGGCCACGGCGTCTCACTCAACGCTAGCGATCGAGGGCTATTCCTCGTCGCGGCTCGGCACCGGCAGGATCGGCGGGTCCGAGTCCGAGCTGCTGGTCGACGCGCCGCGCGACGTGCGGATCGAGCGGCGCGACACCGACCTGTCGAATGGCATCATCGGGGGCCACGACGGCTATCTGCGGACACACGGGCTGACCCATGTTCGGCAGCTGCATCTCAGCATCGACGGGCGGACCCTGCAGGGCGAGGACGTCCTGGCCACCGTCGAGCGCACCGACGAGAAGGCGTTCGATGCGGCGCTCGACCGGGACAACCTGGCGGGGCTGCCGTTCAAGGTGCGGTTCCACCTGCACCCCGATGTGGATGCCGCTCTTGACGTTGGCGGCGCGGCGGTGTCACTCGCGCTCAGAAGTGGCGAGGTATGGGTGTTCCGGCATCACGGCTCCGCCACTCTGACGCTGGAGCCCAGCGTCTATCTCGAAACCGGCCGGCTGGCGCCGCGGGCGACGCAGCAGATCGTTCTGTCGTCGACGGCCACCGAATACGCGACCCGGGTCAGCTGGACGCTGGCCAAGGCGCTGGAGACGCCGAATGCCGTCCGCGACCTGCAAAGGTCGGACGACATGGAACCGGCCTGACAGGACGAGGACAGATGAACGAGATCACCCCGGTGCGCCGCGCGCTGCTATCCGTATCCGACAAGACGGGCCTGGTGGACCTTGCCCGGACGCTGGAGGCGCAGGGGATCGAGCTGGTCTCGACGGGCGGCACGGCCAGCGCGCTGCGCGAGGCCGGGCTGAATGTTGCGGACGTCTCGGACCTGACGGGCTTCCCGGCGATGATGGACGGCCGGGTCAAGACCCTGCACCCAGGTGTCCACGGCGGTCTTCTGGCGCTGCGCGACGACGAGGCTCACGTCGCGGCGATGGACGAGCATGCGATCGCGGCGATCGACCTGCTGGTGGTCAATCTCTATCCCTTCGAGTCGACGGTCGCCGGCGGGGCGGATTACGACACCTGTATCGAGAACATCGATATCGGCGGTCCCGCCATGATCCGCGCGGCGGCCAAGAACCACCGGTTCGTCACCGTCGTCACCGACATCGAGGATTATGTGCCGCTGCAGGAAGAGCTGGCGGCGCATGACGGGGGCACGACGCTGGCCTTCCGCCAGAAGCTCGCGCTGACGGCCTATTCCCGGACGGCGGCCTATGACGCCGCCGTGTCGGGTTGGATGGCCGGCGCGCTGGACGAGCCCGCGCCGCGCCGCCGCAGCGTCTCGGGCACACTGCGCCAGACCATGCGCTACGGAGAAAACCCGCACCAGAACGCCGCGTTCTACGCCGACGGCTCGGCGCGGCCCGGCGTCGCCAGCGCGACGCAGCACCAGGGCAAGGCGCTGAGCTACAACAACATCAACGATACCGACGCGGCCTTCGAGCTCGTGTCCGAGTTCCTGCCCAAGGACGGGCCGGCCTGCGCGATCATCAAGCACGCGAATCCCTGCGGCGTGGCACGTGGGGCGACGCTCGAGGCCGCCTACCGGGCGGCGTTCGATTGTGACCGCACCTCGGCCTTCGGCGGGATCGTGGCGCTGAACGGCATCCTCGACGCGACGACGGCGCGGGCGATCACCGAGATCTTCACCGAGGTTGTCATCGCGCCAGGCGCGGACGATGCGGCGAAGGAGATCTTCGCCGGCAAGAAGAACCTGCGCCTGCTGACGACCGACGGCCTCGCCAACCCGCTGGAGCCGGCGCTGACCTATCGTCAGGTGTCGGGCGGTTTCCTCGTGCAGGACAAGGACGTGGGCCATCCGACCGAGCTGCGCACGGTGACCAAGCGCGCGCCGTCCGAAGCGGAGATGCGCGATCTGCTGTTCGCCTGGACCGTCGCCAAGCACGTCAAGTCGAACGCCATCGTCTATGCCCGCGGCGACGCGACCGTCGGCATCGGCGCCGGCCAGATGAGCCGCGTGGACTCGACGCGGATCGCCGCCCGCAAGGCGCATGACATGGCCGAAGCCCTGGGCCTGGACGCAACGCCGACCCAGGGCGCGGCCGTGGCGTCGGACGCGTTCTTCCCCTTCCCCGACGGGCTTCTCGCCGCGGCCGACGCAGGCGCGACGGCGGTTATCCAACCGGGCGGGTCGGTTCGCGACGACGAGGTCATTGCCGCCGCGGACGAGGCCGGGCTGGCGATGGTCTTTACCGGCATGCGTCACTTCCGCCACTGATCCGATGCGTGTCCTGACCCTCACGGCGGCGGCGGTGTTCCTGCTGGACCAGGTCACGAAGGTGATCGTCGTGCATCTCATGGACCTGCGGTCCGTCGGTGCCATCGACGTGCTGCCGCCGTATCTGAACCTGCGGATGGCGTGGAACTACGGCATCAACTTCGGGCTCCTGTCGGGTCAGGACGCATGGGTGCGCTGGCTGCTGATCGCGGTTGCGCTGGCGATTTCGCTGTGGGTCGTGCTGTGGATGCGGCGCGAGAAGCCGGGGCGCTGGGGCCTGATCTCGGGCGGGCTGCTGGTCGGCGGCGCGCTGGGGAACGTGATCGACCGGTTGCTCTATGGCGCGGTGGCGGATTTCCTGAACATGGCGTGCTGCGGCATCGAGAACCCCTATGCCTTCAACGTGGCGGACATCGCGATCTTCGCCGGCGCGCTGGGACTGGTGCTGTTCACCGGAGGGCGGTCAAAGACCCCGTGACGCTGCGCGGCGGATCGGGTAGACGGGGCTGGAATGCAAAGGAAAGGGGCGTCGATGGGCGCGATGGGACGAGCTCTGTCGGGTGCGGTACTGGCCGCGTCGCTTCTGTCGGGATGTTCCGGCAGCGATCAGCCGATCCTGATGAACCTCCGATCCGAAAGCCGCGGACCGGACGAGTTCGCCATTCTGCCGAACAAGCCCCTGCAGGCGCCGGCCGACATGTCGCAATTGCCCGCTCCGGCGCCGGGCCGGGCCAACCGCAGCGATGCCGATCCCGGCGGTGACGCCGTCGCCGCGCTGGGGGGCAGCCGCGGGGCGCTCAGCGGCGGGGGCGTGCGCGATCAGGCGCTCATCGCCCGCACCACGCGCTTCGGCGTCGATCCGGATATCCGACGGCAACTTGCCGCCGCCGACCTGGAGTATCGCCGCGACCGCGACGGCCGCCTGCTGGAGCGGATTTTCAACGTGAACGTCTATTACAGCGCGTACGAGCCCTACGAACTGGACCAGTACCGCGAACTGGAACGCTTCCGCCGGTCCGGAATCCGCACACCGG
Organism: Tranquillimonas rosea; assembly: GCF_900111315.1. Classification (GTDB taxonomy): domain Bacteria; phylum Pseudomonadota; class Alphaproteobacteria; order Rhodobacterales; family Rhodobacteraceae; genus Tranquillimonas; species Tranquillimonas rosea. The sequence continues at coordinate 157,110 of NZ_FOGU01000009.1, forward strand.
CCGCGCCGCCGGAGAGCGTCGAGGACTGACGCGCCGGTCACACAATCGCCAGACCGCTTGCAGCGGGGCGCGGGGAGCGTATCTCAGAGTGTCGAAGCACCCCAGGACGGAGCCTCGATGACCCGCTTGATCGCCCTCGCCGCCTTCGTGGCCGGCTCTTTCACCGCGACACTTTCCGCCAGCGCCGCCGAAACGACGACCTTCACCCTCGACAACGGTCTGGAGGTCGTCGTGCTCGAAGACCACCGGGCGCCGGTCGTGGTGAACATGGTCTGGTACCGGGCCGGTGCCGCGGACGAACCGCCCGGCGCTTCGGGCATCGCGCATTACCTCGAACATCTCCTGTTCAAGGGCACCGACGATCTCGAGCCCGGCGAGTTCTCCGAGGTGGTGGCCGCGAACGGCGGCACTGACAACGCCTTCACCAGCCAGGACACCACCGCCTATTTCCAGCGGGTCGCGGCGGACCGCCTGGGCCTGATGATGGAGATGGAGGCCGACCGCATGCGCGACCTGCAGCTCGACGGCCGCGACATCGCGACCGAGCGGCAGGTGATCCTGGAAGAGCGCAACATGCGCGTCGAGAACGACCCCGGCTCGCTGTTCTCGGAACAGCGCAACGCGGCGCAGTATCTCAACCATCCCTACGGCACCCCGATCATCGGCTGGAAGCACGAGATGGAAAGCCTGACGCTGGATGACGCGCTGGGGTTCTACCGGACCTATTACGCGCCGAACAACGCGGTGCTCGTGGTGGCGGGCGATGTCGAGCCGGACAATGTCCGCGCGCTGGCCGAAGAGCATTTCGGCCCGCTCGAGCCGACCGAGGATCTGCCCGAGCGCGCACGCCCGCAGGAGCCGCCGCAGACCGCCGAGCGTCGCCTCACCTACGAGGATCCGCGGGTCGCGCAGCCCTATGTGATCCGGTCCTACCTCGCCCCCGAGCGGGATTCGGGCGAACAGGAGCGCGCCGCCGCGCTGACGCTGCTGGCAGAGGTGCTGGGCGGCTCGTCGCAGACCTCGGTTCTGGGGCGCGGATTGCAGTTCGACAAGGACATCGCCGTCTACACCTCGGCCTACTACAACGGCACGCAATACGATGACACGACCTTCGGTCTCGTGGTGGTGCCGTCGCAGGATGTCTCGCTGCAAGAGGCAGAGGACGCGCTGGACGCCGAGATCGCCGCTTTCCTCGAGGACGGAGTCGATCCCGAGCAGCTGGAGCGGATCAAGCAGCAGCTGAAGGCCTCGCTGATCTACGAGGAGGACAGCGTGCAGTCGCTGGCCAACCGGTATGGCCGCGCGCTGACCAGCGGTCTGACGATCGAGGATGTCGAGGCCTGGCCCGACGTCCTGCAATCGGTCACGGGCGAGGACATCGTCGCCGCCGCCAGGGACGTGTTCGATCGCGACCGGTCGGTCACCGGCTGGCTCAAGGCGCCCGAGGGGGGCACGCCCGCGCCCGAGACAGCCGCCCAGCCCGCGCCCAGCATCGCCCCGGAGGTGACCCAATGATCCGTATCGCCCTTGCCGCCTGCCTCGCGCTGGCGACCGCCCTGCCTGCGCGCGCCGAGACCGAGGTGCAGCAGGTGACCTCGCCGGGGGGAATCGACGCCTGGCTGGTCGAAGAGCACTCGATCCCGTTCGTCGCGCTCGAACTGCGGTTTCGCGGCGGCTCGGCCCTCGACCCCGAGGGCAAGCGTGGCGCGGTCAACCTGATGACCGCCACGCTCGAAGAAGGCGCCGCCGACATGGACGCCCAGGCCTTCGCCGCCGCGCGCGAGGCGCTGGCGGCGCGCTTCTCCTTCGACGCCCACGACGATGCGATCTCGGTCTCGACCCGCTTCCTGACCGAGAACCGTGACAAGTCGGTCGAGCTTCTGCGCAAGGCGCTGGTCGAGCCGCGCTTCGACGAAGAGGCGGTCGAACGGGTGCGCGGACAGGTTCTGTCGAACATCCGCAGCGAGCAGACCGATCCCAACGCCATCGCCCGCGATACGTGGGACAAGCTCGCCTTCGGCGACCACCCCTATGCCACCGACAGCAGCGGCACCGTCGACAGCGTGACCGGGCTGACGTCGGACGACATGCGCACGGCGCACGACGCGGTGCTGGCGCGCGACCGGATCTATGTCTCGGCCGTGGGCGACATCACGCCCGATGAGCTCGGCACGCTGCTGGACAACCTGCTCGGCGACCTGCCCGAAGAGGGCGCGCCGCTGCCCGACGAGGCCGAGTACGGGCTCGACGGCGGGGTCGAAGTCGTCGATTTCGACACGCCCCAATCGGTGATCCGCTTCGGTCACGAGGGCCTGAAACGCGACGATCCCGACTTCCTGACCGCGTATGTCGTGAACCAGATCTTCGGCGGCAGCGGGTTCGAGAGCCGGTTGATGGAAGAGGTCCGCGTCGAGCGGGGCCTGACCTACGGCATTGGCACCGCGCTGGCCCCTTACGAATTCGCCGAGCTGGTGCTGGGGCAGTCGGCCACGGCCAATGCCCGCGCCGGCGAGACGGTCGAGGTCATCCGCGAGGAATGGCGCCGTCTGTCGGAAGAGGGCGTCACGCAGGACGAGCTGGACGCCGCCAAGAAGTACCTCACCGGCGCCTACCCCCTGCGCTTCGACGGGAACGCCCGGATCGCGGACATCCTCGTTGGGATGCAGATGGACGATCTGAGCCCCGACTACATCGAGAACCGCAACGACATGGTCGAGGCGATCACGCTGGACGAGGCGAACCGCGTGGCGCGTGAGCTCTATGATCCCGAGGCGCTGCAATTCGTCGTGGTGGGGCAGCCCGAGGGCCTCGACGCGGTCAACTAAGCGGTTTCAGAATCGCGGGCGGGCATGCTATCCATTGTGGCATGTCCGTGCCCGACCCCAAGATCAGCCAGGAACGCCCCGCGATTCGTCAACTCGACGAAGCCGCGATCAACCGGATCGCGGCAGGCGAGGTCGTCGAGCGTCCTGCCTCGGCCGTAAAGGAGCTGATCGAGAACGCGCTGGATGCCGGGGCGGTGCGGATCGACGTCGCCTATGCCGATGGCGGCAAGACGATGATCCGCGTCGCCGATGACGGCTGGGGCATGGCCGCCGACGAGCTGCCCGTCGCGCTGGAGCGCCACGCCACCTCGAAGATCGACGGAAGCGACCTGCTGAACATCCGCTCGTTCGGGTTTCGGGGCGAGGCGCTGCCGTCGCTGGGCGCGGTGGGCCGCCTGACCATCACCTCCCGCGTCGCCGGCGCCGAGGGCGCCGTTCTGACCTGCAATGGCGGCCGGATCGATCCCGTGCGCCCCGCCGCCGCCGGGCCGGGCACGATCGTCGAACTGCGCGAGCTGTTCTATGCCACGCCCGCCCGCCTGAAGTTCCTGAGGACCGACCGGGCCGAGGCGCAGGCGATCACCGACGTGGTCAAGCGTCTCGCCATGGCCGAGCCCTTCGTCGGCTTCACCCTGCGCGATGTCAGCGAAGGGGGCGAGGGCCGTGTCACCTTCCGCGCCGACCCCGAGCATGGCGATCTGTTCGACGCCCTGCATGGGCGCCTTTCGCGGGTCCTGGGGCGCGAATTCGTCGAGAACGCCATCGGCATCGACGCCACCCGCGAGGGGCTTAGGCTGACCGGCTATGCCGCGCTGCCGACCTATTCCCGCGGCTCGGCGGTGGCGCAGTACCTCTTCGTCAACGGCCGCCCGGTCCGGGACAAGATGCTGACCGGCGCGCTGCGTGGTGCCTATGCCGACTTTCTCAGCCGCGACCGCCATCCCGCGGCGGTCCTGAACATCGAGTGCGACCCGCAGGCGGTGGACGTCAACGTGCACCCGGCGAAGGCCGAGGTCCGGTTCCGCGAGCCCGGGATCGCGCGCGGGCTGATCGTGTCGGGCCTGCGACACGCGTTGGCGGAGGCCGGGCATCGCGCCTCGACAACCGTGGCCGGTGAGACGCTGGGCGCGATGCGGCCCGAGCCCGCACCGTCCGCCCAGCCCGCGCGCGTATACCAGATGGACCGGCCCTCGCAGCGCGCGCTTCGCGCCTCCTACGCCGCGCAGGTGCCCGATCCGCAGATGCAGGGTTTTGCCGAGACTGCCAGCCCCATGGGCCGCGTCGAGGAGGTCGTCGAAGAACCCGCGCCTGAGCCCGAGGCACCACAACGCCCCCTTGGCGCCGCACGGGCGCAGGTGCACGAGAACTACATCATCGCCCAGACCGGCGACGGCATCGTCATCGTGGATCAGCACGCGGCGCACGAACGGCTCGTCTACGAGACGCTGAAACGGCAGCTCGCCGACAATGGCGTCGCAGCGCAGGCGCTGCTGATCCCCGAGATCGTCGAGATGTCCGAGGGCGACGCGGCGCGGCTGCTGGAGACGGCCGACGACCTCGCGCGGCTTGGCCTGACGGTCGAGGCGTTCGGTCCCGGCGCAGTGGCCGTCCGCGAGACCCCCGCGATTCTCGGGCAGGTCGATGCGACCGCACTGATCCGCGACGTGCTGGACGAACTGGCGGACGCGGGCGACAGCCGCTCGGTGCAGGAGCGGATCGAGGCGATTCTCAGTCGCGTCGCCTGCCACGGCTCGGTCCGGTCCGGGCGTTGGATGAAGGCGGACGAGATGAACGCCCTCCTGCGTCAGATGGAGGACACACCCCATTCCGGCCAGTGCAACCACGGGCGCCCGACCTATGTCGAACTCAAGCTCTCGGACATCGAGCGGCTGTTCGGCCGGACCTGACGCCGGGTGCGGGATAGACAAGCCGCGCCAAATAATGTGATGCTCTCGGACGATACCACAATTTCTGGGATTCCGTTCATGCCGATCGACGTCGATCCGCTGCACCTGGCGCTGGGGGTCCTGGCGGCGCTGTTCCTTGTCGTGACCCTTGCGCTGGCCATGCGGTCGGCCCGCCTGCGCGATGCGCGGGCCGAGCTGCATCGCCTCCGCCGGCAGTCCGAGGAACTGGCGACGCTCCGCGCCGAGGCGCGGCGGCTGCCGCAGCTCGAGGACGAGACCCGCAACCTGCGCGCGGAGCGCGACGAAGAGGGGCGGGCCCGCGCGGCGGCCGAGCAGGAGTTGCGTAGCGTCCGCGAGGCACACGAGGCGCGGCTTGAAGAGCTGCGCGGCATGAAGAAGGACCTCGAGGACCGCTTTTCGTCATTGGCGAGCGGTGCGCTCAAGAACAATTCCGAGGCGTTCCTGGGGCTCGTGACCGAGCGCTTCGACAAGCACAAGAAGGACGCCGCGGACGACCTGGGCAAGCGTCAGGAGGCGATCCAGAACCTCGTGAAGCCGCTGAACGAAAAGCTCGGCACCTTCGACCAGCGCATCCAGGAGATCGAGAAGGCAAGGAACGAGGCCTACGGCGCGATCCAGGCGCAGGTGCAGGAACTGGCGAAGGGCCAGCAGAGCCTCGGAACCGAGACACGGCGGCTGGTGCAGGCGTTGCGCGCGCCCAAGACGCGCGGCCGCTGGGGCGAGATGCAGTTGCGCCAGGTGTTCGACATGGCCGGCATGGCCGAGCACGTCGATTACAGCCTCGAGGACACGATGAGCACCGACAGCGGCCTGCGCCGCCCCGACGCCATCGTGCGCATTCCCGGCGGCAAGAGCATCGTCGTGGACGCCAAGACCCCGCTCGAGGCGTATCTCGACGCGATCGAGGCCGACACGCCCGATCTTCAGGCGCAGCAACTCAAGCGGCACGCCTCGCAGGTCCGCAGCCACGTGAAACAGCTGGCGTCGAAGGCCTACCAGGACCAGATCGCCGAGACGCCGGATTTCATCGTGATGTTCATTCCCGGCGAGACCTTCGTGTCCGCCGCCGCCGAAGCCGATCCGGGGCTGATCGAGTACGCCTTCGAGAACAAGGTGCTGATCGCCACGCCGACGACGCTGATGGCGCTGGTCAAGGCCATCGCCTATGGCTGGCAGCAGGAGAGGATGGCCGAGAACGCCGCCGAGGTGCAGAAGGTCGCCAAGGAGCTCTACGAACGGCTCGCGGTGTTTGCCGGGCACCTCGACAAGGTGGGCAGCAGCCTGAAAAGCTCGACCGAGGCCTACAACAAGGCCATCGGCTCGCTCGAGACGCGGATTCTGCCCTCGGCCCGCAAGTTCGAACAGATGGGCGTCGTCAGTCAGCAGAAGACCATCGACGACCCAAAGGGCGTCGAGACGGAGCCGCGCAAGCTCACGGCGTCCGAGTTCGTCGGAGAGTAGTGGTCAGATCCGCAGGAAGGACTGCGCGATGCGTGGGATCATGCCCTTGAAGCGCAGCGGCGCGTCGGTGGCGGCGAGACAGATGCAGTCCTCGCCTTCTTCGGCGACGGGCGTGTGTTCGAGCTCTTCGTCCGCGACTTCGACGTCGCCGCGGGCGAAGCGGTCGGTTTCGTCCCGGAAGGCACCTTGCAGCACGAGCGTCAGCTCCATTCCCCTGTGCCCGTGATCCGGCACGGCCATGCCGGCCGGAATCCGCAGAAGTCGCACGCGCGCTTCATTCGAGGTGGGCAGCAGCGCGTCGCGAACGCCGCCCCCGATGCTGCGCCAGGGCACGCTGTCCAGCCCGCCGCCGACATACGAGGTCAGCGGCGCGGGAAGGGTGCCGTCCCTTTCGGGCTGGTGCGTCGCGCGCGAGACCTCGGGGTCCTCGTCGATGCGGGCAAGCGTCGCTTGCAGCGCGCCGGGCGCCATCGCGCGGGGGGGCGAGGTGTCCAGGATCGCGCCACCCACGGCATCGAACGATCCTGCGCGGGCCCGGCACTCGTCGCAGAGCGACAGGTGCGTGGCGATCAGCACGTTGAAAGCCTCGGCAAGACTGCCGGCCGCATAGCCCATCAGCAGATCGTCGGGCAGGTGATGTCGGATCGTCTCCATGTCGGTTCGTTAACCCATTTTGTGGCGCAATCTCTCCAGCGCCAGCCGTATCCTCGATTTGATCGTGCCCAGCGGCAGGCCCGTCTCGGCGGCGATCTCGCTGTGGGTGAGATCTGCGAAATAGGCGCGTTCGATCAGTTGCCTCTGCTTCTCGGGCAGGTCCGCCAACGCCGCGGCCAGCCGGTCCGAGTCCTGTTGCAGCGCGACCACGTCTTCCTGGTCCGGCTCGGCCTCGGGCCCCCAGGGAAGATCCTCGGGCTCGGGGCGGCGCTGCTTGCGCAGCGTGTCGATCCGACGGTTCCGCGCGATGGTGAAGATCCACGTCGCCGGGCTGGCGCGGCCGGGATCGTAGAGATGCGCCTTGTTCCAGAGCGTCGCCATGACGTCCTGGGCGCAATCCTCGGCCTGGGCCTCTGTCGCGCCGGAGCGCATGAGGAACGCTTTAACCCGCGGGGCGAAGTGTCCGAACACCTCGGCGAAGGCCTCCTGGTCCCGGTCATGTCGAATCCGCGACAGGTGCTCCGTCCAGTCGGCGTCGATCGTATCGGGCATCATGCGCCGCCTTCCGGCACGCGACGGCCGCGCCATGCGCAGTGACGCGGGGGGCGGCACCGGGGTTGCCGGGGCGAGAAGGATGTGGTCATCGCGCAACATGACATCGTTACGCGGTATCCTCGCACATGGATCACCGGAGCGTGCATTTTTGCATTAATCCGTTTCCCGAACGCTAACGTAGCAGAACGTAACGATCATAATAGGACCAGTCATGCCATTCGAAACCGCCCGTGCCGCACGAAAGCGTATCGCCGTCATCGGAGGTGGCATTTCGGGGCTCGGGGCCGCCCATGCGCTTTGTCCGGACCATGACGTCGTCCTGTTCGAGGCCGAGCCGCGGCTGGGCGGACACGCGCGCACCGTCCTGGCCGGCAAGCGGGGCGATCAGCCGGTCGATACCGGGTTCATCGTGTTCAACCGCGTGAACTATCCCAACATGGTGGCGCTGTTCGACGATCTCGACGTGCCCATCGCGCCGAGCGACATGAGCTTCGGCGCGTCGATCGGCGGCGGCTGGCTGGAATACGGTCTGCGCGATCTGCGCGCGATTCTGGCCCAACCGCGCAACGCGGCGCGGCCGGCCTTCTGGGCGATGATCCGCGACATCCTGCGGTTCAATGCCCACGCGCTCGAGATGTCCGACGACACGGACATCACCATCGGCGCGTTTCTCGATCGGCTGGGCACGGGGGACTGGTTCCGCGACTATTACCTGCTGCCGCTGTCGGGCGCGATCTGGTCCACGCCGGCCAGCCGTATCCTTGACTTTCCGGCCCACGCGCTGATCCAGTTCTTTCACAATCACGCCCTGTTGCATCACACCGGACAGCATACCTGGTACACCGTCCAGGGTGGCTCGGTCGAATACGTGCGGCGGTTGGCGGCGCGGCTGGCCTCGCGCGGGGTCGACCTGCGCACGGCCGCGCCGGTCCAGTCGGTGCGGCGCATCGGTCCGGGGATCGAGGTCAAGGCACGGGGCGGCACGGCAGAGGGGTTCGACGAAGTGGTATTCGCCACCCATTCCGACGACGCGCTTCGGCTGCTTGCCGACCCGACGCGGACCGAGCGCGATGCGCTCGGCGACGTGCGCTATCAGCCGAACCGTGCCATCCTGCATGCCGACGCGGCGATGATGCCCCGCCGGCGGGCTGCCTGGTCGTCGTGGAACTATGCCGAGGCCGCCGACAAGGTGGAGGAACGTATCGACCTGACCTACTGGATGAACTCGCTGCAGCCGATCCCCAAGGACGATCCCCTGTTCGTGACCCTCAACACCACGCGCGAGATCGATCCGGCCTTGATCCACGACGAGGTCGAGTTCCGGCATCCCGTCTACGATCTGGCGGCGCTGCGGGCGCAGGAGACGATCCGGCGCGCCAACGGGACCCACAACACCTGGTTCTGCGGGGCGTGGATGCGCAACGGCTTTCACGAGGACGGGCTGGCGAGCGCGCTCGACGTCGTCGAGGCGCTGAACCGGACCTCGCCGCTGGCGGTCGCGGCAGAGTGACCGGAACGCTCGACCATATCGCCGGAGAGACGTTCCACGGCCGCAAGGGCGCCGTGCAGAACGCCTTCCGCTATGGCGTGGATTACCTGTTGCTGGAGCCCGAGGCCAAGCTGCGCGAGCCGCCGCTGTTTTCCCGCAACCGCGCGGGCCTGACCTCGCTGCACGACGTCGATCACGGCGGGGTGCCGCGGCATGGCGCGGGGGCTGGGTGGGCGCGGCACGTGCTGGCAGCGCACGGTCTGTCGGACCTGACCGGCGGGCGGCTTCTGCTGCTCGCGCAGCCCCGCGTCCTGGGACACGTCTTCAACCCGGTGAGCTTCTGGCTGGCGCATGACGCCGATGGCGGTCTCCGGGCCGTGATCGCGGAGGTGAGCAATACCTTCGGCGATCGTCATTCCTATCTGTGCCACCACGCGGACGGGCGCGTGATCGAGCCCGGCGACCGGATGACGGCGGCGAAGATCTTTCACGTCTCGCCCTTCCAGCCCATCGGGGGGGGCTATGTCTTCCGCTTCGATATCGGGGACGACCGGATCGGCATCTGGATCGACTACACCAGCGAGGAGGGCGGGCTTTATGCCACGCTCACCGGCTGGCGGCAGCCCCTGACGGCCGGTCGCATCGTCGGGATGTGCCTGCGGCGCCCGTTCGGCTCGCGCCGCGTGCTGGGGCTGATCCACTGGCAGGCCCTGCGCCTGTGGTGGAAGGGCGCCCGGTACCGTGTCCGCCCCCTCCCGCCCGAGAACGACGTCAGCGGATGACCCGCGCGGCGGGTCTGCCCGGCTACGCCGTGTTCGGCGGCCTGCTCGCGAGCGCGGGGCTACCGATCTATATCCACGCGCCTAAGTTCTACGTCGATGCCTACGGCGTGAGCCTGTCGGCCCTCGGCGCCGTCCTGTTCGTTCTGCGGCTGATCGACGTGGTGCAGGACCCGGCGCTGGGATGGCTGGCGCAGCGGGTGCAGCGGTTCCGGGCTCTTGCGGTCGCGATCGGCGCGGCGGTGATGGTGGTGTCGATGCTGGGGCTCTTCGCCGTGCCGCCGCCGCTGCCGCCGGCGGCGTGGTTCGCGCTGACGCTGACGGGTTTGTTCAGCGGGTTCAGCTTCCTGACGATCAACTTCTACGCCCAGGGCGTGCAGAAGGCCGCGGAAATGGGATCGGGCGGCCACACGCGCCTTGCCGCATGGCGCGAGACGGGGGCGCTGCTCGGCGTCTGCGCGGCGGCCGTGGCGCCGACATTGCTGGCGGGGGCACCGGGCGGGGCGTTCCTGTGGTTCGCGCTGGCCTTTGTCGTCGTGGCGGTGGTCTCGGTCCTTGCGATGCGAGGCGAGTGGCGGGGCGACGCGGTCCCGGAGGCGGGAGCGGGCGGCTTTGCCGTCGTGCTGCGGGATTCCACGGCCCGGCGCCTTCTGCTGATCGCCCTTGTCAACGCCACGCCGGTGGCCGTCACCTCGACCCTCTTCCTGTTCTTCGTGGAAAGCCGTCTTGCCGCGCCGGGATGGGAGGGGCCGCTGCTGGTGCTGTTCTTCCTGTCGGCCGCCGCGTCGGCGCCGGCCTGGGGCGCGCTGGCCCGGCGGTTCGGCCGCAAGAGCGTGCTGCTCGCCGGGATGGTCCTGGCAGTCGTGTCGTTCGGTTTTGCCGCGCGGCTCGGCGCGGGCGACGTGGTGCCCTTCGCGGTGATCTGCGTCGCGTCGGGGGCGACCCTGGGGGCGGACATGACGCTCTTGCCGGCCATCTTCGCCGCCCGCATGGCCCGCGTGTCGCCGGATGCGGCACAGGCGTTCGGGCTGTGGTCCTTCGTCTCGAAAGTGACGCTGGCCATCGCCGCCGTAGCGCTGTTGCCGATTCTCGAAACGGCCGGTTTCGAATCAGGAACCGACAACCCGGACTCGGCGCTGAGAGTCCTCACGTGGCTCTACGCGCTGGTCCCGTGCGGCCTCAAATGCGTGGCAATCGCCCTGCTGATCGCAACGGACATCGAAAGCGAGGAGACATGACCGGATTGCTCTATTTCGCACTCGGGATCGCGGTCGTGTGGTCGTTCTGGCTGGCGCGGCACCGGATGCTGTCATTCCAGGCGCAGCGTGCCGCGGATTACGAGCATTTCGGGCCCGAATTCGTCCTGTCGCGGCACTTGGCGGGGGCGTTGGTGTGCCACGGCGTGATCTACGGTCCGTCGGGTCGGGTCGTGTCGCGGTTCGTCGCGGACATGACCGGCGAATGGACCGAGAGCGGCGGCGTCCTGCGCGAGTCCTTCCGGTTCGACAGCGGCGCGACGCAGGAACGGGCCTGGCATCTGACGCTGGCGCCCGACGGCACGATCCGCGCCGAGGCCGACGACATCGTCGGCCATGGCAGCGGCGCGATGGGCGGTCCGTGCGTGGGGCTCACCTATCGCATCAAACTGCCCGAGGATGCCGGTGGTCACACGCTCGACGTTGTCGACTGGATGCATCTCCTCGACAACGGCGTGATAATGAACCGCAGTCAGTTTAGGAAGTTCGGCGTGAAGGTCGCCGAGCTGGTTGCGACGATCGAAAGGAAGAGGGAAGCAGCATGAGAGAGTGGCAGGGTAAGCGGTACTGGATCGTCGGGGCATCGGCCGGGCTCGGCGCCGCGGTCGCGCGAAAGCTCAGCAAGGTGGGGGCGCATCTCGTGCTGAGCGCCCGCGACGAGGACGATCTGAAATCCGTCGCCGCGGACCTGCCGGGCCGGGCCGAAATCGTGCCCTGCGACGTGCAGGACAACGACAGCGTGAAGCGCGCCACCGAGGCGGCGGGCGACATCGACGGCCTGATCTGGATGGGCGGCGCCTATTGGCCGCAGAAGGCGACCGAGTGGAACGCCGAGCAGGTCGAGACAATGTTCGACGTCAACCTGACCGGGGCGGCGCGCGTGCTGGGACAGGTGGTGCCGAAATTCGTCGAGCGTGACCGCGGCCACATCGTCCTGACCGGCTCGCTGTCCGGGTTCCGCGGGCTGCCCGGCGCGACCGGTTACGGCGCCTCGAAGGCAGGGCTGATGTACCTTGCGGAAGGCATGTATGCCGATCTGCGCAACACCGGCGTCGACGTGCAACTGGTCAATCCGGGCTTCGTCCGCACGCGCCTGACGGACAAGAACGACTTCAAGATGCCGTTCATCATGGACCCCGACCCCGCGGCGTCGATCATCTTCGAGCACATCAACGGCGACGGCTTCAAGCGGAACTTCCCCGCGCATTTCGGCGCGATGTTCCGTCTCAGCCAGTTCCTGCCCGATGCGCTGTACTACCGGCTGGTGTCGTGACGCCTCACAGGCGGTCGAGCGTGGAGACATGCTGGGCTAGGGGTTCGATCTCGCCCAGGAACCGCTCGACCATCTCGGTGTCGGACGGGGCGCCGTGCACGCCGGGCGTGAACTCGCCGTCCGCGGCCGCCTGCGCGGCGAGCGCCACGTGGGTCGAGACAAGCCGGGCCATCGCGGACCCCTTGTCGTCGCCGCGGGCGTCCATGACGCAGGTCTTGTGCCAAACGACCGTCCCGTCGTGCGTTGCCGAGAGGTCAAGGTAGAGGACGACCCGATCCGCCTCGTCCGCGGCATAGGCGTGCGCGGTGCCCAGCGTCTCGGCCATCTCGCGCAACCGCATCTCGCCCTCGGGCCCGTCGAGTGTCTCGATCTCGTGCAGGACCGGCTTCCAGGCCTCGGCCCAGCCGAGAGGGCGCAGGGTGCCGCGCACGATGTCGCGCACCCTGAGGTCGGGATGCAGCCTGTAATCCTCCAGCAGGGGCAGGGCGTTGCCCGCGGGATAGACCTCGAACTCTTCCGGCCGGGGCAGGGGCAGGGACGTCCGGGACATCGCCTGCCAGGGGCGTGGCGACTGGTTGATCTCGAACGCACGCAGTGATTGCGCCGGGATCTGCAGGGCGCGCAGCATCTCCAACGGAGACCAACTGAACTTGTAGCGGTCGCCGCCCGGTGCGGTCGGAAAGCCGCCGCTGAAGCTGAAGAGAGACACCTCGTTCGCCGGGTCGAAGGCGTCCGAGGCGCGGTAGTCGGCCAGCATCCGGTGGGCCAGCAGGTGATCGATGCCGGGGGCGAGGCCGACCTCGTTGACCATCGCGACCTCGGCATTGTGGGCCAGATCGTCCAATCCGCGCATCTCGGCGGTGAGCTCGCCGGGCGACACGAAATGGGCGTACTGGTTCGCCGCCATGTCGGCCAGCGGGGCCTGCCATTCCGCGGGCAGCATCGAGACCACGACATCGCCCGCCTCGAGCACGTTCTTGACCAGCGCGGGGTCGAACGTCTCGATCCGGTCGGTCAGGTCGCCGACGGCCGCGCGGGCGTGTTCCGGCGTGCGGTTCCAGACCGTGACGTCCAGCCCCTCGGACAGCAGGCGACGAAGGCCGGGCGTCGCGCTCAGGCCGGTGCCGCACCAGTGGATGGTCATGGCGTGCCCTTTCCCCCTTTGTCAGAGCGCCTCGATGGCGCGGTCGAACTCCACCCTCGCACGGGCCCAGGGGCCCTCGTCCAGCCCGTCGAGCAGGCGCAGCGTCGGCAGGAGCTGCTTTGCGAAGTCCTCGGAGCTTTCCAGCGGCAGCATCGCGGGCAGGTTGTCGATGGCCATCACGTCCAGCGGCGGCACATCGTGCACGCGGCGCACCGGGCTGTCCCAGGTGGTGCCGCGGTCGTAGACCTTGATGGGGGAATAGTCCGAGCCGGGGTCGCAGGCGATGTCCCCGATCACCGACAGCGCGCGGATCGCCTCGGTGGCGTCGGGCTCGACGAAGACCGGGCTGCCGGGCCGGGCGAGGATGCAGTTCAGCAGGATGTGGTGCGACAGGACCTGCGGGAACGGTCCGCCTCCGGCGGTCTCGGCCATGTCCCACAGCGTCGGGCGTACGCTCAGGGCCGAGCAGAGATCGCGTGCGCCGGTGCCCACCCGCCCCAGAGCCCCGATGATCAGCGCGTTGGGCCGCGACGCGCCCGCTGCCATCAGCTCGGCCTGGACCAAGGCAAACAGATCGCGCGACGTATCGTGCGCCGTGACCCGGCCGCAGAGGCCGCCTTGCTGCTGCGCCGCCCAGGCCAAGAGCGAGACCGCCGCCCCGGCATAGCCCGCCCAGTAGCCGAACGCCGCGACGCGCCGCCCGTCCTCGTCGGTCAGGTATTCCAGGTCGTACAGGACGCCCCCGCCCGCGCGGAACCGCTCGAGCAGCTTCCGCCCCTCGGGCTGGCCCTTGTAGGCGTGGCCGAACATCACGTGCCGGTGCGTCAGCGGCGTGCCGTCGTCCGGCAGGTCCTTGAGCCCCAGCACGATCGCGTCGTCGGGCGCCTCGCGCCAGGCGCCCTCGGGCGCCACGTCGGCCCCGGCGGTGCGATAGCCGTCGATCGCGATGGCGCGGCGGTCGCTGTCCTCGACCGTCACGTCGAAGCCCTGCGCGATCAGCGAGGCGGCGCCCTGGGGCGTCAGCCCGACGCGGGCCTCGTCGGAGCGGTGTTCGGCGCGGACCCAGAGATGTGTCATCGCGGTCTCCTCAGAAGGTGGTGCGCGCCGTCGCGCGGTCAGGCGGGTCGAGATGCGGGGTCGCGTTGAACCCCGCGAGGATCATCTGCCGTCCGCGCACGTGAACCCGATGGATCGAGCTGTTGCGGATCGGCATGAGGATATGGGCGAAACGGGTCGGGTCCAGCCGCAGGATGTGCCGCAGCGCCATCGCGATGACCCCGCCCGAGGTGACGGCCAGGACGCGCCGGCCCTCTTGCGCGGCGTCAATCAGCGCTTCGGTCACGCGGGATTCGAAGGCGTCGAACGTCTCGTTGCCGCGAATCTCGGCCCGGTGCCACGCCTCCATGACCTTGGGGACGTGGTCCGCGAAGGCCTCGGCATCGGGGAAGGGGACGCCGTGGGTCTCTTCCAGCGCCTTGCCGAGGTTGAAGTAATCCATCTCGTCGAACCGCGGATCGACCTGCACGCGCGAGAAGTCCAGCCCCATCGCTTCGGCCGTTTCACGATGCCGTCGCAGACCGCCGGCAAGATGGGTGTCGAAGCGTTCGCCCTGCGCAGCCAGCCATTCGCCGAGCCACGCCGATTGTTGGCGGCCCAGGTCGGTCAGGCGGTCGTATCCGTCCTCGTCCTTGGCTTCGGAATTGGCCTGCCCGTGTCGGACAAGAACGATTTCGCCCATGCGTCTCTCCCGTTGCGTCACGTTCGGCCTATCGGCTCACCGGCCGAATGCCAATGCGCGCGCATGGCGCAAATCCGGACAGGAGTGTCGCCCATGGTCTTGGGATCGTCCCGCGCCCGTGGTCTAGTCGGTGCCGGGAGGATGACCCGAGATGACCGACGACACGATCCGCATCACGCTCGACGGCCGGCAGGTCGAGGCCGCACCGGGCGAGACGCTGTGGCAGGTGGCCAAGCGGCACGGCACCACGATTCCGCATCTGTGCCACCGCGACGCGCCGGGCTATCGGCCCGACGGGAACTGCCGCGCCTGCATGGTGTCGGTCGAGGGCGAGCGGAACCTCGTCGCCTCGTGCATCCGGCAGGCGCAGGACGGGATGGAAGTCACCACCGAGGGCACGCGCGAGGTCGAGGCGCGGCGACTGGTCATGGAACTGCTGCTCGCCGATCAGCCCGCCCGATCCGAGGCCCATGACGCCTCCGCCCATATCTGGGACATGGCTGCGGCGCAGGGCATCCGCGAAAGCCGGTTCCCCGCGCTCGAGCCCGACCGCGTGCCGCTGCTCGACGACAGCCACGTGGCGATGTCGGTCAACCTGGATGCGTGCATCCAGTGCAACCTCTGCGTCCGCGCCTGCCGCGAGGTGCAGGTGAACGACGTGATCGGCATGGCCGACCGCGGCCACGACGCCTATCCAGTGTTCGACTTCGACGATCCGATGGGCGAGTCCACATGCGTCGCCTGCGGCGAATGCGTGCAGGCCTGCCCCACGGGCGCGCTGATGCCTTCGTCGATCATGGATTCCGAGCAGCGCGGCGATCGGGCCGACTACGACGAAGAGGTCGACAGCGTCTGCCCGTTCTGCGGCGTGGGCTGCCAGGTCTCGCTGAAGGTGAAGGACGACCGCATCGCCTATGTGCAGGGCATCGACGGCCCGGCGAACGAGGGGCGCCTGTGCGTGAAGGGGCGGTTCGGCTTCGACTACATCCACAGCCCCGAGCGCCTGACCGTCCCGCTCATCCGGCGCGAGGACGCCCCGCCGAAGGGGCTGAACGTCGATCCCGCGAACCCCTGGACCCACTTCCGTGAGGCCACGTGGGACGAAGCGCTGAAGGCCGCCGCGACCGGGCTGGCGGGTCTGCGCGACGCCCATGGCGGCCGCTCGGTCGCCGGGTTCGGTAGCGCCAAGTGCACGAACGAAGAGGCCTATCTGTTCCAGAAGCTGATCCGCACCGGCTTTGGGCACAACAACGTCGACCATTGTACCAGGCTCTGCCACGCCTCCTCGGTCGCGGCGTTGCAGGAAAATGTCGGCAGCGGCGCCGTCACAGCCGGGTTCAACGAGATCGAGAACGCCGACGTGGCCATCGTGATCGGCGCAAACCCGACCGAGAACCACCCCGTCGCCGCCACCTATTTCAAGCAGTTCGCCAAGCGCGGGGGCGAGCTCATCGTGATCGACCCGCGCGGGCAGGCGCTGAAGCGACACGCCAGTCACATGCTTCAGTTCCGGCCTGGCACCGACGTGGCGCTGCTGAACGCGATCATGCACGTGATTGTCGAGGAGGGGCTGCACGACCGGCAGTATATCGACGGCTTCACCGACGGGTTCGAGGGGTTCCGCGCGCATATCGCCGGCTTCGACCCCGAGCGGATGAGTGAGATCTGCGGCATCGACGCCGAAACGATCCGCACCGTGGCACGCGTCTTCGCCGGGGCGCAGCGGGGCATGATCTTCTGGGGCATGGGCGTCAGCCAGCACATCCACGGCACCGACAACGCCCGCTGCCTTATTGCTCTGGCGCTGCTGTGCGGTCATGTCGGCCGGCCCGGCACCGGGCTGCATCCGCTGCGCGGGCAGAACAACGTCCAGGGCGCCTCGGATGCCGGCCTGATCCCGATGGTGATGCCCGACTATGCCTCGGTCATGGACGACGAGGTGCGCGCGCTCTATCGCGACCTCTGGGGAGGCACCGAGATCGACCCGCAGCCGGGGCTGACCGTCGTCGAGATCGTCGAGGCGATGCATGCCCGCCAGATCCGGGGGATGTACATCCTGGGCGAGAACCCGGCGATGTCGGACCCGGACGTCGAGCATGCGCGCGACGGGCTGGCCATGCTCGACCATCTCGTCGTGCAGGACATCTTCCTGACCGAGACGGCGATGTTCGCCGACGTGATCCTGCCCGCCGCGGCGTTCCCGGAAAAGACGGGCACGGTGACCAACACCAACCGTCAGGTGCAGATGGGCCGCCGTGCGGTGCCCGCGCCGGGACAGGCGCGGGAGGATTGGCGTATCGTGGTCGACCTCGCCCGGCAGCTGGGGCTCGACTGGAGCTACGCGGACCCCTCCGAGATTTTTGCGGAAATGACGCGAGCGATGCCGTCGCTCGACAACATCACGTGGGACCGGCTGGTGACCGAAGGCGCGGTGCAGTATCCGTGCCCGTCACCTAACTCGCCCGGCGAATCCGTCGTGTTCGGCGACGGTTTCCCGCGCGCCGACGGCCGGGCGCTGTTCGCCCCGGCGCGTGTCACCCCGCCGGCCGAGACGCCGGACGAGGATTTTCCGATGATCCTGACGACGGGGCGCCAGCTGGAGCACTGGCACACGGGCGCCATGACCCGCCGCGCGACCGTGCTGGACGCGATGGAGCCGGGGGCGACATGCTCGCTCCACCCCTCGACGCTGCGCAGACTGGGGGTCGTGGCCGGCGACAAGGTGCGCCTGACGACCCGGCGCGGCAGTCTCGAGGTCGCGACCCGGTCGGACAGGGCCGTCTCGCCGGACATGGTGTTCCTGCCCTTCGCCTATGTCGAGGCGGCGGCGAACATCCTGACGAACGCCGCGCTGGACCCCTACGGCAAGATACCCGAGTTCAAGTATTCCGCCGTCCGCGTCGAATCCGCAGGAGCGGAGGAACTGGCCGCCGAGTAACCGCACCTTGCCCGACTTTGGTCGTGGTGCAGAAACCGCGCCCGCGCCGCACCCGGTGCTGGACCCATAGCCGCGCGCATCCGTTTCTCCGTCGAAAGCAGACAGGAGTGACCGATGAGCGATATGGACTGGACCAAGAAGAAGCTGGCCGAGATCCTGGGCGAGGACCGCGGACTGCCGGACTGGGCCGCCAAGATGGTGGCGAAGTTCGACAAGGAGGACCTCGACGGGCTTCGCAAGAACGAGCGCGAAGCGGCGTTCTCGGCGCTCAGCCGGGTGGCGCGGCAATCGCGCGACAACCGTGGCGGCGCCCTGACGGCCGGAGAAGAGCGCCCGGCCTGGGTCGAAGGTGACATCGACTGGGGCCTGCGCGCGGCGCGGTCGGCGCTGGAATCGGTGCCGGCGGGTGAGCGGTCGGAAAAGGCCGAAGAGTTGCTGGCCGATTGCGAATGTCCCGCCGCGACGGGGCCGAATCCGGGGCAGGACGCCAGCACGCCCGGCACCGGAAGCCACTGAAACTGCAACAGAACGGGCGGGCGGTCTGTAACACTCCGCCCGGCCCGTGATTTCGACCGATATATATCATTTAAAAACAATGCCTTACCGGGCGCCGCATCTGGCGGTGTCCTCAAAGAGCCGTGTTCGCACGGTCCTGTGTCACGCGTGTGAGCCGTGCGACATGGTACCGCAGACCTGCCGAAGGCGGTGCATGACGCGCCGCCCGAGCAGGGAGGATCCCATGACACAGCTTATCCGACGTTTCACAGTGGCGGGCATCGCGGCGCTGGTGGCGCTGCCCGCGCTGGCCGACAACCATGCCGCCGACCCGGCCTCGATCACCTGTGCCGATTTCATGGCGATGGACGCCGAGGGGCAGGCGGCGGCCGTAGAGGCGATGCAAGCCGCGTCGATGGACGGCGAGATGATGACCGACGAGATGTCCGAAGGGGACGACGGCATGATGTCGGACGACGAGATGTCCGGCGACGACGACGCGATGATGTCGGAGGAGGGCATGGCTTCGGACGACGGTGACATGATGTCCGAGGACATGGTCGCCGGCATGGCCTCGGCCTGCGACGGAAGCCCCGACATGATGGCGATCGACGCCATGGCCGGCGACATGTGATGCGGTCCGCGGTTCGCCGTCCTTGGCGGACCGCGGTCCCTTGATGGGAGGGCGCCATGGCCGCCGAAACATTCATGACCGAGGCTGCACCGCGCGGCGGCGATCTTGTCCGGCGGCATCGCCTGTCGACGCGCATCTGGCACTGGGCGAACGCGGCCATTCTGCTGATCCTGCTGATGAGCGGTCTGATGATCTTCAACGCCCATCCCCGGCTCTACTGGGGGCAGTATGGCGCGAACCCCGATCCCGCGTGGCTCGAGATTACCGCCGTCGAGGGCGAAGGGATCACGCGGATCGGCGGGCTGAGCGTGACGACGACGGGGGTTCTGGGCCGGTGGAGGGATGCCGGGGGCCAGGTCCGCAACCGGGCGTTCCCCGGCTGGGCGACGCTGCCGTCGAGCTACAACCTGGCTCTGGCGCGGCGGTGGCACCTGACCTTTGCCTGGGCGCTGTCGCTGGGGCTGCTGATCTACGCCGTGTTAAGCTTGGTGAACGGCCACCTGCGCCGCGATCTGCTGCCCCGCCGCGAAGAGCTGTCCCCGCGGCATGTCTGGCGCGACATCCGAGCCCACGCCACGCTGAACTTCCCCAAGGGACGGGCCGCACTGCGCTACAACATCCTGCAGAAGGGCAGCTATCTGCTCGTCATCTTCGGCCTGATCCCGGCGATGGTGTTGACGGGCCTGACGATGTCGCCCGCCGTGGATGCGGCCTGGCCGTGGCTTCTGGACCTGTTCGGCGGGCGCCAATCCGCGCGGTCGATCCATTTCATAGCGGCGGTGCTGCTGGTGGCGTTCGTGATCGTCCACCTCGTGATGGTGCTGCTCGCCGGTCCCTTCAACGAAATCCGGTCGATGATCACGGGCCGGTTCCGCCTGCCGAAGGAGACGCGCTGATGTCGAGACTGCTGACCCGACGCCGCGTGCTGACCGGCCTTGCCGCCCCGTTCGTGCTCGCCGGGTGCGACCGCCTGGGGCAGGCGCCGGCCTTCCGCGAGATGGTCCTGTCGTCCGGTGAGTGGCTGTCCCACCGGGTGCACCGCCTTCTGGTCGGCGATGCCCTCGCGCGGGAATATCCGCCCGAGGCCATGTCGCCCGATTTCCGGACGAACGGCAACACGCGGCCCCGGTCCGCCACCTGGCAACGTCAGGCCGAGCGTAGATTCACGGACTGGCGCCTGCGTGTCGGCGGGTTGGTCGAGGCGCCGCGCGACGTCTCGCTGGCTCAGCTCAGGGCCATGCCGGCGCGCAGCCAGATCACCCGGCACGATTGCGTCGAGGGGTGGAGCGCGATCGGCAAGTGGACGGGAGTTCCCCTGGGCACGGTGCTCGACTCTGTCCGGCTGCGGCCCGAGGCGCGCTACATCGTGTTCCGCTGCGCCGACGACTTCTCGGGCATGCCCTATTACGAAAGCCTCGACCTGCGCGATGCCTTCCACCCACAGACGATCCTCGCCTACGGGATGAACGACGCCGATCTGCCGCTGGGTCACGGAGCGCCGCTGCGCCTGCGGGTCGAGCGGCAGCTGGGCTACAAGCACGCGAAGTTTCTCACCGGGGTCGAGGCCGTCGCGTCGCTGTCGGGCATCGGCCGGGGGCAGGGCGGCTTCTGGGAGGATGCCGGCTTTTACGAGTGGTACGCCGGCATCTGACGGAACGTGGCGGATGCCGGCCGGGTTCGTCTGACGGAGGAGCCCGCCATGAGCCAGGACGATGTCGTCGCGGCCCTGATCGACACACAGGGCACGCTGTTTTCCGAAGAGATGGGCGCGCATGTCGCGCGGAACACGCCGCAGGAGCTGTTTCACTGGATGGAGGGCGCGATCCTGCTGTCGGCCCGGATCGACGCCGCGCTCGCCGTTCAGGCGGCGCGTGCGCTCCGCTCGGGCCGGCTGCACAAGATCGACGTGATCCTGGCCACGGACTACTGGGACATGGTGGCCGTTCTCCGCGACAACGGGTACCGCCGTTATGACGAGAAGACGGCCGAGTACCTTCGCGAGACGGCGCAATGGATGCGGGACCGCTACCAGGATGACCTGCGCAACATGCTCGACGACGACCCGATGTGGTTCTCAAGCGGCTGACCGGGGCCAAGGGGCTCGGCAAGGTTGGGGCGTCGATCTTTGCGCGCGAGGCGCAGCTGGTGTGGGACGTGTTCTATCCCCGCGCCGACGGGCCCGCCCTGAAGGCCGCGGAGCGGCTCGATCTTCCCGCCGAGACCGAGCCGTTGGTGGCGCTGGCCGGCTCGCGGGAGCGGTTCGTCAGGCTGATGGCGGCGCTGACCCGCGCCGCGCTGGACGGTCCCGCCCCGGCCGTTTCCGACGCTGCTAGGCGATAACAGCCCCTCGTAATTGCCTGACGCGCGCTCGCGCTCCATCTGTGCCGATGCGACAGGCGCGGTGCACCCCTAGGGGGTGCCGCGTGAACCCGCCTGGCGTGGCGGGAGGAAAGGAGATGCGAATGACTGTGATACGTGCGAGCCGCCTGTTCGTCGGCGCGCTGTCGGCCGGCCTGTGTGCCGCGCCCGCGATGGCGACCGACCTGGCGGTGATGATGGGCACGAGCGACTATTCCGAGGTCGCGGATGTCCGCGGCGGAACGGCGGTGCTGGACGCTCGCGACGCCCTGGAGGATGCCGGAGTGGACGTGATCGACGGCGCCGGCGTGGCGAGTGCCGGGATCGACGAGTTTCTCGCCCAGCTCGAACAGATGGCCCCGTCGGCGGACCGTATCCTCGTCACCCTGTCGGGGCGGTTCATGTCGTCCGCGACCGAGACCTATTTCCTGCCCGCCGATCTCGAGGATATGCGGCTGGGCGCGGTAGCCGAGGATGGGCTGGCGCTGTCGACGGTTCTGGCGATCCTGGCCCAGGCGCCGGAGAACGCGCTGCTGGTGCTGGCCACCGACGACCGCAGCGACGCGACGGGTCCCTACCTGCGTGAAGGGCTGGGCGACATCGACATGCCCGAAGGTGTCACCCTGGCGCGCGGCCGGCCCGATGCGATCGAGCGGTTCCTCCGGGGCACGGTCGCCGCGCCGGGCGTGGCGCTGCGGGCCGGTGCCGGCGACGACGTCACGCTGAGCGGTTATGCGCCCGAAGGCCACGCCTTCCTGCCGGGCGCACGGGGCGGGGGCGCCGCCGACCGGGATGACGCGTATTGGGACGTGGCCACCGATCTGGACACGCGCGACGCCTACGAGGCCTATCTCGACCGGTATCCCGAGGGCCGTCATGCCGTCGACGCCCGCCGCAGGGTCGCCGCGTTCGACGACCCCGCCACCCAGGCTGAACGCACCGAGACCGCGCTGGAGTTGAGCCAGTCCGAACGGCAGCAGGTGCAGCGCGACCTGACCGTGCTGGGATTCGACACGCGGGGTGTCGAGGGCATCTTCGGGCCCGGTACGCGCAGCGCGATCCGCAACTGGCAGGACAGCAACGACGTGCAGACGACGTCCTACCTGACCGCGCCGCAGGTCGACCGCATCGCCCGGCAGGCCGAACGGCGCCGCGATGAGCGCGCCCGGGAAGAACGCCGGTTCTGGCAGAACCAGGCCCAGGGCAATGGCGCCGAGGGCATGCGCGCGTATCTCGATCGCTTTCCGCAGGGCGAATACGCCGGTGCGGCCCGCGCCCGGCTGGCCGAGATCGAAGAGAACAACGACCGTGCCGCGTGGCAGCGGGCGCAAGAGCAGGACACCGTCGCCGGCTATCGCGGCTATCTCGACAGACATCCCGACGGCCGGTTCTCGGAGGATGCGCAGGAGATCGTGACCGCACGGACCCAGCCGCAACAGCCCGAGCCGCAGCAGCCGGGGCCGGCGCAATCCGCCGAGGCACAACTGGGCCTCAACACCCTTTCGCGGCGGCTGATGGAAGAGCGGCTGCAGTCGATGGGCTACAATCCCGGCCGCGTGGACGGCCAGTTCGACGGCGATGCCCGGCGCGCGATCCGCAATTTCCAGCAGCAATCGGGACTGCCGGTCACCGGCTATGTCAGCGAGGCGATGGTCGCGCGGCTGCTGGCCGAGGGCCTGCGCAGCATCCTCCAGTGACCGACCGGGGCGGATTCTCAGTATCCGCCCCGTCAGCCATACGTCATGGCAGACGACGAAAAACCCGGCGGGCACGGGGCCTGCCGGGTTTTTTCGCGCTGAAGCGCGCCGTGCGCGGTTCTCAGCCCTGGCGGGCCTTGAACTTGCGGTGCGTCTTGTTGATCACGTAGACGCGGCCCTTGCGGCGCACCACGCGACAATCGCGATGACGGTTCTTCAGCGAGCGGAGCGAGTTACGGACTTTCATCGGTCCTGGTCCTCTGTTCGCGGCGCTGATGCGCCTGTTCCGGTCTGGCACCGGGCGGGGCCCGGCGAATGTTCTATGGTGGGCGGTACTGGGATCGAACCAGTGACCCCTACGATGTCAACGTAGTGCTCTACCGCTGAGCTAACCGCCCTTTACCGCCGTTTCCGGCCTGCTCTAACGAACAAGACGCGGGGCAGCCCCGCGCCGGTCCGAAGCCCTATAAAAGGAGTCGCGGTGGGGTTCAAGGGCTTTTGGCAAATGATCTTCTCCGCCTATATTGCGGGGTCGGAGGTCGGTCGATGATGCCGCAGCCCTATCAGCTGTTCCTGCCCGCGCGCCGGGCCACCAGTGTTGTGTTCGATTCGCCCCATTCGGGACGCGATTACCCCGCCGCGCTGATGGCGCGCAGCGTGCTGGATGCCCGGTCCATCCGGTCCTCCGAGGATGCGTTCGTTGACGATCTCTTCGCGCCGGCGCTGGATTTCGGGGCGCCGCTTCTGGCCGCGCTGGCTCCTCGTGCCTTCATCGACCTGAACAGGGCCGAGGACGAACTGGACCCCGCGCTGATCGAAGGAGTAGCGCGGGGGCCGATCAATCCGCGAATCTCCTCCGGGCTGGGCGTCGTGCCGCGGGTCGTGGCCAACGGGCGCGCCATATATCGCGGCAAGATGGCCCGCGCCGAGGCCGAGGCGCGCGTGCGGGAATACTGGCGGCCGTATCATTCGGCGCTGCAGGAGCTTCTGGACGACACGCGCGCGCAGTTCGGCGAGGCCATCCTGATCGACTGCCACTCGATGCCGCACGAGGCGATCGAGGGGCTGGGCGGACGGACGGGCCGCCGCCCGGACGTGATTCTCGGTGACCGGTTCGGCGCCGCCGCCGCTGCGACCGTGATGGATGCGGTCGAAAGCGCGTTCCTGTCCGCGGGATTGCGGGTCGCGCGGAACGCCCCCTTCGCCGGGGCCTACATCACCCAGCGCTACGGCCGCCCCTCGCGCCGACAACACGTGATCCAGGTCGAGATCGACCGCGCGCTCTACATGGACGAGGTGCGGGTCCGGCCCTCGGCGGATTTCGACGGGTTCCGCACCGCCCTGTCCGACGTGATCTCACGCATTTGCGCGATCGGCGCGGCCGAGTTGCCGCTGGCGGCCGAGTGACTCACCGCAGCGAGCGGCCCTTCACGATGGCGTCGTGGCCGAACCTCTCGCGAATCCGGTCGGTGGCACGCTCGGCGCCCGCGCGTCTCAGGGCCTGTGGGTCGAGCAGGTCGCCGGACGCGTCCGCGCCGCTGGCCGGGCTCAGCTCCGAGATGCCGACGCCGAGCAGGCGATAGGGGCCGGTATAGGTCACCTGGTCGAACAGCCGCCGTGCCGTCCGGTAAATGCCGTCGGCCATCTGCGTCGGCTCGTGCAGGCTCAGCCGCCGGCTGAGCAGCGAGTGATCGGCACGCTTGAGCTTCAGGATCACGACCCGCCCGGCGATGCCCTTGGCCTTGGCCCGGTCGCTGACCTTTTCGGCCAGCCGCCAGATATGACCGTCCAGGATGTCGCGGTCCGCCGTGTCCTCAGAGAACGTCGTCTCGTTCGAGATGCCCTTGGCCGGTGCATTGGGCGAGACGCGCCGATGATCCTCACCGCGCGAGAGATGCCACAGACGCTCACCCATGGAACCGAAACGGCTGTGCAGGTCGCGCCGGTCCCAGCGCCGCAGATCCGCAAAGGTCCGGATTCCCGCCCGCTCGAGCGCCGCGCGCCCGGTCGCCCCGACGCCCCAGATCAGGCTCACCGGCCGGTTCTCGAGAAAGTCGAGCGTTTCGGCCTCGCCGATCACCGAGAAGCCGCGCGGCTTGTCGAGATCGCTCGCCAGCTTGGCCAGGAACTTGTTGTGCGACAGCCCGATCGAGCCGGTGATGCCCAGTTCGTCCTGCATCCGCTTGACCAGCCGGGCGAGCATCACCGCCGGCGGTGCGCCGTGCAACTTCGCCGTGCCGGTGAGGTCGAGAAACGCCTCGTCCAGGCTCAGCGGCTCTACTGCCGGGGTCATTTCCTCCATCATAGCGCGGATCTGGCGCGAGACGGCGGCGTAGGTTTCCATCCGGCCCTTCACGACGACCGCCTCGGGGCAGAGCTGCAACGCCTTGAACATGGGCATCGCCGACCGGACGCCCTTGATCCGTGCGACGTAGCAGGCCGTCGAAACCACGCCGCGCCGCCCGCCGCCGACGATCACCGGCTTGTCGCGCAGCTCGGGATTGTCGCGTTTCTCGACGCTGGCATAGAACGCGTCGCAATCCATGTGCGCGATCGAAAGGTCGCAGAGTTCGGGATGCGACAGCACCCTCGGGCTGCGGCAGCTCGGGCAGCGGGCGCCCGTGTCGAACCGGGCCAGACAATCGCGGCAGAGGGCGGGCATCTTGGGCGTTTTTCTTTTCGCGGCGAATCCCTATGTGGGATACGAAGATAGCCGCGGAAAGGCCGGCATGACCATTGATGAGTTCAACGGCGCAAAGCTTGCGCTGATTGCCGGCGACAGGATCGCGACAATCCTGCGCGACGACCGGCCCGACATCCCGTTTCCCGGTCTGTGGGACCTGCCCGGCGGCGGGCGCGAGGCGGACGAGAGCCCGCTCGACTGCGTGCTGCGCGAGACCCGCGAGGAGATCGGCCTGATCGTCCCCGCCGAGACGGTGCGCTGGCAGCGCGCCTTCGATTATCCGGGACGGCGTATCTGGTTCCTGGTGGCCGAGATGGGGACGGGACCCCGGTCGCTCACGCTGGGCGACGAGGGGCGGGCGGTCGAGTGGATGGCGCTCGACCACTTCCTGTCGCGGACGGATGCCGTACCCCACCTGCAGCAGCAGCTTCGCACCTATCTCGACGAGATCGCCACCGCCTGACCGGCGTCAGGCGCCGCCGATCTCGTCGACGATCGCCTGTGCCGCGGCGCGCGGGTCGGCGGATTGCCAGACGGGCCGGCCGACGACGACATGGTCCGCGCCGTCGCGGATGGCCTGCGCCGGGGTGGCGACACGTTTCTGGTCGCCCAGCTCCGACCCGCCGGGGCGGACTCCGGGGGTGACGATCAGGCCGCCCTCCGCGGCGCTGATCCCGCGGATCGCCGCCGCTTCCTGCGGCGAGGCGATGACGCCATCGGCGCCCGCGTCGAAGGCGCGGCGGGCCCGCTCGGTCACCATGTCGGGCACCGTGCCGTATTCCAGCATGCAGGCGTCCAGGTCGGTGCGGTCGAGAGAGGTGAGGATCGTTACCGCCAGGATCTTGGTCTGCGTTCCCGCGGCGCCCTCGCGCGCGGCGGCCACGACATGCGGGTCGCCGTGGACCGTCAGGAAATCGACCTCGAACTGTGCGAGCCCGCGGACCGCCGCGGTCACCGTCGCCGAGATGTCGAACAGTTTCATGTCGAGGAAGATGCGCTTGCCATGTTCGGTCTTGAGCTCGTTGGCGAGTGCAAGCCCGCCGCCGGTCAGCATCCCCAGGCCGATCTTGTAGAAGCCGACACTGTCGCCCAGCGTTTCGGCCAGTTTCAGGCCCGACAGCGCGTCGGGGACGTCGAGGGCGACGATGAGACGGTCGTCGGTCATGGGCGGCTCCGTTGATTGGGGTGCGACACAAGTGCCCGATGGCCTCTTCAGAGGCAAGCGGGCCGGAACTGCGTCGGCGGGCCATCCGTTTTCCAGGCAACACCGGAATATGGAGACCGATCGCCATGGCTGATTTTCGCCATACGACTCCCCTTGTCCCGATCCTTGTCGCCGGCGCCGTCGCCGTGGTGGGCTTGGGGGGCTACTTCACGCTCGCGGCGGATGACGCGCCCGAGGCCGACACCAACCCCGCGTCCTCGGAAGAGGTCGCCCAGCGGCCGACCGGCGCGGGGACCAAGCCCGAGGGCGAGGCCGACACCACGATCGACGGCGTGACCGCCGAACTCGACGAGGTCGAACCCGCCGCGCCGGGCGAGGAGAGCATCCCCGCGCAAGAGCAAATTGAAGAGCGCGGCGAGGGTGACGGCCCCGCCGACACGTTCATCGCAGACGAGGGCATGCAGACCGCGCAGGATGGTGACGGCGCGGCCGACAGCTTTCTCCTGGAGGATCAGGAAGACACCGCCGGCGCAGGTGATGACCGGACGACCGCGGATACGAGCGGTTCGGACGACTCGGTGACGCCGGAGCCCGATCAGGATGTGGTGGACGATCCCGACAACACGACCCAGCCCTTTGTGCCGACGCCTTCGGGCCCCGAAGGCCGCGACGATGACGCGTTGACGTCGGAGTAGGGCTCGGGCCAATGCCGAAGGTATCGAGGGGCGGACATCGTCGAGTGTCCGCCTCTTTTGTGTATGGCGCGCAGCAAGAAAAAGGCCCGCACGCATCGCGTGACGGGCCTTTACGCCTAACAATGTGCCGAGTCAGGCGGCAGCTGCCGTGACCCGCTGCCGCGCGGCCGGCACGGTGCGCGAGGTGCGTATCGCATCCTCGACCAGCCGCCGACGCAGATCGCCGCCGCTGGCGGCGGTGTTGGCATAGATGCGCATCGATTGCACCGGACGCCCTGGCGCGGGCTTGACCGTCAGCCGAACCATCGCCTCGACGCGGCCGAAGTCGCGGTCCCGCCGGGCGCGTTCGACGTGGGCACCGAGAACACGTGTGCCGCCGGAAGCCTCCTGCGGCGGAAAATCGTAGGGCGTCGACATCACTTCACCTCGCATGGGTTATGCTACCGCTCATACGGGGGCCTAACGCGTGTGCTGTGGATAAGTTTCCATGTGCGCGGCCGAAGTTTCCGGGGTTTGGCAAGGTGCCTTTGACCGACCGTTTCACGCGTGAAACATTTTGCGGCTCACTTGCAACACATTGTTCCGCGCCCCATTTCTGAAGCCGAGGCCCGAGAGGGGCGTGCCGAAGCCGGGCGCTCCACGAAGCGGGCGCTTGCAAGAGGAGAAGTGAAGATGGACTTTGAGAAGTTCACCGAACGGGCGCGTGGTTTCATCCAGGCCGCCCAGACGATCGCAATGCGAGAAAACCACCAGCGCCTCGGACCCGAGCATCTGCTCAAGGCGCTTCTGGATGACGACCAGGGGCTCGCCTCCAACCTGATCAGCCGTGCCGGCGGGGCGCCGCAACGGGTGGTCGAATCCCTCGAACTGGCGTTGTCCAAGACGCCGAAGGTGACCGGGGACGCCGGGCAGACCTACCTGGATCAGCAGACCGCCAAGGTGCTGGACGAGGCCGAGAAGCTGGCGAAGAAGGCCGGCGACAGCTACGTCCCGGTCGAGCGCATCCTGACGGCGCTGGCCGTCGTCAAGTCCAAGGCGAAGGAAGCGTTGGAGGCAGGTGCGGTCAGCGCGCAGAGCCTGAACGCCGCGATCGAGGGCATCCGCAAGGGCCGGACCGCCGACACGGCGAACGCCGAGGAGGGCTACGAGGCGCTCAAGAAGTATGCCATCGACCTGACCGAGCGGGCGCGCGAGGGCAAGATCGACCCGATCATCGGCCGCGACGAGGAAATTCGCCGGGCGATGCAGATCCTGTCGCGTCGTACCAAGAACAACCCCGTCCTCATCGGTGAGCCCGGTACTGGCAAGACCGCCATCGCCGAGGGCCTTGCCCTGCGCATCATCGACGGCGACGTGCCGGAATCGTTGCGCGACAAGCGCCTGATGGCGCTGGACATGGGTGCCCTGATCGCCGGTGCGAAATACCGGGGCGAGTTCGAGGAGCGTCTGAAGTCGATCCTCAAGGAGATCGAGGCCGCGGCCGGAGAGATCGTCCTGTTCATCGACGAGATGCACACGCTCGTCGGCGCCGGCAAGACCGATGGCGCGATGGATGCCGCCAACCTCATCAAGCCGGCCCTGGCGCGGGGCGAACTGCACTGCGTCGGCGCGACGACGCTCGACGAGTACCGCAAGCACGTCGAGAAGGACGCCGCCCTGGCCCGCAGGTTCCAGCCGCTGATGGTCGACGAGCCCACGGTCGAGGACACGGTCTCGATCCTGCGGGGCATCAAGGAGAAGTACGAGCTGCACCACGGCGTGCGGATCTCGGACGCCGCCCTCGTGGCCGCCGCGCAGCTGTCGCACCGCTATATCACCGACCGGTTCCTGCCCGACAAGGCGATCGACCTCGTCGACGAGGCGGCCAGCCGCCTGCGGATGGAGGTCGACTCCAAGCCCGAGGAACTGGACGCGCTGGATCGCGACATCCTGCAAAAGCAGATCGAGGCCGAAGCGCTCCGCAAGGAGGACGACCAGGCGTCGAAGGACCGGCTCGACAAGATCGAGCGCGAGCTGGCCGAGCTGCAGGAACGCTCGGGCGAGATGACCGCCCAGTGGCAGGCCGAGCGCGACAAGCTGAACGCGGCCCGCGATCTGAAGGAGCAGCTCGACAAGGCGAGGGCCGAGCTCGACATCGCCAAGCGCGAAGGCAACCTCGCGCGCGCGGGCGAGCTATCTTATGGCGTCATTCCCGGCCTCGAGAAGAAGCTGACCGAAGCCGAGGAGCGCGACGAGGAGATCATGGTCGAAGAGGCCGTGCGTCCCGAGCAGATCGCGAGCGTGATCGAGCGCTGGACCGGCATCCCGACGTCGAAGATGCTGGAGGGCGAGCGCGACAAGCTGCTGCGGATGGAGGACGGGCTGCACAACCGTGTCATCGGCCAGAACGCCGCCGTCACCGCCGTGGCCAACGCCGTGCGGCGCGCACGTGCCGGACTGAACGACGAGAACCGGCCGCTTGGCTCGTTCCTGTTCCTCGGCCCGACGGGCGTGGGCAAGACCGAGTTGACGAAGGCGGTCGCCGAGTTCCTGTTCGACGACGACCAGGCAATGGTGCGGATCGACATGAGCGAGTTCATGGAGAAGCACTCCGTCGCCCGACTGATCGGCGCCCCGCCGGGCTATGTCGGCTATGACGAGGGCGGCGTCCTGACCGAAGCCGTGCGGCGCAGGCCCTACCAGGTCGTGCTGTTCGACGAGGTCGAAAAGGCGCACCCCGACGTGTTCAACGTGCTGCTGCAGGTGCTGGACGACGGTGTGCTGACCGACGGACAGGGGCGCACGGTCGACTTCAAGCAGACGCTGATCGTGCTGACCTCGAACCTCGGCTCGCAGGCGCTGTCGCGGCTGCCCGACGGGGCCGATCCCGCGACGGCCAAGAAGGACGTGATGGAGGCGGTCCGGGCGCATTTCCGGCCCGAATTCCTAAACCGTCTGGACGAGACGATCATCTTCGATCGCCTTCAGCGGTCCGACATGTCCGGGATCGTCGAGATCCAGCTGCGCCGTCTCGAAAAGAGGCTGGCGGCCCGGAAGATCCGGCTGGAACTGGATGACGGTGCGAAGCAGTGGCTGGCCGACGAGGGCTACGATCCGGTCTTCGGCGCGCGCCCTCTCAAGCGGGTGATCCAGCGCCACCTGCAGGACGAACTGGCCGAGATGATCCTGGCCGGCGACGTGGACGAGGGCGATACCGTCCCGATCAGCGCCGGCAGCGACGGGCTGATCGTCGGTGACCGGGTGTCATCGTCCAACAGGCAGCCGCCGATGGATGCGGTCCTGCACTGACAGACAAACGGGGCGCCGATGGGCGCCCCGCTTTCTTTCCAGGGTCTCCCTGCAGACGCGACCCGGCGCGCCCGCAGGCAGGCGCCCGATCACATGTCGGAGTCGCCCGAGCCTTCACCCGGCATCAGCACGGTGTCGACGACGTGGATCACGCCGTTCGAGGCCTCGATGTCGGCCTGGGTGACGGTCGCGCCGTCGACCATGACGGTGTCGCCGTCGATGCTGATCTCGACGCTCTCGCCGTTCACCGTCTCGGCGGTCATTCCGTCCTCGAGGTCGCCCGACATCACGGCGCTCGGGATGACGTGGTAGGTCAGGATCGAAGTCAGCTGCTCCGTATCCTCCAGCAGCGACTCGACGGTGCCGTCGGGCAGCGCGTCGAAGGCGTCGTCGGTCGGCGCGAACACGGTGTACGGGCCTTCGCCCGACAGGGTTTCGGCCAGCCCGGCCGCCTCGGCGGCGGCCAGCAGTGTCGTGAAGTTGCCGTTCTCCTGTGCCGTCTCGACGATGTTCATCTCGGCCATGTCGCCACTGTCGTGATTGTCGGCGAACGCCGGCGCCGCGAGCGCCGTGGTGGCCGTCAGCGCGATAAAGGTACGACGGATCATGTCTCTCCTCCTTGAGTATTTTTGGCAGATGCCCTGTGGCATCAACGGGGAGACGTGCGATCTCCGGACTCGGTTCACTCGTAAATTCGGGCGCCTGCGCGGGCACGGCGCGTTGACGTTGCGGCGTCGGGCCCTAAGCGCCGCCATCCGGCAATCTCCAATCACGGCTGTATCAGTCATGGTGACGACGCGTGACATGATCCGGGCGGATTTACCGGCCGAGTTCGACGGATTCCGGGAGCGGGGCCGCGACTCGAGTGCCAGCGATTCCGGATTCCGCGCAGCGCGCGCGACCAGTGCGGCCCTTTCGACCGACCCGCGTCGGCGCGGGCGTCGAAAAGGGCCGGGACGGCGCGAACGGGGATTGCGCGACACCTCCACCCATGGTGCCCCAAGTTGTCGGAACGCCCATATATCGAGCAACGAAATTAGAAATCGAAAAAATCCGCATCATTCCATAGAAAAGGGGTTGCGGATGTTTGGCGACATCCGTAGATAGCCCTTCACCGGCGGCGCTGAGGCGCTGGCGGGGCGCCAGACGGGGCGGCGGACA
>NZ_FOGU01000007.1 GCF_900111315.1 Tranquillimonas rosea
TTCCTCGACAATATCTTCATCGAACGGCTCTGGCGCAGCCTCAAATACGAATGCGTCTACCTGCACGCCTGGGAGACAGGATCGCAGGCGCGCGCGGGGCTGCGGACCTGGTTCGACTTCTACAATCACCGGCGGCCTCACGCCGCCCTCCACGGACGGCCGCCGGACATGGTCTACCGCACCGGCACGACGATCATGCAAACCGACCAGGAGACCCGGAGAGTAGCTTAGAAACCGCCAGTTCCTGTCCAAGAAATGGGGAGCACCTCAGACCACCAATGGCACGAACACCTCGCGGCCGCGCCGCTCGCGCTGACGCATGTAGTCCTTCACGATCGTATAGCCGCCGCTGAAGCCGTGCTCGTCGCAGAGCCGCTCAAACACCCGCTTCGCCGTGTGCCGCTGCTTGCGATGGAGCTCGCGGTCGCCGTCCAGCCAGCCGTCGATGATCCCGGTGAAGGCATCGAGCTTCGGCCGCTTAACGGGCGCCGTCCGCCGGTATCCGGGCGGAACAGAGAACGCCATAATCTTGGCGACGCTGTCGCGCGAGATGTTGAAATGCCGCGCCGCCTCTCGCTGGCTCATGCCCTCCGAACAGGCCAGCCGAACCTTCCGATACAAGTCCACGGTGAAAATCCTCCCGCCCTCCCTGACACCAGAAAGGGCAAAGGTGGCCGACTCTTACGCCGCCCGCAGCAGGCTCATCCCGCCGCTACCGTGGCCGACTTTCTCACCGCCGTTCTCAGATCGGACAGGGTTGTTGTCGGGTGCCGATCGACAGGCCGCGCCGCTTCGATGAGATGAGTTCAGCCCGCCAAGTCTGCAAGGTTGGCGTCGAGCAGCGTCTGCTGATCGACCGGAGCGAGCCCCTCATCGAGGATGTCACAGAGAACCTCGAAGACTGCGGCGGCCCGCCCGTCCGACGCTGTCTGCCAGATCCATTCAGATCCGGCCATTGCGATCTCTATGAAGTCGCCGCGCGCCGCCTCGAGGCCCGTCTCTGGCAGATCGAGCGCGATGCGTACATCTCCCAAGTCTTGCCTGGGCAGGTTCCTGTTCTGCGCATAACGCTCGAAGTTGTCGAAAACCTCCTGCTGGATCCTTGTTGAGATCGCGCGGCTCACGATCTCCAAGATCGGGCGCAACAAGCTCTTGGCATCTTCGCTTCCCTCCACGGCATCCAGCGCTCCCAGGAGCTCGGTCTTCCCGCGAAGGCCCTTCGGGACCGTCAGTTCAAGTCTCACTCTAGAGTAAATCTCCCGGTAACAGGTCGCACAGCTCTAACGAAGTGATGATCTATTGTGCCCCGACGCCGTGCCAAGGCGTGTCCGAGAAGCTTCCGGTGTGCTGCTTCCAAAGGTTCGTATCGGCGCCGAACCATCACCTCATTCGACCGGAACCTCACTCGTTGCGTTGATCGATATTGTGCGGACGGTTGGGGGCATATCGGCCCAGGTCGCGGATGGGCGAAGATCTATAACGCGCTTTCTGATCATTGATGGAGTCTAGCGCAGTTGGCATTAGGCCTACCGCGATGGCATTGAAACCGTGTCGCGCCATACGAGATGCGCGTCGAGCTCGACGAGATCGTCCGCCGCGCCATTGCCGTCCAGCCAGGAGACGATCGACTCGGAGATTTCATCGACCGGCTGGGCGAAGGTCGTGAGACGATAGGCGTCCCAGCCTGCCTGTGCGACGTCATCAAATCCTATGACGGACAGGTCTTCCGGGACGCGCCGCCCGAAGCGCTGGCGGGCGACGTCGAGAACGCCGAAGGCCAATAGATCGGTCGTGCAGAAGATTCCGTCGGGAGGTTCACTTCGCGAGAGCAGGGCCGTTCCGAGGTCGAGACCCGCGGCATAGGACGTGACCCCGATCGCTTCCCTGGTCGCGGGCAGCCCGGCATCCTCCGCGGCGTGGGCGAAACCTTCCGCCCGCAGTCGCAAGCTGGTCGTTGCGGATCGTGACGTGGCCACGGCGGGACGGACGCATCCGATCCGACGCAGAGCCTCGAACGCCTGCGCGCCACAGGCGGCATCGTTGAGCCGGATGTGAAGCGCGCCGGGGCGGCCTTCCTCGCGATTGATCAGGACGAGGCGCAAGCCGTTGCGGATGCACAGATCCCCCAAGGCCGGATCGGGCATGCCCGAAAGCACCACCGCGGCATCGGTGCGGTAGGAGATGGCCTGGCGCAGGGCACCCTTGACGCTCTCGTCGGACCGGTCGGTGTTGATCAGCATGGCGACCTTGCCATCGGCCTGCAGCTTCTCGGTCAGGGCGGCCAGCAGGCGGGAGCGAAACGGCGTATCGAGTTCGGCCACGATGAGCGCGACGATTCCGCTTTCGGCCGTGATCAGGCCGCGGGCGAGGTGGTTGACGTGATATCCCAGCCGCTCGGCGGCTGCGAGCACCTTGGCGCGAGTCGTGGGAGAGACGCTGGCGCCCGGCGTGAAGGTGCGCGAGACGGCGGCCCGGGAGACGCCAGCCGCTTCGGCGACATCTTTGGCGCTTACCGCGTTGCGGGGGATGGTCATCTTGGCGCTCCGCCTCCTGGCTCGGTCATCCTATCCATAACGCACAAGGTTGCAATCCTCGCAATGCCTACATGAACCGAGGAGAGAGGCGATTTTCGGCTTTTCTGTTGACAGAAAGCTCTGTCTTGGAAAACTTGTTTGCACAGGTGTGCAATGCCTGAAAATTGCAAGGGAGGAGACACGATGACCAAGACACCCGTCGCGCTTGCGAGCGCCGCCGCAATGCTCGCCGCCGGAGCGGCAGCGGCACAGGAGCTGAACCTGATATGCTCGGCGGATCAGGCGATCTGCGAGCGCCTGGTCCAGGAGTTCGAGGCATCCCATGACATGAACATCAACATGGTGCGCCTGTCCTCGGGAGAGGCGTATGCCAAGGTCCGCGCCGAGGCGCGCAACCCGCAGACCGACGTCTGGTGGGGCGGGACCGGCGATCCGCATCTCCAGGCCGCGGCCGACGATCTTACCGCCGAATACCGCTCGCCGATGCTCGAAGAACTGCAGCCCTGGGCGGTGACCCAGGCCGAGACCTCGGAGTATCGGACCGTCGGCGTGTATTCGGGTGCGCTCGGCTGGGGCTACAATACGGAGATCTTCGAGGAGAAGGGGATCGAGCCTCCGAGATGCTGGGAGGATCTGCTGGATTCGTCCTTGCAGGGTGAGGTCCAGATCGCCGATCCGAACTCTTCCGGGACGGCCTATACGACCCTTGCGACCCTGGTGCAGCTGATGGGAGAGGACGAGGCCTTCGAGTATCTCAAGAAACTCGATGCCAATGTCAGCCAGTACACGAAATCCGGCTCGGCCCCGGTCAAGTCGGCCGCCCGGGGGGAGACCGGTCTGGGGATCGTGTTCATGCATGATGCTGTCGCCCAAGCCGAGGAGGGCTTTCCGATCGAGGTGGTCGCCCCGTGCGAGGGGACCGGCTATGAGATCGGGTCGATGTCGCTGATCGCCGGTGCCCAGAACCCCGATGCCGCCAAGGTGTTCTATGACTGGGTCCTGGGCGCGGATGTGCAATCGGTGATGCCCGAAGCTGGTTCGTACCAGATCCCCTCGAACGCGAATGCCACGGCTCCCGAAGCGGCACCGGATCTCAGTGAGCTCAAGCTCATCGATTACGACTTCGCGGAATTCGGCAGTTCCGAGCGCCGAAGCGCCCTGTTGTCGCGCTGGGACGAGGAAGTGGGCGGCGTCGCCAACAACTGACGCCTGACGACCCCCCGCCCGGAGAGGACCGAGCCATGACCCGAGAGAACCGGCGGCTGGATCTGCTGCTGCTGGCCGCGCTGTTCTGCTGTGCGGCGCTGCCCTGGTATCACATCAGAAGCGGCTTCTATGGCTTCGATTGGCTCTCGGACTGGGCGGGGGAGCCCCTGTTTTGGCCGCTGGTGGCCCAGCTTTCGCCGGCACAATGGTGGCTCTGGCCGTTCGTGCCGCTGGTGATTGCCGTTGGCCTCCTGCGCCATCTCTGCGCGCCAGGGCCGGATCGGGGCGGCCGGCTCATGGCGCTCGGGGCCGCAGGGCTCGTCTGGCTTCTCGTCGAGGGCCTGGCGGTTGGGCTGCGAGGCTGGAACTGGAGCCTTTGGGAAACCCTCTTCGGCCCGGTCGCAGGACAGCCAGCCTTCGGCGCCGGCGCGGTCGGTCTGGCACTGTGCTGCCTGGCGATGATCTCGTTCGGCCTGGCCGAGCGCGGCGCGCTGAAGGGGGATGTGTTCGTCCTCTCGGCCATCACCTTGCTGGTGGGACTGGTCGCGACCTTCGTACTCTATCCCTTGCTGTCGATGTTCACCGGCGCCTTCCAGGATTTCCGCGGAGCGTTCACCACGGAAGGGGTGGCGAAGAACATCGGCGATCCGCAGATCTGGAGCCTTCGGTGCGTCGTCGGAACCGGCGGATGCGGCGTGGCGTGGCGCACCTTCTTCTTGGCATTGTGTACCGCCACGGGGACGACCCTTCTGGGCCTTGCCTTCGCCCTGGTGGCCACCCGCACGCGCATGCCGTTCAAGAAGGGCCTGCGGCTGATGACGGTTCTTCCGATCATCACGCCCCCCTTCGTCATCGGTCTCTCGCTGATCCTGATGTTCGGCCGATCCGGCTTCGTTACCGAGTTCATTGGCGACGTCACCGGATGGGACCCCGGGCGGTGGCTCTACGGGCTGACGGGCATCTGGATCGCGCAGATGCTGAGCTTTACGCCCATCGCCTTTCTCGTGCTCGTCGGCGTGGTCGAGGGCGTGAGCCCCTCGATGGAGGAGGCGAGCCAGACCATGCGTGCGGGACGCTGGCGCACCTTCCGGAAGGTCTCGCTGCCCCTGATGGCCCCGGGCCTCGCCAATGCCTTCCTGATCGGTTTCATCGAGTCCATGGCGGATTTCGGGAACCCTCTCGTGCTCGGCGGCTCGGGTGGCGTGCTCTCGACGGAAATCTTCTTTGCCGTGGTCGGCGCCCAGCACGATCCTGCCCGCGCCGCTGTCCTGGCAACCGTGTTGCTGTGCTTCACGTTATCGGCCTTCCTGGCGCAGCGGCTCTGGCTCGGGCGCCGCAATTTCGCGACCCTCTCGGGCAAGGGCGACGGCGGGCGGCACGCGCTGCTTCCCCGGCGCGTGGCGGCCCCGGTCATCGCCCTTGTCACCGGCTGGTCACTCTTCACGCTTTTCGTCTACGGCATGATCCTGTTCGGGGGCTTCGTGAAGGTGTGGGGGCTCGATCACTCCTTGACACTCGCGCACTATGTCCGGGCCTTCTCTGTTTCGTTCGGCGACGGGCTTGCCTGGACCGGTGTCGCCTGGGACAGCTTCTGGACCACGATGAAGATCGCACTGATCGCCGCGCCGCTGACGGCGGCGGTCGGGCTGCTGACGGCGTGGCTGATCGTTCGTCAACGGTTTCCCGGACGGGGGGTGTTCGAGTTCGCCCTGATGCTGAGCTTCGCGATCCCGGGCACGGTGATCGGCATCAGCTACATCATGGCGTTCAACCTGCCCCCGATCCAGATGACGGGAACGGCGCTGATTCTGATCTTCTGTTTCGTGTTCCGGAACATGCCGGTCGGCGTGCGGGGCGGGGTCGCGGCCATGTCGCAACTTGATGGCTCCCTCGACGAAGCGTCGCTGACATTGGGGGCCTCGAGCCCGCGGACCCTGTTCAAGGTGATCCTGCCGCTCCTGCGGCCGGCGATCCTGGCCGCGCTGGTGTATTCCTTCGTCCGGGCCGTCACATCCATTTCCGCGGTGATCTTCCTGGTCAGCGCCAAGTACAACATGGCCACCGCCTACATCGTGGGGCTGGTGGAGAACGGGGATTACGGCGTCGCGATCGCATATTCCTCGGTCCTCATCGTCGTGATGATCTCTGTTATCGGCGGCTTCCAGCTGCTTGTCGGAGACCGTCGTCTGCGCCGCGGCGAGGGGGATGCGCGACGGGCGGCGGCGCGCAGAATTGAGGAGGTCCCGGCATGAGTTTTTCCCAGCGCGGCGCGGTAGCGTTCCGCGGTATCCGCAAGGCGTTCGGCGCGTTCGTCGCCATTCCCGATCTGAACCTGACCATCGCACCGGGAGAACTGGTGACGCTGCTCGGGCCCTCGGGCTGCGGCAAGACCACCACCTTGAGAATGCTCGCGGGGCTGGAGGCGCCGACGGAGGGCCAGATCCTGATCGGTGGCGAGGATGTGACGCGGCTTCCTGCCAATCGCCGGGACGTCTCGATGGTGTTCCAGTCCTACGCGCTCTTTCCCCACATGAGCGTGGCACAGAACGTGGCCTACGGTCTCGAAGCCGGCGGCATGAAGTCCCGACCGGCCAGAGCCGCGGCCCGGGAAGGTCTGGACCTGGTCGGGCTGAGCGGCATGGCGGACCGGCTTCCCTCGGAACTCTCGGGTGGGCAGCAGCAGCGGGTCGCCGTGGCGCGCGCACTGGTCCTGGAACCGCAGGTGTTGCTGCTCGACGAACCGCTCTCCAACCTCGACGCCCGGCTGCGCCGCCGCGTGCGCACCGAGATCCGCGAGTTGCAGCAACGGCTCGGGTTCACCGCGGTCTATGTCACCCATGACCAGGAAGAGGCCCTGGCGGTCTCCGACAGGATCGTCGTGATGCTCGAGGGGCAAGTGGCCCAGGCGGGCCCCCCGCGGGAGCTTTACGAAGCACCGGCCTCCGAGTTCATCGCCGACTTCATCGGTGAGGCCAATGTCATCGACTGCGAGGTGACCCAGGTGTCGGACGGAACGGCGACCGTTGCGATCGGCGCGGTGCAGCAGACCGTGCCGGCGCGGGAAGCCGTGCCCGGGCCGGCCAAGCTAGCGGTCCGGGCCAACGCGATCCGCCTGCGGCCGGGCAGGGGCGAGCTACCGGGCCGCGTTCTGTCGGCCGCCTATCTCGGCGATCATATGGAATACGAGGTCGAGACGGATCTCGGCCGTTTCTTCGCCATCGTCGCAGAAAGCGACACGCCGATGCCGCAGGGCAGCGACATCGCGGTCGAATTCCGCTCCCGCGGTCTTGCCCTGATCACCTGAAGGACGTCCATGGATCTCATCTCCCGCCTTGCCGTCGCCGAAGATGTCGCCACTCGCGCAGGTGGCCTGGCGCGCCGGTATTTCGAGCATCGCGACACTCTCACGATCGAGGCAAAGCGCACCCTTCAGGACATGGTCAGCGAAGCCGACCGAGAGGTGGAGACACTGATCCGCGAAACCCTGTCGCAGGAGTTTGCCGCAGATGCACAGCTTGGCGAGGAACACGGCTTGCGAGAGGGCACATCCGGACTGACGTGGGTCATCGACCCGATCGACGGCACCGCGCCGTTCCTGGCCGGCTTGCCGGGGTGGTGCGTCTCGATCGCCGTGTGTGACGAAACGGGGCCGATCATCGGGGTGATCCATGCGCCGATGCTGGAGGAGACCTTCGTTTCGGCGCGGGGGCAGGGGGCCTGGCTGAACGGTGAAGCGATCCGGGTGACGGAGCGGTTCGATCTCTCGACCGGTCTGCTGGGGATCGGCGCGAACGATCGGGTGCCGTCCGCCCGCGTGGGCGAGATGCTCGCCGAGCTCATGGCGGCGGGTGCGAGCTGGACGCGGTACGGGTCGGGCGCCCTGATGCTGGCCTGGGTCGCCGCCGGCCGCCTCGTCGGTTACGCCGAACCCAGCATGAGCGCCTGGGATTGCATGGCAGGCTATTGCTTGATCGAGGCGGCCGGGGGGCAGGTCCTACCCTTCCAGAGCCTGACGAAAGCCGGACCTGTGCTCGGGGCGTGCCCGGCGGCCTACGACGACGTCCTGCGGCTTACACGGCTGGATGACGACACGGTTTGGGGAGTTCGCTGAGGCCACAATTCATGACGCTTCGC
This sequence comes from Tranquillimonas rosea, assembly GCF_900111315.1. Lineage (GTDB taxonomy): Bacteria > Pseudomonadota > Alphaproteobacteria > Rhodobacterales > Rhodobacteraceae > Tranquillimonas > Tranquillimonas rosea. The sequence continues at coordinate 7,875 of NZ_FOGU01000007.1, forward strand.
TATCGGAGGTCGTTGCCGAGCCGGCGGTGGAGCCAGTCGTTTTAGTTTCGGATCAGCAAGATGGAGGATGACATGCTGAAGATAGTTACGACCTTGACCGCGTCCCTTGCGGCAACCGCCCTTTGGGCAGCCGATGGTGTGCAGCCTCTGCCTAAGGCCCATGCGCACAACGATTATGAACACGATCGTCCGCTTCTCGATGCGCTCTCGCACGGCTTCACTGGTGTGGAGGCTGATATCTGGCTCGTCGACGGGGAACTGCTGGTTGCGCATGATGCGAACGAGGTGGAGGCGGGGCGAACCCTCGCGAGTCTTTATCTCGATCCGCTGCGGGCCCGCGCCGAGGAGCATGATGGCATGATCTATGCCAGTGGACAGCAGGACCCGATCACGCTTCTAATCGACATCAAGTCCGATGGCCCAGAGACTTACCAGGTTCTGTCGGACGTGCTCGCCGAGTATTCGGATATCCTGACTGTTTTCGAGGGCGAAGAGGTCGAGCCGGGCGCGGTGACCGCCGTGATATCGGGAAACCGCCCGCGCGACATGATGCAAGAACAAGACGTCCGCTATGCCGGCTATGACGGGCGAATGAGTGATCTGGAAAGTGACACGCCCGCATCCTTCATGCCGCTGCTGAGCGACAACTGGACCAACGTCTTCGACTGGACCGGTGAAGGGGAGATGCCAGAAGAGCAACGTGACAGGCTGACCGAGATCGTCTCCACCGCGCATGACAAGGGATGGGAAATCCGCTTTTGGGCGACGCCTGATGAAGCCGGACCTGCCCGCGAGGCGATCTGGACTGTGCTGGACGAAGCCGGTGTCGATCTCATCAATACGGATGATCTGAGCGGTCTCCAGGATTTCCTCCAAGCCGAATAGTCGCCATGGCTGCCGGCGCGTCCGGCGGCCATTCCAGGCGCACTTGATCGGTCTTTTCGGTGCAGCTCACCGCTGGTGTGTGAACCGGCACGCAACTGCGACCCAGGCGAACCGCGCTCAAGCCATTGAACACAGAGAGCTAATGCCTTCGGGTCACGGTCGACGGCGATCGTGACCCGCTAAGATCCTCAAAGTCTCCAATCAAGCAACGAGTTGAGCTTCGGTCGAACAGGGTAACGGTGTGGGCACGATGACGTAATTGCTGCCGGCGCTTCACATGATCAGCGGCATCGCCACCATAGACGGGATTACACCCCCAATCGAGGATACCGCAAGCAACCAGTATGTCGGACTGGACGTATCGCAGAGGGAGACGTCTGTTTGTGTCGTTGATGAGACCGGTCGTCCCGTCTGGCAGGGTCGCGTGGCATCCGACCCCGGTGCCCTGGCGAAGCTGTTGGACAAGAGAGCACCCGATGCCGAACGCATCGGCTTCGAGACCCGCGCCATGTCCAGTTGGCTATGGCACGAGCTCCGGCGGGTCGGCTTGCCGGTGGTCTGCATCGATGCCCGTCACGCACATGCCGCGCTCTCGGTGCGGATGAACAAGAGCGACGAGAATGACCCGCGCGGGCTGGCTGAACTGGTTCGGATCGGCGGGTATCGCGATGTCGCGGCGAAGAGCGAAGCCAGTCAGCAAGCCCGTTCGCTTCTGATCGCCGGTCGCGTCTGGTACGGTTCCGGGGAGACCACGAAAATCAGGTGCGCGCGATGTTGAAGGAGTACGGCATGATCTTTCCTCGCTCGATCGGGGGGCAGTTCCGGCGCCGGATGTAATAGCTGTCTGGCGAGAGACATATCTTGTGACCGGTGCTACTGCCGCTGCTTTCGGTCCATGCGCATGTCCGTAGCGAGCTGGAGGGACTCGACCGCAGGGTTCGCCAACTCGCCAGGGAAGACGACACCACCCGTCGGCTGATGCGCGTGCCGGGGGTCGGCGCGGTGACGGCGCTCACCTTCCGCCACACGATCGACGACCCCTCTCGCTTCGCCAATGCGGCGACGGTCGGCGCCTATCTCGGCCTGACCCCACGTCGAAAGCAGTCCGGCGTAACCGATACGAACGGCCGAGTGTCGCGATGGGGCGACCGGCTGCTGCGGACCTATCTGTTCGAGGCGGCCAGCGTGCTGCTGCACCGGACAAAGAGATGGTATGCGCTGAAGGCATGGAGTCTTCGCCTTGCCAAGCGCAACGGCATGAAAAAGGCGCAGGTCGCCGTCGCCAGGAAGATGGCCGTGATCCTTCATTGCATCTGGGTCGACGGGACGGTCTTCGAGTGGGGGACCGCGGGACCAGCGTAACTGACACCGGCCCGCCCTGAGATCGCAGGCTGACACCAGACCTGTGATGTCCCGCCGGGACGGTGGTTGCGGTGACCTCGTTGAACCGGCTGCGGGCCCCAAGGCACCCGCGCTCCATACGCTGAAGGCACCCGACCCGAACATCATCATGAGGCCATGAACTCGAAAAGGACCATGACCCCGGCACGGACTGCAAACAGGCTTGACGAGGAGCCGCAATTGAGGGCCGAGTGAAACCTCGTCGGGATAAATCCTTCGTGGTGCCCGTGGCGTGGGCATCCAGCATGCTGGACTCAGTCAGCAGAACAAGGGTTCACACCAGATGCAAAGGCACGAAGAACACCGCAGCATAGGGAGCGGCGCGCATGGTTGAGCGGACTATCCCCCCTCTTGTTGGCTACCGTTGCCAGAAAGGACCGTTCGGGGCAATGTTGTCTAAACGACGGGGAGGAGACCGTGGTGCCGGATACACTCGTTACGGAACGGATCGACAAGGAGGCACTCACTGAATCCGACGCAGCGTTCGAGCTGCTCCGGAGCAAGCTGCCGGAGCCCGACATCCAAGCTCTGGCGCGAGAAGTCATAACACGCATTTCGCAGAGGGCTTCAGGAGCCCTGAAGGGACCGGGAATGCGCTCCCCGATCGCGGTCGACGACCTCTGCCAGGCGCTCATCTCGCCATCGCCCGAAGGGGTATTCGAGGTCATGCGCGATCTGCTCCAATCGGACATGACGGTGGAAGACATCTACGTCGAGCACCTTGTCCCGGCGGCGCGGCGTCTCGGCGAATATTGGGAGGCAGATACGGCGAGCTTCAGCGAGGTCACCATCGGCACCAGTCGCATTTATACTCTGATGCAACGCCTCGTGAAGAGCCGGCAGGCCTACCAGCAATCGTCTGACCGGGCCGCGATCGTGGCGACGCTGGAAGGCGAGCAGCACACGCTCGGCGCCCAGATGGCGGCCGACGTGGCGCGCCTCGAAGGCTGGGACATCCGGCTAAGGATGGATTGCTCGAACGAAGCCCTCATCAAGGAAGCCGTGCAGAGTAGCATCGATGTCTTCGCCATCGCCGCGACCCGCCACGAAAGCTTGGGCGCCGTGGCGCGGCTTGTCACCGGTCTCCGATTGGAGGCGCCTTCCCTTCGCATTCTCGTTTCGGGTCGAATTGCCGACGTGGAGAGAGAAGCCGTTGCCTGGATGATGCCGGACGGTCTGGCATCCACATTGCCTGACGCCATGGGGGAGCTTGAGCGGCTTTACGACATGAATGGCGATGTGCCGTAGTCTCGCGTGTGCGTAGAATGTCCGGTCCAACGAGGCCGCACCGAGGCGTCGGGTGTTTCGTGGAAGGACAAGTTTCCGGGCCGCGAGCGACGTTACGCGCTCCGCGACATGTGCGAAGTGACCGGGTGATCTGGGCGGATTCTGTGGAAGAACACCCCGTCGCAACCGCAGAAATCGGGTGCCTGAAAGACACGCGCGCGACCTTTATGTCAGGCGTTTCGCGGTTTCTGCGGTGCGGGAAGGGTCTTCGCCAGTTTCCGGAGGTTCTGGGCGGTGGCGGCGAGTAGAAATTCGCCGTTCGCGCCGCATGGTCCCCGTAGTCGGAGCCTTTCGAAGCCGAGGATGTGCTTGAGGTGCGCGAACAGCATTTCGACCTTCTTCCGCAGCTTCATCGAAATCACGTATTGGTCCGTCTTTGCTATGTCGCGGGCGACCTACCGCGCATCTTCATGTTCCTCCCGGGTGATCGACCGGAAGTCCATGTTGGGCAGCAACGCGACTTCGAGGGGCAGGCCTGGCAGGTGTGTTTCAGGCACCGGTATGTGGCGACGCCCTTGCCGATCGGCCCGCGGTACGGACCCGAATAGTGCCGGCAGAACTGCTTCACTTCGTGGCCTTCCGGGCAGATGTATCGGTTTTTCCTGGCATCCCACGCGAAGTCCGCCCGGCTCCAGATGCCATCGCTGTGGCCAGACTTGTCGAAGACCGGAATGTGCGGTGCGATCTTGCGCTCGACCAGCCAGCCAAGCATCGGTGCTGTGCCGTAAGCAGTGTTCGATCTTCCGCGCGATGCTCAGGAAAGCGGCTCAGGCACACACAGTCTTAATCGTGATGGTGCATGTCACCACTCGAAACGGATTACATGTGGAAGCCAAGCGATGCGACTCTTCACGAAATCATCGGTCAGCGACGCCGTCCGGGAGGCGCTAGAGGTTCATGCTGCGCTCGAGAAGGTGCAGGCCATGATATCGTTCGACCTGGACGGTACAATTCTTGATGCCAATGAGAACTTCCTTCGCGCGTTCGGCTATACGATCGACGAGATCAGGGGTCAGCACCACCGCGTGTTCGTGGAGCCGGCCCACGCCATCAGCACGGCCTACAAAGACTTCTGGCAGAAGCTCTCCCGTGGCGAATTCGTCAGAGGAGAGTTCGCCCGCATCGGCAAGGACGGGCGCACCGTCTGGATCGAAGCGTCCTACAACCCGGTCATCGACAAGAGCGGAGAGGTCGTGAAGATCATTGAGTTCGCGATCGACGTGACCGCGGCGAAGCTGAGGGCCGCGGAGGCGGCGAGTCAGCTCGAAGCGATCTCGAAGAGCTTGGCCGTCATCGAGTTCGACCTCGATGGCACGATCCTCACCGCGAACGAGAATTTTCTCGATCTGATGGACTACTCCCTCGCGGAGCTCCAAGGGCAGCATCACCGGATGTTCGTTGAACCGTCCGATGCGGCAAGCTCGGACTATGTGACCTTCTGGAGCGACCTCCGCGCAGGCAGGTTCCGTTCCGGTGAGTTCAAGAGGCTGGGCCGGGGCGGCCGCCCGGTCTGGATCCAGGCCAGCTACAATCCGATCCTCGACCCAAGCGGCAGGCCGATCAAGGTGGTCAAGTTCGCCTCTGACATAACAGAGGTCAAATTGAAGGCGGCCGACGCTTCGGGTCAGCTCGAAGCGATCTCGAAGAGCCAAGCGGTCATCGAGTTCGATCTCAACGGTACGATCCGGACCGCGAATGACAACTTCCTGCAGACGCTCGGCTACACACTGGGGGAGATCAAAGGTCAGCATCACAGAATGTTCGTTGAAACCGAGTTCGCGCAGAGCTCCGAGTACAGCGCCTTCTGGCAATCTCTCGGCCGCGGCGAGTTCCAGACGGCCGAATACAAGAGGATCGGCAAGGGCGGACGGGAGGTCTGGATCCAGGCCAGCTACAATCCAATCTTCGATCCGAGCGGCAAGCCCTACAAGGTAGTGAAGTACGCCACTGACATCACGCCGCGAAGGCGTGCGGTCGAGGCCATCTCTGCGGGTCTGGCAAGGCTGTCCCACGGTGACCTGTCGGCGCGCGTGACGGAGTCCGTGGCTGGCGATTTCGAGTCGCTCAGAACCTCGTTCAACGAGACGATGGTCCGGTTGGAAGAGCTGGTGAACGGAATCCTCGAGGCGTCCATCGCAATCGCAGACGAAACCGACGGGATCGCCGCGAGCGCCAAGGATCTCGCTACCCGTGGCGAGACCCAGGCGGGAACGCTTGAGGAAATCTCGGCCGCGATGGAGGAAATCTCCGCAAACGTTAAGAGCACGGCGGCCAATTCCGACACGGCGACGACCGCGGCCAAAACCGCGTTCTCGAACGCAGAAACCGGTTGCGCCGTCGTCAACGACGCGATTGCCGCCATGGGGCGGATCGAGAAGAGTTCTGCCGAGATCAGCAATATCATCGAGGTCATCGACTCGATCGCCTTCCAGACAAACCTGCTCGCCCTGAACGCAGGGGTCGAGGCGGCGCGTGCGGGGGACGCCGGCAAGGGCTTTGCGGTCGTCGCTTCCGAGGTTAGGGCGCTGGCGCAGCGCGCCTCTGGAGCCGCCCGAGAAATCAACGAGCTGATCGAAAAGAGCGGCAAAGAAGTCGGCAACGGCTCGAGCCTCATCAACCAAAGCGGCAAGGCGCTCGGTGAGATCGTGGCCGCGGTCGACTCGGTCGTCGAAAGCATCTCCGACATTTCAACGGCGAGCCGCGAGCAGACGAAAAGCATCGTCGAGGTGACCGAGGCCGTAACCAACATCGATCAGACGACACAGCACACCGCCGCGATCGCCGAGGAAAGCTCTGCCGCCGCGCTCCAGCTGGCGGAGCGGACAGCGAACCTTCGCGATCTCGTGAGCTTCTTTCAAGCAGCAGGAAACGCGCCGCACCCAAAAACGCACAACATTCATCGTCTTCCCGCAAGTAAGGCCACGGTGTTGGCCCCGCCGTCGAGCAGAGCTCCGAAGCGCGTAGTGACGGCGGCCAGCAAGCGCATTGCAGACAGAGAAGCGGAGGCCTGAAGCGAGTTCCGATGTCAATAAGCACCCAATCGGGACCCCCTATCGGCGGCTTTTCGTCCTGCCGCGCCGCGAGGGCCAGCCGTCCGGGATCTACCGGGTCCATCGGCTCTACCGCGAAAAAGGCCTGACACTGCGCCAGCGGAAGGCCCGGCGCGAGGCGGTCGGGACAACGGCCCAAATCCTGGCAGCGATCTCGGACATCGCGATTTCAGGGCGGCGCGTCGCACGGGAACTGACAATTTCGATCGAGGGGCGAGGAAAGCCGGGAAGCATTGTCTCGGACAACGGCGCGGACCTGACCAGTCGCGCGATCCTGCGATGGTGCGCCGAGAAGAAGATCGAATGGCATTACATCGCGCCGGGCAGGCAGATGCAGAACGGCTTCGTAGAAAGCTCCATAGATCGGATGCGCGATAAGACCTTCACCGAGACCATGCTCCGCACCTTGGCACACGCACGAGTCGCGATCGCGGCCTGGGCGGCCGACCATAACACCGAACGCCACATTCAGCCTTGGCTTACCGGACGGGCCAAACATGCGCGAACACTGAACACTGCAATCGCCCACCCCACTACGCGAGACGAAGGCTCAATGGCAGGTCATTCGGGCCACCCTAATCGGGGGCATTCAGCCGATCTACGGCGCAAGGCCTCAAGCTGTGCGCGCAGGCGGCGGAAGGCGCAGGCACTTGCGCCTCCCGCTGGCGTGCAGGCGGTCAGCTCAGGTGGTGCACGCTCTGCAGGCCGTAGACCGGGGTCGGCAGACCCTCCATCCGCGCCTTGAGCTGAAGGGCGAGGTACTGCGAGTAGTGCCGCGATTGGTGCAGGTTGCCGCCGTGGAACCACAGGTTCTCGGCCTGGGTGGGCTTCCACATGTTGCGCTGCTCGCCCTCCCAGGGGCCGGGATCCTTTGTTGTGTCAGAGCCGAGGCCCCAGACCTTGCCCACCTTGTCGGCCATCTCCTGCCCCATGAGGTCCGCCACCCAGCCGTTCATCGAGTTGTAGCCGGTGGCATAGACGATCAGGTCGGCCTCGAGCTTCTCGCCGGTTTCGAGGATGACGCCGTCCTCGACCACCTCGGTCACCTGGCCGCGCTTCAGCTTGACCTCGCCGTCGATGATCAGCTGGCTCGCACCCACGTCGATGTAATAGCCCGAGCCGCGGCGCAGGTACTTCATGAAGAGCCCCGATCCGTCGTCGCCCCAGTCCAGATCGAAACCCGCCTTCTCGAGCCCCTCGTAGAATGCCGCATCCCGTTCCTTCATCTGCTCGTAGAGCGGGATCTGGAACTCGTGCATGATCCGGTAGGGGAGCGAGGCGAAGATCAGGTCGGCCTTCTCGGTGGTCATGCCCGAGCGCACCGCCTCCTCGGAATAGAGCGCGCCCAGCCCGATCTCCATCAGGCTGTCCGAGCGGACGATATGGGTGGACGACCGCTGGACCATCGTGACGTCGGCGTCGTGTTCCCACAGGGCCGCGCAGATGTCGTGGGCAGAGTTGTTCGAGCCGATCACAACGGCCTTCTTGCCGGACCATTGGTCGGGGCCATCATGCTCCGAGGAATGTTGCTGCACGCCCTTGAAGGTTTCCATGCCGGGGAAGTCGGGCATCCGCTTCTTGCCGGACATGCCGGTCGCCATCACCACGTGCCTGGGCGTCAGCACGACTTCTTCGCCGTCGCGGTCGACGACGACGGTCCATTGCTTCGTCTCATCGTCGAACTCGGCGGACTTGGCGGTGGTCCGCGTCCAGTAGTTCAGCTCCATGACCTTGGTGTACATCTCGAGCCAGTCGCCGATCTTGTCCTTCGGCGCGAAGACCGGCCAGTTCTCGGGGAACTTGATATAGGGCAGGTGGTCGTACCAGACCGGGTCGTGCAGACAGAGCGACTTGTAACGCTTGCGCCAGCTGTCGCCGGCCCGGTCGTTCCGCTCGACGATGATCGACGGGACGCCAAGCTGCCGCAGCCGCGCGCCAAGAGCGATGCCGCCCTGGCCGCCGCCGACGATCACGACATAGGGCTGGGTGGTATAGCCAAGCTCCGCCCACTCCCGTTCGCGTTCTTCCTTCCATGTCGGGCGGTCCTTCGCCGCGCCGTGCCGGGCGCCGAGCGGACGGTCGAAGCCGGTGGCCTCTTCGAACCCCTTGAGTTCGGACATGGTGGTCAGCAGCGTCCAGATCCGATCGTCCTTCAGCCGGACCAGGCCATAGCCGCGGGCAACGTCGGTCTCGAACTGGATCCAGGCGGTGGTGACGCCGTCCTCCTCGGTCGGGACCTCGCCGTCGGCGAGCCGCCAGTTCCGCGGCTTGGTGGTGGACAGCTGGTGGTTCAGCATGTCGCCGACCTGCTCCTTGCCCTCGACCGTCTTGAGGTTCCAGGTGAAGGTTACGAGGTCGCGCCAGTAGCAATCTTCCAGAAACATCTCCTTTGCGGCTTCGATGTTCCCGTCCTCCAACGCCTTGCCGAAATCATCGAGAAAGCCCTGGGTGCGGTCCGCCACGGTTGAGTCGAGCATAGGTATCCTCCCTGAATGCCATTCCTCCAGGGTCGAGCGTGGCAGGGAGAGCGGCGACCGGGCTAGCGTTTTCACGTCCAAGGGTGCGGAAAAACGCCCTGCGCCACGCCGGCGTTGCGCGTGCAACGCCCGTGCAACGGATCAGCACTTCGGGCTGAGACCCGCCCGGCGCGCCCGGCGCATCACGGTGGAGCGGTTCACGCCGAGCCGTCGCGCCGCCCGCGCCATGTTCCAGCCGCAGGCATCCAGCATCGCCTCGAGGTCGTCGTTCGGGGTGGGCTCCCTCCCGTCCGGCGTCTCGACGAGATCGGGCAAGTCGATCACCGCGCCTTCGGCCAGGGCGACCGCGGTGGCGAGCGTGCTCTGCAATTCGCGGATGTTTCCCGGCCAGGCCCTCCCAGCGAGTTCGGCCCTCGCGGCCGGAGACAGACGCAGGTCCGTCCCGATCCGCCGCAGGAGCCGGTCGATCAGCCAGTCCACGTCCCGCCGCAAGCGGAGCGGCGGAAGTGTCAGCGTCGCACCCGCCAGGCGGAAATGCAGGTCGGTGCGCAGCTGGGGGCTGTCCGCACTCCGCGTGGAGGCGATCGTGAAGAGATCGTCGCGGGTGTCGAAGGTGGTCAGCAACGCGGCCTGCGCCGTGTCCGACAGATCCTCGATCCCGCGCAGGAACAGCGTTGCCGGTCCCGTCGTGGCGGCAAGCGCCTCGTCCAGCCGCGCCGGGGTGAGCCCCGCGCCCCGCAACGTGACGAAGGCGCGGCTGGCGGGTCCGGCCACGTGAATGGCGCGGGCGAGCCGTTCCTTCCCGGTGCCGGTCTCGCCCCGGATCAGCAGGGGGATGCCCGAGCCTGCAAGCCGTTCCGCCCGCTCGAGGATGCGGTCGAGCGCCGGGTCGCCGCCCGAAAGACCGGCGAAGGCCCCGCCACGCGTCTCGGCCGACCGGCGGACCGGCGCCCGCGGCGTGTTCGGTGCGATTGCGTGGCCGAACATCCGCCGCCCGTCGCGCAGGTGCAGAACCCGGTCCTCCGTCGGCCGGCCGCGCATGAGGTCGGGCAGGTCGTCGAGCGAAAGGTCGAACACGGTGTCGACCCGCTCTCCCAGGAGAGGCGAGTCCGGTCCGAGCGCTTCGGACGCCCCGCGCGTCAGCCCGACGATACACCCGCTCCCGTCGAGCGCCACCGCGGCATCGGGGTCCACCTCGAGGAAGTCGGGGCTCGTCGAGAACCGCAGGACCCAGTCGCGCCGCGTCGTCGCCATGAGGTTCGCCATCTCGACCCGCCGGGCCGAGGCCCGCACCAGCGACATGGCGAGGTTCTGGCTCGGTTTCGGACCGGGAGAGCGGAGGAGCGAGATGTCGAGCACCGCGGTCAATTCGCCGCGGCTGTCATAGATTGGCGCGGCGGTGCAGGACAGCGGCGTATGCGCCAGCCCGAAGTGGTCGCTCTGATGTATGGTGACGGCCTGGCCCGCCACGAGGCAGGACCCGACCGCGCAGGTCCCGGCAAGCTGCTCGGACCAGTCCGAGCCGAGATACAGACCCGCGCGGCGCAGGTCGTCCTCGAACCGCGGGTCACCGAAATAGTCCACGCAGACGCCCTTGGCGTCTGCCAGCATGACGACGTAGCGCTGCCCGGCCACCTGGCGGAAAAGCGCCTGCAACCCCGACCGCGCCGTCGCGATCAGCCGTTCCGACCGTTCGCGATGCTGCCTGAGCTCTGCCTCGGTCACGATATGTGCGGGCTCGTGCCGTGCGGGATCCAGCCCGTAGCTGTCCACGCAGCGCCGCCAGCTTTCGGTCACGACGCTGTCGCGTCCCGTCTCGCCTCCGTTCAGGACAGTCTCGATCTCCCGAACATGATCGCCATCGCCCATGCCGTCCTCCCTCGGCTTGTGCATGGGGGAGCCTAACAGATCTCGGGCCTGTGCGGCAGCCTGACTGCGTCCGGCCCTCGGGATCACCCGCGCAATGCTGCGGGGGCGTCGCGTTGCACGGCTCCCGGAGCCTGACTAGGGTCCGGCCGTGTTCTGAAGAGAGGCCGAAATGACCAGTGACGGGTATGAACGCATTCCGCGCGAGCGCGCGGTCGAGATCGCGGAAACAGCGCTGAGGAAGGCCGGCTTCTCGACCGCCCACCGGCGGGCCATGACGCGGAACATGGTCGAGGCGCAGGCGCAGGAATGTCACTCCCACGGTCTCTACCGGTTGATCGCCTGCAGCACCGTGGCCGAGGCGGGGCTGGTCGACCCGGTCGCCGAACCGAGCCTGAGAGACGAGGGCCCCGGCGTGGTCGGAATAGACGCGCATGGCGGCAATTCGTTGCTGGGGTTCGATCTGGGGGCCGAGAGCCTGGCCGAAAAGGTGCGCACCACCGGCCTTGCGGCGCTGGCAATCCGCAACTGCCACCATTTTTCGGCCCTCTGGTGGGAGGTCGAACAGCTGTCCGAGCGAGGCCTGGTGGCGCTGGCGATGACGCCCACCCATCCCTATGTCGCGCCATTCGGCGGCACCGAGCCGCTGCTCGGGACGAACCCGATCGCGTTTTCCTGGCCGCGTCCCGGCGGCGATCCCTACACGTTCGACTTCGCGACGAGCGCGGTCGCGCGCGGCGAGGTCGAGCTTCGCGCGCGGCGCGGCGAGAGCCTGCCGGAAGGCTGGGCGATCGACGCCGCCGGCGCCCCGACGACGGATGGCAAGAGCGCCCTGTCCGGGGCCCTGCTGCCCTTTGGAGAGCACAAGGGGTCGGCGATCTCGACCATGGTCGAACTGTTGGCCGGGCCACTGATCGGGGATCTGCTGAGCAGCCAGACGGCGGAACCGAACAGCTCGGACGAGAAAGGCATCCTCCACGGCGAACTGGTGGTCGCCATCGACCCCGATCGCTTCGGCGTCTCGTTCGCGACCGCCGAGCGGCTCTTCGAGGGGATCGCGGGGCAGGGCGCACGGCTGCCGTCCGTCCGCCGGCGCGAGGCGCGCGATCGTTCTGACAGGGACGGCCTGCTGATCTCGTCGGACCTGCTGGCCGAGCTTCGCGCGCGGGCGGACATGGGGGGATAGGTTCCTGCAAAAGGATGCGCCGCCGCTTTGCCGAGACGGCATGGCCGCCATCCCGTGCGACTTTCGCCATGGCGTGCGGCGAAGCGCGAGCCTATCTGAAGGTCAATCGTCCGATCACGGCGCCGGCGGCATTGCTGCGGTGCGCACCAAGCCATTGAGATTTCCCATGCCAGATACATTCGGGGCCGCGGCGCCGTCCTCGTCCGCGCCCGTCTCCGAAGCGGCGCCGCAAGAGGACACGGGGCGGCGGGATCGGCTCGTCATCGGGTTGCTCCTGGTGTCGGCCTTTACGGTGATCCTCAACGAGACGATCATGTCGGTGGCGCTGCCGCACCTGATGACCGACCTGAACGTCACGGCCGCCGCCGCGCAATGGCTCACCACCGCGTTCCTGCTGACGATGGCCGTCGTCATTCCCGTCACGGGTTACCTCCTCCGGCGGCTCTCGACCCGGACCGTGTTCCTGATGGCGATGAGCATCTTCAGCCTCGGCACGGTGATCTGCGCCCTGTCGCCCGGCCTCGGCCCGCTGGTCTTCGGCCGGATCGTGCAGGCCTGCGGCACCGCGATCATGATGCCGCTCCTGATGACCACGACGATCAACCTCGTCCCACCGGAACGCCGCGGCCGCACGATGGGTAACATCTCGATCGTGATCTCGGTGGCACCCGCAATCGGACCGACGATCTCGGGCATCATTCTGAGCTACCTCGAGTGGCGCTGGATGTTCTGGCTGGTCCTTCCCATCGGCCTCGGGGCGCTGGCGCTGGGCCATGCGTATCTGCAGAACGTTGGCGAGCCGCGCAGGACGCCGCTCGACATCCCCTCGGTGCCGCTGTCGGCCATCGGGTTCGGCGCGCTCGTCTACGGTCTCTCGACGATCGGTGAGCGCCATGGCGACGTGGAGCCGGCCGTTCCGGTCTGGCTGCCGCTGGTCACCGGCCTTGCCGTGCTCGCGGTCTTCTTCGCCCGGCAGATCAGGCTCGCGCCACAGGGGCGCGCACTTCTCGACCTCAGGACATTCCGTACCCGCGTCTTCGCCGTCTCCGCGGCGATGATGGGGCTGTGCATGATGTCGCTCTTCGGCATGATCGTTCTGCTGCCGATCTACATGCAGAATGTGCTGGGACTCGCGCCGCTGCAATCGGGGCTGCTGCTCCTTCCCGGCGGTGTTGCGATGGGGCTGATGGCGCCGCTGGTCGGCCGTCTCTTCGACCGGTTCGGCGCCCGCAGACTGGTCATTCCGGGCTCCGTCCTGGTGTCGGCGGGCCTGTGGAGCATGACCCTGCTGGGACGGGAGACCGACGTCTGGCAGGTGCTGGCCTCGCACATGATCCTCTCGTTCGGCCTGGCGTTCCTGTTCACGCCGCTGTTCACGTCGAGCCTCGGCTCACTGCCCAAGGACCTCAATCCCTATGGCTCGGCGGTGATCGGAACGATCCAGCAGGTCTGCGGTGCCGCCGGGATCGCGCTCTTCGTCTCGGTGATGTCGCTGCGCACGGCCGCCTCCAGCGCCGCCGGCGCGTCGTCGCCGGACGCCATGGCCGCCGGCGTCACGGCCGGGTTCATCACCGGCGCAGTGGTTTCGCTTTGCCTCATCGCTGCGAGCTTCTTCGTGCGACGTCCGCCGGACATGCGCCCCTAGGTCGTGGCCACGACCGTGGTGCGCGCCGGGCGGGAACGCGCCCGCCGGTTCTACCGTGTCCCGTCGATAACCGAGAACGAGCCGTCCGATTCCAGGATCACCGCCGAGAGCCCCTCGATCCCGCCATGCCCTTCGGTTCGCGCGATCGTCTCCAGCTCGGCTTGCGTGACACGCGCTTTCCGCATGGCGCCGTGCAGCGGCGTGCCGTCACGCAAGAGGAGCGTCGGCTCGGAACGCACGAAGCCGGCGAACCTCTTCGAGCGCACCGACAGGGTCGTGACGAGGTATTGCAACACGATCAGCAGGACGAGCGCCGTCATCCCCTCGGCCAGCGCGATCCCTTCGCTCAGCAGGATCGAAGCCAGGGTCGAGCCGAGCGCCACCGTGACGATGAGGTCGAAGGCGTTGAGCTTGGCCAGCGTCCGTTTCCCCGACACCCGGAGCGACACGACGAGAAACGCATAGGCGATCGTCCCGACGATGAGCGTGCGGGCGATGCCGCTCCAACTCTGAAAGAACATCTCGGCCCAGTTCATGCGCATCTCCCCGGTTGCGGCCCGAGGCCCTCAAGTGGGCGTCGGGCTCCGCGCCCAGCCCCGAAAGGCGGCGATCAGTTCCAGCGAAGACGTTGCGGTTCGGGTGGCGGTGTTCCAGCCGAGGATGCCGGCCTCATGCCGGCTCGGAACGGCGTCCGGCCGGCCGGGGTTTCCCGGGCCTCGGATTTCAAAGGGTTGCCGCGGTCCGCTATAGAGTCACCGAAGGTGCCGATTGTGACGCTTCGACACGTTTTTGCTTATGCAATCCAATGCCTAAGAGCCGGTTCCGGATGCTGCGCCTCAAACCAGCCCGCTGCGGCGTTCGGCTGCCGCGCGGGCGGCGCCGGAGAGCAGCATGACGTCGTTCGGGCCGATCACCAGGCGATAGCCGGCCTTGGCAAGGGCGCCATAGTCGCGCTGTCCCTCGATCGTGCCCAGCGTCAGGCCATGCGCGGCCGCCGTTGCCTCGATGCCGGTAATGGCCTCGACCACCGCGGGATCGTCGAGCCGCTCGAGCCTGTCCATCGACCCGGCAAGATCGTTCGGCCCGATGAAGCCCATGTCGATGCCGGGAATCGCGGCGATCTCGGCGATGTCGGGGATGACGTCGACATGCTCGATCTGCACCGCGACGAACACCTCCTCGTTGGCCTGGGCCGCGTAGTCGGTCCATGCACCATAGCCCGAGGCCCGCACGATCGGCGCGGCATAGCCCCGTCGGCCCATGGGGGCGTAGCGGCAAAAGCCGGCGACCTCGCGTGCCATCTCGGCGGAGTTCACCATCGGGACCAACAGCGACCGCGCCCCGCGGTCGAGCGCACGTTTCAATGTCGCTTCGCGGGCATCAGGCACGCGGATCATCGCTTCGCCGCCCGCGGCCTCGACGGCACGGATCAGGTTCAATCCGTCCTCCAGGCCCACGGCCCCGTGCTCGCAGTCGATGACCAGCACGTCCCAGCCCGAACGCACCATGATCTCGGCGACCTCCGGCGAGCCGAGCTCCAGCCAGGCCGCGGTCACGGTCTCTCCGGCCATCACGCGCCGCCGCAATCCGTTCTTCATGTCGTCCCTCATGTCTTTTCCGTTTCCCTTGATCTCGACCCGCCTCCCGAGATCACCTCGCGGGCCGCCCGGAATAGCAGAAGGCCCCAGACAGCGAGGGTGACGACACCGAGGACGGCGGCGGTGCCCCGATCGAAGAAGCCGGTCAGGTCGCCCTGCGCCTTCATCATCGAGACCATGAAATTGTCTTCGACAACCTCGCCTAGAACCACGCCGAGCACGGCCGGTGCGATCGGGATCCGCGCCAGCGTCATCAGGTAGCCCAGGAGCCCGAGGCCCAGCACGATCCAGACCGCGGTGACGCTGCCCATGATGGCATAGGCGCCGATCATCGACAGGAGCAGCACGCTGGGCATCAGCATCGACCGCGGCACGCGCAGCAGTCGCGAGGCCGCCATGATGGCAAGGCCGCCGCTCACGATCATCACGACGTTCGCTACCAGGAAGGCCCCGAACAGCGTTTCGACCAGCATCGCGTCGGACGAGAAGATGTTCGGACCGGGTGTCAGGCCCTTCATCAGCAGCACGCCTATGGCGATGGCGGTGACGCTGTCGCCTGGGATGCCGAAGACCAGCGCCGGGGTCCACGCGCCTGCGACGGCCGCGTTGTTGGCGGTGCCGCCGTCGACGATCCCCTCGTAATGGCCGCGCCCGAACTTTTCCGGCGTCTTCGACAGGCGCCGCGACACCGCGTAGGCGATCCAGGCCGCGATGTCGGCCCCGGCCCCCGGCAAGGCGCCGATGAACGTGCCCCCGACGCCCGAGCGGAGGATGCCGAGCTTGCGCTGCCGGATCTGGCCCCAGGCGCCGGCCAGGGCGGTCCGGAGCGGTTCGACGGACAACTGGCCCAACCTTGTAGGATCGGACGTCTCTGCGTTGCGCAGGATCTCGGCGATCGCGAAGAGGCCGATCATCGCCGGGATGAAGCTGATCCCGTCATAAAGGTCGTTGATCCCGAACGTGAACCGCGGATGCCCCACCGCCACGTCGATCCCTACGGAGGCGATGGCGAGGCCGATGAAGAGGCTTGCGAAGTTACGCGGGACCGAGGCGCCGCCGACGAACACCGCGCAACTGAGCCCGAGGGTCGCCAGCCAGAATGCTTCGTCGCTGGAGAAGCGCGAGGCGATGCGGGCCAGGAGCGGGGTCGCGCTGGCCAGAAGCAGGACGCCGATGATCCCGCCGATCGAGGCGGCGAAGAGCGAGACGAACAACGTCGTCCGCGGCCGGCCGGCGCGGGCCAGGGCGTGCGCGTCCTCGACATAGGCGGCCGAGGCCGGTGTGCCCGGCATCCGCAAAAGCGCCCCCGAGATGTCGCCGGCAAAGATCGCCGTGGTCGTGGTGGCGACAATGGCCGCGACGGCCTGGACGGGATCCATGAAATACGTGAACGGCACCAACAGCGCCACGGCCATGGTGGCGGTCAGCCCGGGCATCGCCCCGACGAAGGAACCGTAGAGCGTGCAGAGGAGGATGGTGAGAAGAAGCTGCGGCTCGAACACCGCGGCGAGGAGTGTCACGAGTTCCATGGTCTACCACGCCACCGGCAAAAGCAGACCCCAGGGCAGGGGAACCCGCAGGACCGAGTAGAACACCGCGTGCAGGACGACCGGGCCGACCAGCGCCAGAGCCGTTCCGGCCACCATCCCGCCGCCGAATAGTCGCACCGAGCAGAGCAGACTGATCGCCGCGGCGATGTGAAAGCCCAGCGGGTCCAGGGCCAGGGCGAAAAACGCGATGACGGCCAGGATGCCCACCAGCGGCCCCAGCCGTCGCCCTCCGTCTTCGTCGGGTCGGTTCCGCCCCGCGGCCAGGCCCTCGGCCGCGATGCCGAGGCCGCTGGCCACCAGGCCCACGGCGACGATCGTGGGAAAGAGGTCGGGGCCATAGGCCATGCCCCCGACCGTCGGGAAGCCCCGCGCGACGATTGCCATCGCGGCGCCCAGTGCGCAGAGCGCGCTCCCGGTGACGAGATCGCGTGTATCGGCCATCGCGAGACCTCCCTTCGCGTGGCTTATTGCGCCAGGCCCACGGCCTCGATCACTTCACCGAGCGTCTCGTCCTTCTCGGCCATGTACGCGCTCAGCTCGTCGCGGGACATCGACACCACCTCGGCGCCGCGGCTCGCCTTGAACTCGGCCCACTCGTCGGACGCGATGATCTCGTCGATGGCCTGGGCATAGGAACAGGCGACGTTGTCGGGCATGCCGGCCGGACCGGAGGTCGTGATGTAGGCCGCGAGGGTCCAGCCGCTGTCGAGCGTCTCGGCGGTCAGCGGGACGTCGGGGAGCGCCTCCATCGGCTCACTGTGCATGTAGGCCAGCGCACGGGCGTCGCCGGCTTCGACCAGTCCCTTGCCCTCGGACAGGGCCGGGGTCGCGACGTCGACGCCGCCCGCGATCAGTTCCTGCAGGGCCGGGGCCGCGCCCTGCGAGGGGATCCAGCGGATCGCATCCGGTTC
The DNA here is from genome assembly GCF_900111315.1 of Tranquillimonas rosea. Taxonomy (GTDB): domain Bacteria; phylum Pseudomonadota; class Alphaproteobacteria; order Rhodobacterales; family Rhodobacteraceae; genus Tranquillimonas; species Tranquillimonas rosea. Next base: position 25,731 of record NZ_FOGU01000007.1, read on the forward strand.
GAGCCCCTCGGCATTCAGCATGCCGGCGAGCGCCAGGTGCCAGATGCCGCCCTGCGATGTCCCCGAGGCCGTCAGATCGCCGGGATTCTCCCTGGCATGGTCCAGAAGACCCGAAAGCGAGTCGAACTGGCTGTCGTCGGCCACGAGCACGCTTGCCGGAACGATGTCGACCAGCGCGAGCGGTGTGACGTCCTCGTAGGTCAGGTCCGTCAGGCCAACCCAGTGCATCGTGTTGATCTCGACCGTGACCGAGCCGACCGTGTAGCCGTCCGGGTCCGCGCGGGCGATCGCCGAGTGTCCGGTGACGCCGTTCCCGCCGGTGCGATTGACCACGTTGAACGGCTGGCCCCATTTCTCTTCGAGCATCGAGGCAAGCTTGCGCGAGTTGGCGTCCGTGCCGCCGCCGGCGCCCCAAGGTACGATGTACGTCACGGCGCGATCCGGGGTCCAGTCGCAACTGTCCTGGGCCGCGGCGGCTCCGGCGCCGGCGATCAGGGCCGTGGCGGTCACAAGCGATGTCTTCTTGAGCATTTCGGTCTCCTCCCTCCGAGTGCTGACGGCGGGTGCCGTTAGGTCACGCCCCCCGTCGTGAGCGATCAGATCACGGCGATAACGCTCAAGTCAATCGATTGACAAAAGGCGTGATCGTTCCAATGATCCCGGAATGAGGGCAGACGCGTGAACAGACGGCCGACCTTGAGCGACATCGCGAAGTCCGTCGGCGTCTCGACCTCGGCGGTGTCTCTGGCGCTGCGGGGCCGGGCGCGGGTCTCGACCGAGACGGCGGATCGCATCCGCGCCGAGGCCGCGCGTCTGGGCTATGTGCAGAACAAGGCGGCGGCGGGATTGCGCACCGCGCGCAGCGACGTGGTGGCGGTCTGTCTCAACGATCTCTCGAACCCGGTTTTCAACGAGTTCCTGATCCACATCGAAGAGGCGCTGCGCGGGTCGGGACGGATCGTGTTTCTCGGTGTCGTCCGAGAAGATCGCGAACTCCAGCAGCAATTCCTCCGGGCGGCGATGGAGCAGGGGGTGAGCGGCATGCTTATGTGCCCCGCCCACGGGACCGGGCCCGAGGATCTCGATCCGTTGCTCGCCGGGGGCGGTCAGGCCCCGTTTCCCTGCGTGCTGTTTTCCCGTGGACTTGACGACGTCGCGCTGCCGCAGTTCACCAACGACGACCGTGCCACGGGCCGGATCATGGCCGAGCGTCTGCTGGAGGCCGGCCATCGCGAGATCTGCTGGCTCGGCGGCGGGCAACAGACGAATACCGCCCGTGACCGCTATGCCGGGTTCTGCGAGGCGCTGGAGCAGGCCGGCTGGCCGCACGTCCCGAGGCACGGGCCGACGAGCCGCGCGTTCGGTTTCGAGACGGCGTCGGAGCGTTTGCGCGTCGGCGGGTCCGACGTCGGGTTCGCCTGCTTCAGCGATCTCATCGCCTTCGGCGTGCTCTCGGCCTGCGAGGCGCATGGCGTGCGCCCCGGCCGCGACGTGTCGGTGATCGGGGTGGACGACATGGCAGAGGCCGCGTTCAGCCATCCGCCGCTGACCACCGTAGGGGTCGACAAGGCCTGGATCGGCCACAGCGCGGCACGGCACCTCGTGGAGGGTGCCGAGGGGGCGCCGGTGTCGCAGAAGAGCCCGCCGAGCTACGTCCAGCGCTCGACGGTCCGGTCGGGGCAATAGGCGCGTGCGATGCCGCGTCCCGGTTGCCGGATCGGCGAGGGCAGGACGGTCCCGCGTCTTACGTCTCGGGCTCGTCCCGCTCACCGTGAAGCAGCGCGCAGGTGGTGCGATAGATCCGCTGTTCGTGAATTCCGAAGGCCGCCACGGCCGCGTCCCGGTCGCGGGCCATGAGCGCCGCGTGAATGGACCGGTGATCGGCAAGGCTGGTGGGGATCGCGTCGGGCAGGGCCATGACGCGCCGCCGATGCTCCATCATGTAGGTGTAGAGGTCGGTCACGACGTCGGCCAGAAGAGGGTTTCCGCAGGCCCGGTAGATGGCGATGTGGAACTCACGGTCCGAGATCAGGAAGCGAACCGGATCCCGCAGGCAGCGTTCCTGCGCGTCGAGAAGCCGCGACAGCAGGGCAAGCGTCTCGTCGTCGATGCGCTCGGCCGCGTCTCCGACGACCGCCTGCTCGATCAGCAGACGGGACTGGTGGACCGCGTCGATGCTGTAGCGGTTCACGTCGAGGTGGATCGTCGTGCCGAAGTCGAGTTCCGACAGGTCCGACGACGCCACGCGGGTGCGCGCGCCCTGGGCGACCTCGAGGATGCCGTCCGAGGCGAGCGCACCCACCGCGCCCCGCACCGTCTCGCGGCTGACGGAAAGGGCTGCCGCCAGGTCCCGCTCGCCGGGCAGCTCGTCGCCCTTCTGAAGGACGCCCGAGGCGATCAGCCCGGCGATCTTCTCGGCGATCGCGACCTTCATCGTACGGCGCTGGAGGTCGCGTCCGATGTCGTTCGTCCGGTCCAGCAGAAGGCGGTTGATGTTCTCCACGCGGCCGCTCCGTTGCGTCGTCAGTGGTGGCCCCGGCCTGTGGGCGCCATCGATGCTACTATTTGAACGGCTCTTGGCGGCCGTCAATCTCTGGTGCGCAGCGCAGGCCCGAGACGGGACCCATTCGTGCTTGAAAAGGAAAGTGAATCTGTCACGATGCAACTGGTCCGGTCACCGGTCCAGTCGCTTTTGCGACGGGTCGGGCATCGGGGTCGAGCCGTACGGCGCGGGCGCGGGGGAGGCGCACAACCGCGGCCGGGCGGCCAAGGAAGATAGGGAGGAGAAATGATGAAACGGATGATCGCGCTTGCCCTTGGCAGCGCCGCGATGCTGCTGCCGGCCACCATGGGTGCCGCGCAGGACGCTTCCTACAAGATTCCGACGGTCGTGAAGATCTCGGGCATCCAGTGGTTCAACCGGATGCAGGAAGGCGTCGACCGCTTTGCCGAAGAGACGGGCAACGATGCCTACCAGGTGGGCCCGCCACAGGCCGACGCGCAGCTGCAGGTGCAGCTGATCGAGGACATGATCGCACAGGACGCCGATGCGATAACCGTGGTGCCCTTCGCGCCCGAAGCGGTGGAGCCGGTGCTGCAGCGCGCTCGGGATCAGGGGATCGTCGTCATCACGCACGAGGCTGCCGACATCGAGAACGCCGACTATGACATCGAGGCCTTCTCGAACGCCGCCTACGGCGAGCAGATCATGAAGAACCTGGCGGAGTGCATGGGCGAGAGCGGCGAATATGCCGTGTTCGTGGGGTCGCTCACCTCCAAGAGCCATAACGAGTGGGTCGACGCGGCGGTTGCCTACCAGGAAGAGAACTTCCCCGACATGACGATGGTGGGCGACAAGAACGAGACCTTCGACGATCAGCAGCAGGCCTATCAGAAGACCCAGGAACTGCTGCGCGCCTATCCCGACGTGGCGGGCTTTCAGGGCAGCGCCTCGACGGATGTCGCGGGCGTCGGGCTTGCGGTCGAGGAGCGTGGAATGGAGGACGACACCTGCGTCATGGGCACGTCCCTGCCGTCGATCTCGGAACAGTACCTCGAAACCGGCGCCGTCGACCGGATCTTCTTCTGGGATCCGGCACTGGCGGGCTACGCGATGAACGAGCTTGCCGTTCACATGCTCGACGGGGGCGAGGTGACCGACGGCATGGACCTGAGCCCCGAGGGCTATCAGGACCTCTCGCTGCAGGGGAAGGTACTCTACGGGCAGGCCTGGGTCGAGGTCGACCAGTCGAACATGGCCGACTACCCGTTCTGAGACGGCACGCGGCCGGTGGCGCATCCACCGGCCGCAATCCCCGAACCCAATCCGCAAACCCGCAAGCAGGCCCATGAACGACAGGTCCAGAGAGGCGCACGACGCGCCATCCGTCGTCGCGCTCGATCACATCTCGAAGTCCTTCGCGGGTGTACGCGCTCTCGACGACGTGTCGCTGGCGATCCGTCCCGGTGAGGTCGTCTGCCTCGCCGGAGAGAACGGGTCCGGCAAGTCGACGCTGATCAAGGCGCTGTCGGGCGCTCAGCCGGCGGAGTCCGGCACCGTCTCCTTTCACGGGCAGCCGCAGGCGCAGATCAGCCCGATCGGCGCCGTGCGGGCCGGGGTGCAGGTGATCTACCAGGATTTCTCGCTCTTCCCGAACCTGACCGTCGCCGAGAATATCGCCTTCAACGACCGGCTGGCGCGGGGCACGCGATGGATCGACTGGCGCGAGATGCGGCGCACGGCCGAGGCCGCGCTGGGTCGGATCGGGGTGGACATCCCGCTCGACGCCGTGGTCGAGGACCTGCCGGTCGCCTCTAAACAGCTGGTCGCGATCGCGCGGGCGCTGGTGGACGAGGCCCGCCTTATCGTTATGGACGAGCCCACCGCCGCGCTGACCGAGCGCGAGGTGAAGCACCTTCTCGGCATCATTTCGCGCCTGAAGGAGCGCGGTATCGCGGTGCTGTTCGTCAGTCACAAGCTGGCCGAGGTGTTCTCGGTCTGCGAGCGCGTGGTCGTCCTGCGCAACGGCCGTCTCGTCGCCGAGGGACCGGTGGACGAGTTCGATCCCGCCTCGCTGACCCACCACATGACCGGGCGCGAGATCGACGCCGCGCCGGTGGTCTCGGCCGACGCGCCGCGTGGCAGTGACCTGCTGCAGGTGCGGCACCTGTCGCGGGAAGGGGCGTTCAGCGACGTCTCGCTCGACCTCGCGGCGGGAGAGTCGCTGGGGATCGTGGGCCTTCTCGGCTCGGGGCGCAGCGAGCTGGCCAAGGCGCTGTTCGGCATGGATCCGGCCAGCTCGGGCACGATCCGCATCGAGGGCGAGGAGGCCCGGATCGACTCCATCTCGGACGCGATGGAGCGCGGCATCGCCTATGTCCCCGAGGACCGGCTGACCGAGGGGCTGTTCCTGACGCAATCCATCGGCGCCAACATCGCCGCCGGGTCGTTCCGCCGCCTCGCGGGAACGTTCGGACTGGTGCGCAAGTCCGACATCCGCGACGAGGCGGACGGCTGGGTCGAGCGGCTGTCGATCGCCACGCCCTCGTCCGATCTTCCCGTGTCGTCCCTGTCGGGTGGGAACCAGCAGCGCGTGATGCTGGCGCGCTGGCTGGCCACAACGCCGCGCATCCTGATCCTGAACGGACCGACGGTGGGGGTCGACGTCGGCTCGAAGGCGGACATCCACCGCACCATCGCCGATCTCGCCGCCGAGGGACTGGGCGTCATCGTGATCTCGGACGACCTTCCCGAGGTGCTGGCCTGCTGCAACCGCATCATGGTCATGCGCGACGGGCGCATCGTGGACGAGCGGCGCAACGACGACGTGACCGAGAACGAGCTGTCGCACCTGCTCTCGTCGGACGCGGAGGACGCGTGATGGCCAGGCTGTTCGCGCGCAACGAGACGCTTGTTGCGACCATCCTTCTGCTGTTCATCATCGTCACCAGCATTGTCGATCCGAGTTTCCTGTCGGTGCCGACTCTGTTCGATCTGCTGCGCAACGGGCTTATCATGGCGATCTTCGCGATCGGCGTGCTGCTGGTCCTTATTTCGGGCGGCATCGACGTGTCGTTCACCGCGCTGGCGGCATTCGCGATGTACGCCACGACCAAGACGCTGGTCGAGACGGGGGTCGAAGGGTCGATGGCGCTGGCCCTGGCGATGTCGGGCGGGATCGGGCTGTGCCTGGGGCTGGTCAACGGCTTCTTCGTTGGCACGATGCGGCTGCCGACGCTGATCGTGACGCTGGGCACCCTTTCGGCCTTTCGCGGGGCGCTGCTGACCTTCGTCGGAAGCCAGTTGATCTCGAACGTGCCGGACGGAATGCGCGACTTTTCCCGCACCATGCTTTTGCGCGGCACCAACGCGGACGGGTACTTCTATTCGCTGCCGGCGGCGGTGCTGGTGTTGCTGCTGGTCGTGGTGCTGACGTGGTTCATCCTCTACCGCACGATGCTGGGGCGGAACATCTTCGCCATCGGCGGCAGCCTGGACAGCGCCCGCCGGATCGGCATCCCGGTGACGAAGGTGCAGTACTTTATCTACGCCTATGTCGGCACGATCTCGGGCATCGCCGGGATCGTCCACGCCTCGCTCGCCCGCGTGGCCAACCCGTTCGACATCGTCGGGCTGGAGCTGTCGGTGATCGCGGCGGTGGTGCTGGGCGGGGCCCGGCTGCAGGGCGGGACCGGCACGATCACCGGCACCCTTCTGGGCGTCGCGCTGATCGTGGTCATCAACAACTCGCTGATCACGCTGGGTATCCCCTCGACATGGCAGAACATCGTGATCGGCCTGCTGATCCTTCTCGGGACCGGCGTGCCGGCCTGGCAGGCCCGTCGCTCGGGTCGGACGGAGTGACGACCATGGCAAAGACCTCTCGCATCGTCTCGTCGGATCACCGGCATCTCCTCGGGCTCGCCGCGCTGACGGTGGCGATCTTCGTGGCGATGTCGCTGGCCCGGCCGGGACTGTTCCTGACCGGCGCCAACATGCAGTCGATGGCGTTCCAGTTTCCCGAATACGCGATCCTGGCGCTGGCGATGATGACGGCGATGCTGACGGGCGGGATCGATCTGTCGATCATCGGTACGGCGAACCTGTCCTCCATACTCGCCGCGCTGGCGATGACGGCGCTGTTTCCGACGGGCGGCAATGCCGTGGCGGTGCTGGCGCTGGCGCTGCTCGTGGGGCTGTCGGTCGGCTGCCTGTGCGGCGTGATCAATGGGCTGTTCATAGCGGGCATCGGCCTGCCGCCGATCCTCGCCACCCTGGGCACGGGGATCGTGTATACCGGCATCGGCGTCGTCGTCACCGGGGGCAGCGCGGTGGTCGGGCTGCCGGACAGCTTCGCGGTGCTGGGCAACGCGGCGGTCTGGGCGGTGCCCGTGCCACTTCTGGTGTTCGCCGCGGTGGCGGTGGTCATGGCGTTCGTCCTTAACCGCACCATCTACGGGCACAGTGTCTATTTGTTCGGGACCAACCCGCGGGCCTCGCGCTTCGCCGGGCTCAAGAACGGACGGCTGAACATGACGACGTACATGATCAGCGGCACGCTCGCGGCGCTGGCGGGGCTGATCCTGATCTCGCGCGCGAACTCGGCCAAGGCGGATTATGCCGAAAGCTACCTCCTGATCACCGTCCTGATCGCGGTGCTGGGCGGGACCAACCCCTATGGCGGCGTGGGCCGGGTGCTGGGTGTGGTGCTTGCCGTGCTGTCGCTGCAGTTCCTGTCGAGCGGGCTCAACATGCTGCAGGTTTCGAACTTCGCCAAGGAGTTCGTCTGGGGCCTGACGCTTCTGCTGGCGATGAGCGTGACCCGGATCGAGTGGCGCAGAATGATCGATTTCAGCGGGGTCGGCCGTGGCCGGTCCCCCAACGCAGCTACCGGAGACAAGCCATGAGACGCTTCTTCAACAATCCCGACACCTATGTCACCGACATGCTGGACGGGCTGGTCAAGGCCTATCCCAAGGCCCTCGCCTTTGGCGACGACCCGCACGCAATCGTCCGCGCCGACGCCCCGGTCGAGGGCAAGGTCGCGCTGGCCACCGGCGGCGGATCGGGGCACCTTCCGGTGTTCCTGGGCTATGTGGGCGAGGGCATGCTGGACGGCTGCGCCGTGGGCGACGTGTTCAACTCGCCCACCGCCGAGCAAATGCTGGACGTGACCCGGCGGATCCATGGCGGCAAGGGCGTACTCTACATCTACGGCAATTACGGCGGCGACGTGATGAACTTCGACATGTCGACCGAGATGGCCGAGATGGAGGACATCGAGGTGCGCACGGTGATCGTGGCCGACGACGTCGCCTCGGCCGGCCCGGACGAAGCCGAGCGCCGGCGCGGCGTGGCGGGCATGGTGTTCGCGTTCAAGACCGCCGGGGCGAAGGCCGCGGCGGGCGCCAGCCTCGACGAGGTCGAGGAGATCGCGAAGCGCACCCTCGCCGGCACGCGGTCCATGGGCGTCGCGCTGTCGCCCTGCATCATCCCCTCGGTCGGCAAGCCGGGCTTCGACCTGGCCGAGGGCGAGATGGAGATCGGCATGGGCATCCACGGCGAACCCGGCGCCAAGCGCGAGACACTGCAGAGTGCGGACGAGGTCGCCGAACGGCTGGCCACGGCGGTGCTCGACGACCTGGCGCCGGCCTCGGGCGACCGGGTGGCGGTGATGATGAACGGGCTCGGGGCGACGCCGCCGGAGGACCTGTTCATCCTCTACCGCAAGGTCCACGAGATCGTGGAGGGGCGGGGCCTGAGCGTGCACAAGGCGTATGTCGGCGAATACGCCACCTCGATGGAGATGGCCGGCGCCTCGCTGACGATCTGCCGGCTGGACGACGAACTGGCCGGGCTGCTCGACGCGCCCGCCCGGACCCCGTTCTTCCAGGAGGGTTGAGCCGTGACCGAAAGTTACGACATCGGCGCCGTCCAGGACGCGCTGAGGCGACTGGCCGCCGCCCTGCGGGGCGAGGCCGACCGGCTGACCGAGCTTGACCAGAAGGTCGGCGACGGCGACCTGGGGATCACTGCCAAGAAGGTCGCCGACGCGCTCGACGCCCATGCCGCAGAGGGGGGCGACGACCTGGGCCAGTACATCGCCGCCGCGGGCATGGCTGCCAACCGCGTCGCCTCGTCCACCATGGGCACGCTGCTCGCCACGGCCGCGATGCGTGCCGGCAAGGTGGTCAAGGGCGCCTCTGCGCTGGAGCCGGCGCAGCTCGCCGAGATGCTGCAGGCGGCAGCACAGGGGATGGCTGAACGAGGCAAGGCGAACCGCGGCGACAAGACGATCCTCGACGCGATCTTCCCGGCCGCCGAAGCGCTGCGGGACGCGGTCGATGCGGGCCGGCCGCTGGCGCAGGCGGGGCAGGAGATGGTCGACGCCGCCGCAAAGGGCCGCGACGAGGTCACACCGCTGCGCAGCCGGATCGGACGCGCCGGCTGGGTGGGCGAACGCACCGAGGGGCTGGTCGATCCGGGCTGCGCGCTCTGCGTGGTCGCATTGGCGTCTCTCGCGGGACTGGAGGAATACCGATGAAATACAGAACGCTGGGAGACGCGGGGCTGCGCGTCTCGGAAATCTCGATGGGCACGTTCACCTTCGGGGGGCGCGGCGATTTCGCCATGGTCGGAGAGCAGGGCGTGCCCGAGGCGCGGCGCCTGGTGGATTGCTGCCTGGACCATGGCGTGAACCTGTTCGACTGCGCCAACATGTATTCCACGGGCCTTGCCGAAGAGATCCTCGGAGAGGTCCTGGACGGTCGGCCCGAGCCGCTCGTCACGTCGAAGGTGCGGATGCCGATCGGCGACGGACCGAACGACGCTGGCGCCTCGCGCTATCATATCCTCAGGGAATGCGAGCGCAGCCTCAAGAAGCTGCGGCGCGACCGGATCGACATCTACTATCTGCACGAATGGGATGGCTCGGTTCCGCTGGAAGAGACGTTGTCCGCGCTCGAGACGCTGATCCGCGACGGCAAGGTGCGGCATGTTGGCTGCTCGAACTACTCGGGCTGGCACATGATGAAGGCGCTCGGGATCGCGGATCGGACGGGCCTGCCGCGCTTTGCCACCCAGCAGATCCACTACACGCTCGAAGCGCGGGAGGTCGAGTACGAGTTGCTGCCCGCCGCCGTCGACCAGGGGCTCGGGACGCTGGTATGGAGCCCGCTGGCCGCAGGCCTTCTGTCCGGCAAGCATCGTCGGGGACAGTATCCGGCGGATGGCAGCCGCCAATCGCGCGGCTGGAGCGAGCCGCCGATCCGCGACTGGGAGCGGCTGTGGAATATCGTCGACGTGCTGGTTGACCTGGCGGAGGCGCGCGGCGCGACCCCCGCGCAGATGGCGCTGGCCTGGCTGTTGGACCGGCCGAGCGTCGCGTCCCTCGTCGTGGGCGGCAGCGATACCGCGCAGTTCGAAGAGAATATCGCGTCGGCCGACATCTCGCTGACCGATGCCGAGCGCGCGCGGCTCGACGAGGTCAGCACGATCCCACTGCTCTATCCCTACTGGCACCAGGACCAGTTCGCCCGCGACACGTTCACGTCGGCCGACCGCGCGTTGCTGCCCGAGCGGTTCCGGGGCTAGGGTCGGCCGCGGCGAAGGAGGGCAGGCGATGCCGGGCTGTTACATGGGGATCGACGTCGGCACCGGCAGCGCGCGGGCCGGCGTGTTCGACGCGGGCGGCGCCCTTTTGGGCGTCGCAAAGGCGGACATCGCGGTGCATCGCGGGCCCGACGTCCGGGTCGAGCAATCGTCGGCGGAGATCTGGGGCGCGGTCTGCCGGGCAAGCCGCCAGGCCGTCGCGGCGGCCGGCATCGAGGCCGCCGCGGTGCGCGGTATCGGCTTTGACGCGACCTGTTCGCTCGTGGTCCTGGATGGCGGTGGTCGGTCTCTGCCCGTGGGCTCCAGCGGCGATCCCGACCGCGACGTCATCGTCTGGTTGGATCACCGGGCGCTCGACCAGGCGCGGCGGATCAACGAGACCGGCCACGACGTGCTGCGCTATGTCGGCGGCTCGATCTCGCCCGAGATGCAGACGCCCAAGCTGCTCTGGCTGAAAGAGAACATGCCCGACACGTTCCGCGAGGCCGGGCATTTCCTCGACCTGACCGATTTCCTGACATGGCGCGCCACCGGCAGCATGGCGCGCTCCCTCTGCACGGTGACGTGCAAATGGACCTATCTCGCCCACGAGAAGCGCTGGGACGACAGCTATTTCGATGCGGTTGGCTTGTCAGAGCTGGCGGAGGACGGCCATGCGAGGATCGGCACCGAGATCGTCGAGCCGGGGACGGCGCTCGGCGCCGGGCTGATCGAGGACAGCGCGCGCGAACTGGGGCTGACACCGGGTTGCGCGGTGGCGGCGGGCCTGATCGACGCGCATGCCGGTGGCGTCGGCACCGTCGGCGCCGATGGCGGCGGCGGGGTGGCCGGCAACATGGGTTACGTGTTCGGCACGTCCTCGTGCACGATGACAAGCACGGCCGATCCGGTCTTCGTGCCGGGGGTCTGGGGGCCGTACTATTCGGTCATGGTGCCCGGGACCTGGCTGAACGAGGGCGGGCAATCGGCCGCCGGAGCCGCGATCGACCAGCTCGTCTCGTATCACCCCGCCGCCGCCGAGGCGCGCGCGATGGCCGAGGAGGCGGAGTTATCCGTGGTCGACTGGCTGACGCGCGAGGCCGAGCGGCGGGCCAACTCGCCCGCCGAGGCCGCGCGGCTGGCCTGGGCGCTGCTGGTGGTGCCCGAGTTCCTCGGCAACCGCTCGCCCTTCGCCCGCCCCGAGGCCCGCGCAGTGATCTCCGGCCTCGGGATGGAGCGTGACCTCGACAGCCTGGTCGCGCTCTATGTCGCCGGGCTCTGTGGTCTGGGCTACGGTTTGCGCCAGATACTGAGCGCCCAGGCCGAGCGCGGCGCAGCGGTGGACCGCATTGTCATTAGCGGTGGCGCCGGCCGTGCGCCCCTGATCCGCCAGATCCTCGCGGACGCCACCGGAACCCCGGTCGCCGCGACCGCCAGCGATGAGCCGGTCCTGCTGGGATCGGCCATCCTCGGCGCCGTGGCGACAGGCGCGCATGCCTCCGTCGCCGACGCGATGCCGGCCATGTCGCGGCTGTCCGAGACATATGCACCGACCGGCGGGGCGGTGGCGGAGTGGCACGCGGCCAAGTTCGACCTCTTCGAGCGCTTCCAGGCGCTCTCATGGGACGCGGTGCAGTAACAGATCGCGCCCCGTCCGACGCCGGGGCCTCATTCGCCCAGCACACGCTCCTCGCGGGCGATGCTCCACTCGACAAGGTGGGTCCAGAGCGTCTCGGCAAGGGCCGGGTCCAGGTCGGCCTCGGCGGCGCGGGCCTTCACGCGTTCGAGGACCTGGGTCACCCGGTCTTCCAGCCGTGCAGGAAGGTCCTCCCGGCGTTTGAGAGCCACGGCGCGGTCGATATAGTCGCGGCGTTGGGCGAGCAGGCGGACGAGTTCGTCATCGAGGGTATCTATGGCCTCCCTCAGTTCCGCCATGGACGCACATTCGTTGGCTGGTTTCATATCCACCACTCTCGGCTCCCGCACTTTGTTCCGAAGTCCGCACGATGCCCGCCCTGTTACACCGGAGTGGATCGGATCGCACCCGCGAAGCCATGCTCCGTGAAAACGGCCGCCTTCCGAACAGTGGCCGTCGCGCTGACCCTTAACCCGCGGCCTGTCGGGACGGCCGGATCCGCAGGAACCAGACGAAGACCAGCATCAGCACAAGGAAGGCGAGGCTGGCCGGGCGGGTGACGAAGACGAAGGGGTCGCCCTGAGACACGATCAGCGAGCGGCGCAGGAATTCCTCGAGATAGGGGCCGAGGATGACGCCCATGAGCATCGGAACGATGGGATAGCCGAAGCGGCGCAGTCCGAAGGCGAAGACGCCGATGGCCAGCGCCATCCACATCTGCGTCGACGAGTAGGACGAGGCATAGACGCCGACCATCGAGATCATAGCGATGAAGGCGTAGAGCAGGCCGCGGTTGATGCGGGCGAGCCGCAGGTAGACGGGACCGAAGATCAACACCGAGATCATCACGAGGAACGAGGCGACGAAGAGCGCCGCGAACATCGGTGCCACCACGTCGCCGCTGTCGGCCAGCAGGCCGGGGCCCGGAACGAGCCCGTGCAAAAGGAGCACGCCGAAGATGATCGCCGTCACCGCGTCGCCGGGGATGCCCAGCGTCAGCAGCGGAATGATCGCGCCGCCGCACATCGCGTTGTTCGCGGATTCGGACGCGGCGAGGCCTTCGTGCGAGCCCTCTCCGAATTCCTCCGGCCGCCGGGCGGTCCGCTTGGCCTCGGCATAGGCGATGAATGACGCCATCGAGGCGCCGCCGCCGGGAAGCATTCCGATCAGCACGCCGATGATCGAGCTCTTGATATAGGTCAGCGGGCCGATCTCTCGGATCGTCTTGAGGCTGGGGATGAAGTCGCGGTGCCGCAGGCGCGGCATCTTGGCGACGGATTCGCCCTGGGCGAGCCGCGACGGCAGGCCGGCCTGCACCAGAAGCTCGCACACCGCGAACAGGCCGATGACTGCCGGCAGCAGGCCGATGCCCTGGACCAGGTGCGGGCTGCCGAAATCGAACCGTCCCACCGGCACCATCGGGTCGATCCCTATGGTCGAGATCATCAGCCCAAGCGAGGTCGCGATCATCGCCTTCCAGATCGAGCCTCGGGCAACCACCGTCACGGTCACCAGCGCGAGCAGCACGAGCGAGAACTTGTCGGGGGTGCGGAACAGCAGTGCAAGCTCGCTGATGGGCTCGGCAAGCAGCATGAGGACGAGGGCGCCGATGACGCCGCCTATCGACGAGGCGAACGCGTCCAGCCCCAGCGCTTGTGCACCGTGCCCCTTCTTCATCAGTGCGTGGCCGTCGATGCTGGTGATCGCGCCCGATGGTGCGCCGGGGATGTTTACCGTGATCCCCGTCACCGAGCCCGCATAGATGCCGGCCATGTAGATGCCCATCACCATGACCAGGGCGTTCACGACCTCCATCCCGAAGGTGAAGGGCAGCAACAGCGCGATGGCGAGGGTGGCCGTCAGACCGGGGATCGCTCCGAAGAGCAGCCCCATCAGGAAGCCACCGATCAGGTAGAGGAAGGGTCCGGGCGTGAAGAGCGTGGCGAACCCCGCGGCGAGATCGAGCATGGGGTCAGAAAATCCAGGTGGGAAGGGAAAGGCCGAAGATCCGGACGAAGAACAGCCAGCCGAAGACGGTGATCGCGATCGCGGTTGCCGCGGCAAGGCCGAGCGCACGGAGTGGCCGGCCGGTCTGTTCGTAGTTGAACCACGCCGAGACCAGGAAGGTATAGAGGCCCGCGGCGGCAAAGTAGCCGACGACCCGCAGCCCGGCCGCGAACAGCATGGTCGCGACGATCAACACGACCGGCCCGACGATTCCGACCCAGCCGACGTCCTGGAAGCCGGACGCCTCGTCGCGCGGCGTCTTGCCGGTCAGCTCGCCGATCAGGATCCGTAGAAGCGCGACATACATGATCACGCTCAGGATGATGGGCAGGAACGAGGCGCCGGGTTCGCGCCCGTCCGAGAACGGCAAGCCGAGTTCCGGCAACTGGCTGGCATAGACCGTGGTGAGGACGAGAAGGACCAGTGCGAAGATCGCCTGGCCCCCCAGCCCGAAGAGCTTGGACATACTGGCCCCGTGGGTGTGATGTCGACCCGCCCGGTAAGGGCCGGGCGGGCCGTGTCGATGACGCTTACTTGTCGAGGATGCCTTGCTCGACCAGCTGGTCGATCAGGGCGAAGGCGCTTTCCTGCTGGGATTCGACGTACTCGGTCGTGTCCTCGCCGTTCATCCAGACGGCGCCCATCGCGGTCTCTTCGGCGCGCTCCTGGAATTCGGGCATCTCGAAGACCGCGGCGAAGGCGTCGGTCAGGGTCTGGCGCTGCTCGTCGCTGATGCCCGAGGGCGCGGCGATCAGGCGGAAGCTGCCCCATGTGACGTCATAGCCCAGCTCGGCAAAGGTCGGCGTTTCGGGGAAGAAATCGCTGCGCTCGTCGGACATGACGGCCAGCACGCGCGCCTGATCCTCCTGCACGGCATTGTAGATCGCCGAGGCGCTGAGCGAAGCGGCGTCGGTCTCGCCCGTCAGCAGGCCTTCGCGCTGCGAGCCCGAACCGTCGGGGTAGGGGACGTGGTTGACCTCGATCCCCGTCGCCTCGGCCATGTCGAGCGCGGGAAGGTGCCAGACCCCACCGCTGCCGACATTCGAGATCGACAGCTCGCCGGGGTTTTCCTCGGCTGCGGCGATGAAGTCCTCCAGCGTCTCGTAGGGCGAATCCGCGGCCACGGCCAGAACGGTGGGATGCACCGTGACCGAGCCGAGATAGGTCAGCTGGTCGGTGTCGTAGCCGGGAACAAGCTCGTAATAGGGAACGGTGATGACGCTGTCCCAGGTGAGCGAGCCGATGGTATAGCCGTCGGGGCGCGCATTCATCAGCTGAAGGGTACCGATCCCGCTCTGGGCGCCGCTGACGTTCTGGGTGTTGATGCCCACGCCGAGCTGTTCTTCGGCAAAGTTCATGAAGGTGCGCATCACGGTGTCGGTGCCGCCGCCGGCGCCCCACGGCATGATATGGGTGATGTCGCGCTCGGGATACGCGTCCTGCGCGGCGGCGGGCGCGGCGAGCGGAAGTGCCAGCATCAGAGCGGCGATGGCGGTCTTGGTCGTGCGGGTGTCCATCCGGAGTCCTTTCCCTGTTAGGTTCGGTGCGCCAGTGCAGGCGGTTGTACGGCCCGATGTATAGCAGACGGGCGGTGCGCCTTCTTCGTGATGCTGGCGGGTGGGGTCGATCGAGTGGGGCGCATCACGACACTCTCCGTCGTTGTCTCGGACTATGCCCGAAGTCCGGTCGCCCGTCTCGGGGCAGGGCGCGGCGCTGTCGCCTGATCGGCCCGGCCGCCTTGGGAGCGTCATGCACCCTCGCTCGCATCAATGGCTCAAGCTGTATTCAGCATTGTAGTCAAAGTCAATATACAAGCCATCCTACAGCCTTGAACACATCCCGATTGCGTTTTTGCAACCTTTGGGTATTTTTGGGCGGCCCCGTACCGGACGGGTCGATCGGGCAAGGTGACTGGTAGTTCATGGAAGCCAATGACGGTGCCGTCGAGCGCACTTACAGAGCGCTCAAGGAGATGGCCGGCACGTTCGTGTTCAAGCCGAACGAACGCCTCAACGAAAGCGCGCTTTCGGTCAGCCTCGAAGTTAGCCGAACGCCATTGCGTGAGGCGCTCAATCGCCTTTCGGCCGAAGGCTTCCTGACCTTTCGGCGCGGGCAGGGCTTCTTCTGCCGCTCGCTCAACCCGACCGAGATCATGTCGCTCTACGAGGCGCGCGTGGGGATCGAGAGCGAGGCGGTGCGGCTTGCCGCGCGCCGGGCCGAGCCGGAAGAGCTGGCCGAGCTCGAACGCTTCCTGCACGAGTCCGACACCGCGTACAGCCCCGGCGCCGCGCCGGGCGAACTGGTGCGGCTGGACGAGGAGTTCCACTTTCGCCTGGCCCGGCTGTCGCGCAATGCCGAACTGGTCCGGATGCTCGAGAATGTCGCCGGCCGGATCCGGTATATCCGGCTGATCGACCTTCAAGCATTGAGCGAACGCGACGGGCCGCAGGCGATCACGATCACGCCGCACAGCCGTATCCTCGCCGCGGTGAAGGCCGGCGACGAGGAAGAGGCGGCGCGCGAGATGCGCGAGCACATCACCCGCCGGCTCGAAGAGGTCACGTCGCATGTGCGCGAGGCGTTCTCGCGGATCTACGCGCCCTGATACCGGAGCGCCGGAGCGTTCCATCTGCGAGGCATGTCAGCCCGCCCGGCAGATGAGGGTAAGATCGAGAGACGGCACCTCCAGCTCCGCCTCGGAGGGGCCGAGCGGGCGCCAGTTCGCCCCCGGCGTCTGATCCGCGCGCCGGGCGATCTCGTCCACCTGGGAAAAGCGCAGCGTCAGTTCGGCAAAGCGCTCCACCGGGCCCGGCCGCAGGCGCAGGGCAAAGCTCTGGCCGTCAATTCGGCGTTCGTCCCCGAGCTTGCGGACGGCCGCCCCCGTGATCGCGGCGAACTGCGCGGCGGTGGCCTGAGGATCGCGGCTTTCGATCACGATGTCGGTCAGCTCTTCGAAACCGTTGGGATGGGACATCCAGTCGTCGCGCCAGACCAGCTCGGGCGTCAGGTGCCGGCAGAAATAGACGCGGCCGCCCGGAAAAGCCGTCGGGGGAAGCCGGACGGTCGAAAAACGGGCCTCGTGGCTCTGTCCATCTATCTCAACCGGGCGTGAGAACGCCATCGGTTCCAGCGGCGCGAGCCCGGCGTCGTCAAGGTGCCGGTACGTCTCCGGCGCGTCCGAGGTGCGGAACACCAGGCCGTTCAGCCCCCGCGGCGAGTCCAGCACTTCCTGACGCTGGCGCCCGGTCGCGGGCACCCCCACGAGTTCCAGATACGCCAGCGGCGTCACCATCAGGTGATTGATGGAGCCGAGCGAGTGATGCCCCCGTGGGGTCAGGTGAAAGCCGAGATCCGCGAACAGCGTCGACGCGGCATCCATGTCGCGGAGCGTGTTGATGACCACATGATCGAGTTCCAAGAGAGTGGATTCCTCTGTTTTCGGTCGCGCCCTTCTTCGGGTTGGCCCGCGCGCAGCTCGGCGCGCCCGTCAGTAGAAGTAGGGCAGGTTCTTTTCCCTGGCGGCCTTCACCCATGGCGGCACGAAGGGGATGATCTTGTCCTGGGAGGGGACCATGATCTCGATGAAGTTCGCGCCCTCGTTGCCGATGGCGGCGCGCAGGGCGGGCTCGATCTCGCTTTCCGTGGTGATCCGGTCCGTCGTAAAGCCGAACCCTTCGGCGACCTTGAGATAGTCCACCGCGCCGAAATCCGTGGTCCATGGCGCGTCCACGTCGTCGAGCAGGATCGCCTCGCCGCGGATCCAGCCATAGGTGTCGTTGCGGGTTAGGATCACGGTGATGTTCTTGCCGCTGCGCTTGATCGTCTCGAAATCGCCCAGCACGAAGGCCAGCGAACCGTCGCCAGTGAAAGAGATGATCGGCCCGTCCGAGGCGAAGGATGCGCCGATCCCGGCGGGCACCGAATAGCCCAGGGCACCCATCGAGTAGTTCGTGATATAGCGCCGCCCGGCTTCCCTGACGGACAGCAGCGCGGAGGGATAGATCGCGCTGACGCCCGGCTCGGACGTGACGATGGCGTCGGGCGGCAGGATCTCGTCGAGCACCTGCGACAGCTTCACCGGCGACACCGTGCCCTCGGGCATCGGGATGTTGGCGTTGAACACGGCGTCCAGCGCGGTGCGCTTCATCTCGGAAAGATCGACCGCGGGACGCTCGGGCAGGGACGTCTCGGAGCGGAGCAGTTCCACCATGTATTCGAGTGTCGCCCGCGCGTCGCCCACAAGGCCGACTTCGACGGGGAAGTTGTTGCCCACATGGGCTTCGGCGATGTCGAGGTGCAGGAACGTCTTGCTCTCGGGCGGGCCGTAGAGCTTCCAGTGGTCGGTGCCGCTGGAATCGGTGTTGCTGCCCACGAAGAAGATCGTGTCGGCATTCCGGACGTACTCGTTCGAGTATTCCATGCCACCGCGCGCGCCGATCACGCGCAGCGCCAGTGGATGCGTCTCGGGGATCGTGCCCTTGCCGGGCGTGGTGGTCGCCACCGGGATCTGCAGCATCTCGGCCAGTTCCTGGATCACCGACGAGGCGCGAGAGATCAGCGCGCCCTGGCCGCACACGATCACGGGACGTTCGGCCTCCATCAGACGCGCAAGCGCCGTCCGGACCTTGCCATGATCGGCGACGGGGCGGTGGGCCGGATAGACCTGATAGTCGGGGTCGGCGTAGAGGTCCGCGATCTCGGCCTCGTCCTGGAAGATGTTGATCGGCACCCGGATATGCACCGGCGCGGGGCGGCCCGACGTCGCCACCCGAAACGCGCGGCGCATCAGGAACGGGATCTCCTTCACGTTGGTGATGTGAAAGGATTCCTTGCTGATGCTCGCATAGAGCGCGGTCTGGTCCACGCCGGTCAGGCCGTGCTTCTTGTCCTGGTTAATCGGGATGTCCGAGCTGAAGTAGATGAGCGGCACCGAACTCAGATAGGCCTCGGTCATGCCGGGCGTGCAATGGGTGACCCCCGGACTCGGCGCCTCGAGCACGCCGGGCCGGCCGGTGACCTTGGCATAGGCCTCCGCCGCGTAGGAGGCGGTGCGCTCGTCGCGGGTCAGGACGTATTCGATGTCCGAATGCTCCTGCCATTCCTTGTACCAGCCGATCGTCGTCTCGCCGGGAAGACCGAAGACATGCGTCACCCCATGCAGTTCGAGCATCTTCAGGATGGTCTGGGCGCCGTTCATTCTTGCAGTCACCGCTGTCTCCGCTTCTACATGCAAGTTGGTATGCCACGCTGTATGCAGTACGGACTCATAGCGGCTTTGGGAGGCAGATCAATTCTTTTCTGAGGTCGCGGCATGGCCCGCCGGGCGTCAGGCCACCGCGCTGAAACGGGCGGTGGTGGCGTCGACGTGGTACCGTGCCGCCCAGTCCCGGCTGTCGCGGGCGAGGCGGCAGATGTCGTCGACGATTGCCTCGGCGTCCGCATCGTCCTGCAGGTAGGACAGGCTGAACCGCACCCAGCCCGGCTTCTCGATCTCCCGTCCCGCGGCCAGTCGATCCATCAGCGCCGCCGACGCGCGCTCGTCGATCCCCAGAAGCGCATGGGCGTAGGGGCCGGCGCAGGCGCAGCCGCCGCGAACCTGGATGCCGTGCACGTCCGACAGCATCCGCGTGAAGAGCTGGTGGTGAACGGGCTGCCCCGCCGCATCGGTGACCTGGAACGAGAAGATGGAAAGCGCGTCTGCCTGCCGCAGCCCGAGCAGCTGGATGTTCGGCTCGGCCTCCAGCCGCTGTAGCGCGCGCTCCCGCAATGTGCGCTCGCGCGCAGCGATCCGATCGGTGCCGACGGCCTCCTTGACCAGCAGGGCGAGCGCGGCGCGGATGTCGCCCACGACGTTCGGCGTTCCGCCCTCTTCACGCGCCGCGATGTTGTCGGCGTAGACTTCGCCCCAGGGCGAGACGAAGCTGACGGTGCCACCACCCGGCGCGGTCGGTGTGGCGCGGCGCACCAGCGTTTCGCGGACGATCATCACGCCCGAGGCGGCGGGACCGCCGGGAAACTTGTGGGGCGAGAACACGATCGCATCCTTCGCCGCGTCCGAGCCCGAGGCCATCGACATCGGCAGGTAGGGGGCCGCGGCCGCGTAGTCCCAGATTGCGAGCGCGCCGTGCCGCTTGAGCAGGCGTGTCACGTCGTCGGTGTCCGTCATCAGCCCCGTCACGTTCGAGGCGGCCGAGAAGCTGCCGACGACAAGGTCCGCGTCCTCGGACGCCGTCAATGCGTCTTCGAGCGCCCGCATGTCGGGACCGCCGGTCGTCCCCTCGGCGATCGTGACGACCTCGGCGCCGCTGTCGCGCCAGGGCAGGATGTTCGAGTGGTGCTCGTAGGGGCCGAGCAGGACGACGATGCGCTCTCCGCCGGCCACGCGCCGCTCGATGTCGAGCAGCCGGACGATCCGTGTCAGGCCGGCCGTGGCGCCGGAGCCGCCGAAGACGACGTGGCAATCCTCGGTCGCTTCGACGATCCGCGCTACGGTCGCGCGGGCCTCGTCGCGCAGGCGGCTCGCGCGTTGGCCGCAGGCCGAGGCTTCGGTATGTGCATTGGCGTAGAACGGCAGCACCGCGTCGATCACGAACTCCTCGACCTGCCGCAGCGCCCGGCCAGAGGCGACATGGTCCGCATAGCGCAGGCGCCGCATGCCGAACGGCGTCTCGAACGCCATCCCATCCCCGATCAGTCCGGCCCGCAGGCGTCCGATCAGGTCGGGGCCCGAAAGCCCTTGGGCGAAATCCGAAAGGGTCTGCATGCTGCTGCTCCTGTTTCGTTAACGCTCGCAACCTGCGACACAGAGCGTGACGAAATCAGCGACGAATTACTGTCGTTTCCGTCCCGTGTTGATGATATTGATCGATATATGACCGTAGAGATCGATCACGTGGACCGCCTCCTGCTGCGCGAGCTTCAGGCTGACGCATCCCTCAGCCAGCGCGAACTGGCCGAGCGGGTCGGCCTGTCGCAGAACACCTGCTGGCGGCGGCTGAAGCGGCTGGAGGAAAGCGGCGTGATCCGGGGCAGGCGGGTCGAGGTCGATCGCCGCGCGGTCGGGCAAGGGCTCGTCGTGTTCACGATGCTGCGGACACGGCGCCATTCCCGCGACTGGCTTCAGACCTTTCGCCGGCACGTCTCGGCGCTGCCCGAGGTCGTCGACTTCTACCGGATCGGCGGCGACTACGACTACATGCTGAAGATCATCACCGAGGACATGGCGAGTTTCGACCGCGTCTACCAGCGCCTGATCGACACGATCGAGCTGGAGTCCGTCACCTCCTACTTCGCCATGGAAGCGATCCTCGAAAACCGCCCGTTGGAGGTCTAGTCAGAGCCGCTGCGCTTCGGTCCTTCGCCTTGCCGTTCCACCTCTCGCAACGCGCCCTTCAGCGCGGCCGCAATGACCCGCTCCCGCAGGCCTTCCGCCCGATCGAGGCCCATCCGCCGCAGGCAGTCATCGGCCGTCGCGCCACCGCGCCGGCCTTTCAAGGCGAGGCGAAGCATGGCGCGCCGCGATCCCTGCGCTTGGCCCAGGACCGAGAGGGCGGGAAGAAGGCGGCGTTCGGTGGCGTCGAACGCGCTGCCGAAGGGAAAATCTGGCAGGGCGTCTTCGCGGAACGGAGCCAGCCATTCTGTGACGGTGCCGGGCAGGTTCCGCCCGTGCGCCGGGGGCAGTTCGTAGTCCGGCGCGATCTTTCCCGCGGATTTCGCCTTGTCGAGAAGCTCGGCCTGAAAGCGGCTGTCGGCGATCTGGATCATCGCCGCGATCGCCTCGGCGTCCGTGCGGCCGCGCAGGTCCGCGATGCCGTACTCGGTCACGACGATGTCGCGGAGGGGACGGGGCAGGGTCTCGTTCTCGCGGCTCCAGACGATGTTGCTCTCGACCGAGCCGGCCTTCTGGCGGGTCGCGGGAAGCACGATGACGGATCGTCCGCCGTCCAGCGCGAACGCCTGCGAGACGAAATCGTGCTGACCGCCGACGCCGCTGACGACCTGGCCGTCCTCGCGCGCATCCGAAACCACGGCCCCCAGTAGCGTCGCCTTCATCGCGGCGTTCACGAACCGTGCATCGCGTCGCGCCGCTCTCTTGGCCGTCTCGTCGCCGTAGAGCTGGTTGGTGAAGCTCACCGGTTTCATTGCGATCTTGGCGCGGCGGTCGGGCGGCATTTCGCGCAGGCGGGCATAGAACTCGCGGCTTTCGACGAAGAAGCCGGCGTGGATTGCGGCGCCGTCCACCTCGCGCTTGATCACGCCGGCGTCGAAGAGCTGCAACAGCCCGTCGACCAGCATCTCCGTGACCGAGTACAGCCCTTCGGAGAACGGGCCGGACTCGTCGAACCCGTCGTCGGGAAAGGGACAGGCCGCGCGGATCGGAGCGATCCGGCCGTCGTGGCGCAGCAACAGGGCGTGGGCGACGGCATCGCCGATCTCGCCGATGCCGATCTGCAACGTGCCGCCGTCCGGGATCAGGCGCGAGACGTGCAGCGCGATCGCGTGCTCGGTATCTCCGACGGGACGTTTCAGCGCCGAGAACAGCTCGAACGGCTCCGGCGGCTCCAGCAGCATGTCGGCCTCCGCCAGCGGGATGGCCGCGTCGCCCCCCAGAAACGGCAGCTCGGGGTTCAGCTCGCAGCAGAACAGGAACTCGACGTCGCCCGCTCTGCGGCGCGAGAGCACGTCGACGCTGATGTCGGTGTTGCACGACAGGCTGAGCCGATCCCCGTCCGAGGCGACGAGTTGCATCACCAGGTTCGGCTCGTGCGCCAGGAGAAGCTCGAGTGCGTCGACGTAGTTGACGGAGATGTAGTTTCGCTGTGCCTGATCGACGCCCAGCCAGCGCCCGGCCATGAAGAAGAACTCTCGCACCTCGATGTTCGCGGGCAGGGTCCCGTCGCGGAGCATCCGCGCATACTCGATCTGCGGATAGGCTCCGAAGAGCCGGTCCATCGCGGGCCCGAGAAAGCGCTGCTCCATGTCCGAGGAGGGGGCGGGGCGTTCCAGCGTGAGCGCGGTGAAGATCGACAGGCGGATCGACGGGTCCGCGACGGCGCGACGGGTCAGGGCGTTGAGCAGCGTGACCGGTTTCCCCAGGCCCAGCGGCAGACCGAGGCGCACGTCCTTCCCGAGGCGGTCGATGATCTTGGCCGCCATCGTGTCAGCGTCGGCGTGACGCCCTTCCCGTTCAGTCAATGCTCGACCAGCCATCGTCTGGAGCGAAGCGGTTTCCGTGCGCCTCGGCGAGCGCTTCGAGGCGCGCTTTGACCTCGCCCGTGCCGCGCGTGCGGGCATAGTGCATCGGGCCGCCGCGGAACGGGGCGAAACCGGTGGCGAAGATCATCGCGCCGTCGACTTGATCCTCGTCCGTCGCGACATCCCTGCGCAGACACTCCACGCAGGCATCGAGAATGGGCAGGATCAGCCTGTCCGTCAGGTCCGCCGGACCCTCGGGAGCGTCACCGGGCTCGGGCGTGCCCTGGCTCCAGTCGTAGAAACCCTTGCCGGCCTTGCGGCCGGTCTCGCCCTTGTCGACCTTTTCGCGCAGCCAGCCGGGGATCTCGGCCATCGGCTTGTCGAGGTTCGCCCGCAGGCTCTCGGCGACGTGAAGGCAGATGTCGAGCCCGATCTGGTCGGCCAGCGTCACCGGCCCCATCGGCATCCCGAACCGGATCGCGGCGCCGTCGACCGTCTCCTTGTCGACGCCTTCGTCGACCAGCATCATCGCCTCCATCAGGTACGGCGTCAGGGCCCGGTTCACGAGGAAGCCGGGATAGTCGCGGACCCGCGCCGGAAGCTTGCCGAGCGTCCCGCAGAACGCGGCGAGGCGATCGGTCACGTCAGCGTCTGTGCGATCGTGGCTGACCACTTCGACGAGCTGCATCTTCGGCACCGGGTTGAAGAAGTGCAGCCCGGCGAAGCGCTGCGGGCTGGGCAGCGCGTCTGCGAGAGAGGCGAGGCCCAGGCTCGACGTGTTGCTGGCCAGGATCGCGTTGGGCTTCATCCGCGCCACCAGATCGGCATGGATCTTCGCCTTCAGGTCCGGATCCTCGGGGCCGGCCTCGATCACGAGGTCGGCGCGCGGGACGCCGTAGCCCCTAGGGTCGGGCATCAGCCGATCCAGCGCGTCCCGCGTCTGGGCTGGGCTCAGATGCGCGCCCTCGCAAGTCCTGCGCGAGGACTTCACCGCGGCGCCGAGCGCGGACGCGTCGACGTCCCCGAGGGTGACGTGGTGCCCCTTGATCGCCGCCCAGGCGGCGATGTCGCGTCCCATCGGCCCGGCGCCGGTCACGTGGACACGGGAGATGCCGCTGTCGCCGCGCCCCGCCGCCTTGAGGGACTGGTTCAGAAAGAAGACCCGGATCAGGTTCTGTGCGGTGTCCCCTTCGAGGAGCCGCGCGAACGAGGCGATCTCGGCCTTCTGCATCGCATTGGGGTCGTCGCCGTATTCCTCCCACAGGTCGATCAGTGCATGGGGCGCCGGAAAGTGATCCTGCGGCGCCTGTTTCGCGGTCTTGCTCCGCATCTGCCGGGCAGCCAGCTGGCGCCCCTGTTTGAGGTTCATCGCGCGGGCCTTCCAGCCGGTCGCGCGGTCCGGCGCGTCGCCTTGCGCGAAAGTCTCGACAGCGGCGGCGACGTGGCGCTCTTCGGTGACGACATCCACGATGCCCAGCTTTCGGGCCTTGCCCGCATGCGCCGTCTTGCCCGTCAGCATCAGCGACATCGCCTCTGTCGGGTCGATCAGGCCGGTCAGGCGGAAGGTTCCGCCGAGCCCCGGATGCAGGCCCAGCCGGACCTCGGGAAAGCCGACGGCCCCGCCGGTGATCAGGATGCGCCGGTCGCAGGCCAGCGCCAGCTCGAACCCGCCGCCAAGCGCCTGTCCGTGGATGACAGCGACGGTCGGGCAGGGCAGGCGTTCGATCCGGTCGAGGACGTCGTGCCCCTGTCGCAGCAATTCCTCCGCGCCCCCGGCTTCGAGGTCCGAGAAGCCGCCGATATCGGCACCCGCCGCGAAGCCCGAGGATTTGGTCGACCGGATGACGACGGCGCGGGGGCGCTTCGTCTCGATCCGTTCGACGTGGTCGGCGAGTTCGCGCAGCACGTCTTCCGAGATCGTGTTCGTGCCGGACCCGGCCTTGTCGAGCCCGAGCCACGTGATCCCCGCCGCGTCCGTCGCGACGCGCCAGTTGCCCGTGGGCTCGACACCGTCGAGCGGTCCGAGCTCCAGTCGGGTCTCGCCGAGATAGCTCAGAACGGGTCCGGTCATGTCACCGCCTCCAACAGCATTGCTCCACCCTGGCCGCCGCCGATGCATTCCGTCGCGATGCCGCGCCTGCCTCCGGTGCGTCTGAGGGCGTTCGCCAGGTGCAGGACGATGCGATTGCCGCTCGTCCCCACCGGATGCCCGAGCGAGATCGCGCCGCCGTCGATGTTCAGGCGGTCGCGGTCGATCCGGCCGAAAGCACCGTCAAGGTCGAGGATCTCGCGGCAGAAATCCGCATCTTCCCACGCGGCGAGGCAGGCCAACACCTGCGCCGCGAAGGCCTCGTTGATCTCCCACAGGTCGACGTCGTCGGCGCTCAGGCCGTGCCGCCTGGCGATCGGTGTCGACGACATTACGGGTCCCAGGCCCATGATGGCCGGATCCAGCGCGGCCCATTCGCTGTCGACGATCCGCGCAAGTGGCGTCAGCCCGTGCCGCTCGACCGCCGCCTCGGAGGCGAGGATCGTCCACGACGCGCCGTCGGTGATCTGCGAGGCGTTGCCGGGCGTCACCTTGCCGTAGGGCTTTTCGAAGGCGGGCTTGAGTTTGGCGAGGGAGGCAAGGTCGCTGTCGGGACGGACCCCGTCGTCGGTTTCGTGCGTGTGGCCGTCATCGTCGAAGGCCGGCTCGACCTCACCGTCGAGCCAGCCCTCGGATTGTGCCTTGGCAAGCCGGTGGTGGCTTTCCATCGCGTAGGTATCGGCGGTCGTCCGGTCGATCCCGAAACGATGCGCCAGGATTTCGGCGGTCTGGCCCATGTTGAGCTCGGTGATCGGGTCGGTCAGGCCGCGCTCCAGCCCAATCACCGGTTTCAGGAAATCTGGCCTGAGCCCGGTCATCTGGCGGGCCATGTCGACGGGGCCCTTGGCCCGGCCCATCCCGGCATACCATTCCACCGCCTCTTCGCGCAGGACCAGCGGCGTGTGGCTCAGCGCCTCGGCGCCGCCGGCCAGGATCATGTCGTGGCTTCCGTCACGGATGTAGCGATAGGCCGTGTCGATCGACTGCATCCCCGAGCCGCAGTTGATCTGGGTGGTGAAGGAGACCGTCTGCGCGCCGAGCCCGAGGCGCAGGGCGGCGACGCGCGCCGGGTTCATCTCGTCCGCGATGACGTTCACGCAGCCGAGGATTACCAGGTCGAGCGCCTCGCGCGGGAACGGCTGGCGCGTCAGCAGCGGCCGGCCGCATTGCACGGACAGGTCCACGGGCGTGAACGGGCCCGGCGCGCCGCGCGCCTTGATGAACGGCGTCCGGGCGCCATCGACGAGATAGACGGGAAATCCGGTCATTCTGCGGCCTCCTGCGAGGGTGTGTCGGGCATCCGGTACTCGGGAAAGAAGCGGGCCAGCTCTTCGGGTGCGAAGTCGTCCACCGCGACGACCCGCGCCACCGCGGCCGACATCTCGTCCAGCCGGTCCTTCTCGTCCTGCGAGATCGTGCCATCGGCCAGGGCCTCATCGGGCGACTTGCCGGCCTCGCGCAGCCGCTTGCGCAGAGGTTCTGCGGTGCTGACCTTGGCAAAGGCATCGTTGAGATCGGCGACGCCGTCGCGCTGGCAGCCGCCGAACATCCGCCCCGTCAGCCTGTTGCGCGTCTCTGACGGCTCCAGCAGCAGTGCGGCGCAGGCGGAGGTAAGGCGGTCGTCCGGCCCGCGAGACGCCCGCGGCCGGATCGCGGCGCGCAAAAGCCAAGCGGCCCAGCGGGCGGGCAGGTTCGCCAGCACCTCGTCGAGGTTGCGACGGACCCGCGCCAGCCCGTCCTGTGCCGTGTACTCGAGCAACGGCAGATCGGCCTCCGGCCGGCCGTCGTCGTCCCACCGTTTCAGCGCGGCGCTGATGAAGTAGAGGTCGGACAGCACGTCGCCCATCCGGGCCGAGATCATCTCGCGCCGCTTCAACCCGCCGCCGAGCGTGAGGAACGCCATGTCCGCCGTCAGCGCATAGGCCGCAGACCAGCGCGACACCTGCCGGTAGATCCAGCGGGCACGTCCCGCGTCGGGCGCAGGGGCGAAGTGGCCGCCCGTCCAGGCGCGACCCACGGCCCGGCCCGCGGTGCGCAGCGTGTGCCCCACATGGGCCCAGAAATGGCGGTGGAACGCGTCGAGCGAGGCCTCGTCGTCTGGTTCTTCCAGCGCCCGCATCTCGTCCAGCAGGTAGGGATGGGCCCGGATCGCACCCTGGCCGAAGACGATAAGGCTGCGCGTGACGATGTTCGCGCCTTCCACCGTGATCCCGATGGGCACCGCCCGGTAGAGCGGCGAGAGATAGTTCGAGGGGCCGTCGATCACCGCCTTGCCGGAATGGATGTCCATCGCCGCCGTCGCGGCGTCGCGCATCCGTGTCGTGCCGTGCAGCTTCATGATCGCCGAAATGACCGCGAGCGCACGTCCCTCATCGAGCCCCGCGCAGGTCAGGCGGCGGGCGGAGTCGAGCGCATAGGCGCTGGCCGCGAGGGGGCCGAGCTTTTCCTGGATGCCCTCGAACTTGCCGATGGGCAGGCCGAACTGCTCGCGCACGCGGGAATAGGCCCCCGATCCGTGCGCGGCGAGCGCCACAGCGGCCGCCGAAAGGGACGGCAGCGAGATGCCGCGTCCGGCGGCGAGGGCACCCATCAGCATCGCCCAGCCGCGACCGGCCATGTCCTGACCGCCGATGATGTGATCGAGGGGGATGAAGACATCATGCCCCTCGGTCGGGCCGTTCTGGAACATCGTTCCCGCCGGGATGTGCCGCCGGCCGGTCACGACGCCGGGAAGGTCGGTCGGGACCAGCGCGCAGGTGATGCCGATGTCCTCGTCGCCGCCGAGCAGGCCGTCGGGGTCGCGCAGCTTGAAGGCAAGTCCCAGCACCGTGCAGACCGGCGACAACGTGATGTAGCGCTTGGCCCAGTTCAGCCGGATTCCCAGCACCTCTTCGCCGTCCCACATGCCGCGGCAGACGATCCCCTCGTCGGTCATCGCCGACGCGTCGGAGCCCGCCTTTTCGCTGGTCAGACCGAAGGCGGGTAGCTCGCTTCCGTCCGCGAGACGCGGCAGCCAGTGTCGTTGCTGATCCTCGGTGCCGAATTGCAGCAGCAGCTCGCCGGGTCCCAGAGAGTTCGGGACCATCACCGTCACCGCGAGGGTCAGCGACCGGGTCGACAGATAGCGGACCACCTCGGAATGGGCGAAGGCGGAAAAGCCGAGCCCGCCATGCTCTTCGGGAATGATCATTCCGAAGAAGCGCTGCTCGCGCAGGAAAGTCCAGACCTCGGGCGGCAGGTCGGCCTCTTCGTGGTTGATGCGCCAATCGTCGATCATCTCGCAGAGTGCGGTGCACGGCCCCTCGAGAAAGGCGGTCTCTGCCTCCGTCAGCTCTGGCCGCGCGACGGCGGCAAGCTTCGACCAGTCGGGGTCGCCCGAGAACAACTCGGCTTCCCACCAGACCTCGCCGGCAGACAGCGCCTCGGCCTCGGTGTCCGACAGGCGCGGCAGCGCCGTCCTCGCCCAGCGGTGAATCGGGCGCGTGACGTGGTTCCGGATCAATCCGCTCATGCGACCATCCCTCCTCGGTCACTGCAGCATGGGGGAAACGTCCGAAGCCGCGCGAAGGTCCCCATGCCCGTCGATTGAAGCGCCGGTGTCGCGGAACGGTGCCCGAGCGCGGCCGGAGTACCGGCCCCGTGTCGCCGGACGGACAGGCGGATCACGTTCGCTGCCATCCAAACCTCCGTGCTTGCCGGCGACGGCCGTTCGTGAAGCGGCGCGTGCGGCTATTCCGGCGTGATCACCGGGCCGTCATGTCCCACCCGGAAATTGCCGTTCGTCATCAGGGGGAAGACCTCGGTCTCGTCCGCGAGGTAGTAGAGGTAGCCGGTCGACCTGTCGCCGCTCGGGCCGCCGAACGCCGCCTCGGCGCGATCGTCGTGCACGACGCGCCTCGGGATCCGTTTCGAGTAGACCTCGTAGCGGTGGCCGGTCTCGTCACGACAGATGATAGGGCCTCTTTCCGGTCCGGTTTCGGTCTGCATGTCTTTCTCCACTCCGTTTTCGCGGCGAAGTCACGCGAGCGGGGTAATGTTCCCGCCTTTCGGGCCGGTCGGGCCCGTCGGCGGTCAGATGCGGAAAGGCCGGCGAATTCGGGCCGACGGGCGTTTCCCGTGAGATGCGATCGGGGGAACAGCGCTCGGACGGGGTGTGTTGAGACTGCGAATATCCGGCACGCCGAAAAGGGCCCGGATGACAACTCATCGAATGGAGGCTCGAATGGCTCAGTGCGATCACTGCGGCAACGATTATGCCAACCCGATGACGATCGAGAAGAACGGTCAGACCTTCGTTTTCGACAGTTTCGAATGTGCGATCATGAAGCTCGCGCCCACCTGCAGGCAATGCGGCGTTCGGGTGGTCGGTCATGGCCTGGAAGAAGGCGATGACGTCTATTGCTGCGCCCATTGCGCGAAAAAGGCCGGCGCGGACGCCCGCGCCTGATCGCCACCTGTTCCTGACCTGTCGGGGGAGACATGACCAGACGAGTTAAACCGGTCGTCTGTCTTGTCGGCAGCGACACGTTCAACCTTCACCTGGTTCAAGAGATCGCCGAGGCGGCGGACTGGGACATCGTTCCGGTCCTGTCGTCCGACGATGTCCAGCCGAGCCAGGGCAAGATCGACTTCGACGATCTCCTGCGCCGTGCCGAGGGAGTGATCTCTGACCTCGCACAGGGGCCCGATGCCATCATCGGCCACCTGGACTTTCCGGTCACGGCACTGGTCAGCCTGCTCAACCGCAAGTTCGGGCTTCCGGGCGCCTCGCCCGAGGCCGTCGCGCGGTGCGAGCACAAGTACTGGATGCGGCAGGAACAGGCCGCGGAATTTCCTGACACCACGCCGCGCACGGTGCCGCTGAACCCCTTTGCCCCCGAGGCCGCGCATCGCGACGCGCCGGAGTATCCGTTCTGGATGAAGCCGGTGAAGGCGCATTCGTCGAAGCTGGGGCATCTGGTCCGGGACGATGCCGACTTCGATGCCGGCCTGCACGCCTGCCGCAACCATATTCATCAGCACGGCGAGCCGTTCAACGTGTTCCTGGGGCATCTCGACAAGGAATGCGGCCAGCCCGCAGAGATCGACGGCAACTTCGCCCTTGCTGAAGAGCTGATCTCGGCCCCGCGCCTGTTCACGCTGGAAGGGTTCGTCAGAAAGGGGCGGCCCGTCATCTACGGCGCCATCGAGTCGCGTCGTGGCGGGCCGTCCGGGACCAGCCTGTCGAGCTATCACTATCCCGCCGCCATCCCGAAGTCGGTCATCGACACCGCGACCGCGACGGTGGGACGGCTGCTCAAGCGGTTCGGCTTCGACGACGCGCCCTTCAACGTCGAGTTCTTCTGGAATGACGAGACCGACGAGTTGCATCTGTTGGAGATCAACCCGCGGTTCTCGAAATCGCACTCGCCGCTCTTCCGGATCGTGGACGGCGCATCGCACCACAAGCAGGCGATCCAGCTGGCGCTCGGGCAGAAACCGGAGTTGCCGTCCGGGCAGGGCGCCCAGCCGATGGCGGCGAAGTACATGATCCGTTCGACCGAGGCGGACGGCCTCGTCCGGCGGGTTCCGACGGACGACGAGATCTCTGCCCTCAAGAAGTTGATCCCCGATCTCGAGGTGCAGGTCCTGGTCGGACAAAACGAGCGCCTGTCCAGCCTGCCGGATCAGGATAGCTATACCTACGAGTTGGCCGACCTGTTCATCGGCGGCGCCGGTCACGAGGTCATCGAGGACGCGTATCGTCGCTGCCTCGACAGTATGGATTTCCACATAAAGCCATTGCCGGAGGGGTATCCGTGAAGACCGTCCACGACTTCCCGCACGACATTATAGAAGAAGAGAACGTCTCGATCCCGGTGACCGAGGGGCTGCACCTGTCCGCTCGCATCTGGCGGCCCAAGGACGGCCGGCCCGTGCCGGCGATCCTCGAATACATTCCCTATCGCAAGCGGTTCGGCACCTCGGTGCGGGACGAGCACACGCACAAGTACCTCGCGGGCCACGGCTATGCCTGCATCCGCCTCGACATCCGCGGCAGTGGCGAAAGCGAGGGCGTTCTGACCGACGAGTACCTGCAGAGCGAGCTCGATGACGGCGTCGCCGCGCTGCACTGGATCGCCGACCAGCCCTGGTGCGACGGCAATATCGGCATGATGGGCATCAGCTGGGGCGGCTTCAACGCGCTGCAGATCGCCGCGATGCAGCCGGAGCCGCTGAAGGCCATCGTCACGGTCTGTTCCAGCGACGACCGCTATGCCGACGACATTCACCACATGGGGGGCGCGCTGCTGGGAGACAGCCTGTCGTGGTCGGGCGTGATGTTCTCCTTCAACACGATGCCGCCGGATCCGGCGCTCGTCGGCCCCAGGTGGCGTGACATGTGGCTGGAGCGTCTGCGCGGCTCGGGGCTGTGGCTGAAGACATGGTTGCAGCACCAGAGGCGTGACGCCTATTGGCGGCATGGCTCGGTCTGCGAGGATTTTTCGGCGATCCGCATCCCCGTCTACGCGGTCAGCGGTTGGCAGGACGGCTATACCAACAGCGTCTTTCGTCTGATGAGCAATCTCGACACGCCGCGAAAGGGTCTCGTCGGGCCGTGGGGGCACATCTATCCCCAGTTCGGCCGGCCGGGGCCGGCGATCGACTTTCTCTCGGAACTCCTGCGCTGGTGGGACCGCTGGCTGAAGGGGCGCGACACCGGGATCGAGGACGATCCGATGATCTGCGCCTGGATGCAGGACAGTGCGCCGCCCAACCCCGAATACGATCACCGCCCCGGTCGGTGGGTCGGGGAGGAGGCCTGGCCGTCGCCGCGCATCGAGGAACGCCGCTATACCATCGCGCCCGCCCGCGCTCTGGTCCGCGACGGCGCGGCCGAGGTCTGGCCGATGGACGTGCAGTCGCCGGTCACGCTCGGGCTGGCCTCCGGCAAGTGGTGTTCCTACGCCAATGCGCCCGACCTTGCGGGGGACCAGCGCACGGATGACGGTGGCGGCCTGGTGTTCCAGACCGACCCGCTGGACGAGGAGGTCGAGATCCTCGGCGCCCCGGAGGTCGAGCTGGAACTGGCCGCGGACCGGCCGGTGGCCCAGGTGGCGGTGCGGCTGTCGGACATGCGCCCCGACCACCAGGTGACGCGGATCACCTACGGCATCCTGAACCTCACGCACCGCAACAGCCGCCAGTGGCCCGAGGCGCTGGAGCCGGGCGAACGCTACCGGGTGCGCGTGCCGATGAACTACATCGCGCAGACCATCCCCCGTGGCCATCGTATCCGCCTGTCGGTCTCGACGGTCTACTGGCCGCTCGCCTGGACCCCGCCCGAGGACGTGAAGCTGACCGTCTGGACGGGGCTCAGCACCGTGACGATCCCGTGCCGGCCGCGGCGCGACGCCGAGGATGCCAACATAGCCTTCGGCGAGCCCGTCCAGGCGCCGGGCCCCGACCTGACGGCGATCGAGGTGCCCGAGCATCGCTGGCTCGTGCACCACGATCTCGGCGCCCAGAGGTCCGAGCTCGAGGTGATCGACGACCGCGGCACGTTCCGGCTGGAGGACATCGACCTGACCGTCGGCGCCCATTGCGTCGAGCGATACAGCGCCTCGCCGGGCAATTTCACCTCGCTGGTCGGAGAGGCCGAGTGGACCCGCAGCCTCGCGCGCGGGGCCTGGTCGGTGCGCACAAGGACCCGGACCCGGCTCACCTCGGATACCGAGAACTTCTACATCAGCGCCGAGCTCGATGCCTATGAGGGCGACACCCGGATCGAGTGTCTCAGTTGGAGCGAAACCATCCCACGCGACTTCCTGTGAGCCGGTGGGCTTTGGTGTGTGGGGGGCTGCGTTTGCCGTCGAACGTCGCCCGAATTCACATTCCGCAATCGGTGCAACATCCCGCCGGAACGGTGCGTTTGCACCCCACCCGCCACGCAGACGGTCCGGTGCGGTCGCTGTACCCGGGCCGCTCACGCACAGAATTCGACAGGAGACGATACCGATGCCCCAGCCCTTTCACGTCCCGGCCGAAGCACCCGAAGTCAAGGTGATGCAGGAGGCGCAACGCGGCGGGCTCAAGTATCGCCTGATGGTCGACGCCTCCGGCGGCCCGTCCGGCGAGGTGTGCCAAGGCTACTTCTACCTCTACGACGGTCACACCGAGAGCATGCACCGCCACGACGTGACCGAAACCATCTCGGTCGTGGAGGGGACGGGCACGGCGTGGCTCGGGGCGCGGGAGATCACGATGCGTCCGGGCGACTCCCTTTTCATCCCGGCGGGCCACATGCACGGCTTCGCGGCGGACGAGGACATGACCCTGTTCTTCACCTTCCCGACCGAAAGCTTCGACCAGGTGGGATACGAGTACGGCGAGGCCGCGTGACGCAGCTGACGCTGACGCGCCGTCGCGGCCAGTCGGGATGAATCGCGAGGGGGACTGGAGGGTCGCGCCGACCACGCGACGGTACTCACTACGGAGGGAAAGTGGCGGAGAGACAGGGATTCGAACCCTGGGACCCCTTGCAGGGTCAACGGTTTTCGAAACCGCCCCGTTCGACCACTCCGGCACCTCTCCGCGGTCTGGCGGCGAGATAGTGAATGTCCGGCGGGCATGCAAGCCGATTTTCTTCACCGTGTTCACCGGACATTTATGGCTGTGCCCTTGGCACCCGGTCGGGGCGTGCCTACTCTTTTCGGAACGCTTCAAAAACGAGGTCATCATGCGTCTTGCCCTAGCGCTTCTCTGTGCGACCGCAGCCGCTCCGCCCGTACTGGCGCAGCAGACGGACGCCGACGCGCTCTATGACGCGCTCGACCTCGGCACCGTGATCGAGGTGATGCGCGAGGAAGGGCTCGACTACGGCGAGGACCTGGGTCAGGACCTGCTGGGCGGGCAGGGTGGTACGGCGTGGACGAACCTCGTCGACGGGCTCTACGACACCGGGCGCATGGGCGACATCGTGCGGGCCAGGTTCACCCAGGAGCTCAGCGACGTGGACACCGCGCCGCTGGTGGAGTTCTTCAAAGGCGATCTCGGCCAGCGGGTGATCCGGCTGGAGAACGAGGCGCGGCAGGCGCTGACCGACGAAGAGATCGAGGACGCGGCGGCGGCGCGCGTGACGCAGATGCGGGCCGACGACGATCCGCGCATCGACCTGATCGGGACGTTCATCGAGGCAAACGATCTGGTCGAGTCGAACGTCGTCGGGGCGATGAACTCGAACTATGCCTTCTACACCGGGCTCCTGGACGGCGATGTCGTCGACGGCGGCATGACGGAAGAGCAGGCATTGAGCGATGTCTGGGCGCAGGAAGAGGCGATCCGCGAGGACACGCGCGACTGGGTCTATTCCTACCTGACGCTCGCCTACCAGCCGCTCTCCGACGAGGAGCTGAACCGTTACATCGACATCTCGCGCACCGACGCGGGGCAGGCGATGAACCAGGCGCTGTTCGATGCCTTCGACGAGATGTATGTCGACCTCAGCCGCCGGCTGGGCGAGGGCGCCGCGCGGATGATGGCCTCGGAGGATATCTGAGGCGCTCCGCCCCTTGACTTCGCGGGCGGTTCTGACGATAAGCCCGGCTCTGGCAGGCGGGGATTCCGCCTGTTTTCGTTCAAACCGACGTCCCCGACGGGACGCGCTGTCCAAGGTGGCCCGCACGACGGGCCGTGAACACCCCGGCACGGGGGACCAGCGGGCGCGGCAGAAAAGGAAGAGACGCAATGTTTGCGGTGCTCAAGACCGGCGGCAAGCAGTACCGGGTTCAGGCGGGAGATGTGCTCCGCGTCGAGAAACTCGCGGCCGATGCCGGTGAAAAGATTCAGTTCAACGACATCCTGATGGTCGGCGGCACCGTCGGCACGCCGCTGGTGGACGACGCCGGCGTGCAGGCCGAGGTCATCGACCAGATCAAGGGTGACAAGGTCATCAACTTCGTCAAGCGGCGCCGCAAGCACGGCAGCCAGCGGACGAAGGGCCACCGCCAGCAGCTGACGCTCCTGCGCGTGACCGACATCCTCGAATCGGGCGCGAAGAAGTCCGGCGTGAAGGAAGCGGTCGGCGCGGGCATCGCCGGCTATACCGGCGTCGCGTCGGACAAGGGCGACCTCGTGCACAATCGTACCGGTCAGGCCGAGATGGAAAAGCGCGTGAAGGCGGAGCCCACGCAGGAGAAGTCGGCCGAGCCCGCGGGCGCCGAGGACGACCTCAAGAAGCTGACCGGCGTCGGCCCGGCACTGGAAAAGAAGCTGGTCGAGGCCGGCATCACCAGCTTCGAGCAGATCGCATCGTGGTCGGCCGATGACGTCGCCGAGTGGGACGAGAAGGCCAACCTCAAGGGCAAGATCGAGAAGGAAGGCTGGGTCGACCAGGCCAAGGCCATCCTCGCAGAGAAGGAGTAACGACCGATGGCACACAAGAAGGCAGGCGGTTCGTCCAGGAACGGACGCGACTCCGCGGGACGCCGTCTGGGCGTCAAGAAGTACGGTGGCCAGGAGGTCATCCCCGGCAACATCATCGTCCGTCAGCGCGGCACGCGCTGGTGGCCCGGTGAGGGCGTGGGCCTTGGCAAGGATCACACCATCTTCGCCACGGCCGAAGGCCGCGTGACCTTTCACAAGGGTCTGAAAGGCCGTACGTTCATTTCGGTGCTTCCGCAGGCGGAGGCCGCCGAGTAAGCCGGACCCGAAAACCGCGTTACTTTTCAGGGGATCGGCAGACCGCCGGTCCCCTTTTCAATTAGAGCCGCGAGGCACGCGGCACCCGTTCGGGGCCGAAATGACGGAGGTCGGCCCCGTGCCGTCGTCCTTTCGCCATTCGGCGCGCGCCGCCGGTGTTAAACTGGATGACGGGGATTGCGTCCGCGACGGGGTTTGCGGCGTTGTCAGGGTGAAACCCGCCGGATGGCGGGCGCCGATGCTTCTCGGAGGAGGGAGGGCATGATGCTGGATAAGAGTCCCGAACAGCCGGTGATCGAGACCGAGCGGTTCGTTCTGCGGCCGCTGAGGAGGTCGGACGCAGGTCTGCTGTCGATGTATGCCGGGGACGAGAGGGTCGCACGGGGCACACGCTCCATTCCGCACCCGCTGCCGCCCGGCGCCATCGAGGCGTATATCGACCGGGCCGGCCAGCCGGAACGGACAGAGGATGTGTGGGCCATGGATGCCAGCACGAGCGGCATGTCCGAGGTTGTCGGCGTGATCTCGTTGCAGCGGCTCGACCGGCAGCAATCCCAGATCGGATACTGGGTGGCGCCGATGGTGTGGAACACCGGGATCGCGTCGGATGCCGTGCGGTCCATCCTCGTGGCCAACCCGCACCAGTCCGCCACGATCTTCGCCGAAGTCTTCCAGGACAACGCCCCGTCCGCGCGGGTGCTGACGAACGCGGGGTTCGTGTATCTCGGCGATGCCGAGGCCTACTCCGTGGCGCGCGGCGCGATGGTGCCGACCTGGACCTACACGGTCACCCCCAGCTGACATGAGACGCGGCGCCGGGCATACGTTGCGGACCCGGCGCCTGACCTTGCGGCCGGTGAACGCGCATGACGCCGACGACATCGCGGCAGGCGTGGGCAACTACGACGTCGCGCGCTGGTTGTCGGCCGTGCCGTATCCCTATGGCGTCGAGGACGCGCACCGCTTCATCGCATCCTCCGCGGCGGCGCCGGGGGGATGCTGGGCGATTTGCGACGCGGGCGGGTTCTGCGGCCTGATCTCCACCGGAGAGGAGCTTGGGTACTGGCTCCACCGCCGCGTCTGGGGCTTGGGTTATGGCACCGAGGCGGGCGTCGCCGTGATCGACGCCTGGTTCCGGGGCACACGCCGCCGCGACTTGGAGGCCACGTATTTCGAAGGCAACAGCCGCTCGGCGCGTGTGCTGGGCAAGCTGGGGTTCGTTCCCGAAGCCACCCAGCAGCGCTTTGCCCGGCCATTGCAGCAGGATGTGCCGACGGTGGTGATGCGCCTGACGCGGCAGCGCTGGCGGGCGATGCGACGGTTCCGCGTTGCGACGCCGCGCCTCCGCCTGCGCGAGGTGCGTCCCGGCGACGCTGCGGCGCTGGCCCGGATCGGCGGCGATCCCCGCGTGGCACCGATGTTGGGCGCGGTGACGTCGCCGTGGCCCGTCCATGCGGCGGCGGCGTGGATCTCGGAGCGGCGCTATCACGGGCAGCCCGGTTTCGCCGCTGCGATCTGCCTCAGGACCGGCCAGGTGATCGGCGCGGTCGCGCTTGGCCGCGAGGGTGCGGTGATGATCTTCGTCGATCCCCGGTACCAGGGTCGCGGCTACGGGACCGAGGCGCTTCAGGCATTTGCCGCGGATACCCTGTCGCGGTTCGACCTCGGGCATCTCACCGCCGACCAATTCACTTGCGGTGCCGCATCCGACCGCCTGCTTGCCGCCGCAGGCTTCCGCCCCGAGGGTGATGGCACGTCCCGCTCGGACGCACCGCTTGAGCCGGCGCCGATTGTGCTTTATCGGCTTGACGCCCACCAGTTGAGGCCCACGCCATGAAATTCCTCGATCTCGCCAAGGTCCAGATCCGCTCAGGCGCGGGCGGCTCGGGCTGTATCAGTTTCCGCCGCGAGAAATACGTCGAGTTCGGCGGTCCGAACGGCGGAGACGGCGGCCGGGGCGGCGACGTCTGGGCCGAGGCCGTCGACGGTCTGAACACCCTGATCGACTTCCGCTATCAGCAGCACTTCTTTGCCAAGTCCGGGCGACCGGGCGAGGGTCAGCAGAAGACCGGACGCGATGGCGACGACATCACCCTGCGGGTGCCTGTCGGGACCGAGATTCTCGACGAAGACCAGGAAACCGTGATCGCCGACATGACCGAGCTGGGGCAGCGGGTGCTGCTCGCCCGCGGCGGTAACGGTGGATGGGGCAATGTCCATTACAAGACCTCGACCAACCAGGCTCCCCGACGCGCGAATCCGGGGCAGGAAGGGATCGAGCGCAACATCTGGCTGCGGCTCAAGCTGATCGCTGATGCCGGACTGGTCGGCCTTCCCAATGCGGGCAAATCGACGTTCCTGTCGGCCACGTCCAACGCGCGGCCCAAGGTGGCCGACTATCCGTTCACCACGCTGCACCCGAATCTCGGCGTGGTCGGCGTGGACGATGCCGAATTCGTCATCGCCGACATCCCCGGCCTGATCGAGGGCGCGCACGAGGGACGGGGCCTGGGCGATACCTTCCTCGGCCATGTCGAACGCTGCGCGGTGTTGCTGCACCTGGTGGATGGCACCGCCGACGATCCGGCCGAAGACTGGCAGACCATCGTCGATGAATTGCAGGCCTATGGCGGCGGAATCCTGGCCGACAAGCCGCGCGTGACGGCGATGACCAAGGTCGATTCCCTCGATGCCGAGCTACGGCAGATGCAGCAGGAGGCGCTGGAGACCGTGGCGGGGCCGGTCTACCCGATCTCCGCCGTCAGCCGAGAGGGGCTGGCCGAGGTGCTGCGCGCGCTGCGGTCGCAGATCTCGGGAGATCGTCTGCGTCAGAAGGCTAGCGAAGAGGACGAGGACGCGCCGTGGAGCCCGTGAGCGGCCGCCCGAGCCTGAAACAGGCCAGGCGTCTCGTCATCAAGATCGGCTCGGCCCTGCTGGTCGATCGCGACAGCGCCACCCCGCGCGACACCTGGCTGCGCGGACTGGCCGAAGACGTTGCGGCGCTGCGGGCGCGGGGCACGTCGGTGATCCTGGTGTCCTCCGGCTCTATCGCGCTGGGGCGCGGCGTGCTGGGCCTGACCGCCGGGACGCTGCCGCTGGAACAGTCGCAGGCGGCTGCGGCCGTGGGCCAGATCCGTCTGGCCCGCGCCTATGAAGAGGCGCTCGCCCCGCACGGCATCACGGCGGCGCAGGTTCTGGTGACGCTCGAGGACAGCGCCGACCGCCGGCGCTACCTGAACTCGCGCGCGACGCTGGAGCAGCTGATCAGCTTCGGCGTGGTGCCGATCGTGAACGAGAACGATACCATCGCCACGGACGAAATCCGCTTCGGCGACAACGACCGGCTCGCCGCGCAGGTGGCGGTGACGGTCGGCGCCGACCAGCTGGTCCTGCTGTCGGATGTCGACGGGCTCTATACCGCCAATCCCCGCGAGGATCCGTCCGCACGGCGGCTCGACGTGGTCGACAGCGTCACACCCCAGATCGAGGCGATGGCCGGCGATGCCGGGTCGGGGCTGTCGAAAGGCGGCATGAAGACCAAGGTCATGGCGGCCAAGACGACTACCGGTGCGGGCTGCGCGCTGGCGATCACCGAAGGCTCGGTGCTGCGCCCCCTCGCGGCGCTGGAGGACGGGGCCCCCGCGACGTGGTTCCTGCCCCATGGCGACCCACAGGCCGCCCGCAAGCGCTGGATCGCCGCGATGAAGTCGCGCGGTGAGGTGACGGTCGATGCGGGCGCCGAGATGGCGCTGGGACAGGGCCGGTCGCTGCTGCCCATCGGCGTGACCGAGGTGATCGGCCGCTTCGGACGGGGCGACCCGGTCGATATCCGCGGTCCCGGCGGCGCGATGCTGGGCCGCGGGCTGACCCGCTATACGGCCGAAGAGGCCCGCGCCATCCGTGGCTGCCGCTCGGACCGCATCGAGGAGATGCTGGGCTACCCCGGCCGCGCGGCGCTGATCCACCGCGACGACATGGTTCTGTAGCCCCGATCAGACGCCGTAGATGGCGCCGAACTTGTGCTCGAGATAGTCCAGCAGCGGCGCCTCTGACGGGGCGAAGCCGCAGGCGCGCTCCACCACCTCGCGCGGACGGTAGAGGCCGCCGTGACGCTGCAGGTTGTCCCGCAGCCAGCCTGTCGCCGGTGCGGTGTCGCCCGCCGCCAGCGCCCCGTCGAGATCCGGCACCGCCTCGCGCAGCGCGGCGTGCAGGCAACCGGCATAGACGTTGCCCAGGCTGTAGGTCGGGAAATAGCCGAACAGACCCACCGACCAGTGCACGTCCTGCAGGCAGCCGTTCGAGGGCCTGTCCACCGGATAGCCGAAATCGGCCTCGAACCGTGCGTTCCAGGCTTCTTCCAGATCCGCGACCGCGAGCGATCCGTCGATGAGCTGCCGCTCGATGTCGAACCGCAGCAGGACATGGAGGTTGTATTGCACCTCGTCGGCCTCGGTGCGGATGAAGCCGCGGTGGACGCGATTCACGCACCCGAAGAACGCCTCGGGATCGTCGATGCCGATATCGCCGAAGGTGTCGACCATGCGCCCGTGCAACCAGCCCGTGAACGCGCGAGAGCGGCCTATCTGGTTCTCGTAGAGCCGGCTCTGGCTTTCGTGGACGCCCATCGAGACGCCGCCGCCCACGGGCGTCATCGCATAGGCCGGATCGATCGCCTGTTCGTAACAGGCGTGCCCGGTCTCGTGGATCGTCGAATAGAGGCAGTTGAACGGATCGTCCGCGGCGGTGCGCGTCGTGATGCGCACGTCACGACCCGAGCCGGACGAGAACGGATGGACGGCCTTGTCGATCCGCCCGGTGTGGAAGTCATAGCCGAAGGCGCCCGCAAGCTCACGCGACAACGCCAGCTGAGCGGCCTCGGGGAATTCTCCCGCTACGGCCGGCGGCTGATGCGCGGCGCCGAGAATCCGGTCGCGCAGGTTGACGAGCCGGGGGCGCATCGCGCCGAACATGCCCGTCAGGCTGTCGGCCGTCGCGCCGGGTTCGTAATCGTCGAGCAGCGCGTCGTAGGGATCGCCGCCATCGGCCAGGCACTCGGCCTGTTCCCGTACCAGCGACACGACCTTTTCCAGCGTCGGCGTGAAGGCCGAGACATCCTCGGCCGCCCGCCCCTCGGCCCAGACGCCCTGCGCCACCGATGTCGTCCGGGCCAGTTCCGCGGCCAGACGCGCCGGCACGCGCCGCGTCCGGTCATAGCTGCGCCGGATGTGGCGCAGTTGCGCCTCGCCGACGGCGTCGGGGGCTTCGGCCTTGTCCAGCCATTCGCCCACCCGCGGATCGATCCTGCGGGCATGCAGGACGCCCTCGATCGCGGCCATCTCCTCGCCGCGCTGCTCGGCCGCGCCGCGCGGCATGACGGTTTCCTGGTCCCAGGACAGGCGGCCCGCGATCGATCCCAGCGCTTCGGTCTCGCGCTGGAAGGCCATCAGGTCGTCATAGGCGCTCATGCAGAGGCTCCTCTGAGGGATTGGGCGCGCGGGAAGCGCGACTGGTGGCGGCTGCGCAGGATCAGCACCCACAGCACCACGGCGCCGATCTGGTGCACGATCGCGATGTGCCACTGCGCCTGGTAGATCACCGTGACGATGCCCAGCACGACCTGGAGCGTCATCATCGCCATCACGGCGTTGAAGGCAAAGCGCGTGGCGTTGAACGACGACCGGCGCGAGCGCAGCCAGGCGACGATGCCGAAGACGAACAGCAGGTAGCCGGCCATCCGGTGCATGAACTGCACGAGGCCCGCATTCTCGAAGAAGTTGCGCCACCAGGGCTGGATGTCGAACGGGTAGGGCGGAAGGAACCCGCCCGCCATCAGCGGCCAGTCGGGAAAGGCGCGGCCCGCGTCGATGCCGGCGACGAGCGCGCCCAGCAGGATCTGCA
Organism: Tranquillimonas rosea; assembly: GCF_900111315.1. GTDB lineage: Bacteria > Pseudomonadota > Alphaproteobacteria > Rhodobacterales > Rhodobacteraceae > Tranquillimonas > Tranquillimonas rosea. Next base: position 67,326 of record NZ_FOGU01000007.1, read on the forward strand.
GGAAGGCGAAATGCATCAGCCCGGTGGAGAGCGAGACCATCTTGGGCTCCTGCGCCCGGCGGGCCTGAAGTAGATCGGCCTCGCTTCGGCCCAGCTGGAAGACGTACCACGCGATCAGGCCGAGGATGACAAAGGCCAGCCCCAGATGCGTCGCCAGCCGGTAGGACGCCACATCCAGCGCGTCGCCGCTCAGGCCCGACGACACCATCCACCAGCCGATCGCGCCCTGGATGCCGCCCAGCACGCCCGGCAGCAGCAGCCGCCCCGTCCATCCCGTCGGGATCTTGCGCGCGGCGAGGAAGCCTGCGAAGCCCACCGCCCACACAAGGCCGATGACCCGCCCGAGCTGCCGGTGGCTCCATTCCCACCAGTAGATGAACTCGAACTCGGCCAGCGTCATGTCGCTGTTCTGCAACTCGAATTCCGGGATCGCCTGATAGCTCTCGAACTCGGCCTGCCAGTCCGCCTCGGACATCGGCGGCAGCGCTCCGGTGATCGGTTTCCATTCGGTGATCGACAGGCCGCTGTCGGTCAGGCGTGTCAGGCCGCCCACCGCGATCATCACGACGACCAGCGCGAACAGCACCATCAGCCACGCCCGGATCGCCCGCCGCGCGCCGCGCGGCTTGGCGTCGATCGTGCCTGTGGTGCGGGGGGCCTTGCGGGTGTCCTCAGAGGACACCTCTTCGAAGATGGAGCGTTTCTGGGCCATTGGCGTCCCCTTGCGGAAGGCTGACGCCTAGGTATCGGGCGCGCGGGGGGCCTTCAAGTCACTCGCCGCGCTCTTTCCACCGCACCATTTGACGCATCATGCCGTGCAGCGTCTGCACATCGGCGCGGGTCAGCGGCATCCGACTCCAGAGATTGCGCAGCGTCCGCTTCATCGACTCCGCCTTGGCCTCGGGAAAGAAGAACCCAGCCTGATCCAGCCGCTCTTCGTAGTGCTGGGCGAGCCGCTCGACCTCGATGCCGGTGGCGGGCTCGGTGCCGGCCATCTCGTCGCTGCGGGCGGGCGCTGGCAGGGTGCGGCGGCGCCACTCGTAAGCCGTCAGCAGCACGCATTGCGCGAGGTTGAGTGAGGGGAAGTCCGGATTGACCGGCACCGATATGATCGCGTTGGCCCGGATGATGTCGTCATTCTCCAGCCCCGCGCGTTCGGGGCCGAACATGACTGCGACCTTCTCGCCGTGCGCCAGCCGCGTGCGCGCCTCGTCCATCGCGGCCTCGGGTGTGAAGACTGGCTTCGTCAGGCCGCGGGGCCGCGCGGTGGTGGCGAAGACGTAGGTGCAGTCTCCCAGGGCGTCGGGCAGCGTGTCGTAGAAAGGCGCGTTGTCCAGCAGCCGTCCCGCCCCGCTCGCCATCGCGACCGCCTTGGGGTTCGGCCAGCCGTCGCGCGGCGCAACCACGCGCATCCGGTCGAGCCCGAAATTCCACATCGCCCGCGCCGCCGCACCGATGTTCTCTCCCATCTGCGGGCGGACGAGGACGAAAGCGGGCTGGTCGGGCATTGCGGAGTCTCCGGCTGGGTGTCGGGCGTGATAGGCTGCGAGATGTTCGGCTGCAAGGAGGCGGGTCCATGGCCTATGACGAGGGTGTCGCGCAACTCTTCCGGGATGATTTGTTCGACTACGACGAGTTGAAGGAAAAGCACATGTTCGGCGGGCTGGCCTTCCTGTGGCGCGGTCACATGCTGGCCGGGGTCCGCGACGACGGCGTGATGGTGCGGGTGGGCAAGGCGAACGAGACGGCGGCCCTGTCGCTGGCCGGTGTCGAGCGCTTCGTGAATGCCGGCCGCGCGATGGGCGGCTACGTGGTGCTCGACGCGGTGGCGGCGGTGGATGACGGGGTCAGGCTGCGGCTTCTGACGATGGCGACCGAGTTCATCGGAGAGATGCCGCCGAAGTAGCCATTTCCGCCGCTCTCGGTTATGTGCGGCCTCGCAGCCAGCCAACGGAGAGCCGAAATGGCCGAAGACGCGCAGCCCCAACTCTACCTCATCACGCCGCCCGACCTGGATCTGGAGACATTTCCGGACGTCCTGTCACGGGTGCTCGACACGCACGAGATCGCCTGCCTGCGTCTGCGCCAGGCGGCCCGTGACGAGGATCGCCTGATCCGCGCCGCCGACACGCTGCGCGAGCTCACCCATGCGCGGGACATCCCCCTGGTGATCGAGGAGCATCTGCAACTGGTCGAGCGTCTCGGGCTCGACGGCGTGCACCTCAACGACGGCGCGCGCTCGGTCCGCGCGGCCCGCAAGCAACTGGGACAGGACCCGATCGTCGGCGCCTTCTGCGGCGGCCAGCGCCACGAGGGCATGAACGCCGGCGAATCCGGCGCCGACTACATCGCCTTCGGCCCGGTGGCCGAAACCAGCTTCGGCGACGGGCGCGTGGCCGAGGACGAACTGTTCGCATGGTGGTCCGAGATGATCGAAGTGCCGGTCGTGGCCGAGGGCGCGCTGGCGCCCGACCGTGTCGCCGCGCTGGCCCCGATGACCGACTTCTTCGCCATCGGGGACGAGATCTGGACGGCGGACGATCCCGTCTCCGCGCTCACCGGCCTCGTCTCGGCGATGCGCTAGTCGATGTGACGATCGAGACCCGCCCGCACGGCGGCTTCGGCGCGGCGGGCGAGAGTCTTGCGGTCGCCCGCCGCCGACGCTGCGATCGGCGGGTGATACACGAGCGTCACGTCGCCCTGACGCGGGGCTGCCAGCACCTTCAGCAGGTGGTCCCCGAATTCCATCTCGCCCCACCAGCCGTAGAACCGCGGATCGCCGCCCCGCGGCCCGCGATAGACGAGCGTCACGGGTTGAATCGCGGGTTCAGGGTTGAGGTCATCTTTGAAGAATGCAGCGAAGAGCGTTGAGTTGAAAGGAAGAACGCGCTTTCCGTCCGTCGATGTTCCCTCGGGGAAGAACAGCAGACGGTGACCGGCCGCAAGGCGGCGGCTGAACAGGTCGCGCTGGTCCGCCGCCTCGCGCGCGGCGCGGTTGATGAAGATCGTCCCGGTCGCCCGCGCCAGCCAGCCGATGCCGGGCCAGCCGCGTACCTCGGACTTGGACACGAAATAGATACGGTCGCCCGCGTTCAGCGCGAAGATGTCCAGCCAAGAGGCGTGGTTCGCCACCACGGCCCCCCGCTGCCGCATGGGGCGCCCCTGGCGCGAGAACCCGAGGCCGAGGATCACGAACGCCACCCGGCAGACCCCTTGGGTGAGCCACGGGGTAACCGGGCGTGACTGACCGCACAGCGGACGCTCGATCAGCCGCAGCGTCAGCAGAAGTGCCAGCCCGCCGAAGGTGACGGTGCCGAGCGTCACCCCACGCAGCACGACCCGGACCCACCCCGCAAGCGTGATCGGTGGCGTCGGGGCGGGCTCTGTCCCGTTCCAGGTGCGGCTCATCGCGCTCCGCCGGTATAGATCGCCGTCTGTTGCGCGTTCAGCTTTTCGGTGTCCATCACCAGGCAGATGTCGGTGGTGTTGAACGGGTGGTCGACGAAGGCGCCGTCGCCCACGAAACCGCCGAGCCGCAGGTAGGCCTTGATCAGCGCAGGCACGGCGCGCATGGCACGGGGGCGGTCGATGGCGCTTTCGTCCATCAGGTTCATCGGCTGATAGGTGCGCGAGCGGACCCGCAGTTCCGGCGGGGCCAGGTGCCGATGGTGCAACAGCGACAGCGGCGCGGCCAGCGCGTCGGAGTCGGTGCCGTGGAACGACGCCACGCCGAACAGAACCTCGATCCCGCGCTCCCGCACGTACCGCGCGAGCCCGCCCCAGAGATGCAGCATCGCCGTTCCGCCACGATAGTCGGGGTGCAGACACGAGCGGCCGAGTTCCAGAAGCGGCCGGCCGCTGTCGCGCAGCACCGTCAGGTCGTACTCGTCCTCGGAATAGAACTGCCCCATCCGCGCGGCGGCGGTGTCGGTCAGCAGGCGATAGACGCCGACGACATGGTCCAGCGCCTCGACGTCGCGCTGCCGGTCCACCAGCACGAGATGCTCGAAATAGGGATCGAACCGGTCCGTTTCGCGCCGCGCATCGTGGTCCACCATCGGCCCGTCGCCGCCCAGCTCTTCGACGAATACCGCGTAGCGCAGCCGCTGCGCCGCCGCGAGATCCCGCGGGTCGCTGGCAAGGCGCAACTCGAACTGGAGATCGGATACGAGCATCGTATGGGTGTCGGGCCGGGGGTGTCTGACCGGGGTTCTAGGGATCGGTCCCGGTGTTGGCAACAGTGGACGCCGCGGCGGTCATTGACGGTTCAGTAACGAATATTAGGCTGACTGAGCGCGATGATCGCTCTCATGGCGTGATGACGATCTCTAGTTCAACTCTGGTGGCGTCGATGACAACCTTTCCCTCGTCCTCGAACATGACGGTAACCCGTCCATTGATGTTGCTCTGCACCTGTCCCAGGCCCCATTCGGGCTTTTGCGGGTGGCGGACCAGCATTCCCGGTTCAAGGAGATCTTCCATTCCGTTCAAAACGTTACCTCGATGAGTGATGATCTTTCACATCTTGTCTGTGCCCGGATCTGCCACGATCTGGTCAGCCCGCTCGGCGCCATTTCCAACGGTGTCGAGCTCTTGTCACTCTCCAACGAGGGACAGAGCGCTCCGGAACTCGACCTGATCTCGCAATGCGCCGACGAGGCCAATGCGCGGCTTCTCCTCTATCGCGTGGCGTTCGGCCTCGGCTCCGACACGGTCATGAGCGACGCCGAGATCCATGAGACCCTTGCGCCGCTGACCCGTCATGGTCGGCTGACCCTGCAATGGGAGATATCGGCCCCAGTCACCCGCTCCGAACTGCGACTTGCCGCGCTCATCCTGATGGCGCTGGAGCGTGAGATGCCCCATGGCGGGCATGTCGTCGTCCAGGCCGGGGAAGACGGTCGATGGTACATCACGGCACAGTCTCCGCGGTTGGAGATTCGTTCGGAGCTGTGGGCCGGCATGACACAGCACGCCGAACCGCCCGAGGCGTGCGAGGCGCCGTCGGTTGTGCAGTTCCCGCTGGCCGGGCGCGTGGCCGCCTCCCTCGGACGGACGATCGACATTCGATTCGAGCCCGAGAGGATCACGATCACGGCCTGACCGTTCCCGCGCCGCGCACGAGGTACTTGAAGCTCGTCAATTGCTCGGCGCCGACGGGACCGCGGGCATGCATCTTGCCCGTGGCGATGCCGATCTCTGCGCCCATCCCGAACTCGCCGCCGTCGGCGAACTGGGTCGAGGCGTTGTGCATAAGGATCGCGCTGTCGAGCCGCTGGAAGAAGCGATCGCGCGCCGAAGTGTCTTCGGTGATGATGCAGTCGGTATGGCTCGACCCGTAGCGGCGCACATGGGTGATCGCGTCGTCGATGTCGTCCACCACCCGTGCGGCAATCTTCATGTCGAGGTATTCGCGGCCCCAATCGTCGTCGCCGGCGGGTTCGGTGCCCTCGATCGCCGCCAGCGTCTCGTCGGCATAGACGGTGACGCCCGCCTCGATCAGCGCGCGTATCACGTCGCGCCCCAGCGTGTCGGCCACGTCGCGGTGGATCAGCAGACACTCGGCCGCGCCGCAGATTCCCGTGCGCCGCGTCTTGGCGTTCATCACCACCTTCATCGCCGTGTCGGCATCGGCCGCGGCGTCGAGATAGATGTGCACGATCCCCTCGAGATGGGCAAAGACCGGCACGCGTGCCTCGCGCTGCACCAGCCCGACCAGCCCCTTTCCGCCGCGGGGAACGATCACGTCGATCGTGTCGGTCATCGTCAGCATCTCGGTCACGGCGGCACGGTCGCGCGTGGGCACGAGCTGGATCGAGTCCAGCGGCAGCCCGGCGGCCTCCAGCCCCTCGACCATGCAGGCATGGATCGCCGAGGATGAATGAAAACTCTCGGAACCGCCGCGCAGGATCACAGCGTTGCCGGCCTTGAGGCACAAGGCCCCGGCATCGGCGGTCACGTTGGGGCGGGATTCGTAGATCACGCCGACGACGCCCAGCGGCGTGCGCACCCGCTCGATCTGCAGCCCCGAGGGCATGTCCCAACTGGCGATGACGCCGCCCACCGGATCCTGCTGGTCCGCCACGGCGCGCAGCGATGCGGCGATCCCGGCGACCCGGTCCTCGGTCAGGGTCAGACGGTCCATCATCGCCTCGGACAGACCCTTGTCCCGGCCAAACACGAGATCGTCGGCATTGGCGGCGATGATCCGGTCGCTCTGCGCCTCGACCGCATTGGCGGCGGCGTGCAGAGCCCGTGCCTTGGCCTCTGGTGACGCATACGCCAGCTCGGCAGAGGCGGCGCGGGCACGCGCGCCGATCGAGGCCATGAGGGCGGGAATGTCGTCGAGGTCTTTCATCACGGGGGCTCTGGCTGTCTTGAGTGGGTGTGACGTCTTGGTAAGATAACGCCGCGGCACGCCGGGTTCCAGCGGTTCAGTCGAGCGGTCGGATCTTCAGGCGCGTGATGCGGTTGTCCTTGCGGCTCACGACCTCGAACCGGAAACCGTGGAAGCTGAACTTCTGGCCCTGTGTCGGGATCATCTGAGCCTCGTGGATGACCAGCCCCGCGATCGTGTTCGCCTCTTCGTCGGGAAGCGTCCAGTCGGTCGCGCGGTTGAGGTCGCGTATGGTCATCGCGCCGTCGACGATCACGTCACCGGACTCGGTCCGGCGCAGCGGGTGCTCGGCGTCGATGTCGAACTCGTCGGTGATCTCGCCCACGATCTCTTCCAGGATGTCCTCGAGCGTGATCAGCCCCTGCAACGCGCCGTATTCGTCCACGACGAGGGCGAAGTGCGTGTGGCGCCGCAGGAACTGGCGCATCTGGTCGTCGAGCGTGGTGGTCTCTGGCACGAAGTAGGGTTTCATCGCGACGGCGGCGATGTCGAAGCCCTTGAACGGATCCTCGGGGCCGCTGTCGCGGCGGAGCGCGAACAGCGACCGTAGCAGGTCCTTCGCGTGGATCACGCCGATGATGTTCTCGTGGCTCTCGCGGTAGACGGGCAGGCGGGTATGCGACGAGTTCAGGCACTGTTCGAGGATCTGCGCCGGTTCCATGTCGACATCGATCATCTCGATCTTCGAGCGGTGCAGCATGATCTCCTCGACCGTCCGGTCCGAAAGGTCCAGCGCGCCGAGGATACGGTCGCGGTCCTCCTTCTCGACCACGCCTTCGGAATGGCCGAGGTTCAGCGCGCCCTCGATCTCTTCGCGCACGGCGAGGACCTGGCTGTCGGGATCGGTCCGCACGCCGAAGATGCGCAGCACGATCCGGACGAAGGCGCGCACCGCCATGACCAGCGGGGCGAAGATGCGGATCACCACGGCGATCGGCCCCGACACGCCCGAGGCCGCCGTCTCGGCATTGGTGATGGCGTAGGTCTTGGGCAGCACCTCTGCAAAGATCAGCACCAGGAGCGTCATCACCAGCGTGGCCACCGCGACGCCCGATTCCCCCAGTGCTCGGGTAAAGAGCGCCGTGGCCAGCGAGGTCGCGAGGATGTTGACGAGGTTGTTGCCCAGCAGGACCGAGCCGATCAGCCGCTCGTTGTCCTCGGTGATCCGCAGCGCCCGCGCCGCGCCCTTGGACCCCTTGTCGGCCTGGGCGCGCAGCTTGCCGCGCGAGGCGGCCGTCAGCGCCGTCTCGGAGCCCGAGAAGAAGGCCGACAATACGAGAAGCCCAATAATGGCCGCGGCAATCATCCAGAAGGCGGCGTCAAGCGTCTGTGAGTCGGCGGCGTCCATGTCCACTTTCTTTCATCGGGAATTGCGGAGTTATGTGGCCCAGTGCGCCGGCTTTCAAGAGTGCGCCGGCGCCTGTTTCGCGGTCAGTCGCCCTGTGCCAGCGGGTGATGGTCCAGCACCAGGTCGCGCAGCCGCTCGTCCAGGACATGAGTGTAGATTTCCGTGGTCGACACGTCGGCATGGCCCAGAAGCGTCTGGATCGAGCGCAGGTCGGCGCCGGCGGCCAGCAGATGCGTTGCAAAGGCGTGGCGCAGGGTGTGCGGCGTGACCTTGTCGGGCGACACCCCGGCGGCCACCGCCAGCTCCTTGATCAGCACGTAGAAGCGATGGCGCGTCATGTGCCCGGCTTTCCCGCGCGACGGGAAGAGGTGGCGCGATGGCGCGGCGCCCGCCTTGGCCGCCTTGGCATCGGCGGCGTCCCGCAGGGGCAGCCAGGCCGCGAGGGCGGCCCGCGCGGGGGCCGAGAGGGGCACCATGCGCTCCTTGCCGCCCTTGCCCTTGACGAGCAGCATCCGCGGATCGCCCCGCGCGGCCGCCGCGGGCAGCGAGACAAGCTCGGTCACGCGCATGCCGGTCGCATAGAGCAGCTCCATCAGGCAGGTGTTGCGCACCCTGTCGGCCTCGGTCCGGCCGGTCTCTCGCGCGGCCTGAAGCAGGCGGTCGACCTCGGACAGGTCCAGCGTCTTGGGCAGCCGGCGCGTCCGGCCCGGCCCCTTGATCTGGATCGCGGGATTGTCGGCCCGCCAGCCTTCCTCGAAGGCGAAGCGATAGAGCTGGCGGATCGCGGACAGCCGCCGCGCCCGGGTCGACTGGGCGAGGCCCTGCGCGTCGCAATGGACGAGGTAGTCCTCGATGTCCTCGCGGGCGGCGCTGTCGAAGTCGCGTCCCTGGCCATCGAGCCAGCCGGCGAAGTCCTTGAGGTCGCGGGCATAGGCGAGCTGGGTGTTGTCCGCCGCGTCCAGTTCGGCGGCCTGCGCTTCGAGAAAGGCCTGGATGCGGTGGGCGGCGGTGGTCATGCCCCGCGGTCCAGCATCAGGATCTCCAGCGCCGTGCGCCGGGCGGTGCCGTCCAGCCCCATCTGCACGAGAAAGGCGAGGGAGGGCGCAAGCTCGTCGAGGTCGCCGGCGGCGCCCCGGTCGATGTCCTCGGCGGCCAGCAGCAGTGCCTCACCCGTCCGGTCCTCGTCGACCAGGCGCGTCAGCCGCTCGGGCGGCGCGACCTCGCCGGCGAGGCCCTCGCGCAGGGCCGTCACCTTTGGAGAGGCGTCGTCGGGCAGCGGCGCGCGTCCCAGAACGATGGCAACGTCACGGGGCAGCGCGTCTCCGGCGGAATCGGCGGCCGCGGCGTAGTCGTCGGTGAGCAGCGCCATCTCCAGCGCCGCCTCCTGCGCGGCCCCGTCGAGCGGCATGTTCGACAGGTCGGGCGACAGGTGGCGGGCAAAGACGCTGGCCAGTCCGGCGGCCTGCATCTCGGTCCAGGCGTCGGGCAGCGTGGCGTTCACCGCGTCGGGCATCGAGCCCGAGATCGCGCGCATCGCGTCCTGCACGGCCTCGACCCTGTCCCAGGTCCCGCCCGAGGCCGGGGGCTGTCGGTCATCGTAGACCTCGAACAGCCGCGCGGGCGCGATCGCCCCGGCGCGAGCCAGGCGCTCGGCCGCGGCGATGCGGTGGCTCCAGCCGGCGGTGGGCCGCAGATCGAAATGGGCGAAGGCGAGGGGCAGGCCGGTGGTGCCCATGGGTTCGCCGATCGCGGCGAGCATGGCGAAGGACAGCGGCGTCGGATCGCGCGGCGGCGGCAGCGACACCGTGGAATCGGCGATGGCGGGATCCAGGAAGCGTGCCAGCAGCCGGTCCTCGGCCGAACCGATGACGCCGAGCGCGTCGCCGGCCTCGAGCGTCAGCGCCGCGGCGCGCCAATCGCCGCCGCGCGCCAGGCAGAACACCCGCGCGGCATAGGTTGGCGCGATCTCGGGCGCCCGGCGCATGCGGGCGCAGGCGCGGTTCTCGGACCCGTTCAGCAGGGCCACATCGAAGGCCCGGCGAAACAGCCGGGGATCGGTGCCGCCCGCGCGTTCCAGCAGGCGTCCGGCGCGGTCGATGTCGCCCATCCGCAACAGCGCGTCGACGCGGGACAAGAACAGGCTGGCCCCGTCTCCGGGAGGCGGTGCGGCGCGCGCGCTCAGCAGATCCTTTGTCATCCGCCGCAGGCTCGGCAGGGCATCAACGGGCAGGCCGGCGAACAGCTCGGACAGGTGCCCGGTCTCGGCGCCGGACCACAGCGCGTCGGGCAGGCCCACCGCCTCTGGCGCGAACAGCCCGACGTCGTTGGGCCGTGGCGCGTCGAGCGGTTCGACCGTGATCTTGCCGGGCAGGGCGCCGTTGCTGACGGGCGCGTCGTCCTGCGACGGCTGGGCCGCGGTCGTCACGCTGTCGGAGAGCCAGTCGATCGCGGACAGGGGCTCCTGCGCGCTGGCGGCGGTGGTCGTCGTCAGCAGAAGAGCCAGGGCGGCGAGGTCACTGCGCATCCAGGATCACCGGCGCCTCGATGCGAACCTGCTCGGGCGACAGGTTGCCGAGATAGGCGAATCCCGCCAATCCCACGAACGCCGCCACCAGCAGAACCAGCAATAGCTTGAATACCCGCCCCATCATGCCTGCACCTTCGCCCCGGTTCCGTTGCAGGGGCGTCTGCGTCCCCCGTCAAGTTGAATTGTATATGGTCTTTCCGGGAAGATCACGCCATTCAGTGCCTTCGGAGGATTTTTTGAGCGAGAGGCCGCCATCTTGGCCGTGAAGCTGAAAAAGACAGTCGCGCTCGTCGGCATGATGGGCGCCGGCAAGACGGCCGTGGGAACCGCGCTGGCCCGCAAGCTGGGCGTGCCGTTCCGCGATTCGGATGCCGAGATCGAGACGGCCGCGAACCGCACCATCGCCGAAATCTTCGCCCGCGACGGCGAGGCGTTTTTTCGTCAGAAGGAGGCGCAGGTTATCTCGCGGCTGCTGGACGACCGCCCCTCCATCCTGTCCACCGGCGGTGGGGCGTTCCTGCAGGACGTCAACCGCGAGAATATCCATGCCCGCGGCCTGTCCGTCTGGCTGGACGCGCCGCTGTCGCTGTTGTGGCAGCGGGTGAAGCATCGCGACACACGACCGCTTCTCAAGACCGCCGATCCCTATGGAACGCTGGCCGACCTCTACGAGAGTCGGGGGCCGGTCTATGCGCTGGCCGATGTCACGGTGCGGTCGCGCCCGGCGTTCTCGGTGGACGACACCGCGATGGCGGTCATCGACGCGCTGACCGCGCGCCCGGACGTATTGGAGAGCAAGTGATGATCGAGACGGTTCACGTCGACCTCGGAGAGCGCGCCTACGACGTGCGGATCGGGCCGGGGCTCCTGTCCCGCGCGGGGGCGGAGATCGCGCCGGTCCTGTCGCGGCCCCGCGTCGCCATCGTGACCGACGAGACTGTCGGCGCCCGCCACCTCGCGGCGCTGCAATCCGCACTCGGCGCCGAGGGGATCGAAAGCACCGCGCTGACGCTGCCGCCGGGCGAGGCGACGAAGAGCTGGGCGCAGCTGTCGCGCACCGTCGAATGGCTGCTGGATCAGCGGATCGAGCGGCGCGACGTGGTCATCGCCCTTGGCGGCGGGGTTATCGGCGACCTCGTGGGGTTCGCCGCCGCGATCCTGCGCCGGGGGGTGCGCTTCGTGCAGATCCCGACCTCGCTGCTGGCGCAGGTGGACAGTTCCGTCGGAGGCAAGACCGGCATCAACGCGCCGCAGGGAAAGAACCTCGTCGGCGCGTTCCACCAGCCGACGCTCGTGCTGGCCGATACGGACGTCCTGTCGACGCTGGCCCGGCGCGATCTGCTGGCGGGCTATGGCGAGGTGGTGAAGTACGGGCTGTTGGGCGACGCCGCCTTCTTCGAATGGCTCGAAGGCGCGGGCCCTTTGCTGGCCGACGGCGACGGCGCGGCGCGGGTCCGCGCGGTGCGCCGGTCGGTCGAGATGAAGGCCGACATCGTGGTGCGGGACGAGACCGAGCAGGGCGACCGCGCGCTTCTGAACCTCGGCCACACCTTCTGCCACGCGCTCGAGGCCGCGACGGGGTATTCCGACCGACTGCTGCACGGCGAAGGCGTGGCGATCGGCTGCGCGCTGGCGTTCGAGACCTCGGCCCGCCTGGGGTTCTGCGCGCAGGAGGCGCCGTCGCGTGTGCGGGCGCATCTGCGCGAGATGGGCATGAAGACCGACCTGTCGGACATTCCCGGCGACCTGCCCGACGCCGCCGCGCTGCTCGACCTGATGGGGCAGGACAAGAAGGTCGTCGACGGCAAGCTGCGGTTCATCTTGGCCCGCGCGATCGGCGACAGCTTCGTGGCCGACGACGTCGACGGCGCGGTCGTGCAGCGTGTCCTCTCGGACGCGCTGGCCCAGCGGCGCTAGCGCCGGACGTGCGGGAAATGGACCGAGCGCATGCGCTGCTCCATCGCCTTGGCTTCGGCGCTGGCGGCCATGAAGACGAAGACGGCGATCAGCACCAGCAGCGGGTTGCCCGAGGTGACTCCCCAGACGGCAAAGCCGACGGCCAGCGCCTGACCCGCCCCTGCGGCGATCTTGGTGGCGCGCAACCGGTCGAAGCGTAGCGCCAGAACGGCCCGTAGCACGCGCCCGCCGTCCATCGGGAAGGCCGGGATCATGTTGAACAGGACGAGGAACAGGTTCACCGCCGACAGGCTGCCGAGGAAGCTGGCGCCGCCATCGCCGAAGAACATTCCGGTATCGGCCGAGGCGCCGAACGCCGTGAGAACCGCCCAGATCGCCACGTTCACCGCCGGTCCCGCGAGGGCGACCGCGATCTCGGCGCTCGGACGTTCGGGCATCCTTGCCAGCCGGGCGAGGCCGCCGATCGGCAACACCGTGATGTCCGGCGTCGGGATGCCATAGCGCCGCGCCATCAGCGCGTGCCCGTACTCGTGCGCCACGACGCAGAGGAACAGCGACAGCACGAAGCCCACGTTGATCGCCGCCGCCATCGGTCCGGCGGCCATGTAGGCTTCGCCGCCGATCCACGCGAGCAGCAGGAAGAAGGTGACGTGGACGCGCAGCTCGGATCCGAACAGCCGCCCGATGGGAAAGGACCAACTCATATCGGTCACATAGTCATTCCGGGCGGGATCGCACAGAGGCGCGTGGCGGCTATCGCGGGGTCAGCGGCGCGTGGCGGTTCACATCCTTGTAGAGCAGATAGCGGAACCGTCCGGGGCCGCCGGCATAGCAGGCCTGCGGGCAGAAGGCGCGCAACCACATGTAGTCGCCGGCCTCGACCTCGACCCAGTCCTGGTTGAGCCGGTAGACGGCCTTGCCCTCGAGGACATACAGCCCGTGCTCCATGACATGCGTCTCGGCAAAGGGGATCACCGCGCCGGGCTGGAACGTGACGATGGTGACGTGCATGTCGTGGCGCATGTCGGCCGGATCGACGAAGCGCGTCGTGGCCCATTTGCCGTCGGTGCCGGGCATCGGGGTTGGGGCGATGTCGTGCTCGTCGGCGATGATCGGATCGGGCGCGTCCAGCCCTTCGACCGGCTGGTACGCCTTGCGAATCCAGTGAAAGCGCGCCGGCGCGCTGCCGGTATTGCGGAGCGTCCAGGCGTGGCCGGGCGGCAGGTAGGCATAGCCGCCGGGCGCAAGGTCGTGCGCTGTGCCGTCGAGCGTGAGGGTGACGCCGCCCTCGACCACGAACAGCACCGCCTCGGCGGCGCTTTCGGTCTCGGGACGGTCCGAGCCGCCGCCCGGCGCCAGCTCGACGATGTACTGCGAGAACGTCTCGGCGAAACCGCTCATGGGACGCGAGAGGATCCACAGGCGCGTGTCTTCCCAGAACGGAAGGTAACTGGTGACGATGTCGCGCATCGTGCCCTTGGGGATGACGGCGTATGCCTCGGTAAAGACCGCGCGATCCGTCAGCAGTTGATCCTGCCCCGGATGCCCGCCGCTGGGCGCGTAGTAGGAATTGCGCATCGTCCGCCTGTCTCCCTGCCGGTGTCCGCCCGCGTTATGACCCGGCCGTCCCGGAAAGGCCACCGCGATCAGGCGGCGGCCGTCACCTCGACCTCGACCTTGAACTCGGGCCGGGTGAAGCCGCCGACGATCACCAGCGTCGAGGCGGGCAGGGGATGGATGCCCCCCAGCCAGGCGTCGCGCGCCGCCATGTAGGCGGGAAAGTGGGCGCGCTCGGTAACGAAGGCGTTGATCCGGATGACGTCCGACGGACCCAGGCCGCCTTCGGCCAGGATGGCCCCGATGCTGGCGAAGCAGAGCTCGGCCTGCGCCCCGGCGTCCTCGGGGACCGTGTCGTCGGGGGCGATGCCCAGCTGGCCCGAGGTGACCAGCAGCCGCTCCACCGGGCCGGTCAGGATGCCGTGGGAATATGCGCCGAACGGCGCGCGAATGTGCTTGGGGGTGACGTCGCGCATCTGGCCTGCCTCGTTGCTGATCGGTCGTGGGCGATTCATCGCGCCTCGTGCGCCCATGCGACAGGGCTTAGCCCCGCGCAGTGCCCGATTTCCGGTCGCGGAGCCAATTTGGCGATTAATCTTTCATCACCGGGGTCGGCTCCGTCGCCAATTCGCCGCCGTGGGAGGCAACTCCCGAACGCAGTTTCTAAGATGACGGTCGACGACAACCGGAGTGGGGACCGACCGATGCTTGCCAGACCTTCCGCCGCCGCGCTTATTGCCGGCCTTGCCGCGCTGCCGGCCACCGCGCAGGACCTCCAGGAGGTGTCCTTCGGCACGAACTGGGTGGCGCAGGCCGAACACGGCGGGTTCTATCAATCCGTGGCGGACGGCACCTACGAGGCGTGCGGTCTGGACGTGACCATCGTTCCCGGCGGCCCGCAGGTGAACAACCGCGCGCTGATGCTGGCGGGGCGGCTTGACTTCAACATGGGCGGCGATCTGCTGCAGGCTTTCAACGCGGTGGCCGAGGACATCCCGGTCGTCGTGGTGGCGGCGACGTTCCAGAAGCACCCGCAGGTGATCCTGGCGCATCCCGAAAGTGCCGAGACGTGGGAGGACCTCAAGGACCTCACCCTGCTGATCGGCGATAACGGCTATACCTCGTACTACCAGTGGATGATCTCGGCCTACGGCTTCACCGCCGAGCAGCGCGAGCCCTACACCTTCAACCCGGCCCCGTTCATCGCAAACCCCGACATGGGCATGCAGGGCTATCTCTCGTCCGAGCCATACCTCGTCGAACAGGAGGCCGGGTTCGAGCCGAACGTCTTCCTGATCGCGGATGCGGGCTATTCGTCCTACGCCACGACGATCGAGACGATGGCCGACACGGTCGAGAACCGGCCCGAGGTGGTGCAGTGCTTCGTCGATGGCTCGATCAAGGGCTGGTACAATTACATCTACGGTGACGGGAGCGCGGCGAACGAGCTGATCCTCGAGGCCAATCCCGACATGACCCAGGACAAGGTCGAATATGCCGTCCGCCGCATGAAGGAAGAGGGCATCGTCGATTCCGGCGACGCGTTGGAGCAGGGGATCGGCGTGGTCACCGACGACGTCGTGCAGGACTTCTACGGCAAGATGGTCGAGGCCGGCGTGATCGCCGACGGGCTGGACATCGCCGCCTCCTACACGACCGAGTTCGTCGGCAACGGCGTGGGCATGGACCTCAAGCCCCAGGACTGATCTCGGCGGCGGGGCCGACGGGTCCCGCGTGCCCCCGACGTTTGGAGACACCCATGGCCGCACCGGCCCCTCTCGGTCAGCGCTCCGCGCTTCTCGACATGCGCCACGTCACCAAGACCTTCAACGGTGACGTGGTCGCGCTGCACGGCATGTCGCTGACGGTGAACGAAGGCGACTTCATCTCCTTGCTGGGCCCCTCGGGCTGCGGCAAGTCCACGGCGCTGCGCCTGATCGCCGGCCTCAGCCATCCCAGCCAGGGCCGGATCGAATGGCAGGGCGGGGCCGATGACACCGACCTTGCCGTTGTCTTCCAGGAGCCGACGCTGATGCCCTGGGCCACGGTCGCGCAGAACGTCTGGCTGCCGTTCCGGCTGCGCGGCAAATCCTACGAACAGGTAAAGGACGACGTGCTCGAGGCGCTGCGGCTGGTGGGGCTCGAGAACTTCCAGCGGTCCTACCCACGCGAGCTGTCGGGCGGCATGAAGATGCGCGTGTCGATCGCCCGCGCCCTCGTCACACGGCCCAAGCTGATCCTGATGGACGAACCCTTTGCCGCGCTGGACGAGATCACCCGACACAAGCTGAACAACGACCTTCTCGAGATGAAGCAGAAGATCGGCTGCACCGTGATCTTCGTGACCCATTCGGTGTTCGAATCCGTGTTCCTGTCTGACCGGATCGTCGTTATGGCCGCGCGGCCCGGCCGCGTCATCGAGGAACTGACCGTGGACGCGCCCTATCCCCGCGACGAGGATTTCCGGACCTCGGCGGATTATGCCGGGCATTGCAGGGCGGCGTCCGACGCGCTGCATCAGGCAATGGAGGCCGCATGACCGTCACCGACCCCACCATCTCCGATCCGGTGATGGTCGACGAGGAAGAGACGCGCCGCGCCCGTGCCCGCCGCATCGAGCGCATCGCGAAATGGGTGCTGCCGGTCGTGATGATGGGCCTGACCCTGTTGGTCTGGGACCGCATCGTCGTCTGGAACGAGATCCCGCACTATATCCTGCCTGGGCCGCGGCTGGTCTTTGCCACGCTGGTCGAGGACTGGGCGATGCTGTTCGACGCGTTGCTGGTGACGTTGCAGATCACGCTGATGGCGCTGGCCGTCGCGGTGATCGGCGGGGTCGGGTTGGCCGTGCTGTTCACCCAGTCGCGGTGGATCGAGATGTCGTTCTATCCCTACGCGGTGATCCTGCAGGTGACGCCGGTGGTGTCGATCGCGCCGCTTATATTCATCTATGTCGAGAACCGCATGGCGGGACTTCTGATCTGCGCCTGGATCGTGGCGTTCTTCCCGGTGCTGGCGAACACGACGCTGGGCCTGAACTCGGCCGATCACAACCTGCGCGACCTGTTCCGCATCTACGGCGCGACGCGCTGGCAACGCCTGCGGTTCCTGCAACTGCCCTCGGCGCTGCCGTACTTCCTGGGCGGTCTGCGGATCGCGGGCGGGCTGTCGCTGATCGGCGCGGTGGTGGCCGAGTACGTCGCCGGCACGGGCGGTATCGGCTCGGGGCTGGCCTTCCGCATCCTCGAGGCCGGATACCGCCTGAACATCCCGCGGATGTTCGCGGCGCTGTTTCTGATCGCCGCCACGGGCGTCGTGATCTTTGCCGGGCTGTCCTTCCTCAGTCACATGCTGCTGCGCAAATGGCACGAGAGCGCGATGCAGGGGTCGACATGACCGATTTCCTCTCGCTGCCCGACGGCGGGCCCGTGACCCTCGCGGACGCGAGCGTGCCCGGCTGTCTCGTCGGCAGCTCCGCCGACCTAGTGCGCCGCGACATCACGGTCGCCGACGGCCGCATCGCCGAGGGCGAGGGCACCCGCGTCGACCTGGGCGGCGCGATGGTGCTGCCCAGCTTCGTCGACATGCACACGCATCTCGACAAGGGCCATATCTGGGACCGCGCCCCGAACCCCGACGGCACCTTCGCCGGCGCGCTCTCGTCCGTCGCCGACGACCGCGCCGCCCGCTGGTCGGCCGCGGACGTCCGGCGGCGGATGGAGTTCGGGCTGCGCTGCGCTGAAGCGCACGGCACCCGTGCGGTACGCACCCATCTCGACAGCCAGGCGCCGCAGGACACGATCACCTGGCCGGTCTTCGAGGACCTGCGCGCCGCGTGGGCGGGACGGGTCGAGTTGCAGGGCGTGTGCCTGGTGGGTTGCGACAGCGTCACCGTCGACGGACCCTTCGCCGCGACCGCCGACCTCGTCGCCCGCGCGGGCGGCGTGCTGGGCATGGTCGCCTACC
This sequence comes from Tranquillimonas rosea, assembly GCF_900111315.1. Taxonomy (GTDB): domain Bacteria; phylum Pseudomonadota; class Alphaproteobacteria; order Rhodobacterales; family Rhodobacteraceae; genus Tranquillimonas; species Tranquillimonas rosea. The sequence goes on from NZ_FOGU01000007.1 coordinate 85,038, forward strand.
CTGTGCCCGATCTGAAGGACAGGCTGCAGGCCTTCTTCGCGCTCGCCTCCGCACGGGGGCTTTCCGCGGATTTTCACGTCGACGAGACGCTCGACCCCGACAGCGCCTGCCTGCGGATGATTGCCGAGACGGTGATCGAGACCGGGTTCGACGCGCCGGTCGTGGTCGGGCATTGCTGCTCGCTCTCGACCCAGCCCGAGGCCGAGTGGCAGCGCACGCTGGACCTCGTGGCGCGGGCGGGGCTGCACGTGGTGTCGCTGCCGATGTGCAACCTCTACCTGCAGGACCGCCATGCGGGTCGCACGCCGCGGCTGCGCGGCATCACGCTGGTGCACGAGATGAAGACCCGCGGCATTCCCGTCAGCTTTGCCTCCGACAACACCCGCGACCCGTTCTACGCCTACGGCGATCTCGACATGCTCGAGGTGCTGCGGCAGGCGACGCGGATCGGCCACCTCGATCATTCCGACGCGGATTGGGTGGACTCGGTCCTGTCCGTGCCCGCCCGTGCCTGCGGCCTCGCCGCGCCGTCGCTTGCGCCCGGCGCGCCTGCCGACCTGTCGATCTTCCGCGCCCGCGGCTGGACCGAGCTGTTCGCGCGGCCGCAATCAGACCGGGTCGTGCTGCGCGAAGGCCAGCCGATCGACCGCACGCTGCCCGATTATTCCGACCTCGACGACCTGATGGGATGCCCCCGATGACCGCCAATATCGACGCCGCCAAGGCCGCGCTCTCGCACATGGAGATCGACGATGCCGGCCCGCAACTGAAAACCAAGAGCCGGGACTTCTTCTGGTACTCGCCGGTGCTGAAGGCGCGGCTGGATCACGTCCTGGGCGACTTCGTGGTCGCTCCGCGCAACGAGGCCGAGGTCATCGAGGTGCTGCGGACCTGCCATGCCCATGACGTGCCGGTCACCACGCGCGGCGCCGGGACGGGCAATTATGGCCAGGCGATGCCGCTGGCCGGGGGCTGCGTGATGCACATGAAGAACATGGCCGCGGTGAAGGACGTCGCACCGGGCCGTGTCGTGGTCGAGCCGGGCTGCCTTCTGAAGGACGTCGACGCCGCCTGCATCGAGCATTCGGGCCAAGAGCTGCGGATGTTCTCGTCGACCTGGGCCACGGCGACGATCGGCGGCTTCGTCGCCGGCGGCTCGGGCGGGATCGGGTCGATCACCTGGGGCTCTCTCCGCGATCCGGGCAACATCATCCGCCTGCGTGTGGTGACGATGGAGGCGGAGCCCCGCGTGCTCGAGTTCCGGGGCGAGGAGCTGGCCCGCGTCAGCCACGCCTACGGCACGAACGGCATCATCACCGAGGTCGAGATGCCGCTCGCCCCGGCCTATGACTGGGTCGAGATGTTCGTTGCCTTCGACGATTTCATGTCCGCCGCCACCTTCGCGGTGGACGTGGCCAACCTGGACGGCGTGCTGAGCAAGATCGCCAGCGTCTACGAGGCGCCGATCGCGCATGACTATTTCCAGCGGGTGCGCCCCCATGTGGACGAGGGCACGAATCTCGTGGGGCTGATGGTCGCCCCGCACTCGATGGACGGTTTCCTGACCTTCCTCGGGCGCACCCAAGGGGCCGAGCTGATCTATCGCTCGGACGACCACGATTGGCAGAAGCATCCCGGCCCGGTCTTCGAATACGGCTGGAACCACACCACGCTGCGCGCGCTCAAGGTCGATCCGTCGATCACCTACCTGCAGGTGCGCTTCGGCTTTCCCGAGCATCTCGAGAAGGTGGCGAAGATCCGCGAGATGTTCTCGCCCGAGGTGCTGCACCATCTCGAGGTCATCCGCGAGAACGGCAAGGCGATGTTCGCCGGGCTGAGCCTGGTCAAGTTCACCACCGAGGCGCGGCTGGACGAGATCGTGCGTCTCCACGAGGAAGCGGGCTGCATGATCTTCAACCCCCACCGCTACACCCTGGAGGAGGGCGGACGGCAGACCGTCGATGACCGCCAGCTCGCCTTCAAGCGCGAGGCCGACCCCAAGGGGCTGCTGAACCCCGGCAAGATGATCGCCTGGGACGACCCGGAGTTCGGGTTCGAGACGATGTATGCCTATCCCAAGCTGAAGGCGGCGGAATGAGGGGGCGCTGCCCCCGTCGCCTGCGGCGACTCCCCCGGGATATTTCGGGACAGAAGAAGACGAGGACGGTTTGACGAGGGCGATGGTCCTGTTCGCGCATCCCTGCGGGGAGAGTTTCTCGGCCGCGCTGCACGTGCGCGTCGTGGAAACCCTGCGGGCGCGCGGCTGGGAGGTCGACGATTGCGACCTGAACGCCGAAGGCTTCGATCCGGTCCTGAGCGCGGCCGAGCGGCGCGGGTACCATGACACCGACGGCAACATCGACCCGGTGGCATCGTATGTGGACCGGCTGCGCCGGGCGGACGCGCTGGTGCTGGTGTTCCCGGTGTGGAACTTCGGCTACCCGGCCATCCTGAAGGGGTTCTTTGACCGGGTGTTCCTGCCCGGGGTCTCGTTTCGGTTGGAGGAGGGGCGGGTGCGGCCGAACCTGACCCATATCCGGCGGCTGGCCGCGGTGACGACCTATGGCGGGACGCGCCGGCGCGCGTTCCTCGCGGGTGACCCGCCGCGGCGCGTGGTCAAGCGGGCGCTCTGGCACGTGACGCGGCCACGGAGGCTGCGGTACCTGGCGCTCTACGACATGAATCGGGCGGACGCGGCGCGTCGCGGGCGCTTCCTGGAGCGGGTGGGGCGCGAGATGGAGGCGTTATGATGCGGGCGCTGGTGATCTATTGCCATCCGCGCGGCGACAGCTTTACCGCCGCCGTCCGGGACACGGTGCTCGACCGGCTGGAGGCGGCGGGGGCGGAAACACGACTGCGGGACCTCTATGCCGAGGGGTTCGAGCCGGCGATGAGCGCCTACGAGCATGTCCGATACCTCGATCCGGGCGCCAACCGGCGGGACCTGGTGCGGGATTGCAACGACCTTGCCTGGTGCGACGCGATGGTCTTCGTCTATCCGACCTGGTGGTATGGTCTGCCGGCGATGCTGAAGGGGTGGCTGGACCGGGCGCTCTTGCCCGATGTGGCCTTCCTGATGCCCGACGGTGAGAACCGGACGATCCGGCCGGGGCTGACCCATGTCACGCGGCTGGGCGTTTTCACCACCTGCGGGGCGAGCCGGCGGCTGACCTTCCTGGTGGGGGCGCCGGGCAAGCGCACGTTGCTGCGCGGGGTGCGGCTGCTGTGCGCGCGGCGGGTGCGGACGGCGTACCGGGCGCATTACCTGATGGACAGCTCGACCGCGGAAAGCCGTGCGCGGCACCTGGAGCGGGTCGCGCGCGACGTGGATCGGCTGGCCGCCGGCGGTGCGGCGCGGCGCGGCGAGGTGACGGCATGATCCCGGTCCTCGACTGGCAGAGGTTTCTCTCGGGTGACGCCGCTGGCTTCGTCGCGGATCTGGGGCGGGCCTGCCGGGGGCCGGGCTTCTTCCTGTTGACAAACCATGCCATCCCGACCGCCCTGACCGACGGCATCTTCGGGGCGGCGGAGCGGTTCTTCGCGCTGCCGGAGGCCCAGAAAGCGCCGCTCGACATCCGGCGCAATCCACACAATCGCGGCTGGGTGCCCGGCGGCTCCGAGAGCCTGGACGCCGCGAGCGGGCAGGTGGACCGGAAGGAGGCGTTCAACGTCGGGCTGGACCTGGCGCCCGACGACCCTCGCATCCTGGCCGGAGAGCCGTTCCGGGGCGTGAACCTGTGGCCCGCGCTCGACGGGTTCGACGCCGCGTGCCTCGCCTATTACGACGCCGCGTGGCGGCAGGGCACAGCTCTCATGGGGGCCGTGGCGCGGGACCTGGGCCTGTCGCCGGCGCATTTCGACGGGGCGTTCCGCGCGCCCCTCGCGACGCTGCGCCTGTTGCATTATCCCCCCGGCGGCGGCGGGATCGGCGCCGGCGCGCATACCGATTACGGGGCGCTGACCCTTCTGGCGACGGATGGCGAGCCCGGACTGCAGGTGCTGCCGCGCGGCGGCGAGTGGACCGACGTACCGCACCTGGAGGGGGCGCTGGTCGTCAATATCGGCGATTGCCTGATGCGCTGGACCAACGACATCTACGCCTCGACGCCCCACAGGGTGCGGCCGCCGCGACGGCAGCGGCGGTCGGTCGCGTTCTTTCTCGACCCCGACCCCGATGCCGAGATCGCGGCGTTGCCGGGCACTGGAGCGCCGGTCTATCCGCCGGTGACGGGGGCCGCGTATCTGCGGTCGCGGCTCGAGGCCACCTACAGCGAGGACACATGATGCGGCGACTGGATTGGGCGGAGTACCGCAGCCACGAATACGGCGACATCGACCCGATGCGGACCATTGCCATCCTGCCCACGGCGGCGGTGGAGCAGCACGGCCCGCACCTGCCGGTAGGCGTCGACACGATGATCGCCGAGGGGATGCTGGGCGAGGTGCGGGCGAATTGCCCCGAGACGCTCGATATCCGCATCCTTCCGGTGCAGGCGGTGGGTAAGTCGAACGAGCACCTACACGCCCCGGGCACCCTGACCCTGACAGCGGAGACGGCGCTGCGGGCCTGGACCGAGATCGGCCTGTCGGTGGCGCGCGCCGGGGTGCGCAAGATCATCCTCGTCAACAGCCACGGCGGCAACTTGGACCTCGTGTCGATCCTGTCGCGCGAGTTGCGGGTGCGGGCGGGGATGCTGGCGGTGAAATGCCAGTGGAGCGGGTTCGGCACGCCCGAGGGGATGTATCCCGACGCCGAGCGCGCCTACGGCATCCACGGCGGCGACGTCGAGACCTCTCTGATGCTGCATTTCCGGCCCGAGACGGTGGACATGACCCAGGCGCAGGCGTTCCGTTCGAGTGCCGAGACCGGGAGGATCCCGCCGGTCGGGCCGTTGTCCTATGGCTGGATCGCGTCCGACCTGAACCCCGACGGCACGGTCGGCGACGCGGCTTCGGCGACGGCAGAGAAGGGGCGGGCGACGGCGGCGCACCAGGTATCGGCCTTCATCGACCTGCTGCATGACGTGGCCGAGACGGAGCTTGCACCGTTCGCGGCGGTGGTGCCGCCGGGCGGGATCGACTGACGCCGCGCGGCGCGCCCGCCCGCGCCGATTTTTGTATACATTGCGGTCGCATGGCCTGACTGACGGGAAATTTTTCTGGACATCGGGCAAATCCCCGTCAGTTTTGTATACGAACCGTGCGTTCGCCGGTCCGCTGGACGGATACGGACAGGGAGGGGCCATGGCCGAACTGGAAAAGAAGACCCGGTTCCTGAAGGCGCTGATGGCGCTGCGCGAACTGGTCATGGCCGGCGGCCTGAAGCCGGGAGAGCGCCTGTCCGAGGTAGCCGTGGCAGAGCGCGTGGGGATCTCGCGCACGCCGGTGCGCGAGGCCATGGCACAGCTTGTCGAGGAAGGGCTGCTCGACCGGATTTCCACCGGCGGCTACTGCGTGCGGCAGATCACCGTGGCGGACGTCGTCGACTCGATCGAGATGCGCGGCATGGTCGAGGGGCTCGCCCTGCGGATGGCCGCGGAACGCGGTGCCGCGCCCGAGCGGCTGTCGGCGTGCAGGACGATCCTGGACCGGATCGACGACGCGCTCGGCGAGCACGAGAGCCGGATGGACTTCTCGACCTATGCCGATCTCAATTCGGCGTTCCATGACGAACTGACGTCGCTCTGTAACAGTCCGATCGTGCTGCGCGAGCTCAAGCGGGTGTCGAACCTGCCGCTGGCCGCGCCGAGCGCGTTCCTGCAAGGGCAGACGGCGATCCGGATGATCCGGCGGTCGCTCTACCACGCGCAGGTGCATCACCGGGCCATGCTCGACGCCGTCTCGTCGCACGAGGGCGCGCGGGCCGAAGCGCTGGCGCGGGAACACGCGCGGCTCGCCCGCGTCAACCTCGACCACGTGATCCAGAGCCGCGAGGAGGTCGAGGCGCAAATACCGGGGCTGGCCCTCGTGACCGGCGTCTGATCTAGCTGTCTCCAAGGCAACAACTCGTACAGGGAGGAAGGTATGAGATTGAGCAAGTTCGCACTGACGTTTGGAAGCGTCGCCGCGGCCATCGCGGTGGCAAGTGCCGCACAGGCGCAGGAATACACGTTCAAGCTGCACCATCTGCTGCCGGCGCAGGCCGCCGCGCATACCGAGATGCTGGAGCCCTGGGCCCGTCAGGTCGAAGAGAACTCGGACGGGCAGGTCGCGATCGAGATCTATCCGAACATGACGCTTGGCGGGCGCCCGCCCGAACTGATCAACCAGGTGCGCGACGGGGTCGTCGACCTGATCTGGACGGTCAACGGCTATACCCCCGGTCTCTTTCCGCGGACCGAGGTGATGGAATTGCCGACGGTGTTCTACAACGATCCGCGGGCGGCCAACCTGGCGCTCCACGACATGTTTGAGAGCGATCTGGCAGAGGATTACAAGGGCGTCGAGGTGATGTTCCTGCACACCCACGCGGGACAGGCGCTGCAGACGGCCGAGACCGAGGTACGCACGCCAGAGGAGTTCGCCGGCCTCAACCTGCGGATCCCGACCCGCACCGGCGGTTGGGTGATCGAGGCGCTCGGCGGCAATCCCAAGGCGATGCCGGTACCCGAGCTGCCGCCGGCGCTGCAGAAGGGGGTTGTCGACGGCGCGCTGATCCCGTTCGAGATCGTCCCGGCGCTCAAGCTTCAGGACCAGACCCAGTACCAGATCGAGATGGCCGACGAAGAGCGCTTCGGTACGACGACGTTCCAGGTCACGATGAACAAGGCCCGGTGGGACGGCCTGCCCGAAGACATCCAGCAGGCCTTCCGCGACGCGTCGGACCGCGACTGGTGGGGCGAAGTCGGCGACATCTGGGACAATACGGACGATGTCGGCCTCAAGATCGCGACCGATGCGGGCAACACCCACATCATGCTCAACGACGAAGAGACGCAGGCCTTCCGTGACAAGATGACCCCGGTGGTCGATCGCTGGATCGAAGAGGTTACCGCCAAGGGTATCGACGGGGCCGCCCTTGTCGAGAAGGCGCGGTCGCTGGTGCAGGAAAACACCGAAGGCGGATCTTGATGGCGGCAGGCACAGGCCTGCGCGAGGGCCGCTCCGGACTTGCCGGGGCGGCCGCCGCCGTCATCACGGGCTGGGCGCTGCTGGGCGGCGTCGCGCTGCTGGCGGTGGTGGTGATGAACGTCGTCTCGGTCGTCGGTGCGATATTCGGCCACCCGTTTCCGGGCGACTTCGAGATGACCGAGATCGGCGTGGCCGTCGCGGCCTTCGCGTTCCTGCCGTATTGCCAGATGACCGACGCGAACGTCACCGCCGATATCTTCACCCAGAACGCGTCGCCGCGCTGGATCGCGATCTTCAAGCTGGCGGCGTCGGTCGTGGCGCTGCTCTTCGCGCTTCTGCTGCTGTGGCGGATGTCGGTGGGCATGAGTGATCAGCGCGAATACGGCTACGAGACGGCGATCCTGCAGTTCCCGATCTGGGTCGCGTTCATCCCGATCCTGATCTCGCTGGCGCTGCTGGCGGTCGCATCGGTCCTGACGCTGGCGGAAACCGGGGCGCGTGCCGCGGGCGGGGGGCGCGAATGACCGATCCCGTGACGCTGGGTCTTTTGGGCCTGGCCGTTCTGGTGGTGCTGATCGCGCTGCGGATGCCGATCGCCTATGCGATGATCCTTGTCGGCGGCGTCGGCATCACGCTGATCAACGGGCCGGCCCTGATGATGAGCCAGCTCAAGACGCTGGCTTACGGGCAGTTCTCGATCTACGACCTTTCGGTCGTGCCGATGTTCGTGCTGATGGGCGCGCTCGCGGCGCGCACGGGGCTCAGCCAGGCGCTGTTCCGAGGCGCGAATGCGTGGCTGGGCTGGCTGCGCGGCGGCACCGCGATGGCCGCCATCGCCGCCTGCGCCGGGTTCGGCGCCGTCGCGGGGTCGTCTCTGGCCACCGCGTCGACGATGGGGAAGGTGGCGCTGCCCGAGCTGAAGCGCTTCAATTACTCGGGCGCGCTCGCGACCGGCTCTCTTGCGGCCGGCGGGGTGCTGGGCATCCTGATCCCGCCGTCGGTCGTGCTGATCGTCTATGCCATCATCGTCGAGGCCAACATCGTCACGATGTTCGCCGCCGCTCTGATCCCCGGCGTGCTGGCGGTGATACTGTTCATCCTCACGATCGCCGCTTATGTCACGATCTGGCCGAATGCCGGCCCGCAGGGCGGCGCGGCGGACCGGGCCGAGTTCCGGGCCGCGACGCTGGGCGTGATCCCGGTGCTGGTGATTTTCGGCATCGTGCTGGGCGGCATCTACGCGGGCTTCTACAACCCGACCCCGGCGGCGGCGGTCGGCGTGGCGCTGGTGTGGATCTACGGCATGCTGCGCGGCAGCCTCGGGCCGGGGCCGATGGTGCAGGCGCTGAAGGAGACCGCCGGGACGACGGGCATGATCTACCTGATCCTCCTTGGCGCCGAGCTGATGAAGATCTTCATGTCCCGGATCGGTCTGCCACAGGCGACCGCCGACTGGATCCTGGCCAGCGACCTTGCGCCGATGACCGTCATGCTGCTCCTGCTGATGGCGCTGATCCTGCTGGGATGCCTGTTGGACAGCTTGTCGATGATCCTGCTGGTCATCCCGTTCTTCTGGCCGGTGCTGAGCGAGATCAACGGCGGTGTCTACGCTACCGCCGACAGCGCCGGTTTCGGCATGTCGACCGAGGACCTCAAGATCTGGTTCGGCATCCTTGCGCTGATCGTGGTGGAACTCGGACTCATCACGCCGCCGGTGGGCATGAATGTCTTCGTCATCTCGGCGCTGGCCAAGGACACGCCGATGATCGAGACGTTCAAGGGCGTCGCCCCGTTCTTCATCGCCGAGATGTTCCGAGTGGCGCTGTTGCTGGCGTTCCCGGCCCTGACGCTCTGGCTGCCGGGGGTCCTGTCGGGATGAGCGGTGCGCGACTGACGGCCGGCGGAGCAATCTTCCCGCGCCTCAAGGCGCTGGGGGTAGATTTCGTATTCGCCAATTCCGGCACCGATTTCCCGCCGGTGATCGAGGGGCTCGCCGAAGCCGCGGCCGAGGGCGCGGAACTGCCGCTGGCTCTGACAATCCCGCACGAGCATTGCGCGATGGGCATGGCCCACGGCGCCTACCTGATGACGGGGCGGGCGCAAGCGGTGATGCTGCATACGAATGTCGGTCTCGCGAACGGGGCCATCGGTGCGCTCAACGCAGCGTGCGAGCATGTGCCGATGCTGATGATGTCGGGCCGCACACCGGTGACCGAGGGCGGCCGTTTCGGTGCGCGCACCGTGCCCATCGGCTGGGGGCAGGAGATGCTGGACCAGGCCGGTCTGGTGCGCGAGGCGACCAAGTGGGACTACGAGCTGCGCTATCCCGAGCAGGTGCGCCCGATGCTGGACCGCGCCCATGCCATTGCCGCCTCGACGCCGAAGGGTCCGGTCTACCTGTCGCTCCCCCGCGAGGTTCTGTGCGAAGAGGTCGAGGCCGAGGAGATCGACGCCGCCTCGTCGATGCAGGCCGTCGCCATCGGCCCCGAGGCCGGGACACTGGACCGCGCGGCCGACCTGCTGGCCGCGGCCGAGCGACCGTTGATCATCGCGCAACGCGGTGCGGGCGATGCGGACAGCTTCGCGGCCTTCGCCCGTTGGGTCGAGGATTGGGGCATCGCCGTGTGCTCCTGGTGGCCCACGGCGCTGGCGATCCCGACCGACCATCCCTGCCATGTCGGCAGCGACCCGTCGCCCTGGCTCGAAGAGGCGGATGTCGTCGTGGTCCTCGACAGCCTCGCGCCCTGGTGGCCGGACGAACACGCCCTGAACCCCGAGGCGACGGTGATCCAGGTCGGGCCCGATCCGCTGTTCTCGCGCGCGGCGGCGCGGACGTTCCGGGCCGACCTGTCGCTCGCCGGCGAGACCGCGTCGACACTGCCGGCGCTGATCGCCGCGATGGAGCGGCGGCCGCGCGACGAGGACGCCATCGCCGTGCGACAGGCGCGGCTCAACGCGGCCGCGGGCAGGACCCGCCAGCGTCATCATGCCGCCGCCATCGCCGACGCGCCCGGCATCACCAAGGCGTATGTCGGTCACTGCCTTGGCGCGGCGCTGCGCGGGCGCCTCTCCACCGTGTTCTCGGAACTTGGCGTGCCGCTGCCGTCGATCGAGCGGCGCGAGCACAACAGCTGGTTCCAGGAACCGCATTCCGGCGGGCTGGGCTTTTCGTTTCCCGCCGCCCTGGGGGCCAAGCTGGCAGCGCCCGAGCGCGACATCGTCGCCACCATGGGGGACGGCAGCTACATGTTCGCCAATCCCACGGCCTGCCACCAGGTAGCCGAGGCGCTGGGACTGGCGCCGCTGATCGTCGTGCTGAACAATTCCGAATGGGGCGCGGTCCGCGGCTCGGTTGCGCAGCTTTATCCCGACGGCCACGCCGCGCGGGCGAACCGCATGCCCCTGACGGGCCTGGCCCCATCACCCGATTTCACGCTGACGGCCCGCGCCAGCCGCGCCTGGGCCGAGCGGGTGCGCGACCGCGACGCCCTGCCGGACGCCATCGACCGCGCACTCGCCGCGACACGAGACGGCACGCTCGCCCTTATCGAGGTCGAGACCCTGCCGGATTAGGAAGAGAAGGAGAAACACGATGCCCACACCGCCGTTCCGCGCCGATCACGTCGGCAGCCTGCTGCGCCCGCAACCGGTGATCGACGCACGCAAGAAGTTCTACGAGCAGAAGTCGATTCCGGTGGAAGAGTTGCGCGCCGCCGAGGACGCCGCGATCCCCGAGATCATCAAGATGCAGGAGGATGTCGGCCTGAAGGCGGTGACCGACGGCGAGGCGCGCCGGTCGTTCTGGCACTACGACTTCATGGGCATGCTCACGGGGCTGGACCTGGACGAGCGCGATCCCGAGCAGGGTGCGCAGTTCGCCGGTGTCAAGCTGCGCCCGATCTTCCCCACCATCACCTCCGAGTTGGACTTCCCCGACGATCACCCGATGCTCGAGCACTTCAAGTTCGTGAAGGACCACACGAACGTCGTGCCGAAGATCTCGATCCCCGGCCCGTCGGCCAGCCATTTCCGCGTGGCGCAGGACGACATCCACGTACAGGCCTACAAGGACGATCCGCAGAACATGTTCGACGCGCTGGCGCGGACCTACAAGAAGGCGGTCGACAAGTTCTACGAGGCCGGCTGCCGGTATCTTCAGATGGACGACATCTTCTTCGCCTATCTCTGCGACCCCAAGCACCGGGCCGAGAAGCAGGAGCAGGGGCAGGATCCCGACTGGCTGATCGACCGCTACGCCTGGATGATGAACGAGGCGATCAAGGACCGGCCGCGCGACATGTTCATCGGCATGCACATGTGCCGCGGCAACTTCCGCTCGACCCACGCGGCCGAGGGGGCCTACGACCAGGTGGCCGACGCGATCTTCAACAAGACCGACGTGGACATCTATTTCATGGAGTACGACTCCGACCGGGCCGGCGGGCTCGAGCCGCTGTCGATCCTGCCCAAGGGCACCAAGCGCGTGATGCCCGGCTTCATCACCACCAAGACCGGTGAGCTTGAGGACATGGACGGGCTCAAGCGCAAGTTCGAGGAAGCGTCAAAATACGCAGATCTCGATCAACTCGGGATCGCGCCCCAATGCGGCTTTGCCTCGACCGAAGAGGGCAACGCGATCACGCTGGACGACCAGAAGCGCAAGCTGGAACTGGTGGTCAAGACGGCCGAGGCCGTCTGGGGCGGCGTCTGATCCGACGGCGCGGGCGGGGCAGGATCGCCCCGCCACCCTCGCGCGAAAGAACGCCAAAATCCGTCCAAAGCGCTTGCGAAGCGATCGAGAGCCCTAGATAAGCGTCCGGGGAGGGCGCCGGTGGACGTGTGACGAGCCGCCGCGCGCCGGGGCACACGCTCCGGGCCACGCAACGCAAGTGAGCCGCCGGGTTCCGCGCCCGTCGGTCAGCCAAGAAGGGTTTCCCCGATGACCGCACCCGAATTGCGCGACGCCATCCTGCGTCACCTGACATACTCGCTCGGCAAGGACGCGGGGACGGCCACGGTGTACGATTGGCGGCTGGCGCTGAGCTATGCCGTGCGCGACCGGATCGTCGATCCGTGGTTCGCCTCGACGAAGGCGGCGTATGCCAAGCAGTCCAAGCGGGTCTACTACCTGTCGATGGAGTTCCTGATCGGGCGGCTTCTTGAGGACGCGATCGTCAATATCGGCCTGCTGGACGAGGCGGGCGAGGCGATGAACGCGCTCGGCCAGGACCTGACGACGGTGATGCTGGACGAACCCGACGCAGCGCTCGGCAATGGCGGGCTTGGGCGGCTTGCGGCGTGTTTCCTTGAATCGCTCTCGACCATCGGGACGCCGGCCTATGGCTACGGCATCCGCTACGAACACGGGCTGTTCAAGCAGTCGTTTTTCGAGGGCCGCCAGCAGGAGGCGCCGGAGGAGTGGCTGCAGCAGGTCCACACCTGGGAGTTCGAGCGTCCCGAGGCGGCGTTCCAGATCGGCTTCGGCGGCAGCGTGAAAGAGCAGGGCGGACGCATGCTCTGGTCTCCCGACGAGGCGGTCGTCGCCACCGCGCACGACACCCCGATCATCGGCTGGCGCGGCCGCTGGGCCAACACGCTGCGTCTGTGGGAGGCGCGCGCAGTGCACGGCTTCGATCTGGGCGCATTCAACCGCGGCGACTATTTCGGCGCCGCCGAGCCCGAGGCCTCGGCCCGCACGATCAGCCGCGTGCTCTATCCCGACGACACCACCGAGGACGGCAAGCGGCTGCGGCTCAAGCAGGAGTATTTCTTCACCGCCGCGTCGCTGCGCGATGTCGTCCGCCGGTTCGACAGCGAATACGACGACCTGTCGCTCTTGCCGCAGAAGGTGGCGATCCAGCTGAACGACACGCACCCCGCCATCGCCGGGCCGGAACTGGTGCGCATCCTGCACGACGAAAAGGGCATGGCTCTGGACACCGCGATCGAGACCGCGCGCGGCTGCCTGAACTACACCAACCACACCTTGTTGCCCGAGGCGCTGGAGCGCTGGTCCGAGGGGCTGATGGGCGATCTTCTGCCGCGCCACATGGACCTGATCCGCAAGATCGACGAAGTGCACGCCAAGGAATACCCCGCGCGCACGGTCGCCATGGTCGAGAACGGCGACGTCAAGATGGGCGAGTTGGCCTTCACCATGGCGAGCCACGTCAACGGCGTCTCGGCTCTGCACACCGAACTGATGAAGGAGACAGTGTTCCAGGAACTGCACGCGCTGCATCCCGAGCGCATCGTCAACCAGACGAACGGAGTCACGCCGCGCCGCTGGGTGCTGTCCGCCAACCCGCGCCTGTCCTCGCTGGTTTCCGGCAAGATCGGCATGAACTGGGTCGACGACCTGGAGCAGCTGAAGGAACTCGAGCCGTTGGCCGAGGATTCCGGTTTCCGCGGCGACTACGACACCGCCAAGCGGTCGAACAAGGCCGAGCTGTCGAACTGGTTCGCCAAGACCCATGGCGTGAAGCTGGACCCCGAGGCGATGTTCGACGTGCAGATCAAGCGGATCCACGAATACAAGCGCCAGCACCTCAACATCCTCGAGGCGATCGCGCTCTGGCAGGAAATCCACGACGACCCGAACGGCGACTGGACGCCGCGGGTCAAGATCTTCGGCGGCAAGGCGGCGCCGGGCTATTACTTCGCCAAGGAGATCATCTATCTGATCAACTCGGTGGCCGAGGTGCTGAACAACGATCCCGTCACCTCGAAGTATCTCAAGGTGGTCTATCCGCCGAACTACAATGTCAGCCTGGCCGAGCAGCTGATCCCCGCCGCGGACCTGAGCGAGCAGATCTCCACCGCCGGCAAGGAGGCGAGCGGCACGGGCAACATGAAGTTCGCGCTCAACGGCGCGCTGACGATCGGGACGCTGGATGGCGCGAATGTCGAGATCTGCGACCTCGTCGGACCAGACAATTTCTTCCTCTTCGGCATGACCGAGCCGCAGGTCGTCGCCCGTCGCGCCGACCCCGAGCATGCCGCCAACGCCATCGCCGCCGATCCGCGCCTGGCCCGCGCGATCGAGGCCATCCGCAACGGCGCCTTCTCGGGCGGCGATGCCGAGCGGTTCAAGCCCATCGCCGACGACCTGAGCGGCAAGGACTATTTCCTCGTCTGTTCGGACTTCACCGATTACTGGCGCGCGCAGCGAGAGGTCGACGCCGCCTACCGCGACAGCGACACCTGGACGCGCATGGCCGTTCTGAACACCGCGCGGTCGGGCTGGTTCAGCTCCGACAGGACGATCCGCGGATACATGTCGGACGTGTGGAGAGCGTCATCCGCGCTGGCATGAGCGGCGGGAACAGGCAGCGGACAAGCCTGTTGAGACGGTAGCGAAAAGCAATAGGGTGGTCATATGACATCGACACCGACCGGCGCCGCGACATTGGACGACACCCAGATCCGCCGTCTGGACGAGGGACGGCACGACGACCCTTTCGCTGTCCTGGGACCACGGGATACCGGCGAAGCGACCCGCGTGACGGCAATGGATCCGGGCGCCGATCGGATGTGCGCCGTGGTGGACGGGATCGAACACCCGCTCGAGCGGCTCGCCAAGGGCCGCGCGGTGTTTTCCGGCGACATCCCCCACGGCGCCCGCTACCGGTTGCGCGGACATACCTCCGACGGCCAGAGCTGGGAATACGAGGATCCCTATCGCTTCGGCCCGGTGATGGGCGCCCATGACGAATACTACCTGGGCGAAGGCACGCACCAGCGCATCTGGCAGGCCCTGGGCGCGCACGTGATGCAGCACCAGGGAGTCGACGGCACGCACTTCGCCGTCTGGGCGCCGAACGCGCAGCGCGTCAGCGTGGTGGGCGAGTTCAATTTCTGGGACGGTCGCCGCCATCAGATGCGCAAGCGCGGCATGACCGGCGTGTGGGAGATCTTCATCCCCGGCCTCGGCGAGGGCACGGTCTACAAGTACGAGATCCTCGGCGCGGACGGCGCGCTGCAGCCGCTCAAGGCCGATCCCGTCGGCTTCGGCAGCCAGCACCCGCCGCAGAATGCCAGCGTGGTCCGCGACATCCGCGGCTATGGTTGGGAGGATTACGATTGGATGGCGGGCAGGGCCGGACGCAACGCTGTGAGTGCGCCGATCTCGATCTACGAGGTGCACCTGGGCTCGTGGAAGCGCTTTGCCGACCAGGGCAACCGGCCCCTGTCCTACAAGGAGGCCGCCAAGCAGCTGGTCGAGTACGTCTACGACATGGGCTTTACCCATATCGAGTTCCTGCCGCTCAGCGAGTACCCCTTCGACGGCTCGTGGGGGTATCAGCCGGTGGGCCTGTTCGCGCCGACGATCCGCCACGGCCCCCCGCACGAGTTCCGCGACCTGATCGAGGCGGCCCACCTGAAAGGTCTGGGCGTGCTGATGGACTGGGTGCCCGGCCATTTCCCGACCGATCCGCACGGGCTGGGCTATTTCGACGGCACGCATCTCTATGAGCATGCGGACCCGCGCGAGGGCTTCCACCAGGACTGGAACACACTGATCTACAATTACGGCCGGACCGAGGTGCGCAACTTCCTCGTGTCGAACGCGCTCTACTGGCTGGACGAGTACCATGTCGACGGCCTGCGCGTGGATGCCGTGGCCTCGATGCTGTACCGCGACTATTCGCGCGGCGAGGGCGAGTGGGTACCCAACAAGGACGGCGGGCGCGAGAACTACGAGGCGATCGACACGCTGCAGAAGGTCAACGAGATCGCCTATTCCCAGTCGCCGGGCATCATGACTGCGGCCGAGGAATCCACGTCGTATCCGGGCGTGTCCCACCCTGTCTCCGAAGGCGGTCTTGGCTTCGGCTACAAGTGGAACATGGGCTGGATGAACGACACGCTCGATTACATCAAGCAGGACCCGATCAACCGGAAATACCGGCACAACCAGATCACCTTCGGTCTGCACTATGCCTTTTCCGAGAACTTCATCCTGCCGATCAGCCACGACGAGGTCGTGCACGGCAAGGGGTCGATGCTGGGCAAGATGCCCGGCGAGCCGTCCGAGAAATTCGCGAACCTGCGCGCCTATTACGGCTTCATGTGGGGGCATCCAGGCAAGAAACTGCTGTTCATGGGACAGGAGTTCGCGCAGCCGTCCGAGTGGAACCACGACACCGGGCTCGACTGGGCGAAGCTCGACGATCCCGCGCACGAGGGCATGCGGCGGCTGGTGCGGGACCTGAACTCGGTCTACCGCGCCTATCCCGCGCTGCACGTCAAGGATTGCGACAAGGACGGCTTCCAGTGGGTCGTGGCCGACGACGACGCGAACTCGGTCTTCGCATGGATCCGGCGCGGCGGCAGCTTCGAGGATGCCGAGGTGATGGTCGCCTGCAACTTCACGCCGGTCGAGCGGTCGGCCTATCGCATCGGTCTGCCGCAGACCGGGCGCTGGCGCGAGGTGATGAACACCGATGCGGCCCTGTATGGCGGGAAGGATCGCGGCAACATGGGGGCGATCACGGCGGAGGAGACGCCGTCGCACGGCCAGCCGGCATCGGCGACCGTCGTGCTGCCGCCGCTCTCGACGCTGATCTTCGTGCACGAGAAATGACGCCGCCCTCCTTTGGGCGATGTCGCCACCGGTCCGGCAGGGCCAGTTGAGGGGAGGGACAGAAACATGGCGAGACCAAATGCACGGCTGTCGAGCAAGACGATGGCCTTCGTGCTCGCGGGGGGGCGGGGGAGCCGCCTGCGGGAACTGACCGACATGCGTGCCAAGCCCGCCGTCTATTTCGGCGGCAAATCCCGCATCATCGACTTCGCTCTGTCGAACGCGCTGAACTCCGGCATCCGGAAGATGGCGATCGCCACGCAGTACAAGGCCCACAGCCTGATCCGCCACTGTCAGCGGGGCTGGTCGTTCTTCCGCGCCGAGCGGAACGAGTATCTCGACATCCTTCCGGCGAGCCAGCGGGTCAGCGAGGACAAGTGGTATGTCGGGACCGCCGACGCGGTAACGCAGAACATCGACATCATCGACAGCTACGACGTCGAGTACATCCTGATCCTCGCGGGCGACCACATCTACAAGATGGACTACGAGGTCATGCTCGAAGAGCATGTCGAAACGAACGCCGACGTGACCGTGGGCTGCCTGACCGTCCCGCGCGAAGAGGCGTCGGCCTTCGGTGTGATGGACGTGGACGACAGCCTGCGCATCACCTCGTTCCTGGAAAAGCCGGCCGATCCGCCGGGCATGCCCGGCGACCCCGACAAGACGCTGGCCTCGATGGGCATCTATGTCTTCAAGTGGTCGTACCTGCGCGAGCTTTTGCTGAACGATGCCGAAGAGTCCGAGAGCAAGCACGATTTCGGCGGCGACATCATTCCCTACATCGTCCGCAACGGCCGGGCGCAGGCGCACCGCTTCACCGACAGCTGCGTCAAGCACGACCCCTCGGCGCCCGCCTACTGGCGCGACGTCGGGACGGTCGACGCCTATTGGAAAGCCAATATCGACCTAACCAACTTTACGCCCGACCTCGATCTCTGGGACAAGAACTGGCCGATCTGGACCTATTCTGAGTCCGTTCCTCCGGCGAAATTCATCCATGACGAGGCGAAGAGGCGGGGCACCGCGGTGTCATCCCTGGTGTCCGGCGGTTGCATCATTTCGGGCACCGAGGTGCGCAATTCGCTGTTGTTCACGATGGTGCACACCAATTCCTATGCGCAACTCGACCATTCCGTGCTGCTGCCGTATGTGGAGGTGGGCCGTCACGCGCGGCTGACCAAGGCGGTTGTGGACCGCGGTGTCGAAATCCCGGAGGGCCTGATCGTGGGCGAGGATCCAAAAGAGGATGCCAAGTGGTTCCGGGTGACGGACACGGGCGTGACGCTGATCACCCAGGCGATGCTGGACGCGAGGGCCGCCGCGACATGATCCCCGTCCTCTCGGTCGCCTCGGAATGTGCACCGCTGATCAAGACCGGCGGTCTCGCCGACGTGGTCGGGGCGTTGCCGCACGCCCTGGCGGCCGAGGGTATCGAGACGCGGGTGATGCTGCCGGGCTATCCGTCGGTGATGACCGCCTGCGCCCCCGGCGATCCGGTGATGGAAGAGGCGGGCCTGTTCGGCGGAGCCGCCTGCCTTCGCCCAGCGACCTACAGGGGATTGTCGCTCTACATTCTCGACGCGCCGCACCTCTTTGCCCGCGAAGGCTCGATCTATCTCGATGCCGAGGGCGAGGATTGGCCGGACAATCCCGAACGCTTCGCCGCGCTGTCGTGGATGGGCGCGCGACTCGCGGCCGAGGGGGGCGAGGACGGATGGGTGCCCCGCGTGCTGCACTGCCACGACTGGCAGGCCGGGTTTGCGCCGCTCTACCTGCGCGAGATGGGCGCGGCCGAGCGCTGCGCCTCGGTGATGACGGTCCACAACATCGCCTTCCACGGCTTCGCCCCAGCCGAGCGGCGGCACGAGCTGCGCCTGCCCGAAGAGGGCTGGCGGCCGGAAGGCTACGAATACTGGGGCCGGATCTCGGCCCTGAAGGCGGGGCTGACCTCGGCCGACCGGATCACCACGGTCAGCCCGACCTATGCCGCCGAACTGACGACGCAGGAATTCGGCATGGGGCTCGAGGGCGTCATCTCGGAACGGTCCTCGGACCTGGCGGGGATCCTGAACGGGATCGACCTCGATGCGTGGAATCCCGCGACGGACCCGGCGATCCTGACCTACAAGACCCATCGCGGAAAGGCGCGGAACCGCGCCGCGCTCAGGGCCGAGCTGGGGCTGTACGACAGCGGCGGCCCGCTGGCCGTTGTCGTGTCGCGGCTGACGCATCAGAAGGGGTTGGACCTTCTGCTCGAGGCGCTGCCGGAGTTTCTGGAGGCGGGCGGACAGCTTGGCATGCTGGGCTCGGGCGACCGGCGGATGGAGGTCGCCTGGCAGGAGATCGCCGCCGAGCATCCGAACGTCGCCGTGCGCATCGGCTATGACGAGGCGCTGGCCCACCGGTTGATCGCCGGCGGCGACGCGATCCTCGTGCCCTCGCGGTTCGAACCGTGCGGGCTGACGCAGCTTTACGGTCTGCGCTACGGCACGGTGCCCGTCGTCGCCCAGACCGGCGGACTGGCCGACACGGTCATCTCCGCCAACGATGCCGCACTCAGGGCGGGCGTGGCCACCGGTCTGACCTTTTCGCCCGTCACGGCGCCGGCGCTCGGGCGGGCGCTGTCGCGGGTGACGGCCCTCTTTGCCGATCACGAGGTCTGGGGCCGGATACAGCGCAACGCGATGCGCCATCCTGTGGGCTGGGACGTGTCGGCGGCGGCCTATGCCGCTCTCTACCACGATCTTCTTCGGGATAAATGAGCCAAAGCTATCCGATCAGCGCGGGTCGCCCCGCTCCGCTTGGCGCGACCTTCGACGGGGACGGCGTGAACTTTGCCGTCTTCTCAGAGAACGCGCGCCGCATGATCCTGTGCCTGTTCTCGGGGGACGGGCGGGACGAGATCGCGCGCATCGACCTGCCCGAACGCAACGGCGATGTCTGGCACGGATATGTCTCGGGCCTGCGGCCGGGGCAGAAATACGGGTTCCGCGCGCATGGCCCCTATCGCCCGGACGAAGGACACCGCTTCAACCATCACAAGCTGCTGATGGACCCGTATGCCAAGCGGCTCACCGGGCAGCCGCACTGGCACGACGCGCTCATGGGCTTCAAGGTCGGCGCCGCGCGCAAGGACCTGACCTTCGACAGCCGCGACAGCGCGCCGTACATGCCGCGCTCGGTCGTCGAGGACCCGAGCTTTTCCTGGGGCGACGACACGCCGCCGCGCACCCCGATCCCCGAGACGGTGATCTACGAGGCGCACGTCAAGGGCCTGACCGCGCGCTATCCCAAGATGGACGCGCCGGGGACGTTCCTGGCGATGTCGTCCGATCCGATGCTGGAACACCTGACGAAGCTGGGCATCACGGCGGTCGAGCTGTTGCCGGCGCAGGCGTTCCTGAACGACAGCTTCCTGGTCGAGAAGGGGCTGACGAACTACTGGGGATACCAGACGTTCGGCTTCTTCGCGCCCGAGCCGCGATACCTCGACCGCGGGCAGATCGCCGAGTTCCAGCAGATGGTGGCGCGCTTTCACTCCGCCGGGATCGAGGTGTATCTCGACGTGGTCTATAACCACACTTGCGAGGGAAACGAGCTGGGCCCGACGCTGTCCTTCCGCGGGCTCGACAACGCAAGCTACTACCGCCTCGAGCAGGACGCGCGCTACTACGTCAACGACACCGGCACGGGCAACACGGTGAACGTGGATCATCCGATGGTGCTGCGGATGATCATGGACAGCCTGCGTTACTGGGTCGAGACGATGCATGTCGACGGCTTCCGCTTCGACCTGTGCTCGACCCTGGGCCGCGTCGACGAGGGCGGGTTCGACCGCGGGGCTGCGTTCTTCGATGCGGTGCGGCAGGATCCGGTGCTCACACGGGTCAAGCTGATCGCCGAACCCTGGGACATCGGGCCGGGCGGCTATCAGCTGGGGGCGTTTCCGCCGCCCTTCATGGAGTGGAACGACAAGTTCCGCGACACCGTCCGGCGGTTCTGGCGCAACGATCCCGGCGTGACCCCGATGCTCGCCGACCGCCTGCTGGGCTCTGCCACGCAGTTCGACCATTCGGGCCGGCCCGCGACCTCGTCCGTGAACCTGCTGACCGCGCATGACGGCTTCACGCTGCACGACGTCGTCAGCTATCGCCAGAAGCACAACCAGGCCAACGGCGAGAACGGCAACGACGGCCATGGCGAGAACTTCTCGGACAACATGGGCGTCGAGGGTGCCAGCGACGATCCCGAGATCGTCGCCGCCCGCGACCGGCGCAAGCGCAACATGATGGCGACGCTGCTTTTGTCGCAGGGCACGCCGATGCTGCTGGCCGGAGACGAGCTGGGCAACAGCCAGTTCGGCAACAACAACGCCTATTGCCAGGACAACGAGATCAGCTGGCTCGACTGGAAGAACGCCGACCGCGATTTCCTTGAGTTCACTCGCCGCCTGATCGCGTTCCGCAAGGCGCACCCGGTGCTGCGGCAGAAGCTGTTCCTGCATGCCCGCGAACGCGCCATCGACGGGATCGAGGATGTGTTCTGGCGCCGGCCGGACGGTGAGCCGATGACCTCGGCCGATTGGGAGGATCCGGACACCGCTTGCATCTGCGTCGAGCTGCGCACCGCCTCGGGGACGCCGCGCTATGCCGCGCTTGAAACCGCGGTCTTCGCCGTGCTGAACGCGGGCCCGGCCGAGACGATCATCCTGCCCGAGCAGCCCAAGGGGCTGAGCTGGTGGTGGGAGATCGACACCGCCCGGCCCGAGCAGAGCCCCGGAGAGCCCGACAACGGCAGCGTCAACGTCGCGGCGAACTCGGTCGCCGTGCTGGTGCTGGAGGTGGACGAATGAGCGACGCCGACCTGGCCTCCCTGGCCGAGTACATGGGCATCCTGCCGTGGTACCTGGATTCCACCGGCACCCGGCACGACACCGGGCCCGAGACGGCCCGTGCCCTGCTGCGCGCGATGGGCGAGACGACCGAGCGGCCGGACCGGCGGCTGGGGCAGCTCTATGCCGCGCAGGCCACTCGGTATCTTCCCCAGTGGCTCGTGGTCGAGGCCGACGCGCCGACGCATCTGCCGGAGCGGGCCGCCGGTCTGCAATGGAGCCTCGATCTCGAGGACGGCAGCCGCCGCAGCGGGCGTGGCCCCGAGATGGAGCCGCTGCCGCTGGGAATCCACCGGCTGCGCTATGGCGGCAATGTCTGCTGGATTCTCTCGGTCCCCGCACGCCTGCCGTGGCCCGAGCGGGGATGGGGCGTGACGCTGCCGCTCTACGGGTTGCGCACGGCCGAGCAGGGCGGCATCGGAAGCTATTCCGACCTCGCCACGGCGCTGGCCTCGCTGGGCCGTCACGGCGCGGATTTCGTCGGCGTGAACCCGATCCATGCCGGGTTCCCCACGGACCCCGAGGCGTTCAGCCCTTATTCGCCCTCAAGCCGCCGCCGGCTGTCGACCCAGCACATCCACACTGACGCGCCCGTGCCGGCGGGCGATGCGCTGATCGACTATGCCGAGGCCTCTCCCCGCCATCTAGAGGCGCTGGAGCAGGCGTGGGCCGCGTCCGGTCCCGATCCCGATTTCGACGCCTGGCGCGCCGCCGAGGGAGAGCCGCTGGAACGCTTCGCTCTGCACCAGGCGCTGGCCGAGGTGCACGGACCCTACTGGCCCGACTGGCCGCCGATCTGCCGCACGCCCGACGCGCCCGAGATCGTCGCCTTTGCAGAGGCGCACCGCGACCGCGTCGATTTCCACGCCTGGCTGCAATACCGGGCCGAACGTCAGCTGGCCGAAGTGCGCCGCGCCGGGGAAGAAGCCGGGATGCGGCACGGCCTGTATCTGGATCTTGCCGTGGGCACCAATCCCGGCGGGGCCGAGACGTGGGCCGATCCTACGCTCTTTGCGCAGGGCGTGTCGCTCGGGGCGCCGCCGGATGCGTTTTCGGCCGATGGTCAGACTTGGGGCCTCGCGCCGCTGAACCCGCACGAGCTGGCGCGGCGCGGCTTTCGGCCTCTTGCCGAGATCCTGCGCGCCCAGCTGCGGTATGCCAAGCTTTTGCGGATCGACCATATCCTCGGCTTCGACCGCGCGTTCTGGCAACCGGCGGAAGACGGCGTGCCGGGCGGCTACGTGCGGATGCCGAAGGAGGCGCTGCTGGCCGTTGCGCGGATCGAGGCCGCCCGCGCCGGGGCGACGATCATCGGCGAGGATCTGGGCAACATTCCCGATGGCCTGCAGGAGGATCTCAGCGCCAGCGGCATCCTTGGCTGCCGTGTCGCGGTGTTCGAGCGAGACTGGGACGCGGGCGATCGCGCCTTCCGACGGGCCGGAGAGTTCGCCGAGGCGGCGCTGACCTCGTTCGCAACCCACGACCTGCCGACGCTGGCGGGATGGCGCGTGGCGCGCGACATCGACTGGCGCGAACGCCTGGGCAGTCTCGACGCCGAACAGGCTGCGGCAGCGCGCGAGGGTCGCGCGCTGGAGGTCGCCGCGCTGGACGCGACGGTGGGCGGCGCGGGGGTCGACAGCATGCATGCCTTCCTCGGCGCGACCCCCTCGCGGCTGGTCGCGGTGCAGATCGAGGATATACTCGGTCTCGAAGAGCAGCCGAACCTGCCGGGCACGATCCACGATCATCCGAACTGGAGGCGGCGTCTGCCCGTTGATGCAAAGAGCCTGGGCGACGACGAACGGGTCGCCCGCACCGCGGCGATCCTGAAGGACGCCGGACGTTGAAGATAAAGGGACAGTGATGGAACGCCTGACGATTGAGACGCGCCCGATCGAGGGGCAGAAACCCGGAACAAGCGGCCTGCGCAAGAAGACCCGCACCTTCATGGAGCCGCATTACCTCGAGAATTTCGTCGCGGCGATCTTCCAGGGGATCGGCGGCGCGAAGGACAAGACGTTCGTGCTGGGCGGCGACGGGCGGTATTTCAACGACCGCGCGGCGCAGGTCATCCTGCGCATGGCGGCGGCCGCGGGTGCGCAGCGTGTGATCGTCGGGCGCGACGCGCTGCTGTCGACGCCGGCCGCCTCGAACCTTATCCGCACGCGCAAGACCGACGGCGGCATCATCCTGTCGGCCAGCCACAATCCCGGCGGCCCTGACGAGGATTTCGGCGTCAAGTTCAACACGCCCAACGGCGGGCCGGCCCCCGAGGAGGTCACGAACCGCATCTTCGAGGCGTCGAAGCGGATCGAGACCTACACCATCGTCGAGACCACCGATGTCGACCTCTCGGCCCCCGGCATGACGACGCTCGGCGGCATGGAGATCGAGGTGGTCGATCCGGTCGAGGATTACGCCGCGCTGATGGAGACGCTGTTCGACTTCGACAAGATCCGCGGGCTCTTCGCCGGCGGGTTCACCATGCGCTACGACGCAATGCATGCGGTGACGGGGCCCTATGCCGCCGAGATTCTGGAGACGCGGCTGGGGGCGCCGGAAGGGACCGTCGTGAACGCCGAGCCGAAGCCGGATTTCGGCGGCGGCCATCCCGACCCGAACCCAATCTGGGCGAAGGATCTGCTCGACCTGATTATGTCGGGCTCGGCGCCCGATTTCGGCGCGGCGAGCGACGGCGACGGCGACCGCAACATGATCCTCGGGCGGGGCGTCTACGTGACGCCGTCCGACAGCCTGGCGGTGCTGGCCGCGAACGCCCATCTGGCGCCGGGCTATTCCGGCGGACTCAAGGGTGTCGCGCGCTCGATGCCGACCTCGCGCGCGGTGGACCGCGTGGCCGAGAAGCTGGGCATCGACTGCTACGAGACGCCGACGGGCTGGAAGTTCTTCGGCAATCTCCTTGACGCCGGGCGCGCGACGCTCTGCGGAGAGGAAAGCGCCGGCACCGGCAGCGACCATGTCCGCGAGAAGGACGGCCTCTGGGCGGTGCTTCTGTGGCTCAACATCCTCGCCGAAAGCGGGCAGAGCGTGGCCGAGGTGATGCATGCGCACTGGACGGCGTTTGGGCGCAACTTCTACTCGCGCCACGATTACGAGGCGGTCGACGCCGATGCCGCGACCCGGATGATGGACGCGCTGCGCGACCGGCTGGACGAGTTGCCGGGGCAGAGCGTCGCGGGCCGCACGGTCGAGTCGGCGGACGAGTTCTCGTACCGCGATCCGGTCGACGGCTCGACGGCGAGCGGGCAGGGTCTGCGCGTGAACCTGAAGGGCGGCGGACGCATCGTCTATCGCCTGTCGGGCACCGGCACCGTGGGCGCCACGCTGCGCGTCTACATCGAGGACGAGGGCGCGGATCCGTCGACCTTCGACATGGACACGCAGGAGGCGCTGGCCGACATGATCGCCGCCGCCGACGAGATCGCCGGGATCAAGACGTATACGGGCCGCGATGTGCCCGACGTCCGTACCTGAGCCACCCAGAAGGAGATCGCATGGCACTGAAAGACCGGATTTCGGCCGAGACATCCGTGGCCGACGGCCTGGCCTACAAGTGCAGGACCATTCTCACCGAGGCGCCCACCGCCTTCGAGGCGCACGAGACGATCGCCCGGATGCTGGGCGGACAGGTGGACGGCGACGTCGCGACCTTCGGGTTCTGGACGCCGGAGCTGCTGGACCACCGTGTGCCCGATGGCGACGTGTTCCTAGAGGTGCTGTCGCCCAAGGGGCCGCTGGACCTGACCCGCGCGCACCAGGATGTGACGTTCGAGCGGGTCTACGTCCCGGTGGCGCGCTACGAGGCGCACAGCTTTGCCGCGGTGAAGGGGATGCGCGCGGGGACGCGCGAGGAAGGCGGCGACTTCTACGCGCTTGTCTGGCGCGATGCCGACGAGACGTGGCACCGCATCCTCGATCCTCTGGCCGCCTCCCTGCCGTTCGGCGCCTTCGCCCCGGCCGAGCTGTATGACGTGCGCTCGATGCAGGCGGCGCGGAAGGACAAGGCCTATTTCGAGGCCTTGCGCGGCGATGAGCCCTACAAGTTCAAGCCGCCGGTCAACATCCTGCAGCTGCACGTTCCCACCGCCACGGCCGGCGGCACGCTGGGCAGCCTGACGCGCCAGTTCGAGCGCCTGGCCGAGCGGCTGGAGGCCGATCTGCCCCGCGACCCGATGGACGAGCTGTTCCTGGGCTACGACGCGGTGCAACTTCTGCCGGTGGAGCCCACGACCGTCTACGAGATGGGGCCGGATTTCTGGCACGAGATCACCGGGGACGACACGGAGGTCGAGGTTTCCCTGACGCGGCCCGACACGACCAACTGGGGCTACGACATCGTCATCTCGGGGATGTCGACAGTGAATCCCGTGCTGCTCGAAAGCGGGCGCCCGGACGAGCTGGTGGATTTCGCGGCGGCGCTGCACAATTTCCCGGGCCGCTCGAAGATGCTGATCTTCGACGTAGTGTTCGGGCATTCCGACAACCAGGGCCTCAAGGCGCTGAACCCGCACTTCTTCGCCGGGCCGAACATGTACGGCCAGAACCTCGACTACAAGAACCCGGCCGTCCGCGCGATCCTGCTGGAGATGCAGCGGCGCAAGGTGGATTTCGGCGCCGACGGCGTGCGCGTCGACGGGGCGCAGGACTTCAAGTGGTGGGACCACACCGCCCAGACCCTGCGGCACGACGACGATTATCTTCAGGCGATGGCCGACACGGTGCAGAACGTGGCCGGCACCAGCTACAAGCCGTGGTTCGTGTTCGAGGACGGCCGCCCCTGGCCGCAGGAGGACTGGGAGCTGAGCTCGACCTACCGCGCGGTGATCGAGGGGCAGGACGACCCGGACGTGTTCCAGTGGGGGCCGCTGACCTTCGCCCACAACACGCCCTTCATCTACGGCTTCTGGCTGTCGAAATGGTGGCGCATCAAGGAGATGCTGGACGTGGGCGAGAACTGGATCTCGGGCACGGCCAACCACGACACGCTGCGGCGGGGTACGCAGGTGAACCCCAAGCTGAACATCAACACCCGTCTCGGCGAGACGAAGATGGAGATCCTCGACAAGGCCTATGACAACCCGGCGGTCGCGATGCTGACCTACACGGCGTTTCCGGGCGTGCCGATGGATTTCATCAACGCCACCTCGCGGGCGAACTGGGGCTTCATCCGCAACCAGGACGACCAGTACGGCGTGAAGGTCGTTTCGGAAGAGGCGATCTCGCTGAAATGGCAGGTCGACGAATACGCCTATTCCGTTCCCGCCAATTTCCGCCGCCTCAAGGAGCTGGGCTTTCCCGCGCGCGCGGACCTCGCGCGGTTCCTCGAGTTCCTGCCGGCGCTGGTCGAGGTGACGGATTACGATCTCGACCACATCGCCAAACTCCTGAACGAGGTCGAGCCACCGCTGGCCGGGCCCGGCTATTTCGACGTGCCCGTCCTCAAGCAGATCGCGCGGGCCTGGATGGACGACATGCACGAGTACTGCAATGTCGCGAACCGCGTCTCCGCCCTGGACCCGAACCAGACGCAGTACATGCTGGGTCTGCGGAACTTCCGCCGCGACCACCCGTGGCTGCGCGGCAACCTGACGGCCGAGGATCACTTCGACTACATCAAGCCGGTGAACGGGCGGACGATCTTCACCTCGCTGCGGCACGGACCGGACGGGCGGCAGGTCTACACGATCACGCACATGGAAGGCGGCGACACGGAGGATTTCGATCCCCTGCGGCTGGACATACCCGGCCTTGAAGGCGCGGGCTGGGTCTGCCAGCTGCGCACGCCGAATATCGGGCCGGACTACATTTCGGGACCGATCGTGATGCGCGACAGCATGGGGCTGGTCTTCACGCGCGGTGGCGCCTGATCCGATGCAGACATCGCAACGCTACATCGTTTTCGTCGCCTGCGCCGTCCTGGCGCTGGCGAGCCTGGGGCTCTGCCTCGTCTCGGCGTGGTATGTCCTGCCCTTCGCCGTGTTCGGCGGTCTCACCGCGCTCGGCATCTACGACCTGCGTCAGCGGTCGCACGCGATCCTGCGGAATTATCCGGTCATCGGGCATCTGCGCTTCATGTTCGAGGCGATCCGCCCGGAGATCCGGCAGTACCTGATCGAGAGCGACATGGAGGAGGTGCCGTTCAGCCGCGAGGAGCGCAGCCTCGTCTACCAGAGGGCCAAGGGCATGGTCGCGGCCCGGCCCTTCGGCACGCGCGAGCGTGTCTACCAGGGCGGCTACGCCTGGCTGACACACTCGATCGCGCCAACGCACCTGGATCACCACGATTTCCGCGTGACGATCGGCGGCCCGGACTGCGCCCAACCCTATTCGGCCTCGCTCTACAACATTTCGGCGATGTCCTTCGGCGCGTTGTCGGGCAACGCGATCACCGCGTTGAACCGCGGTGCCAAGAAGGGCGGGTTCGCCCACGACACCGGCGAGGGCGGCATCAGCCGGTTCCACCGTGAGGGCGGCGACCTGATCTGGGAGATCGGCTCGGGCTATTTCGGCTGCCGGACGACGGAGGGACGGTTCGACCCGGACCGCTTCGCCGAACAGGCGACCGAGCCGGCGGTCAAGATGATCGAGCTGAAGCTGAGCCAGGGCGCCAAGCCGGGCCATGGCGGGATGCTGCCGGCGGCCAAGATCACGCCGGAGATCGCCGAGGCGCGGGGCATCCCGATGGGGCAGGACTGCATCTCGCCCGCCGGTCATCGCGAGTTCGACACGCCGATCGGCATGATGCACTTCATCGGCCGCCTGCGGGAGTTGTCGGGCGGCAAGCCCGTGGGATTCAAGCTGTGCATCGGCCACCGGCGAGAGTTCATGTGCATCCTGCGCGCCATGGCCGAGACCGGCATCGCCCCCGACTTCATCGTCGTGGACGGGAAGGAGGGCGGGACCGGCGCGGCGCCGCTCGAATTCGCGGACCACGTGGGCATGCCGCTGGTCGAGGGCCTGAGCTTCGTGCACAACGCCCTGCGCGGCGCGGGCCTGCGCGACCGAGTCAAGGTCGGCGCGTCGGGCAAGCTGATCCATGCCTTCGACATCGCCAAGGCCTTCGCCACGGGGGCTGACTGGGCGAACTCGGCCCGCGGCTTCATGTTCTCGGTCGGGTGCATCCAGGCGCAGGCCTGCCACACCAACAAGTGCCCGACCGGGGTGACCACGACGGACCCGGTCCGCCAGCGCGCGCTGGACGTGCCAGACAAGGCCGAGCGGGTGACGCAGTTCCACGCCAACACGATGAAGGCACTGGCCGAACTGGCCGGGGCGGCGGCGCTGACGACGCCCGTGGACTTCCTGCCGCGCCACTTCATGCAGCGCGAGGCCGACCGCGACATGGCGACGGGCGACGAGGCCTGGCCCTATATCGCGGAAGGCTGCTTCCTGCGGCAGGAGGATGACGGTCACGGCTACCTGATGCGCTGGAACCGCGCCCGGGCCGACAGTTTCGCGCCGGTGGACTGACCTGGCGGAGCGCCTTCGGCGCATGGGACGTTCGGATGGCGCCTCTGGCGCCATCGTTTCGTGGGGGCGCTGCCCCCACGCCCCCGGGATATTTTCAGGCAGAAGAAGGGGTTCGGAGGTCGTCAGGCGGTGGTGGCGCGGCCTGCGAGATGCGACGCGCAGCCGGTCAGGGCGGCGTAGTCGTCTTCGACCAGGGAGACGGGGAAGGCCTGCATGAACTCGGCGAAGCGTCCCTTGGCGTGGAACGCCTCGGCAAAGCCGAACTCCTGCGCGACGGGGGCCACGGCGCGGGCCATGCCGCCCACCAGGTAGATGCCGCCGAAGGGCAGGTGGATCAGCGCGAGATCGCCCGCGACTTCGCCCAGGAGCCGGACGAAGACGCGGACCGCCTCGGTTGCCGTGGCGTCCGACCGGTCCGCGAGATCGTCGATGATGGCACGGGAATCGTGCGTGGCTCTGGTGCCGGCCTCGTCCGAGAGCCAGGCGTGGATACGCTCGAGCCCACGGCCCGAGAGCACGTCCTCTATCGCGGGGAAGCCGTGGGCCGTCTCGACGAAGCGGGCGAGGCGCAGCATGCGCTCGTCCCGGACCGGCAGGCCGGCATGGCCCGATTCCGACGGCGTGACGAGGCGGCGCGGCAGGCCTTCCTCGTGCACCGCGGCGGCATTGAAGCCGGTGCCGACACCGATGACGAGCTTGTCGCCCGCCGCCGCGGCGTCGCCTGTGGAGACCAGGGGCGTGACCGTGTCGACGGCGAGCCGGCCCAGGGCGTGGCCTTGGGCCTGGAGGTCGTTGAGGATCGCGACGTCGTCGGCCCCGGCGGCGCGGGACAGGGTCTCTTCGTCGATCGTCCAGTCGAGGTTGGTCAGCGACCCGCGGCCGTTCCGCACGGGACCGGCGACGGCGACGCAGGCTGCAGTGCAGCCGGCACCCTCGCTGCTGTCGGCGAGATAGGCCGAGAGCAGGGGCGCGAGACCGTCGTGGTCTGCGTTGCGGAAGCGGCGGACCGTCCCGGTTTCGACAATGGCGCCGCGGGCCAGGGCCACGCGGGTGTTGGTCCCGCCGATATCGGCGACCAGCGCCAGCCGGTCGGTCGCACTCGTCATCTGCGGCTCCTCAGCGTGCGATGGCCGTGGCGAGCGCGTGGTAGGACGCCTTTGGCGTGCGCTCGAGCGTGTTGAAGTCGACATGGACGAGGCCGAAGCGCTTGTCGTAGCCGAGCGCCCACTCGTAATTGTCCATCAGCGACCAGACGAAATAGCCCTTCACGGGGATGTCCTCGTCGATGGCCTGCTTCACGCGGGCGAGGTGGGCATCGAGGTAGTCGACCCGGGCGGTGTCGTTGACCGCCCCGTTCGAGACGGTGTCGGGGGCGGCCATGCCGTTCTCGGTGACGTAGAGCGGCAGGCCGCGGGTATAGGCGTCGTGGGTGCGCTTGAGGAAGGCGTGCAGGCCGTCCGGATAGATCTCCCAGCCCATCTGCGTCTTGGGCAGCGGACCGTCGACCTCCTCCAGCGCGGGCCAGGGGCCGTTCGCGGGGGCGATGATCTTGCGCGTGTAGTAGTTGATGCCGCACCAGTCGACCGGGGCGGTGATCGTGTCGAAATCGTCCTGCCAGCCGGCGGGCAGATGGGGGCCAATGCCCTCGAGGACGTCCTCGGGGTAGGCGCCGTTGAACAGGCCCGACAGGAAGAACCGGTTGTAATAGCCGTCGTAGGTCCGGGCGGCGCGCTGCGCCTCGGGCGAGTTGTCGACCGGCACCGCGTATTCGAAGTTGCAGATGGCGCCGAGGTTGTCCATGCCGCGCCCGCGCATCACCTGCGTCGCGCGACCATGGGCGAGCAGGACATGGTGCATGGCGCGGGCAGTGGCCCGGATGTCGCGCAGACCGGGCGCGTGGTGGCCCAGGAAATGACCCATCCAGCTGACGCACCACGGCTCGTTGATCGGCGCGGCGGACCAGACGCGGTCGCCGATCCGGCCCATGATCACCTCGGTGAAGTCCGCGAACCAGCTGGCGATGTCGCGGTTGGCCCAGCCGCCCAGGTCGGCGAGGGCGGAGGGCAGTTCCCAGTGGTAGAGGGTCGCGGCGGGCTTGATGCCGCGTTCCAGCAGGCCGTCGACCAGGCGGTCGTAGAAGTCGAGCCCTGCCTCGTTCACATTGCCGCGGCCCTCGGGCATCACCCGCGCCCAGGAGGTCGAGAACCGGTAGACGTCGACGCCGAGATCCTTGAGCAGGTCGAGATCCGCGTCGAGGCGGTTGTAGTGGTCGCAGGCCCGGCCGCCATGTTCGCCGCGGACGACATTGCCCGGCGTCCGCGCGAAGGTATCCCAGTGGGTCTGACCCGCCCCGCCCTGGGCGTGGCCCTCGATCTGGTAACTGGAGGTCGAGGCGCCGAACAGGAAGTCGCCGGGGAAGTCATTTCGGGTCAGTGTCAGCATGTGATCCTCGTCTGAAATCTCTCAACGGTCGCGCGGCGCGGGGCCGGTCGTGTGGCCGACCCTCAGCTCTGCCTCCAGCAGTCGGGTCATCGGGGTGGTGCCGGGATCGGCCACCAGTTGCAACAGCATTCGGGCGCAGAGGGTCCCGTGTTCGCGCACGGGGGAGCGCAGCGCGGTATAGATCGCCTCGTCCGTGCCGTTCCGGAAATAGCTGAGGTCGTCGTCGTGGGTCACCAGGGACACGTCGCGACCGAGGGTCAGACCGGCCTCTTCGCAGGCGCGGCGGATGCCGATGGCGATGATGAGCGAGGAGGCAAGGAAGGCGGTCGGCGGATCAACGCCGGCCAGCAAGTCGTGGGCGCTGCGGTAGCCGTGATGCTCGGTCATCTCGCCGTGGAGCAGCAGTGCGGGATCGGCGGCGATCCCCACGTCGTCGAGGGCGCCGGAATAGCCGTCGGCGCGGCGGGCTGCGAAATCCATGTCGGCCACGCCGTTGACCAGCGCGATCCGGCGATGGCCCAGATCGGTGAGAAAGCGGGTGGCCCGCGCGAAGGCGCGGCGGTTGTTCATGTCGAGCCAGCTGTACCCCTCGGTCGCGTTGCCGAAACGGCCGTGCACCACGAAGGGCAGACCGAGTGACAGCAAGAGCTGCAGGCGGGCGTCGTCGACGCGGGGGGCGTGGACGATGACGCCGTCGACGCTGCGGCGCGAGGCGAGGTCGCGGTAGATCGCTTCTTCGTCGCCGTCGTCGGCAACGGAGAGCAGCATGTCATAGCCGCTCTGGGCGTAGACGTCGCTCGCGCCGGCGATGAAGTCGGCGAAGACGGGATTCACCATCTCGTGCCGCGCGGGCACGGGGATGACATGGGCGATGGCCATGCTGCGGCCCGTGGCGAGGCTCTTGGCGCGGGATGAGGGGCGGTAATTGTGCTGCGCGGCCGCCTCGACGACGCGGCGACGGGTGGCATCGCTGACCTCCGGGTAGCCGTTCAGCGCACGACTGACGGTTGTCTGCGACAAACCGAGCTTTTCAGAGAGTTCGCGCAGATTCATTGGCCGTTCCGTTCAAAGCGCTTTCAAGCCCGAGAGACTTTAGGCAGTCGGCGCGGGCGGGTCAAAGCCCTCCGTTCGCCGCGCTGCAGCGGGGGCGGTGCGGCAAAAGGACGGAATTTTAGGGGGTTGCCATGACTCGGATTGACAGTTGAGATACGTTTAGAAACTGTTGCGGTGTTCAAAGCGCTTTGGCTTTCGGGCCTCGGCCATCGTGACGGAAACGACGTGCGGGCCGCCGCGCGCAACCGGGAGGATATGTCATGAAACGTTCGTTAACCGCCAGCGCGGCCGCCATCGGGCTGCTCGCAGGTGCGGCGCAGGGGCAGGATCTGCGGTTTCCCGTGGGCGAGGGGGCCTTCAACTGGGACAGCTACAATTCTTACGCCGACAGCCACGACTATTCCGGCGCATCCCTGTCGATCGAGGGGCCGTGGACTGGCTCGGACAAGGACCTGGTCGACAGCGTGATCGCCTATTTCAACGAGGCGACCGGCGCGGACGTGCGCTATTCCGGGTCGGACAGCTTTGAGAACGACTTCGTCATCGCGGCCGAGGCGGGCACGCCGCCGGACATGGCGGTGTTCCCGCAGCCGGGTCTGGCCGCGGACATGGCGCAGCGCGGCTATCTCGAGCCGCTGGCGGACGGCACCGGGGACTGGGTGCGAGAGAACTATGCCGCCGGCGAGAGCTGGGTCGACCTGGGCACCTTCGAGGGGGCGGAGGGCGAGGAGGACCTTTACGGCTTCTTCTATAAGATCGATGTTAAATCGCTGGTCTGGTACGTGCCCGAGGCCTTCGACGAGATGGGCTATGAAGTGCCCGAGACGATGGAAGAGCTCAAGGCGCTGACCGAGCAGATCGTCGAGGACGGCGAGACGCCGTGGTGCATCGGCCTTGGCAGCGGCGCGGCGACCGGGTGGCCGGCGACCGACTGGGTCGAGGACATGATGCTGCGGACCGCCGATCCGTCGGTCTACGACCAGTGGGTCACCAACGAGATCCCGTTCAACGACGAGGCCGTGGTCAACGCGATAGAGGAATTCGGCTGGTTCGCCAAGAACCCCGACTTCGTCGAGGGCGGGCCGGATGCCGTGGCCTCGACCGACTTCCGCGACTCGCCGTCGGGGCTCTTCACGCTGCCGCCGGAATGCTACATGCACAAGCAGGCGACGTTCATCCCGACCTTCTTCCCCGAAGGCACCGAAATGGGGCTCGACGTCGACTTCTTCTACTTCCCCGCCTACGCGGAGCAGGACCTGGGCCGGCCGGTGCTGGGCGCGGGCACGCTGTTCGCCAAGACCGTCGACACGGACGTGGCCCAGGGCTTCCTCGAGTTCCTGCAGACCCCGATCGCACATGAGATCTGGATGGCGCAGTCGGGCTTCCTGACGCCCTATACCGAGGTCAACCCCGAGGTGTTCCCGACGGACGTGCAGCGGAACCTGAACGAGATCCTGACGGATGCGACCACGTTCCGCTTCGACGGCTCGGACCTGATGCCCGGCGAGATCGGCGCGGGCGCGTTCTGGTCCGGCATGGTCGACTACACGACCGGCGCCGACGCCGAGACCGTCGCGCAGGACATCCAGGACCGCTGGGACCAAATTCAGTGAGCCTGCTGCGGCGCGGGGCATGATCCCCGCGCCGCCCGACGACGGGCCGTCGGGCCCGACGCCATAGGGGAGGACTGCCATGAGCCCGGTTCTGCAGGGACTCGTCACGATCGTGATCGGTGTCGCCAGCTGCGTCGCCTACTTCTTCTTTTCGAACATGATCCTCGACAAGGTTCTGTTTCCGCCGCGCGGCGAGAACGCCGGCCGGAACATCAACCGGGCGAACCAGTGGCGACCGTGGCTGTTCATGTTCCCCGCGATGTTCGTGCTGGGGCTCTACCTCGTCTACCCGGTGGTCGGCTCGTTCTGGCGGTCGCTGTTCAACCGCTCGGGTGACGAGTTCGTGGGCTTGGGCAACTACGCGATCCTGTTCAACTCTCCCGAGTTCCAGACCGCCGTCTTCAACAACATCCTCTGGCTCATCTTCGTGCCCGCGGCCTCGACCTTTCTGGGACTGCTGGCGGCACAGCTGACCGACGACCTCAAATGGGGCAACATCGCCAAGTCGCTGATCTTCATGCCGATGGCGATCAGCTTCGTCGGCGCCTCGCTGATCTGGAAGTTCGTCTATGCCAACGATTTCGACATCGGGCTGATCAACGCGATCCGCGGGCTGTTCGGGGCGGAAGAGCCGATAGACCTGATGCAGGTGCCGTTCTGGAACAACTTCTTCCTGATGGTGATCCTGATATGGATTCAGACCGGCTTTGCCATGGTGATCCTCTCGGCCGCGCTGCGCGGCATCCCTGAAGAGACGGTCGAGGCGGCGATCATCGACGGCGCGAACCCGTTCCAGGTGTTCTTCAAGATCAAGGTGCCGCAGGTGATGTCGACGATCATGGTGGTCTGGACGACGATCACCGTGTTGGTGCTGAAGATCTTCGACATCGTCTACACAATGACGGGGGGCAATTTCGGCACCGAGATCCTGCCGAGTTACATGATGACCTTCATGTTCAGGGATGATGGGCGGGCCACCGCTGTCGCCATCGTCATCATGGTCCTGACGCTGCCGGTGCTGTGGTGGAACATCCACAACGCCCGCAAGGAAATGCGCTGAGGAGGGACCGACATGAGCGATATCGCCGGACAGAAGAGCAGCCTCACCTGGGCCACCCACATCTCGGTCGTCTTTCTCGTCGTGATCTGGCTGGTGCCCACGATCGGGCTTCTGGTGTCGTCCTTCCGCGAGAGGGACCAGATCTCGGCCTCGGGCTGGTGGGAGGCGCCGTTCTCGGTCGAGCTGACCTACAGGACACGCGCCGACAGCGAACCCGAGCCCGTGGACGGTGGATACCGCATCACCGGCAATATCTTCGAGACATCCGAGGTGCAGGAGGCCTTCGCCGACGGCGAGGGCCGGATCACCGCCTTCGGTGACAGCGCCCGCGCGCCCGGCGGCTACGAGGTGGGAACCGAGGCGGACCTAGGCGACGGCGAACGGCTGACCGTGAACGCCGACGGCTCCTACACCTACATCGTGCCCGAAGAGCCGCGACGTCCGCCCCGCGTCTATTTCGAGGCCGCGTCGCCGCCGCAGTTCACGCTGGACAACTACCGAACGGTGCTGACGGCGGACAACATGGACCGGGCCTTCATCAACACGCTGACGGTGACAGTGCCGGCGACGATCATCCCGATCCTAATCGCGGCGTTTGCGGCCTATGCGCTGGCGTGGATGGACTTTCCGGGGCGCGGGCTGCTGATCGCCGCGATCGTGGGACTGCTGGTCGTGCCCTTGCAGCTTGCGCTGGTGCCATTGCTGAAGCTGCACCAGACCATCGGCATCGGGCAGAGCTTCATGGGAATCTGGCTGGCGCACACCGCCTTCGGGATGCCACTCGCCGTGTACCTGTTACGCAACTACATGGCCGGCCTGCCACGCGACATCATCGAATCCGCCAAGGTTGACGGGGCGACCGACTTCGAACTGTTCGTGCGGATCATCCTGCCTCTCAGCTTCCCCGCGCTCGCCGCGTTCTCGATCTTCCAGTTTCTCTGGACCTGGAACGACCTGCTGGTGGCCAAGGTGTTCCTGCCGTCCGGCGATGCCAGCAAGGTGATGACGGTGAAGATCGCCGACGACCTCCTGGGCTCTCGCGGGGGCGACTGGGGCATCCTCGCGACGGCGGCTTTTGTCTCGATCGCCGTGCCTCTGGTGGTCTTCTTCGCCATGCAGCGTTACCTCGTCCGCGGACTTTTGGCTGGATCGGTAAAGTAGGAACGCATGAGTTTTCTTGCGGACATGGGACAACCCGCTGCGCGGCGGGACGAGGTGGTCGACAAGGACTGGTGGCGCGGGGCGGTGATCTATCAGATCTATCCGCGCAGCTACCAGGACAGCAACGGGGACGGCATCGGCGACCTGCCGGGCATCATCCACCGCATCGACCACATCGCGCGGCTCGGGGTGGACGCGATCTGGATTTCGCCGTTCTTCCGCTCGCCGATGCTCGATTTCGGCTACGACGTCAGCGACTATCGCGACATCGACCCGATGTTCGGCACGCTCGAGGATTTCGATGCGCTGGTCGAGCACGCGCACGGCCACGGCATCAAGGTGCTGATCGACCTGGTGCTGTCGCACACGTCCGAACAGCACGCCTGGTTCAAGGAAAGCCGCAGCTCGCGCGACAATGCACGGGCGGACTGGTATGTTTGGGCGGATGCCAAGCCGGACGGGACGCCGCCGAACAACTGGTTGTCGATCTTCGGCGGCTCGGCCTGGGAATGGGACGGCGAGCGGATGCAGTACTATCTGCACAACTTCCTGGCCGAACAGCCCGACCTGAACTTTCACAACATCGAGGTTCAGGACGCCCTTCTCGACGTGGCACGCTATTGGCTGGACCGTGGCGTCGACGGGTTCCGGCTGGATACCGTCAACTTCTACGTCCACGACAAGTACCTGCGGGACAATCCGCCGCTGGCGCCGGAATTTCAGAACGAAAACACCGCGCCGGCGGTGAACCCCTACAACTTCCAGGATCACCTCTACGACAAGACCCAGCCCGAAAACCTGGACTTCCTCCGCCGCCTGCGCGGCGTGATGGAGGAATATCCGGCGATCACATCGGTGGGTGAAGTCGGCGAAAGCCAGCGCGGGATGGAGACGCAGCGCGACTATACCGCGGGCGACGATCTTCTGCACATGGCCTACGACTTCGACTTCCTCGGCTCGGTCTATCCCTCGGGCAGCCGCATCCGCGAAGTGCTCGAACGGTTCGACCGCATCGTGAGCGAGGGCTGGGCCTGCTGGGCGTTCTCGAACCACGACGTCGTGCGCTATTCCTCGCGCTGGCACCTCAGCGAACCGGCGCGCAAGCTCTACGCGGCGCTATTGATGTGCATGAAGGGGACCGTCTGTCTCTATCAGGGCGAGGAGCTGGGCCTGACCGAGGCCTACGTGCGCTACGAGGAATTGCAGGATCCCTACGGCAAGCGGTTCTGGCCCAAGTTCAAGGGCCGCGACGGGTGCCGCACGCCGATGCCCTGGTCGACCGAGCGCAATGGCGGGTTCTCTGACGTGACGCCGTGGCTTCCGGTCGCGGTGGAGCACATCGACCGGGCGGTGACGGTGCAGGAACAGGATGCGCAGTCGATCCTGAACTTCTACCGCGCCTTTATAGATTTCAGGAAGGGCCACCCGACGCTGGCGAAGGGCGATTTCGACATCGCCCGCGCGGATGACGCCGTGCTCTGCCTGGTGCGCAGCCACGAGGGCAAGCGCGTCTGCTGCGTCTTCAACCTGACCGACCAGACCCAGACCGCCGACCTGCCGGACGGCGCCTGGCGGCAGGATCAAGCGGCGCCGTTCGAGACGCGCCTGGACGACCGTACCGTGACCCTGCCTCCGTGGCAGGCCTTCTTCGCCGTGGGCGAGAGGGAACACTAACAAAGGGGAGGGAGAGATGGCCGATCTCAAGATGACCGACGTCGCCAAGGCCTATGGCAGCGTCGAGGTGCTATCCAACATCAATCTCGAGATCGGCAAGGGCGAACTGATCGTCTTCGTCGGACCCTCGGGCTGCGGCAAGTCCACTCTCCTGCGCATGATCGCCGGTCTCGAGAAGATCTCGGGCGGGACGCTCGAGATCGGCGGACAGGTCGTCAACGACATGCCTCCCGCGCAGCGCGGCATCGCCATGGTGTTCCAATCCTACGCGCTCTATCCGCACATGACCGTGCGCGACAACATGGCCTTCGCGCTGAAAATCGCGCGAAAGTCGAAGGACGAAATCGACAAGGCGATCCAGAACGCCGCCCGGATCCTGCAGCTCGAACCTTATCTCGACCGTCTGCCCAAGGCGCTCTCGGGCGGTCAGCGTCAGCGGGTGGCGATCGGCCGCTCCATCGTGCGTGATCCCAAGGTGTATCTCTTCGACGAGCCGCTCTCGAACCTCGACGCGGCGCTGCGCGTGGCCACGCGGATCGAGATCGCGCAGCTCAAGGAGTCGATGCCGGACTCGACGATGATCTACGTCACCCACGACCAGATCGAGGCGATGACGCTGGCCAGCCGCATCGTCGTGCTGGCGGGCGGCGGCATCAGTCAGGTCGGCACGCCGCTGGAGCTTTACGAGAAGCCGCAGAACGAGTTCGTGGCACAGTTCATCGGCTCGCCCGCGATGAACCTGCTCAAGGGCAGGATCGTGGGCACCGGCGAGCAGACGACGGTCGAGATGGAAGGCGGCGGAAAGGCCGTCTCGCACTATCCGACCACGGAAAGCGACATGGGCGCCGAGGTGAATGTCGGCGTGCGCCCCGAGGACTTCAAGGAAACCGAGGGCGAGGATGCCATCTACAGGGGCACCGTCGACATCACCGAGGCCCTGGGCGAGGTCACGCTCCTGTACTTCGAGGCGAAGAAGGGGAGCGAACCCCAGGTCATCGCCAAGCTGCTCGGCATCCATGCGGGCCTGAAGGGCCGGACGGTGCGGCTGACGGCGGAACCGAAGACGGTGCACCTGTTCCGCAACGGGCAGTCGCTGCTCTATCGGTAACGTAAGGTTAAGTCTTGGCGGCCCAAGCTGGCCGTCATGGAGGCCCGTCCGACCCGATTGTCATCCTCAGCGTGGGAGGCCGCGATCGGCGCTGCGCCGATCCAGCATGCGTGGACCTACGGGGCGGTGGCCGCCGACTTCGGAGCGGAGCCGCTGCGATATGAACTATGGTCGCGGGGCGCCCGCATCGGCCTGTCGCAATGCCTGATGCGGCGGACCCGGCTCGGTGCCGTAGTCCTGATGCCCCGTCCGCCGGTATGGGACCGCGCCCCGCGGGAGGGCTTGGTTGACGCGATCCGCCATGTCCTGCCGGCCCGCGCTCCGCGGCTGTTCCTTGCACCTACCGGGCAGGGAGCGCCGGTGCTTCCTCTGTCCCGCGGGAGAGAGGAGGCAAGCCTCGATCTGAAGCCCGATCCCGACACCCTTCGCGCCCGGCTCCACGGAAAGTGGCGCAACCGGCTTGTGCGGGCCGAGCGGGAGGGGTTGGTCTGCCGGGCGGTCTCCGGGATCCCCGAATGGCTGATCGCGCGGGAAGCGGCGCAACGTCGGGCCAAGGGCTATGCCGGCCTGCCGCCCGCCTGGCTCAGGGCGTGGTCCCGGCACGGAGCTATCCTGACCCTCGTCGCCGGAGCGGACGGCGCCGAGATTGCCGGCATGGCCTTTCTCGTCCATGGCCGCGCAGCGACGTACCAGGTCGGCTGGAGCAGTGAAGAAGGTCGTCGAAGAAGCGCCCATAACCTTCTGTTCTGGAACGCTTGTATCCACCTGAGGGCGGCAGGGGTGGAGCGGCTCGACCTCGGGCGGATCGCGCGGCGCCACGCGCCGGGACTGGCACGGTTCAAGCTCGGGACCGGTGCCGCGATCGACCGGGCCCCGCCGATCGGCCTCGCACTGCCTCACGCGCGGCTTACCTCGCGTCTTGCCGGGGGTTTCCTTTTCCCCGACGGCGTGAAATAGCGACGTGCCAAACGAGATCCCCGAGGAGGTTCGGAATGGAGATTCGCGAGGCGCTCACCTTCGACGATGTGTTGTTGCTTCCGGCCGCGTCCAGCGTGCTGCCGTCGACGGCGGATACGCGGACCCACGCGACGCGTGAGATCGCGATGAATATCCCGCTCCTCAGTTCAGCGATGGACACGGTGACCGAGGGCCCGATGGCCATTGCCATGGCCCAGGCGGGCGGGATCGGCGTGATCCACCGCAACCTGGACGTCGAGACGCAGGCGAACGAGGTCCGCCGCGTCAAGCGGTTCGAAAGCGGCATCGTCTACAACCCGATCACGCTGAAGTCCGACCAGACGCTCGCCGATGCGAAGGCGCTGCAGGAACGCTTTCGGGTGACCGGCTTTCCGGTTGTTGACGACAGCGGCCGCGTCGTGGGCATCGTCACGAACCGCGACATGCGCTTCGCCGAGGACGACGCCACGCCGGTGCGCGTGATGATGACGTCCGACAATCTCGCCATGCTGACCGAGCCCGCCGATCTCGAAGAGGCCCGGAACCTGATGAAGGCGCGGCGGATCGAGAAGCTGCTGGTCACCGACGGCGACGGCAAGCTCACCGGGCTCCTGACCCTGAAGGACAGCGAGCAGGCGGTGCTGAACCCCGCCGCGTGCAAGGATCGGCTGGGCCGCCTGCGTGTCGCGGCGGCCAGCACGGTGGGCGATGCCGGCTTCGAGCGGAGCGAGGCGCTCATCGACGCGGGCTGCGACGTCATCGTCATCGACACCGCCCACGGCCATTCGGCCAGTGTCGCCGAAGCGGTGAAGCGGGCGAAGCAGCTGTCGAACGAGGTCCAGATCATCGCCGGCAACGTCGCCACCGCCGAGGGCACACGCGCCCTGATCGACGCGGGCGCGGACGCGGTGAAGGTCGGGATCGGCCCCGGCTCGATCTGCACGACCCGCGTCGTTGCCGGTGTCGGCGTGCCGCAGCTGACGGCGGTGATGCAATGCGCCGAGGCGGCGGGCGACGTGCCCGTCATCGCCGACGGCGGGATCAAGTTCTCGGGCGATTTCGCCA
Organism: Tranquillimonas rosea; assembly: GCF_900111315.1. Taxonomy (GTDB): domain Bacteria; phylum Pseudomonadota; class Alphaproteobacteria; order Rhodobacterales; family Rhodobacteraceae; genus Tranquillimonas; species Tranquillimonas rosea. The sequence continues at coordinate 126,213 of NZ_FOGU01000007.1, forward strand.
AGGCGGTCGCCGCCGGCGCCTCTTGCGCGATGGTCGGCTCGATGCTGGCCGGCACCGATGAAAGCCCCGGCGAGGTGATCCTCTATCAGGGTCGCAGCTTCAAGACGTATCGCGGGATGGGCAGCCTCGGCGCAATGGCGCGCGGCTCGGCCGATCGCTATTTCCAGAAGGACGCCGCCTCGGACAAGCTCGTGCCCGAAGGCATCGAGGGGCAGGTGCCCTACAAGGGTCCGGCCGGCGCGGTGATCCACCAGCTTGTCGGCGGCCTGCGCGCCGCGATGGGCTATACCGGCTGCGCCACGGTGGCCGAGATGCGGCGCGACTGCAACTTCGTCCGGATCACCGGCGCGGGCCTGCGCGAGAGCCACGTGCACGACGTCGCGATCACGCGTGAGTCTCCAAATTATCGCGGAACGTGAGGAATGTCAGCGACTTGCGATAGGCTTTTGATGTCGCAGTTGAGGCCACTTCGATGACGCCGGCCGCGAGGGTAGCGGCGGCAATCGAGGTGCTGGACGAGATCCTTGCCGGCGCGCCGGCGGAAAAGGCGCTCACCGGCTGGGCCCGGCGCAGCCGCTTTGCTGGGTCCGGAGACCGTGCCGCGATCCGCGATCACGTCTTCGACGCCATCCGGTGCCGCCGCTCTTTCGCGGCACTCGGGGGCGCCGAGACCGGGCGCGGCCTGATGATCGGCGCGATGCGGGCGGCGGACACGGACCCCGCCGCCCTCTTCACCGGCGAGGGTCACGCCCCCGCGCCCTTGTCGGCCGCAGACGGGCAGGGCGCGCCGCCCGAGGGTCGGTTCGCCGCACTCGACTGTCCCGACTGGCTGGGCCCCGAACTGGAGGCGAGCCTCGCCCCCGATTTCGAGCCGGTGATGCAGGCGCTGCGCCTCCGTGCCCCGGTGACGCTCCGCGTGAACGCGCGCAAGGCGGATGTCGAAGAGGTGCGGCGGGCCTTGACCGACGAAGGCATCGAGGCCAAGCCGCACCCCCTTGCCAGCATGGCCCTGACCCTCGGCGCCGGCGCCAGGCGCATCGGGAATTCGCCGCTCTACCACGAGGGCTTGGTCGAGATTCAGGACGCGGCCAGCCAGGCGGTCGTCGAGGCCCTGCCGCTCAGGGACGGCCAGCGCGTGCTCGATCTCTGCGCCGGCGGTGGTGGCAAGACGCTCGCCATGGCGGCACGGGCCGAACTTGACCTTCACGCCTTCGATATCGCCCCGCGCCGGATGAAGGACCTGCCGGCACGGGCCGACCGAGCGAGCGTCCGCGTGACGCTGCACGACCATGACAGCCTCGACCGCGCGGGCACGTTCGACCTGGTGCTCGTGGACGCGCCCTGTTCCGGCAGCGGCAGCTGGCGACGCACCCCGCAGGCCAAGTGGGACCTGACGCCGGAGCGCCTCGACGAACTGACGGCGATGCAGGACACGGTGCTGAGTGAGGCAACGGCCCGCACCGCGCAAGGCGGGGTGCTGGCCTATGCCACCTGCTCGCTGCTGTCGCGTGAGAACGACGCCCGTGTCGCCGCGCTTCGCGCGTCGGAGCCGGGGCTGGACCTGCAATTCGAGCGGCGCTGGACGCCACGCGACGGTGGCGATGGCTTCTATCTGGCCGTGATGGATCGCAATTGATCGAAAGATCGGTTCACGGGCAGGATGTTGGTTAAGCCGCTCTTAACCCCCAGTTGCGAAGAGGGCGAAACGGAACGATTTCGGCAGGGTCATGCGGTTTTCATCGTCACGTCCAGCGGGGCCGAGGTGGCCGGCTTTCGCGGTTTCGGTTTCAGGCCTCGTTGTCCTGCTCGGCGTCGTGCTGGTCCTCTCCGGCTTCCCGGCATGGTTCGGTATCGTTGCCGGCACGAGCGGTCTGGCCATGCTCGCGGCTTTGTGGTGGGCGGACGTGCGCACGCGCGCCGCAGTCCGCGATCTCGCGCGGCAGCTACATGAGGACGACCCCGTGCCCTGCTTCGTGGGCAGCGGCCTGCGCTCGCTGACGCCGGTCAATGCTGCCGCCCGTGACATCTGCGTCGAGACCGTGCTGTCGACCTACATGGCGCAGCCCGAGAGTTTTCTCGACGAACTGGGCACCCGTGCCGCCACCGAACGTTACGCCGCCGCCGACCGCCGGCTGAGCGAAACGGCGATTCACGTGACGGCACGGTCGCTTGGCCAGGGGCAGGTTCTCTGGCGACTGGATGAGCGCCGCGTCGGTCAGACCCACGACCCGGTGCCGCGTGTGGCGCTCGACGCAGAGGACCGTGTGACATGGGCAAGCCCCGCCGTCCGGACGCTTCTGGGCTTCTCGCCGGAACGGCTGTCCGACTGCCTGGACGAGCTGCCGGTGCGCCAGTTCGGGCTGCACCAGCTTGCCGGCAGCGGCGGGCAGCGGCAGGTCATCCTGTGCGACCGGGGCCCTGACTGCGGTGGGCGTGACGTCCTGTTCCTGCCCCCGATGGCGACCGAAGGCGATGCCGCGTTCTTCGAACGCCTGCCGGTGCCGCTCCTGCGGCTGACCCGCGACGGCAGTGTCCGTCAGGCGAACAGGATGGCAAGAACCCTCCTGGAGATGGAGGCGCAGCAGGACTACCTCCTGCGCGAAGTCGTGGACGGCCCCGGCCGCCCGATCCACGACTGGCTCGACGAGGCGTTCGAGCGCAATGGCCCCGGCCGCTCGGAAGTGGTGCGCGCGATGCTGGCGGCGCAAGAGCTGCACGTCCAGATCACTCTCGGTGCTGTGGAGGACGGCGAAGAGCCCACGATCACCGCCGTCCTCACCGACGCGACCGAGCTGAAATCGCTCGAGGCGCAGTTCGTGCAGAGCCAGAAGATGCAGGCGATCGGCCAGCTCGCCGGCGGTGTCGCGCACGACTTCAACAACCTGCTGACGGCGATCAGCGGCCATTGCGATCTTCTGCTCTTGCGCCGCGATCCCGGCGATCCGGACTACCCCGATCTCGAACAGATCAACCAGAACACCAACCGGGCGGCGAGCCTGGTGGGACAACTGCTCGCCTATTCGCGCAAGCAGAACCTCCGGCCGCAACTGCTGGAGGTGCGCGATACCCTGTCGGATCTGACCCACCTGCTGAACCGGCTGGTCGGGGCCCAGGTCGCGCTGACCTTCCGCCACGATCCCGATCTCCTGATGATCCGGGCGGACAAGCGACAGCTTGAACAGGTGGTAATGAACCTCGTCCTCAATGCGCGTGACGCGATGCCGGGCGGCGGCACGATCTCGATCGAGACCCAGGGCGTGACGCTGAACAAGGAGCTTCACCGCGACCGCGCCGTGGTGGCGCCGGGGCGCTATGTCGTGGTCCGGGTGATCGACGACGGCATCGGTATTCCCGCCGACAAGATCGGCAAGATCTTCGAGCCGTTCTTCACCACGAAGGGCGTCGGCGAAGGCACCGGTCTGGGCCTCTCGACTGCCTACGGCATCATCAAGCAGACGGGTGGCTACATCTTCGCGGACAGCGCCGAGGGCAAGGGGACCACCTTCACGCTCTATTTCCCGGCCTATTCGCGTCCTGTAGACCTGACGCCGTCCGAACCTCGGGCAGAGGCGGTCAGGGACAATGCCCGCGCCAGCGGCACCGTCCTGCTGGTCGAGGACGAGGCTCCGGTCCGCGCCTTCGCGGCCCGTGCACTGCGGATGCGGGGCCTGAAGGTGATCGAGGCGGCGAACGCCGAGGACGCGCTCGCGCTGCTCGAGGACGCGGAGCTGTCGGTCGACGTGTTCGTCAGCGATGTCATCATGCCGGGAATCGACGGCCCGACATGGGTCGCCCAGGCGCTGGAACGCCGCCCCGGAACACGCACGGTCTTCGTCTCGGGCTATGCCGCCGAGAGCCTGTCCGAGGCACAGCTCCGAATCCCCCACTCGGTGTTCCTGCAGAAGCCGTTCTCGCTGGCGCAGCTGGTCGCTTCAGTGAAGGACCGGATCGAGGACGCCGCGTGGGCCGAGCGGGAAACGGAGGACGCGTAGGCGTCAGGTAAGCCATTGTTAACCCCACAAGGCGACCCTTGCGTCAGTTAAGGCTTGATTTGTTCCTCTTTTGATCCGATATCTCATTGCGGAACAAGAGGCGAACATCAGCAGTCATTGCCGCTCGTCCGACGGTATGAAATAAGGATCGCAACACATGGCCACGGCAAACCTACTCGACATGGCAGACAAGCGAACGGCGGACAAACAAAAGGCCCTCGACTCGGCGCTCGCGCAGATCGAGCGGCAGTTCGGCAAGGGCTCCATCATGAAGCTCGGCGCCGACAACCCGGTGTCTGAGATCGCGTCGACCTCGACCGGCTCGCTCGGGCTCGACATCGCGCTCGGCATCGGCGGCATCCCCAAGGGCCGCATCATCGAGGTCTACGGGCCCGAATCCTCGGGCAAGACCACGCTCACGCTGCATTGCGTGGCCGAGGAACAGAAAAACGGCGGCGTCTGCGCCTTCGTCGACGCCGAGCATGCCCTCGACCCGCAATACGCCAAGCGGCTGGGCATCGACCTGGACGAACTCCTGATCTCGCAGCCCGACACGGGCGAGCAGGCGCTTGAGATCACCGATACACTCGTGCGGTCGGGCGCGGTCAACATGGTGGTCGTCGATTCGGTCGCCGCGCTGACGCCCAAGAGCGAGCTCGAAGGCGACATGGGCGATTCCAGCGTCGGTGTGCAGGCCCGCCTGATGAGCCAGGCGATGCGCAAGCTGACCGGGTCGATCCACCGCTCGAACTGCACCGTGATCTTCATCAACCAGATCCGCATGAAGATCGGCGTGATGTTCGGCAGCCCCGAGACGACCACGGGCGGCAATGCGCTGAAATTCTATTCCTCCGTCCGGCTCGACATCCGCCGTATCGGTTCGGTCAAGGACCGTGACGAGGTCGTCGGCAACCAGACCCGCGTGAAGGTCGTCAAGAACAAGGTCGCCCCGCCGTTCAAGCAGGTCGAGTTCGACATCATGTATGGCGACGGCATCTCGAAGACGGGCGAACTGCTGGACCTCGGCGTGAAGGCGGGGGTCGTGGAAAAGGCCGGCTCCTGGTTCTCCTACGGGGACGAGAGGATCGGCCAGGGACGCGAGAACGCCAAGACCTTCCTTAAGGAGCATGCCGACATCGCGCTGCAGATCGAGGACAAGATCCGCGCGGCCCACGGGCTCGAGTTCGACATGACTGGCAACGAAGACTCCGACTCGGACGTCATGGAAGAGTAGGGCACGCGTCCTCTTCGGACGACGCCGGAAAAGGGCCGCGCTCCGCCGCGGCCCTTTCGCGTTCGGGTCCGTGCCGGAGCGAGCGGTGGACAGCCCCCCGGCCGCCCGGTAAACGAGCGGAAACCCACGCTCCAGCCAGGACCGACGCCGACGATGCCCAGCCTGAACGACATCCGCTCCACCTTCCTCGACTACTTCGCGCGTCAGGATCACGCGGTGGTCGACAGTTCGCCGCTCGTGCCGCGCAACGACCCCACGCTTATGTTCGTCAACGCGGGCATGGTCCAGTTCAAGAACCTCTTCACGGGGCTCGAGACGCGCGATTACACCCGCGCCGCGACCAGTCAGAAATGCGTTCGCGCCGGCGGCAAGCACAACGATCTCGACAACGTCGGCTACACCGCCCGACACCACACGTTCTTCGAGATGCTGGGCAATTTCAGCTTCGGCGACTATTTCAAGGAACAGGCGATCCCGTTCGCGTGGGACCTGATCACCAAGGAATTCGGTATCGACCCGGAGCGCCTGCTGGTCACCATCTATCACACGGATGACGAGGCCGCGGCGATCTGGAAGAAATACGCCGGTCTGCCGGACGAGCGGATCATCCGCATCCCGACCTCCGACAACTTCTGGGCGATGGGCGATACCGGCCCCTGCGGCCCCTGTTCCGAGATCTTCTACGATCACGGCCCCGAGATCCCCGGCGGCCCGCCGGGAAGCCCGGACGAGGACGGCGACCGCTTCATCGAGATCTGGAACCTCGTCTTCATGCAATTCGAGCAGATGGAGGACGGCACCCGCCGCGATCTCCCGAAGCCCTCGATCGACACCGGTATGGGGCTCGAGCGGATCGGGGCGCTGCTCCAGGGCAAGCACGACAATTACGACACCGACCTGATGCGCCACCTGATCGAGGCGTCGGCCCATGCCACCAGCGCCGATCCCGACGGTCCGGGCAACGTGCATCACCGGGTGATCGCCGACCACCTGCGCTCCACCTCGTTCCTGATGGCCGACGGCGTGCTGCCCTCGAACGACGGCCGCGGCTATGTGCTGCGTCGGATCATGCGCCGGGCGATGCGCCACGCGCACCTGCTGGGCACCCAGGACCCGGTCATGCACCGCCTCGTGCCGGCCCTCGTGCGCGAGATGGGCCAGGCCTATCCCGAACTCGGCCGTGCGCAGCCGATGATCGAAGAGACGCTGCTGAGCGAAGAGACCCGCTTCCGCCAGACGCTCGACCGCGGCCTTCGGATGCTGGACGACGAGCTCGGCAAGCTGCCCGAGGGAAAGGCGCTGCCGGGTGAGGTCGCCTTCAAGCTCTACGACACCTACGGCTTCCCGCTGGACCTGACGCAGGACGCGTTGCGCGAACGCGGCCGCGAGGTGCAGATCGCGGGCTTCGATTCCGCGATGGCCGAGCAGAAGGCCAAGGCCCGCGCGTCCTGGTCCGGATCGGGCGAGACGGCCGAATCGCCGATCTGGTTCGACCTGGCCGACGACCACGGCACGACCGAGTTCCTCGGCTACGAGACCGAGAGCGCCGAGGCACAGATCCTCGACATCGTCGTCGGCGGCACGGCGCAGGACAAGGCCGCCGAAGGCACCGAGCTGCAGCTCGTCGTGAACCAGACCCCGTTCTACGCCGAGGCCGGCGGCCAGGTGGGCGACACGGGCACCGTTCGGACCGATGCCGGGACGGTCACCGTGACCGACACCCGCAAGATCGCCGGGCTCCACGTGCATTTCGGCAAGGTGACCGATGGCGCTGTCTCCAAGGGCGAGGCCGCCCGTCTGGAGGTGGATCACGACCGCCGCACGGCGATCCGCGCCAACCACTCGGCCACGCATCTCCTGCACGAGGCGCTGCGCCGCGCGCTCGGTGAGCATGTCGCGCAGCGGGGCTCGCTCAACGCGCCGGACCGCCTGCGCTTCGACTTCTCGCACGCCAAGGCGCTGACCGCCGAAGAGATGACGCAGGTCGAGGACGAGGTGAACGCCTATGTCCGCCAGAACACCGCCGTCGAGACGCGCATCATGACGCCCGACGACGCTCGCGCCCTCGGGGCCCAGGCGCTCTTCGGCGAGAAATACGGCGACGAGGTGCGCGTCGTCTCCATGGGCCGGGCCGACACCGGCAAGGGCACCGACCGGCAGACCTACTCGATCGAGCTCTGCGGCGGCACCCATGTCACCCGCACCGGCGATATCGGCACCTTCGTCCTGCTGGGCGACAGCGCCTCCTCCGCCGGTGTCCGCCGTGTCGAGGCGCTGACCGGCGCCGCCGCCTTCCGCCACCTGTCCGACCAGGATCACCGCGTCGCCGCAGCGGCCTCGGCGCTTAAGGCGCGCCCGGAGGACCTGACCGACCGGATCAAGGCCCTTCAGGACGAGCGCCGCGGCCTGCAGAACGAGGTTGCCGAACTCCGCCGCCAGCTGGCGGTGGGCGGTGGCTCGGGCGCGGACGCACCGCCGCCGCGGGACGTGGCCGGCGTGCCGTTCCTCTCGCAGGTGCTGCAGGGCGTCACCGGCAAGGATCTGCCCGCCCTCATCGACCAGATGAAGGACCGCATGGGCTCGGGCGCCGTGCTGCTGATCGCCGACGCCGACGGCAAGGCCGCGGTCGCCGCGGGCGTGACCGATGACCTGACCGCCCGCGTCTCGGCGGTCGACCTCGTCAGGGCGGCCGTGGCCGAACTGGGCGGCAAGGGCGGCGGCGGCCGTCCCGACATGGCCCAGGGCGGCGGCAAGGAGCCCGGCAACGCCGACGCCGCGATCGCCGCGGCCGAAAAAGTGATGGAGGGATCATGAGCGCACTCTGGATCGCGCATGTCGACGTGTCCGATGCCGAGGCCTATGGCCGCTACGCCAAACTCGCGACCGAGGCGATCGCGGCCCATGGTGGCGCCTTCCTCGCGCGCGGCAGCCGCACGGTGCATCTCGAGGGACGGGAATGGCCACGCAATGTCGTGGCGCGGTTTCCCTCCGTGGAGGATGCGGTCGCCTGCTACAACTCCGACCTCTACCAAGAGGCTCTGAGCCACGCCAAGGGCGCGGCCGAACGCGACCTGATGGTTGTGGAGGAGAGCTGACCACGCTCTCCATCGGCGAACTGTCGGCGCGGCATGCCCGCAACGGCCGGATCGACTGGATCGGCCTTCGCCCGTCCCGTCGTGCGCCGCTCGAATCCGTTTCGGCGGTCGACATCACTCCGGACGGCCTCGCCGGCGACCATGCTCGCCCCGGCAAACGCGCCCTCACGCTCCTCCAGGCCGAGCATCTTCCGGTCATCGCCGCGCTGGCCGGACACGCCGAGGTCCAGCCCGAAACACTCCAACGGAACCTGGTGATCTCGGGCCTCAACCTGTCGGCTTGCCGCGGTGTGGACCTCGCACTCGGCACCGCCCGCATCCGCGTCACCGGCCCCTGCGCGCCCTGTTCGCGGATGGAAGCGGCCCTCGGCCACGGCGGCTATACCGCCATGCGCGGCCACGGCGGCTGGTGCGCAACAATCCTCACACCCGGCCGCATCGCGGTAGGAGACACGATCCGCCCAGCCCCCTGACCCCACCTTCTTCTGCCCCGAAATATCCCGGGGTCGCGGGGCAGAGCCCCGCGCACGCGCCGGCCAGCGGCCGGCGCAATGCTCGTGCGCCGCGCGTCAGCGCGGCTCCGGTGGAAAACCCTACGACGCCTTGGCGTGGCGCTTGCGCTCGTGCGGGTCAAGGTGGATCTTGCGCAGCCGGATCGCGTTCGGCGTCACCTCGACAAGCTCGTCGTCGTCGATATAGGCGATCGCCTGCTCCAGCGTCAGCGTCGTCGGCGTGGTCAGCCGAACCGCGTCGTCCGAGCCCGAGGCCCGGACGTTGGTCAGCTTCTTGCCCTTGAGCGGATTGACCTCGAGGTCGTTCTCGCGCGCATGCTCGCCGATGATCATGCCGCCATAGACCTGTTCCTGCGCCCCGATGAAGAGCTTGCCGCGCTCTTCCAGGTTCCACAGTGCGAAGGCCACGCTCTGGCCGGTCTCCATCGACACCAGCACGCCCTCGCGGCGGCCGGGGATCGCGCCCTTGTGGGGCGCCCAGTCGTGGAAGTTGCGGTTCATCACGCCGGTGCCGCGGGTGTCGGTCAGGAACTCGCCCTGATAGCCGATCAGCCCACGCGCGGGGACGTGGGCGACGATCCGGGTCTTGCCGGCGCCCGAGGGCTTCATCTCGACGAGGTCGCCCTTGCGGGGGCCCGTCAGCTTTTCGATCACGGGGCCGGAATACTCGTCGTCCACGTCGATGGTGACTTCCTCGATCGGCTCCATCTGCTGACCGTCGACTTCGCGGATCAGCACCTTCGGGCGCGAGATTGACAGTTCGAAGCCTTCGCGGCGCATGTTTTCGATCAGCACGCCCATCTGCAGCTCGCCGCGGCCCGCGACATCGAACGCCTCGCCGCCGGGTGTGTCGGTGATGCGGATCGAGACGTTGGTCTCGGCCTCCTTCATCAGCCGCTCGCGGATCACCCGGCTCTGGACCTTCTTGCCGTCGCGGCCCGCCAGCGGGCTGTCGTTGATCCCGAAGGTGACCGAGATCGTCGGCGGGTCGATCGGCAGGGCGGGCAGGGGCTCTTCGACGGCGAGCGCGCAGAGCGTGTCGGCGACGGTTGCCTTCTGCATGCCCGACAGGGTGACGATGTCGCCGGCGCGGCCCTCTTCGATCTCCTGCTGGCCGAGGCCGCGGAAGGCCATGACCTTCGAGACGCGGAACTGTTCGATCTTCTGTCCGACGCGGCTCAGCGCCTGGACCGTCGCGCCGGTCTTGACGGTGCCGGATTCGATGCGGCCCGTCAGGATGCGGCCGAGGAACGGATCGGCGCTGAGCGTCGTGGCCAACATGCGGAATGGCTCGTCCACGCGGTTCATCACGCGGGGCCGGGGAACGTGGTTGCTGATCAGGCGGAACAGCGCGTCGAGATTCTTGCGCGGCCCGTCGATCTCCTCGTCGGCCCAGCCGGAACGGCCCGAGGCGTAGAGGTGGGGAAAATCCAGCTGGTCGTCGTCGGCACCGAGGTTGGAGAAGAGGTCGAACACCTCGTCCAGGGCGCGGTCGGGCTCGGCGTCCGGCTTGTCGACCTTGTTCAGCACCACGATCGGCCGCAGGCCGAGCGCCAGCGCCTTCGCGGTCACGAACTTGGTCTGCGGCATCGGCCCCTCGGCGGCGTCGACCAGCAGGACGACACCGTCGACCATCGACAGGATGCGCTCGACCTCGCCGCCGAAATCGGCGTGGCCGGGCGTGTCGACGATGTTGATCCGGGTATCCTTCCACTCGACACTGGTACACTTCGCCAGGATCGTGATGCCGCGCTCGCGCTCGAGATCGTTGGAATCGAGCGCCCGTTCGGACACCTGCTGGTTCTCGCGGAAGGCCCCGGACTGTTTCAGGAGCTCGTCCACAAGCGTGGTCTTGCCGTGGTCGACGTGGGCGATGATCGCGATATTGCGAAGATCCATGTAAACTGCCTTTTCGCGGAAGCGTCCGGCGGGCCTTAACGTGCAGGGCCGTCGATGGCCAGCGCCTAGTGCTGCGTGTTCGAGGAAAACAGGTGAATGACGAGGATGCCGGCGATGATCAGCGCGATGCCGATCAGCGCGGGCAGGTCCAGCGTCTGCCGGAACAGGACATAGCCGATCGCGGCGATGAACACGATCCCGAGCCCCGACCAGATCGCGTAGACGATGCCCACCGGCATGTATTTCAACGCCATGGCCATCAGCCAGAACGACAGGCCGTAGCCCACCAGCACCACGAGCGAGGGGCCGAGGCGGGTGAATTGCTGGCTCATCTGCAGCGCCGTCGTACCGATGGTCTCGGTCGCGATGGCAAGGATCAGGTACACGTACTGCACCGGCATGGGGCTCTCCGATGTGGAATCCCCCGTCTCCTAGACGTCGCGGCGGCGAAGGAAAAGCCTCAGGTCGCCACGTAGCGGTCGCGGCGGTGGTTGAAGGCGATTGTCATGTTCAGGACGAAAGCGCCCAAAAGCGACCAGATCACCACGTCGAGCGGGAACAGGAACAGGGCGGTGGCGAAGATCACCACGTCGGCGATCAGCTGGACATAGCCCGCGCGGAACCCGGTCGTGTCCTGCACCAGAAGCGCGACGACGCCCAACCCGCCCAGCGACCCGCGGTGCCGGAACATCGCCAGTATCCCGATCCCTGTGGTGGCGCCGAACATCAGGGCGGCCAGCCATGTCTCGAGCCGCGCGATCTCGAACCCCATGGGGAGCAGGTCCGTCAGTACCGACAGAAGCGTCACCGAGATCAGCGACTTGACGGTGAATTCCAGTCCCAAACGGCGATAGGCCAGAACGTAGAACGGCAGGTTGATGACGAAGAAGATCGTGCCGAAGGAAAAGCCGGTGACATAGGACAGGATCACCGCGATCCCGGCTGTCTGGCCCGTGATCAGTCCGGCATGGGTCAGGATCGTCAGACCGATCGAGCACAGGAAGACACCCAGCCCCAGGCCCTGCACATCGTCGGTCAGGCTGTGCCTGACCTGCTCTTCATCGATTTCCATTGGACAGACCTAATCCACCGTGCGGCTGCCGGCCAAGGGCCGGACGAAAAAGGGGCCGGCGCATGGCCGGCCCCCGTGGCTGTGCTGCCCAAAAACTGGACGTTCGCCTCAGTTGAGGGCTTTCTGCAGGTTCTCGTCGATCTTGTCGAGGAAACCCTGCGTGGTCAGCCAGCCCTGGTCGGGGCCGACCAGAAGGGCGAGGTCCTTGGTCATATGGCCGCTTTCCACGGTCTCGACGACGACGCGCTCGAGCGTCTCGGCGAAGTGCTTGAGGTCGTCGTTCTTGTCGAGGTCGGCGCGGTGCTTGAGGCCGCCGGTCCAGGCGTAGATCGACGCGACCGAGTTGGTCGAGGTCTGCTCGCCGCGCTGGTGCTGGCGGAAGTGGCGCGTGACCGTGCCGTGCGCGGCCTCGGCCTCGACCACCTTGCCGTCGGGCGTCATCAGCTGCGAGGTCATCAGGCCGAGCGAGCCGAAGCCCTGTGCGACCGTATCCGACTGCACGTCGCCGTCGTAGTTCTTGCAGGCCCAGACATAGCCGCCCGACCACTTCATCGCGGCGGCGACCATGTCGTCGATCAGGCGGTGCTCGTAGGTGATGCCGGCCTTCTCGAACTTGTCCTTGAACTCGGTGTCGTAGACCTCCTGGAACAGGTCCTTGAAGCGGCCGTCATAGACCTTGAGGATGGTGTTCTTGGTCGACAGGTAGACCGGCCAGCCAAGGCTGAGGCCGTAGTTGAACGAGGCGCGGGCGAAGTCGCGGATCGACTCGTCGAGGTTGTACATGCCCATGTACACGCCGGCCGACGGAGCGTCGTAGACCTCTTCCTCGATCTCGGTGCCGTCCTCGCCGACGAATTTCATCGACAGCTTGCCCGGTCCGGGGAACTTGATGTCGGTGGCGCGATACTGGTCGCCGAAGGCGTGACGGCCGATGACGATGGGCTGGGTCCAGCCGGGGACGAGCCGGGGGACGTTTTGGCAGATGATCGGCGCGCGGAAGACGACGCCGCCGAGGATGTTGCGGATCGTGCCGTTGGGCGAGCGGTACATACGCTTGAGCTTGAACTCTTCCATCCGCCCCTCGTCGGGGGTGATGGTGGCGCATTTCACGCCGACGCCGATTTCCTTGATCTTGTTGGCCGCGTCGACGGTGATCTGGTCGTCTGTGTCGTCGCGCGCCTCGATGCCCAGATCGTAGTAGAGCAGGTCGATGTCGAGATAGGGCAGGATCAGCTTCTGCTTGATGAAGTCCCAGATGATCCGGGTCATCTCGTCGCCGTCGAGCTCGACGACGGGGTTTTCCACCTTGATTTTCGCCATGGGGCACACATCCCTTGCGGTTGAACGGGTTTCGGCTGTGGCGAGCCATAGCCGAAACGTGCCCGTGAGGGAAGATGGTATGCCGCGGTATACAGAAAACCGCGGCCGCGGCCGCTAACGCGTGTTCTCGGTCAGCCGCCGGCGGACGTAATCGTCCACCGTGCCGATCATCTGCTCCATGTTCGGATCCTCGAAGAAGTGGCCCGCGCCCTCGATCTCGGAATGGGTGATCGTGATGCCCTTCTGGTCCTGAAGCTTTCCGACCAGGGCGTGCGTGTCCTTGGGCGGTGCGACGCGGTCGGCGCCGCCGTTCACGATCAGGCCCGAGGACGGGCAGGGCGCGAGGAACGAGAAGTCGTACATGTTGGCCGGCGGGCTGACCGAGACGAAGCCGGTGATCTCGGGCCGGCGCATCAGCAGCTGCATGCCGATCCAGGCCCCGAACGAGAAGCCGGCGACCCAGCAATGCTTGGCGTTCTGGTTCATCGACTGGAGATAGTCGAGTGCGCTGGCCGCATCCGACAATTCGCCGACGCCCTGGTCGTACTCGCCCTGGCTGCGCCCGACGCCGCGGAAGTTGAAGCGCAGGACGTTGAAGCCAAGGTTGTGGAACGCGTAGTGCAGGTTGTAGACGACCCTGTTGTTCATCGTCCCGCCGAATTGCGGATGCGGGTGCAGGATGATCGCGATCGGCGAATCCTTTGTCGTCTGCGGATGGTAGCGCCCCTCCAGTCGACCTTCGGGACCGGGAAAAATGACCTCGGGCATGGGCGTTCTGCGATCCTTTCTCGGGGAGCCGCGGCGTTAGTTGACGAAAACGCTCGGAAAGTTTAGAAAAGTTCTAAATTATGGCGGCACCGGTGCTTCGGGGTGCGCGTGACCTAATCCGCCGTGGCATGAGCGTCAACTGAACAAGGATCGCAGCGCGTGAAACTGAGTACCAAGGGACGGTATGCGATGGTCGCGCTGTGCGACCTGGCCCTGGCGGGCGGCGAGGGACTGGTGTCCCTGGCCGACCTGAGCCGGCGGCAGAAGATTTCTCTTCCCTATCTCGAGCAGCTCTTCGTCAAGCTCCGGCGGGCGGGGCTGGTGACGTCGGTGCGCGGGCCCGGCGGTGGGTATCGCCTGGCACGCCCGGCCGCCGAGATCCGCGTGGCCGACATCCTGGGCGCCGTGGACGAGACCGTCAGCGCGATGCATACCGGCGGCGGCGCCAGCGGCGGGCTGTCGGGCACCAAGGCGCAATCCCTGTCGAACCGGCTGTGGGAAGGGCTCAGCGCCCATGTCTATGTCTTCCTGCACCAGACGCGGTTGTCGGACGTGGTCGCCAACGAGCTGGCCCCGTGCCCAGCGGTCCCGACCCTGTTCACCGTCGTGGAGGAGGACGAGGCGTGACCCCGCGGCATGACCTTTCGGTGCGCCTGCGGTGCGCGCGATGTTCAGGGGGCGCTGCCCCCGTCGCCTTTCGGCGACTCCCCCGGGATATTTCGGGGCAGAAGAAGGTGCGGCCGTGATGGGCGGGCGCATCTACCTCGATTGGAATGCGACGGCGCCGCTGCGCGACGAGGCGCGGGCGGCGATGGTCGCGGCGATGGATGTCACCGGAAACCCGTCCTCGGTCCATACAGAGGGGCGGGCGGCAAAGGGTATCGTGGAGCGCGCGCGGGCGCAGCTCGCGGCGGCCTTCGGGGCCGAGGGGGCCGACGTGGTCTTTACCTCGGGCGCGACGGAGGCGGCGGCGCTGGCCTGTGGCGGCCGCGACCTGGTGTGCGGCGACATCGAGCATGACGCGGTGGCGGCCTGGTGCGCGGCCGACCTGCCGGTTGATGGCGCAGGCCAGGTGAGGGTGAGCGATCCCGCGCGCAGCGTGCTGCAGATGGCCAATTCCGAGACCGGCGTGATCCAGGATCTGCCCGAGGGGCTGGCCGTGACGGACGCGACCCAGGCGCTGGGGAAGCTGCCGGTGGCGTTCAACTGGTCGGGCGCGGAGATGGCGCTGGTGTCGGCCCACAAGATCGGCGGGCCGAAGGGTGTCGGCGCGCTGGTGATGCGGCAGGGCACCGACCTGGCCGCGCAGATCCGTGGCGGCGGACAGGAGATGGGCCGCCGCTCGGGCACCGAGAACGTCATCGGCATCGCCGGATTCGGCGCGGCGGCCGAGGCGGCAGGGCGTGAGTTGGCCGACGGCGCCTGGGAGCGGGTCCGCGAACTTAGAAATATTCTAGAAAGCGCACTGGCGTCTGCCGACACAGATATTATCTTTGCGGGCAAGGAGGCGGGACGCCTGCCGAACACCACCTGCCTTGCCGTTCCGGGCTGGAAGGGCGAGACCCAGGTCATGGCGATGGACCTTGCGGGGGTCGCGGTGTCGGCGGGGGCGGCCTGCTCCAGCGGCAAGGTCCGCGCGAGCCGGGTGCTGCGGGCGATGGGCTTCGACGAGCGGACGGCCGGGTCGGCGATCCGCGTGTCCCTCGGGCCCTCGACGACGGAAGAGGATGTCTTGCGCTTCGCCGACACATGGACGAAGGCGATCAAACGGTACCGGGCGCGCGCCGCCTGAGAGGAGAGAACGACACATGGCTGCTTTGGACAATGCGGACGTCAAGGAAGGCGTCGATCAGGATACCGTCGAGCAGGTGAAGGCCCTGTCGGGCACCTACAAGCACGGCTGGGAAACCGACATCGAGATGGATTACGCTCCGAAGGGGCTGAACGAGGACATCGTTCGGCTGATCTCGGAGAAGAACAACGAGCCTCAGTGGATGACCGACTGGCGGCTCGAGGCCTATCGTCGCTGGCTGACGATGGCCGAGCCCGACTGGTCGATGGTGAACTATCCGCCGATCGACTACCAGGAGCAGTATTACTACGCCAAGCCCAAGTCGATGACGGAGAAGCCGAAGTCGCTGGACGACGTGGATCCGAAACTGCTCGAGACCTACGAGAAGCTGGGCATCCCGCTGAAGGAACAGATGATCCTGGCCGGGGTGGAGAACCCTGAGGAGCAGGCGGTCGAGGAGCCAGACGGCGAGGAGGACCAGAGCGGTCGCAAGGTGGCCGTGGACGCCGTGTTCGACTCGGTCAGCGTCGGGACGACGTTCCAGAAGGAGCTGGAGAAGGCCGGCGTGATCTTCTGCTCTATCTCGGAGGCGATCCAGAACCACCCCGAGCTGGTGCGCAAGTATCTGGGCAGCGTGATCCCGAACTCGGACAACTTCTTTGCCACGCTGAACGCGGCAGTGTTCTCGGACGGGTCGTTCGTCTACGTGCCCAAGGGCGTGAAATGCCCGATGGAGCTGTCGACCTATTTCCGGATCAACGCCGAGAATACCGGCCAGTTCGAGCGCACGCTGATCATCGCGGACGAGCGCGCCTCGGTCAGCTATCTCGAGGGCTGCACGGCGCCGCAGCGCGATACCCACCAGCTGCACGCGGCCTGCGTCGAGCTGGTTGCGCTGGACGATGCCGAGATCAAGTACTCGACCGTGCAGAACTGGTTCCCCGGCGACGAAGAGGGCAAGGGCGGCATCTTCAACTTTGTGACCAAGCGCGCGGAATGCCGCGGCGACCGGTCCAAGGTGATGTGGACCCAGGTCGAGACCGGTTCGGCGGTGACGTGGAAGTATCCCTCGTGCGTGCTCAAGGGCAACGAGAGCCAGGGCGAGTTCTACTCGATCGCGATCACCAACAACTACCAGCAGGCCGATACCGGCACGAAGATGATCCACCTGGGCAAGAACACCCGGTCGCGGATCGTGTCGAAGGGGATCAGCGCCGGCAAGGCGCAGAACACCTATCGCGGGCTGGTGTCGATTCACCCCAAGGCGAAGGATAGCCGTAACTTCACCCAGTGCGACTCGCTGCTGATCGGGGACAAGTGCGGTGCGCACACGGTTCCCTACATCGAGGTCAAGAACAACTCGAGCCGCGTCGAGCACGAGGCGACGACCTCGAAAGTGGACGACGACCAGATGTTCTATTGCCGTCAGCGCGGCATGGACGAGGAAGAGGCCGTCGCGCTGGTCGTCAACGGGTTCTGCAAGGAAGTGCTGCAGGCGCTCCCGATGGAATTTGCGATGGAGGCGCAGCAGCTGGTCGCGATCAGCCTTGAAGGGTCGGTCGGATGAGCAAGGAGCTCGACGCCATACGGGCCCCGAAGAGCGGGCGCTTCCTGCGCATGGTCTTCATCGGGGCGGCGGTGGCGCTCGGCCTGATCGCGAGCCTGTCGTGGTGGCTTGACGCGCCGATGTGGCGGCTGCCGCTGGCGGCAGTGATCTGCGTCGCCGCGGGCGAGGCGTTGGCGCGGATGGTGCTGCGCAGCGCCCGTCGGCGCCACTGAACCGACATCCGGGAGTGAACGCATGGCATTCTGGGGAAAGACGGACCTGATCGTCACCACGACACCCACCGTCGAGGGACGCACCATCACCGCCTACAAGGGCATCGTGGTGGGCGAGGCGATCCTGGGTGCGAACGTGTTCCGGGACTTCTTTGCCGGCATCACGGATGTGCTGGGCGGACGCTCGGGGTCGTACGAGAAGAGCCTGAACGAGGCGCGCGAGACCGCTATCGCGGAACTCGAGGAACGGGCGCGGGCGGCGGGCGGCAACGCCGTCGTCGGCGTCGATCTGGATTACGAGGTCATCGAGAAGATGCTGATGGTGTCGGCCTCCGGCACCGCCGTCGTGCTCGACTGAGCTCTGGACACTACAGGCGGGCCGATGGGTCCGCGCAAGGATGAGACATGGGAAATATGCTGGAAATCAAGAACCTGCACGTCAAGCTTGAGGAGGAGGACAAGCAAATCCTCAAGGGTGTCGACCTGAATGTCGAAGCCGGCAAGGTACATGCGATCATGGGCCCGAACGGGTCGGGCAAGTCGACGCTGAGCTATGTCCTGTCGGGCCGCGACGGGTACGAGGTCACCAACGGGTCGGCCACGCTGCTGGGCGAGGACATCCTCGGGATGGAGCCGGAAGAGCGCGCCGCCGCGGGCGTCTTCATGGCGTTCCAGTATCCGGTGGAGATCCCGGGCGTTGGCAACATGACCTTCATGCGCACCGCCCTGAACGCGCAGCGCAAGGCGCGTGGCGAGGACGAGATCAGCTCGGCCGACTTCCTCAAGCTGGTGCGCGAGCGCGCCAAGGAGCTGAAGATCGACGCCGAAATGCTGAAGCGTCCGGTGAATGTCGGCTTCTCGGGCGGTGAGAAGAAGCGCAACGAGATCCTTCAGATGGCGATGCTCGAGCCGAAGATGTGCATCCTCGACGAGACCGACTCGGGCCTCGACGTCGACGCGATGAAGCTCGTCGCCCAGGGCGTCAACGCGCTGCGCAGCCCAGATCGCGGCTTCCTCGTGATCACGCACTACCAGCGGCTGCTCGACCACATTGAGCCCGATGTCGTGCACATCATGTCCGAGGGCCGTATCATCAAGACGGGTGGTCCCGACCTTGCGCTCGAAGTCGAGCGGAACGGCTACGAGAACCTGAAGGCGGAGGACGCGTAAATGGCGCTGCCGCAAGTCAAGGAAACCGCCACCGAGGCGAAACTGGCCGCTCTGTCCATTCCCGAGGGCGCCGCTTGGTCGACGAGCATCCGCGAGGACGCGCTGGCGCGTCTGCGCAAGGTCGGCCTGCCGCATCGCCGCGACGAGTACTGGAAGTGGACGAAACCCGACAGCCTGAACGCGCCCGAGCCGACGCCGGCCGCGCTGTTCGACGCGGGCGGCGAGAACCCGGTCTTCGACGCGATCGACCGGTTGAAGGTCGTGTTCGTGGACGGCGTGTTCGATCCCGAGGCCTCGGACGACCTGTCGCTCACCGGGCTCGAGATCACGCGCCTGAGCGACGCGATGGCGACCGACATCCACTGGGCCAAGGATCTTTACGGCACGCTCGAGGCCCGCGGTCAGGATCCGGTGGCGCGGCCCTTCGCGATCCTGAACACCGCCTTCGCGACCGACGGGGTGGTGATCCGGGCGACCGGCAAGGCGGAAAAGCCCGTCTCGCTGATCTACCGTCACCAGTCCGAGACGTCGGATGCGATCCTGCACCACGTCATCAAGGTCGAGGAAGGCGCCGAGGTGACCGTGCTTGAGAACGGTCCGGCCGCCGCGCGGTTCAACAAGGTGATGGAGGTCGATGTCGCCGACACCGGCACCTTCCACCATGTCCGGGCCCAAGGCCGCGATCATGAGCGTCAGGCCGTGACCCATCTCTTCGGCCGCCTCGGCGAACGGAGTACGTTCAAGTCCTTCACCCTGACGGTGAACGGCGTGCTGACGCGCAACGAGTGCGTGCTGGAGTTCACCGGCGACGACGCGACCGCGCATGTCGCGGGTGCCTCGGTGGGCGACGGCAAGTTCCATGACGACGACACCGTGTTCGTCACCCATGACGCCGAGCGTTGCGAAAGCCGCCAGGTGTTCAAGAAGGTGCTGCGGAACGGCGCCATCGGCGTGTTCCAGGGCAAGATCCTCGTGAAGGAGGGTGCGCAGAAGACGGACGGCTACCAGATCAGCCAGTCGCTGCTGCTGGACGACGACAGCCAGTTCCTCGCCAAGCCCGAGCTCGAGATCTACGCCGACGACGTGGCGTGCTCGCATGGCTCGACCACGGGCGCCATCGACGAGGAGGCCCTGTTCTACATGCGGGCGCGCGGCGTGCCGCATCACATCGCGCAGGACCTTCTGGTGCTCGCCTTCCTCGCCGAAGCGATCGAGGAGATCGAGGATCAGGAGCTGGCCGACGACATCCTGGAACGTCTCGACGGCTGGCTCTCGCGCCGGCGTGGCTGAATGGCCCTGACGACCGACATCGTGGCCACCTATCGCAATCCCGCCGCCGCCCTGCGACGCAGGGCGGTCGGGCCTCCGCGTGAGGACCGGGCGCTGGTGACGCTGATGCTGGCCTGCGGGCTGTATTACATCGCCCAGTGGCCCCGCATCGCGCGCGAGGCCCATGCCGACGAGTCCCTGACGCTGCAGGCACTTCTGGGCGGGGCGTTGCTGGGCTGGATCTTCGTTGCGCCGTTGCTGTTTTACCTGATCGCGGCGCTGTCGCACCTCGTGGCCAGGCTGTTCGGCGGCAAGGCGCGGTGGTATGACGCGCGCATGGCGCTGTTCTGGGCGCTGCTGGCGACGACGCCGCTGGCGTTGCTTCAGGGGCTCACCGCCGGCTTTGTCGGTCCGGGGCCGGCCGAGACGCTGGTTGCGGTGGTCTCGTTCGGTACGTTTCTTGTGTTCTGGTTCCTCGGCCTCAGACTGGCCGAAAGCGGGGAGTTCGCCGATGCGGCTTGACGCCTTCGTGCCGATGATCGGCCGTACCTTGCGCAACCCGCGCGGCACAGCGCGGGAATTGCTGAAACTCGACCTGCCGCTCGACGCGCTGTGGGCGGCACTCGTTCTGGTGGTCATCCTGAGCGTGCTGCTGACCGGGGTGGCCGACCTGATGGTCCCGCCGCCGCCCGAGGCCGAGTCGATCGCCGTCCTGACGCTGTCGCCCTTCGCTCAGGTCGGACTGCTCGCGTCGATGCAGGCGGCGCTGGTGCTGGGGCTCTGGCGCGTCGGCCGTGGCATGGGCGGGCAGGGCAGCCTGTCGGACACGCTCCTGCTGATGACGTTCCTGCAATTCGTGCTGCTCGCGGCACAGCTGGCGCAACTGGTGCTCATGCTGTTGCTGCCGCCGATCGGCGGGTTGTTCATGATCGCCGTGTTCTTCGGCGCGATCGTGCTGCTGTTGATCTATGTCGACGAGATGCACCGTTTCAATTCGCTGGGTCGGTCGCTCTTGCTGTTCCTGCTCGTCTCGGTGGGGATCGGGCTTGTCCTGATGTTCCTGATCACGCTCACCGGCCAAACCCTCAACGGAGCCGCCTGATGTACGATGTCGACCGCATCCGCGCCGACTTTCCGATCCTCGGCCGCGAGGTGAACGGCAAGCCGCTCGTCTATCTCGACAACGGGGCGTCGGCGCAGAAGCCGACGGCGGTGATCGACGCGATGACACGTGCCTATTCCGAGGAATACGCCAACGTCCATCGCGGCCTGCACACCCTGTCGACCATCGCGACCGAGAAATACGAGGGCGTGCGCGAGACCATCGCGCGCTTCCTCGGCGCGGGCAATTCCGAAGAGATCGTGATGAATTCGGGAACGACCGAGGGGATCAACCTTGTCGCCTATGGCTGGGCAATGCCGCGGATGGAGCCGGGCGACGAGATCGTTCTCAGCGTGATGGAGCACCATGCCAACATCGTGCCGTGGCATTTCCTGCGCGAGCGGCAAGGCGTCGTGCTGAATTGGGTCGAGACGGATTCGACCGGCGCGCTCGATCCGCAGAAGGTGATCGACGCGATCGGCCCCCGGACCAAGCTCGTCGCCGTCAGCCAATTGTCGAACGTGTTGGGCACCAAGGTCGACGTCAAGGCGATCACCGAAGCCGCCCATGCGCGGGACGTTCCCGTACTCGTCGACGGCAGTCAGGCGGCGGTGCACATGCCGGTCGACGTCTCTGACATCGGCTGCGACTTCTACGCGATCACCGGGCACAAGCTCTATGGGCCGTCGGGCTCGGGCGCGATCTACATCCGCAAGGAGCGGATGGCCGAGATGCGCCCGTTCATCGGCGGCGGCGACATGATCAAGGAGGTCCATCGGGACGAGATCACCTGGGCCGACCCGCCGATGAAGTTCGAGGCGGGCACGCCGGGCATCGTCCAGCAGATCGGCCTTGGTGTCGCGCTGGACTACATGATGGACGTTGGCATGGACAGCATCGCCGCGCACGAGGATTCACTGCGCGACTATGCCGTCGACCGGCTGAGCGGGCTGAACTGGTTGCAGCAGCAGGGCACGACGCCGGACAAGGCTGCGATCTTCTCGTTCACGCTCGACGGGGCGGCCCATGCCCACGACATCTCGACGGTGCTCGACAAGAAGGGCGTCGCGGTAAGGGCGGGCCACCATTGCTGCGGCCCGCTCATGGATCATCTGGGCGTCACGGCCACCTGCCGCGCGTCGTTCGGCATGTACAACACCAAGGCCGAGATCGACGTCCTGGTCGACGCACTGGAGCTCTGCCACGAACTGTTCGCCTGAGGCGGGATCAGAACTCCAGCCCCAGCGCGATCCCGCCCAGCAGATAGGCGATCGCCGTGATCAGCACGATGCCGGTGAGGTTCAGGAAGAACCCGCCGCGCGCCATCTGGCCGATCGTCACCGCGCCCGAGCCGAACACGATGGCGTTGGGCGGCGTCCCCACGGGCAGCATGAACGCGCAGGTCGCCGCGAAGGCCGCCGGGATCAGCAGGGTCATCGGGTCGGTGCCGATCCCCGCTGCGACACCACCCAGCACGGGAATGAATGTCGCGGCGGTGGCCGTGTTGCTGGTGATCTCGGTCAGGAACATCACCAGCGCCACCACCGAGGCGACCAGCAGGATCGTCGGCAGGACGCCCAGGCCGCTCACCTGCTCGCCGAACCAGCTGTCGAGTCCGGTGGCCGCCACCGCACCCGCAAGGCTCAGGCCGCCACCGAACAGGAGCAGCACGCCCCAGGGCAGTCCGTTCTCGGCATCGCGCCAGTTCAGCACCATCTCGCCCCGTCCGCGGCCCGGCAGGATGAACAGCGTCAGACCCGCCGCGATGGCGATGGCGGTATCGTCGAGATTGTCCAGGAAGGCGAGGCCAGGAATGTTCGCCAGAAGGCCGGGCACGATCCACAGGAACGCCGCGCCGGCAAAGACGGCCATCACCATCTTCTCGCCCTGGCTCAGAGAGCCGAGCCCGGCGATCTGCTCGTCGATCATCTCGCGGCCGCCGGGGATCTCCTCGAGGTCGAAACGATAGAACAGCCGCGTCATCATGATCCATCCGATGAAGATGAAGATCGCGGCCAGCGGCAGGCCGACCATCATCCATTCGAGAAACCCGATCTCGCGGCCCAACTCGTCGGCGGCATAGCCCGCGACGATGGCATTGGGCGGGCTGCCCAGAAGCGTGCCGAGCCCGCCCATGCTGGCCGACCACGCGATCGCGAGCACCAGGCACACCCCGAACGCCCTGGTGTTCGGGTCGTCGATCACGTCAGACACACGGTGCCCGGCCTGAAGGTCCTCGCCCACCTCCTTGCCCTGTGACGACGACGACCGCTCGACCACCAGCGTCAGAACGGACAGCCCGATCGGCAGCATCATCAGCGTCGTCGCGGTGTTCGACACCCACATCGACAGGAACCCGGTGGCGATCATCAGGCCCAGGATGATCCGCTTGGGCTCGACCCCGACCTGCCGCAGCGTGAGCAGGGCGATGCGGCGGTGCAACTCCCATTTCTCCATGGCGATGGCGATCAGGAAGCCGCCGAGAAACAGGAACACGATCGAACTGGCATAGGGCGCTGTGGTTTCGTCCACCGTCCGGTCGGTTAAAAGAGGCAGCAGCACGATCGGTAGCAGCGACGTCGCGGCCAGCGGGATCGCCTCGGTCATCCACCACACGGCCATCAGCGTGCCCACCGCGGCAACCCAGCGCGCGTCAGGAGACAGAGACTCTGATCCGCCGAGCAGCAGGTAGACGATGCCGGCAGCGACCAGTCCCGCCAGCCGCAAGCCCCAGATCAACTTGGGATTCGACCCGTTGGGACCGGGAGCACCCTCGTCGGGTTCGGCGGGCTGTCGCGCTTGTTCTTCCATGACGATCCTGACCGTGGCACGCAATTACAGGGCAGGGCGACGCTTCGCAGGGACGCCACGCCCGAAGGGACAAGCCTTTGCGGCGTCACCGGTTCCGCCGACCGCGAATGACGGTTGCGGCCCTTCGCCATGACAGCTATAGAGCCGCCAACGCACCCGTAGCTCAGCTGGATAGAGCGCTGCCCTCCGAAGGCAGAGGCCCAAGGTTCGAATCCTTGCGGGTGCGCCATCTCACTTTTTCCAGTACAGAATTCACCTAAAGCCTTGAATGGGAAGGCTAAATTAGGTGTTCGAAGTCCCTCGTTCCGGCGATACGGAAGAGGCTCCGAAAATGCTAGTCTGAGCACCGTTTTCTTGAGTGTCAGGTCAGCATTTTTCCAAATAGTCCAAGGGCTTGATAGGAACCGCATCGCGTGTTCGAACGACTCCTCCAAGGTCATGCGGGGCTTGGTGCCTGCGCCCAGCTTTTCTACAGCGAGCGCCTTCTCGTGTTCCAACTTCGCTATACGCTTTTCGTAGGCGCGGATCACTGAATCGCTCTCAGCGGCCACGATACGGTCGAGAAGCTGTTCAATCTGCTTCTCCGTGTCCTGGATACTCTTCTTGATCGCCTTAGCAGCGTCTGCGGCCTGTGCCAGTCTCATGTCCCAGGCATCGCGGAACATGGCCTTTACAAGCTCATAGAGGCCCTTGGAGGGCTCTATTTGCTGTAGCAGCTCCTCGAACTCGCCTTCGAGTTCGTCGCGCTTGATGGACTTCCTGTAGCTCTCGCAGCCTTTCGTCGGGCAGAGATAATAGGGGTACTTCTGTTTCTTGCCCTGCGACCAGCACGCTGTCAGCGGCTTGCCGCAGTCGTCACAAAGAACAAAGCCGCGCAGAGGGAAGTCGGCGCTGATGTCACTGCGTGCCGGAGCCTTGGCGGTGCCTTTGAGGCGCGTCTGTATGTGGTCGAACGTCTCGAAGCTGATCAGCCCCTCGTGCTGCCCCTTTCTGAGACTGACGCCCCAGCTCGGCACTTCAATGTAACCGGCGTAGACAGGACGCGTCAGAATCTCGGCGATTCGCTGATTGCGGATTTCGCCGTTGGGCAGGTCTTTCGGGTAGGCCGGTTGGCGTTCGAGGAAGCGTTTAACTTCGACCTGTGTCTCGAAGCGCCCCGAGGCATAACCTTCGAGGGCTTCTTGCAGGATCGAGGCGAACGGTTCGTTCCGGACGAGGACGTTGCCGTGTCCGGACTTCCGCTCGTACCTATAACCGATCGGCGCGTGAAAGACCCAATAGCCGTTCAGCGTGCGAGCACGCATCCGGTTTTTGGTCTGCTCGCTGTTCTTCTCGCGCTGATGCTGCGAGACCGAAGCGAGCATGTTTTCCACGAGGATCGAGTCACTGTCTTCACCGAACTCGACGGTCGGACTTTTCAGAGTTCCGCCCGCAGCTCCAAGCAACTTGCGCAGCTTGATATGCGTTTCCATGTCGCGCGCGAAGCGGCTGATATCGTCGATGATCACGACCGGTGCTTCGCGCTTGTGCTTCCGCAGCCATGACAGCATCGACAGCATGCCTGGGCGCTCGGCGAGCTTGCCGGTCACGTCATCGACAAATACCTGCTGGACAGCATAGCCCTTATAACCTGCATACTCACGGCAGCGGTTCTCTTGCGAGCCAAGGCCGTCACCACGCGTGGTCTGGGCCTTGGATGACACGCGGCAGTAGATGACAGCCGGTGTCCCTGGACCAGGCTCATCCTGTCTGTGTGCGTAGTTCATGTGGCCTCCTCCGCGCGTGGGCTATGTCTGGCCCTGCGCTGTTTGTGTTCGTTCCTATTTTGGTCTCATCCCATTGGAATCCGTTTCCGCTCCGCAAGCAACGCTTTTGACCTGTTTTCCACAGGCTTCTTGAACAGGATGAGTGCCGAGGCCGAGGTCAACGAAGTTAAGCACGACAGGCACCAGCGCTTGGACAAGAGCCAGCTTCTCGGCCTCTGCCATGTCAACATGATCCAGATGGTGAAGATACGCTGCGATATTGAAAGAAGACGAGCCACTAGCCGCATCCTCAAAATGCCGAATAATCGCGGCATATTCGAATTGCGGTTTCTCGTGCTTCATTGTCTTTTCCATTCTTCAGCGTTTGATTGTGGCCTTATTAAGTATACAGCCTAAAGTATTGGTTATGGAAATTAGCCCTAATAAATTACGGATTTTCAAAGGATTAGCACCCGTCATCGCTGCGCCGCGTTCTTCGGAAAATGGGCCGGTTCGGGAGAGCCGGCCCTGAGTGCCTCACTTCTTGCTGGCGTTGTTGCCAGCGACGCGGGACTCTTTCTCCTGCGACGTCATTCCGTTGAGGTTGCCGACCGGCTTTCCTTGTTCGGCGTCCTTCTTGCCTTGCTGAAACTGATAGTTCGACATCGTCTTCTCCTTCTAAGTTTGCGGTAGCCGTTGCGGCCTCCTTGAACATAGACACTCGGTACAGCACTGTTCCTTGCGGATTCCTCGCGGGGCTCTTATCGGTCACGTCCACTTTCCCGTTGACGGGTGGAGCGTTTGAATGTCATCGCGATTGAGCGGGTAGCGTCGTCTCGGTTCTTGGCCCGATCGTTAAAGCGGTCCAGCAGCAGTTCTTTCACTTGCTGAACGTCTTTTCGCTTCTCGTCGAACTTGCGTTCGATCAATTCGCGCCGTTGTGCAAACTCGTTCCGCTTCTTCCGGAACTCGTAATTGATGGAGGGGCGCTGAACGAACCCGTAATCGAACGCCTTGTAGTGCTTCTGGCTCGCGGCGAATTTCCTTCGTGCCGCGTCCCACTCCTGATCATGTTTGAAGAGGGCGAGGTCGCGCTCTTCTTCGATCTTGTATGCGTAGTTCTTGAGCCCGTTCAGCGCGACTTGAGCCGCCGTGCTCACGTTCGCGAAATCGTTCGAAGCCTTTTTCATGAGAAACCTCATTCAGGAAGTTGACCAGGCGCGGATAGAGCGCCTTGTGTGCGGTTCGCGCCTTCGCGGCGTTCGAGAAGCCGGTCCATCTGATGGAGAGCGCGGTTGCACCGGTCGACGAAGCGGTGGGCATCGCGGGCTCTTGCCATGTCGGCGATCTTGATGCGCTCGCCCGCGACGATCAGGACGACGTGCGCGGCCTCCTGGTAGTAGCGGGTGCGGTTGCGCGCACGGCGTTTCACCTGGTCGCGTCGAGCTTCGAACTCGTGCTTCGTACGCTCTTGCTCGGCCAGCTCGTGCTTCTCGACAGCAAAGCCCTGAATGTCCTCGCGGGCGTAACGGCGCGGGAAAAGCAGCCCCCGCACAGTCACGCCGCCCTCCATCACATCGACGGTGACGGACGGACGCACAGCGGCGCGCGCGCCCCATTTGATCGGCAAGTACAGGCATGCGACCAGCAGAGGCTCTTCCCACTTGGGGTCCGGCATCTCGGCAGTTGCGTGTACGCTCATGACGACCAGTGTTGTCGTCCCGAGAAACGCGGCTGCGTCAGCAACCTTGTTCCCGAAGGGTGTCTTGAAGCTCGTATTGATCCGGATGCCGCTCATCGTGCCGGAAAGGTCCGAGAGAACGGTGGACCTCGGCCACCCTTTGAAGGCTTTGACCTTCGTATCCTTGATCCCGCGTAGTAAATCCATCTAGGCTTTCCTCCAATGCAGGCGGGAGCGCCGCGTTCAGGAGGAAAAGTAGGGATCGCATGTCGTCCGGTGCCTCGCGGATTCCTCGCGTAGGGTGGATCAATAATGGACATGAGCCGTCAAACCGAGCCGGAGTATACTCACTGGCAAATTTTGCTTTTGCGTGATGCGCTGGAAGCTTACCGGCGTTTCACGCCCGACGAAGAAACCGGTAGACGCCCTCTGAGCTGGAATGCTCTACGGGAAAGAGTGGCCGTCTATACAGATGTGGAGTTCGGCAAAGATGATCTCAGGCAGTTCGTTGAGGGTAAGAAGCAAGGACATGCCAACTTCCGCGTCCCCCAGGCTCATAGGCTGCGAGCCATATTCGATTTCTTGTCGGATGAGAATATTGCGATTTTAACACCCGAGGAGTTGGATCAAGCGAATTTTGTCGGCGTGCATGCTCCATTGCACTTGGCGCGATATCTCGTGAGCCTGTCGACACCTGATCCGGTAGCGTTTCCTAGGTCGTTGGTTGGGCAATATGATACGATTGCACGAACTGATGGAAGTGTTGTGGAAAAGCACATGCAAATCAGTTTTGACGGGCGGGGGTTTGCGTCCGTTGATGAGACGCATGAATTTTACCATGTCAATCTTCCGTCTGGCGAGCTAACTGAAGGACGGCTGAAGAGGAAGATTTCATTGAGGCGCAGGCCGGATGCTAGAATTCGGCACAATGGCTGGGCGCTTGTAACGCCGGAAGACAATCTTCTGATGTTCATGAAATCTGCGGACACGAGGGAAAATCATTTCTGGAAACTGGCTGTGGAGCATTCAATATGGGAGGGTGAGCCCGTAACTGATCTCTTACTGAACAAGTTTGACTGGCCTTTATTCCTGGAGAAGGAGGCTACGACCGGCGAGGCGGTCGGCCTTTCCGCAAAGAACGCAGCATCGAATACGTGGCATTTCACAAGACGAGGCGATCTCTGAAATGGAGAATGATCCGAGAAAGTCCCGCGCGAGCCACGCACAAGAATCCGCTAGCGCTGCCGTCAGCGAGCAGACATTGGTCGAGTTCTTCTCCGCAGCGCGGACGGGAAGCCGCAAAAAAATAGAGGCGCTACTATATTCGGGTGTTTCGCCAAATCTTGCTGAGCCAAGCACCGGTTTTACACTATTGCATTATATCTCTTCGAGAGGAATTACGGCGGGGCTGAACACGTTGCTTCGGCGTTACGAATTCGATCACCTGGTGCGGGATCATTTAGGGCGACTGCCTTCGGAACTCGCGGCGACCGTTGCTGAGGACTTCCGTCTAGCAGATCGTCTGCGAACGCTTGAGATCGAGCAAGCCGACCGCAATGGCGTTACTTTGACATATCGCCCGCGCCCGCCTATTTCCGAGGGCTGAATTTCCCTGCAAACGCCCAGACCGCAGGGCTCTGCGGATCGTAGTACTCGACACGCTGCAAGATCATCGGGTGGTAACCTGACCAGATTACGAGCTGGCGCTTGTGCGCGTCGCTGCGCGCAAAATATCGTGTGATCTCATCCGGCGACAACAGATCGAACATCTGGACAGATGCTTGCCGCCCCGACACGCCCTCGGAGAGTTGCTTGGTTGCGACATCGCTCTGCGTGGCAACCTCGACCGGAGCCTTGCCGAGCCTTCGCGCGATATACTCACTTGTGGCGACATCGTTGACGCCGAAGGCCTGAAAGATACCAGCATTGGCGGTGAAGCTCTCCCATCGCTCTTTGTAGAGCGCTTTGCCTTGACCCCAGTCTTGTACGATTACCCAGAGTTTCAGGCCGAATCCCGCGACCTGAGCAATAGCGTCTTCAAGCGCCCGCATCCGGCCCAGAGAGGCGAATTCATCGAGGATCATTAGGGCAGGCGGCGCAGCAGGCCGTGAGGGCGTGCGTTCGACGCTATCGAGCATCTGATAGATGAACATGCGCAGCCAGCGCGCGCAGCTTGTCAGCCGTCCCGCTGGCAGGCAAAGGTAAATGCTCAGGCCATGTTCATGCGTCTTGAGTTCATCAAGGCTGAAATCATGGCCCGAGAGAACGCGGTGCATCGCCTTGTAGTCCAGAAACTTCGTGTGACGACGCACAGTCGATAGCACGCTGGATCGTTCGCTATCGCCCTTGTCATAGAAATCCCGCGCCGCGCCTTCGATGGCGAGCGCCACAGGATTGAATTCGTCATGCTCCTTTAGCCGTTCGGCATTGGACAGCATCGCGTATTCAATCTTGCAGAAACCTTCGAGGTCGGGGTCGAGCGCAGCGCGCGGCTCCGCAATCAACGCGTCACGAATGAGCGTCCGGACGGTAATGAGGTTGCGGGCTCCGGCAAATTCACTCGCGGTTACGATATGAAGGATCAAGCCCTCGATGAAGTTGCGGGCGCTCTCGTCCCAATGCGGTTCTTTCTGATCGGGGCTCGCGATGACCAGTGCATCCGCGATTAGGCCCGCATCCTCGATGATGGTATCGGAGTCTGGATCGAGGACAGATAGCGGGTTGTAGCTGGTGCGGTACTTGGCAACATCCGGTGCGCAGCGTTCAAAGGGATCGAGGATGCAGACCTTCTGCCCGAGACGCGCGCGCTGCGCCGCCGTGATGCTGGCCAGCTCCGCTTTGGGATCGGTGCACATCACCGGCCCACGATAGCACAGCAGGTTCCCGATGATCGCGACCGACTTGCCGCCGCGCGATCCGGCAACTGTCATGAGGTGCCGGTCGTCGGCAATGCCGATGAGCCGGTCACCGACAGCACCGACAAGTATCTTGTCGCCAGGGTTGTCGGGATCGTACCCAAGCGTCTGGCTCGCGACGACCGAGGCGGTGTCTGCCCACTGCGCATGAGGGGCGGCCTGATAACGCTTGGCGAGGCCTTTCACGCCCCGAGGCAGGTCGTCCTGAAGGAAGTCCTTAGTCGTCATAAGCGGGCGAATCCAAATATCGTTTCCCAAGGGTTACACGATTTTCCCGCTTCCCGCGTCTGTAGTACAAGATCGCGCTTGTAATACACGGTGACGAAATGCTTGTATTACGGCGAAATCGGAGTCGTTAGAGCGAACGCAAGATGTGTGTTGTACTACAACACCATCTTGGCAAGGGGGCCACTGCGCGCCCCCGTTGCATCCCCCAGGCCGTGGCTCTTTCAGGGCATTGAGCCCGTTCCAGAGCCAGCAGGCCGTATCGCCGGTCAACCACTCGCAGGGCTTGGAGACGTCCCTCTCCACCTGCACCGAACCATGGATCAAAGGGCGTATCGCCGCCCCTTGAAACCCACTCGCAAAGGAGCCTTCGACGCTCCCCTGCACCCCATCGACTTGGCGAGCGTTCCTGCCCCCAAGACCCATGACCACTTCATGGAGACAACTTCATCGAGACCCTGGAAGGGAGCTTTCGCGCTACCCTTGCCCTGGACCCATCCCACCGACTTGGGGTCGTCTGCCCCAAGACCCCGACCATGTCCGCCAAGAGCCACCTTGTCAGGACGCCGCGTCAGGACCGACCGACGCCTCCAGCACGTGTGGATATCTCGACATTTTGCGCCAGCCGGTGATGCATACCACAACCAGTGCTGCTAGTGTGAGCAGCAAAATGGGAGTCGTTGAGCAGTGAACGCTGTCGAGATTGAAGAAGCAATATCCGCCCTGGCCGAGCAACCGTTCGATGCCGAGGAGTTCCCGTTCGCGTTCCTGGAAGCGTTCGGCAATAAGGCTACCACGATCAAGCGACTCCGCTCCGGCGCATCGAATAAGTCGGACATCGGCGGCGTGCTCCAGACAAACCATATCCACATCAAGGTTTGCCCCGAGGGTCAGGTCACCGACGCGATCCGCGAGCTACGAGACAGCTCCGCGACTAAGAATGCCCGTAACCGCGTGAAGTACATCCTCGCCACGGACGGCGTCACGCTAGAGGCCGAAGACCTCTTGTCGGACGAGCCGCCGATCGTCACGCCGTTCAAATACTTCCCGGATCGCTTCGGTTTTTTTCTGCCACTAGCGGGCATCAGCACAGTCAAGCAAATCCGAGAGAGTGCATTCGACATCAGGGCGACACGCCGCCTAAACAACCTTTATGTCGAGCTTTTGAAGGATAACCCCGAATGGGGCGCCGCCGATCGTCGTCATGACATGAACCACTTCATGGCGCGATTGATCTTCTGTTTCTTCGCCGAGGATACCGAAATCTTCGAGAAGGAGGATCAGTTCACCGCCACGGTCAAGCAGATGAGCGCACCCGACAGCTCGAACACGCATGAGGTGATCAGCACGCTCTTCCTCGCCATGAACACGAAGGCGGCAGATCGTGACACCGCGGGTTTGCCGCGATGGGCAAGCAGCCTGCCGTATGTGAATGGCGGGCTCTTTTCTGAAAGCGTGGACGTGCCGCGCTTCAGCAAGATTGCGCGCTCTTACCTTCTCCATATCGGCAATCTCGATTGGAAAAAGGTCAACCCCGACATCTTCGGTTCGATGATTCAGGCCGTGGCGGATGACGACGAACGTAGCGCGCTCGGGATGCATTACACGAGCGTTCCGAACATTCTGAAGGTGCTCAACCCGCTTTTCCTCAACGACCTGCGTGAGAAGCTTGATGAGGCGGAGGAAAACCACCGAAAACTCCTCAACCTGCGCAACCGAATGTCCAAGATCAGAGTCTTCGACCCGGCATGCGGTTCCGGCAACTTTCTCGTGATCGCATACAAGGAGATGCGGGCGATCGAAGCCGAGATCAATAAGCGGCGGGGTGAACCTGACGCTCGCTCAGCAATACCGCTCACCAATTTCAGAGGAATCGAGCTTCGTGATTTCTCGGCTGAGGTCGCACGCTTGGCGCTGATTATTGCCGAGTATCAATGCGACGTGCTCTATCGTGGTCAAAAAGAGGCCCTTCGAGATTTTTTACCACTCGACGCTATGAATTGGATCACCTGCGGCAACGCGCTGCGGCTCGATTGGTTGAGCATCTGCCCACCTACGGGAACGGGAGTAAAAATGCATGGCGATGATTTGTTCAGCACGCCACTTGATCAGGCTGAAATTGACTTCGAGAACGAGGGAGGCGAAACATACATCTGCGGTAACCCGCCATATTATGGTGGAAAGCTTCAGTCTGATGAACAAAAAGAAGACCTGGAGCTAACATTTCGCTCGACAAGGGTGAACTGGAAGTCACTCGACTACGTAGCGGGATGGTTCTTTAAATCTGCACAGTTTGCATCGCGTCTGGACGCTCATGCCGCGTTGGTGAGTACGAATTCGATCTGTCAAGGGCAACAAGTTCCAGTGCTCTGGCCGACCTTGAATTCTCAAGGCGTGTGCATTCGGTTTGCTCACACTTCATTTCGCTGGGCGAATCTAGCTACACACAACGCCGTTGTTACCGTTGCAATTGTTGGGTTAAGCCCCGCGAATAAAACTTACAAAAAGCACTTGTTTTCAATCTCAGAGGATGGCGGTACGATCTCGCGCGAGGTCGCCAACATAAATCCATATCTTGTTGCAGCGCCTGACGTGATCGTCGAAGCCAACTCGAAGCCAAACAACAATCTACCGCCCATGGTATTTGGAAACATGCCGCGAGACGCAGGCCATCTCTTGTTATCGCCGAACGAGCGAGATGAACTTTTGTCTGAAGATCAGCGGTCGGAGAAGTATATATTTGATTTTCGGGGGTCGGACGACTTTATACATGGAAAACAGAGATATTGCCTTTGGATTTCAGACAAGGACCGGGATGAGGTCAGAAAGATTGATGGGATAAGAGATCGACTGGAATTGGTTGCGAGTGCCCGCAAGCAGATGAAAGCTGCTTCAACTCAGAAGTTTTCTTCTCGTCCTCATCGGTTTGTGCAGATTCAGGGCGTCGCCAAGCGGCAGTCAATTATAATTCCGCGCCACACTTCCGAGCGAAGATCGTACCTTCCCGTCGGCCTACTAGATTCAAAATCGATCGTCGCGGACAGTGCTCTTGCCATTTATGATGCGCCGCTTTGGTGCTTGTCCATCATTGCATCTCGACTTCACCGCGTTTGGATCGCATCCGTGTGCGGTAAAATCAAAACGGATTTCAGGTATTCCAATACTATTGGTTGGAATGCGTTCCCTATACCAAGTCTAAGCGGGAAAAATAAAGAGGATCTTACCTTCACAGCGCAAGAAATTCTTCTGGCGCGAGAGACCCATTTCCCGGCCTCCATCGGGAAGCTCTACAATCCGGATGAAATGCCCGCTGATTTGGTTGCGGCGCACGACCACAATGATGAGGTTTTGGAGCGCGCTTATATCGGCAGGCGCTTCCGAAACGATACTGAGCGCCTAGAGAAGCTATTCTCTCTTTATTCAGATGGCTCTAATCCTGCGGTCCCGAGGGCGTCAGGTAACTTTGTAGGAGAGCGAGAGCAAGGATGATAGCGGTTGACAGCATACGGCAACCTACTGACCGGACGACAGCTCAGGCGCTGAACAAGATTCTCCGAGATTCACCTCCCGCAGAGATGGATATCGCTGCTGCATACATTACTGGGAGTGGAATGCGTGACTTGATCAAGGTTTTCGAGAACGCATTGGGCAAAAACCACAGCACAATGGCGTGTCGGTGGCTCACCTCCTTTGATTATTGCAGAACCGAACCGATCGCCTTGGAGGCGATACGGTCTCTACCGAATTCGAGCGTAAGAATATTTGATGCGGAATTCTGTCTTTCGCGGGAGTGCACCCCCAGGGTGCCGTTTCATCCAAAAGCCTTTTTTGTTCGAAACTCGGATTATGAATATTTACTCGCTGGGTCTGGAAATATTTCGCGATCTGGGCTTGCACGTGGCTATGAGGCAGGGCTTTCCGTCGGCATTGACCTCAAGGCCACCCCCAAGAAATCGAGTGCCTTTCGGTCGATGCAGCAGTCTCGGAAATGGTTCGATGCCGCATGGGGCGGAGCGTTACCCCTGAGCGACAAAATCCTATCAAGGTATACTAGCATCTTTGAGAGTGTTGATAGGCAGAAAAGCCCAGCTATCACTGAAGATGATATTGCTTCTGATCATCCCACCAACGGGGCGCTTAGGAATGCAGACTTACAGAAGCTTCGAATCTGTCGAAATTTTTGGATTGAAGCTGGCAATATAACAAAGAATCGCGGCCCCAATTTGCCGGGAAATCAACTGATGATGAAACGGTTGACGCGAGTTTATTTCGGGTTTCCCCCGACAGTGGCTCCAGAGAATTCAGCAATTGGCACGGTGGAGCTATCTTTTGGTGGAGGTGATTTTGACGATTACTCTGTTACCTACAGCGACAACAAGATGGACAAACTAGTTCTGCCGATACCTGGTGCGGATGGACCAGCTAGCTATGATCAGAAGAACCTCATTTTTAGGAATGTGGCACCTGGAAGGTTCGAGCTTAGCATTGGTTCTGATGCGGATAAGAAGGGGTGGCTAAGGAATAGTAAGAAGATTGATGCTAATTTTGCCATGAAAGGCGGAAGAAAATGGGGAGTATTTTAATGAGTGATAAAGTCGTTCCATCCGTAGCTGTTGACTACGCTCAGACTGGCAGCTCCACAAAGTCGAACGAGCTTGGCATGCGGCCTATGCAGGAGCGCGCCTATGAGAAGCGCGGCGAGCAGTATCTCCTGATCAAGTCGCCGCCTGCTTCGGGCAAGAGCCGCGCGCTCATGTTCATCGCGCTCGACAAGCTCCAGAATCAGGGCATCCGCAAGGCGATCATCACTGTGCCGGAGAAGTCGATCGGATCGAGCTTCGCCGATGAGCCTTTGGCGAAGTTCGGCTTCTGGTCCGATTGGCATGTCGAGCCGAAATGGAACCTGTGCAACGCGCCAGGCGAAGATGGCAGCAAGGCTGCCTCGGTGGGGAGTTTCCTCAACAGCGCTGATCAGGTTTTGGTTTGCCCGCACGCGACCTTCCGAAATGCCGTCGAGAAGTTCGGGGTTGAAGCGTTCGATGATTGCCTTGTCGCCGTAGACGAGTTTCACCATGTCTCGGCCAACCCCGACAACAAGCTGGGCGCGCAACTCGCCGAGCTGATTGCGCGCGACAAGGTGCATGTCGTCGCCATGACGGGATCATACTTCCGTGGCGACGCCGAGCCTGTGCTGCTTCCCCATGACGAGGCGCGGTTCGAGACGGTGACCTACACCTATTATGAACAGCTTAACGGCTACAAGTACCTGAAGACACTCGATATCGGCTATTATTTCTACACCGGACCATATTCTGACGACATCCTGAAGGTGCTCGATCCGAGCGAGAAGACCATCATTCACATCCCTTCGGTCAATTCGCGCGAGAGCACGAAGGACAAGATCAGGGAAGTCGAGCACATCATCGAGGAGCTGGGCGAGTGGCAAGGGACCGACCCGGCCACGGGCTTCCAGCTTGTGAAGACCTCCGATGGCCGCGTGCTGCGCATCGCCGATCTTGTCGATGATGATGCCAAGCGGGAAAAGGTGTCTGCGGCACTCAAAGACCCGACGCAGAAGAACAACCGCGACTATGTGGACATCATCATCGCGCTCGGCATGGCCAAAGAAGGCTTCGATTGGATTTGGTGCGAGCATGCGCTGACCGTCGGCTACCGCGCCAGCCTTACAGAAATCGTGCAAATCATTGGCCGTGCCACTCGTGATGCCGAGGGTAAGACACGCGCCCGCTTCACAAACCTGATTGCCGAACCCGACGCTTCCGAAGAAGCCGTCACCGAAGCCGTCAACGACACGCTCAAAGCGATCGCGGCGAGCTTGCTTATGGAGCAGGTGCTCGCCCCGCGTTTCAACTTCACTCCGAAGGCTCAAGCCAGCGGGCCGCAGGAAGGCTTCGACTATGGAGAGGGTGGATACAAGGAAGGCGAATGCAATGTCGGCTTCAACGAAGATAGCGGTCAATTCCAGATCGAGATAAAGGGTCTTGCCGAACCGAAGAGTAAGGAAGCTGAGCGTATCTGCCAGCAAGACCTCAATGAGGTAATCGCTGCCTTCGCCCAGGACAAAACCGCTGTCGAGCGTGGCCTTTTCGATGAAGAGCTGGTTCCAGAGGAACTGACTCAGGTGCGCATGGGCAAGATCATCAAGGACAAATACCCAGAGCTGGATGAAGAGGATCAAGAAGCAGTCCGGCAGCACGCAATCGCTGCGTTGAACCTGACACAGAAGGCCAAAGAAGTTGCGCTTGGCAATGACGACGACGAGTCTGAGAAGGGCAATACGGCGTTCACCGACGGCGTACGCAAGTTCGCTATGGATGTCCGCGAGCTGGATATTGACCTAATTGACCGGATCAACCCGTTTGCCGAAGCCTACGCCATTCTCGCCAAGACGATGAGCGAGGAAAGCCTGAAGCAGGTTCAGGCGATCATTTCGGCAAAGAAGGTGCAGCTCACACCTGAGGAAGCCCGCGATCTCGCTCGCCGTGCCGTCAAATTCAAGCAGGAACGCGGGAGGCTTCCGTCCATCACGTCGCCGGATGCTTGGGAACGGAAGATGGCGGAAGGTGTGGCGTTCCTCGCCCGCATGAAGGCGGAGGCCGCCAATGGCTAAGCAGTTCACCGAAGAAGATGACGCCCTTCTCGCCGAGCTGGGTGTCGAGGTCGAAGAAAAGAAGACCGCAGCCCGGACCCCACGAGAGGAACGGATCATCGCAGGCTTCGAAGAAATCCAGCGTTTCGTGGACGAGCATGGCCGATCGCCGCAACATGGTGAGGACCGCGATATCTTTGAACGGCTATACGCGGTGCGCCTAGATCGCATCGGCGAGCAGCAGGATTGCATGGAACTGGTCGAGCCTCTTGATCATCAAGGGCTTCTGAGCGGTGCGCAGCCCGTTCCGGTCAACGAGGAAGAACTTGACGATGATGCGTTGCTCGCTGAACTGGGTATCGAGGCCGAAGTATCACCCTTGACCGAGCTGAAGCATGTTCGATCCAGCGCGGAGAAGAGAGCCGCTGAAGAAGTGGCGGGCCGTGAGAGATGCGAGGACTTCGAGACCTTCAAGCCGCTGTTCGAGCAGGTTCAGAAGGAACTCGAGTCCGGCCTGAGGGAGACGCGCCCCTTCGAGATGAAGGCAGAAATCGAGAAAGGGCGTTTCTTCATTGTTGGTGGGCAGAAGGCATACGTGGCCGAGATCGGCGAAATGACGTTGACCGATCAAGGCCGAACCGACGCCAGGCTCCGGGTGATCTTTGACAACGGAACGGAGAGCAACATGCTTATGCGTTCCCTTCAGCGCGCGCTGAACAAGGACGAAGCAGGAAGACGCATCACCGATCCGACTGCTGGTCCGCTCTTCTCTGATGACATGATCGACGCCGACGAGGCCAGCGGCACTATCTATGTATTGCGCAGCAAGTCCGATCACCCGCTCGTCGCCGACAACCGCAAGCTTGTACACAAAATCGGCGTTACGAACATGAGCGTGGAGAAGAGGATCGCTGGTGCTCGCCTCCAACCCACTTTCCTCATGTCGGATGTAGAGGTTGTTGCGACCTACGATCTCTACAATATCAATCGCACCAAACTTGAAAATCTAATCCACCGCATCTTCGCTCCTGCGAAGCTGGATATTCAGATCAACGATCGCTTCGGCAATCCAGTGGTGCCGCGCGAGTGGTTTCTTGTGCCGCTGAATGTTGTAGACGAAGCAGTTGAGCGGATAAAGGATGGAACAATTGGGGGATTCTATTACGATGTGAACAACGCACGGCTAGAGAGACGTGCCTAGAAAAAAAGAGAATGTGCACGCGTGGCATGCGCATTTTCGGTTGAGAGGTAGAGCTTGAAGCATGCAGAACTCATAAATCAATTCCGTGATGAAATTTCGCGACTGGTTACCGAAGTGGAGTCAGCCGTCGCAATGGGACATCTCGATATCAATAAGATATCTGAAGATGTTGCATGTGGACTCTTTCGCGAGCTGTACGGATTCAGTCACTTGCGAAACCTCAATGACGAAGAGGCCATGAACTTTCCTGGAATAGACTTGGCCGATGACGAAGCTCGCGTCGCCATTCAGGTTACATCCGATAAGTCACTTGAAAAAGTCAAGAGCACGATCCAGAAAATATTGGATCACAAACTTTACGAAAGATATGATCGCTTCATTATTTATAATCTGACGCGGAAACAATCCAGCTATTCTGATCAAGCGGTTGCGGCAATTTCTGGCGACAAAATCACTTTTGACGCACGCACCGACATATTAGATTTCAAAGACTTGTCCACGAAGGCGGCACAAGCCGAACCACGCCAGTTGAAAGCTGCTCTCGACCTCCTTCTGGTCTATACTCGTGGACATGACGTTGGCCTAGCCGACGAGGACTTTGATCCGCCGCAAGAACCTCCCGAGAGCTTGGCGATGAATCTCGTAGAGGTGTTCTTCCCCCCGAGGCTCTTTATCGCGGAAATTCGGGCAGAGGCTTTGAAAGGGAAGAAGGGCGCCAAGATCAGAAACCAAAGGAAAGCGGTCAAGGAGTTTTGTCGAGGAAAAGATCAACCCGTTCCATCTGATTTTGAAGCGAGTGGAGGTCGTCTTATTACTTTTCATGATCTTGATGCCGGGGAAAGTCCGTTCAGGCAGGTGATTGAAGAGGGCACTGTCGAAGAGTTTGCCCCGATCGACTACTATGGGGTTGACGAAGATCACGAACGGGTTTTCAAATCACTGCTGCGTTTTACCCTTCAACAGAAGTTACACAAGCATGATGTGATGTGGCAGCATCATGAGAAGATATTCATTTTTCTTCCGCGTAGTGCTGGACAAAGAAAGCGAACTGAAAATTGGACAGGGCAGAAAGTGTCCTCGCGTATGGTTTTCGAACGCAAGTTTAAGAGAGAGAAAAAAGATGAGGTGCTTTCATCACGGCATCTGGCCTTCAGCGTAGATTTCATTCAGTTGGACGATCGCTGGTACGTAGTTGTCACGCCAGATTGGTTTTTTAGCTACGGCGACGAATACCGTCGTTCGCGCTATGGGGACAAACTCCTTAGCGGCTTGAAGAGGATGGAAAAGAATCGATCGGTCTATGATCAGTTTCGGTTTATTGCTTCCTGGCTTGAAGATATTGACGGGCAAGACTTGTTTTCGGATCAGAATGCGTCTGGACCTACATTGAGTTTTGCATCACCGCTCAAACTTACAGGAGCCAGACCTCTCGATGAAAAGCTGTGGGAGCCATTGCAGGCGGAAGAACCTGATGCGTTGCAGGAAAGGTTTGGCACCCTGTGAAGTTAGAATTTGTGAATGAGCCAAGACTGATCTTCGCTCGCGGCGACCATGTATGTCCGCGTAGGGGAATTTCAGCCTATGGGGTTTATGATGGAACCCAAGAGACGAGACGCAATGAAATATACGTTGGAGGAGTTGGCTCTTCAGAATGTATGGAGATGCTAGAAGCTTGGCTTGGAAGGTGTAGGGAAGGAATTGATGCGCCTCCAGATACGAAGCAAGAAAACCTAAAACTTAGGTTCTGTGGCTTTAGCAAAGAAAGTGGCTTCGGCGCAGATATCCGTTTTTCCGGTGATCTGACGCGCCCGATCAAAAATTCAGATATACAGCGGGTCGTGGCAATTAAGTCACGGACGGAGCGTATTAATGCGGCGATCGAACTCTACTATGAGAATGTAAAATTTCTTGCTCAGAACCGACACGTTGATGTAATCGTCTGTGTAATACCCGAGGAACTGTACAGAGTAGTTTCCACAGATAAAGAGACTAGTGACGATGTCCTCGACGCAGAGTCGGATGATCGTGAGCTAAATTTTCGT
Source organism: Tranquillimonas rosea (assembly GCF_900111315.1). GTDB lineage: Bacteria > Pseudomonadota > Alphaproteobacteria > Rhodobacterales > Rhodobacteraceae > Tranquillimonas > Tranquillimonas rosea. The sequence continues at coordinate 166,447 of NZ_FOGU01000007.1, forward strand.
CGCGCCTTGAAGGCCCGGTCAATGTCTTTGGGTAAACCGCTCCAGTTGATCCGGAATGTTAATCTGGACGAGAGAAAATCGGCTGGGCAGCAAGATGATGCGACGAAAGCATGGAATTTCTGTACTGCACTCTATTACAAGTCAGGCCCAACAATCCCCTGGAAGCTCGAACAGGATAGCTCGCGAACGACATCTTGCGCGGTCGGTATTGCGTTCTATCGTAGTCGTGATCGACAGTCTTTGTGCACGAGTCTTGCTCAAATTTTCGACGAGCTGGGCAATGGCCTTATCCTTCGTGGGACGCCAGTCCATATAGACAAAGATGACCGAGTGCCTAAGCTTTCTTCTCAACAAGCTTATGACCTGATCTCGGCGGCGCTCAAAGAGTACCGTGTCGCTCTTCGGACTTTTCCTGCACGGCTTGTCGTTCATAAGTCTTCAAATTTTACAGGTGAAGAAATTGCGGGAATCGAAGGGGCGGTTCAAGATGCTCATGTCGACTCTGTTGACTTCATTACGGTTTTAGATTCCAGACTTCGGCTATTCCGCGATGGGAATTATCCGCCCTTCAGAGGTACCCTGGCTCGTGTAGATCGGGATCGCCTACTTCTCTATACGAGGGGTTCGGTCTGGTATTATCAAACCTATCCTGGGCTATATGTACCGCAGCCGATCGAGTTGCGTGTTCAGAAATCTGAAGAGTCACCGATGTTTCTCGCGAGGGAGGTACTTGGCCTGACCAAAATGAACTGGAATAATACGCAGTTCGACGGTAAATACCCCGTCACGCTTGGTTGCGCTAGAAAGGTGGGCGAGATCATGAAGTACCTCGAAGAGCATGATACTCCGCAAGTGCGCTACGGCTTTTATATGTGAAAAACTCAAGCGCCACCGTATTCAGATACTACCAGGATGATAACTTTTTAGCGCACTCATTACGTGTCGGGCTGTTGTGAACCGAGCCAGCCTGCGGCGGTCTCGGCCATTCGGCTTCCATCCCTTGCGCATCATAGGCCAGCCCTGACGGGCTGACGCTTTCTTTCTTTGATTGGGGCCTGCGGCCCCGTCCTCCGTCAAGACCAAGCCCTCCGCATGTGCTGCGGGCGCAGCCAGCGGTCTCCCCGTCCTTCCGCGCTTCGCTTGTGCAGGACGGGTGATCCCCCTCCGCTGTCTGCGGTCCTGACGGTCTCCCCCCGCTCATTGGCGCGGGCCTAGTCCGGTTGCATGTGCAACCGGCTTTAAAAGGAGAAAGGGCCAATGAAACAGGACATTTACCAGAAAGTTACAGACAAGATCATTGCTGATCTGGAGCAAGGCGAACTGACATGGCACAAGCCATGGTCCGCCGGAAACATGGACGGGCGGATCATCAAGCCGCTGCGCCATAACGGCATGGCATACAGCGGAATTAATGTGCTGATGCTTTGGGGCGCGGCCATGGAAGGCGGCTATCTGTCGCCGTTCTGGATGACCTACCGCCAAGCCAAGGAATATGGCGCGCATGTGCGCAAGGGCGAGCGCGGCAATCTTGTTGTCTACGCCAACACCATCACCAAGACCGAAGAGCAGGACGACGGCAGCGAGGAAGAGCGCAAAATCCCGTTTATGAGGGGCTATAGCGTCTTTAACGTCGAGCAGATCGAAGGGCTGCCGGAGCATTTCTATACCAAGCCCAAGCCGGTCATCGACCCCGCGCAACGGATCGACCATGCCGAAGCATTCTTTACCGCCACGGGCGCGGATATCCGCAGCGGCGGGAACAGAGCATATTACAGCGGCGGCAGCGATCATGTGCAGATGCCGCATTTCGAGAGCTTCCGCAGCCCCGAAGCCTACTATGCAACCCTTGCCCATGAGCTGACCCACTGGACGAAGCACGAAAAGCGCCTTGACCGTGAATTCGGGCGCAAGCGATGGGGCGATGAAGGCTATGCCCGCGAAGAGCTGGTCGCCGAGCTTGGCGCGGCATTCCTTTGTGCCGATCTGACCCTGACGCCCGAGCCTGGCACCGATCGCGCCGCCTATATCCAGAGCTGGCTCAAGGTCTTGAAGAACGACAAGCGCGCCATTTTCAGCGCCGCCGCCCATGCGCAGCGTGCAGCGGATTTCCTGCACGGCTTGCAGCCTGTGATTGAGGAACCCCAGCAGCAGGAAGGAGCCGCCGCGTAAGCGGCGGCTTCGGCCACAAAATTTCGGCTGGCCTCACGGCCAGCCTCTGGTTTGAAGCTTTCTGTATTTGCTCAGGTTGACTGAGTAATCTGGCAGAAGGGCAAACTTGCCATCGGTTTGATAAGTGTGTAAAATACTCAGTATGACTGAGCGAAGCACGTCACATCTAAACCGCCTTGAACAGGACCTCCCCGAAGGGCTGGTCGTCGATGCGGCGTGGCTCGAACAGCGCGGCATCGCCAGCAACCTGCGCTCTTACTACGTCAAGCACGGTTGGCTGGAACAGCCTGCGCGCGGTGTCTACCGCCGTCCGCGCGGCTCTCTGGGGTGGCAGCAGGTGGTCATATCCCTTCAAACCTTGCTGCAAGTTCCGCTGATCGTCGGCGGACGCACGGCGCTAGAGCTACAGGGCTTCGCCCACTATCTCACGCACGAAACCAAGACGATCCACTTGCACGGGCCAGAGAAGCCGCCGCACTGGCTTTCCAAACTCGGCATGCCGCAACGCTTCGTCTACCGGAACAGCGCAACCCTGTTTCACAATGATCCGATCAGTTTCGGCCTTGGGAGCCTTGCCTGGAATACAGAGCAGAACGAGGGCCGCGATCTTGAGCGCCTTCAAGGCGGGAGCCTTGAGAGAATGACTTGGGGGCAATGGGACTGGCCGCTTACCCTGTCAAAGCCGGAACGCGCCTATCTTGAAATGCTCGACGAACTGCCGCGTCATGAGAGCTTTCACCAGGCGGACATGATCATGCAGGGCGCAGCGAACCTGAGCCCCCGCCGCCTGACAAAGCTCTTGGGCGATTGCCGGAGCGTTAAGGTCAAGCGGCTGTTTTTCTTTTTTGCGGACCGGCACGGTCATGCGTGGCGCAAGCGACTCGATCCCGACGATTTCGATCTCGGCAAGGGGAAGCGGATGCTCGTCAAGGGCGGACGCCTTGATCCGGTATACCAGATCACCGTACCGGAGGACCTTGATGGCATTTGAAGAACGATATCAGCAACAAGTCCGGCTGCTCATGCGGCTCTTGCCTATTGTGGCGCGCGAGGATTGCTTTGCGCTCAAGGGCGGAACCGCAATCAACCTGTTTGTCCGTGATCTGCCGCGCCTGTCCGTTGATATCGACCTGATGTACCTGCCGATGCACGGAAGGCCGGATGCGCTCGCTGGCATCGACGCCGCGATGAAACGGATCGCGGAAAGCGCCCAGAAAGAGATACCAGGCGCCCGCGTGACGCCGAACACCAATGACGGAACGGTACTGCGCTTGCTCGTCGCCGCCGACCGTACACAGGTCAAGATCGAGGTGTCGCCGGTCCTGCGCGGCGTCGTCAAGGAGCCCCGCGTCCAGCCTGTTGTCGCGGAGGTCGAAGATGCCTTCGGCTTTGCCGAAACGAATGTGGTTTCCTTCGAGGACCTTTACGCGGGGAAGCTGGTGGCTGCTCTGGATCGACAGCACCCGCGCGATCTGTTCGACGTGCGCGACCTGTTTGCCAACGAAGGGCTGACAGATGAGCTGCGGAAGACGTTTCTGGTCTATCTGCTGAGCCACAACCGTCCGATGGGGGAGGTGCTTTCTGGACGCGTCAAGAACCTTGCCGACGAATACAGGGACGGGTTCGAGGGCATGACCGAGACCACCGTACCAATAGAAGAGCTGGTCGCGACACAAAAACGCCTGATCGCCGAATTGATCGGGCAAATGCCTGCCGAGCATCGCGCCTTCCTGATAGGTTTTGAGCGCGGAGACCCCGATTGGTCACTTCTCGGCATCCCCCATGCGAGCGAGTTACCAGCCGTTCGCTGGCGACAGCGGAATCTTGACGGCTTGCCCCCTGAAAAGCGGGCCGAACTCGTGTCCCTCTTGCAGCAATCACTCGACACCAAGGACTGACCTTTCCAACGCCGGAGAGCGGTGCAACCCGCCAGCGGCGGGCTGCGCGAAGCGCTAGGGCTTGAAGCGTGATCGTGCCGCCGGTCTGGCATGGCAGCCCATGGCGCGTTCGATGTTTTCGAGGCTCGCCAGAATATTGCGGCGATCCGGTGTGTCGGGTTCGGTTTCAATCAAAAGCATCGAAAAGAGCTGGTGCAGTTCGCCGAGTTCCTGGGCCGTCAGGCCGTGTAGTTCGTGCGTGGTGAGAAGCGTGATCATGTAATTCTCCTTTTCCGTTTGCGACCCGACCAATTCGGGCCTTCTCGGGATCAGGAGGCGCAGAACGCGGCTGTAATCGGACACCCTCGGGCGCAACGTAGTGGAGCAGGCACACCGCCTTGGCCGCATGCGCAGCCCTTTCTGCCATTCATGATTTCAGGAAGCGCCGATGGACGGGGCGGGAGAAATGGGGAATTGCATGGTCAACGCTGATCAGCGGTTACGTACTGCACGCGCGAGGGACCAAACCCTTGGCCCGTGGTCGTGCCTCGTTCTGAAACGCCTGAATTCCTGACCGCACGCGGTCAGCCGTCAATATCCTGCCCGCACCACTCCGGCCAAGCCGGACCGTGTTGGATATGACGCCCGACCTTCTCCGTCCGGTCCTGCGGAATGGCGTAACGAGCCAAACCACAAACCAAAGGAGACCCATCATGGCACGCCCTAACACGAAACCCGCCAGCCAGCAGCCGAAAGCCCCCGATTTCCTCGCCTGGCATGTCATCGACAAAGGGGAGAGATCATTCTGGAACAAGGTCGGAGCTGCATGGCGGCACAAGGACGACAAGGGCTACACGCTCCAGCTTGAGACCGTTCCGATCAATGGCCGCATTGTCCTGCGCCAGCCCCTCGAAGAACCGGACCGCGCTGACGGCCAAAACGAAAATGGGCGCGGCTGAGCGCGCCCATCGCCCCAATACGAAACATCAAAGAAAGAAAAAGATCATGACCAGATATATCATCTCTCGCGGCGAGTACGTCGTGCACAACATCACCATCGAGGCCGAAGATGAGGACTCCGCCGTCCAGATTGCGAGGGAAACATCATTCCACGACGAGCGTTGGTGTGAGTGCGGTCCACTCGGACACGACACGCTCTACCAATGTGAGGGGGAGGCATAGCGCCCTAGACGACAGGAACGCCGCTTCCCATTCTAGCGGCCTCCTATAATCCGCGTTTGCCGGTGAGCTGCAATGCCTCGGTCGCGAGCAGATGCAGCGTCAAACTCATCGCCTGATCAAGCGTGCGCTCAAGATAAAGATTGCGCAGCCGGTTCAGGCGCTTTTCTGCTCTGCTATCTTCCGGAGTCGTTTTGACGTAGTTCCAGAAGTTTAATGGGTCCTGCTGTTCCTCATCCACTACCGCCAGGAAGGCGGCGAGTTCCACATATGCGCGCGGCAGCGTGAGAATCACCTTCTGCATGTCCATGTCGCCATCAAGTTGCCCACGGCCCACCGGTCCGTCGAGCAGGTCGTGGACTTCACCAACGAATTTCCGGATCGCCGCTTGAAGCTCGGGGCTGCGTTCGGGCTGTTGCGGTTCTTCATCAATCAGTCGGGTCATATTCGCGTCCTTTCGCTACGGTTTTGGTGTTCGGGGCCGGTTATTGGTGCGCTTGGGGCTACGGTCGTGATCTCGTCCCTTGTCACGCGACGGGCTTGCATCCTTGCGCTCCTGCATGTCCTGATAGCGGGCCACATCTGCACGGAGCTGCATCAACTCGGCTTGCTGGTGGTCCCGCTGTGCTTTTATCTCAAGCTGTAGCGCGCGGCGCTCTTCGACTTGTTCCAGGATCAACGCGTCCTTTTCCGTCTGGTCGCGCAGATGCGCTTGCCAGGTTTCGCTCTCGTTCAACTGTCTGATCTCGGCATAGCGGCCCGTAATCCGGTGCCAGATGCCTTTCATACCTTTGGGCAAGCGGGCAGCCCGCTCATTTGTCTCGGCGACCCAGCGCTTTTGCTGGTGCTGGTTGAGCTGCGCCCGTTCTTCGCGATGGCGTCCGCTCAGCTCGCTGCGCCGGAATTCCAGTGACGCGCTGCGCTTGCGCGCGTCGGCGTCTACCTCCTTAATGAATTTCAGAAGCGCTGTTGTCATTCGTCCTGCGAGGCGGTCTTTGATCTGATCGACTGAGGGCAGGGCGTCAGGATTGGCGATCCGCTCCTTCACGTCTTTCGCCCGAACACCCGACCAACGGGCAAGTGCGTAAACCTCGCCACGATAGTCGACGGCAACCACGCCGCGACGGTCACCCCGTGCGAGCCAGAAGCCGCGCTCTTGTAAGGCTGTCCCGAGCGCGGGGGCTGTATCGGAGCGCTCCCAGCATTCCTTGAAAAGCGCCCTCAGTTCGCGCGGATCGAGCTTTGTCCGCTTGGCCTGTTGCCACTCAGCGCGTGAGAAATTCAGGGGATCACGCAGCGCCGGATCGTGAAGCCCGCGCGGCATCTGCCATCCATGTTCCAGGTAGAGGTCTCTGGCGACTTCGGAGAGCTTACGCTTGTAGAATGGCAAGTTGATCGCGGTCATCCGGTTCGTGTCGATCCGCGACCAAACGCAGTGCGCATGTCGCCGTCCTTCCTTCTCGTGGAAGATCACAGCGCGAGGTTGGCCCTTCAGACCCAGCTTGCCTTCGATCTCGGTGATTGCGGCCTCGAACGCCTGTGTCGAGACAGGTTCTGCCTCGGGCGGGTTGAGGCTCAGCGAGAACAGATATTGACGGCAGCGCGTGCCCTTGCTGACGGCCTCGATCTCGCGAAGCGCCTGCATCACATCGTCCGACGCAAACCCACGCAGTTCGTGGACTGTGACGTGTTCGTTCTGATCACGCCGGAGAAGGTGCCGCGCGAGGTTCGCGGCACCGCCTCTCTGGTTTCCTTTCAGGATCACGGCTTGAGCTGCGGGCCGGTGCCCGCGTTCGTGCCGGACTCGTGCAGACCTAGCGCAAGCAGCAAGTCGCGGCGCATGGCGTTCACGTCGCTGCAAGCCTGTTTGATTTCTTCCTCCGTTTCCGGCGTCACTGGCAGCGAGCCGGTGTTCACGGCCCTGGCGATCTGGTTCAGGTTGTTCGCGAGCCGCGACTGACCGAGCGCACCGAGCACGCGTCCAAGGGCTGCGTGGTCCTTCACCGGAAACTTGCCGCGTGTCTGGCGCGGGGTTTCCTTGTCGCGAAACAGTCGTTGCCGGATATAGGCACCTACAGGAAGACCGGCGGCCTCGTTTTCGAGTCGTGCTCGCTCTTCAAAGCTCAGACGCAGCGAGAACGGCACCGGAAAGGTCGGTTCCCGCTCCGGCGGCTTCTGTGGGTTGGTTATCTTGTTGAAATCATCGGTTGGGTTCTTCATCGACGCACCTCCGACCTTCACGGTCTAGTTGCGTGAGATGCCGTTCCCATTCCTCAAGCACCTCGAAAAGAGTGTTCGAAGTTTCTCCTTCGAGGCGCGCCAACTCTCCAAGTCCCAAGCAGCCGGCGATCAGGTCGGGGCGACCGCAGCGTGTGCGCGACCCGTCCCGGCAAGGCGTGTGGGCACCAGGCTCACATCAGGCGCCAGACCCTCGGAAAAATCTCATAAAAAACGGCGCCCGGGCGGAACCGCGGGCGCCGATGAAGCATTTCCGAGGTGCAATTCGCGACCCGTATCGAGCCGTCTCAGCTTCCCCAGCTGCGCACAGGACCACAATCCATATGCACGAAGTTCGAGCTCGTATAAGTTCCGACGCCACCGCCTTTGCAGGCGCTGGCAGCGCGGGCCATCTGCGAGACCGAGCGGCTGCTGAGCCGCAGGTCCGCGGCCTCACCGCGCAGGTGACGCGACTTCTTCGCAACGCCGCTGGAGCGGCTGCGGAGCATCGCGTTGGTCTCGGGCGAACGGTAGCCGGAGATGAGCATGTAGGGCTCGCTCGTCTCCATCAGCTTGTGGGCGGCAGTGGCGATATCGATCGTCCGCGTGTCGATATCCTTCACCTGGCCGTTGCGCCAGTCGCGCATGAAGAGAGAGATCTCGTCGACGGCTTCCTTGATGTATTCGCCCTCGATCCAGTAGATCGTGTCGATGCTCTCGCCCGTGCGGCCGTTGTACATCTTGATGCGGCGTACGTCGCCGGCCCCGCGAAGGAAGCCGAAGGCGTTGGCGTAGGTCGGTGCGGCCACCACCGGAGTTGCTGCAAAAGCGCGCAAAAGCGCACGCCGTGAAAGGCCTGAGTGCTGTTCAGTCATCCTGCGTCCCGTTTCGTTACCTGTCACCGCGTTGATCGCGGCTTTTCTGCCATCTCATCCCCAGATGCATGACTCGTATCCCACAGACTGGCGGCTCGACCAAGGGGGCTAAGCCATCCGGTTCCCAGATTGTGGTAAACGAGCAAAAAATTGCTTAACGGTGTCAATTTACATACATCGTCCGATGCCGCGGCTTCCGTGCAACAGGCGACCCCCTTGCCGGCTTGTGATTGGACTTGGGAGCGGAAGTGGGAAACATTTCCGGACGCAAGTGCATTGATCGCAACATTTAACAATTGCCGGACTGTCCAATGTTTCTCCGCACGACCAGAATCGTCCCCCTGCGCCATGCCGCGGCGCTCTGCGTGGCGGCATGCCTCGCGCTGCCGGCGGCGGCGACCGCCCAGGTAACGGCCTTCAAGCAAGCCATTGCCGAGACCGCGTCGCGCGATGGCGAACTGGCGGAATTTTACCGGTCGGCGGAATACGCGCCGCTCTGGGTCGGCGGTGACGAGGCCAGCCGTGCGCGGCGCGAGGCGCTTCTGGGCGCGGTCTCGACGGCGGCGGCCCATGGCCTGCCGTCGCGCGACTACAGCCCCGACCGCGTACTGCGCCTGCTGCGCGAGGCCGAAAGCGAACGCGACCGCGGCCGGGTCGAGGTCGAGATGAGCCGCATGTTCCTGAAATATGCGCGCGACCTGCAATCCGGCATCCTGGCCCCGAACCGCGTCGTCAGCCACATCAAGCGCGAGGCGCCGCGCCGCGAGGCGGACGAACTGCTGCGCAAGCTGGCGGACGAGCGGCCGAACGCGCTGTTCCGCAGCCTGGCACCCACCTCGCCGGAATACCGCCGGCTCGTGCGTGAGCGTCTGACGCTGGAAGAGCAGCGTCGCATGGGCGGCTGGGGCCCCCGTGTGCCCGGCGGCCGGCTGGAGCAGGGCGATTCCGGCGAGCGTGTCGTGGCGCTGCGCAACCGGCTGATCGCGATGGACTATCTTCGCCGGTCGCCCACCGCGCAGTACGACGCCCGCATGGCCGAGGCCGTGCAGGCGTTCCAGCGCGACCACGGGCTCAAGGTCGACGGTATCGCGGGCGAGTCCACGCTGGCCGAGATCAACCGTCCGATCGACGATCGGATCGGCCAGATCCTCGTCGCCATGGAGCGGGAGCGGTGGCTGAACTCTCCCGACCGGGGCAAGCGGCACGTTCTCGTGAACCTCACCGATTTCAAGGCGCGGATCGTCGACGGGGGCGAGGTCACGTTCGAGACCAAGTCGATCATCGGCAAGGACGTGCCCGACCGCGAGACGCCCGAGTTCTCGGACACGATGGACCACATGGTCGTCAATCCCAGCTGGTACGTCCCCCGCTCGATCGTCGTGAACGAGTACCTGCCGCAGCTCAGGCGCAACCCTTACGCGCTGAGCCACATGAAGATCGTCGATCGCAACGGCCGCTCGGCCAACCGTAATCGCGGTTTCGCACAGTACAACAAGAGCAACTTCCCGTTCTCCATGCGCCAGCCGCCGGGGCCGAAGAACGCGCTGGGGCAGGTCAAGTTCATGTTCCCCAACCGCTACAACATCTACCTGCACGACACGCCCGCGCAGAGCCTCTTCACCCGTGACCGCCGCGCCTTCAGCCACGGCTGCATCCGGCTCGACGATCCCTACGAGTTCGCCTACGCGCTGCTCGAACGCCAGGAGAGCGATCCGCAGGGCTATTTCCAGAACATCCTCAACACCCGCTCCGAGCGCCGCGTGAACCTGGACCAGCCGGTGCCGGTCCACCTGATCTACCGCACCGCATTCTCCAAGACGACGGGCGGCATGGAATACCGCAACGACATCTACGGCCGTGACGCGAAGATTCTCGCCGCGCTGCGGTCCGCCGGGGTGGCGGTCGACGGGAAGGCCAGCTAAGTCTCGGCCCCGAACGAAGGGGGCCTGCGATGATGCATCGACTGGACGAGGTGGCCACCGCGCTCAGCGCGCGACTGGAAGGCGACGGCAGCCTGAAGATCGGTGGCGCGGCCGAGCCCGCGACCGCCGGGGCGCAGGACCTCGCCCTCGCCATGTCGCCTAAATTCGCCGAGGGCCTGTCCCAGGGGCAGGCCCGCGCGGCGATCCTCTGGGAAGGGGCCGACTGGCGGGCGCTGGGGCTCGAGGCCGCGCTGTTCGTGCCGCGCCCGCGCTACGCGCTGGCCGGCGTGACCGCGATGCTCGATCCCGGCCCCGAGATCCCCGCCGGCGTCCATTCCACCGCCGTCATCGACCCCTCGGCTCAGATCGGCGCGAACGCCTCGATCGGGCCGTTCTGCGTGATCGGCCGCGACGTGCGGATCGGGGCGAATGCCCGCATCGCCGCCCATTGTTCCATCGGGTCCGAGGCGCGGATCGGCGACGATGTCCTTCTTCATGCCGGTACCCGCATCGGCGCGCGCGTGGCGATCGGGGACCGCTTCATCGCCCAGCCCTCGGCGGTGATCGGGGCCGACGGTCTGTCCTTCGTCACGCCCGAAACCTCGGCGGTAGAGCAGGCCCGCGCCACCTTGGGCGACACCGGCGACGCCAAGGGGCAGGCCTGGACCCGCATCCACAGCCTCGGCGCGGTGGTGATCGGGGACGATGTCGAACTCGGTGCCAATGCCTGCGTCGATTCCGGAACCATCCGCCCCACGCGGATCGCCGACGGCTGCAAGATCGACAACCTCGTGCACATCGCCCACAACGTCGAGCTGGGCGAGCACTGCCTGCTGGCCGCGCTGGTGGGCATCGCCGGATCCACGCGGGTCGGCAACCGCTGCGTGTTCGGCGGACAGGTGGGTGTGTCCGACAACATCTTCGTCGGCGATGACGTCATCGCCTCGGGCGGGACCAAGGTGCTGTCGAACGTGCCGGCGGGACGTGTGCTCATGGGCTATCCGGCCGTGAAGATGGACACGCATGTCGAAATCTACAAGGCGTTGCGCCGGTTGCCGCGACTCCTCGGTGAGGTCCGGGCACTTCAGAAAGCGGTTTCAAAGCCCGGCGCGAGCGACTAAATCGCCAATGAAGCGAACAGGTTGAGGCGGACATGGCCGACGAGACGATCAAGACCAGGGTAATCGACATCCTCGCCCGCCAGGCGGTGCTCGAGCCGGATGACGTGACCATGGATCAGTCGCTGGACGACCTCGGCATCGACTCGCTGGGTCTGGTGGAGTCGATCTTCGCCATCGAAGAGGCGTTCGACATCCAGGTCCCCTACAACGCGAACGAGCCCGAGGCGTCGGATTTCGACATCTCGTCCGTGCGCGCCATCGTCGAGGCCGTCGAACAGCTGGTGAGAGACCAGAAGGGATGAGACGTGTCGTCGTCACAGGCGCCGGCACGATCAACGCGATCGGCCACACGGTGCCCGCGACGCTCGAGTCGATGCGCGAGGGGCGCTGCGGGATCGGCCCGCTGGACTTCCGCGACGTCGACCGGCTGTCGATCCGCATCGGTGGGCAGGTGCGCGACTACGATCCCGAGCAAGAGTTCAATCGTCAGCAGATCGCGCTCTACGACAGGTTCACCCAGTTCACCCTGATCGCCGCGCGCGAGGCACTGGCCCAGTCGGGGCTGACCTTCGCCGGCGACCTCTCGGCGCAGACGGGGGTCGTGCTGGGCACCGCCGGCGGCGGTCTGAACACCCACGACGAGAATTACCGCGCCGTCTACGAAGAGGGAAAGAACCGGGTACATCCCTTCGTCGTGCCCAAGCTGATGAACAACGCGGCGGCCAGCCATGTCAGCATGGAATACAACCTCAAGGGCCCGTCTTATACCGTCGCCACCGCCTGCGCGAGCTCGAACCACGCGATGGGCCAGGCGTTCCACATGGTCCGCTCGGGCATGTCCGACGTGATGATCACCGGCGGCTCGGAATCGATGATGTGCTTCGGCGGCGTGAAGGCGTGGGAAGGGCTGCGCGTGATGTCCAAGGACGCCTGCCGGCCCTTCAGCCTGGGCCGGACGGGGATGGTTCAGGGCGAGGGTGCCGGCATCTTCGTGTTCGAGGAATACGAGCATGCGCGCGCGCGCGGCGCCGACATCCTGGCCGAGGTGATCGGCTTCGCCATGACTTCCGACGCCGCCGACATCGTCATGCCGTCGAAACACGGCGCGGCCCGCGCGATGGAGGGGGCACTGCGCGATGCCCGGCTCGATGCGTCCGAGGTGGGCTACATCAACGCCCACGGCACGGGCACCGCCGCCAACGACAAGACGGAATGTGCGGCTGTGGCCGACGTGTTCGGGCATCACGCGGACAACCTGCTGATGTCGTCGACCAAGTCGATGCACGGTCACGTCATCGGCGGCACGGGCGCGATCGAGCTGCTGGCCTGCATCATGGCGCTGCGCGACGGCGTGGTCGCCCCGACGATCGGCTACGAAGAGCCCGATCCCGAATGTGCGCTCGACGTCGTCCCGAACGAGGCGCGCGAGGCCGACATCTCGGTCGCCGTCTCGAACGCCTTCGCCTTCGGCGGGTTCAACGCCGTACTGGCCCTGCGCCGCGTCTGAGGCGCGGATCGGCGACGTTCAAAATGTGGGGAAGATCGTCCGGCGTCACGGCGCCGGGGCAGGGCGCGCCGCCAGGGGCGCGCCCGAGAGGCCACCGGTTACTGGCGGACCTCCTCGTTGTGGGCCTTCACGGCCTCGTAGCCGTCGGTGAAGCCGATCAGCGACACGGTCAGGTCGACGGTGTCGTCGGGTGCGGCCGCCGGCACGATAGACACGGTCGCGTCGGCGCCGCGCTTGAGCTGCGTGACCTCCTGCGGGGTGAAGCCGATCCGCGCAAAGCATCCGACCTGCGAGCAGAAGGTATAGGGATAGCGCCGCGCCTGGCTGTCATCGACGCTGATCGTCAGCTGCTGGGTCAGCAGCGTCTCGAGCGGGGTGATGATCGTGGCGCCCGCCGCGGCCTGCTGGCCGTCGGGCAGGGCAAAGACGCTGATCTCGGCGACCGAGTTGCCGTTGCCGTCCTCCAGAAGCTGATACAGCTGGCAGGGGTCGTTGCCGTCCTCGGTCCGCACGCAGCGCTGCTGCCAGTCGCCGTGCTCGGTCTCGATATAGGTCGAACCGACGCCGCCTTCGCCGCTGCCGTCGGCGCTCTGGCCCATGGACAGCTCGCCGGCCTGCGGCTGCATCTCCTCGACAGGGGATTGCTCTTGCTGCTGCGGCGCTGCGCCGTCCTCGGCCTGATCCTCGTCCTGCGCAAGCGCCGGAGCGGCGAGGGCGAGGCTGGCGGCAAGAGCGAGCGATAGCGGTCGGTGGAACATGTTCGGTCCCTTTCTCGGTGCGTTCTGTCGGCTGGACGCCTAGCACGCAGGTTCGGGCATGTCAGGCCCGATTTCACGGGCGGGGGCGCATCAAAAAAAGGGCCCCGCATGGGGGCCCTTCCAGAGTTTCGCATCTCTCCCTGCCGGACTGGCCGACTTATTGAAACAGGACGCTACGGTCTTTCCCCGATGGGGTCAACAGCGTATTTTTCAAGCCTGTCAACCAGTTCGCCGGCGGAGTTCGGCAGTACGTTGCCGATATGCCGGCGGCTTGCCACCGTCGGCAATTGCGGCAACATCTCGGGCGGAGGATCGGGAAGGAGACGGGATGGACATCAAGCTGGACGCCGCCGCGCTCGAGGCGTTCCTGCGGGCGGAGTTTCCGCAGGTCGCGGGCGAGTATACCGTCGACCGGCTCACCGAGGACGGGCTGGTGCTTCGGATGGACGTGGCCGAGCGGCATCTCAGGCCGGGGGGCACCGTGTCGGGGCCGGCGATGTTCTCGCTCGCCGACGTGGCGCTGTATCTCGCCATCCTGTCGCGGATCGGGCCGCAGGCGCTGGCCGTGACCACCAATTGCGCCATAGACTTCATGCGCAAGCCGGCGGCCGAGGGGTCGATGACGGCCGAGGCGCGGCTGTTGAAACTGGGCCGCGTGCTGGCGGTGGGCGATGTACTGCTGCGCTCGGACGGGCAGGCGGCGCCGGTGGCGCGGGCCAGCCTGACCTACTCGATCCCGCCGGCGGCCTAGCGGCTGGCGCGGCGCAGCGCCAGCACCCAGACCATTACCAGCAGGGCCGAGAGGATCGCGTTCCAGCTGGCCATCGACAGGCCGGCGAACGCCCACGCGACCTCGTCGCACATGATCACACCCGACGCGCCCTCGGTCGACAACAAATCGGCCCCGGACATGCCCGACAATCCGCCACCATCGCCGGTGCACGAGGTGGGGCCTTCCCACCAGCCGCGCTCGACCCCGGTGTGATAGACGCCGAACAGGGACGTGGTCGCGGCGGCCAGACCGCCCAGACCGGCCACCCATCGGGCCGGCACGAACGTGCCGACGAGTCCCAGCAGGATCGCCGCGGCATGGGGCCAGCGCTGCCACAGGCACAGCTTGCACGGCGGATAACCCAGCGCCTGGAACACGAACGCACCGCCGAGCAAGAGCGCGGAGCCAAGCGCGGCAAGCTGGATCAGGCGTTTGGCGGTCATACGTACCTCACGACGGCGACGCCGCCGACCAGCAGCGCGATGAACACGGTAAAGACGAGTCCCAGCCGCCTCTCGATGAACTCGCGGATCGGCGGGCCGAACCTCCACAGAAGCGCGGCAACGATGAAGAAGCGCAGCCCGCGGGCGATGATGCTCGACAGCACGAAGATCGGCAGCGACAGCCCCGTCGTGCCCGACAGGATGGTGATGACCTTGAACGGGAACGGCGTCACCCCGGCGATCAGCACCGCCCAGGCGCCCCAGGCGTTGTAGCGGACCGCGAACTCGTCGAAATAGGCGTCCTTGCCGTAGAACTCCAGCACCGGCCGCCCGACGCTCTCGTACAGCGCGGCGCCGATCCAGTACCCGAAGAGCCCGCCCAGCACCGAAGCGACCGTGGTGATCAGCGCGATCCGCCAGGCCTTGTGCGGCGCGGCCAGGATCATCGGGATCATCAGCACGTCGGGCGGAATCGGAAAGACCGAGGACTCGATGAACGAGACGGCGGCAAGCACCCATAAGGCGTGCGGATGGTCCGCCAGCGTCAAGGTCCAGTCGTAGAGCCTGCGGATCATGTATGCCGTCCCGTGTACGTTCGGTGCACCCCCGGTGCACGCCATGCATCACGCCCCCGACGGCCCGTCAAGCCGCGCTTTCCCTCTTTTCCCCTCCGCCCGGAGCCGCTAAACGAGGCGCCACAGGCCCGAGTGGCGGAATGGTAGACGCAGGGGATTCAAAATCCCCCGGTGGCAACATCGTGTCGGTTCGAGTCCGACCTCGGGCACCAATGATATCAATGGCTTGCAGGGTGCGCAGCGGTTCTCCGCTGCTCGGTCGCGTCGGGACTCCCACAGACGACTCCCACATCAGTGTTCGGCACGCCTTTTTTGCGCGGAACGAGAGAGCTTCTTCCTGTCCGCCTCTCTCCGATACTTGGCGACCGTTTGAAGGCTCTGACCGGTCACAGCCTGGATCTCGGAGTCTGAGCAGCCAGCCTCGGCAAGTTCGACACATGCGCGTTTACGTAGGCCATGCAGGGAATAGCGCGTGATGTCATCGTCGTTCTCGTTGGCCCGATCTGAAAGCGACGCGCGCCATGCCCTGAATGCTTTCTCAACATCATCATAAGAGAGATGTTCGAGTTCGTTTTTCGCAAGAACATGACGCTTGCCGGGGGGCAGGTTTTCGATGAGGACACGCAGTCTCTCAGGACAGTAGATATCGAAGGTGGAATCACCTTTTTCGTCTACCACAGTGATCCATTCGTCTTGCAGGGCAGAGCGCGGCGTCTGGATTGCCGCTGAGGGTCGCTGCCCTGTTCCTTGGATCAATTCTGCGGCTATTCTCACGTCATCGGGAGCGAATTCCACTTCTTCGAGGAGCCAATTGGGCCATGTCGGAAATTCGCGTTGGGGGCCGTATTTTTCTATTCCTCGCGTTGGGTTCTCACCGAGATTCCAGTCGAGGGTGTCGTTCGCGTAGTTCCAGAGAATGGAAACGACTTGCAGCATCCAATCAGCAGCGCGAGGGGTCGCCGACATCGCATTGTGCTTCTTCCTTATTGCCGCCTTCGAAGTGGAACTCATCCTTTTTTCTGCGTTCTTTTCGAGAATTTTATTGAACTCTCGACTGTAGGATTTCTTCGTTCCAGAAGATAGGTTCATCTGCTTTTTGGCGTCCCCCTGCCATTCGCGGATGCACTCACCCCAAGTGTGTTTTATAGGCTTGCGTTGCGCTGGATGCCTTCCGGCCTCTGCCGCCCAGTATTCTGTATCCAGTTTCTCGAGATCTCCCTGCCAGTCCAGCTTGATGCTTCGCTCCTTTCTTTTGCCGGAACTGTCGGTCCACGTAACTCGATGGTAGGGCACCCATCCACTACCGTTGCGGGGCCATACCCATTTAAGGCGCTCGCGTTTGATTTTGGGCTTTTTGGGTTTCTTTTTATTCGAAGTCGTCGTCATCTTCTGGCGTTCTTTCGTTACCGTTCAAAATCGCCTCCAGATCCGCCACACGCCAACGAGACACTCCGCCGATCTTGCACGGGGGAGGCAGAGCGCCACTCCCGACGAGCCGACGAAACTGCGCCGCCGTCATGTCGAGCATGACGGCCGCAGTTCCTTCCTTGACGGCGATCGGTCGGTGGTGGGCAGGCATTCTGAAGCTCCAAGCCTTGGAGATCAGGAGATCGGATCGCATCGCGGGGATCGGAAATGATGCGACGTCGACCGTGCGAGCGAGCGAATCCGAGACCGATGGCAGCGCCTCCGCCGAGTGTCGCAGTGGTCCACCAGGCCGGTGAGGACTGCGCGAAAGATGTCGACCATCTGCCGGTCGCCACTCAGGCAGCTCTACATCCTTGGGAAGGATGAGGTTGGTTCGTTGCGAGGGTCCCGGAAAATCCGTCAGTCGGTGGGCTGATCTTGCGGTGGATGGGGGCATGCGCCCACTGGCGCTGTGCCGTTTTTCGTCAAGGGCGTGCCGATGGGGCAGCAGTCGGAGCGGGTCCGGCACGCCTGCCCGCGGTGATCCAGCCGCGGGCGTGGGTCTTGCGACCCTCAAGCTGACGGCGCCCGAGGGGGCGGGCGCCGTCTCTTCTCAGCTCTCGATCAACGCGCCGGTTTCTCTTACTGCGCGGGCGGCCGAGAGAGTCGCGAGGATGATGTCGGCGAGCAGCGCCAGCTCAGCCGCCGAGTTCGCGAGTTCGCGGGCCTCGGATTCGCGGTGAACGGCTTCGTAGCCACCCCGCACGTGATTGTCGTCGCCCTGCCAGTAGACGTGTGTTCCAGCGTCGATTTGCTGGGCGAGAATGTCGCTGAACGTCTCGAGGTCGCGAAGGGCTTCCTCCTCCAGCACCGTCCCGCGCTCTATGCGTCGCGCAAGGCTGGCGGCGAAGCTCCTCTTGGCGGCAGGCAGAAGTGGGATGACGACGTCGTGGAGTTCGTCTGCCACGATATGCGCTTGCATGAGCGCAAGAGCCGCGAGCCGAGCAACGAGGTCCGGGGTCATCTCGGCCCCTTCAACCAAGTCCGAAAGGCGGGGCAGGGTGCGGAGTTGTTCTCTCATGCCGCCGCCCTCCGACCGCTGCATTCGTCGACGGCGTCTGCCTCGCGGTAGGTATCGAGCAAATCGCTCAATTGATCGGCCAGCAGACAGATCTCCTCGACGCAGGTGCTGGAGGGATCGATCGCCGCGAACAGCTCGGCCTCGATGCTGGATGGGTCATGGACGTGATCGAGCCTCAGCAGCTCGAGAAGTTCGTCGAGTGCCCGCATCGTCCGCCGCGACGGCTTCGCGGGCTGCGCCAGCCCGTCGAGGACGATATGAGCGATCCGGAGGCCGGCGCTGCCACCAAGTAGGCCTGCCGAGTCGAGCAGCGCGTCCTGGCATGCGCCGGAGAACGACCGCAGCTCGCCGAGCGGGGTCGAAGGAACGACGCCGAAAGCAGTGACGTCTGGAGTGGTGTCGAACATGGTATCTCCCGGGTTCGGGGGTTTCCGGATCGATGTCCGGGTCAAGGTTGGGTGTTCGAACACCTTTGATTTCGTTTGGAGCGCTCCGGTGCGTCCCTCGGCGGCGGCTTTCACGAAGAAGAGCCGATCCCGAGGGATGCCGCTGGGCGAGCCATCACTGTCCTTATCTTCCCCTGCCGGCCGTCGAAGGGAGGGGCAGCTTGCCGCCAGGTCCCTCGACAGTCAGTCAGATCGGAAATGACCGAGGACGCTGACAGTCGAAGCGTCACTTGAAGCGGCGTTGGATGCGACCGCCATTGCAAGAAGGTCCATGCGCTCGTGCGCGGACATGCCTTCCACGACCTCGAGAAGGCGGACCAGGGTCATCGCGAAGAACCCGGCGACCTCGTCGGCGCTGCCGGGTTCCGTCGGCACGGTCGACCAGAGGTGCGCTCCGCCGAGCCAGGCCTCCAGTTCTCGGGTCTCGAGGTTCGAAACGATGCTGACGCCTCTTCTGCCATTATGCATCTCGCTGATTCCTCCCTGACCATTGTTTCTGCGAGGCGACCATCGGATGTGCTGCCCGCCCGCTGACCGAGAGGAGCACAGGTGTTGGGTCGATGCTCTCCCGCGACCTCGGCGCGACGCGTCACTTCGCGCGCACCGCGACAGCTCCACCATCGCCAAGCCGTCCATGCCTCTCATGATCGTTCAGCCTTCCCTTCAGGCTCGGCGCTTATCCAGAGGCGTCGGATCTGAAGGGAGGGCTGTCGGCGACTGGCAGCGATCCATCCCCGCCGGAGGCTCTTGAATGATCGAGCGGCGGTGAAGTCGTCGGCTCAATGGGAGAGGTCGAGGAGAGGGCTGGCCCACTCCTCGCCGGGGCCGGGGAGGCCCGAGCAGGTGGGGTTCGGGGAGGAGTGCGGAACGACGCTCCCCGGGCCGCCGGAGGCGCAGGAGCGCGCGATGTGGGCTCCTGTCGGCCGTCCGCCCAGGACCGCCCGCCGCGCAGGCGCCCCGCCGGCGGCGCGGGGTCCCGGGGCAGCGCCCTGGGCGAAGGAGGAAACTCGAACGCAGGCGCAGCCGCAGTGCGAGTTTCCTACTGAGTATCGAACCCGCCCCTTCAGGAGCGGACGCAGGTTCGAGGCGCGATCTCCCCACCGGATGGTGAGGAGATAGGTCCATGTCAGAGAAGAAGAAGCACCCGATCGTGTTCCGGTTCGCGAGCGTCTATCCTGCCGCGCTTGCGCGCATCGAGATGCATGCCAAGCGCAGTGGCGGCCCGCTCGAAAATATCGAGCTCCAGTTCATGCACCGCAACAAGGTCTATGTCGGCCCGACGTTCGCGGAAGAAATGCGGGCGGAGATCCGCGCGATGAAGCAGCAGAACTTCGACGAAGAGGTTGCGGCGTGTCGCGCTCGAAAGCGGAAGAAGGAGGCCGCGGCGCGCGAGGAGGCCGGGCTGATCGATCCCTGGCATGGCAATTCTCAAGGTCCGATCCGCGAGGCGATCGTCACCGCCCACTGGGAGTATTTCGAGGCCGAAGACCGATCAGACCCCAACGACCTGTTGACCACATACGGGGTCGACAAGAACGGCGAGGAGGTCGTGCACGTCCTGAGCAAGGCAAAGATCGAGGCGTTTGAGAAGGCGACCTTGGCGTTCTTCGATGAGTATTTCCCGGGGTCGGTGCGGCACCTGCGCATGGACCTCGACGAGGAGACACCGCATTTTCATGCGGTCATCTTCGAGACCGCCGAGAAGACCAACAAGACGCGCGGAACGCAGCGGCTCATTCAACCATCGGCGCACCCGCTGCTGGCCGACTACGAATTGTTGCAGGACGTCGCCGGAGAGCACTACGCCTCGATCGGCCTCGCGCGCGGACAGAAGCGCGCACAGGAGGTGCGTGAGGCGAAGGAGTCCGAGCTTCCGCTGCCAGACGCTGTCCGTCATGTTTCGCCGCGCGAATATCGCAACGGGCGCGCCCGCGCGATCCGCGCGAAGGAGTTGGGCGTCAAGCAGCAGGAACGCGACCTGGACCTGCGTGAAGCGAACGTGTTCCTCGACGAGGTTACTGCCGATGCAAAACGCGCTGGAGCGGCAGCCGCCGAGCGAGAGGCTGCCGAGACGAAGGATGCGGCAGAGGTGCACCTGAAGCACGCCGTGGGAAAGATGGCCGAGGCCAATGCCTACGTGGATGCGGTGAGCGAGGGGCTGGAGGCGATCATCGGGCATGAAGTCGACTACGAACCGGCGGAACAAGACCGCCCCGAGCGCCTCGGAGATGGACCCAAGGCGCGGAACGGCGAGGAACAGGAAGGCCTCTGGTCGCGCATCCAGCCGGCCTACGAGCGCCTTGTCACCTTTGCGAGACATGCGTTCCGGCTGAGGCATAGGGTATTTGCCGCCCGACGCTTGGAAGCCGACATCGCACGTCGCGCCAAGGCAATGGCCGAGGCGGAACGCGCCGCAGGCAGGCCCGTCGGAGTCGAGTTGTCCGCCGTGCTGGGGGCGACCGAGGAGCTCGCCTACGAGGTCGACGATTTCCCTGGAGCCTGGGCAATCCCGAAGAAATCCGATCACGAAGCGGTAGGGACGCGGCTCGACGAAATGTCCAACAAGGCCTTGCGAAGCTGCTACCTCGCCACCCGGGATGCGGCGGACATCTCTGAGGAGCAGCTGGAGGTGCACGATCCTTTCGATCGGGGCCGGCGCGTGTTGGAACTCGAGGCAGGACGGCGCGGGCTCAATCTCGAGACTGGCCGGCATGATCCGAAGTCTGCATCGGACCCGAAGAGGGCGACGCTGCACACGGATCAGGATACTCAGACGATCAAGGTCATGCGGCGGGACGACCAGCAACAGCGCGTTCGACGCTGATCAATCGGGGCCGGGATGTATCGCATGAAGGACTGGAAGGCGTGCGCGGTCCGCACAAGAAGCTGAGTGTGGAAGAAGAGAAGAGCCGAGGCGAGTCCGCGCCTCGGCTCTGACTGCTCATGCCGCCTCGTCGTCGAGATCGCTGTCGTCTTCATGCTCTCGCTCAAGGGCGCCGTCCTCAGCGCGGCCGATATCGTCGGAAAGAGGAAGGCCCTCGTCGCCCGCTGGATCGTCGAAAAGTGGCATCTGGCGCGCATCCTCGGCGTCGGACGACGCCTTCTTGTCCCCCTTGGCCTCTGCCGGCGCGGCATCCTGGCGGCCGAGAAGTCGGCCTTCCAGGCCGGCGATGACGACTCGCAGATCGGCGATTTGCCCCTCGAGCTCCGCTTTCGCTGCCTCGGCCACCTGGGCCCGGGACGTCATCGACTCCAGCTCGTCCTCGACGGTGCCGACGTCCTTCTCCCATTCTTCCAACTGACTTCGGAGATCGGCCACCTCTTCTGCGTGCGCACGCCGGCTGGCCGCGGCCGCCTCATCAGCGGCGCGGAACGCGGCCTCCCAGAGCGCGGTCGTAAGTTCCGCGACCTCTTCGGGCATGTCTGGAACCGCGCTCTCCGCCTTGGCGCGCGCCTCCCTCTCGGCCTTGATCGCCTTGACGATCGGAGTGAGATCGCGGAACGAACAAGGTCCGATCTGTTCGCGAACATTCGAGTTCGTGATGGGTTTGCCGAGCTTGTCGAGCTCGATCGCTGCCGCCTTGGCCTTCTTCTCGAGGGCGGCATTCGTCTTCTGGGTTTTGGTCGCCATCTCCGGCTCCTACCTCTGGTAATGGTAAGCGCCGGTATTACCGTTACCCGCGCTACCACCCCGGCGGGGTGGCAGAAAGGAATTGGGTTCAAGTGCGAGGCGCGAAAAAGAAATCGGCATCGGCTGCAAGAATTCTTCTCTCGTAGGTCAGACGCATTCGAACCAGGCACCGTCGATGCGCACGCGCTCGACCATTTCGGTTCTGACGCCGAGACCGTTCTCGTTGAGAAGCTCGCACATCCTGTCACCGTCGATTAGATCGATGGCGACGTCCCGGGTTGGCTCCTCCTCTGTCGGGCGGCTATCCGTGTCCCCGGTGCCCACTTCGGCGCTGCCGAGCACCTCCTGCGCCGGTTCCCTTAGGTTGTGCTTCTTCCTCGCCTTCTCATGCTCCCCTGCCTGCACGGCTACTACTATGGCAGTGATAGGCGCGCGGTTACGGATCGCGCTACCCGCCTCGGCGATGGTCCAGACGCCGGGCGCCGCATTCTCGACCGTTCCGCCATGCCGGACTTAGGTGCGCTCCGAGGCGAGACAGCAGTTTATCTTCAGGCGCCGCTCGTTTTCGCATCGGGATCGTCTGCCAGAATTCCGAAGAGACGTCGAACCCGACAACTGTTTCGTCGATCTCTTGGACCGACGGGCTGCCAGATCGCGTCGACGGTGGCTCCCATCGTTTCCGGCAGGGCCGGCAATCCATCTGGCTCGGCGATGAAGCGGCGATCAGATATCACAGCGGCCCTTGTCGATCATCTCGGCCATGCCGCGGCCATCAATCGGAACTCGTATTTCACTCCGGCCGGACGCGCTCCAGCGGATAAAAAATTTGTCGACGTGCAAAATCGATCTCTCCCTGCTGGTGCGCAGGTTGCACGTAAGGGTTGGTTTCGACGACGATTTCGTTCAGTCGACTACCGATCGGTGGCCTGATCCTCTCCACCTGCGTCGCCCGCGCCGGCCGGGTGTGGCTGCTGGGGCTCTGGATGGGGGTGGGGGCATTGGCGGAGGGGCTTTGCCCCTCCGCCGGCGCCTTCGGCAGGGCAGAGCCCCCTTGTAGCGGGCACGGACCAGTCTCATTGTCTTCGGTCGTTGCAGGCTTCGTCGGCTCGATGATTTGGCCTGCTCTTAGTTTGCGGTAATAGGTGCTGCGCGACATGCCGAGTTCGACCCACGGCTGTCGTCGTTCCCGGCTGTTTTCTTGGAGCCATGCCTCGCGCGGCACCGATCCGGCAGCCCGACGTCGCATGCGCTCACGCTCTGCTTTGCGTCTCGCGCGTTCCTCCCTCGGCATGATCTGCTCGAGCCGGAGTGTCCGTGCCCCCTTGTCAGTCACTCCGAGCAGCTCTGCGACGGTGGCCCCAGAGTAGTGGTATCGGCCATCAGAGATGGGTGCGCCAATACGAGGCAGAGCCGCATGGCGGGCGGCGGTCTTCGCGATCCCGTTTATTCAGAAGGCGACAGGCCGGGCGTGGCTTCGGTGGCCATGCTCCGGACGAGGTCGGGGATCTCTCTTTCGTTAGATGTGTGGGACAAACAGGTCGCATAGAGGTGCAGCCAGATGTTTCGGACGCCCTTTGGCACCCGTCCGCCCCAGGACAGACGCAGCCGTTCGAGGTCCTGCATCACCACCTTGAAGCGAACCGCTGTTGCCAGGCCGCCGGAATGCTTCCTGGCCGTGGCCTTCTTTCGCCGCTTCTTCTGGAGGCTCAGCTGCTCGCGCGTCGGGCGCCCGGCAGCAATGTAGATGTCGTCGGCAAACCGATCGAAATCGTAGCGCTCGAGGCTGCCGCCGATGATTGACGCGATGGTCTGGCTCTTGGTGTTGAGTGATCCCGGCAAGCGCGTCACGCGCGCAGCATCGCAGCAGGCGGGATCGGCACCGAGAGGCTTGAACATTTCAATCAGAGCATTCTGGGCGCTCTGCCATCGCGGCAGAGCCTGAGGAGGCAGCGGATTGATGAGCCAGATCGCGGCAAGGCCGCGCCCCGTCGAAAGAATTACGGAAGGTTCAGGCAGGTTCAGTGACACAAGGCGCATCAGGAAATCGAGCGACCACGGCCCTGGAGACTTTGTGGCGCCCACAGGCAGCCTATCGGTGTCGAGGTCAAGAAACAGGCCGTTCAGGGCGGCCAGACGGCCTACGCAGCGTGGCCCGTGAAACCGGTGCAGGGACATGTAGCCGTCGCTGTCCAGAAAATTGTTGGCCCATAGCTGTGCGTCACGCAGCCGGTATGTCTTCGAGTGCATCGCGTCGGACCGATCCCTTGCCATGAGGGTCGTCTTGCCGATTGCGTCCGTCGGATGCAGCAACCGAACATAGTCCTCCGTGGTGAGCAGCGACGCTTCGGAGGGCGTCTCGAAATGGGATTGGCCGTAGTGTTTCATTTCGAGGAACTGGTGCGGAACGCACCCGCCTCAAAACGCGGTCACTCTTCCAAATTCCTGGCTGACGAGCCTTCGTGAGAATTTCTCCGCGGTGACGTAAGGGCACGGCGTATTGCCGGAATCCATGTGAACCCAATTCCCGTTCAGACCGGGCGTCCCGTCCAGTCGGAAACACAGGATGAACACATGATCTCGAAGAACGACAAACTGCCCAGCCCCCTGAACGAGCCGTACGGGCCGGGCGCTACCGTCCGGCCCGCCTTGTCAGAGTTCCACCGCTTCCGCGATGGCGAGTGCATCTTCGAGCTCGACGCCGAGATAGCGCACCGTGCTATCCATCTTCGTGTGGCCGAGCAGGAGCTGTACCGCGCGGAGGTTGCCAGTCTTGCGATATATCTGCGCCACCTTGGTACGCCGCATGGAGTGGGTGCCGTAGGCGCTCGGTTCGAGACCAATCGAGGTCACCCAGTCACGAACAAGGCGGGCGTATTGCCTTGTCGAGATGTAGCGGCGTTCGTGAAAGCGCCCCGGCCAGAGATGCTCTGACCCGACCATCAGCGGGGCATCGAGCCAGGTCGCGATGGCTATTCGCGTCCCCTCGGTGATCTCGAAGCTGACCGGCGCCCGGGTCTTGCTCTGTACGATTGATGCGCGGTGCTTAACCTGTCCGGCCGCATAGACGTCGGCGACCTTCAGCTTCACCAAGTCGCATCCGCGCAACTTGCTGTCGATGGCGAGATTGAAGAGCGCCAGCTCACGCGTCCGCTGAGCAATCTCGAGGCGGACCCGGATCGCCCATACATGCTTCGGCTCAAGCGGACGCTTCTGGCCGACGATGCGGCCCTTGTTCCAAGCGGGACGGCAGGCGCGGATGGCCGGTAGGTTTGTAGTCGGCATGGTGGTTCCTCCGATCCACCGCATCCGCCTCGTCTTCGGCACCACGCCGACGGTAGAGCATAGCAAATTTACCGCGCTACCACGCGATTCCGACTGGGCGAGCCTGCCGCGCTGCCGCATGTCCGCTTCGAGCCCAGACCTACCAAGATGCCGCGAGATGATCGATCTCGGCTTTGGTAGGCCTTCATGCTAAGGTCCGGCATGAACGATGCCGGGAAGCCCACGCATTCATCGAGTACGAACCCCTACATCCCCAAGGGTGACGGCGACAAAGCCGTGCAGGCGTACATCTCCGCAATGCCCGGCTGGAAAAGCGCCCTCGGCAAGGAGATCGGCGCAACCGTCGAAAAGGCCTTCCCCGAGGTGCGCAAACAGGTGCGATGGAACACGCCGTTCTATGGCAAAGACGACGGCTGGTTTCTCGCGATGTACTGTTTCAAGAACTACGTTCAGATCACCTTCATGACCGGGTCGTCGCTCGATCCGGTGCCGCCTAAGGCGTCCAAGGTAGAAGGCACTCGGTATCTGGACATTCTCGCGGATGAGGCCCTCGACAGAGAACAGCTTGCAAGCTGGGTTCGC
This sequence comes from Tranquillimonas rosea, assembly GCF_900111315.1. Taxonomy (GTDB): domain Bacteria; phylum Pseudomonadota; class Alphaproteobacteria; order Rhodobacterales; family Rhodobacteraceae; genus Tranquillimonas; species Tranquillimonas rosea. The sequence goes on from NZ_FOGU01000007.1 coordinate 192,291, forward strand.
CAAGCGCTGGAGCTTCCGGGGCGGCAGATCTGAAGCCGTCATGCGAGCTGGTATGACGAACTACGGCTTTGTCCGCGTAGTGTGAGTTAGTCTCGGCATCGATCTCGCGTACACGGCGAACGGCCGGTCCGGTGAACCGCATTGCAGTGGGCAGCCCTCGCGCGAAGGTCCGGTTAGGTGAAGGTTTTCTGATGCGGGTCGCGATGGAACGCTGCGCACTGGCGCGACCAAGACCCGCGTTGGAAAACCTCCCAAGGAGGAAGGTCGGCCACGTTGTGCGTCCTTTTCGTTACGGCTGCTGGGCCTGGGACAGCGCGGTCAGCCCGAAGAGCAGCAGCGCCGCCGCCAGTCCGCAGGCGATGGTTCGGACTGTGTTCCAGAAGGTCCAGCGCGGCAGGTAGGTGCCGGTCCAGTAGCTTTGCGTGGACGTCTCGGCCAGGTCCAACCCGGCCAGCGCCTCGTTCATCGGCACGTTGAAGACGACCGTGACCGCAAAGCAGCCGAGCAGGTAGACGAGGCCGGCCGTTGCGATCAGCATGGCCGGCGCGCCGTCGAGCCAGATCGCGGCATGGAGGACCAAAACCAGCGACACCGCCGCCAGGCCGAGGAAGAGGGTCATGAAGACCCAGCGGAAGACCTCACGGTTGATCACCTGCATGGCCTCGGCGCCGCCGTGCCCGCTGATGAGCGACAACGAACGCATGATGAAGTCGGAGAAGGCGAGGAAGACGCCACCGACCAGCGCATAGGCGAGAACGGCGACGTGAGCGAGATAGTAGACGAGGGGCGACATTGGGCAGGCTCCTTTGTACGTGAGGGCCGGCGCGGCCGGGGGGACCGCGCCGCGGGAGTGGTCATCGCGCGGGACGCGCGTCAGCGATCAGCGCGCGGGATGCGCGGCGGGGACCGGCGAGGCCGGCTGCCAGAGCCGATGGCGGAACGCGGCGATGAGAAGTGCCGCGATCGCGAGTTCGACGGCAAGGGCGGCGATCACGCTTCCGGATGGCAGGCCGTCGAGGGCCAGCCCGATCAGTCGCCCCGTCGGGAAGGAAACGAAGACCGTAAGGGACATGGCCACCGAGACGGACAAGAGTGCGCGTCGCCGGATGCCGAGCAGGATGAGGCCGCCGGAGGCGGCGAGGCCTGCGCCGGGCGCGCGCAATTCGCTCAGTAGGTTGGCGTCATCGCCGAGCGTGATGCCGTAGCTGGCGTAGAAGGCGTTCGGCGCGAACAGGATGGATGCGCCGATGGTGAGCGCAGTGAGGCCGGAGAGACCGAGCGCGATCTTCTCGAGCAAGGTGAGTTTCATGTCACGTTCCTCTCATGGGTGGTGTCAGGCGGCGCTCGTCCAGGCTCCGGCGCGTGCAACGGCGTGCGCGAAGTCGGCGAAATCACGGGGCGGACGTCCGAGTGCCCGCATCACGCCGTCGGTGATGTGGGCGTTCCGGCCGTCGAGCGTCTCCCGGGCGATGCTGGTGAAGACATCGGCGACGAAGTCCCCGCCGGCTTGCGCGACATTGGCATGGAAGTCCTCGAAGCTGATCGGCAGGTGCCGGATCTCCCGCCCCGTGGCCTGCGAGAGTGCGGCGGCCATCTCTGCGAAGGTCATCAGGCGCGGGCCCGTCACCTCGTAAAGCTCGCCACTGTGGCCGTCCTCGGTCAGCGCCGCGACCGCGACGTCGGCGATATCCTCGATGTCGATGATCGGCTCCGCGATGTCCCCGCCCGGCATCGGCAGGACGCCCGCAAGGATCGGGTCGCGCAGGTAGCCTTCGGAGAAGTTCTGCGCGAACCAGGCCGCGCGGACGATCGTGAAATCGACGCCCGAGGCGCGGACCACGTCCTCGCCCAGCCGGGCATGGTGCTCGCCCCGGCCGGAAAGCAGCACGAGGTGCTCCACTCCGACGTCCCGTGCCGTCTCGCAGAGCGACTCAAGCTTGTTGACCGCGCCAGGGAAAGCGAGGTCGGGGAAGTATGTGACGTAGGCGGCGCGCACGCCGGTCAGGGCTGGCCCCAAAGTGTCAGGCGCCTCCCAGTCGAAAGGAATGTCGGAATTGCGTGAGCCTCGGCGGACGGCGATGTCGCGGGCCTCGAGGCGGCTGGCGACGCGGCGGCCGGTCTTTCCGGTGGCGCCGATGACGAGGATGGGTCGGTTTTGCATGGGGTCACTCCCTGGGTGTCCGTTTCGGTAGCCATGGGAATAGCCGGACGAGTCCCGCCCGATCTTGACCGCGCCCGCCAGGTTTTTGACCCTCATCGCCAAGGGGGATCTCAGGCTCCCGCGCGCGCCTTGCGGTAGCTCGCGGGTGTCGTGCCCAGCCAGCGCTTGAAGGCCCGGGTAAATGCGCTTTGCTCGGAAAAGCCGGTGAGGAAGGCGATTTCGGCCAAGGAATGCCGGTTTTCGCGCAGGAGCCCCTCGGCGAGATCGCGGCGCGTTTCCTCGGTCAGGGCGTGGTAGCTCATCCCGTGTTCGGATAGGCGCCGATGGAACGATCGCGCGCTGAGGCCCAGACGACGCGCGATCTCCGCCATCTTCGGAGTTCCTTCGCTGAGCGCCTGCGCAATGGCATCCTTTGCCTGGCTCACGACCGCCGGGGCGTCCGAGATGCGAGACAGCTCCGCGTCGAGATGCGAGATCAGGTAGCGGGATATCCCCTCGTCGCCGAGGATGTTCGGCTGGGCGAGCGCCTCGTTCGCGAAGAGAAGCGCGTCGAGATCTGCGCCAAAGCGGACGGGACAGCCGAACCACTCCTCGTGAGCCGCGACGAAGCGCGGCGCGGCATGCCGGACCAGCACTCTGACGGGTGAGACCGGCACCGGACTGACCTGCCGTGCAATCGACACGGCGCTCGCAAGAGTCGCCTCGTTCGACAGCCGCATCCCGAGGCGCCGTTCGCCCGCCCGATGCAGGATGAAGAATGTGCCCCCAGTCGCCGGTCGCAACTCGTATTCGACGACACTGGTCCAGAGCCGAGCATATCGCTCGGTCCGCGCGTAGGAAGCGCCCAGGGTCGTCGCCGCCTTGAAGGCCAGCCCCAGCGCACCGTATTCGTCGAGCCGCATCGACGCGCCGCACCGCACGGGAAGATCAGTTACGTCGGTCCGCTCTGCCATGCGTTCGAGCATGTCGTAGTAGCGCTCCGCCGGAATCATCTGTCCAGTGTCCCAAGGTCCCGCGGGGTCGATCCCGACCGAGGTCAACATTTCGTCCGCATCGACGCCGTTCCCAGCCGCGGCCGCCATCTTGCGAGCAAAGAGCGACGTCACGTAACCCATGCTCGGCAGTTTATGCTGCGGCTCGTGAGCGGCCAAGTTCGACGCGTTGCGAAGCCTGCTGACGATCTCGCTCTGATCCTTGCAGCCCTATGCCCCGATGAAGTCGGATCGGCGTTCGATCAACGGGTCACACAGGTAGTCCACGAACAACCTGACCCGGCGGACCCGCCGCAGATCGGAATGCAGCAGGACTCCGCGCGCCAGCGAAGAGAGCCTTGGCGCGTAAGGGGCGCTATGTCTAACCGGTGCTGAGCCTGGGCCTGCTCGGGGCCGCGCGCCGCACCGCACTCTTCGGCACGCGCGCAGCCCGGTTCGCAGCGACCGGCATGGTCAAGCCCGAAAAGATGCCTCGCATCTTCTGCAAGCCGCGAAGGTCCGCTTCCGAGAGGCGTCGCCGCAGCAAACGCAGCGACGCGCGTGGCAGCTCTGAGCCGCCAGCGTCTACCGCACGTAGCTACCGGCGCACGTCAGACCTTCTGGCCTGAAATACACTCCTCACGAATAGGCTTCGTCAGGACCCTCTATCGCACAAGTCGACTGCGCTTCACGAGTTCGGTGAATGCCGCCGCGGGTGGGGAAAGCGTCCTGCCGGTGCGGCGCACAAGACCGATCCGCCTCTTTGCGCCGAAATCGGTGATCGGCCGCTGGATGAGGCTCGCCATGTTGAGCACCGGGAGCGTCATCGTGGGAAGCGCCGTGACCCCAAGCGCCGCAGAGACAAGCGCGCCTGCGGTCGCAAGGTGGGCGACCTCGAAGCGGGGCGAAAGCGAGGTTCCGTGGCGCAGGCAGGCGCCATCGATGAGTTCGCGCACGCTGGTTCCCTCGGCCATGGCGATTATTGGCATCTCGAGGATCTCGGCCCAGGCATAGCCCCGGTTTTCGGCCAGCGGGCCGTCCGGATGACCGATGGCCACGAACTCGTCGTCGAAGAGCGGTTCGAAATGCATGCGGCTGCGCGTCGAGACGGTACCGGCCGCGAAGCCCAAGTCGGCGATACCGCTTTCGACAGCCTCCAGCACGCTCCCGGACAGGGCATCGAGGATGCGCAGGTCGATGCCGGGGTGCTCCACCGAGAAGGCGCCGATCAGTCGCGGTAGCAGGCCGGCGGTGACGGAGGGCAGCCCCGCGATCGTGAGGCGTCCCTGGCGGCTCGACACGTAAGCCTCGAACTCTGCCATGCCGTCTTCGACGGTATAGAGCATCCGCCGGGCCACCCGCCCGAAGGCCTCGCCAGAGGCCGTCGTGTGCACATTCCGCGTGTCCCGGTCGAAAAGCCTGACGCCAAGGCGCGTTTCCAGGCCGGTGATCTGGCGCGATAGCGCAGAAGGAGAGAGGCCGAGCCTCTCCGCTGCGCCACGAAAGGTGCCCGCGTCGATCAGAGCCATCACGGCCCGGAAATCCGACAGGGTTGTATTGGTGAGTTCCATGCATCGATAATCAACAAAAGTGCACTTCACGCAACAACGACTTTTCCTTCACCCTTGTCTCGGGTCCGACGGGCCCGCGACTTTGGGAGGAATCATGAAAACCATTCTCGGCGCCCTGACGGGCGCAACTCTTCTGGCCGGGCCGGCGCTCGCGCAGGATCAGGAACTGCTGATCGGCTCCACCTCGGCCTCGTCGAGCCACTACGGCTACTTTGTCGCAGTGGGACAGCTCATTAACGAGAACGCGGAAGGGCTTTCGGCCTCCGTGGTCGAAACGGGCGCCACCCTTGACAACATCAAGCGCATGTCGCGCGACCAGGTTGACCTCGGCCTCGTCACCACCAACACGGCCCAGCACGCCTATGCGGGGACCGACGATTTCGAGGGAAACCAGCAGGACCTTCGGATGCTTTGGGTCTACACCAACGCGCCCCAGAACGCGATCGTCCGTGCCGATGCGGGTGTCGAGGACCTCGAAGGGCTCGAAGGGGTGCGCTTCAATCCCGGTATCCGCGGCTCCTCCACCGAGGCCACGACCGAGGCGGTCTTCGACACTCTCGGCCTGAGCGCCGACTTCGCACGGGGCTCGACCACGGACATCGTCAGCGCCATCAAGGACAACCGCGTCTCGGGCTACGTGAAGTCCGGCTCCGGGCAGAAGCTCGACGGCTCCACCATGGACATTGCCACCGCCACCGACATCGAAGTGCTGGGGCTCAGCGACGAACAGGCCGAGACCCTGCGCGACGAGATGCCGGACCTGTCGGTCGTCGATATTCCCGAGGGCGCGGCCGAAGGCGTCCCGGCCTACAAGACCTGGGCCTTCGGCGTCGGCGTGGCCGCTCCGGCTTCGATGGACGAGGAGGCGGCCTACAAGATCGTATCCGCAATCATGGCCGACGAGAGCGCGCAGTCGAATGCCATGGCGAGCATCGGTGACGCCAACCTTGCCCAGATGACCCTCGACTACGGCACGATCCCGCTGCATCCGGGCGCCGCACGCTGGTTCGAGGAGAACGGCTACGACATCCCCGAGAAGCTCCAGCCGGAAGAGTGATCCCGTGAGCCTCGAGCGCCTCCAGAAGGCACTGGCCGTTCTCGTCGGTGCCTTCGTGTTTTACACCGCTGCGACCGGTCCCTTCGAGGGGCTGGTCCAGCGGGCCATCTTCCTGGCCCTGACTTCCTGTCTCGGCTTCGCCCTCTATCCGCTCGGACGTGGTACGGCGTGGCGGCCCATCGGCGTGGCCGTCGATCTCGGGCTGGCAGCGGTCACGATAGTCGCCTGTGGCTACGTGGTCTGGAACTACGAGACCATCATGGGCTCGCTTCCCTGGGCCACGCGGCTCGACATGGCGCTGACCATCGGGCTCGTGGCGGCGGTGCTCGAACTCGGGCGACGCACGGTCGGCCTCATCTTTCCGGTGCTCGTGCTGCTGGGGCTCGGCTATGCGCTCTTCGGCGACATGCTTCCAGGGGCCTTGGGCCATCGCGGGTTCGACGCGGCCTTCGTGACCGAGACGATCTTCCTCGGTGATCTCGGCATCTGGGGTATGTTGACGGGCGTGGCGGCCACGGTGATTGCGGCCTTCGTGCTCTTCGGTGCGCTGCTGCTGCACACGGGCGGCGGCCAGGCCTTCATGGATTTCGCCATGCGCGTGGGCGGGCGCCAGCCCGGCGGCGCCGCCAAGATCGCGACGATCGCCAGCGGCCTCTTCGGGATGATCTCTGGCTCCGCGGTGGCCAACGTGGCGACCACCGGCAATTTCACCATCCCGATGATGGTCCGGCTCGGCTATCCGCGCGCCTTCGCCGCCGCGGTTGAGGCCGTGGCCTCCACCGGTGGCCAGATTGCGCCGCCGATCATGGGGGCAGCCGCCTTCGTCATGGCCGAGATCCTGGGCATGTCTTACTGGACGATCATCCTGGGCGCGGTCCTGCCCGCTATCCTGTTCTACGTCTCGGTCTTCATGACCGTCCATTTCGTCGCCCTGCGCCGCAACCTCGCGCTGCTGCCCGAGGATGAGATGCCGAGTTGGCGGACCGTTGGCGCGCCGCGCCGGGTCCTGCCGATCCTGCTGGCCCTCGGCGGGCTGGGCGTTGGGATCTACCTCGGCCGCTCGATCGCGACCTCTGCCTTCTACGGGGTGGTCGGCCTTCTGATCGCCTTCTTCGCCACCCAGACCGGGCGCCTCAGCGCCCGCGACATGGCGGGGCGGCTGCTCTCCGGGCTCGAGGACGCGGGCCGCGGTATGGTCATCATCGGCGTGCTTCTCGCCGGCGCGCAGGTGCTGGTCTCGATGATCAACCTGACCGGCATCGGGGTGACGCTCTCCTCCTTCATCGTGAGCTGGGCGGGGGACTCCACGGTGCTCGTCGCGCTGATCGTGGGGGTCGTCTGCCTGATCATGGGCATGGGCCTGCCGACGACGGCGGCCTATGTCCTCGTCGCGGCGGTCCTTGCGCCGGCGTTGACGGCGGTGGGCGTCGCTCCGCTCTCGGCGCATCTCTTCGTCTTCTACTTCGCCACGATCTCGGTGATCACGCCACCCGTTTGTGTGGCGGTCTTCGTGGGCTCGGGAATCGCCGATACCAACTGGCTGCCGGCGGCGGGTGAAGCCGTGCGACTTGCGGCGGTCACCTATGTCGTCCCCTTCCTGCTGCTGCTCTATCCCGGCATGACGATGCAGGGCGGAGCTTTCGCAATCGGGGAGGCTGTCTTTGCCGGCATCGCGCTCGTCATCGCCATACCGGCGCTGCTGTCGGGGGCGCGTCTGACGGGCCATCGGCTGGCCGACACGCTCCTCCTCATCCTGGTAATCGCTCTGGCGATCTGGCCGCAGCCGGTCACGCCCTTCCTGGCGCTGGCGATCCTGGTCGGGGCCCGGGCCTTCGGCCGTTCGAAAGGGGAGGCGCTGGCATGACCGTGCGTATCGGAGCAGGGGCCGGCTTTGCCGGAGACCGGATCGAACCGGCGGCGGATCTCGCCGAACGCGGGAAACTCGACTTCCTCGTCTTCGAGTGCCTGGCGGAGCGGACCATCGCGCTCGCACAGCAGGCCAAGCTCGCCGATCCCGCGGCTGGCTACGACAGGATGCTTGAGCGCCGCATGCGCGCGGTGCTGGAGCCCTGCTGGCGCAATGGCACGCGGATCGTGACCAACATGGGCGCGGCGAACCCCGAGGCCGCCGCTCGTGCCGTGAGGGAGGTGGCCCGCGACCTCGGCCTCTCCGGCCTGAAGGTGGCGGCGGTGACGGGGGACGACGTTCTCGACTGCGTGGCGGACCTGCCGCTGGCGGAAACCGGCGGGACGGCAGGCGAGCTCGGCGAGAGACTGGTCTCGGCGAACGCCTACATCGGCGCCGGCGCGATCGTCGAGGCGCTCGACGCGGGGGCCGATGTCGTGATCTGCGGCCGCGCCTCCGACCCCTCCCTGTTCCTCGCGCCGCTCGTGCACAGCTTCGGTTGGGCGATGGACGACTGGACCCACATGGGGCGCGGCACGCTCGTCGGGCACCTTCTCGAATGCGCCGCGCAGATCACCGGCGGGTACTTTGCGGACCCCGGCTACAAGGAGGTCCCCGACCTTGCGCGCATCGGATTCCCGCTGGGCGAGGTCGAGGCTGATGGAAACGCGGTCATCACCAAGCTCGAGGGAACCGGCGGCGCCGTGACCCGGTCGACCTGCATCGAGCAGCTCCTCTACGAGATCCACGATCCGAGCGCCTACATCCAGCCCGACGTGGTTGCTGATTTCTCAGGGGTCAGTTTCGAGGAGATCGGCTCGGATCGCGTTGCGGTGAGGGGCGGCGACGGCCATCCCGCCACCGGTAAGCTCAAGGTCTCGGCCGGATACCGCGACGGCTGGATCGGCGAGGGGCAGATCTCTTATGCCGGACCCGGCTGCGTGGCGCGGGCACGGCTGGCCATCGACATCGTCGCCGAGAGGCTGGCGCCCCTTGGGGACGAGATCGACGAGCACCGGGGCGACCTGATCGGCTATGACGCCGTGACCGGCCTTCCCGAGCAGCAGGCCCCGGAGCCTCCGGAGATCCGCATGCGATATGCCGCCCGCTGCCGCTCGTGCGAGGGGGCGGGCCAGGTCGGCGAGGAGGTCGAGGGTCTCTACCTCTGCGGGCCCTCCGGAGGGGGTGGCGTGACGGCTCGGGTCCGCGAGGTTATCGGCGTCGCATCGGGCCTTCTGATCGCGACCGAGGTCCGTACTTCCATCCAAATATTCGAGGCCTGAGATGAAGCTGCGCGAGATTGCCCACGCCCGGACCGGCGACAAGGGCGATATCACCAATATCGCCGTGATCGCCTATCGCGCCGAGGACTGGGCCCTGCTCGAAGCTGCGCTGACCGAGGAAGCGGTCGGCGATTTTCTTGGGGCCGGGGCAGGGAAGGTGCGCCGCTACGCCCTGCCACAACTGCATGCCCTCAACTTCGTCATTGGGGACGCCCTCACGGGCGGTGTCACTCGGTCTCTCGCTCTCGACGCGCATGGCAAGTGTCGAGGCGCGTCGCTTCTCGATATGCAGGTGCAGGTTGATCCGACCGCGCGGTAGTCATGCCGGCAAGGGGACAAGCGCAAAACGGGGAGCTTTGCGGGGGCGGCGGAACGAACCTGCCTCCCGCCCAGAGCCGCAAGCCTTCGAAGGCCGCCGCCGAGAAGGGGCCCTGGAGATGGGGTCCCGCCGGTCAGTCGACAGACCCCATCTCGCCTTCGGCTCCGGATGAGCGACTTCAACCCAAGGTCGTCTGGGCAAGCGGGCGATCCGCCGCGGCGACCCGAGTGCTCACTTCGTCAGCCGGACCGCGTCCGGGGCGACCTCGCTCAGGACGTCGCCGCTGAAGTGGTCGGCGAGAGACTGGGCGGTCGGTGCCTCCGCGTTGATCACCCCCTGGTCGACGATCCATGCGCCCTCCGAGACCAGCAGGTCGCGCAGGCCGTCGTCGAGCTTCAGGCCCAGGTCGACGTCCTCCCACATGGTCGCCAGGGCCTGCTTGGACATGGCGCCCTGCATCGAGGTCGTGACCGCGTCCATCGCTGCCTCGGGCGCCTGTGCCACCTGCGCATCCGCCTCGGCGAGCGCGCCGAGGCGCGCGCATTCGTCTGCCATCGATTTCTGCGCTCGCGAACGGGGGTTTTTCCACAGAAGGGCGGATTCCGGACTTTCGCTGCAAACGAACGGAGGCCCCAGAATTCTGCCAAAACCCGACGCTCAGCACCAAGCCAAGTCTATGTCGCGGACGGAATTGCCAAGGCCAATTAGCTTGACAGCATACTAATAAGACACGGAGAGCATTCAGCTATCTCGCTCCATGATCCACTCGACCTCCGGCGCCGGGAGGAAACGCCACTTGCGCAGCGGGCCGGCCATGACGTTGAGGTAATACATCTCGATCCCGTAGAGTGCGCCGCAGGGATGGTGACCGCGCGGGACGAGCACAACGTCGCCGTCGGCCACCGCCATGGTTTCGTCGAGTGTTCCGTCGTCGGTGTAGACTCGCTGGATGCCGAAGCCCGAGGCCGGGTTCAGGCGGTGGTAATACGTTTCCTCGAGGTAGGTGATACGCGGGAAGTCGTCCTCGTCGTGGCGATGACTTGGGTAGGACGACCAATGGCCAGCCGGCGTGAACACCTCGGTCACGAGGAGGCTGTCGCAATAGTCCTCGTTCTCCATGGCGATATTGTTGATGTGCCGGGTGTTGGTGCCGCGGCCGCGCTCGGTCAGGACAATGCCATCAGGGCCGATCCGTCGGGCGTCGTGGCCGCCTTGCCCCGGTGCCGAGCACACCGCGATGGTGCAGTCCGTCTCGGCCACGGCCTCCCAGTCGCTGTCGTTCGGCACGTAGATGCAATGCGGTGGGGTCATCTCGAATACGTTCATGCGCTCGCCGAGCACACCCCAGTCCCGGCCCGCACCGTTGAGCGCGGCCTTGCCCTCGACCATCACCAATATGACCTCGCGGTTGCCGGTGGTCTCGGCCACCCGGTCGCCGGCCCGCAGGCGGTGCAGCGCGAAGCCGACATAGCGCCAGCCGGCGCTCTCGGGTGTAATGCGATGCACTTCTCCGTGAGTGCCGAAGGGTCTGCGGTGCAGGGGGGATGTCATCTCGGGTCGTCCTCATTTTCGTTGTGCTTGGCCGCGCGTGTGGCGACGGTTGTGGCGTCCCAGACCACGAGGAACTGGTAAGCGCACCAAAGGCCCGAGGCTCCGAACAGCGCGGCTCACAAGTGTGCTCCGTTAGACAGCTCCACGAGCGCCTAACCGAGTGCCACGACGGTAATGGCGATGCGCCGCCAGAGCGGCGCGAGCCATAGACTTTGCAGATCGAACACCCGCTCAGCCCTGCGACGCCGGCACGCGATCTTTGACCTCGAGACCCGCTCGCGCGCAGAGGTCCCGGATCGTGTCGTAGCCCAGCTTGGATGCGTCGTAGGGTGTGACCTTGGCCGGGTCCTGTTCGGCTTCGACCACGATCCAGCCGGTGTAACCCATCTTCGCGAGACGGTCGGTCACTGCGGCGAAATCGATCGAGCCCTCAGCATCACCTGGGACGGTGAAGGCGCCGGCGATCACAGCGTCGAGGAACGACCAATCCTCAGCCCGGGCCCGCACCGCGACGTCCGCACGCACGTCCTTGTAGTGCACGTGATGAACCCTGTCGCCCCAGCGATCAAGCGTGGCAAGCGGATCGCCACCGCCAAAGACCAGGTGGCCGGTGTCATAGAGAAGCGTGACCTCGGGGCTGGAGCCCTCCATCAGCCAGTCGATCTCGTCCGGGTGTTCAATGATCGCGCCCATGTGGTGGTGGTAGGCCAGCGGCACACCTTGGCCTGCCGACCATTTGGCGATCTCCGTGAGCTTGCGCCCGTAGGCCATCACCTCCTCGCGGCTGAGCCTCGGCCGGGCATTCACCGGCGTGCTTCGATCGCCCTGCACGGTGTTGGAGCATTCGGCGTAAACAATGCACGGCGCTCCCAGCGCCGCGAACTGCTCAACTTGTTCGGTGATCGCCGCCTTCTCTGTCTCGATGTCGTTCGCCAGAAGATTGCCCGAGCACCACCCACCACATAGAGCCATGTCGTGGGACCCGAGGAAGCGTTTCAGCCCGGCCGTATCGGCCGGCATCCGGCGGCCGCGCTCGGCGCCAGTGTAGCCGATCTGGCGCGCTTCACGCAGCGCCTGCTCCATCGTGTAGCTGGCGGTTAGGTCCGGCAGGTCGTCGTTCTGCCAGGCGATAGGGGAAATGCCGATCTGGACGCTCATGAACGACTCCTCGCTGTTGGGCGCTGCCGCGCGGAATGGGATCAGGGACGGGGCCCCGCATGCAAGGGAGGGTGCATGCGGGGCGCGCGGGTGCAGGCGCGTCAGTTGAGCGCGCGCGCCTGGACCTGCGCCTCGTAGGCGCGCCGCTTGTCGCGCACCTCTTCGCGGGTCGAAACCTCCGGGACGGCGACGTCCCACCAGTGACCACCCTCGGGTGTCGACGGATACGGGTCGGTGTCGATTACTACGACGAACGGCCCGGCGGTGTCGCGACGGCGAGCAAGGGCCGCTTCCAGCTCGGCGATTGAGGACACGTCCACGGCGCCGGCACCCATCGAGGCCGCGTGGGCGGCGAAGTCAATGTTCGACGGGTTCACATGATGCGAGAGGTCGAGGAGGTTGTTGAACTCCGCGCCGCCGGTGCCGATCTGGAGCCGATTGATGCAGCCGTAACCCCGATTGTCGAGGATCACGACGGTGAGGTCGATGCCGAGCATGGCGGCCGTCGCGAGCTCGGAATTGGCCATCATGTAGGAGCCGTCGCCGACCATGCAGATCACGTCGCGGTCCGGATGGGCCATCTTGATGCCCATCGCGCCCGCCACCTCGTAACCCATGCAGGAATAGCCGTATTCCATGTGGTAGGCGCCCGGGCGCGGAGCTTTCCAGAGCTTGTGCAGCTCGCCCGGCATGGTGCCGGCGGCGCACATGACGACGGTATCCTCACCGGAGGCCCGCTGCACCGCGCCGATGACTTGCTGGTCGGTGGGGAGCGTGTTGCCGTCCTCCTCGGGCGCGACTGTCAGCGGGTCAACTGCACCGAACCAGTCGGCCTTGAGCCCCGGATCGGGTGCCGTGAACGCATGCTCGCCGAGCGCGGCGGATATCGCCTCGACTCCGACGCGGGCGTCGCAGCAGAGCGGTTCTGCCCCGTGCTTCATCGCGTCGTAAGCCGCCACGTTCAGCGAGACAAGCCGCCGTGCGGGGTTCTCGAAGAGGCTCCAAGATCCTGTTGTGAAATCCTGAAAGCGGGTTCCGACGCCGAGGACAAGGTCCGCCTCCGCACAAATGATGTTGGCGGAGGAGGCGCCCGTGACCCCAACCGGCCCGAAGTTCATCGGGTGATCCCAAGCCAGAGCGGATTTGCCAGCTTGGCTCTCGACCACGGGAATCCGATGCGCCTCGGCGAAGGAGGCGAGGGCATCGCATGCGCCCGAGTAGTGAACGCCGCCACCCGCAACGATTACCGGTCGTTCGGCTTTCTTCAGCATCTCCGACACCGACTGCACTTCCTCGGGGTCCGGATACGGACGGCGCAGGCGCCACACCTTCGGCGCAAAGAAGCTCTCCGGCCAGTCATACGCTTCGGCCTGAACGTCCTGGCAGAACGACAAGCAGACGGGACCGCACTCGGCTGGATCGGTCATCACCCGGAAGGCGCGTGGCAGCGCGGTGAGCAGTTGCTCGGGCCGCGTGATGCGGTCGAAATAACGTGTCACCGGTCGGAAGCAGTCGTTGACCGAGACCGTGCCGTCACCCCAATCCTCAACCTGCTGGAGCACCGGGTCCGGTCCGCGATTAGCGAACACGTCGCCCGGGATCAGCAGCAGCGGGAGCCGGTTCACATGCGCCAGCGCCGCGGCGGTCACCATGTTGGTGGCACCCGGCCCGATCGACGACGTCACGGCCATTGCACGGCGACGTCCGGACTGCTTGGCATAGGCGATGGCGGCGTGCGCCATGGTCTGCTCGTTGTGGCCGCGATAGGTCCGAAAGCTCTCGCGTTCGGCGTAAAGCGCCTCGCCTATGCCCGCGACGTTGCCGTGGCCGAAGATCGCCCAGATCCCCGAAAGGAAAGGTTCTCCGTCTTCCGTCATCTGCGCAGCGAGATACTTCACCATCGCCTGTGCGGCGGTCAGTCGGATTACACTCATGCCGCATCCTCCCGTTCAATGCCGCGCACTTCGTCCCAGACCCGGCAAAGCCGCGCGTAAGTTTCGCTCATCTCCTGCACCGCCTCGGCGTCGCTCAGCTCGCCCGTCATCCAGGCCTCGGCCGGGGCGCCGAAGATCGTGCGCCCGACGGCAAAGCCCTTCACCAGCGGGAAGCGCGCCGCGATACGGAAACTCTCAGAAAGCGCCGCCTCGTCGGCGGCGAGCCCCAGCACGACGATGCCGCGCGTGTGGCGATCGTGCTTCTCTATCGCCGCGCAGGCAGCCCGCCACGCGGCATCGCTGCGCATCGGCTCCAGCTTCCACCAGTCAGGGTAGACACCGATTTCATAGAAGCGCTCGATCACACGGGCCGTGGTGTCGGCGCTCACCTCCGCCACCTTCGACGGAATAACCTCGAGCAAGAATTCCAGCCGGTTGCGCCGGGCCGCGTGGAAAAGCCGCCTGACGGTGTCCTCTTGCGACGCGCGAGTTTCTGCATCGTCGTCAGGATGATAGAAGCACAGACACTTGACCACATGGTCGGTGGGCCATTCTAACAGCCCCCCCAAATCGGGGCCGAGCTCGGGTTCGAGCGTGAGCGGACGGGATCCCGGCCATTCGACCGGGCGGCCGATCCAAAGTCCTTGCCCTGCGGCGCGGTAGAGCGCGTCGCGGCCCAGCCGTCCATCGCAGAGCAAACCGTATCCGGGCCGCCCGCCTGACACATCGAGACAGGCGTCGAGGCACAACTCCTTGAAGCGGCCGATCCGCTCGGGTGACGCGCCGGGGAGTTCCTCGATCTGCATTCGATGATCGAAGGCAAAGACGCGCATCGTGCTCCAGTCGCCCTTGCGATTGGTCGACCAGTGCACCTGTTCGAGCGCGGCATCCTTGCGAAGGGCCGGCTCGCGCACGCCCCGTTCGAGAAAGACGTTCAGCTCCGTCAGGGAGGGATAGGCTGGCGTGCAGCCGTGCCGCGAGACCGCGAAGGCCCCGCAGGCATTGGCGTATTCGAGCGCGCGCGGCCAGGCCTCGCCATCGAGCCAGCCTTTCAGCAGCCCGGACATAAAACCGTCGCCTGCGCCGAGCACATTGAACACCTCGATCGGGAAACCGGGACCGGACTGGCCGTCGTCGAGGTTTTCCGGGATATCGCCTTCGAAGGCGACGGCTCCGGCCGCACCGCGCTTGCAGACGAGCGTCGCGGCAGAGACCGCACGCACGGCGCGAAGAGCCGCGATCGTGTCGGTCGTCCCGCCGGCGATATGAAACTCTTCCTCGGTGCCTACGATCAGGTCGAAGAGGTGAAGCGTCGATTGCAGCTTGGTCGTGACCTTTTCGGAGGCGACGAACCGACTTTCGCCCTCGCCGTGCCCGGCGACGCCCCAGAGGTTCGGCCGATAGTCGATATCAAGTGCGGTCTGCGCGGCCGAAGACCGCGCGATCTCGAGCGCCTTCAGCACTGCCGCCTCGGTGCGCGGATGCGACAGGTGGGTCCCGGTCGCAACGACGGCCTGGGCGCGGGAGATAAACTTCTCGTCTACGTCCTCGACCGACAGTGCCATGTCGGCGCAGTTCTCGCGGTAGAAGATCAGCGGAAAGCTGTCCTGATCGCGGATACCCAAGAGCACCAGCGCGGTCAGTCGCTCGGGATCGGTAATAACGCCCGTGGTGTCGACGCCTTCACGCGCCAGCTCCTCGCGGATGAAGCGCCCCATATGCTCGTCGCCGACACGGGTCAGGAGGGCCGATTTCAGACCGAGTCGCGCGGTCCCCGCCGCCATGTTGGTTGGCGATCCCCCGAGATACTTCTCGAAGGACCGCATGTCCTCGAGCCGTCCGCCCACCTGCGCCCCGTAAAGGTCCACGGACGAGCGCCCGATCGTGATTAGGTCGAGATCCTTGACCATCAGACCGTGCCCTCGAGCGAGCCCTCGAGCTGCGCCATTTCCTGGCCGCCAGCCATCATGTCCTGCAACTCTTCGGGGGTAATCTCTCCGCGCGTCGCCGTGCCGAGCGTCTTGCCGCGATTGAGCACGGTGAAGCGGTCGCCTACGGCAAGGGCGTGCCGCACGTTGTGACTGATGAACACGACTCCCACGCCCTGCTTACGGACTCGGTCGATCGTGGCGAGCACGTTGGAGGTCTGGCGCACCCCGAGCGCGGAGGTCGGCTCGTCGAGGATCAGCACCCGCGCGCCGAAATAGACCGCCCGGGCGATCGCGACGGTCTGCCGCTCCCCGCCAGAGAGGGTTCCAACCGCCTGATCGGGACCACGAAGGTTGATGCCCATCTTGTGCATCTCCTCAACCGCGGCTTCATTCATCGTCTGGATGTCCATCCGCTTGAACGGTCCCGAGCCGATCACCGGTTCACGTCCCATGAAGAAGTTGCGCGTGACCGACATCAGCGGGATCATGGCAAGATCCTGGAACACTGTTGCGATGCCCGCCTCCATGGCGTCGCGCGGGCTCGAGAAGTCCATAGCCTGTCCGTCGATGGTGATGGTGCCTTTGGTCGGCTTGTGAACGCCCGACATGGTCTTGATGAAGGTCGACTTGCCGGCGCCGTTGTCGCCGAGAAGGCAGTGGCACTCTCCGGGGCGAACGTCGAAGCTGACGCCCGCAAGCGCGATGATGTTGCCGAAGTGCTTCTCGATGTCGTGCATCTCGATAATCGGCTTGGCGTCCGCAGCAGGCGTGCCGTGGTGGAATTTGGTTTCCTGGTCCATGTTACCGCTCCCCCGTCACGCGCTTGCGGATGTAGTTGTTGAAGAGGACTGCGATCAGCAGCATGCCCCCGAGGAACACCTGGAACCAGTCCTGGTCAAAGTTGGTGTAGGTCAGGCCGATGGTGACCATGCCGAAAATGATCGCGCCGAAGAAAGCACCGATCGCGGAGCCGTAACCGCCGGTCAGAAGGCATCCCCCGATCACCGCGGCGATGATTGCCTCGAATTCCTTCATGAAGCCCCGGCGCGCGTCGGTTGAGCCCGAGTCCATCACCGTGATGATCGCCACCAGCGCGCCGCAGATCGCGGCGAACATGAACAGCGAGATCTTGACCTTCCGCACCGGCACACCCGAGTTGGATGCCGCGTTTCGGTCGCCGCCGGAGGCGAAAATCCAGTTCCCCTGCGGAGTGCGCAGCAGAACGAAGGTCGCGATCAGCGCCAGCAGGATGAACCAGAGGATCTCGACCGGAATACCGGGGACCTTGGGCGTGCCGTTGTTGAAGGTCTCCACGACCCCCACCTGTGCGAGCCACGCGAAGATCGGACCGAAGGCGTCCCCCGAAAAAAACGGAGCCAGCCAGTCCCCCTCAACGGCATCCCGAACGCCACGCAGCTGGGTCGACCCACCCGAGGCGAGTTTCAGCCCCACGAGAGATGCACCGCGCAGGATGAAAAGAAAAGCGAGCGTCACGATGAAGGACGGCAATCCGGTCTTGAGCACAATGGTGCCGTTGACCGCGCCGATCCCCGCCGCGACAGCGAGCGTCAGCGGGATCGCGAGGAGGAGCGGTAGGCCGAGCGTGACCGTGCAGGCCCCGAAGATGAGCCCAGCAAAGGCCACCATCGATCCTATCGACAGGTCGAACTCGCCGCCGATCATCAGCATCGCCGCGCCGATCGCCAGGATGCCGAGCTGAGCGGCAGGGGTCATGAAGTTCATGATGCCGGACAGCGTGAACATCGCGCCGTCGGCTGTGATCAGGAAGAACAGTGTTACGAGAACCACGCCGGCGATGGCGCCAAGCTCGGGGCGCTTAATGAGCCGCGCGCCGATCCCCTCTTTCTTCAGCCGTTCGTCCAGCACTATTTGAGGCGTGTCCGCCATGGTCTCCTCCCGTTTGGAAATGGGGGCCGGACGCTCTTTTGCACGCCGCGGCCCCTCGCGGTCCGATCAATCGGATCAGGTCAGCGGATGCCTTGAGCCGACAGCTCTACGACCTGGGCAGCCTTGTCCTGGGTGATCAGGTTCGGGCCCGAGGGCACGTTTCCGCCAGGAACGAGGCCGTAATTGGCGTTGAGGGCCAGAAATGCTACCGGCAGGTAACCTTGCAGAAATTGCTGCTGGTCTATGGCGAACGCCGCGTTGCCCTCTGCAACCGATTCAAGGAAATTCGCCGACAGGTCGAAAGTCGCGACGTTGACCTCTCCCGTCCGGCCCACGGCTTCGACCGCAGCGACGGCCGGCTCTCCTACGAGCGACGCGCCAAGGCCCATCACGGTGTCGATGTCGGGGTTTGACTCGAGCGCCGCCTGCACCTTGGATTGCACCTCGGCGGGATCGTTGCGGGTCGGGATCACCTCGACCTCGCCTCCGAAGCCCTCGGCGAAACCCTCGCAACGCTGATCGAGCGCGACGTTGCCGACCTCCTGATTGACGCAGATGCCAACTTGGCCGCCCATTTCGGCCAGCCTTTCGCCGGCGACCTTACCGGCGGTGAACTCGTCCTGACCGACATGCAGCAGCGCCCCGAGCTCCTTGGACACGTCTGAACCGGAGTTCATGGAGATGACAGGGATGCCGGCCTGGACCGCGCGCTCGATCGACGGCCCGAGCGCGTCCGCGTCAGGGATCGAGACCACGAGCCCGTCCGGCTCCTGGTTCACAGCCGCGTCGATGAGCTGGCTCATCTGCACCATGTCGAAGGTCTCGGGCGAGCGGAAATCGACGTTGGCGCCGGTATCCTCGGCCGCTTTGTCGACACCGTTCTTGACCACAGACCAGAACGGGTCGTTGGCCTGCCCGTGGACCACCACGAGAATATCCTGCGCCAGCGCGGGTGCTGCCACGGTCATGCCGGCGACAAGCGCAGCGGTGTAAGTGAATTTGGTCATGAGTCCTCCCCTTTGACCGATCCGGCCGGGACCTCCCGTCCCGGCGATATCCGGCTGAGCCGAATGTCAATGCCCCGAGGCCTCGCCTCATTTTGGAACATTTATTCTATAAAGGTCGAATCGGCACCGTGAGTCAATGTTTTTCACGCAGGGCGCCGATCGCGACGGCGAGCGTGGTGGTCAGCGTGATCGAGGCGTTCAACGCTCGCAGCGCACCCACCTCATCCTCCCGCGCCAAAAGCAGTTCGTCCGCCACGCTGACCAGCGGGCACTCTCCGGTATCGGTCATGCCAAAAACGGGAACGCCCCTCTCCGAGGCATCGGATGCGAGGGACACTGTCTCAGGGGAAAACGGTGCATAAGTTATCGCGAAGACTGCGTCTCCAGGCTGGATCACAGCACTCCCATCGAGAAGACCGCTGCCGCCGTGCAACACGGACGCGACACCCATCTTGCCGAACAGATAGGACATCGAACTGGCCACAGCGAAAGCGCGTCGCAGTCCGATGACGTGGATAATGCGCGCACGCGATAACCCCTGCGCAGTTGCCTCAAGGGCGTCACTTGTCACCGTATTAGCGAGCGAAAGTAGTGATTTGTGCCCGGACTCTGCAAAATCCGCCAAGAGCCGGCCGACGCTCTCAGAACCCGCATCTACAGCCGCGAGCCTTTCCTCATAGCCTGGGCGAAATTCCGTGAACTGCGTGCGAAACAGCGCCTGCATCTCGGAGTAGCCCTTGAACCCGAGAGCCTGACAGAACCGCATGTAAGCCGAAGCCGCGACCCCGGAGGCTTCCGCCATCTCCGCCACGGTCGAGACCGCGATGAGATGCAGGTGCCGACGGGTGAACGTCGCGCATTGCCGCAACCGCTTGGGAAGCTTCTCCGCGTCGGCATCGAGCCGCTCCAGCAACTCCGTCACGCTCGTCGGCGCGGTCGCGCCTTGGCTCTCGATTTCGGTCATCCTTTAGCTCCTGTCTTGACAGCTTCACGCTAACCACTCATCACAAGATATGGAATAGAAATTCCATTATGGGAGGAGAATCATGGCGATCGGTATTGGCCTGATCGGAACCGGCTTCATGGGCAAGGCACACGCGTTGGCCTATCGCTCGGCGCGCGCAATCATGGCGGACGTGCCAGAGGCTCGCCTTTCCGTGCTGTGCGACATGCCCATGGATCGCGCCGATGCGATGGCCTCCCAGCTCGGCTTTGATCGCGCGACCGATGACTGGACTGCACTCGTCGCCGATCCTGATGTCGATATTGTATGCATCACCACACCGAACGGTTTGCATCGCGAGATGGCACTCGCCGCCATCGCTGCGGGGAAGAATGTGCATTGTGAGAAACCGCTGGCGCTGAGCCTCGAGGACGCCGAGGTGATGGCGGCTGCGGCCCGCGAGGCCGGCTCCTCCACGCTCGTCGGCTACAACTACATTCACAACCCGGCGGTCACCCACGCACAGAGGCTGATCGCGGACGGGAGGATCGGACGCCCTGTGCATTTCCGCGGCTGGGTCGACGAGGACTACCAGGCCGATCCCGAGTTCGCCTGGACATGGCGCTCGACCCGGTCCGAGGCGGGCCTCGGCGCGCTCGGCGATCTCGGCTGCCACCTGGTGTCGATGTCGCACCTTCTGATGGGCCCCATCGAAAGCGTCCTGGCCGACACCCAGATCGCCCACGCGACGCGCCCCCTGCCAGATGGGTCTGGCCGCGGCACCGTCGAGAACGAGGACACAGCCTCAGCGTTAGTTCGTTACGCCTCCGGGGCGCAGGGCACGCTTTGCACCTCTCGTTCAGCTTGGGGTCGCAAGAATAAGCTCGACTGGGAAGTGCACGGCACGCGCGGCATGATCACCTTCAGCCAAGAGCGGCTGAACGAGCTACGCCTCTACGTGAACGACGGACCCAAGGCAGAGCAGGGCTTCTGCACGATCCTGACAGGCCCAGATCACCCGCCTTATGGCGCATTCTGTCCAGCGCCGGGGCATCAGCTCGGTTTTGGCGATCTCAAGACCATCGAGGCCACCGCCTTCTTACGCGCGATCTCCACGGAGACGTCAGCCTATCCCGACTTCACCGACGCGCTCGCGTTCGAACAGGTCATCCACGCCATCGACACCTCGGCCCGCGAAGGCCGGCGCGTGTCCCTCTAACGCTTTATCCGGAAAGGACATGAACCATGAAAGTCGCACTCTTCGGCGCCGGCCGTATCGGCAAGGTGCATGCCGCCTCGATCAAAATGGACCCGCGCTCCGAGCTCGTCGCCGTCGCGGACGTGATGACCGAGGCTGCGGAAGCCTTGGCCAAAGAGCACGGGATTCCCGCCCGTGGCGCAGACGAGATCCTCGCGGACGCGTCTGTCGACGCAATTCTCATCGCGTCATCGACCAACACCCATGCTGACCTGATCGCCGCCGGCGTGAAAGCCGGAAAGGCCGTTTTCTGTGAAAAACCCATTGATCTCGATCTCTCTCGCGCGCTCGAGATCCGCAAGATCACGGCCAACCACGACAAGCCGATCATGATGGGCTTCAATCGCCGCTTCGACCCGAACTTCGCCCAGGTGAAGGCCGCGCTCGAAGGTGGTGAAATCGGCAAACCGACGATGCTGTCTGTGACCTCCTTCGATCCCGCCCCGCCCCCAGTGAGCTACATCAAGGTCTCGGGCGGGCTCTTCCGCGACATGATGATCCACGACTTCGACATGTGCTCCTTCCTCTTCGGTCTGCCGGAAACGGTGATGGCGCACGGGTCATGCCTGATCGATCCGGAGATTGGCGCCGCGGGCGATATCGATACAGGCGTCGTCGTGCTGACCTATTCTGACGGGCGGATCGCGACCATCTGTAATTCGCGGCAGGCGCCGTACGGCTACGACCAACGCGTAGAGGTGCTCGGCGCGGACGGAACGCTCGCAGCTGAGAACGAGATTGAGAACACCGTGGTCAAGTCTACCGCTGCGGGCGTCGTCTCGGCCAAGCCCGTGTTCTTCTTTCTCGAGCGCTACACGCGTGCCTACGCAATAGAGTGGTCGGCCTTTGTCGACGCCGTGATCGAGGGCGCGCCGGTTCCCGCCGGCGTGCAGGACGGCGTCAACGCACTCGCACTCGCCGAAGCCGCGAACCGCTCTCTCGCTGAGGGCCGTCCCGTGGCCGTGACGACCGACATGACGGGGGGCTGAGCGATGGCGTTTACCCTTGCCGCCTGCGCCGAGATGCTGTGGCGCGACCGCCCCATCGAATGGCGCTGCGCCCAGCTTGACGAGATGGGCTTCGAGGTCGGGCTCTGGAACTGGGTCGATCACGACCTCGCAAAGCTCGAGGCGTCCGGCGCGAGGTTCTCGATCATGAACGGGTATCTCGAGGGCCGGCTCGCCGACGACGCTGGAGCGGAGGCCTTGCTGGCCTCGGCACGCGAAACTGCCGAGGTCGGAAAGCGCCTCGGCGTGGCGCGGCTGAACCTCCACGGAACCGGCCTTGGCGACGGTGGTCGACCGAAGCTGGCCGAGGTCGCGACGCCGCTGAAATGGGTGAAGGCCCGCGACACACTCCACCGCATATGCGATCTCGGGGAAGAGCTGGGCGTGACTTTCACGCTCGAGAACCTGAACCTGCCCGCAGATCACGCCGGCGTTCCTTTCGCCCGGGCGGAAGAGACGCTTGCCCTGGTCGCTGCGGTCGATCGGCCGCAGCTCCGCCTCAACCTCGACCTTTACCATGCGCAGATCGGCGAGGGTAACTTGATCGAACTCTGCCGTGCCTGTCTCCCCTGGATTGGCGAGATCCAGGTCGCCGATGTGCCAGGTCGTTGCGAGCCCGGCACGGGCGAGATCAACTATTCGAGCATCGCGCGGGCCCTCTCCAAGATGGGGTATGACGGGCCAGTTGGCCTCGAAGCGTTTGCTTCCGGCGACGATATCGCCGCCTTGACCGCGTTTCGCGAAGCCTTCCAGCAATAAATCGGACAGAGTGCCAGAAACACCGATACTTCGCTGAAGGATCTGCTCGACCGTGGCCTTCTGGATCGGTGCGCCACGCGCATCGAGCCCGACGACGTGAAACACGGTCTTGCCGATGTCGATCCCGAACACGGCACAGTCTCTCGGTTGGTTGCGGTTCATGTCATGATCCTCCTTTACTGACCGCCCGTATCATCGGGCTTGGAGGCAGGGCGGATCATCTCATTAACGGTGACGCCCGCCGCGAGTCGGCTCGCAGTCGCCTGTCTCATGGACCGCCATAGGATGAGCGAGCGGCGGGCGTGTCACCTCATCGGCGCTGACCTGTCGATGAACCAGTATTGCGCCGAGCCTCCGGATGATGATCTATTCCGGGAAAGGATGCGCGAACTTGCCGGGGAACGGCAGCGGTTCGGTTATCGGCGGTTGCACGTCCTGCTGCGCCAAGAACGGCGAGTGAGAACCCCAAGAACACCGAGCGTCTCCACCGCGAAAAAGCGCTGTCGGTGAAGCGCAGGCGGGGGCGCAAGAAGGCCACCGGCACGCAGGCGCCCCTCGTCGCGGGAGCGGTGCCGAACGCCCGCTGGTCGGTCGATTTCTTGCAGGACCAGCTCGTCTCCGGCCGGCGCCTGCGCATCCTGAATGTGTGACCTGCTGGAACCAAGACGTGGTGCGCGGCACCTTCCTCATCGACGCCCACGACCGCGAGATCATCTCTTGGCGGGCAGTGGCAAACGACGGGATCAGCGGCTCGGACCGGGGAAAATGCTCCTGAAAGCCGTCGAGCAGCGCTTTGGGACCTGCCTGGCGCCAGCCCCCATCGAGCTTCTGACGGACAACGGGGCATATACCGCCGAGGAGACGCGCATCTTCGCGCAACATCTCTGCCTGCGACCTTGGTTCACCCTCGGTAAAGAGCCCGCAGAGCAATCAGATGTCCGAGAGATTCTGAACACGCTCAAGCGCGATTCCGTGCCGGTAACGCCGCTTCGACGATTCCGCAACCGAGCTCCGATTGATGCGCAATTGGTTCTCCGGTAACAACGACAACCACTCGCACTCAGGGCTGAAGCAGCGCTGGCTTCGCGATTTCATTTCTGCTCAAACCGAAACCACCTGAGCGTGTCCGGTGAAATGGGATCATAACACCACCCGCTCCGCCACGACGCCGCCACCATGCCGACATTTGCCCCACAGCACGGCGACCGGCCTTCGCGAGGCATTGGATGTGATCGACGTCCCGCCCTACGTGCGACACCGTCGGTGTGCGGCAATCGGACTTTCGCTGCGTTTTCGCGATCCAGCGTATCCCTCTTGCTATTGGATACTAAACGCTGGAGTCCGATGACCCTCAAGCACGCACCTACTCAAGCGACGATTTGCAGCACTTCTCAAAAGCGGAGGTATCCGGTGGATTGAGGCCTCCGAACCGCCATGGCTGCAACTCTTGAACGCGTCGCCTCAGGAGAATGGCGACTGAGCTGCATTGCATTCAAGCACATATGATCACTCGGTTTGAGGTTCTCGAATCTTCTTTTCGGACTTCCTCCGTTGAAACAAGGCGAGCGCCACCCCGAGCAAAACGCCAATCGTGTCCGTGAGCCAACTGCCTTCCAGCATGGTCAGGCCGGCGACCAGGAGGCCGATACGCACCACCGGGGGAGCTGACGTCAGGAAGTAGCCCTGCACGGCGCAGGAGAGGAAGTAGACACCGATCACGGCGGTGATCGTGATGTGGATGATCTCAGGCCACGTGCCTTGCATCAGCATCGCGGGGTCGAGGAAGAACATGTAGGGCACGACAAATGCCGCGAGACCAATTACGAAGCTTTCCATGCTGGTCTTCATCGGGTCTGACCCCGCAAGAGCCGAGCCTGCGTAGGCGGCCAGTGCGACCGGCGGCGTGATCGCCGACATCACAGCAAAGTAGAAGATGAAGAAATGCGCGGTCAGAGGCTCGACACCGAGCCCGATCACGCCGGGTGCGATCACACTCGCCGCAACCGCGTAGGCCGCTGTCGTGGGCATCCCCATTCCAAGGATCACCGATACGACCATGGCAAAGAAAAGCGCCAGGAACTGGCTCTGATCGGCCACCGCCAACAGCACGGAAGAGAAACGCGACCCGATGCCGGTCAGGGCGATGACACCAACGATGATCCCAGCAGTAGCGCAAACCGCTACGAGTTGGAGCACCATGCGCGCGCCGAGTTCAAGAGCGTGAAAGAGTTGCCGGGGTCCCATCTTGTGTGGCGTCAGCCACGATACGACGGCAGCAGCAATCATCGCGAGCGTGCCACATCGGATCACCGAGTACCCGGCGAAAAGGGCGTAGATAAGCACCACGATGGGAGTAAAGAGGTAGATCTGCCGCAGGAGAGCACCGAGTTGGGGCAGCTCGGAACGCGGCAAGCCCTTCATATTCTTTTTCTGAGCCGCCAAGTCGACCATGAAGTAGACGGAGGCGAAATAAACGATCGCCGGAATGACGGCGGCCCAAACGATTTCCATGTATGGAATACCGGTGATCTCGGCCATTATGAACGCGCCCGCGCCCATGATCGGCGGCATGATCTGTCCGCCGGATGAGGCCGCCGCCTCGACGGACGCTGCCGTCTGGGAGCGATAGCCGACCTTCTTCATCAGCGGTATCGTCAAGCTACCCGTTGCGACGACGTTGCCTGCGCTGGTGCCGTTGATCATTCCCATGAGCCCTGAGGCGAAGATTGCAACCTTCGCCGGTCCGCCGCGTTTGTGACCGGCCGCGGCGAAGGCGAGGTTCACGAAATATTCGCCTACCCGGCTTGCCTGTAGGAACGCCGCGAAGACTACGAAGAGGATGATGTAGGTCGAGGAAATCGCGATCGGAGCGGCAAGGACGCCGTTGTCGCTCACGATGTAGGAGAAAAACCGCAGCGGGCCGTAGCCTCGGTGCTCGAAGATGCCTGGAAGCCATGGTCCGAGGAATGCGTAGCCAACGAAGATCGTTGCGATGATCACGAGCGCGAGGCCTGCCATGCGGCGCGTAAGTTCGATGATCAGCACCACAAGTGCGATCGCCGACCACATATCGGCGGGTAGCGCCATTGGCATACCTGCCCGGAGCTGAAGCTGCGGGGCAAAGTGGATCAGGTAAGCGGTTGCAGTCAGTGCCGAGAGTGCGAGGAGCACGTCGACCGGCGCAAAGCGGTCCCTACGAAGGTGTGGGAACACCCAGGAATGGACGACAGCGAGGGTGGTGCCGACAACCAGGGGCACACCGAGCGTGCTCATCGCCCAGGATGGCGCGGCGGCCGAGCTCGAAGTGACCCCGTTGATCCAGATAACGGCCACGGCGGCGAAAGCGTAGAGAATGCCAGCCCCGGCCAAGGCAAGGAGGCCTTTCGAAAGCAATGATTTTGGCTCGGGCCCGGAATTGATGACCTCACGAACGCTGAAGAGAAGAAAGCCCAGCATCAAGCCACCGCCGACGTGAACGAGACGGTATGTCCATGTCTCCAGCGGGAACACGTTCATGACCAGAAGGTGGAAGACCGTGTAGGCCACGCAAAGGCCAGCGATTAGCCAGTGACGCGAACCGGAAAAGACACGCTGATTGAGTGCCATCGCGTCGGTGTCAACGCTGGCCTTGGCGGTCTGTTCTTCGATCAAGGATGCACTGGAGGTAGCCGAGGCGCGGGCCTCGGTCCTGCCGCTGTTGTCGGACATGAGAGATCTCGCGAAGTCGGAAGCCAGAAAGATAGACGGCGGCCGCGGAAGTACGGCCGCCGTCCCGAGGAGATACCGTAGTTACTCGGGCGTCTCCGGCAGGTCGAAACCATTTTCTTCGAACCAGCGCGCGGCACCTTCGTGGAACGGAATGAGAGTGTTCGTTCCAACGTTTTCAGGCACCGTTTCCTTCGCCGCAGCATGCACCTGCGTCATCCGCTCGGGATTCTCCATGGCGAGCTTGGTGATTTCGTAGGCAAGTGAGTCCGGCATGGATTCGTGGGCGATGGCGAAGTTCCAGAGCGCGACCGACTGGACGTCCTCGGGCTGATCCTCGTAGGTGTTGGCGGGGATCGTGAATTCCGACATCGCCGGGACGGCATCGACGAATGTCGACAGTGTCTCCTCGTCCATCGACAGGAAGCGCACATCGTTCTCGACGGCGAGCTGGCTGTAGGCGCCCGTCGGCAGACCGGCGGCGTAGACAAAAGCGTCGATCAGACCGTCCTTGAGCTGTCCGGCCGTGTCCGAACCACCGGCATGGGACAGCGTCACGTCCATGCCGGCTTCTTCGAAGAACCGCGGCCAGTAAGTCGCCGAGGTGCCCCCTTTGGGTCCGACGCCGACGCGCTTGCCATCGAGATCCGCAAAGCTCTCGATGTCGGAGCTTGCGAGGACCGCGGCCTGAAGAGGCGTCTGATACATCGGGAAGAGCGCGCGAACGGCCTCGTGCGGAACGTCAGGCATCAGCGCGCTCTCGCCGCGGCGGGCTTCGTCCGCGGGACCGAGCGTCACGAACCCCATGTTGTGGTCCTGCGTTTCGACGAGGGTGACGTTTTGAACCGGCCCGCCGGTGATCTCCACACCGGCATTGATGCCCAGCTCGTCGCTGATCATGGAGCCGAAACCACTGCCATAGGTGAAGTAGGTGCCACCCTGGCTGCCGGTTCCGATTGTCATGGTGTCGGGCCAGCCTTCTCTGTCCTGCGCCACCGCGGGCACCGACAGCGCGCTAACAGCCGCGATTGAGACAATGAAGTTCTTGGTGAAACTCATGGCTTCCTCCTCCCAAGTATTTCGTTCACGCAAACGGAGCGATCCGATTGGTGAAAGGAGCGTAGGTCTGCCGGCCCGCCGAGAGCAATCTGCGCAGAATTATATATACTTTCGCAATAATGTCAGGCTGACTCGGCGATGTCGGAAAGGCGGCCATCGAGGCAATCGAGAAGCGCGTCGCGGGCCGGGTCTCGTGTGCCCCGCATCCAAGCTGCCGCGAGGGACAGCTTGTTCAAGGCGAGGCCCTCTTTGACTTCGATTGGGACGAAGTTCACGCCCGACACGGCCAGACGCGCGGTCCACTTTGGGACAATTGCCAGGCCGAGCCCGGTACTGACGATATTGACGATGGTCTGCTTCTCTTCCGCGATTTGGGCGACGCGCGCGGTCAGTCCGGCTTCGAGAAAGAGCTTCATCGTCAGATCGTGGCTGTGCGGGCGCGACCGACGGTCCGGCACGATCAGCGGCTCGTCCGCGAGCTCGGGGATGGTAATGCTGTTGCGCTCCGACAGGCGGTGATCCGACGGCATCGCCACCACGGCAGTTTCGTGGAACAGGGATCGGAACACGATCTCAGGGGGGCGAACCTCCGGCGGACGAACGAAGGCGATGTCGATCCGGCCGGACGAAAGCCGCGGCAGGAGCCGGATCGTTTTCTGCTCGTAGAGCGTGACTTGGATGTCCGGGCGGATTTCTCGGAAATAGGTCAGGAGTTGGGGCACAAGACCTGCCGCCGCGCTATCAATCGCGCCAAGTCTCAGCACGTTGGAGGATTTCACCTCCATCGAGCGAGCCATTTCTTCAAACCGGTCTGCACGATCAACGAGATCGCGCGCCTCTTCGACCAGTTCCTCGCCGGCAGGTGTCAGCGAGACATGGCGCGTCGTGCGCGCGACAAGCTTGAGGCCGAGCCCTTCTTCGAGTTTCTTCAAGTGACGCCCCAGAGAGGCCGGCAACATGTCGAGGCTGTGGGCCGCCTTGCCGAAATGCAACGTCTCGGCGACAGCCAGAAAACAGCGCAGCTGAGTAAGTTCCACGAGCTTCTCCTTGAACTTCACTCAACATTATTCCCGTAATTTGTATAATCCAAGAGAGCTTGAGTGCGATCACCGCTTCCCCATACCGTCCCGACATCGCGTCCGCGGCGGTGCATCAGGGAGGCTATCCGTACCGGACATTCTTGACATGGCGTCTCTGTCCGCCGCCGTACAAACCATCAGAACCAGGTAAGTCTATGAAAACCTATAAGATTGCCGCTATTCCAGCAGACGGGATCGGCCCGGAGGTCATCGATGCTGGCTTGCAGGCGCTCGAGGCTCTTGCCACACGTGACGGCAGCTTTCAGTTCGACGTAGAGACCTTCGACTGGGGGTCCGACTACTACAAGAAGCACGGCGTCATGATGCCCGACGACGGCACCGAGCAGCTGAAGCCGTTCAACGCGATCTTCTTCGGTGCGGTCGGTGCGCCCGATGTCCCGGACCATATCACCCTTTGGGGCCTGCGCCTCCCGATCTGTCAGGGCTTCGATCAATACGCTAACGTACGGCCGACGAAGATACTGCCGGGGATCACCTCGCCGCTCACGGGTGTCGGACCGGGCGACCTCGACTGGGTCATTGTTCGCGAAAACTCCGAGGGCGAGTATTCCGGCAATGGCGGGCGCACGCATCGCGGCCTGCCCGAAGAAGTCGGCACCGAGGTGTCGATTTTCACTCGGACGGGCGTGACACGGATCATGCGCTACGCCTTCAAGCTGGCGCAGTCGCGGCCGCGCAAACTCCTGACTGTCGTTACCAAATCGAACGCACAGCGCTACGGCATGGTCATGTGGGACGAGATCGCCGCCGAGGTCGCGCAGGAATTCCCGGACGTTACGTGGGACAAGATGCTCGTCGACGCCATGACGGTGCGGATGGCTCTAAAACCCCAGTCGCTCGATACGATCGTGGCGACCAACTTGCACGCCGACATCCTCTCAGATCTCGCAGGCGCATTGGCGGGAAGCCTCGGTGTCGCCCCGACCGGCAACATTGACCCCGAGCGCCGCAGCCCTTCCATGTTCGAACCCATCCACGGCTCCGCGTTCGACATCACCGGGAAAGGTATCGCGAACCCCGTCGCGACGTTCTGGACTGCCTCGCAAATGCTCGAGCATCTCGGTGAGGAAGCCGCCGGCGCGCGATTGATGGAGGCGGTGGAGAAGGTCTGCGAAGCCGGAATCATGACGCCAGACATCGGCGGCACGGCGACGACGCAGGACGTGACGGATGCGGTCTGCGAGGCGATCCGTGGCTCCAATATCCTCTGATCGAGATGTCCGAGGCGTCTGAAAGAGAGCTCCTGCTGGCGATGGTCGATGCGGCCATCGCGGCCGCCAATCCAGCGACGGTTCTGGCGGATTACTTGCCTCCGAAACCTACGGGTAGGTGCATCGTGGTCGGAGCCGGCAAGTCCTCAGCCGCGATGGCACACGCCCTCGAAACGGCCTGGCCTGACGTGGATATGTCCGGCGTGGTCGTGACCCGGTATGGACATTCGGTTGCGACGAGCCGGATCGTGGTTCGTGAA
Source organism: Tranquillimonas rosea (assembly GCF_900111315.1). Lineage (GTDB taxonomy): Bacteria > Pseudomonadota > Alphaproteobacteria > Rhodobacterales > Rhodobacteraceae > Tranquillimonas > Tranquillimonas rosea. Next base: position 222,350 of record NZ_FOGU01000007.1, read on the forward strand.
GCGGCGCACCCCGTCCCGGATGTGGCCGGTGCGGAAGCTACGAAGGAAATCATGACCCTGGCCGAGGCAGCGGGGCCCGAAGACCTTGTACTCGCATTGATCTCGGGCGGCGGTTCCGCTTTGCTGGCTGCGCCTCGACCCCCATTGATCCTCAGCGACGAAATCGAGGTCAACAGACGCCTTCTGGCCTCGGGCCTTCCGATCTCCGACATGAACAGCGTGCGACGCCGGTTGTCCTCGGTCAAAGGTGGCGGACTCGCGCGTGCCGTTCTTCCGGCAAAGCTTGTGACACTCGCGATATCAGACGTGCCGGGCGATGACCCGGCGGCGATTGCTTCAGGACCGACCGTGCCCGACCCCGATCCGACCGTCGATCTTACACACGTCGTTGGTCGGATGGGGAGCGATCTGCCCATGCACATCCGAGAAGCTCTTGTGGAGCCTGCCACCGTCCACGAAGCATTCGACCCGGATTACCGCCTCATCGCGACACCGCAGAAGTCCTTGGAAGCCGCAGCGCGCGCCGCCCGTTCGGCGGGCGTCACCCCCGTGCTGCTTGGGGACGCGATAGAGGGGGAGGCCCGAGAGCTCGGAACCATCATGGCTGGCATCGCCCGCTCCGTCAGAGCGCATGGCATGCCCGCTCCGCGGCCTTGTGTTTTATTGTCTGGGGGCGAGACTACTGTGTCGATCGGTGACGGTGCGCCCGGGCGTGGCGGCAGGAATACCGAGTTTCTCCTGAGCCTCGCTGTCGCGCTGGAAGGAGAAGCGGGCATCCATGCGGCCGCGGTCGATACCGACGGTATCGACGGGACTGAAGACGCGGCCGGGGCCTTCATCGATCCAGATACGCTGGAACGCGCCCGAATTGCAGGATTCGATCCCTTGGAGGCCCTTGCAGGCCATGACAGCTACAGCCTGCTCGACGCCACACATGACCTCATCCGCACCGGCCCAACGCTCACCAATGTCAATGACGTTCGCGCTGTGTTCATCGCGTAGCGCCAGATTACCAGGAAGAGCAAAGCCATGCGAAACAGACGCGCCAAGATCGTAGCCACGGTGGGGCCAGCGAGTTCGGCTCCACCAATGCTGCGAACGCTGTTTCACGCCGGCGTCGATACCTTCCGTTTGAACTTCAGCCACGGCGCTCATTCCGACCACGCCGCGGTCATTCGCTCCATCCGCGCATTGGAGCGTGAGGAAGACGTGCCCATCGGAATCCTGCAAGATCTCCAAGGTCCGAAGATTCGGCTCGGGCGCTTGCCGTCTGGACCCCGTCAGCTTGAGAACCGAGAAAAGATCTCGCTGGTGCTTGGAGAAACGACCAGCGATCATACTCAGCTGCCACTGCCCCACGCCGAGATATTCGCGTCGGTGAGGGCCGGGGACAGGATTTTCGTGGACGACGGCCGAATTCGACTCCGAGTGACGGAGCGCGGCCTGGAAAGCTTGGAAGTAGAAGTGCTCTCCGGTGGAACGGTCAGCGACCGCAAAGGTGTCAATCTTCCCGATACGAAGCTGGATCTGCCGGTGATGACAGACAAAGATCGCGAGGATTTGAAGTTCGGGCTCGAGTGCGGAGTCGACTGGGTCGCACTCTCGTTTGTCCAGACCGCCGAGGATCTCAGCGACATCAAGGCGCTCCTCGAAGGTCGCGCGGGGGTGATCGCGAAGATCGAAAAGCCCTCGGCCGTAGCCGACATCCAGAACATCGCCAGATCGGCTGACGCGATCATGATTGCGAGAGGCGACCTCGGCGTCGAAATCCCCGCCGAGAACGTGCCGAGCACCCAGAAGGAAATCATCGAAATCTGTCGCCGCGCAAATCGTCCGGTGATCGTGGCTACACAGATGCTGGAGTCCATGACAACATCGCCGACGCCCACCCGCGCAGAAGCCTCGGACGTCGCGACCGCGGTCTATGACGGGGCCGATGCTGTCATGCTTTCGGCGGAGAGCGCGACGGGCGCCTATCCAGCCGAGGCGGTCGAGGTGATGGACCGCATCCTCGCGCGGACCGAAGGCCACGTGGACTACGTCAAGCGCAGTGATAGGCCCCGTGCGACCGAACATCCCGAAGACTGCATTGCCCGGTCGGCAGCCCGTCTTGCGGACGAACTCTCTGCACCGGCGATCGTGACCTATTCGATGAGCGGAGCAACAGCACTACGGGTCTCAGCGAAACGCCCTTCTCAACCGCTACTCGCAATCACGCCGGACATGGCGATCGCCAGGCGCCTGGCGCTTGCATGGGGAACGCGCGCTCTGCTCGAGAAGAACGTGGTCGACTATGAAACAATGGTGCATTTCGCTCGCGAAAGCTGCCAACCTTTCGTCCCTTCGGGCCGGGATGATCGCCTCGTCGTAGTGGCCGGTTTTCCGTTCGGCCGTTCCGGCAGCACCAACAACATCCGGATCGTCAGGGCCTTCCCCAAAGCGGCGGGAAGCGCCTAAGATGCATCTGGCAGACACAAATGTTCCGTAACAAAATGCTCGCCATACGCGTTGAGCCTCCGCTTTGACATAGCTGCGTCGGAACGATTATCGCCTATCCAAAGTCCGGTTAAGGCCGAGACCCGTCGGTTTCTCATTCTGAGAGTGTCGGTTTATGGTGCTGGCGCAGGTCGGGTGCGAGCCCACATCGACCGAGTCCAAGCGGTTCAAGTTCATACCAGCGGCAACTGGCGCCCAATTGCGAACGGCTCGCACCGGCCGCTCGATCTGCTTGCCTTGCCGGGCGTATCCATGTTCCGTATAAATTAGCGAAGAACGATCGGAAACATGTGCACCGTCTTGGGAAGATGTCCGGGCCATCCGCATGCGAAGGCCCACGCGTGGTGGCCGCCCCCGCGGCTCGGCTGAGCCCAAACGCCTGACCACCTCATCTTCATTGGAGACACACATGCAACCGAGCCTCATTACCGGGGCCCACGGCCTGAAAATCCGTTGGTCCGACGGAACCGTGGGTGAATTCCCATACATCTGGCTGCGCGACACCGACCCGTCGGGGTTCCACCCGCATACCGGTGAGCGCACCTTTGAGCTGACCAAAGTTCGGCTCGACGTCACGCCTCACCATACGGAAGTGACCCCGGATACGCTCCTCGTCACTTGGAACGACGGGGAAACGCCAAGCCGTTTCGACCTTGACTGGATCAAGACGCATCGCCCCGGACAGCCCCGTCACGACCCCGCCGATCTCGCGCCCGTCGCATGGCGCGCCGACCTCGGTGGAGAGGGCGTGCCCCGTCACGATGCCAATGGCGTCCTCAATTCTGACTCCGACCTCGCGAAATGGCTGCGCGATACGAAGCGTTTCGGTCTGTCCATCGTGACGGGGCTGGACGACAGCACCGAGGCCGGCATGGAGGTCGCCCGCCGGGTCGGCCATCTCAGGGAGACCAACTTCGGACTGACCTTCGAAGTCGTCTCCAAGCCAAACCCCAACAACCTCGCCTACACCTCAGACGCACTGCCGCTGCATACGGACTTGACCAACCAGGAACTGCCGCCGGGCTATCAGTTCCTTCACTGTCTCGCCAACGAGGCCGAAGGCGGCGGCTCGACCTTCTGTGACGGGATGACCGTGGCCGAGGATCTGCGGGCCCGCGATCCCGAAGCCTTCGAGGTCCTGTCGACGGTGACCGTGCCCTTCCGATTCCAGGACGCCAGCACGGACATCCGCTCTCGCAAGACGGTAATCACTCTGGACACGCGCGGCGAGGTTTCCGAGCTCTGTTTCAACGCGCACCTCGCGGACATCCTCGATCTCGAGCCCGCCCGGATGAAGTCTTTCTACCGCGCTTACCGGGTTCTCATGGAGATGACGCGCGATCCCGCCTACGGCATCGCGCTGAAACTTGACGGCGGCGAAATGGTCGTCTTCGACAATCGCCGTGTCCTGCATGGTCGTGAGGCATTCGACCCATCAACCGGCTTCCGGCACCTTCACGGCTGCTACGTCGATCGAGGCGAATGGGATAGTCGCCTTCGCGTTCTCGATAGATCGCGGAACTAACAGACAACCATTCTTGGCGCGTCGCGCATTGGAGGCGCGCCAACCTGATCTGAGTTTCTCCTGTCACGCCGCACAACTTGCGCTCGCGAAAAGAGCATAGGTAGTCGACCTTTTGTTTGAAACTCGGAATGGTCCGTTCTGGGCCGCCATCGGATGGCTCGCGGTTACGATCCAGACCGTTAGGAGTCCGCGCCGATGAATGACTGGTTCGGTGAAGCTACTCCGCCGCAAGGCTATCGACTTGAATGTCGGTTCTGGGCCGTCCGCTCCCGCCTTCTGGGTCGGGCCAATCGCAGCTCGCCGCGCTGCCGCGGGTCCGTTTCGAGCCCGTTGCGGAGGTGTCAATTTCTCGCTGCGCGCGCCCGCAGCGGAATTTTCGCTTTGGCGCGGCAAATCTTCATGCCGCATCGCAGCTGTGGATCCGGTCATTCGTGCGTCGCGCAGCGAAATCCTGGGGAGCAGCGACCGCACCGCGGGACGAAGGGGGCGCTCGCCAACCTTTCAGTTGATGGTCTCCACAAGGCGTGCGTAGCGGCCGTCCGAAAGCCTGAAGCGAGTCCAAGTGAACCGACTCTCTGGGATCTCGAGCAGGTGGCTCCGATGGCCGGTTGTCTCAAGCTCGATGATCGGGGCTACCAAGTCGAACCACCCCAAAGTTTCCAGATTGCGCTCGGCTTCTATGATATCGGGGCTGGCACATTCCCAGAGGAGTGCTCCATCGAGCTCTTCGGGAACGCGCCGAAACTGTCGGGCTCGCGCCGACGAATAGGCCAGCAGCCGGTGGGTCATGTCGCAGATCAGATGCAGCGGTGAGACGCTGTCACCTACGAATTTTCCTAAGCGCCCATCCGCCCCACCCGCGAGCCGGGCCGAAAGCAGGTCAGCCAGGAGGCGGGCCTCATCTTGGCCCGGTTCCTGAGTTCCGCTTTCCCAGCGAGAAATCTGCGGCTGCGAGACCCCGAGCAGCTCCGCCGCATGGCTCTGCTTCACACGATGAAGCGCGCGCCAAGTGCGCAACCCGCGGCCAAGGTCGCTCCTACAGCGCGGTGGAAGGGAGGTGCCGTCCTGCATATCCCCTGAATATCTTATTCCTCGCCTATCTTCCAAGCGGCGCTTATCGCGAGACGCAGGAGGTGGCTCATGCCGATCGGACGCCGAGAACTCTGGATTTATCTGACAGGTCTTCTGGCCGCTGCGCAGATGGGTAAGATACCCCCGCTGATGCCGCTCATCTCTGACGAGCTGGGGCTTACCCTTTTCATAGGGGCCGTGGTGATTGCGCTCATCGAGCTCAGCGGGGCGCTCTTCGGGGCGCCGGCGGCCGGTCTCGCCGCACGCGCGGGGGAATGGCGAACATTGCTGGTCGGCCTCACGCTTCTGATCGCCGGAAGCCTCGGCGAAGCACTGGTCGGCAGCGGGACCCTGCTGACCCTGGCACGTGCCGTCGAGAGCATAGGCTATCTCTCTGTCATCGTCACCGCACCGGTGCTGATGGCCCGGGAGGCACGGCATCTGTCGGCGGATCTGGCCCTCGTCGTCTGGAGCACCTTCTTGCCGGTCGGCCTCGCGCTCGGGACGATCCTCTCCGGGGCGTTCGCCGAGCCGCTCGGCTGGCGTGGCGTGCTCCTCCTCTGGTCTCTGGCAGGGGCCGTCCTGTGGCTCTGTGTGCCACGCGGCAGGTCGGGTGCTGCCGAAACGGTCCCAGCCATGATCATACGCCCGCCGGGCGCAGCGCTCGTCCTTGCCTGCGGCTTCGGCTGCTTCACCTGCTTCCAGGTGGGACTGTTGGCGCTGATGCCCGAATTCCTGATCTCGGAGAAAGGGGCGAGCCCGGGGACGGCGGGGCTCGTCACGGGGCTCGGCGGCTTCATGACGATCAGCGGGGTCATAGTGCCATTCTATCTGGCGCGGCGCTCCGACCTGCGGCTTTCTGTGCCTTTGCTTCTTCTCTCCCTCATCGTCCCGGCGACGTTGCTCTTTGGAGTGTTCAGCCCGCTGGCGTCGCTCGGTGCCAGCGCGATCCTCTTTCTCGGTTTGAACATTCTGTCGGGGATCTTTCCGTCACTGGTCTTTGCCTCGATCCCTCGGTGGGCTGGTCCCAGCGGCATCGGACCGGCCAACGGCGCGATCGCCCAAGCCGGGGCAGCGGGGTCGCTTCTTGGTCCGCCGGCCTATGCGGCTGTCGTATCAGGCACTGGCTGGATGCCGGCCGCGGTGTTCGGGCTTGGAGTATCGCTCGTCGGGCTGGTTCTCGTGACCGCGCTGGAGGCGCGCAGGTTCCGGACATGACCTGCCTACACAGCGCCAGCGTCTCGCATGTAGTGAAAGGGCTTAGTCCTCGAGCCCTAACTCGCCTCTCTTTGTCATTGTAACGAAGGTAAGCTTCGCGGAAGGTGCCGGGTCATGAAAATCATGTGCTTGAACGGTTGGGGCGGCAAGCTCCATGACGTGATGCTGCCCTATCTGGCCGCGATTGCGCCCGATATTCTTTGCCTCCAAGAGGTCATCCATAGCCCTTCGTCCGGAAAGAAATGGCTGACCTATCGCGACGGCGATCATGTCTTGTCTCAACGCGCCAACCTGTTTCGCGACGTCGCATCGGCGCTGCCAGAGCACGTTGCTATCTTCTGTCCTGCGGCGCAAGGCGTCCTTTGGGACGGTAACGTGTCGATCCCTTCGCAGTGGGGTTTGGCGACCTTTGTGCATCGCTCTTTCCCGATCATCGGACAGGTCCAAGGCTTCGTTCACAAGGACTACTCTCCTGACGGCTTTGGCGATCACCCGCGCTCTCGAAGCGCCCATGGTGTGCGTGTGTGGGATTACGATGCGGACCGAGCCTTGAGCGTCACGCACATGCATGGGCTGCGCGACCTGGCTGGGAAGATGGACACGCCCGAACGTGCCGATCAAGCACATAGACTGCGTGATCTATCAGGCCAGTTGGCAGAGCTTGGCGACTTAACGTTGATCTGCGGCGATTTCAACGTCGAGCCGGACAGCGAAACGCTCTCGATCCTCGCCGATGCCGGAATGGTTGAACTCGTGACGAACTACGGCTTCGGCGGCACCCGCAACTCGCACTACAAGAAGCCGGGACGCTTCGCTGACTACATGCTGATCAATAACCAAGATGCCGTGAGGAGTTTTGACGTCGTCTACGATACCGAAGTCTCGGACCACTGTCCGATCATCCTCGACGTGTAGCTTCGTGCAGGAACGATCTTTCGCTCAAAGGTGCGGAATGTCAGGAAAGTCCGCGCTGCCTACCTTAGGCCACTGCATGATGCTGCGGCCTGCATGAATGGCCGGTTCAGTGAAGCTGCGGCGCGGCGTTAGCGGGCGCCATGGGCGGCCGCTAAGGGCCGGTCGTGTAGCCGGACGACGCTTGATGCGATGGCTCAGATCCGCACGCCGCGGACGACCAGTGCAAGGCGTGGTATCGTCAATCCCTGGGTAGCCTCGTAAGTCCGATGAAAGTCCTGAAAGGCAGCTCGGAAGGCCTCTCGCCGGTCGGGTGGCAGGGCTGCGTACGTGTCCGCGACGGGCCCGAAGCCGGTGACATACTCCGCCCAAACCGTCGCCACGTCCGGCGCATAGAGCGTCGTCACCTGTTCGCGGACTTCGATCTCAAACAATCCGCCAAGCGTCGCCTGCAACCAGTCCGGCCGTCCCCAATCGAAGGGCGAGGCAGGTGGAGGGGGTGCGTCGGACCATTTGCCCACCAAGCTGAAGAAACCCGCGATATAACCCTCGGGATCGTCGGCCCAGGTCGCTATTGCCAGACGCCCTCCCGTTCGAAGCACCCGTGCCATCTCGGCCGCGGCACGGGTCGGCTCGCTCGAGAAGATGACGCCATAGGTTGAGAGCACCCCATCGAAACTGCTGTTGTCGAATGGAAGCGCCTCTGCGGCCCCGCGTTGAAAGACAGGGCGCGGATCGAGACCGACCGACAAAGTCTCCGCCGCCTTGAGCATGCCCGGAGCGATATCCATACCCGTCACGTAGGCGCCCCGCCAGGCTGCGAGCCGGGCGCCCCAGCCTGTGCCGGTTCCGATGTCGAGGATCTGCTCGCCGGGTCGCGGCCAAAGGGCTTGGACGGTGTGCGAGATGGTGTCCGAAAGCCCGAACGAGATCCCGTCGTAGGATCTGCCAGGTCCTCCCCACATCTGGGCCTCCAGGCTCAATGTCTCGGTGTTCATCTTCGCCTCCCTTCTTTGGCTTCCAGGAAAGTCTGCCCGGCAAGCGCATCGACTGAAACTTCACAAAATGGAGTCTTCAGTCTGGGGCAGCTGCGGTATCCTGCGCAGAACACGGGAGTCTGCCATGAAGGGCTACGGCCAATTCTGCCCCATCGCCAAGGCTGCGGAGATCTTCTGCGAACGCTGGACCGCCCTCGTCATCCGTAACCTCGGCGCAGGCGCGGAGCGGTTCAATGATATCCACCGCGGCGTGCCGCACATGTCGGCCACCCTGCTTACGAAGCGATTGCGACAACTGGAGGCGGAAGGTCTCGTCCGCCGCCAGCGCGGCCGTTCGGGCAAGTCGTGGACTTACCATCTCACCCAGGCCGGGGCCGAATTCCTTCCCCTGGTCGGCGCGCTCGGGATCTGGGGTCAGCGGTGGACGCGGCGCGAGATCCAAGAGGGCGAACTCGACCTCGGTCTGCTGATCTGGGGGCTGGAGTATTCCGTCGATCCCACGGCCTTCGGGTCGGATCGCCACGTCCTGCGCCTCGACGTCTCCGATCAGCCGGAGCAAAAACGTCTTTACTGGTTCGTCTGCGAGGCGGGCAAGCTCGATCTCTGCGTGTCCGATCCGGGCGGGTCGACCGATCTCTTCCTTGAGGCCACGCTGGAGAACTTTATCCGTGTCTATCGCGGTGATGTCGCGCTGGAAACCGCTGTCGACGACGGGAGGCTCACGGTGGATGGCGCGCCGAAGCACATCCGCCGCCTCCGCCGCTGGTTCAATTTTGACGAGATGGCCAAGACACACCCGGCGGAGAATGGCCCGACGAGGCAAATGGCATCGCCGCTCCGGATGTGAGGATGCGCCGACGGGGTAAGCGCACGAAATTCCCGGTGCGCGCATTGCCCGGCATTCGGCATCCAGACGTTCAGTGCATTCGTACGAGCCCGCTCAGTGCTGGCGAGGGCCTGCATCCGCAGCGGCAGACGCGGCCGCTTCTTCAACGTCGTAGACCTCGTGAACAAGCTCGATGCCGAGGCTCGGGCCGACCGTCAGGGTCGCACCGCCGCACCGATGTTGCTCGCGGTGATTGGAGCCTCCCTCGGCACGCACCGAGGAAGGACAGGGGTTGCGCCTTGGCGGCCAAACCAGGGCGATTGCGCTCCTGAACTTATACTACTGCTCCGCGCTATCTCGGGCCGCAATGGCCTTCACGGCCGGACGGTCGGCGCAACGGCTTATCCAGGCTTGGATCGCGGGATGCTCCGGCATGGCGTCCGGCAGCCATTGAAACGGGCTCGAGAGCAACAGGTCCACCGCCGAGCACCCACCACCGAGAAGGTAGGGCTGGCCATCGAGCGCCTCGGCCAGACGGGCAAAAACCGCATCCAGGTCGCGGAACGTTGCGTGCAGGGCCGGATGGTCAATCTTTGCCCAATCGAGCACCAGAAGGGGCTCCATCACGCCCTGGTAGTAGAACAGCCAGCTCAGAAACGCCCCGCGCTGCGCGTGGCCCACAGGACGGCCGAGACCGGACTCGGGGAATCTGTCCGTTAGATAGGCAACGAGAGCACCACGCTCGCGCACGTGGTCGTTGCCGTCGGTCAGATACGGCACCTTCTTCTCGGGATGAGGGTTGCGCGGGTCCGGACCGCTGCTGCCATCTTGCCGGGACACGGTGACGTTCACGACGTCGATGCGGTCGGCGAGGCCCATCTCTTCCACAAGGATGAGGATTGAGGTCGAGCGGGACCGGGGCGCGTGGTAGAGTGTCGGCATGGGTGTCTCCTGATAAATCCTGACGCCTTGCTTTAGCCGAGGGCTGCTGACAGATTGCGTCAGCATGGCCCGCACCGACCGCCTCATGCGACTTGTGGATGCGCTGCGCCGCTTGCCCGCCCCGGTTACCGCCGCGCGGCTGGCTGCGGAAACGGACGTGTCGAGACGACAACTCTACCGGGACATCGCCACGCTGCGCGCCGGTGGTGCCCTGATCGACGGCGAGGCCGGTGTGGGGTATCGCCTGACCGAAGACCCCGCACTGCCGCCGCAGAGCTTTTCTCGGCTCGAGATCGAGGCACTGGTCCTCGCGGTTGGCGAGTTGCGCAAGACGGGCGATGCGTCTTTGGAAGCAGCAGGCCGTGCGGCGCTTGCCCGGATCATCGGCACGCTCCCCGACGATCAATCGCGGCAAGCCATGCACACGGTCCTGCGAAGCTTTCGTGCGGACCCAGTCCGCCTCGACTACACCGTGGACATGTCGCTGCTGCGTCGCGCCTGCTGGGAGGAACTGGCGCTCGACGTTCGCTATCGCGACCAGAAGGGCCAGGTCTCTCAGCGCGAGGTCTGGCCATTGGGTATCAGTTATTCGGACCGAACATTGATGTTGCTGGTCTGGTGCTGCCTTCGACAGGACTGGCGCACCTTCCACGTCGCGGGGATCGAAAAGGCCGCCCTGATGGGGCACAGCTTCAGACCTCGGCGTGTGCCCCTGCTGCACGACTACGCGGCGCGATATGCGGCGTCAGGGTCACCGGCAAAGGTGTAGCACCGGACCACCCCGCACCTTCGCGATCTGGATCGTCGCGCATCGCGACGTCGCCCGCCCCCGCCGACGCAGTGTGAGTTCGACGCTATGCCCGCGGTGCCGACATTGAGAAGCGCGAGATTGCCGCACCTCGAGCTAACGACCGGTTCGGAGAAGCCGCACCGCAGCGACAGTTGTTTGATGTACGGCAGCTAAGGGCCGTAGTTACGGACCGACCAACCTCCAGAACCCATGTTTTCGACCATGTTCCTGTTTGAGTTCTTCAAGGAACTGCGTGTGAGAGGGAAGATCCCCATAGTTTTCGATGGCGGCATCGCAGGACTGACATTCGGCCAGATGGCGTGCCGCGTAGCGATACCGCTTTGATTTTGCTCCGGTCAGCGTGTCCAGAACCATGGCGCGGCGCATCAGCGCGGCGGCGAGCGGGTGCTCGGCCTCGAGCGCGTCAGCCGCCTTCGTGAGGGCGTGATAGGAATTCCCGTCGAGTTCTTCGGCCCGCGCCACCACGATCCGTGCCGCACGTTCGTGAGATGGCCAGTCGACGAGAAAGCTGATCGTCGCCCCCAGATGCGGATAGGCCTCCGCGAAGCCCAGAGCGGCCTCTTCGGCTTCGATGTCGTCGAAATCGGGCAGCAGCTTCAGATACCTGCGAAGGCTCGTCGCGCTGAGGGTCTGCTCGTAAGTGTTCCACAGATGGGTCTTCAACTCATCCGTCTTGCCCTTGCGCTCAAGGCATTCCTCATAGACCGCATCGAGATCGTAGCGGTACATACGGAATGACGTGCCGTCTTCGGCGACCCGGGCGCGGGTGACGATGTCGAAAGCCTCATCGACACGTCCCGCGTCGAGCAACCGCCGGGCCACGTGAGGGGCAATGGTGCCGTAGGTCAGCTGTTCTTCTGAATAGCGGGCCATGTAGGCGTCGACGTCTCCTTGGGCGTCCGCGATATCCGCCAGGATGATCGACCGTGTCATCTGTTTGTTGCGGCGCACGCTGTCGTCGGCAGAAGACATGAGGCCGTAGCCCCGGTATTGCTCGAGTTCATGCTCCGTCGGTGGCGCGTCGGCCCAGGCTTGCGTGATGCATTTAAGATGCTCCAGCCCGTCTTGGCCGAGCGCGTCGGCCGTCGCCGGAATGATCCGGTCGAACTCGCCGTAACCCGCATCGGCGACCGCGTCGAGAATGCGTTCGGCCAGGGCAGTGCGGTCTTGGGAAAGACGGGGCGAAATCTCCGCGATCAGGTCCACCGCGTCACTCATGATGCCGCCCACTGCGCCGTTGCTGTCATCCGTGCGCTCGTGAATGGAGGGGGCGAGTTGAAGAAAAGACCAGAGAAGCTCGAATGCTTCGTCCGGATCATGCGGGGCGATTGTGGTTTCGATCATCCCCAACAGACCCTCGAGATCCTTGACCAGCGCCCTCTGCTTGCGCCAATCGACGAAGCCGGTCGCGCGTCGCAGAGACGCAAAGCGCTTGCGGAGATCGGCGGCAACCTCCCCGGGACCCTGGGCGGCACTGAGCTCCATCCGCGCGCGGCGCTGAAGCGCCGCGCTCCCCTCAACCAGGTTCATGACCAGTGCCGCGAGCTTCTCCGCTCCCAATTTTTCGAGGTTGGCCTGGTTCAGGGTCTTCTTGGACATGGAGATCGGCATTGCCTTCTTGCTGGGCGTCCTGCGGACAATGTCGCACCGGTCTTGCGGCGACAAGCACCAATGGCCGGGTTGAGGGCGCCGCCGGAGGTGGCGAAAATGGCCGCTTACGGCCTGTCGCGACAGGCGCACCCATGCTGCGACTGCGAAGCCTCCTAAGGCCAACGCGGTCAGTTTGGGCCGTCCGCGACCGTCTCAGCCAGTTCCACCAATTGGCGCGTCGGTGAGAAATCGAAAGTCAGGACGCCACCAACGGGGTGCTGGCCGCGATGGACCAGGCGAGGATGACACCCATCGCGAGGCCCGTTGACCATGGATCGCTGCGGGCTCTGACCCAGCGCGCCGCGAGCCCGTAGACAAGCCAGAACAGCACCATCACAGGAAGCACGGTGAACGCGATGCCGGGCAGTGTCCCAACGCTTGGTGTAGGAGGCCGCGCGCGGAGCCCCCGGCTTAGCGCAGCGCGCGGCCGGGCGTGACGCTGGCGGCCATCGTCGATCTTCGGGCAGGTTCGGGTTGCGAGACCTTGAACCAAGAACGGAGATGACGATGACCGACGACAGAATGGCGCTGATCGAGCTGGTTGAGAAGCAGGCTGACGGCGATCTTGTCCGCGAGATGCTGGCCTTCGCGGCCGAGCGGATCATGGAAGCGGAGGTGGAAGAGCGAACCGGCGCCGCGAAGGGCGCACGTTCGCCCCTGCGAGAGGTTCAGCGGAACGGCTACCGGGACCGCGACTGGGAC
>NZ_FOGU01000030.1 GCF_900111315.1 Tranquillimonas rosea
GGTAGTGTCCCGTGGGATGGTGTAGGAGCGCCGACCTTCGGAGAGGTCCAAGCTTGATCAGGACGCCACAGCGGGCAGCCTTACGGTGGGAGTGTCGGTGACACGCGCAAGGGTTTCAAGGCTCATGTAGCGTCGCGCGACCGTCCACTCGTCGTTGGTCTCGAGCATCAGCGCGCCGACGAGGCGGACGATGGCCTCGTCGTTGGGGAAGATGCCGATGACGTCGGACCTGCGCTTGATCTCGCGGTTCACCCGTTCGAGTGGGTTCGTCGACGCGATCTGAGCCCAGTGTTCGCGGGGGAAGTCCATGTAGGCGAGGACGTCGTCGCGCGAGCTCTCCATGAGCGTGCCGAGCTTGGGCTGCTTCTCCCGGAGAGCATCCGCGACGGCATCCCACTGGGCTTCGGCATCCGCCTTGTTCTCCTGGGCGAAGATCGTCTTCAGCATCGCGGCCACGGCCGTCCGCTGCTTGGTCGGGGCATGGGCGAGTGCGTTCCTCATCCAGTGAACGGTCGGCTTGCCGACGCGCTGGTGCGTGGCGTTGAATACCCGCCGCGCAGCGGCCCGCAGCCCCTTGTGGTCGTCAGCGACAACCAGCTTCACGCCGCGCAGGCCCCGGTCGGCGAGAGACCGGAGGAAGTCCGTCCAGAACGTCTCCGCCTCGGAGGGCCCGGTGGCGACGCCGAGAACCTCGCGCTTGCCGTCCTCGTTGACCGCGACGGCGATTATCACGGCCCGGCTGACGATCCGTCCGCCCTCACGCACCTTCACGTAGGTCGCGTCGAGCCAGAGGTAGGGCCACGCTCCTTCGAGCGGCCGAGTGAGGAAGGCGTTCACCCGCTCGTCGATTTCGACGCAGAGGCGACTGACCTGGCTCTTCGACATGCCGCCAGCGCCCATCGCCTTCACCAGATCGTCCACCGAGCGCGTGGAAACACCTTGGACGTAGGCCTCCTGGATCACCGCCACGAGCGCTTTCTCGGCTGTGCGACGCGGCTCCAGGAAGCTGGGCAGGTAACTCCCCTTTCTCAGCCTCGGGATCTCCAGCGCGATCCGCCCCGCACGGGTGTCCCAGTCGCGGTCCCGGTAGCCGTTCCGCTGAACCTCTCGCAGGGGCGAACGTGCGCCCTTCGCGGCGCCGGTTCGCTCTTCCACCTCCGCTTCCATGATCCGCTCGGCCGCGAAGGCCAGCATCTCGCGGACAAGATCGCCGTCAGCCTGCTTCTCAACCAGCTCGATCAGCGCCATTCTGTCGTCGGTCATCGTCATCTCCGTTCTTGGTTCAAGGTCTCGCAACCCGAACCTGCCCGAAGATCGACGATGGCCGCCAGCGTCACGCCCGGCCGCGCGCTGCGCTAAGCCGGGGGCTCCGCGCGCGGCCTCCTACACCAAGCGTTGGGACACTGCC
>NZ_FOGU01000016.1 GCF_900111315.1 Tranquillimonas rosea
ATCGAGGGCTTGGCCGATGAGTTCTATATCCGGCCCGAACCGCCGCGCGACCGTGGCACCGAGGCCGCCCCCGAGCTCGAGGCTTTCTTTGCCCGCTCCGGTGCGACCATCGAGACGAGCGACCAGCCGCGCGCCTACTACGACCTCCGCCGAGACGTGATCCACATGCCGCCGATTGGCACGTTCCACGCCGCGCAAGGCTACTACGGGACGCTCGCCCACGAGCTGACCCACTGGACCGGGGCCGACAAGCGGTTGGAACGCTTCAAGCGGTTCAATGACCGGAAAGCCTACGCCTTCGAGGAATTGGTCGCGGAGATCGGCGCTTGCATGTTGGGCGTGCAGATCGGTGTTGAACCCGAGTTCGACCAGTCCGCCGCGTATGTCGAAGGCTGGCTGCAAGCCATGAAGGACGACAAGCGCGCGATCTTCCGAGCTGCGTCCGAGGCTCAGAAGGCCGTGGACTACATTACCGAAAAGGCGAGCCGCGAAGCACCCGCCGCGCAGGTGGCCGCATAGGCGGTCCCTCCCGCCGCTTGATGCAGCCGGCGCGGCCCTCCGGGGCCGCGCTTTTTCATGCCCGCGTCAGGCTAGGCGGGATTGAGGAAGGAGCCGCCCTTGAAATGAACGGGGCGGGGCAGGTCTCGCGCCCCGCCCCGCCCCGCCCCGTCCCGGCGCTATCGCGCCGATGGCCGCTTTCGCGGCCGCGATCAGTTGCAGGTGAAGTTCTGGCCCTCGCCCGTCTCGATCCTTCGGGCGCTGCCCTTCATCGTCAGTTCGAGCGTGTCATGCCCGCGCAGGCCATCGAGCAGCGCCCCCCAAGTCTCGGCTGCAACAACCCGCTTGGCGATGCGCCCGCGCTCCGCTTGCACGTTGATCACCGTCTCATCGGGAAATGCGATCTGCACTGGCCCGCTGAAATCGTCATCGGCCCCGAGCTGCACCATGAGGGCGCTTTCCGGTTGATCGCCGTAGACCTTGTTCGGGTCGCACACCAAGGAGAGGACCGCGCCGCCGGAGGCAACGCGGTAGAGATCGACGCCACGTTCGAAGTCATGCTGCCAGGCGCTCGCCGGAGCTGCGCCAAGCAGTCCGAGCCAAGTTGCCAGCCCGAGCGCGCTACACCTTTTCAAGACGCCTAGCATCGAAGGTCTCCAATTCCTCGAACACGAAATCAGTCACAGGTTCATTGAACCAAGCGTGCTGACGTTCACCCGTGTTCCACTCGTAGAGGTAGCCAACATGCTCGCGAGCCTCGCGGGTCATAATTTTCCCGACAACCTCTCCGTGTGTCTTTTTTGTCTTCGCCATTTTGCGGCCTCCGTCGTGGTGAGGCGGCGGGGTCTTACTGCCCTCCTTCCGCCGGTGGCCTCCCTGGCGCAACCGTGACCGGCCGCGCTGGCGGTAATGAGCGTGGGATCGCCACTACCTTGCCTGCACCTTGGATGCCTTTTGACCACCCACTAGATCACGTCCTACTACGAAGCGATCGAACCAGAACGAAATATAGCCGCATAGACCCTTGATTAAGAACGGCAAATATTTTGTCCCCCCGGATGGCGGCGATGACGATTTCAAGACGCTTTTCGCCCGTGTCGCGGCCGAGGGCATCGGGCGCCCCGTCGATAACGACGGCTGCCCGCAGGGGCCGTGGACACCCGAGCTGCTGACTCAGGCCATTTCGCAGCTCGATGCCAACCACGCTGGGATCGAGCTGCGGACGGTTCAGCTCTGGTTCGAGGACAACGAGAAGGGGATTAGCACCGCCAACATTCGGTGGCTTGCCAGGGTGCTAGGTTGCAACGACCCGGAGGGTGCGAGTGCATGGCAAGTCGCGTTGAGCAAGTCGCAGACCCGGCTGACCGCCCGGCGGCGCGCGCGTCGTAAGAAGGACGCCCCCCGCGAGACAGAGAAGGATGATCGCTCGCCGGAGGATGCCCCGACACCGGCGCGAGGCGAAGATCCCCGACACGGCTTCAGCCTTGCGCGCGTCTCGGAAGGGATTTTCAGTCGAGGATCGCCCCTAAACCTGCCCGCCTCCGTCTTCGCTGGAGCCGTCGCGCTTCAATTCGTCTCCTACTTCCTGGCGATCCACGACATCACATACGTTCGCGAGGACGGCATCACCAAGCAGGTCGGCTTCCTTTGGGCTCCGAACTGGACCTTCCTCTTCATCGTCTTCATGCCTCTCTTCTTCGCATTCGTGGTCGATCAGGTTACGAGCTGGAAGAATGGGGGCCGCTGCGCGCTGCTGTCACATATTCCCGAACACGCCCGCCCCGACGACTGGATGCAGCGGGTCGAGGCATCGTCCTACACCTATTGGGCCGTCTTTCTGCTCTGCACCGGGTTCGCGGGCGTCTTCCAGTGGGTCAGCGTCCGCCTGCTGCCGGTGCTCAACGGTGGCGGTGACTACGCGATAGACTGGGGCTCGCTCGCCCTCGCCCGCCCCGACGAGATCGGGATCATTGAGCAAGTCGCGTTCACCGGGGCCGCATATTTCTATATGTGCCTGTGTTTCTACCTGTTCATCGCGGGCCTGATCCTACTTTCGACGGTGGCCGAAGACTACGCGCAGATCGGCAAGACCTTGGATCGGCAACCGAACATCGCACCAACGCACGAGGCCCAGGCGGCCGGATCGAGGATCATGCGTGGGATCTTCCGGGCCACGGTGGCCGGGTTCCTCGTCGCCATGTGCATGAAACTAGAGAGCCTTTATGTCGTCACCGCTGCGCCGAGCGTCTGGCATTGGATCTTCTTGGACGCCGCTTCGATCACAACCCGCTTCGGAGACCCGGTCGATTGGGGCGACTACAGTATGCCGACCCACTTCACGAGCCTCCTGGTCGCGCTCATAGTCGGCGCAATGTATCTCTACGGCGCCATCCGCGTCGGCCTTACCACGCCCTTCCACGTGCCGTTGGCGAGAACGACGATTGCCGTGCTGTTTCTCGCTTTCGTCTACTTGCTGGTGGGCGTGGTCACTGGCTTCTCGCTCATGCTGGCGCTCGCCATAGTCGTCTCCGTCTACGGTTTCTTCGATCCCGGCTTCGGCATTCGTTACAGGAGGCAGGAGGCCCGTCAGCATGTTTCATAGGTGGCTGGACCGCTGGGATGAGCGCCGCACTCGGCGCAGCGATGATGTGAAGGAGGTGGCGGGGCTGGACCTCCGCGCTGACCTCGCATTTCCCGCATCCGAGGGCGCCACCACCACAGCCGAGTTTGGCGCGCTGGCGGCCGAGGCCGTCGCGGACTCGGCCTCTTTCTACGGGCTGGATGACGCGCCCCCCGCCGCGAGCTGGGAAGACGGTTGGCTCAGCTTTCCATCGAGCCTTTTCACCGAGACACCCGAGAACAACACGGTTCGAGCCAAGGTGACAGAAGCCGGTTCATCCGATCATGCCCTGATTGTCTTCCATCACTGGAACGCCACTTCGCGCAACGCCCAGCTCGCCCGCTTCTTCGCATGGCGCGGTTTCACCGTTGTTGAGATCGCCATGCCCTATCACCTTGAACGCAGCCGCCCCGGCTCTTCGCACGCCGACTACATGCTTAGCCCCAACCTCGGCCGCACGATCCACGCGATGCGCCAGGCAGTGCTAGATGGGCGGCAGCTCACCGCCATCTTGCAGCGGCGCGGATATGCAAAGGTCTCGGTCCTCGGGATCAGCTTGGGGTCTTGGGTGGCTGGCCTAATCGCCGCGCACGAGCCCGCGGTCGCGAAAACTACCCTGTTTCTCACCGCCGGAAGCCTTGCCGATATGGTCTGGACCGGCAGCGCCACGCGCCACATTCGCGCGAGCCTTGAAGGCGAGATCGAGCTTGCCGAGCTGCGCCGCGCTTGGGCGCCGCTCAGCCTTGAGAGTTACGCAGACAAGCTGGCCCGGCCCGGTCTTGAGCTGCAAATGGTGCTGGCAGAGCGGGACAAGGTAGTCCTGCCCTCTCTATCGGAGAGTCTGGTTTCCGAGCTGGATCGCTCCGGCGCCCGGTCGCGGGTCAAGCGGATGAACTGCGGGCACTACTCGCTCACCCTGCCCCCTTACATCATCAGTGCCGGTCTAAGCGCTGCGCGGTTCCTGAACCGCTAGCCCCCCGGCCTACTCCATCATCTTTCTCAAAATATCCTTGGGGGAGCGCCGTAGGCGCGGGGGCTGAAAGCCCCCTACCCTACTTCGTTTTGCGCTTCTTCACGTCTGCGATGATCGCGTCCAGCTCTGACCAGAACAGCGGCTCAAACTGCCCGCGCAGCATCTCGTTGTCCGATTTTAGGCCCAGCGGGTTCATCGACTCATGGAGCTTTTCGAGCACCGGCTGACTAACCTGCTTCGTTGTCGTGTAGCGGTGCGTTGAGCCCATCCGTTCCACATTGGGCGCGGCCTCGAACTCCGCTTTCGGTTCAAACTGCGCCAGGGCGCGACGACCGGCCAGTTTCACCATGTCCATGATCGAGACTGCTTCGGACTGAACAGCTTCGAGCGCCGCGCGGTGATCTTCCTTCGGGTAGGCGGTCAACGCGACTTTCTTCATCGGCGCAGGCTCCTTGTTTTTTGCTTGCCGCCTCGTGCGCGTCCTTGAGACGTTGGACGGTGCCGCTGGCGACGGACTCTCCGCTGCGGGTTTTTGACGCGGTTGCGGTGTTGGTGCCTTCGCTTGTGGTTCCTGAGCGGGCTTCTCGTCACTGGCCGTCGCGGCGGCTTGCGGGGTCTCTGCCTTTGGCACCTCGGTTGTCTTGGGCTCTTGCGAAGCCTGCGCCTCCGGCGCGGCTTTCGGTTCGCTCTTCGTGGGTTCCGAGGCGGGTTTCGGCTGCGCTTCGTAGTGCCCGCCGAACCCTTGAGAACGGTCTACATTCGGACGGCGGATTTGGGGTTTCTTGCGACGATATTCGCTGCTCATCGGGACGCCTCAATCTGCTCAAGGATCGTGCGCGCTTCGCGCAGTGCATCAAGGTAGTACCGTGCGTGGCCCCGCATGAGTGCGTTCGGGTCATTCCGGCGCTTCTCTGCCAGTTCGTGCATCGGTCCTTCGCGGTCTACGTCGCCGTGCTGAGCCCGGTCGAGGAACATTTCGTCAATGACCGGGAAGGCTTCTAATGCGGCCTGCGCCGCAAGGACCATGGATTTCGGCGGCTTCGAGGGCATCCGGGTCAGCACGACCGAAAACGGCGGCATCAGTGACGCGTCATCTGCGGCCTCACACGCGCGTAGATAGTAATCGTAGGTGTCGCGCGTCATCCTCAGATCGGTTTCACTTGGCATCATGGGGCAGATCAGGAAATTGCTTTGTTCGACCAGAAGGTCGGCCCACATGCCCCCTGCTCCAAGCGTATCGATGAACGCGTAGTCGAAGCTTTGCTCGGCCTCATCGAGCATCGCTTCGAGCGCATTCGGATCATCAAGTTCTTTCACTGTCAGCCCCGGCGTTTCGCGGCCCAGGTCTTGGTGCCAGCGGAACAGCGCCTTTTGAGGGTCGGCGTCGATGACCAGTGTTTCGTGCCCGTTGGACACGGCTGCGTCGGCCACCGCCCGCATGAGCGTCGTCTTTCCGCTGCCGCCTTTTCTCGAAAGCGCCGTGATGACTTTCATCAGAATTCGTCCTCTCATCTGCTCGTTGCGGCCTGCGGCCTGCCATTTGTGGTTTGAGGTTTGCGGTGTGCGGCCCGCTTTGTGCGACGCTCGGTTTGCAATCTGCCGATTGCGGTCTGCGGTGTCAATATTGCAGCTTGCGGTATGCGGCTGGTGGTATGCGGTGCGTCGTATGTGGCGTGCGGTATGCAATCTGCGGCGTATTGTGGTCGGTTTTCGGTGCGCGGTGCGCGGTGCGCGGTGCGCGGTACGCGGTGCGCGGTACGCGGTGCGCGGTGCGCGGTGCGCGGTGTGCTTAATGCGGTGTGCGGTGTGCGGTGTGCGATATCGTATACTGCGGTGCGCGGTCAGCAGTTTGCGGTCTGGGATTCGCGGTGTGCGGTGTGTGGTCTGCGGTTTGTGGCCTGCTGTTCTCGGCCTGCCGTCTGTGCGGCGCCTTCGAGGTAGATTCTGGCCGTGACGCGCAGAGGGCAGGGGAGGGCGAGTGACGGCAATGACCTTGAGATCGCCTGTGTGGGCCGCTGAGTGGCGTTCCGGGCTGCGCGCGGACAACCCCCGCCGGAACACCCCGTGGCGCGCTCTGAGGGCGTTTTTAGCGCGGCCACCTTATCTGTGATTTCGGTGGCTTGGTCTCGCCCGATGGGCTCGACATTCGCGGGCCGATCGCCCGCTCAAGCGGAAGACGCCCCAAGTCGTTCAGTGGAAGCTTGCGCTTCCGTTGATCGGTGGGGCGTGAGGCTCTAATGGGGGGAGAAGATAGCAAGAAATAGAGGCGTTAACTTCACATGACTCGCACACGCCGACTTCTCCCCCAAGAGCGATTTTCTATCGCTCGCGAATACGAAAAAGGCGTGTCCGCAAAGGCACTTGCGGTGCGGCACGGCGTTTCGACGCGAACGATCCACTACACCGTTCGATCTGTCCGAGACGCGAAGACGGAGAACCAGACCAGGACCCGCACAATCGGCGCTCGGGTGACGGAAGACGAGTTGGCAGCGTTCGATCAAGTCTTGAAACGCTACGGCATCGAGAGCCGAAACGATGGGTTGCGAGCATTGATGCACGCAGCAGACGGTCTTTTCGTCACCGACGGCGAGCTGAAAGACGAGCTGCACAGCCATCGTGTCGCCCTGAACCGCATCGGGAACAACATCAGCCAGATCGCCAAGCGACTGAATGAGGCAAAGCTGAAAGGCTTGAAGCCGCCGATCCATCAAGACGACGTGGCGCAAATTCGGAGCCTCGCCGGCATGGTCATGACCTTTGGCGATCAGCTTCAAGGGATGATCCTACAGCGCCGCAATGGCCTAGCGCTTCGCGTTTCAGGTGCTCTAAGGGCGTTCGGTTATGGCTCGCAGTGATGCCGTTTCGGCTGTATCCGGCAAGCTGTTTCGCGACGGGTGGAGCAAGATCAGGGGCGGGGCAGGTGCCCAGGCCCGCCGTCAAAAGCAGCTCGCGCGCGCCGCTCGGGGCCACTCGCCCGCGATCTTCAAGCCGGTGAAAGAAGGCGGGTGCCGCACGCGCTCTCAGCTCTCGGGCCAGTTAAGCTACGTCGGCACCAAGGCATCGCACATCATCGACAGCCGGGGGGTCCATGATGGAGGCGGGCCTCTTACCGAGGAACAGATTAACGATATTGCAGATCGTTTCTCCGGCAACTGGAACGAGCGATTCAGCCCTAAGCTCGGCCATACCACGCATATGATTATGGCTTTTCCCATTGGCACTAAGGGGGAAGACGTTCGCGATATGGCCGGTGAGGTCTGCGAACAATTTTTCATGCAAGAGGGGCAACAATTTGACTATATTGTAGCTATCCACGAGGATCGTGCTCACCCTCATGCCCACGTCATCCTCAACCGCCGGTCTGTCGAAGGGGAGCTGTTTTATCTCGGGCGCGATCATCACTTCAACTACGACGCCTTCCGCGAGGCTATGGTCCAAGCGGGAGAGCGCCATGGGGTCAGGTTGGAAGCTAGCCGCCGCGTGGATCGCGGCGTTGCGACCTACAGCCCCAACAAGAGCGAAGTCTATCGCGCCAAGGAAGAGGGCAGGGAGCCGCAAGCGCGTGAGCGCGTCGGTTCTGATCTTGAAGGGGCCTTGGCCGACATTGCCAGCACGGCGGAGCTTTATCGGTCCCTCGCAGTCGAAGCGACGGCCGAGAACCGAGAGGACGTTGCGAACGCCCTGAACCGCGCCGCCGCATTGCTTGGACGTGGCGAGCCCCTAGAGCCTGATGGAGAAAATTACATGGCCGAGACACAAACCTTCGATGAGCTTCGGAGTGAATTTTCCGACCTCGCGACACAGGCGGAGGCAAAAGCTCAGACGTTGGCACCTGACCGCCGCGCTTCCTTCGAGCGCGAGCTGTCCGACATCTACGCCAGCGTATCGCGCTCCGAGACCTATAAGAACGCGCCGACCGAGACCGGCATTTACGCCGAAAGCAACATCAACCGGGAGGCTCTAGGCCGTCTCGAGGACGCAGACACACGGGCACAAATCGAGAGCGCACTTGAGGGGACTGGCATTTCGGCGGATGCCGTCGTGGCCCGCGTTGAAGCGGGGGCCAACAGCGAAGCTCTTGAGCGCCAGTGGCTCACCGAAGACATACGGCAGATCGCAGAGCATGACGGTTTGGACCTGTCTCGTACCGAGGATCAGGAAAGGGCCGTGGACCGGCTCGACGCCGTTCATGTCCAGCTTGGCGAAGCCCTTCATGATGCCGATGTGCTCAGGGATTCCGGCCTCAGTGACGTGGACGACGAGCTAGTCGAGCAGGGGGATGCCGCTTCGACCACGGCCTCTGTCCTCGCCGCGATGCGCCAGGACAGCGCCAGCGATCCGTTCGCCAGCGACAACGAGCGGGACGCTTACCGCGCCGAGATCGAATCCCGGCTCGACGAGGGTCAGATCGAGGATCTTCGCAACGGCAGCGACGAGGCGCTGGCCGACGTCTCTGATGACCGGCTCGACCGCCTCTATGCGGCGAAAGCTTACCTGCAAACCGACGCGGCCACCGCCGAGGGCGAGGTCATTCAGGAGATCAACAACGAGATCGCGAACGAAGAAGTCGATGCCGCGCGGCTTCGTCACTCCGCGACGGACACGGAGAAAGGGCAGACCCATGGGTAAGGGCAAATTCGCCGGAGCCGTTCTCAGCCTGACACTGGTGGGTGCGGCCATCGGCTATGTGATCGCGACCGCCTTCCTGACGTTCCGCTATTCGGGCGTCTCGGCCGACGTGGATTTTCTCATGCTCGCCCGAGACTACACGAGCATGGCGTCGAGTCGCCCGGAAGACTTCACCATCGTCAACCTCATCATCGGCGGCTTCGGAGCCGCCGGTCTTCTTTTGAGCGTCGTTCTAGCAGGGGAGGCCCTGACAAAATTCGGTGAAACCCACTGGCAAACCGCGCGCGAGATGAAGCGCAACGGCTTCTTCGGCTCTGTCGGGACCGGCTTCATCCTTGGCAAGATGGGGAAGCCAGGAAGCCGCGCGAACCTCATCACGTCGAAGGTCTTTCCGCACGCCTTGATCGTCGCTCCGACGGGCCGAGGGAAGACGACCGGCTTCACCATTCCGAACATGCTGACCTTCAAGGGCAGCGCCGTGGTCCTGGACGTGAAGGGGGAGATTTTCGACGCGACCGCACGTCATAGGGCAGGGGAGGGCGATAAGGTCTACCGCTTCGCGCCGACCGACTGGCAGAACAACCGAACGCACCGCTACAACCCGCTTAAGCGCATCTACGAGCTGGAAAACCCCAACCAGCAGCAAATGGAGCTGCAACTGTTGGCCTCGCTTTTCCTGCAAAGCGACAACGACCGTATGCAGGGGCTCTTGAAGGGCGGCATCGACCTGTTCGTCGCGGCCGGACTCCTTGCCTTCGAGCGCAAGAGACCGACCCTTGGCGAGATATACCGGATCACCGCGTCTGGCGGTGACAAGCAGAAGGAATACAACGCGCGCCGCCTTGAGGTTCAAAACCCTGCGGCCCGGTTAATCTTCGAGCGCATGGCTTCGACCAACAACGATACGCTCACGTCCTACGTCTCGCTCCTGATGACCTCCGGTCTCGACCAATGGAGCAACCCGGCGATCGACCATGCCACTGCGGATTCTGATTTCGACTTTCGCACGATCCGCAAGCAGCCGTTTACGGTGTATCTCGTGGTGGCCCCGTTGATGGTGAAGCCGCTGGCTTCCCTGATCCGCCTCTTCTTTTCCGACCTGATCGCCTCGCTACAGGACCGTCAGCCAGGCAAGGACGAACCGTGGCCGGTGATGATTATGCTGGACGAGTTCAACCGCCTCGGGAAGATGCCTATCGTGGTCGATAGCATTGAGACCCTGCGTTCGTATCGCGGCCACCTCGCTATCGTGACGCAGACGATCCCGGCGCTCGATGAAATCTACGGCGAGAACACGCGGCGGTCCCTACAAGGCAACGCCGGCGTGAAGCTCTACCTCACGCCTTCCGACGAGAAGACCGTCGAGGAATTGAGCAGCGCCGTCGGCAAGACGACCAAGCGTGTTGTCACCCGATCACGCGCCGTTGGCCGAAACCCCTTCGAGGGGCGCAGCACGTCCGAGCGCACCGAGGAAGCACCGCTTCTGACCGAGGACCAGGTGCGGCGTATGTCGCTCGATGATATTGTCATGGTCATAGACGCCCAAATGCCGGTGCGCGCCAAGCGCATCCAGTATTTCAAGGACTCCTTCTTCAAGGGTCTCTACGAGGCGCAGAGCGGCGACTATCCACTCCCTAAAGAGGGCGTCGTCTCCGTTGGTCCGGCCGAAGCCAACCAGCCCAACCCGTCTCCATCCGAAACGCCCGACGAGGCCGTGGAGCCCGAGGCTAGTAGCGACCAAGAGAACAGCAGCCTTCAATCGGACGAGAGCGACCAAGGGCACGCTGCCCCAGAGTTGCCGGGCCCCGAGCCCGAAGAAGAGGTGCCAGCGGAACCTTCCAGCTCCCAACCGGATTCCGCCACGTCCGAAGAGAGCATGACGATCAAAAAGGCCACGGAGACTGAATCGCCGGAAGGTCGGACGATCCGCCCCGGCAGGCGGCGGCGCTCCCGTTCTGTCAGCGATCAGCAGATGGCCTTCGATCTTTCCACGCAGACGGAGCTACCCTTGGGCGGCCAGGGCGAGAGCGAAGCCGACCGCGACACCTTAGAGCAAGGCGTTAGCAGTCTTCATGCGTTGCTCAACCGTGAAAATGACGGCGAGAATTTACGCGCGGCCGAGTAATCGCGGCCACGCCTTGCACCAAAAAAGGCCCGCCGAAGTCCAGCCCTTTGCATTTCGTGGTGCAAATGGGGCTAAGGGCTCGGAGCGCAATGTCCGCTCCGAGCCCGTTGCGGAAGTGCCAAGTTCTCGCTGTGTGCGTTGGCGGAAGCATGCATGCTGTGCTGCGGCATCTTTCCACGCCGCGCCACACTCACAAATGCGGTCGTTCGTGATTAGCGCAGTGAAGTCTTCGGATCGCCTTGATGTGTGGCGCGATCGCGGCCGATGTGGGCGTTTCGCTGCTGGTCGTCGCCAATGCCTTGCGGCTGCTACGCGCGACGTCGGAGGCCCCGACACCGAAAGATGGCAAAAGAGTGGGCGATCGAATGGCCGAGTACGCGCTCGCGCATGGCCACTGAGGTCGGCGAGTGTGGAGCGGACACGCCCGCATTCCATCATCCGGGGGGGCAAGTGACGGTTGGCTCGCGAGACACGGCAAGCCTTCATGCCTTCACCCAAGTGACGCCACGGTGATCGCCGTCACCATGACGACGACGAACATCGAAAGCGCCGCCACTGCCAGCGTACGGCCTAGGTCACGGTTGGGCCGCGTAACCTTGAGCCGAAGTTCTTGGGCAGTTTCGGGAAATTCGAGAGCGGCCGAGTTCGACTGCTGCATCAACGTATGACGCGCGTTCCAGCGGCGTTCCTCGGCCCGGTTCCAGCCGTTGAACACCAGAACGATGGCGACGATCATGACCATCGAGGACGGCACCCAGATCGTGTAGCCCCCGATGGTCTCATCTGTCAGCGGTGTGAAGCCGGCGCCCGGGTCTGTCGCGCCGTAGAGCACGACTTCTTTCAGTGTCATCAGCGACCCCAGCAGGATATTCGAGACGATGACGACGATCCCGCAGAGCAGTCGCGCGCCACGTCGCATCCCCTCGGGCGGATCGCGCGGATCGAGCAGCAACGTGAAGAACCAGAGCCCCGCCGCGGCCATGCCGAGATGCGCCGCCAACTCGACGGACGGGACTCGCTGCGCAAGACCGAATACAACCGGCACTTGCCAGACGTAGAGGGCAGCGACGAGCAGAGCGGCTGCGCTCCATGGGCTTCGCAAGGCGCGCACGAGCGGTTGGCGCGACAGAGCGGCGATCTGCTGTCGCAAATTCCGCGGCACTCCCGCAGTCCAGACGCCCCATGGCTGCGCGACGACGATCAGCAGAGGCCCGAGAAGGCGCACAAGAAGGTGATTGATCTGATGGACGGAAAAGAGCGAGTGACCGAGTGGCGAAAGCGGCGCATTGAAGGCCAGCAGCAGGCACCCGAGACCGGCGAAGAAGAGCCCGGCTTGCCAGGGAGCAGGTTGCGGGCGAAGGCGCCTCGGCCGCGCGAGACCTCGCATGTAGAGCCCAGCCAGCGCGGCGATCACGAGAAGCGATACCGGAGAAAGCTGCGCCCCGAGGGGATCGAAGGAGAGCATGTTCGTCATCTACGCATCACCGGAGCCTTGTCGTCCCTGCGCGACACCATCGGCGCACCGGCACGGCTCGGGTCACTGCGGCGGAGCGCCTCGGACATAGGCCTGAATTTTGCCTTACCGATTGGTGGCAGGCGATCGAGCTTGGAACGATGACCATCGACGCGCCATAGCTGACGGACGGACCGCTGCACGCGGCATTGGCATGTTGTCGGGCTCGGTCTCAGGCATTGTCGAAAGTCGCCCTTCTGTTGCTTGCTTTAGTCGATGGTGTGGCACCACGACGGGCCGCGCCTTGCAAGGCAAGCCGCCCGCGACAAATGATGGCGGCATCGGTCTGGCATTGCGCGCTCATGCGGCGATACGTTCGAGAAAGACCGTCCCGATGAGCGCGAGCAGCCCGAAGGCCAGGGCGAAACCCGTGGCGTAGTGTGCGATGTCCAGCCGGTTTCCACCACGTTTCTTTGCCAGTCGGGCGCCCCATCCGGCACCACCGACGAATGCTGCGATCATGATCATTCGGACCTCCTTGAGATGAGACGGTGAAAACCGTTTCGCCGTGATGCAGACCGATCCAGTCCGAGCGCAAGCAGCCACACGGCGATGCCGAGAGGCGGAAGCACCCAGTCACCCGCGCGGGCGTAGAGCGTGGCAGGCAAAGCCGCAGGCAAGCTGGCATCGATGATCCCCGTCTTTTCCAGCCCGAGCGCCCGGATGACGGTCCCGTTCGCGTCGATCACCGCCGAGATGCCTGTATTCGCGGCGCGGATCACGGGCAGCCCTTCCTCGACGGCGCGCATCCGCGCCGAAGCGAGGTGCTGCTCGGGGCCGATGGACGTCCCGAACCAGGCATCGTTGGTGGCGTTGAAGATCCAGTCCGGCCGGATCGCGTCGTCCACGACATGGCCAGGAAAGATGATCTCGTAGCAAATCGCGGCAGCCAGGAGCGGCAAACCCGGGACCGCGAGCGTTTGAGTCCCGGGTCCGGGCGCGAAGTCACCAAGCCCCTCGGTCAGCCGGTCCATCGGCAACCAGTCCCCGAATGGAACATATTCGCCAAAGGGCACGAGGTGATGCTTGGCGTAGCCTGTGAGGATTGTGCCAGACCCGTCGTAAGCCTGGATCGTGTTGAAGTAGCGCGGCTCCGCCCCCCGCGCGGTCCGGTCGGGGGCGCCGGTGAGCAGAACCCTTCCGCCTCGAAGAGCTTTTGCTATGCGGCGTTTCGCATCCTCGTTCTCGTCCAGAAAGCCCGGATAGGCCGTCTCCGGCCATAGCAGGGCGTCGACGGGTTCGCCTTGCGCGGAAAGCCGGAGGTATCGCGAAAGCGTGGCAGGGGCGCTTCCTGGCGCCCACTTGGTTCGCTGCGGCACGTTGCCCTGCACGATGCGCAGCGAGATGCCGGTGGATTCCGGCATCGGCCGGGAAATGCGAGCCTGACCCGAGACCCAGAGGCCACCGACGACGAGCGCGAAGAACAGGAGCGTCAGCCAGCGGGATGCACCTCTCGCGAGGATCGCGTGTGCCGGAAGCACGCTGGCGAGGATAACGAGGAAGCTCAGACCATAGCTGCCAAGCCACGCGGCGGGTTGGCGGAGCGCATCGAAATCCGCCAGCGCATAGGCTGCAAGGTTCCACGGAAAGCCCGTCAAGACGTGCCCGCGTAGCCATTCCGCACCGGCCCAGCACGCCGCAAACAGGAATGCCGCGACCACACCGCCAACAAGCCGACGTCGACGAAGGAGGACGAACAGGGTCATAGCTAGGGCCGGAAAGAGCGCAAGGAGCGCGCTGAGCCCGGCAACGGCGGGGATCGCGAGCGCGCCGAAACGTTCGGCTTCTATCTGGAAGCTTTCGGCGATCCATGACAGCCCGAAGCCGAAATAGCCCAGGCCGAAAAGCCATCCCATCGCGCCGGCTACCAAGGGGATGCGGTCCCGCACTAGCAAAAACAATGCGCCGTAGGCGGCGGGAACGAGTGCGAGGATCGAAAAGGGAGGCAGCGTCAAAACCGCTGCAGCACCCGCCATGAAAGCCCCGACGCCA
The DNA here is from genome assembly GCF_900111315.1 of Tranquillimonas rosea. GTDB lineage: Bacteria > Pseudomonadota > Alphaproteobacteria > Rhodobacterales > Rhodobacteraceae > Tranquillimonas > Tranquillimonas rosea. The sequence goes on from NZ_FOGU01000016.1 coordinate 14,351, forward strand.
TGTGACAGAACCGCATGACGGATGATGTGTTTTGAACCAACCCGCATGAGACGTCCGATCAAGGGGCCGCGTTCTTCCGCCGGTCGTGGCGACGGGGCCAGAACAGAAGCACCACCACGCCGCAGAAGATCGCGGTATCGGCGAGGTTGAAGGCGGGCCAGTGCGTCTCACCGATGTAGAAGTCGAGAAAGTCTGTCACGCCGCCGAACCGCACCCTATCCGCCACGTTGCCAAGCGCGCCGCCGAGGATGAGCCCGTATCCCACGGCATCACTTGACCGTTCAGCCCGGAATGCGAGGACCGCAAGCCACGCGGCGATGACCAAGGCGAGCGCCACCAGCATGAAGGGGGACACGTCGCTGAGCATGCCGAAGCTGACACCGGAGTTGCGATGAAGGACGAGGTTGAAGCCGGGGAAGACGCCGAGACCGCCGGCAAGGGCTTCGGCATTGGCGCTGGCCAGCGCCTTCGTTGCCTGATCGGTTACGAATGCCGCAACAGCGATGCAGCCTGCAACAGCTGAGGCAAAGGTGGGACGCTTCATTGCTCTCATCCCAGCCAGACGTCTAGGAACAGCATCAGGACCAGACCGACGGCCAAGCCAAGCGTCGCACGGTTCTGATGCCCGCTGCGATGCGTTTCGGGAATGATCTCGTGGCTGATGACGTAGAGCATCGCACCCGCGGCGAAGGCGAGACCCCAAGGCAGGAGCGGTTGTGACAACGTGATGATTCCGGCGCCGAGAAGCCCGCCGATCGGCTCGACGAGACCAGTCAGGGCGGCGATGCCCCATGCACGGAACTTCGGGTAACCCTCGCCGAGGAGCGACACGGCAACCGCCAGACCCTCGGGCGCGTTCTGCAGCCCGATGCCGATCGCGAGCGGCAGGCCGCCGGATAGACCGTCCGCACCGAAGCCCACGCCGACGGCAAGGCCTTCAGGGAAATTGTGGATTGTGATCGCGATGATGAAAAGCCAGACGCGCCTGAGCGACGCGGCTTCTGGTCCCTCTCGCCCCGTCCTGAAGTGCTCGTGCGGCAAGCGCTCGTTCATCAGCGCAACCGCCCCCATGCCGAGCAGGATCGAGGTGCAGACGATCAGCGCCGGCATGGCGCCACTCTCGAACATCGGCTCGGCCGCATCGAGCGCAGGAATGATCAGTGAGAAGAACGACGCCGCCAGCATCACTCCAGCTGCAAAGCCGAGCGCCATGTCCCGCGTGGCACGCGACGGGATTTGGCCGAAAAGCACCGGGACCGCCCCGACAGCGGTCATTAGACCGGCGGCGAGGCTGCCGAGCAAGCCGAGCGCGATCGGGGACAGCTCGATCATGGTCGCTCCTGAAAAAACACTGAAATCGAATGAGGTGGCAAGTCGCGCATCCCGCGGCCCCGCAATCCCTGCGCGGCGGAACAGTCCGTGAAGCGATGCTCGGCTGTGACCTGCTGCGATGTCACACCCATGTGACCGAACAAGACATTCAGTGGCATCTTGTCTATTCTCACCAACGGCTTCCCAGGAAGCTCTGAACAACCAAAGACTCCCGGGAGCGACCTTTCGCAATGCTGAGCAGACGCCATTTCATCACAACGACCGCCGCGATGTTCTCCGCACCGGTCGCTGGCCCCCTTCTTGCAAGCACTTGGCCGACGGAGGCGCAGAAGGCCGCCTGGGACGCGCAGGTGACGCCGGCGAACTACGACCCGGCCACGACGAACCCCTGGGGTCTGCACCCGCGACTGCTGCCGCAGCGAGTCGAGGCGCGGCCCGGTCTCGTGCCCGGCGACATCCATGTCGATGCCACCGCACGCTATCTCTACCATATCGAGCCCGGCGGTACGGCGATGCGGTACGGCGTGGCCATCGGTGAGGGTGGGCTCTACGAGCCGGGCACCTACACGATCCGCCGGAAGGTGAGGTGGCCGCACTGGACGCCGACGCAGAACATGATCCGCCGAGAGCCGGAAGCCTACGCGCAGTATGAGGACGGGATGGAACCTGGCCCCGAGAACGCGCTCGGGTCGCGCGCGCTCTATCTCTATGTCGGTGAGCGCGACACCTACCTTCGGATCCACGGCACACCCCACCCGCGCTCGATCGGCTCCCGCGCGAGCTCGGGGTGCGTGCGCATGGTGATGCCCCACATCAACGACCTCTACGAGCAGGTCGAAACCGGCGTGACAGCCGTCCTCTATCCGGCTGAAAACGACGGCCCCGTGACGGCGCATAGCTGATCGCCTCGCGCGCCCACACGCACCGCTTTTCGCGAAAGGCGGTTGCGCTAGGCTGCCACTGTCTCCCACGCACCTCCCAGTCCACGGGGGCTGAAGGCACCAACGGCCATTTAAGGTCGCGTGCCATGAGGGTGTTAAGCACATGCCGTCAGCTCGTAGCCTGCGCCGTACGCGCAGTGCAGATCGGGCCCCCTTCCGGCGTTCGGAGCGGCAGCATCGTTGTCTCGACCGGCCCGACATGGCGGTACCAGTAACAGCCGTCCTCTGGCCGAAGTACTACGGTTTGCACATTCTGATATGGGGCGGCCATGGCGCTCAATTGAGCCATCACGTCCTCCGAGATCGCTGCCTCCGGTTCGGCAGTCTGGACCACCGGAACGGTGCAGGCTCCGAGCACAAGCAGGCCCGCGAACAGAAGGGTTACCTTGCCGGTGGTGTGCGCTTGCGGCATTGATCAGTTTCCATTGTAGCTTGCGAAGACCTCAGTCGAGCCGTCATCGCGGATAAGAAAGACGTCGTAGGCTTCGCGTCGCTGGCCGAAATCCATGCCGGGGGAACCGAGAGGCATCTCCGGTACGGCCAGGCCGACGGCTTCGGGACGTTCCTCCAGAAGGCGGCGAATGTCGCTCCCCGGCACGTGTCCCTCGATCACGTAGCCGTCGACGAGCGCCGTGTGGCAGGATACCAACGGTTGCGGCACGGCGTTGTCGAGCTTGAAGCGCACGAGCGCGCCTCCGAACATGTCCTGCCCGGTCGGCGCGAAGCCGTTCTCTTTCAGATGCTCCATCCAGGCGATGCAGCAGCCACAGCCGTTGGTCTTGCGCACGTCAATTGGAGTCGCTTTTGCCAAAACCTCGGCGGCAGGAAGAAGGGCGATGGCGGTTGTCACCGCGGTGAGCAGCTTTCTCATGGGTCAGAGCCTTTCCGTAGTGTTGGATGCAAGATCGCTGGCGAGCGCGTCCTCCAAGCGCGCACGCGCCTCAGTTAGCCGGTCCAGGCCTGCGTCGCCCTGCGCTTCGCCCTCGATGGCTTCCGACAGGCGCTTGTCAGAAAGTGGATCGGTCGGGCGGCCGTCCACGCGCACCTCGTAGTGCAAATTCGGCCCCGTCGCCGTTCCAGTCGCACCAACCCGGCCGATCGTGTCGCCCGCCGCGATCCGCTGACCTTCAGCGAGGCTATCGGGAACGGCGCTCAGATGTGCATAGCGTGTCATGGTTTCCGTCCCGTGAGCGATCTCGACGACGCGCCCGTAGCCGCCCCTACGCCCGATAAAGGCGATGCGCCCCGGCGCCGTCGCGCGCACTGACGTTCCGCGCGGCGCCGCGAAATCGACGCCGGTATGCATGCGCACATTGCCGTAGATGGGGTGCTTTCGCCGACCAAAGACGGAGCTAAGTCGAGCCCCCTTCACGGGCTCAGCGAAGACGCGAACCACTTCGCCGTTGAGGTACATCGTGGCGCGACCCGTGCCGTCCTCGGGCCAGACAACCTCGTAGAGTGCGTCCCCCAAATCGAGCGAAGCGAAGGCGATCTTGGGTTGTCCTATGGTATCGCCTTCGACACGCGCCTCGCGCCACAGAAGGCGAAGGGTCTCTCCCCCGCCGAGGTCACGGCGGAAATCCACCGTACCTCCCAACATCTGCGCCAGATCGACTGCGAAACGCGGCGGTATCCCGGAGTCTTCTAGCGCGGCGAAGATCGAACTCTCTATCCTGGTCGTTCCGGCCAACACCACGATCTCGGGCTCGGGAGACACGACGCGGGTCGAGAGCGTATCGCCGAACGTCGCTTCGACCCGCACGCCCTCGTCCACATCGAGCGCCACGCGGCGTGGACTGCCATTGGCAGACATCTCGACTGTCAGAACGTGGCCAGGACGCAGGCGCCGCAGATCGTATTCTGCGGAGAGCGCCAGCGACGTCTCCGCGCGGTCCGGCCCGGTGAGGCCGGCTTCGGCGAGTAGACCGTCGAGCGTATCCCCAGAGGCGATTTCACGAGACCATACGGCGGGGGGCGACTTGATCACAGGCAAGGGATCACTGGTCGTCGGTGCAGCTGAAAGAGCCGGAGATGGAGCACTGGTAGGCGAAGCTGAAACCGCGGACACAACGTGGGGCGCCACCAGGTTCGCCTCCACAGGCGATGTTAAAGGCTCGGGACGCCAGCGGCCAGCCTCAGCCATACCCGGTGGCACCGGCTCGTTTACCGCCGCACTGGACAATGCAAGAGCCGTTACCGAGACGCCGCCCGCCATCGCCAATCCGGCCGCCCAATATCTCAACCTCATGTTGCCCCCTCTGCGTCTTTTTCGTTCATTGCACGACGGATCTTCGGCAACGCGAATTCTCTCGGTTCGTGGTAGTCGATAGTGGTCACGAAGCGTCCCTGGGCGTCGAACAGGAAGACGCTCGCCGTGTGGTTCATGGTGTAGTCGCCGCTTTCAGTCGGGACCTTTTCGTAGGTCGCGCGGAAGCCCTCGACCGCCAGAGCAATCTGCTGCTCCGGGCCGGTCCAGCCACGGATCGCCGGATGGAAATAGCCGACGTACTCCGCCATCGCATCGACATTGTCCCGCTCCGGATCGACGGTGATGAAGACAACGTTCAGTTGTTCAGCATCCCCTTCCAAGGCGTCCAGCCAGCCGGAAATGTCTGCAAGCGTCGTCGGGCATACATCTGGACAGTAAGTGAAGCCGAAGAAGACCATTGAGGGCGACCCAACCAGCGTATCCGGCTCGACCGAACGTCCTTCGTGATCGGTGAGTTCGAACTCCATCACGGTGAGCGGCAACGGCCGTCCGTCGTCCGGTACAGGCGCTCCGGGGCCGTCGACCTGCCACCAGCCAACGAATAGAGTGAGCGCGAGCGCACCGAGCGCCGCGGCACCGTAGCCGAGAACCGATCTGCTCTGCATCAATCCTCCGGCCCGCGCGCTGCGATCCCGAGGATCGGCACCTCGACCGTCGTCTCGCCGCCATCGGAGAATGTGAGCGTCATCGAAAAGCTCTCGCCCTCTTCCATTGGGCGCTGAAGCTGCATCAGCATGGCGTGCAGCCCGCCGGGTTCAAGCGCGATGGTCTCGCCAGGTGCGATGACGATATCGCCCGCCGGAGACATCGAGCTCACGCCCTGCTCATCGGTCGCGGTCCGGTGAACCTCGGGCCTCATGGCGAGGTCCGTCAGGAGGCCGGTCAGCATGACCGGCTCGTCGCCCGCATTGTGGACTTCCATATAAGCTGCGCCGGGGCGGGAGGTGCCGATCGAGGCCCGCGCCCAGGCGTTTTCGACGACGACATCGGCGGAGCCGGCCATTGCCGACGTCGCAAGCATGAACGGCAGCATCAGGACTGAGCACGTGGCGTGGATGGTGTATTTCATTGCAGCTCCTTCTCGATTCTCGATTGCGCGCCCGTCGGATCAGATTCCGGCGGCCTCCACTTCCGACGCGACCAGCGCCCGGAGTTGCGCCTCTCCGAATGGATCGAGCGGCTTGCCGTTGACGAAGAAGGTCGGCGTCCCGCTCACGCCGACGGTCTCGACGTCTGCTCGGTCCTGGTTGAGTATGCCGATGACGTCAGGAGCCATCATCTGCGTCTCTGCGGCTTCAGCATCTAGACCCGCCGTGGCGGCGACCTCGAGGATCAGCCCCGGTTCCGGCGCGCCATGCGACGCCCAGCGTGGTTGCTCGCGCAGGATGGCCTCCAAAACGGGCTCATAGACACCCTGCATCCGGGCGGCTTCCAGGACGCGAATGGCCTCTTCCGAGGCTTCCCCATGGAACGGGGTGTAGCGGATCGCGAGACGGACGGCATCGCCATGCTCAGCCATGATGTCCTTCACCACGGGATAGAAGGCACGGCAGGCCTCGCAGGCCGGATCGAAGAACTCGACGATGGTGACCGGCGCCTCTTCCGGTCCCAGAACCGGCGAATAGGGGCGCAGTAGGGCCTCCGCCTGTTCCGCCGGAACCGACGCGGTCTGCGCTACTGGCGCGGGACGGGTGGCGAACCAGGCAGCGAGCGCGAAGCCGGCGAGGGCAAGCACCAGGACTGACAGGACGAGTGATTTTCGGTTCATGAATGTGGTTCCTTCAAGGAAAATGCCGACAGCCCGGCGACCAGCACGAAGGCGATGAGCGACAGAAACGGGATCGGGATGCCGAGAACCAACTGGTTGTCGTCGGTACAGGAAGGACCGGTCGCTGTGCATGGCTGGATCGGTTCGGGAACGAGACCGACGTAGAGACCCGAGTGCCAGAGCGCGATCGCTGCTCCGCCAAGGCCGAGAGCCATGCCGTAACGCCCGATCCGGCGGTCCTGCCACCACAGCCCGAGACCCAGAACGACGGCCAGCGGGAACATGAACGCGCGCTGGTACCAACACAGAAGGCACGGCATCTGACCCAGCACCTCGCCGATGAACAGGACGGCGAGCGATGCAGCCAGCGCCACGATCCATGCAGCGGCGAGTGCTGTATCGGCGGAAACTCTCGGCTTCATCTGGTGATCCGTTTACGCAGATCGGCGAGGATCTCCTCGGCTGGCGTCCCATAGCTCCAGGTTGTGACGAGGTCCGCATCCGGGCCGAACAGGAACAGGTGTGACGTGTGGCTCATCGTGTAGCCGTCTGGCGCCGAGGCCTCCTCGATTTTCTCGTAGAAGATGGGGAAGTTCTCGGCCGTTCGTTCGATCTGGTCGGGCGTTCCGGTCAGGCCGAGAATGCCAGCATTAAAAACCGGCACATAGTCGGCAAGGTTCTCCGGCGTGTCGCGCTCCGGGTCGATCGAGATGAAGAGCGGCTGAACCTGCTCCGCGTTCTCCCCTAGACCGTCCATGACCGCGGCAACCTCGGAAAGGGTGGTCGGGCAGATGTCCGGGCAATTGGCGAAGCCGAAGAAGATCAGCATCCACTGGCCCGCAAAATCCTCCTGGGTGCGGACCATCCCGCTGTGATCGGTCAGCTCGAAATTCGCTCGGAAAACGGGTTCCGTCTCGGTGCGTGCACGATCGGCACGATAATCCGCCCAGAGAAGAAGCCAGACCAATGCCAGCGCTGCAACGCCCACCGAGGCCCAAAGTACTTTTCGAAGGAATGTCAGCGTCACGTAAACCGCCTGCCTGCCGTTTTTGATAACGGCGCGGATACATCCTCTAGCCACTAGAGGTTCAACTCCTTTCACCGCGGCTGCCGCACTTTGTCACATGCATGTGAAAGCCATGGCGTCGTTGCCAAAGCGGCCGATCGAATCTACCACGACTGTACGTTTGATGGAGGCGTAGATGCTCACGATCGGCAACTTGGCGAAGAAGACCGGCACCAAGGTGCAGACCATCCGCTACTACGAGCAGATCGAACTTATGCCCGAGCCGGGCCGGACCGAAGGCGGGCAGCGGCGCTATGGCGATGCCGAGCTCGACCGGCTGTCCTTCATCCGCCATTCGCGCCAGCTTGGCTTTTCGCTCGATGCCATTCGAGAACTCCTGGACCTCGGCGACCATCCCAACCGGCCCTGCCATGAGGCCGATGCGATCGCGCGGCGGCAATTGAAGCAGGTGGAGCGGCGGATCGCTCGGCTCGAGGCGCTGCGCACGGAGCTGAATCGGATGGTGCATGAATGCAGCGGCGGGCGGACGGCCGATTGCCGCGTGCTCGAGGTTCTGCGCGATCACGCCGCATGCTTGACCGACCACGACGGGATCGGGGCGTGAGGCATGGGCGCGGCGATCGCCTATCCTCTGGCCGCGTTGGCCGAGATCGCCGGTTGCTTCGCGATCTGGGCATGGTGGCGCCTCGGGACCTCGCCGCTCTGGTTGGCCCCGGGTCTTCTTGCGCTTGCGCTCTTCGGGTGGTTACTCGCCCAAGTCGAGGCCACCGCGGCGGGGCGCGCTTTTGCGGCCTACGGGGGCGTCTATATCGCGGCCTCGGTTCTCTGGATGTGGCTGGTCGAGGGACAGCGGCCAGACAGGTGGGATGTGATTGGCACCGCGATCTGCCTTGTCGGGGCAGCGATCATCTTGGCGGCGCCGCGCCAAGTCTAGGAAATTCTCTTGAAGCTAAACCCGTCGTAGCCCTTAAAAGCCCGTTCGACTGAGGTGCAGGAAAGGCGGCAACTGAATGTTCGAAATCTCCGGTGTGGGAATCATCGCAGCCTTTTTGGGCGGGACGGTCTCGTTTCTGTCACCCTGCGTTCTGCCACTGGCTCCAGGATATGTCTCCTATATCGCGGGGCAACCTGCTCTGGCATCGGGAACGGCGACAGCCATCGGCGACCGGGTGCGCAGTGTGATCCTGAGCCTCTGGTTCGTGCTCGGGTTTTCCACGGTCTTCGTGGCGCTCGGGGCCGGGGCAAACCTTTTGGGCGGAATGCTGCTCCGCTGGAAATACGAACTGGGTCTTGCGGGGGGCGCTCTAATCGTACTTTTCGGGCTGGTGATGATGGGGGCGATCCGGGTCCCCGCGATGATGCGCGACACAAGGCCCGATGTCGCAACGAAAGGCGGCAACGCGGTGGGGGCTTATCTTCTGGGTCTCGCCTTTGCCTTTGGTTGGACGCCCTGCATCGGGCCAGTGCTCGGCTCGATCCTCGCGGTGAGCACGGCATCGGGCGCGGATGGCGTGGCGCTTCTGGCCATCTATTCCGTGGGTCTGGGCGTGCCGTTCCTGCTGATCGCGCTCTTTACCAATGAAATCGCGGGCAAACTCAAACGGATCGGCGCGACAGGCCGGTGGCTCTATCGCATTGCGGGCGGGCTGATGGTGCTGATGGGGCTCGGCGTGATGACCGGCCAGATCAACCGTCTTGCCTTTTGGTTGCTCGAAACCTTCCCGGTCCTTGGCAGCATCGGATAGCCGAAGGCCCAATGTCTCGGTCGGAAGTAGTTAAAGGCATTGAAGCTACAGCCACTATAGCAACTAAATTGCTCCTCGACCGATTCGAGGAGCTTTCCGTGCCGCACGATCATAGCCATGCTCATATCGACCCAAAATCCGGCGACCGCCGCGTGTCTGTCGCGATCTGGGCGAACGGACTTCTGACCGTCGCGCAGATCGTCGGCGGGGTCCTTTCGGGCAGCCTGGCGCTGATCGCTGACGCGCTACACAATTTCTCGGACATGGCGTCGCTTGTGATCGCCTTCGCCGCGCGCAAAATCGCGCGGCGACCGGCGGATGAGCGCATGACCTTTGGCTACGGCCGGATCGAGATCGTCGCCGCGCTGATCAACTACACCACGCTTATTCTGATAGGTTTCTACCTGATCTACGAGGGCGGCATGCGGATGATCAACCCATCAGAGGTCCAAGGCTGGACGGTCGTGATCCTGGGCGGTGTCGCACTGGTCGTGGACACCCTTACCGCGCTGCTGACCTATTCCATGCAAAAGGGCAGCGTGAACATTCGCGCCTTGTTCCTGCACAACCTCTCCGATGCGCTCGCGTCGGTCGCTGTGATCGTCGGCGGATCGCTCATCATCCTCTACGACATGCGTTGGGTGGACCCGGCGATCACGATCGGGATCGCTCTCTACATTCTATATCTAGCCTTCACCGAGATAGGCGGCCCGATCCGAACGCTGATGCTGGGCAGCCCGCCTGACCTCGATTGCGAGAGTGTCATAGACGCTATGCGCGGCGCAGAGGGGGTGGCCGACGTCCACCACGTCCATCTGTGGCAGATGCAGGAGCACGAAGTCGCACTCGATTGCCATGTCGTGCTGACGGGGAAAGGCTGGGCGAGCATCGAGTCAACCAAGCAACGCATCAAGGACACGCTACGGGACCGGTTCGGCATTGCTCATTCGAGCCTCGAGTTCGAGCACGAAGATTGTGCCCATGAGGATGCCGATCTCTATGGGCACGGCACGGCTAGCGAAGATGTCGGGCATTCGCACTGACGCGTCGCCGGCGCCGGTCGACGGAACCGAACATTAGAGTTGCCGAAATGAGTGCAGCGAACGGTCAGTAAGGACCGTCGCCGCCTGAGCTACACCAAATGTCCGGTTCGGTGACTTCCGCTGAAGGATCACTGCGGCGCCGATCAGGCACAGCCCTGCTCCGGCAAAATCCCAGCCGTCCGGCTGCTGACCTTTAGCTCCCCACATCCAGACAAGTGAGGCGGCGAGATAGACGCTGTCATGGCAGTATAGGCCCGACCGGCAAAATCGGTGTCGACCTGCGCGAGCAGCCAGCCGAACGCAGCAAGGCTTGCAAGTCCCGGTAATAGCCAGAGGCTGAGGAAGGACGCCCAGACTGCGAAGCAACCGGCAATCTCGGCGAGTGCGGCGATCGAATAGATGAGACCGCCGCTCCAGCTGAAGCTCGGAAATCGTTCGAGTTTGGTGAAATTGGTATCTGCCCTTGAACCTACAGCGGCTGTAGGTCGTATATCGAGTTCCGATCGAGGACTCACCACGGAGAGCCATCATGGCAGACGTAAGCCCAGGACACCGCGAGTGGCGCGTGACGGGCATGGATTGCGGATCATGCGCCGCCAAGGTACGCGGTGCGGTCGAGCGCCTGCCTGGCGTCGAGGATGTCGATGTGGCTCTCATGGCCGAGCGGCTGCGACTAACGCTCGATGAGACGCAGACACCGCCCGAGAGGATCGAGGAGGCCGTGCGCGGCGTCGGCTTCGGCATCGCGCCCAAAGGCGCGCGACCGGAAAAGCCCAAGGGCGGTTTCGTCCTTCCGGATGGCGCGTTTCCAGATGCTACGGAGAGCTCGGAGACAGACAGCGAGACGGGGGACATGGACGAGCCGGCCGACGACGCGCCGAGTTCTTGGATGGAATCCTCCAAGGGCCGTCTGGTGCTCGGCACCGGCGCACTGCTTGCCGCGGCCTGGGCGTCCCACCTCGTCTTCCCGGCAGAGATCGCCCAATGGGCGTTTGTCCTGGCAACGCTCGTTGGGATCGTGCCCGTGGCGCAGCGTGCCTTTGCCATGACGCGGGCGGGCATGCCCTTCACCATCGAGATGCTGATGACCATCGCCGCCGGCGGCGCGCTGGTGATCGGCGAGCCGGAGGAGGCGGCGCTCGTCGTCTTCCTCTTCGCCGTTGGTGAACTCCTGGAAGGCGTGTCGGCCGGCAAGGCGCGTGACAGCATCCGGGCGCTCTCGAAGCTCGTGCCCAAGACGGCGCGGCTCGAAGTGGGGGGCAAGACACGTGAGGTCCCGGCGGAGAAACTCGAGGTCGGCCAGGTCGTGCAGGTCCGCCCCGGCGACCGCGTTCCCTGCGACGGCGAGGTGATGAGTGGCACGTCGGGCGTCGACGAGAGCCCGGTGACCGGCGAGAGTGTCCCGAGCCTCAAGGAGCCGGGCGCAGAGGTCTTCGCGGGGTCGATCAATGCCGAAGCGCTCCTGCGCGTGCGGGTCACGAAGACGGCCGAGGACAACACCATCGCCCGCATCGTCCGTCTCGTGGAAGAGGCCGAGAGCGCCCGCGCACCGACCGAGCGGTTCATCGACCGGTTCAGCCGCATCTACATGCCCGCCGTCGTGGGGGCCGCGCTCCTGGTGGCAGTCGTCCCGCCTCTGGCCTTCGGCCTCGCATGGGGCGAATGGGTCTACCGCGCGCTGGCGCTGCTGCTGATCGGCTGTCCCTGTGCGCTGGTCATCTCGGTGCCCGCATCCATCACCTCGGCGCTTTCCACCGGTGCGCGCAACGGCCTGCTGATGAAGGGCGGCGCGGTGATCGAGGCGACCGCCCGCACCACCCGTGTCGCCTTTGACAAGACCGGAACGCTCACGCACGGCAAGCCTCGCGTAACGGATGTCGCAGTGCTGAGCGGACGCGAAGAAGACCTCTTGGCGCTCGCCGCCGGCGTCGAGAGCGGCGCGAGCCACCCGCTCGGCCAGGCGATCTGCGCCGAGGCCGAGCGGCGAGGCGTCGACGCGGCGGCGGCGACCGGCGGCCGCGCGCTCCCCGGCAAAGGTGCGGAGGCGTCCATCGAGGGCGCGACCGTCTGCGTGGGCTCGCCGCGGCTGGCGGACGAGCGCGATGCGCTCAAGGACGACCTCCGGACTCGCGTGTCGGCGCTGGAAGCCGACGGCAAGACGGTGGTCATCGTCTTGCGCGATGATGTGCCCCAAGGCCTCATCGCGCTGCGAGACGAACCGCGTGCCGATGCGGCGGACGCTGTCGCGCAGCTCCGTGCGCTCGGCATCTCTTCGATCATGCTGACCGGGGACAACCCGCGCACGGCGCAGGCCATCGCCGACGGTCTCGGAATCGAGCATCGCTCCGAACTCATGCCGGAAGACAAGGTCACGGCGATACGCGACCTGACGACGGACGCCCGGGTGATGATGATCGGCGATGGGATAAACGATGCGCCCGCGCTCGCCGCCGCCCATGTCGGCGTCGCCATGGGCTCGGGCACCGACGTCGCACTGGAGACGGCCGACGCGGCGATCCTGCGCAACCGCGTGACCGATGTGGCCGCAAAGGTCCGCCTCGCCCGGGCCACCATGTCGAACATCCGCCAGAACATCGCGATAGCGCTCGGGCTCAAGGCGGTATTCCTGGTGACCACCGTGCTCGGGATCACCGGCCTCTGGATCGCGATCCTCGCGGATACCGGCGCCACGGTGCTGGTCACGATGAACGCGCTCCGGCTACTCTTCTTCCGGCCCACCGGCACGCTTGAACCTACGGGGCGTTTCAGTCTGAACAGCGGGAAGACCCGCCCCGATCATGCATCCGCAACGACCTGAAAGTAGACACCGATGATCCTTACTCGCCGCGCCATGATGGCCCACGGAGAAGTGATCTGTCGTCGATTTACCTTCCAGCACCGGAAGCCCCATTTTCGCCTTCAATGATGCGTTCACTGATTCTCCTTCTTGTGCTGTCGCTGACGGTCAGTCTTCTGGGGCCGCTTGGACCAGGCGGCGCGGCTGCGGCAGTGCCCTCGGAGACGATGCAGGCGATGTCCGACTGCGACGACTGTGTCGACGCTCCGGTTACGGAGTGTCAGCTCACCTGTCTTGCGCCTTGCGCGGCGGGTGGTCTGATGGCCTTGGCAACTAGCCCAATGGTTCTTGTCGAAAGTGAACAGGCACGCGGGCTGCTTTTCGTAGTCGACCGGCCGTTGTTGTCGGGCGGCAGCGCTCCCCCCGAGCCGTCACCCCCCAAACTGTCTCTCTGAAGTTTCCGTCATCGGTCAGACCGTTCTTGGCTGATCGGTGCAGTGCGTCCGCGTGTATTCTGCGCGATGCTCCCTCTTCAGATAAAGGCAGACTCCATGTCCTCTTCTGTCCTTCTTACCCGGCGCGGCCTGCTGCGCCTCGGCGGCGCCGCGTTTGCAGCCGCAACGATGCCGATGCCCGGCATCTCCCAACCGGCTTCGGAGCCCATGCGTCTACGAGCTGCTCCGTCGCGAGTTTATCTGTCCGGTGGGCCTAAAAACTCAAGTGCAGTCTGGGCCTACAACGGTGGCGTGCCGGGCCCCGAGATCCGGGTGCGCCAGGGCGAGCGCATCCGCGTGCGGGCGGAAAACGGCCTCGCTGAGGGAACGACCATGCATTGGCACGGCATCCGCACGCCGAACGCCATGGACGGTGTCCCGCATCTGACCCAGGCGCCGATCCCGGTTGGCGGCGAGTTCCTCTACGAGTTCGACGCCGTCGACGCCGGCACGTTCTGGTATCATCCCCACCAGCGTTCCTCCGAGCAGGTAGGACGCGGCCTCTACGGGCCCCTCATCATCGAAGAGCACGATCCGATCCGGGTCGATCGGGACCTGACCTGGATGCTCGACGACTGGCGTATGACCGAGGCGGGCGAAATCTCCGACGATTTCGGAAACCGCCATGATGCGGCGCACAACGGGCGCGTCGGCAACACGGTGACGATCAATGGCACCCTTCCGGACCCTGTCGAGGTGCGTCGCGGCGAGCGCGTCCGCTTGCGGCTCATCAACGCGGCCAACGCGCGGATCTTCGCGCTGGACTTCGGCGATCTGGAGCCGGTCATCGTCGCGCTCGACGGACAGCCGGTCACGCCGCACGCCCCGGGGGAGGGCATCGTCGTCATTGGCCCGGCCATGCGCATCGATCTGGTGGTCGACATGGCCGGCCGCACCGGAAGTCACACGACGTTGCGCGACATCGCCTACCAGGGCCTCGAGTATGATCTCGTCGACATCCGCTACGACGGAACACCTCTCCGGAAGACCGTTCCGGACTGGTCGCTCGAGCTACCGGCGAACCCGCTCCGCGAGCCGGACCTCGCCGCCGCCACGCGCCACGAAGTGGTCTTCAATGGCGGCATGATGGGGCAGATGATGATGGGCGACGAGGCGGGCTCCATGATGCAGCAGATGCGCAACGGGGCGATGTGGTTCATCAACGGCAAGGCGGCCGATGGCCATGTGATGGACCCGCTCATCTCGATGCCGATCGGCACGAGCCACATCTTCGTAATGGACAACCGAACCGCCTGGCATCACCCGATCCATCTGCACGGGCATTCCTTCCGGGTCATTGCCCGAAACGGCGTACCGACCCGGTATCGGGAATGGCAGGACACTGTGCTCGTCGCGCCGGAAGAAAGGGTCGAGATCGCGTTCGTGGCCGATAACGCCGGCGACTGGATGTTCCATTGCCACATCCTCGAACACCAGGCCGCCGGAATGATGGCTGTCGTCCGCGTGGGCGACAGCACGGCCCGGCACAGCGAATATCACTGAAACATTCCTGTCCAGGAAAGGACGAAGAAGATGAAAAAGGCCCTAGTTGGACTGGGCGGCCTCGCTGCCCTTGCCGCCGCCGCCACCTTTGCCCTCAGCCTCGGCGCGACCCCCGTCGCCGCTGGCGAAGAGGTGGTTCTCTACAAGAACCCGCAATGCGGCTGCTGCGAGAATTACGCCGACTACCTCCGCGACAACGGTTTCGAGGTCGAGGTGAAGCCGACCCACGAGCTGTCGAAGATCAGCACCGAGGCCGGCATCCCGGAAGACCTCATGGGCTGCCACACCGCCTTCCTCGGCGACTATGTCGTCAGTGGCCACGTTCCGATCGAGGTGGTCGACAGACTCCTTGAAGAGAAGCCGGAACTCACAGGCGTTACCCTGCCGGGCATGCCGCTCGGCGCCCCCGGCATGGGCGGCCAGAAACAGGAGCCGTTCACGATCTACGGCATCGCGGACGGCGAAGCGCCGTCCGTCTACGCCGTGAAATGACCATGCGGGCAGCTCCGGCAGTCATGCTGGAGCTGCCGGCTCTTTAAGGAAACTTGAACAAGGATGAATTGCATGATGATGAACGGCGGAATGATGGGCCCGGGCATGATGCTCGGAATGGGCGTGATCTGGGCCCTGGTCCTGGCTGTGCTGGTGCTCGGGATCGTGGCCCTGATCAAGTATCTCCGTAGCTGATGAGATCTTGGCCATGTTGACCGAGCTGTCCGACGGTGTCCGGCAGTGGGACTCGCTTCTGCGACTTGGGCTGCTCTGGGCCGGCTGTCTCTTAATGGTTCTGGCGCTGCTCGTTCTGCTGACCACCTGCTGCGTGCGGCTCCGCACACGCGGAGCCGCACGACGTCAGAGCGCCGAAGCCGGCGAGAAGATGCGCCGATGACCAATGTTCCGAAAATCTCACGGAAACCGCGTCTCTCCTTGCTGGTGGTCGTGCCGCTCCTGGCGACCCTGCTGTTCGCGGTCTTCGCCTGGGGCCTCTTCAACAGCTCCGAGGAGCTGCCCTCGGCCCTCCTTAACAAGTCAGTGCCGGAGTTCGATCTGCCGCCGGTCCAGGGGCGCGAGACGGGGCTCTCGACGTCCGACCTCGCGGGTCACGTCTCTCTGGTCAATGTCTTCGCCTCCTGGTGCGTGCCCTGCC
The DNA here is from genome assembly GCF_900111315.1 of Tranquillimonas rosea. GTDB lineage: Bacteria > Pseudomonadota > Alphaproteobacteria > Rhodobacterales > Rhodobacteraceae > Tranquillimonas > Tranquillimonas rosea. The sequence continues at coordinate 30,417 of NZ_FOGU01000016.1, forward strand.
GGCAGGAACACCCGATCTTCATGGCCATGAGCAAAAGGGGCGAGGTGCCGATCTATGGCATCAACTACAAGGACCCGCCTGACCAAGCGGCCGCCTGGCTTGGCGACCTCGGCGATCCCTATACCCGTATCGGGGCGGATCTTGATGGACGCGTCGGGATCGAATGGGGCGTCTACGGCATCCCCGAAACTTACGTCATCGCGGCCAACGGGACCATCGCCTACCGGCACGTGGGGCCCCTCACGCAATCCGACATCGACAACACGATGCTGCCGCTGGCCCGGGAACTGCAACAGCGGCAGAGGAATCAATAGAATGAAACATCTGCTTCTGGCGGCTGCCGCCGCCCTCTTCTCTGCAACAGCGGCGCTGGCCGGCGGGCCGCAGGGCTTCACCCTCCATGAGACCCCGCAGGAGGTGCCGAACTTCCGCTTCGTCACGGACGAGGGCAACCGGCTCTATCTCGAAGACTTCCGGGGCCGCACGGTCCTGCTCAATGTCTGGGCCACCTGGTGCCCGCCCTGCGTCGAGGAGATGCCGACGCTCGACGCGCTCGAAGGCGCGCTCGGCGGACCGGAGTTCGAGGTCGTCGCCGTGTCGATCGACCGGGCGGGCATCCCCGTAGTGCGACGGTTCTTCGACGAGATCGCCGTCGAGAATCTCGACATCTACGTGGACTCGACCGGGTTGACCGCGACAGCCCTCAAGACCTTCGGGCTGCCTGCCACCCTGCTCATCAACGCCGATGGCAAGGAAGTGGGGCGCCTGATGGGCCCGGCGGAATGGGACACCCCCGAGATGATCGCCTTCATCGAGGACCACATCAAATGACGGTGCCTGTGCGCCCACAAGAAGTGGAAGAAACCATGCTGAAACAGACGAGCCGCCGCCTTGTCCTTGCCGGTGCCCTGGCGATGGCTGCATGGCCCGCCCTCGCCAATCATCCCGGCGAAAATCTCGACGAGCGCATGCTGGAAATGGAGAAATACTTCCAGCCGATCGAGGGCGAACAGGCGCCCGGCTTCAAGCTTCAGGATGCCGAGGGACGACCGGTCGGCCTGTCCGAGCTCCAGGACAAGGTCGTGGTGCTGCATTTCATCTATGCGAGTTGCCCGGACGTCTGCCCGCTCCATGCCGACAAGATCGCGACGATCCAGGAGTCGATCAACGCCTCGCCGATGGGAGACATGGTCGAGTTCGTCTCGATCACCACAGACCCGGCGAACGATACCCCGAACATTCTGCGCGACTACGCCGGCTGGCACGACCTCGACACGGCAAACTGGACCTTTCTGACCACACGTCCGGACCAGCCCGAGGATACGACCCGGGCTCTGGCCAGCGATTACGGCGTCGAGTTCACCATGTCGGCCGAGAGCGACGCGATGATGCACGCGCCGGTGACCTTCGTGATCGACCGCGGCGGGCGCCTCGCGGCCAAGTTCCACGGCATGGAGTTCCAGAACGCCAATCTCGTGCTCTACCTGAGCGGGCTGATCAACAACGCGCAGCACAGGCACGAGGAGGAAGGCTGGTGGCATACGCTGACGAACGTCTTCCGATGAGCCAGACACGCAGCTCCGGCGCAGAGCGACCGATGCTGTCTCTCGACGCACTGCGGCGGTATTTCGCGGTCGTGATCCCGGCCCATCTGGCATGGGAGTTCGGTCACATGCCGCTCTACACGATCTGGCATGAGGGAACGGCGGGCGAGATCCTGTTCGCGGGGCTGCACTGCACCGGGGGGGATATCCTGATCGCTCTCAGCACCCTGGTCGGAGCGCTTCTGTTGTTCGGACGGGAATGGCCGGCGGATCGTCTTGCGGCGCGATGGGTCGCCATCGTCACCGTGCTGGCGGGCATAGGCTACACGATCTTCAGCGAGTGGCTGAACGTGGAGGTGCGCGAGGCCTGGGACTACACCGCGCGCATGCCGACCCTGCCGTTGGTGGGCACCGGTCTTTCGCCTGTACTGCAATGGCTGATCATCCCGCTCCTCGGCTTCTGGTGGGCCGCCAAGCCATTTCGCAAGGAGGCATAGATGTTGGAAATTTCGGGGATCGGCGTCTTCGCAGCCTTTCTTGCTGGCGCCATCTCGTTCCTGTCGCCCTGCGTCCTGCCGCTGGTGCCGGGCTACGTCTCCTTTATCGCCGGTCAACCCGGCCTCAGGACCGCGCAACATGTCGGTATGCTGGCCCGAAGCCGCGCCCTTGGCCTGAGCGCCTGTTTCGTCCTCGGCTTCTCGACGGTCTTTGTGGCCCTGGGCGCCGGGGCCAGTGCGCTTGGATCGCTGCTCCTGACATGGAGGACGGAACTCAATTTTGTCGGCGGGGCAATCATCGTCCTGTTCGGCCTGGTCATGCTCGGGGTTCTCCGCATCGGTGGTCTCGCGCGCGACACCCGGTTCCATCTCGATGTGCCCGGCGGGCGCCCGATAGGAGCCTATGTCCTTGGTCTTGCTTTCGCCTTCGGCTGGACGCCCTGCATCGGTCCGATCCTCGGGGCGATCCTAACAGTAAGCGCGAGTGCGGGCAGCCTCTCGAACGGCGTCTGGCTGCTGGCGATCTATTCGATCGGGCTCGGCGTGCCCTTCCTTCTGGCGGCCCTGTTCACGGACGCCATAGCAGCGCGCGTCAAACGGATCGGACAAGCAGGACGGTGGCTCTACAGGGGCGCAGGCGGGGTAATGGTTCTGATGGGGCTTGCGATCATGACCGGTCAGCTTTCGCGCTTTGCCTATTGGCTGCTGGCGACCTTTCCGTCCCTTGGCCGCATTGGTTGAGAGGCCGCACCCAATCCAGTCCATCCGCAGAGGAACGGCGGCGCTGCCAATGCAAGAAAGTTTTCGAGATGGCGGGCTGTGGCACGGCATTCCTTCGACGAAGAAGTCCACCTCCCGCTCAGCGCAGTATAAGTAGAGGGGACTGAGCATTTGCAGCGAAAGGCAGTTCCGTCCGCCAAGCCGACCTCCGGCGCGGAGGCCCCCCGAAGATTTCTTCGGGAAACTTTGTCGGACATAGCGTCAGGCCCACAAGATGCTTGGCCACGAGTTGCACACGAAATGCAAAGGGTTGGGCTTCGGCGGGCCTTTTTTCTATGTCTCGGACAGTCTTTTGTTGCGCTGCATCATCCTCTGGACCCGTGCGCCAGCGCCCAAGGCGGCCGACCGCGATGCCGACCCGGCCAGCTCCGTTCCACTTCGCATCCCGCGCTGCGCGCGAGCTTGCGAGCCGCTTGTGTTCGCGGCCCCCGCCGTGAACGAGCGAATGCCTTCCGGGCTGACCGCTTGCATCGCCGGCATGACCACGTTGCCGGAGATCGAGCGCACGAGGAATGGCGTTGCCAGGATGAAGGCTTTCGACATGAGAACCAGCATGAAGAAGGGGATCAGCGCCCCGATGTTCTCGGCCGAGCCCGGATCGCCAAGGGTTGCCATGAGCGAACCGCCCACACCGATGATTGTCGCGAAGATGCCTGCGATGACCACCGGGTAGAGTGCAAAAGAGGCCGTCGAACTGACCCAGCGGAGAAAGTAGTCTTTCGTCGCGTCGAAGAGGGTCAGGAAGATCATGATCGGCGCAAGGGCCAGCATGAGCGTCAGGACGACGCGCGAGAAGACCACGATGAAGGCGGCGATCCCGCCGAGTAAGCTGAGAAGAACGAGGCCGATGCCGTTCGTAATCGCGCCCTGCATCCAATTCATGCTGTCTGCAATCGCGTCCAGATATTCTGTCATGTTCTCAATCAGGCCGTCGAACTCCTCCGCAAAAGTGCCCGACGGGCCGATTTCACCGCCGCCACCGACCGAGGCGACGAGCGATCCCGCGATGGAGTCGATGCCGTTGAGAAGGGCAGACGAGAATTGATCGAACTGCGTCCAGCTCTGCGCAAAGATCGAGATCAGCACCATCTTGACCACGAGCCAAAACGCCATCCGACCGTCCATGTCCCGAAACCCGAAGAGTAGGTTCAGGAAGACGAGGATCACGACCAATGTGCAGGCCACGGTCCCAATCGTGCCGACCGTCGCCGCAACCATTCCAAATTGCGTCTCGGCCGCATCATTGAGAAATCCGTCAGTCGTCTCGACAAAGAACGTTACGACGCCCATTTTCGTTCTCCTGCTCTACCAGAGCCCGGCGTCTCTACAGATCGGCCGCCCTTCGTTCCTGTAGGTCTTCGTCGCCTTCCGAATATCGGGGATGACTTCCAGAAACTCGAAGCGCGAGATTCCGGCAAATTCGGTTTCCATCGCTTCCGTCACCCTGTCCCATGACGGGAAACGCAGCTCGCAGGTGCACTCTCCGGCTTCGACCACGTTGCGATAGCCTTGCTGCTGATACAGTTCCGTCGCCAACTCCGAACGGGTCAGCCCCTCATTGGAGGGGTTCGTAACCCACTCCGGGCGCGCTGGCGCGTTCGGGCAGTCCGGATTTTCCTGCTCTTCGTCCAGGTCGGGCAGCATGAACGAGTCTTGAGCGGTCACAGGCCCGGCCAAGAGGACGGTCAAGGCGAGGGCGGTGCATCGGCTTCCCATCATGCCACCGCCTTTGGGCCAGCCGCCATCGGCCGCTTAAAGAAGAGGTGCAGATCAGTCGGGCCGGACGTTACGACCGACACCAGCTCCCAGCCCTCTTCACTTCGCTGCGCGAGAATGGCTGGCATTTCCTTCGCCTTCTTCCGCGTGTCGATAGTATCGACCTCATGCTCGAACTTCATCATGGCTTTGGCCCTCCTTTTCTTCCGCGCCCGGCAGGAAAAATTCGGTGATGCCCCGGTCGCCTTCGAGACGGCCTGTCTGGATTACCACGTCGATTGAGTTTTCAATGTAACGCACCATATCGGCGTAGGTCATCGGGACGTTTGTTTTCAGGGCAGCAATGGCGAGTCTTTGCATCGCCAGTTGCGGCGTCTCAGCGTGCAGCGTCGTCATCGAGCCGCCATGTCCGGTATTGATCGCTTCGAGGAAGGTCATGGCTTCCTGTCCGCGCACTTCGCCCAGCACGATCCTGTCAGGCCGCATCCGCAGTGTTGAAGTCAGTAGAGCGTCCGCCGTCTGATGCTCCACCTCGCGGTTCGAGATCAGTGTGACTGCATTCGGCTGCGCTGGTAGCAGCTCCGCCGCTTCTTCGATGGTGACGATCCGCTCTTCCGGCGGCACGTAGGAAAGGATCTTTCGCACCGCGACCGTCTTGCCCGTGGACGTGCCCCCGGCAACAATCATGTTGAGCTTGTGATCCACGCAGAAGCGCAGGCAGGCGGTGATATCGCCGCTTGCCACAATGGAGCGCAGCTCGCGTGTGCGCTCCTGCCGGACTTGTTCGAGGCTGCGTTCCTCGCCGTAGAGGAAGTTCAGCTCAATCTTATCGAGCGGAACGTTCGTGAAGAACCGCAGAGAGATCGACGCGCCGCGCCCGACCACCGGCGAGACCATGACCTGCGCGCGGATCGGTCGCTTCCGATATTCGATGCTCACCGAAACGACCGGCTTGGACTTGCTCATCGTCGTTTGCGTGGCGGATGCCACTTGGTTCGCGAGGTCTTTCGCCTGCGTCTCGGTTAGCACCGTTTCGAGGGGGTGCATGAAGTGGTCCCCCTGAAACTCACCCCACACACGCCCGTCAGGGTTCACGCATATCTCGATCACGTCATTTCGCGAGGCTTCGGGGATGCGGTCGAGCGAGCTTTCGAGATACCCGGAACCCATCAGAAAATCTCCAGGTCCCGGTCCACCATGACCGTGACCGTCTCGCCTTGGTCGACGTGGATCACCGGGCCGAGGGACAGGTAGTCATCGAGGGCACTGTTCGAGGCGCTTTCCAGATCGCCACCAACCTGATCCGCCGCGTCGGCGGCATCCTCGCTTTCAAGCTGACCGGCGCCATAGCTGGCCCCAGCCGAGATCAACGAGATAAGAGCCGCTGAACCGAACCGTTCGTCGAACCGGGAGTCCACGAACCCGCCCACACCTGAGCGCCCCAGCTCATCGCCACCGAAGGCGCTGATTTCGACGGTCTGCTGTGTCGGCAGAATGATCCGGTCCCAAGCGATGGTGATGCGCTTCTGCGCAATCTCGACGCCCGACTGGTAACGCCCAATAAGCCGCGAGCCACGTGGGATCAGGACGCGCGACCCGTCATAGGAATAGACGTTCTCCGACGTGAGCGCGCGCACCTGGCCGGGTGTCGAGCTATCGACGGCCGTTTCGAGCGACGCCTGTATCAGCGTTCCTTGCGGCACCGTGTTCGACGGATTTGCTATCACTTCCGCCTGAGTGACCTCGGCCGTCGCGCCGCCGTTGCGGACGAAATCGGTCCCCGCATCGAGTAGCTGTTCAGCCTCATCGCCAGCGCCGTTGTCGGACCCACCGCCGCCAAATGCGATGATGCCGCTCTCGTTGCGCGCGGCTTGAAACTCCCGCGCCTCCTGCCGCCGCCGTTCCAGTTCCGCAAGGCGGCGCTGTTCCTCTTCGCTCGGCCCGGTCTCGGCCGGAGTCGTGGCGGGCGTCGGGTTGGGCTGCAACCGCGCGAGATCGAGGTCTGCTTGAAGCTGACGCAGCTCCCGGTCACGTTGTTGGAGCTGGCGCTGAAACTCGCTCTGAGCCTCTTCGTTCGCCTCTTGCAAGTCTTCGACCTGCGTAAGCAGGTCATCAATTCGAGCGTCTTGCTCCGACGTGTCCTGCTCTTCGGCCGGAGCGTCGCGAAGATTTTCAATCTCCGCTTGGAGCCTGTCGATCCGATCCAGCAGCTCGGAGTTCGGGGCCGCTGCCGGTTGTGGCTCAGGCTCCGGTTCAGGTTCCGGCTCAGGTTCAGGAACGCGCGTCGGTGTGATCGTCCCGAACCCGTCACCTTCGGGCTGAAACTCAGCCGGAGCGCCCGTCTGCATCCGCTCTTCTTCTTCGGGCTGCATAGAGAGATACACCAAGCCGCCCATTAGGCTGATCGCCGCCACGCCGCCGATAGCCACCAAAGGCGACACGTTCGGGCGCTGGCGGCGTGTCCCGGAGCCCCCGCCGCTCTCACTGCTTTCAAGGGCTTGCAGACGCTCTTCGAGGCTCGGGTTTCCCTCGCCGTTGGTGTTCTCATCGCTCATTGCTGGCCCCCTTGCGTCGGCAGGGCTTCCACGCAGATTTCTTGGTCGCCAAGGCGCAGCACCCACCTGTTGTTGACGCCGGAGACGCGGATCACGTCATCTTCGGTCGCCATGCTGTTCACCGACCGCTCATTGCCGTTCGACCATTTGAAGATCGAAGGCACAGGCGCATTTCTGGCGAAACGGAAGTAGGTGAACGTCCCATCGTCCCAGATCGCGGTCGGTGTGATTTCTGACTGACCGCTCACGCCGTAATTGGTGTTCGGCGCACTCCGCGCGACGGCATCGCGCGGCTCAGCGCGCCGGTCCTGCGGATAGTCGAACCGCACCACGTAGTGCGTCGGGTTCGAGGTCTCGGTGACGCTGAAATAGTAGCTGCGGCGATTGGTGTAGACCGTGATGTTGGTCGAGATACCTTGCGCCCCGGGCTTGATCGCAAAGGCGCGGCCTCCGGGCACCCCGTCCAGCATGAAGCCTTCCGTATCGCCGGCGATGATCGAGCGGATCGTCTCGCCCTGTCCGAACTCGATGCTCGTTACGTGGGTCATCGAGACGTTGATCCGGTAGACCTCGCCGTCGCGATAGGTGGCTGTGCGAACGCGGCTGTCGTAGTGCCCAGGTCGCGGGGAATATTCCGCCTGCGCGGCCGTGGCCGCGAGGGCGACTCCGAGAGCCAGTGTCCAGATGCCTCGTCTTTTCATGGCGTCACTCCTGCCTATCGGACACGACCGCGTATTCAGTCACCGTGAAGCCGAAGGGATTGCGCCACACATCGTCTATCTGCCGCATTTGTGCGGGCCGAAACTCATAGAGCAGCGTTGCCGTGAAGCTCCCTGTCTGCGTCCCTTCATTGGACGTCAGCCGCTTCCGAAACCGCACTTGTGCCCGGTTGTTCGTAATGAGGTTGATCGAGTCGATTTGCACATCGAGCCGCGCATCCTCGCCGTAGTTGTTGGGCGGATAATCGGCGTGGCCGCTGGTCCAGAGCTGCCGCAGGGAGGATTCCGCATTCCCATCGGACATGGCCAGGACACGCTCAATTCGCACATCGTTGTCGAGCTGGTTGTAGGTCTCCCGCGCGTTCACATAGCGGTAGACTTCGGCCTGAATGATCGCCGGGCGCTCCGTCAGCGAGACGGCTTCAACCGCCGCGTTCGGAACCGCCATGCCTGTCTCACTATCCACCGGGACCACAACCGGCGGCGGCTCCACATCGAGAACCGAGACAGCCGCAGCCGCCAGGCACCCCGCGATGCCGAAGACCGCGCTCACGAGCGCAACCTTCTGCCAGAGCCGTTCACGGCGACGAGCGCCGTAAACAAGCTCTTCTTCAATGATCTCGTCTTGTTTAGCCACGCCTGCCTCGCTCATTCGAGGTCCGGCAGGGTGAAGTCCATGAACCGCTGTTCCTCAGCGATGGTGGCCGCATCGACAACACCGCTTTGACCGGACCCTACCGTCTGAATTGCTTCGAGTTCCCACATGCGCGTCATGGCGATCGCCAGCTCCGCCGTGACGCGCGTGTTGTGATCGACGCTCGACTTGAGCGTCTCCATGTCGGGGATCATCCCGACCAGCTCATCTACCCGCTCAAGCGACTGCGCCGCCTCGCGGTGGCTGTTCTGCGCGGCCGCCGACATGACCGCCCCTGTGGAGGCGCGCGTGGCGACGTTCTCCGCGCCTCGGTTGCCGCTGGACGCCATTTCCGACAGCGTATCTTCACCGAAGCCAGCTTCGGCCAAGACGCGCTCCATCTGCGTCTGCATCTGCGGCGCCGAACCGCCCAGGAGGTCAGAGAAGTCGCCGTTGGCGACGCCTTGGGCCAAGTCGATCACGTCCTCAAATTCCTGATCAAGAAGGCCGTTAAGGTCGCCGTTCTCCATCACCATCGCAGCCACGTTCGTCGGGCCGCTCAAGGCGTCATAGGTCTCTTCGAGCTGGTCGATTTGACTTTGGAGAAGTTCGACTTGCTCAAGCAGGCGGTCGAGTTGATCCGACTGGATGCCGTAGTCTTCCAGCATCTGCTGAATTTGCCGAATTTCCTGCGCGATGTTCTGTGTATCGACCACCGGCACGCCTTGCGCGTACGCCGGGGGCGCGGCCATGAACGCAACCGCGCTCGACAGCATGGCACCACCACCACCAGAGACGGCGACTGCACCCGTCAGGGCCGCCGCGCGGACCCACCGTCCTATCGTTTTCGAGATAGCCATCACTCGAAATCCTCCATTTGAAAGTCCATGAAGGCCCGCTCCTGGGCCGCTCGTGCCGCCATCGCGACTTGCTCTGCGGAAAGGGCGCGGGTCTGCGCCGCCTTGAGTCGAGTGCGGATCGCGACGAGCCGCGCCAGCTCAGCGCGCGCATAGGAGTTCAGGGCATAGGCTTCCTGAACGTCTTCGGTCTCCCCGATCCGCTCTATGATCGCGCTGACGCGCGCTGCGGCGGCTTGCACGGAAGTCAGGGAGTAGTCGCCGTAGACCCCGGAGCCGTAGGCCGTCATGCTCATGGTTGAGTTGGCGAGCGTCACCGGGTCGATGGTGCCAAGAGCATCCACGCCCCCGATGATTTCGAGGTAGTGGTTGTAGCGTTCGGGGATCACCTGCACGTAGTGCTGGGTTTCCTCGAACGGCGGGACGCCCCCATAGTTCTGCACGTTTCCAGGGCCGGCGTTGTAGGCTGCGAGCGCATGAATGATGTTCCCGTCGAACATATTCAGCATCGAGGCGAGGTAGCGCGCGCCGCCTTCGACTTGGAGATAGGGACTCTCGTAGTATTCCGGGTTGATGCCGAGATCGCTGGCAGTGCCCGGCATGATCTGCGTCAGACCGAACGCTCCAACCGGCGACTTGGCCCCGATGGTGAAACGGCTTTCCTGCCAGATCAGAGCTTGGAGAAGCGCCCGCCATTGGACCACGGACAGCCCGGCCGTGCCGACACCGGCGTTGCCGTGCGTCTCCTTTGCCACGCGGATAATCAGTCCTTCGACCGAGCCGCTGGCGTCTCCGAACCTTTCTTCGACTTCGCCGCCGCCCGTACCCGGTTCACTGTTCCCCGCCTCGCCTTCAACGGCCCCGAACATCTGTTCCGCGCCGGGGTTGGTATCGACGGGCGAGTAAAGCTCATCCGAAGCCGTCTCATCCGAGCTACCATCTTCGAGGCTCGCGACCATGCCCGACACGTCCGTGTCGCCCATAGTCGCCGTCGAATGAATGTCGGCCAGAGCGTCGAGCTGTTCCTGTTTGATTTCGACCAGCCGCTCAGCGGTATCGAGAACGTCCTGTTGGAGCAGCAGATCGAGTTCCGTGCGCTCGATGATCCCCTGTATCTGCGCATTCTTCTGTGCATCGAAGACAGGGACGCCCTGCGCCCCTGCCACGCCGGGCAGGGCGGTCAATGCTGTGCAGAGCATGAGCGCCGGAAGCTTAGTCGCCATCGGAGACAACCTTCCAGTGCTCCGAGTTCACCGGCGTGAAGGTGCAAGGCCCGTCAGTCGGGGCGAAGTTAAAGCACTCAGCGGTCGAGGGCTGATAGCCGCACGCGGCAAGGGTCACGGCCATCAGCAGGGCAGCGGTCAAGAGCTTCATCCGATCCTCCAGAAATCCGGGCGGTCGCGGTAGTCTTCCCCGACCAGTTCCTCGCCCTTTTCCATCCCGCCCAGGATGGTCAGAAGGTTGCCCAGCGGGCTCAGGTCGGCATCGACCAGGACCGAGCCCTGATCGTCGCGCACAAGCCCGAGGCGCGAGTTGCTGCCCGAGTTGAGCAGCATGTCGAGTTCCTTGTCGTGCAGGCCGAGCAGGTCATAGTCGCTGCGGCGTGCCCGTATGTTGGGGAGAAGGATTTGCGTCGGGACCGCCTCAACGATGGTCTGACCAACGTTCGTCCTTTTGAGCTGGCTGGCATACTGCGTCATCATCACGACGACCGCGTTCTGCTTCCGGGCCGTGACGAGCCAGTTGCTCAGTCGCTCCGCGAAGTAGGGGTTATCGAGCGCCTTCCACGCTTCATCAATGACGATGATCGTGCGGCGTCGATCCTCGATTTTCCGCTCCACCCGGCGGAACAGATACGAGAGGACCGCCATGCGCTCTTTCTCGCTTTCGCTGTCCAAAATTCCGGTCAGATCGAAACCAACCGTCTCACCTTCGAGCGAGAACGTGTCCTCTTGGTTGTTCCCGAAAATCCAGCCGTAGCGTCCGCCTTCGGTCCACTCGACAAGGCGCTCATGCAGATCGCCTTCGTCGTCGGTCGAGCTGAACAGAGAGGCCAAGTCCGTCCAGTTGCGAAGATCCTCGCGCGCTTCCGCGTTCTGCCGCACTACCTCTTGGATGCGGTTCACTTGCGTGGGCGTCAGCGGCTTGTCGGAGCGATGAACCAAAGCGGAGAGCCAGTCGGAAAGCCATGCCTGCCCGCGCGCGTCGATCTCTGTGCGGAGCGGATTTAGGCCGGTCTTCTCGCCCGCGTTGATGGACGTGTAGCGACCGCCGTTGGCGCGCACCGCCATTTCCATCCCGCGCCGGTAATCGAAGACGAACAGCCGCGCGCCCGCGCGCTTCGCCTGCGTCATCAGAAAGGCGGCGAGAACGGATTTGCCCGAGCCAGGGCGTCCGAGGATCAGGGTATGCCCCCCGGTCGGTTCTTTCTCGGGCGACCCTTCCTCATGGAAGTTGAAGTGGAAGCCGCCCCTATCCACGGTCGGGAACATAGTGACGGGAACGCCCCAAGGGACGCGCTCGCCGGTCTTACCCATCTGAGGGCGATGGAAGGCGGCATAGTCCGCGAAGTTGTGGTTCGTGACCGCCGCCTTACGGCTTCGCTTGGCTCCATTTCCGGGGTGCTGCGCGAAGTAATGCGTCTTAGCTGCAAAGCTCTCATTCACCATCGTGACGCCTTCTGTCGTCGCGATGTTGCGCACCTCGGCGCCGATGCTATCGAGCTTTTCTTCGGTCTCCGCGAATACCGTCACCGTCATGTGGTGTAGCCCGAAGCTCAGCCGCCCGGTTTCGAGATCATCGAGCGCGGTCGGCATTTCCTCCAGGAGCGACATTGCGCCATTGTCCGACGCGCGACGAAGCCGCATCTGGCGCTTAATGCGCCCCGCCATGACGTTTGAGTTGATGGTGCTGAAAGACTGCGTGACGACCATATCGACCGGCAGGTTCAGATCATCGAACATCGTGCACTGCGACGTGCTGTGATAGCTCTTGAGCGCAAAGGTGGTCCCTACGCGCCGTCCTATGGTGCCTTCGGACAGGTAGAAGTTCGGGCCTTTGAACGTGACGCGCGTGTTCGCCACGTCTTGCGCCACATAACCATAAGACGAGCCGCGATAGATCGGGCTTTCCCGCCCCACATTCAGCGCGCCGAGGAAGCCCAGCAGCTCACCTTCCTCAGCCGACAGGAGCCGCGCGTTGAGGTTCCCAAAAGTCGAGCGCAGAAAGTTCGTGACCTCGTAGAGTCGCCGCAGGGCCTTTTCCGTCTCGCTCCGGAGCGTTGCCATCGACTTCGCGCGGCGCAACGGCACGTTCGCCCCGAGCGTTGGGCGACGCATCACCGTCAGCGTGAGGGTCTTGTCGCGCAGCTTTCCACCGTCCAGGTGCGCTCGCCAACGGTTATCGACCGCCTCGGCAAAATCACCCCCGTTGACCGGCGGCAGGCCGTGTTCGACAGGCCGCGAAACCTTATGGACGTAGAAGCTGTAATCCGATCCTGACTGCGCCACGATATGCGCGAAGAGCGCCCGCGTCTTGTCGAGCAATTCGTCTTCGGTGGTAGTGCTGTTCAGGCCGTCGAGCCGGATGCACTGCATCAGCTCGTTTCCGCGCGTGCGGATCGTCTTGTCATCGACCAGCGACACGTAAGGCAGCAGCGAGGCCATCTTGCGTTCGCGGGCAAACCACGTCGGCAGGAGGTCGTTGTCTTCAAGGGACATAGCTATCTCCCCCGTGCTGGCGACGGTTTCGCGTGGGCGGAGTTTCTTGGAGAGTGGTTGCAATCACGTCGATGAAATGCGGGTCCCAATCCGCCGCCTTCCAGAGAACCGGGTAGGCGGCGAGGGCCAGCAGCGCGACGATGACGCTTTGCACCCAAAGGAAGATCAGAACAGACCCGAACATCCAGATCATCGCATACATGATCGGCAAGCCGAGCAGCTTGGGTGGTTGCGTCAGACCTAGATAAACACGGGACTGTTCTGTCATCGCTTTTCGACCTCAGTTATTCCAGATGGTCGAAACAATGGTCGGCGCCGCGGCGACGCCGGCGATGGCGATCACGGTCCAAAGCGCCTGCCGGAAGTCGAGAATCCCGAACAGCCAAGTCAGGAAAACCCCGATCAAAGCGAGCGTCCCGATCACCATGCCGAGCGGGCCGGTGATGGCGTCCACGATGCCTTGCAGAAGGTCTTGTACCGGCGACAGGTCCAGCTCTTGAGCGAGCGCCGGTTCGGCTATGGCAAAGGTCAATACGACCGCCATAGCCACGTGAGTGATATTCGACTTCATCCTAGATCTCCTTGCAGCCTTGCGAAGACCCCCATGACCTTCAGGACGTGATTTTGGGTCTCGCGATACGGGGGTATTCCCCCGTTCTCGACCACGGCCGCTGGCCCTGCGTTGTAGGCAGCGAGGGCGAGCCGTGGATCCTGGAACCGGGCGAGCTGGGTCAGAAGATACCGAGCCGACCCGTCCAGATTTTCCTGCCAATCGTGCGGGTCCACTCCGAGGGTAGAGGCTGTAGCAGGCATGAGTTGCCCGAGCCCGATCGCGCCCACATGGCTTCGAGCGTTCGGATCGTAGGCACTCTCGATTTCGATGTTTGCGCGGAAAAAGCGGCGCCAATCCGAGACGGACATGCCGACGCGCCGTAGCGCCGGGTGCGACCCGTAGCGCATTGCCGTCGTATCAATCGCTTGGAGGACCGCAGCGGGCGGAACGACCGCGCGCGGAACTTGCACCGCGGCTTCGGCTTCGCCGTCCTCTTCATCTTCCTCGTTTTCGTCGAACAGGAAAATGCTATCCCCGTCCGACCGGCGCGCATCGCCGTAGGTGCGAGAAAAACCGTTCTGTGGAGATTGCGCTTCGAGGCTTCCGTCCGACCGCATCACCATGACCATTCCCTGCGCGTCCGCAGGCGGCGTGGTGAGCGCGGCGGCTACGAGAGCCGCACCAAAGAGAACGCTACTCTGACGCTTCGTCTTGTTTTCGTAGGAGGCGTTGAGACGCCCGAGTGCCCGCTTCCAGCGGAATCTCGATGAACTTGCACCCCTGATCGTGCAGGAAGGAGATGAGACCCGGAGCCGTTCGGAAATACCGAGGGGCGAGGTCCTTTTCCCCTTTGCCTTTTCCTCGTGCCGTGACGAGCAAATGTTCTTCGCCGTTGTCGTCCGAGACAGCCCGGAGATACCAGCGACCATACCAGGTTGCGTGCTGCTTGAAGGCGCTTTCCGAGCAGACGATCTCCGCTCGATACCCGCGCTCGAGTAAGTTTCTGAATGTCTCTTCGACGACCACATTAGGCGCTGCTTTGAACATGCGTCCGGCCTGGCCTCCTAGCTCACGAGCATCGGAGACGCGCACCAGACAAGGCGCCGCCACCGATACAATATTGTTATTTTGTCTGCAACCGTGCAGATTGCAGGCAGCGTCGGGTCTACCCGGTCCTGGGGAATCCGGATGCCAACCAATTTACCATTGCAACACAAGGGGTTCACCTATGATGTGCGGTCACTTTCACCCCCTTAACGCGACAGTAATTTTGTTGATTTTTCTGGCCTTCCCAGCTCATTCTCAGAGCTGTTTATCACCAGAAAAACCATATTTGCCATCAGCGGAGAGCGAGGTGCGCGAGTATGCCGACCTGCTGCGCCAGGACTTCGAGAACTATCTGTCCGAAGTCTCGGATTACATCGGCTGTCTGGATCAGGAGCGCGCGCGCGCCTTCCGCGAGGCCCAAGAGGTCACAGAGCAGTATCAGCGGTTCATCGAGATTGTCAGGGACTAGCTGTCGCCGGAGCCTTCGTGGATCGCCTTGGCAACCGTGGTTCGGCTGATCTGTAGCTCCTTGGCAATCCATCTTTGACTGCGGCCCTCGGCCGCCAACGCCCGGATTTTCCGACCGTGCCGCCGCACGACCGGCGCATCGCCTTCCTGCCGCCCCAAGGTTTTTCCTTTGGCCCGCGCGGCTTCCAGCCCCGATTTGACACGCTCAGAGAGTAGTGCCGTCTCAAACTCCGCCACGCCCGCGAGGAAGGTGGAGATCATCTTTCCCATCGGAGACGACACGTCCAACTCAAGGCCGTTCAACGTCAGAAGCGAAACTTTCTTCGCTTCCAGCTCGCTCAGTGTTGAGAGAAGGTCCGAGGTCGAACGCCCCCATCGGGACAATTCCACCACCGCGATTGCATCCAGCTCGCGCCGCTTTGCCATCGCCAGGAGCCGCGCTCGACCGGGCCGACGGTCCCTCCGTCCGCTGGCAGTCTCGCACTCTTCCGCCACGATCTCGTATCCTGCGCGCTCCGCGAAAGCGCGCAGTTCGCGCAACTGGCGTTCGCCATTTTGCTCCGGCGTCGAGACCCGCGCATAAATGGCAATCTTGTGGCCCATTTGAACCCCTCCGCGCCGAGCCCTCGTCAGGCCCTTCACATACTGGCCTCGGGCGTGGACCATATAGTCATTTGTCTGAATGGGCCACCCGCCGCGCCATCCGACTCATCGAATCCGCCCCGCTTGCTCATCTAAGGATGACAAACTAACAATATTGTGGCAGGTATTTCCTGACCGCTCAGAGGAGGCACGATCCATGCTGCCCACACTCAGGACCACAGCCCTTGCAGCCGTCACGGGCGTTGCGGCCGTCTCGGCGCCGCCCGCTCAGGCTCAGTCTTACCCTATCGACTGCGCGCTCCTGCTTTGCCTATCCCACGGCTGGCCGGCGTCCGCGCCATGCGCCGCTGCCAAGGCCGAGTTCATCCGGCGGATCACGCCGTGGCCGGTCGAGCCGCCCCTCCAAATCTGGCGCTGTCCAATGGGAGGCGGCGTCCAGTTGCAGAGCACCCCCGCACAAAGCCCGTGGCTGGATAACCCCGTGACGGACGCGGGCACCGATCCGCAGCCTCTCCCAACCGACGCCACCACTCCGGAAGCGGTCCCGGCGGTTCTGCGCAACTTGGGCGGCGATGATTTCAAGCCCGCCGATCCTCTGCACTTCGTTCAAGACTACACGGACGGCAGCGGGCGCGCTGACATCGACATCAGTGGGCCGACTTTCGACTACGTGCGCTCGATCCGTGTCTACAGCGTCGAGCGCCTAAGCCAGCGTGAAACCGGAGGCGAAGACGAGTATTGCCGCAGGTTCGAGAGTGTCCGCGTGGGCACTTATGGCCAGCAGGGATCATTCTCATGGGGCGGCGGCGATCCAAGCGATCTTCCTGACGCCTTCGTTGGTGACGAGCTGTGGGGGGACAACTGCCCGACCGTTTCCGTCCGCGCGGTCTTCGTGGACTGGCGCGATTACCAAGGCAACTACGGCTTCGAGCAGGTGAATTACTAGGCTTTGTACCCACGCCGGGCGTGCAACCCTAGAATTGCGACACCCACCGAAACCCTGTATGCCTTATCACACAATAGTGCGGCCAGAGAGTCGCAGACAAAGGAGCAGTAACACCCGCACAAAGTAAAGCCCCCGCGACGGCGGCAACCATCACGGGGGGGCTATAGAGCCAGGGTCGGCAAACCCAGCTAACCTATCTGTCAGGTTCGGTTCTATCAGCTCCCCTACATCGCAGGCAAGCGAAAAACGCACTTGTGCGAACCACCCCGTTTTGTCTGTCGCCGCCTCGCTCCAACAGCAGCGAGAACCGAACAAATGCAGGCAGCACACCTATATTCCGTGGCTCCATCAGAGCCTCGACAACCGATCCTTCCGACCGGCATGGAGCGCGACGGTTTCGTCGCCCTGGTCGATGCCATCGCCCCGCTCCTTGGGGTTGGGAACGCAGCACTCAGCACGTTCCGCACCATGATCGCGATGACCAAGCCGAGCGCCTTCAAGGGCGGCTCTCAAGAGCCGTGTTGCTACGCCAGTCAATGCGAGATCGCGCACAAGCGTATGGTGAATCCGTCCCGCATTCGCGCCCATGAGCGGGAGCTTGAGGCCGCAGGACTCATCGAACGCCGCACTATGGCAAACGGTGCCCGCTCCGGCTTCGCCGGATGCGGCGTCTACTTCACACGAGCCATTGCCCGCATTCACGACTTCCTAGCCATGCGCGACCAGCTCGAAGTCGATCGCCGCACCCACACTACCCTCCGGGGCCTGCGCAGCGTCCACAAGCGCCACATCAAGGCAGCGCTGTCCGACCTGATCGACGCTCTAGGTGTCACGGCAGAAGTTCAGGCGATCATCGAAGCCTATCAGGGTTGGCCAGACGCAGACGCGCTTCATCGGCTTTCGTTGGCTGACCTCGAAGCCCATGTCAAAGAGGCGGACAAGCTGTGCACAAGCGCCTACGATCTTCTATCAAACGTGCCAGAATCGAGCGGTCGACCGGCCGAAAACGAGCGGTCCTATATACAAGATACAAGCCAAGATCCTAATCCTGTAACTTGTAACGCTCACGCGATCATACGGAGCGCGGGCAAGCCCGCGCACTCAGATTCAGTAGATGCACCGCCTGCCGGCGGCGCATCATGCAATGAAAGAGAGGATCGGCGGGGAGCGACCGAGCGCAACACCGAATATCTCGCCAAGCTCACCCCGCAGCAGCTCTACCGGCTATGCTCTGAAGAAATGCAGCTCTACATCGACGGCCGAGTAGGGGCAGGCTATCCCTTCGACCTCCGCGCTTTCGAGATCGCGGCCGAAATGCGGGTGCCTGAGCTTGGGATCAGTCCGAGCGCCTGGGCCAAAGCAAGAAGCGAACTGCAAGGCGGCGCGGCCACCCTCGCGGTCCTCATCATCGACGCCAAGACGAGCGGCCCCCGACCGCACGTCAAATCGCCCGGCGGCTATCTACGCGGCATGATCGCGAAGCATCGAGAGGGATCGCTTAACCTTGTCGGCGGCCTCATTGGCCTTTCGCAGCGGCACATGGAGCAGGCAGACGCATGACCTTACCGCTGAACCACGAACGCAAAAGGCCGGAACCTTGCGGTCCCGGCCCGGTGCTATCACCTTTCGCGGCCATCGGCGTCCCCGCCTGTTCCGCACCCGCAACAATACTGCAACTTTGCGCCCGATCAACCCTATCATCTGTCCGAAAATATCCTCGGGGGAAAGCGCTGTAGCGCTTTGGGGGCAGATAGCCCCCATAACTAAAGGTGTAATATTGTTATGCACGAGGTATCGTTTCCGAAAGGCTCGCCATTGTTTCGAGCCCTCTCTTGATGCATCCTTCCGGTCTCTTCGTGGTGAAGAGGCACTTCGGCCCCCTTGCTCCGGCAGGGGGCCTTTTTTCGTGCCGGTTTACCATGGTGCCCGCGCCCCTGATACTCGATCACCGCCACACCCGGCCGGGACCGCGCCCTAGTCGTCCCGTTGGTCCTCCCCGAGCCAGCCCGTCCCGTTCTCCCTGCGGCCCAGGTTCGCCGGCGCCCGTCCCGGTCAGTCTCGGCCCATTAGGGTGACGGTCGCTTGTGCGTGGAAGACATCACATAGTCTTGCCCTTTTCGTCAGAAGCGTTGCCTCTGACCGGGCGGCCTACGCCGAAGCGGCCATTCTCTGTGGCTGGCGCGAGCGTCGGCAGTGCGGACGAAGCGGCCGTTCAGAAATCTGAATACAACGGCCTCGTCAGATACCGACTTTTCGCTGATCTCCTACGACGCCAAACAGCAAGAATGGCTCACTTCTGCGAAGCCGCGGCAACGCTCTCCCCCATCGCTCGGAGAGAAGTTGCGGCGTTGTGATCTGCGACAGCTTGCTATATATCAGCGCCCGCTGATATCTTATTCCTTCCAAGTATTGGCGGCAGGCTATGAGTTCGAAGGATAACCAGGAAGAGCGGCACCGGAGGGGGCGGCTGCTTGCGCTCTTGCCGCTGGCGGTGTTCGGCCTGCTGGGTGTGGCTTTCTACTGGGGCCTCTGGAACAACGACGACCGGTTGCCGTCGACGCTGATCGGAAAGCCGATCCCGGAGTTCGCGCTGCCGCCCATCGAAGGGAGGCAGGACGGGCTGTCGTCGGTCGACTTGGAGGGCCAGGTTTCTCTCGTTAATGTCTGGGCGTCGTGGTGCGTCCCCTGCCGCGCGGAGAACCCGCTTCTCGTCGAGCTGGCCGAAGCGGGCATCGTCCCGATCTACGGGATCAACTACAAGGACGATCCCGAAGCGGCGCTGGCATTCCTCGACGAGCTCGGCGATCCCTTCACCCGCATCGGCGCGGACCAATCAGGCCGCGTTGCGATAGACTGGGGCGTCTATGGGGTGCCGGAAACATACGTAATCGATGCCGAGGGGCAGATTGCATACAAGCATGTCGGCCCCTTTGATCAGGCCTCGCTTGAGGAGGACATTTTGCCGGTCGTGCGCCGGTTGCAGGCGGAGAGCGACCCGTGAGGCGGCGTGACGTCCTTGCCGGAGTCCTGGCGCTTGCGGCAAGCCCTGCCTCCGCCCGACCACCGATTCCTGTTCACGGGACTCCTCGTGATCTCCTGTCGCCGCCTTTCGTGGACGGAGATGGGCGGGATCGGACGCTGGCGGATTTTGAGGGACGTGTCTTGCTTGTGAACATTTGGGCGACCTGGTGCCCGCCCTGTCGCGAGGAGATGCCGACGCTCGACGCGCTGCAAGCGCGCCTCGGCGGACCGAATTTTCATGTTCTGCCGCTGTCGATCGATCGGGCCGGTCTCGAACCCGTGCGCCGCTTCTACCGAGAGACCGGCATTCGCAACCTCGATCTCTATATCGCGGAGGATACGCGCGCGATGCTGGCCTTGGCCGTGGTGGGTCTGCCAACAACGATTCTGATCGACCGCATGGGGCGCGAGCACGGGCGCCTCGCAGGCCCGGCCGAATGGAACAGCCCCGAAGCCGTCGCGCAGATAAGCGCTCTTATTAACGAACGGAAACAATAGGACATGGAAAAGCACGACGACCGCACCTGCGGCGCCAGCCGTTCCACTCCGCGCGCACACGTGGCGGCGGTCTCGATCAGCGCGGAAATATGGATATGATTGACCTTTCGGCTCTGGGACTAATGGCGGCATTGCTGGCCGGTGCTGTTTCCTTTCTGTCGCCCTGCGTGCTGCCGCTCGTGCCCGGCTACGTATCCTACGTTGCTGGACGTACGGTCTCCGGCAGCGCAGCGCCTTCGAAGGGGCGGGCCGTCTGGCTCAGCCTCTGCTTCGTCCTCGGCTTCTCTACTATCTTCATCCTGCTCGGCGCCTCAGCGACCGCGCTCGGCCAAACCTTGCTGCGGTGGCGCTACGAACTCAACATCGTGGGCGGCGCTATCGTGATTTTGTTCGGCCTGTTCATGATCGGGGCAGCGCGCCTATCGGCCATGGAGCGCGACCTGCGCTTCCATCTCGACCTGCCGGGCGGGCAACCGGTCGCCTCCTACGTGCTCGGGCTCGCCTTCGGTTTCGGCTGGACACCGTGCATCGGGCCGATCCTCGGCGCCATCCTGACCGCCAGCGCGACGAGCGCGACGATTGGCGAGGGCGTCGCACTGCTTGCCGTCTACTCGGCCGGCCTTGGGATTCCGTTTCTGGTCGTCGCGGGGTTCACCGACAGTATTGCCGGCAGGCTGCGCGGCATCGGTCGTTGGGGTCGGCGCCTGCATCAGGCTGCGGGCGGCATCATGATCCTGATGGGCTTGGCGATGATGACCGGTCGTTTGAGCGCCTTGGCCTACTGGCTGCTGGACACCTTCCCGGTCCTTGGGCGGATCGGATGAACACAATCCAACATTCGGAACATTTACGGCGTCGAGAGTCCAAGATGGCAAAAAACCAAGATAACCGGCAGACCAATCTCAAGCGCGGCATCCGCGTCGAGATCGCCAGCCTCGTCTACAACGTGATCGAGGTCGTCGTATCCGTCACCGTAGGACTTCTGACCGGAAGCGCGGCGCTGGTGAGCTGGGGTCTCGACAGCACGGTCGAGGCTACTTCGGCTGCGACGCTGATCTGGCGCTTGAAGGGTGAAAAGGACGGTGGCGACAAGCGCACGGTCCTGCATCGCAAGAAGGTCGCGCTCTACGTGGTCGCCTGTGCTTTCTGGATCGTCGTCGCGGCGATCCTCTACGAGGCGGTATCCGCGTTCATCTCGCAGGAGGCACCGGGCTTCAATTGGTGGGGTATCGCAATCCTGTGTGCTTCGCTCGTGGTCAACCCGTTCCTCGCTTGGGGCAAGTATCGCTACGGCAAGCGGCTCGATGCACCCGCCCTGAAATACGATGCCAAGGACACCATGATCTGCCAGTATCAGACAATCGTGGTGTTGGCGGGGATCGGTCTGACGCAATGGATGGGCTGGTGGTGGGTTGATCCGGTCGCGGCGCTTCTGATCGTGCCCTACGTTGCGTGGGAGGCGTTCGAGGCCACCAAAGATGCGCGGTCGGTCGATCCGGACGAGGCCGAAGCTACTGCCGACGCCTGACGTTGCGCATGATGAACCGGGATTTAGGCATGGGTGGCAGTTCGCCGGTTTCCAGATCCAGAACCTGATCCGGCACTTCGAAGTTGATGGCGTTCACCAAGAAACTGCAAAACGCCTTCATCTGGCTGATCGCGATCCACTCGCCAGGACAACGGTGGTTCTTGTGGTGATCACCACCGCCCTGCGGAATGAAGTCGTAGGGGTTGTCTTCCCGATCCTGAAACCGCTCGGGCCGGAACTCTTGCGGCGCGTCCCACGAACGAGCGTCGGTATTCGTGCCGTAGAGGTCGAGCAGAACCCTGTACCCTTCGGGGAAGCGATATCCGCGCCACTCGAAATCCCTCTTCACCCGTGCTGCGACCGCGGGAAAGAACGGATAGAACCGCCGGACCTCTTGCACGAAAGGTTCGAACTGTCCCTCGTCGTCCTTCAGCTTTTGCCGCCACTCCGGATGCCGATGCAGGGCATGCGCAGCCTGGGCGATGAACGCCGAGACCGCGACGATCGGGCGTACGACGTTCAGAAGCTCCACGGCGGCCACTTTGGAAGTCAGCAGCTCCCCGTTCAGGTCGCGCCAGGTCGCGACGACATGGGCTGCGCTTTCCTGTCTTGTCTGAAGGCTTCCGTCGCGCACCCGTTCGATAATCCCGGCCGCCCAACGCTCTGCGCGATGCCGCGCCAGACGCGCGCCCCAATGCTTCCAGCCGACGGCCCCGGCGTCCTGGAAAAGCGCCGTCATCTGCGCCGTCCGCGTCTCCACCTCTGCTTCGGGAAGCGGCACGCCCGACCAGTCGCAGGCGATTCTGGTGAGGATTTCGCGCGCTTGGTCGTAGAGAACGACCTCGTCCGCCGCTTCCCAGTCCCGTGCGTAGCGGTCCAACAGGTCCCGCGTCGTGTTTTCGAGAGCTTCGATCCGCTCCGACGCCATGAGTGACATGAACATCTGCTTCCGATGACGGTGGGCCTCGCCATCGAGCCCCTGGATGCCCTTTTCGCCGAGCAGGGTTTTCTGGATACGCTTCGGCATCGAGCCTGCGCGCACGAGCCCATCCTCAGAATAGAAGACCTCCGCTGCTGCGGCGCCTGTCATGCAGATCGTCTTTTGAAAGAGGATGCGGGTTTCGAACAGGTCTGTGTGGAGCGCGTGGCAGGTTTCCGCGATGAACCCATACGGATTGCTCAACAGAGAGAGGGTGCTGTCGAAGCCTTTTGAGGATGGAATGCTGGACATTGATTACTTCCCCGTAGCGCTCTCTTTGCGGTGGTTCTGTCCGGGTTTGATCTTCGCCGACCGAAAGCTGTCCCGGAATAGCAGGGCCGCGCCACAGAAGATCGCAACATCCGCAAGGTTGAAGGACGGCCAGTGGTATGACCCGTAATGGAAGTCGAGAAAGTCCGGAACGGCCTGATAGCGCACGCGGTCGAGAACATTGCCGAGCGCACCGCCGATGATCAGACCGAGGGCGGCGGCCGTCAGCCTGTCCGGCGCGCGCCACAACCAGATCAGCAGCCAAGCCACGATCACGGCAGCAAGTGCGATGAGACCCCACCATGGCACGACTCCGCCGAGCATACCGAAGCTGACCCCATCGTTCAGAACCCGCACGAGATTGAGGAAGGGCAGAACCTCGACGCCGCGCTCAAGCGCCGGGGTGTTCAGGGCAAGCGCCTTGGTGCCCTGATCGAGACCGAACGCCGTGACGGCGCAGATCGCGCCCAGAACGCGGCCGTTCATGCCGCCGTCTTCAGATCGGCCCGCGCGTCGCGGATGATTGACCAGGACGAATGCAGGAACAGCCCTGCGATGCCAAAAGCGACGATGAGGTCTGGCCACGAACTTCCCAGCCACCATACAAGGCCCGCCGCGATAACGACGGCCGCGTTGCCGATGGCGTCGTTGCGCGAGAACAGCCAGACGGCCCGCATATTCGCGTCGCCCTTGCGGAACCGCAGCAGCGGCAGAACGGAGATAACGTTGACGACAAGGGCGATCATGCCGAGTAGGCCCATGAGGCCCGCATCGGGCGCCGTCTGCTCGAAGACCCGCACGATCGTCGTGCCGAGGACGCCAAGACCGAGCAAACCGAGGAAGATGCCCTGAATCAGGGCCGACCGCGCCCGCCATGCAAGGCTCCAGCCGATGGCCAGGAGGCCCAGGAACGTGATTGCGCCGTCACCGATAAAGTCGAGCGCGTCGGCCTTCACCGCCTGCGATCCGGCGATGAACCCGCCGACCATCTCGATGACGCCGTAACCGACATTCAGGATCACGACGATCCAGAGGGCGCGCCGGTAGGCGGGGTCCTGATGGGCCGGGTTCGGCGGGATGTCTCCATCGCTCTCAATCCTGTCGAAACCGTAGCCGGTCACGGCAACGGCCTTTTCGATGTCAGGCAGGCGCGCTTCGGGGGCGTTCAGTGTCATGATGTGGGTCGCCGCCGACACCTTCACATCGTCAGGTGCGACTCCGGCCGAGTGCGCCGCCCGCTCGATCTGCGCGGCATCCTTCGCGCAGTCCATACCGGAAACCCGGTAACGGACGGGCGGGGCATCTGCCGTCGATCCGGCACTTTCGGTGTTGGCCATGGTCGCGCTATTCCTGTTAGGATCGATTGAAGAACGACATATCAGCGGGGAATGATATGGTGCAAATCGTCGATGACCGCAAGAGTGCGACCATCGAGCGACGGGCGAA
The DNA here is from genome assembly GCF_900111315.1 of Tranquillimonas rosea. GTDB lineage: Bacteria > Pseudomonadota > Alphaproteobacteria > Rhodobacterales > Rhodobacteraceae > Tranquillimonas > Tranquillimonas rosea. Next base: position 54,797 of record NZ_FOGU01000016.1, read on the forward strand.
GCTGTTCCGCGGCTTCGCGGACCCGAGCCGCCTGGCCATCCTCGGTGCACTTTGCAACGGGCCATTGGCCGTCCACGAGCTCGTCGAGCGGACGGAACTATCGCAACCCAACGTCTCCAACCACCTCAGATGCCTGCTGGACTGCGGGCTTGTCGCGAGCGACCGCGATGGGCGCTTCATCCGCTACCGTATCAGCAGCCCGCGCATCACGGTCCTTCTGAGCGATGTGGACGCACTTCTCGACGTGGTTGCAGAGGGTGTTGAGGCGTGTGACAACTATCGTGGGGCATAAGAGATTGAAGTTAAACGGACTCCGTTGGGAACGACGCAACCCTTCCAGTGACAGGGTATCACTGTGAGACGCCGAGAGTTTCTTAGCCTCGCCGCAGCCTCCCTCGCGACCCCTGCACTGAATATCAGCCGGGCGTGGGCCGCCGAGCCCGGCGCGCCCTTGCTGATACCGGAAGTCATGGACATCGCCCCCGGCGCAGGCAACGCACTCGATGCGAGACGCGGAACACGTGACTTCATCGCAGGTGCGGCGTCGGAAACCTGGGGGTACTCGCAAGAATACCTAGGACCGCTGCTGCGGTTCCGGCGCGGGCGCATCGCAAACATAAGTGTCACGAACCGTCTCGATGAACCGATCACGGCTCACTGGCACGGCATGCACGTGCCGGGCTATCTCGACGGTGGGCCGCAACTTGCTTTCGGCCCGGGCGAGACCTGGGCGCCGGAGCTGCCGATCGATCACCCGGCGGCGACGCTGTTTTACCACAGCCATATTCACGGGCGCACAGGCCCGCAGGTCTATCGCGGGCTGGCGGGCATGATCATCATCGACGACCCCGGCATCAAGGACCCTCTGCCGCACGACTACGGCGTAAACGATTTTCCACTCATCGTGCAGGATCGCCGCTTCGACCGGTCAGGCCGTATGATCTATGGTCTCGGCATGATGGATCGGATGCACGGGTTTCGGGGGGACCAGATCCTCGTCAACGGTGTGGTCCGTCCCAAGCTTACAGTTCCGGCGGGTCTGGTGCGTCTGCGTATCCTGAACGCTTCGAATGCACGCGTGTATGATTTCCGTTTCACCGATGGCAGGCAGTTCCACCAGGTCGCGAGCGATGGCGGCCTTCTGGACCGCCCGCTTGCCATGGCCAGCCTCCAACTTGACGGCGCCGAACGGGCCGAGATCGTGGTCGATTTCTCGGACCGGTCACCTGTTTCTCTCGTCTCGCGCGACATCAGGATGGGTGGCATGATGAACGGGGGCATGATGGGTGACTGGGGCGGCTCCATGATGATGGGCGATAGAGGCATGATGGGAGATCGCGGTAGGATGGGCGACCGCGGTATGATGGGGATGGGTGGAAACAGTGGTACGCCGCTTGAAATCATGTCCTTTGATGTGGGCGAAGCTTCGCCCGCCGGCCCCACCCGCCTGCCCACCTCGCTGCCTTCGGATGCCCCTGCACTCGGCGATCCGGTCCGCAGGCGCGATTTCACCCTCAACATGCACACTAGGGGCATGATGCGCGGCGGCATGATGGGTGGCGACGGTCAGATGATGGGGATCAACGGCGAACCTTACGTCATGGACCGCATTGATGAGACCATCCGCGCAGGCGAAACCGAGCTTTGGCGCATTAATACCGATATGATGATGCGGCACACGTTCCACGTTCACGGGACTTCCTTTCGGGTCGTGAGGCAGAACGGGCGGCCGGTCGACTCGGCACGGATCGGTTGGAAAGATGTCGTTCGTGTGCAGGGTCCGACCGAAATCCTGCTGAGGTTCGACAAGCTGGCCTCGGAAGAGACACCATTCATGTATCACTGCCACATCCTCGAACACGAGGATGTGGGCATGATGGGGCAGTTCACAGTTACATAAAAGAACCCCACCTGCCTGACACCGTTTCACATGGGCGTTATCGAGAGCTAACGTCTTCTTGCAGCGTTCTATCAGGTGCCGGTGCCGCCTTGTTGAAACGTATCGCGGATTACGTCTAGACCCGAACGGAAAACATCTCGCTAAGCTGCGGGTCCGCCGAAGCGGCCGTTCAGTCGCTCCGCATCATTGGTCGGTGAGGGCTCTTCGGCAGCCCTCGCCGCGCGCTGTCCGAGTGACCGGTGTCGGCTTAGCGTAGGATTTCACACTCTCCCGCAAACGACCCGGTTCACTGCCCTCCTCGACCAGAACCTTGTAACCTGAGACCGATTCCGCCTGTTGGCGTGTAGAAAACCAGCCCGGCGTCCGATCGGATTGCATGCGGAACTTCAGGCCCTGTTCACGGGCCTCGGCTTCGTCCAGCCCGACCCGGGCGAGGGGCGGCAGGGTGAAAGCGACAGACGGAACGCCATCGTAGTTCGGCGTGCTGTGATTTCCCTCAAGCAGGTTCGCCGCGACCACCTTGCCGTCGTGATTGGACACAGGCGTGAGAGGCGGCCCCATTTGCGCCGTATCACCGGCCGCATAGACGGCCGGGTTCGACGTGCTTTGCAGGTATTCGTTAAGAACCAGTTTGCCCTCTTGTAGTTCTACGCCTCCGGCCTCGAGATCGAGCGCCGCGAAATCAGGCTTGCGGCCCGCGGCGTGGACGACAAGATCCGCTTCAAAAGTCTTCGAGCCCCCCTCGCCGCCAGTCGTGATGCGGAAGGTGTCGCCGGTCTTCTCGACGCGCTCTACCTCGGTGTTGGTGTGCAGCGTGACGCCGATCTCGTCGTATTTTTCCATCAGCCACTCGACCAGGTCCGGATCGAACCCCTTAAGCATCCTCTCGCCATGCTGGAGGATCGTTACCTCGGCCCCGGCGCGCGCGGCGATGTGCGAGAACTCCGCAGCGATGTAGCCTCCGCCAACCAGCACGATCCGGCGCGGAAGGCTTTCCATTTCGAGGAAACCTTCGTTGTCGATCAGATGCTCTTCGCCGGGTATGCCCAACTTCATCGGCTCCGCTCCGGTCGCCAGAACAATGTGTTTTGCTTCCAGCGTCTCCCCTTCGACCTCAACAGAGTTCGGGCCAACGAAGCGCGCCCGTCCGTGGAAAGTCGCGATGCCGCTTTCGGAGAAACTCTTTTCCTTCTTCCCAGGCACCGGATCGGTGAAGCCGCGTTTGAACTCCAGCAGGTCGCGCCAATCGATCTGCACGTCGGCCTCGACACCTTTGCCCCGCATTCGTCGCGCGTGGTCAGCGGCAGAGGTGCCTCCGATCAGCATCTTCTTGGGGTCGCAGCCGCGTAGGGCGCATGTGCCGCCATAGGGACGGAAATCGGTCACGGCAACGCTGCGGCCCGCGGCGCTGACACGCTTGGCCACCGTAGTCGCGGCAGTGCCGCTGCCGATGACGATTACGTCGTAGGTCTTGCTCATGACATGTCTTCTTGTGCTGATACCAAGTGTCGTCCCGCGCCCCCGTGACGATGTGTTTGCTTCAGCTTGGAAATAGCCTGATGGGCGCGGTCAGCATGGCGCGGTGCAGAGCCTGCGGAAAAAGCAGTTCCATCGTGCCTATCGAGGTCGATGGTGCTGTTGGATGGCGCCGTAGGCGCGCATGCCCATGAGATATTCCGCCCTTGGCTCCAGCCTCTCCCCGTAGACGGACTGGAGCCAAGGGAGAAACCGTTATCCGGCGCAGCAGCTGAGCATGGCCACATCCTTGTCGAAGGTCTGCGCGGCGAGCTTCAGACCTTCGACGGTTGTCAGATAGGGGAAGATCGTTTCTCCGAGCGCCTTCGTGGTCATGCCCGCCTTCAGCGCCATAGCCAGCGTCTGGATCGTATCGGAGCCTTCGGGTGCCACGATCTGCCCGCCGAGCAGCCGATCCGTTCCTCGGTCTGCCACGAGTTTAATGAGGCCGCGCGTATCACGTGCCGCCTGGGCCCGCGGCACCTGGTCGAGGGGCAGCACCGAGGTCTTCACCTCGTGTCCCGCATCGCGCGCCTGCTGCTCGCTGAGGCCAACGCCCGCCACCTGCGGGTCGGTGAACACGACCCAAGGCATCGCGGTGTTGTCATAGTGCTCTATGCTGTCCGCCACGGCGTTGCGGGCAGCGATCTTGGCACCGTAGGCCGCCATGTAGACGAATTGATCGCGGTCGGTCACGTCGCCGGCCGCAAAGGTGCCGGGGCGCGACGTCTGCATGTCGGGCCCCACAACAATCCCGCCACGGCTGTCTGTCTGCACGCCCGCAGCCTTGATGCCGAGGCCTTCGGTATTGGCCTGTCGACCGGCAGTCACAACGATCCGCTCGGCCGTGACATCCTGTGTGATCCCTTCCTGCGAGGCTCGCAGGGTGGCGCCGTCGTCCGAGGCGCTGACGCTATCGTATTGCAGGCCGGTCAGGAGGGTAACGCCCTCGGCTTGCAAAGCCTCGCCCAGGGCCTCAGAGACCTCCGGTTCGGCTCCCGGTAGTAGACGCGAGCGGGCCACGAGGGTCACCTTGACTCCAATTCGGGACATCATCTGCGCCAGCTCTGCGCCGATATACCCAGCACCGATGAAGATAAGGCTTTTCGGCAGAGTCTCGAGTTCGAGAAGCGAGGTGCTGTCGAGCGGTTCAACATCCTCGATCCCGCGGATCGCCGGGAGAAGCGAACGGCTTCCCGTGGCGATCAACGTCCTGGGGGCTGTGATCCTGCGTCCGCCCACCTCGATGCCGCCATCGACCAGTGTTGCCGGTCCCTCGTCAATGTAGTCGATCCCCTCGTATGCCTGCAGAAGATCTGCGTATTTTTTCTGGCGCAGCGTCGCCACGAGGTCATCCTTGCCGGCGATCAGCGCGGCCCAGTCATCGACCTGAACCGAGCCGGAGAGCCCAGGAAAACGGGCAGCGGCCTTGGCGCCATGCACGGCCTCGGCGGCACGTATCATCGTCTTGGACGGCACACAGCCGACATTGACGCAGGTCCCCCCGATCGTTCCGTGGCCGATCAAGGCTACGCGCTTGCCTGCTTCGGCTGCGGTGATCGACGCGGAGAAGCCAGCAGACCCCGCCCCTACGACGATCAGATCGTAAGCTCCGCTTTCGTTCGAGCAGCAGTCTTTCATGGTTCAACTCACTTCCGTCGTCGGGTCGGCCTTCGGCTTGGCGAAGATCAGATAAAAAATGGCGCCGGTCGCCAGCAGAGGCGTGGCCATCGAGAACAGGCCGATGAAAAGGCCGGCAGGAGAACAACAGGCAGCCGCCATCATGGTCGGACCTCCTTTGCGTTGCGATTGAGGTAGAGAGCGTAAGCACCGGTCAGCGCTGCGGCGAGGAGCGTAAAGGTCACCGCCCCGCGAAACTCCAGGAAGATGATCAATATCGAGAGCAGCACCGCGATGAGCGTGGCCCAGATCTTGGGGGACGGCCCAGGCCGCGCGGCACGCAACCACAGAGCTTGAGCGACCACCGCAAGGCTGACGAACAGCAACGGGAACAGCGCGTAATCCAGCCATCCCGTCACCGCCGACAGGCCTGCGCCGGCCAACACGACAACCAGAAGCGGCGTGAAGCAGCACAATGCTGCAAAAAGGGCGCCGCCAAGGCTGCCCTTCAGCAGACGGTTCCCCTGGACCTTGTCCGGCTGCTCTGACAGTCGATCCGGATTATCGAGGTCCTGCCTCATGAGCCCTCACCACTCATCGGATTTGCAAGTAGCGCTGCCGGGTAGCCGTTTTCTTCGACCGCCGCGATAAGGGCGTCGGTGGAGGTCGCTTCGTCGTCAAAACGGACCGTATATAGCCCCTTGCTCGCGGCCTTGCCTTCGGCGAAGTCCTCAATCACCACGCTTTCCACGGATTTCAGTGAGTTGCCGACAATGAACGAGCACGAGGGGCAGGTCAGTCCGCCGACCTCGAGGCGGACGACCTGCTCGGCGGCGAATGCGGGGGCAGCGATCAGCGTGGACAGCGCCAAGATGCCGGACAGGAAGTGTTTCATGTCAAGGCTCCTTCAGAACGAGAGTATGTAGGGGGAGACGTAGGGAAACAGCATGGCGATCAGGATCACCGCGGCAGCGCCCCAAAGAACGGCGCGCATCGCGGTTCGGTTCATCGGCCGTGCACAGGTGCCATCGGCGCAATGGACCGGCCGATAGGCCTTATAGAAACCGTAGCTCAGGAACGCAGCGGCAACTGCGAACGTATACCATTTGTAGGCGTAGAGCGCGCCCATCTGCGCGATGAAGACACCGCTGACGCCAAAGCTGACCAGCACCAGGGGCAAGATGCAGCAGGACGTCATGGCCAGGGCCCCAAGGGCGGCAAGCGTGGTGGCCGTCCAGCCGCGGTTCTCATTGGCGTCTGATGTTTCACGTGGCGGTGCAGGGTCCGTGGTGTCCATGCGGGGTCTCCTTGCGATCATCTGGCAGGAGACATACGGTCTGTAGTAGATACAGGCTCAAGAGGTATTCTGATGATCGAAGGTCACGCTCACGTGAAGCCTTTGCAGCGGGCTGCCCTCGCACGGGCAACTGGATGCAACCTTGAGACCATCCGTTACTACGAAACGATCGGCGTCATGCCAAACCCACCACGAGACGCCAACGGCTATCGCAGCTACAGCGAGGAACATGTGCGGCGGCTGCGCTTCGTCATGCGCAGCCGTGATCTCGGGTTCTCTCTCGAGGAAATCCGGGGATTGCTCAGCCTCGTCGACAGCCACAGCCAGACTTGTGCCGAAGTGGAGGGTATTGCCTCAGCTCACCTTCGTGATGTCCAGGATAAGATCGCTGACCTACAACGGATCGAGAAAGTACTGAGCACCACCGTAGCTCAGTGCAGCGGAACCGACGCCCCAGAGTGCCCCGTGCTCGACGCATTGCTGGATTGAACGCCCGCTGTTGCTGCATCCGTGGCCTACGTCGTGTTCTCCTCGCGCTGCTAACCCAAACACAGGTAGCGTTCGAAAGGTCGGACCATTGCGTCGGCGGCTAGCGGCGCAATCATAGATAGCTGACATTCATACCGAATGCAGCGATGTGTAGGCTGGGGCTCTCTCCCGACCTCCGCCGCGCGCTTCCTGAACGGCCGCTTCGGGCGCTGACGAGCGCCACGCGGCCCGTGAGAGGCAAACCTTTCTGACGAGAGAGGCAATCTCGGCGCGGAGCCGAGCTTCCGCATTTCTGTTTTCAAAAGATATTTCCCCCGCCCGAGAGGCAGGACTTTGTGACTCCTGCCAGTGCGGGTTCGGAGATCCCCGCGCGAGCGCGGGGATCACGTCAGGCGGGGGGTTCGGACAAGCCGAACGCCGCCCGCATCCGTGGGCCAGGTCGCGCGAGCGCGCCCTGTCCGATCAGGGAACCGCCGGTTCCCCCACGCAAGGCCACCGAGCGGCGTCAGGGGGGTGTCCCCAACGACGGTCCCTCCGCTGCGCTCCGGGCTGCGTCGCCGGGTGATCCCCCTCCCCCCTTCCTTGTCGGCAACCTTGCGTGGGCCCCCCTCCTGCCCTCGCCGGGAGGCAGGCTTTCAGGAGAGGGCCGCTTCGCGGTCCTCGCCAGAAACCCAGCCTCGATTTTCGGCACCAAGACCGAACGGGGATCACCACGAAGGAAAAGACCGATGACCAAGCACCAGACCATCGACGCCACCGAAGGCTGTTTCGCACTGGATAGCCTCAGCCTTTCGCCCATGAACCCCCGCCAACACGTCCCAGAGGACGAGATTGCCGAACTGGCAGAGAGCATCAGGACGGCGGGCCTCATTCAGAACATGGCCGGGGTCGAGGACGGACAGGGCGGCGTCCAGATCGTCGCCGGGGGCCGGAGGCTCCGCGCCCTGCAATACCTTGCGCAGCACTATCCCGAGAGCGGGGCGAAGAACCCGGACCTGACGCACCCAACGGTGAAGATCGCCCCCGATCAGACGATCGCGCAGGCGTGGGCGGTTGCCGAAAATGCCGCGCGGCGCAACCTGCACCCCGCCGACGAAATCCGCGCCTATGGCAAAATGGAGCAGGGCGGGGCCACGCCCGCGGTGATCGCCCGCGCCTTCGCGGTGACGGAAAAGCACGTCTACCGGAGGCTCGCGCTGGCAGGCTTGCCCGACGCCGTGATCGACGCCCTCGCTGCGAACGAAATCAGCCTCGGCATGGCCGCTTGCTTTACGATCAGCACCGACGAGGCTCGCACCCTCGAAGTGCTGGACGAGTGCCGGGGCCGGAACCTCAGCGATTACCGGATCAAGCAGGCCCTCAAGCCCGAGAGCATCCGCGATACCGACCGCCGCGTGATTTTCGTGGGGCTGGACGCCTACAAGGCCGAGGGAGGCCGGATCAGCGGCGATCTCTTTGCGGACGAAACGCTTCTGGATGATCCCGACATTCTGGACGCGGTTTTCACCGCGAAGCTGGACGAGGCCGCGCAGGAGCGCACCGCTGATGGCTGGAAATGGGCCGAGGCGACAGCCGACCCTTATATCGGCTACTTCCAGATCGAGGATGCCAAGATGGCGCGCCTCTATCGCGAGGAAGGGGTTCTGACGCCCGAGCAATCGGAACGCTACGACGAGCTGGCAGAGCTTTCCACCCGCGACGAGTTGGACGAGGCCGGAGACGCCGAACTCTTGGCGCTTCACGCGATCCTCGAAGGCACGTTCACCGACGAGCAGAAGGCGCACTCCGGCGTGATCATCTATGTAGATCAGCGCGGCGAGCTTCGCTCTGCTGAGGGGCTTGTGCGCAAGGAGGACAAGGCAGCGGCTATTGAAGCCGGGCTGATCCAACCGTCCCGCCACACGATCGGCGACGACGCACCGAAATCGCCCATTTCTGCAAAGCTGGCCGACGATCTTGCCCGCGTGGCAACCGGGGCGAGACAACACGCCATGCTCCGCGATCCCGAGCTGATCCTGTCCCTGCTGGCCTACCAGATGACCGGCAAGATGGGGTATCGCAGCGCCCTTGGCCTCCGCGAAGATGAAGTGCCGAACTTTCCGACCACCGAGGCCGAGGGCTATACACTCGACAAGCGCCTGACGACGCCCGCCGACCGGCCCTCCGACCCGTTTGGTTCGGACCTCGCCAAAGGCTTCCGGGCCTTCCGCAAGCGGGGGCAGGATCATGTCATGGCCGAACTGACTCGCCACCTTGCCGCCCTCATCAGTGTGGGCGACGAGAAGCTGGGCGCGCTGGTCGATAAGGAGGCCGGGACCGACATTCGCGAAGTCTGGACCCCGACCGCTGCCAACTTTTTCAGCCGCGTGGGCGGTCCCTACCTCAATGCCCTGTGGTGCGAGCTTCTGAACCTTTCCGAAGATCACCCGACCGCGACCAGCTTCGCGAAGCTGAAAAAGGGCGAGAAGGCAGACCGGCTCGAAAAGCTCTTTACCGATGCCGAGACGCGCGAGGCGTTCAGCGTGACCGAGGCACAGGCCGAGCGGATCGCCAAGTGGCTGCCCGAGGGTATGGCCTAAGATCGACAGGCCCCTTCAAGAATTTCCGGTCCTTTGTGGATAAGAGGGGGGGGGCTGTCTGCCCCCCCTCTTATCCACAAAAACCGTGGACTGTTGCGGGGATAGGGCGGCAGCTCCCGGCTCGCGTCTCGTGCCGGGTCGCCCCGCCGGCCGTCAAGGCCGGGCGGAACGACTACGAGGGAAGCCCCTAAAGCCCCTTCCCTCGCGCTCCCTCTTCCCGCCACGGCCGAACGCCCGCTTTCAGCGGGCCGCGTCACGCCGCCTTGTCCTCTTGGAGCAGTCGGTGGCCGTTCTGGCTCGGGATGGAGAGCGTCAGCCCGATCCTGCCCTCCGGACAGGGCCAGCCTATTGACGGGTTCAGGGGCGTCCGTTGCGACCGAAGGACCGTATTTTCAGGCGTTCGAAAAAATGGCTGAGCGTAATCCTATTGCTTCGCACGATACGGCCCGTTGCCGCCTTCATGGACGCAACCCGCAAGGGGTTCTCCACTTCGCTGCGCTCCGTTGCGACCGCTTCGCGGTGCGCCCGGCGGCCCCGCGCTGCAGTCGGGCTTCGCGATTACGCCAAACAGCCATTTTCGGAGGAACGCCTTATGAAAACACTCATCGCCTTTTGTCGCAAAACCGGCCGCGTCTTGTCTCGGTTCGTCAATAGGCTGGCCCGCGCCCTGACCCGGAAGGGGCACTTGCGGATCGGACTGACGCTCAGCATCCCTTTCATCGCCAAGTTCGAGATTGGCTACCACGTCACCGTCGAGAAGAAGGAGGACAAGGCGGCGTGATGCAAACGGCCCCGCCTATCGGCGGGGCGTTCGCCCGTGGCTCCCGACCCGGCAGACGCCTACCGACGTCCTGGCCCGCCGAGCGCCCACGGATCAAGCACCTCCGCGCCCAAGGCCACGAAAGGCGTCCGGTCGCGCGTGGCGACCATCGCTCCCGGTCGGGAGAGCGCGATCGCCGCAATCTGGCCGTCTGCCATCGAGATCGCGTAACCGTGCTTGCGCGCGGCCGCGATCCGCTCGCCGTAGACCCACGCCGCCGCCGCATCAAAAGACAGCAGACGGCCCGCGAAGTCCTCCTCGAGGATTCCTGCGACGGCTTTTGCAAGACCGTCACGCCGCTTGCCATCGGGCATCGACTGGACCCCGAACACCAGCTCCGCCGCCGTGATCGTGCTGAGATAGAGGTTCGTCGGGTCCTGCGCGTCGAGCCAGTCCATCACGGCATCGTCGGGCGCTTTCTTCTGCGTCTCCGAAATCACGTTCGTGTCGAGGATAATCAATCGAAGAGGCCCGGCTGGCTCATCGTTTGGTCTCTTTCCACTGACAAGTCGTCGCCAAGGTAGCGGCCGTAGCGTTCACGGATGCGATGGCCGAACCCTCCGTCGCTCGACGCGATGGCTGATTGCATGAGGATCGAGCGCACTTCGGCTTCCAGGCTCCGCTTGTTCGACTTGGCTTGAGCGCGGAGGCGGTTGTGAATTTCGTCCGGCAGGTTCCTTACCGTCATGTTCGCCATGATGACCTCCGGTGTGATGGCAAATCACCTATAATGATGGCATCGCGTCCAAGTGCTTTCAAGTCTGGCGAAGTGATGGCATTTCGAGTGGGGCCGAAAGGCGGGGCATGGCCCATCCCGCGCCCTAGTCGTCCCTTCGGTCCTCCCCGAGCCTGCCCGTCCTGTTCTCCCTGCGGCCCAGGTGCGCCGGCGCCCGTCTCGTCCCGAGCCGCCCGCCGTTGCGGCCGCATGGTCGCCCGGGCCGGTCAGTCTCGGCCCATTCGGGTGACGGTCGCTTGTGCGACGCCGCCACTCTGGCGGCTGAATAGTCGGGAGAGAGCCGCGCGGGGCGCGCGGCTCGCATGAGATCAGGAGACAGGCCGGGGGATCGACGGGCTGCGCCCGCTCACCCCCCCCTGCCATCTTTCTATCAGTTGGTCCGCTCAACAGTCCTGCCCCGGAAAGTCAAAAGACAAGCGCCGCCTGCGGCGTCGTCTCCGCCGGGGGCCGTGTCCTCGGCTTTGCCTGCGGGCCGCACCAACCCCCGTCTCCGATCCTTTGACTGTCCGGTCCAGGACCGTGGGTCGGGCTTCGCCCTCTCCCACTCTGTTCCGCCGAAAACATGCGTTTTCGGTCGGATCAGGTGGCCGAGGCGCAGCCCATCGGCGGAACGAGGGCACCTAGACCCCGCCGCCTCACCACGAAGGAGGCCACAAATGGCTAAATCGAAATTCGATGTTTACCAGCACGTCACCAACGAAATCATTGCGCAGATCGAGGCAGGCACGCCGCCGTGGCGCAAGCCGTGGACCGGCGGCGGTGGTGGTGCGCATATGCCCCTGCGGTTCAACGCCGAGGAATATCGCGGCATCAATGTCCTGATGTTGTGGGCGACCGCTTCCGCGAAGGGCTACACGTCCGCGCGCTGGATGACCTACCGGCAGGCGCAGGAGCTTGGCGGGCAGGTCCGCAAGGGCGAGAGATCCGCAACGGTGGTCAAATATGGGACCATCGAAAAGGAGAACGAGGACGGCGACGAGCAGCGCATCCCCTATTGCCGCGCTTACCGCGTTTTCAACGCCGACCAGATCGAGGGCTTGGCCGATGAGTTCTATATCCGGCCCGAACCGCCGCGCGACCGTGGCACCGAGGCCGCCCCCGAGCTCGAGGCTTTCTTTGCCCG
>NZ_FOGU01000006.1 GCF_900111315.1 Tranquillimonas rosea
TTCTGCATCGCCGCGTAAATCTCGGGGTCGCGGCTCTCGAGCCGCTCGGTGAAGAAACCGGTGTCGCGGTGCGGGGCGTTCATCGGGGCGTCTCCCTGGTCGAGGATGACACGGGTTTACCCCCACGGGACGCGGTGCAAAAGCCTCAAAGCGGCTCGCCGGGGCGCGGGGGCGACGGCGGCGCTTGTCATTCGGCGCCAACGCGGCCAAGGCTGGGCCGCGACGGGACGACGAAGGGACGCCGCCGATGCGCCAGATCGCCTTTACCGCCAGCCGGGCCGAAATCGCGCAGACGGCGAAGGCCCGGCTCGCGCATCGCTACGGCGATGTCGCCCCCGAGGAGGCCGAGGTGATCGTCGCCCTCGGCGGCGACGGCTTCATGCTGCACACGCTGCACACGACGATGCATCTCGACGCGCCGGTCTATGGCATGAATTGCGGCACGATCGGTTTCCTGATGAACGAGTATTCCGACGACGGGCTCGACAAACGCCTCGCCGCCGCCGAGGAGGCGGTCATCAACCCGCTGGCGATGCGGGCCGAGCATCGTGACGGCCAGGTGCACGAGGGACTGGCGATCAACGAGGTGTCGCTGCTGCGCGCGGGCCCGCAGGCGGCGAAGCTGCGGATCAGCGTCGACGGCCGGGTGCGCATGGCCGAGCTGGTCTGCGACGGGGCGCTGGTGGCGACGCCGGCGGGCTCGACCGCCTACAACTACTCGGCCCACGGCCCGATCCTGCCGATCGAGGCCGAAGTTCTGGCCCTGACCGCGATGTCTGCGTTCCGGCCCCGGCGCTGGCGCGGCGCGCTGCTGCCGAAGGACGCCGTCGTCCGGTTCGACGTGATGGAGCCCGACAAGCGCCCGGTCATGGCCGACGCCGACAGCGGCCAGTCGGTGCGCGAGGTCGTGTGGGTCGAGATCCGCTCGGAGCCGGCCGTGGGACACCGCATCCTGTTCGATCCCGGACACGGGCTGGAGGAACGCCTGACGCGCGAGCAGTTCGTCTGATCCGCCGCTGGGGCGTCAGGAACCAATCCGCGCGCCTTTCATTGCACAGGCATGGAGACACTGACCGCGATACTGTCGAGCCCGTGGTTCCTGATCGTCTGGGCGGCGCTGATGCTGCCGTGCTTGATCTGGACGATCCGCGACCTGCGGGTGCGCAACAGCCACCTGATGCCGCTGATGCAGCTCGTCTGGTGTCTGACCGTGCTCTATTCCGGTCCGGTGGGCCTCCTGATCTACGTCACCTGCGGACGCAAGGAGATCGCGGAGGATGGCCTGTATCGCCGGGCCTTCCGGTCGGTCGCGCACTGCTATTCCGGCTGCGGCATGGGCGAGGTCGCGGGCCTCGTCATCGCAGCGGGCCTGCTGGCGCTCGGCAATCTCTGGGTGGCGCTGATCACCTTCACTATGGCCTATGTCGCCGGTTTTGCGCTGACCGTGGGGCCGATGGTGCAGGGCGGCACCGACATGCGCACCGCGGTCAAGGACGCAGTGATCGCCGAGACGCCCTCGATCACCATCATGGAGGTCGTGGCCATCGGCATCGACCTGTGGCTTTCGGGCGATGCCGGGATGGGCGACGTGCTGTTCTGGTCGTCGTTGATCGTGTCGCTGACCTGCGGCCTCGTCGCGGCCTATCCGGTCAACATCCTGCTGATCGCCAAGGGCGTGAAGGAAGGCATGATGGACCCGCGCAACACCCACCATGACCACGGCGGCGGCCACGCCCATGCGTGACCGCCACGATCGTCACGCGCGGGGATAGCCCAGCGTTTTCAGGCGGTCCGCGATCTCGTCGATGATGGCGGGGTCGTCGATCGTCGCCGGCAGCTTGAACTCCACCCCGTCGGCGATCGAGATCATCGTGCGCCGCAGGATCTTGCCCGACCGCGTCTTGGGCAACCGGTCCACCACCAGCGTCATGCGGTAGGCGGCCACCGGGCCGATCCGGTCGCGCACCATAGCGGCACATTCCGTCACGATCTCGTCGTGGGACCTGTCGACGCCCTTGGTGAGACAGATGAAGCCCATGGGCAACTGGCCCTTCAACTCGTCCGCGACGCCGATGACCGCACATTCGGCGACGTCCGGGTGGTCGGCCAGAACCTCTTCCATCGCGCCGGTGGACAGGCGGTGGCCCGCGACGTTGATGACGTCGTCGGTGCGGGCCATGATCCACAGATACCCGTCCTCGTCGATATAGCCCGCGTCGCCGGTCTCGTAGTAGCCGGGGAAGTGGTCGAGATACGATTTTCGGAAACGGTCCTCGGCGTTCCAGAGCGTCGGCAGGGTGCCCGGCGGAAGCGGCAGCTTGATCACGATCGACCCGAGATGGCCGGGCTCAAGCTCGTTGCCGTCATGGTCGAGGATCCGCAGATCGTATCCCGGCAACGGCACCGTCGGGCTGCCGATCTTGACCGGCAGTTTCTCGATGCCCATCGGGTTGGTGACGACGGGCCAGCCCGTCTCGGTCTGCCACCAGTGGTCGATCACCGGCACGCCCAGCTTCTCCGCCGCCCAATTGACCGTGTCGGGATCGGCGCGCTCGCCCGCGAGGTAGAGCGCGCGGAGGCACGAGAGGTCGTGCTTGCGGATGTATTCGCCCTCGGGATCCTCGCGCTTGATCGCGCGGAAGGCGGTGGGCGCGGTGAAGAACGACCGGACGTTGTGCTCTTCGATGACGCGCCAGAAGGTGCCGGGATCGGGGGTGCCGACGGGCTTTCCCTCGAACACGACGGTGGTGTTGCCGTGCAGCAGCGGCGCATAGCAGATGTAGCTGTGCCCGACGACCCAGCCCACGTCAGAGGCCGCCCAGAACACGTCGCCGGGGTCCACGTCGTAGACGTTCTTCATCGTCCAGTAGAGCGCGACGAGATGGCCGCCGGTCGCCCGGACCACGCCCTTGGGCTGCCCGGTCGTGCCCGAGGTGTAGAGCACGTAGACCGGGTGGTTGCCCTCGACCGCGACGCAGTCGGCGGGCGGGGCTTTATCTTGCGCCTCGTGCCAGTCGACGTCGCGGCCCGGCACCAAGTCGGCGGTCAGCTGTTCGCGCTGGAAGATGATGCAGAACTCGGGCTTGTGATGCGCCTCGTCGATGGCGGCGTCAAGCAGGGGCTTGTAGGCCACCGTCCGCGCGGGTTCGATCCCGCAGGAGCCGGCGATCACCGCCTTGGGCCGCGCATCGTCGATCCGCGTGGCAAGCTCGTGGCTGGCGAAGCCGCCGAACACGACCGAGTGGATCGCGCCGATGCGGGTGCAGGCCAGCATGGCGACCAGCGCTTCGGGCACCATCGGCATGTAGACGATGATGCGGTCGCCCTTGGTGACGCCGCGGCTGGCCAGCGCCCCGGCAAGGCGGGCGACCTTCTGCTGCAGCTCGGCATAGGTGATCCTCGCCTTGTTGTCGGTGACGGGGCTGTCGTAGATGATCGCCGCCTGCTGGCCGCGCCCGGCCTCGACGTGGCGATCGACGGCGTTGTAGCAGGTGTTCACGAGGCCGTCCGAGAACCACTCGTACATCGGGGGGTGATCGTCGAACAGGGCCTTCGAGGGTTTGCGCACCCAGTCGATGGCGTCGGCCTGTTCCATCCACCAGCCGTCGGGGTCGCTCTGCCACGCCCCGTACACGTCGCGGTATGCCATCGTATCCTCCCTGTCTCTCCTCGCTGGCGATCTAGGCAGGGTCGGCCGCGCGGGGCAACACGTTTGCGCAAACGAGATCGCCCGACGGCCGATTGCGACCTCGATGTCGGAGACCGGCGGGCGGCGGGGCGCTTCGCGTTGTCAGATGGAGCAGGGCGGGGCGATGCCCGCCCGTCCGCGGAGGAGGTCTGCTGTCATGGGTGACAAGAACCCGAAGAAGAAGCCGAAGGCCGTGAAATCCAAGCCGAAGCCGGCGACGGTGACCAGCATGACGGAACGCAAGTAGACCCCGGCGCCGCCGCGTTCGATCCCTCGTGCGGCGGCGTCCGGCCTCAGCCGTAGTGCGCCACCGGCGTCCCGGCGAGCGCCGACATGTTCAACAGCCCCCGCGCGGTGATCGACGAGGTCACGATATGCGCGCGGTTGCCCATCCCCATCAGGATCGGTCCGACCTCAAGCCCGCGCGCCTTCATCTTGAGGATGTTACGCACGCCGGATGCGGCGTCGGTGTTGGCAAAGACCACCACGTTCGCGGCCCCGTTCAGGCGGCTGTCGGGGAAGATCCGCGCCCGCAGCTCGGCGTCGAGCGCCGCGTCGGCGTGCATCTCGCCCTCGTAGGAAAAGTCCCGCGGCGCCGAGTCGAGGATGTCGAGCGCCCCGCGCATCCGCCGGCCGGTGTCGCAGTCGAGATTGCCGAACTGCGAGTGCGAGCAGAGCGCGATCTTCGGCTCCAGCCCGAAGCGCCCGACATGGCGCGCGGCGGCGATCACCGTCTCGGCGATCTGCTGCGGCTCGGGCTGGGGATGGACATGCGTGTCCGCGATGAAGAGCGGGCCGTCCTCGAGGATCATCAGCGACAGTGCACCCACCGGGTGCAGCTGGTCCGTGCCGAGTACCTGCTGGACGTAGTTCAGGTGCCAGAGATACTGCCCGAAGGTGCCGCAGATCATGCTGTCGGCTTCGCCCCGCTGGACCATCACGGCACCGATGGCAGTGGTGTTTGTGCGCATGATCGCCTTGGCGAGATCGGGGGTGACGCCGCGGCGGGCCATGATCTTGTGATAGGTGGTCCAGTAATCGTAGTAGCGCGGGTCGCTCTCGGGATTGACGATCTCGACGTCGGTGCCGGGCTTCAGCGGGATGCCGGCGCGGGTGGCGCGCGTTTCGATCACGTCGGGACGCCCGATCAGGATCGGCCGGTCGGTCGTCTCCTCGATCATCGCCTGCGCGGCGTGCAGCACACGCTCGTCCTCGCCCTCGGCAAAGACGATGCGGCGCACGGTGGTCGCCGCCGCCTCGAACACGGGCCGCATGATCAGGGCCGAGCGGAAGACCGAACCGTCGAGCTGCCGCTTGTAGGCCTCCATGTCCTCGATCGGCCGGCTGGCGACGCCGGTATCCATCGCGGCCTTGGCGACGGCGGTGGCGACGACGCCCATCAGGCGCGGGTCGAAGGGCTTGGGGATCAGGTAGTCACGGCCGAAGGTCAGCTGCTCGCCCTGGTAGGCGGCGGCGGCCTCGGCGCTGGTGGTGGCGCGGGCCAGCGCGGCGATGCCCTCGATGCAGGCGATCTTCATCTCGTCGTTGATCTCGGTCGCGCCGACATCCAGCGCGCCGCGGAAGATGAAAGGAAAGCACAGGACGTTGTTGACCTGGTTCGGATAGTCCGACCGCCCGGTCGCGATGATGGCGCCCGGCGCGACCTCGCGGGCGAGGTCGGGCATGATCTCGGGCTCGGGATTGGCGAGGGCGAAGATGATCGGGTCGTCCGCCATCTTCTCGACCAGCTCGGGCTTCAGCACGCGGGGGCCCGACAGGCCGAGGAACAGGTCCGCCCCCTCGACCACGTCCGCCAGTTCCCGCGGGCCGCCGGGCTGGGCGAAGGCCGCCTTCTGCGGCGTCATGCCGTCCTCACGTCCCTCGTGGACCAGCCCGTCGATGTCGCAGAGATAGACATTCTCGCGCTTGACGCCGAGCTTCACCAGCAGATCGAGACAGGCGATCCCCGCCGCGCCGCCACCGGTCGAGACGACCTTGATGTCGTCGAACCGCTTGCCGGCAACCTCCAGAGCGTTGGTCGCCGCGGCGCCCACCACGATGGCGGTGCCGTGCTGGTCGTCGTGGAAGACGGGGATGTTCATCCGCTCGCGGCACAGCTTCTCGACGATGAAGCACTCGGGCGCCTTGATGTCCTCGAGATTGATCGCGCCGAAGGTTGGCTCGAGCGAGCAGACGATGTCGGCCAGCTTCTCGGGGTCGGATTCGTTCAGCTCGAGGTCGAAGCAGTCGATGCTGGCGAACTTCTTGAAGAGGACGGCCTTGCCCTCCATCACCGGCTTCGAGGCGAGCGCCCCGATATTGCCCAGCCCCAGCACCGCCGAGCCGTTCGACACGACGGCCACGAGGTTGCCGCGGGCGGTGTAGTCGCGGGCGGTGTCGGGGCTTTCCTTGATCTCGAGGCAGGCCTCGGCGACGCCGGGCGAATAGGCCCGCGCCAGGTCGCGCCCGTTCGCCATTGGTTTGGTCGCGCGGATCTCGAGCTTTCCGGGTCGCGGGTACCGGTGATAGTCGAGCGCCGCCTGCCTGAACCCGTCTTTGCCCTTGCTGCCGTCCATGCTGTCCTCCGCCTGTCGTCGGGGCAGCGATAGCGGATGGCGGCACGGCCGGGAAGGGGGCTCAGCCGTCGCGGCCGGTCGCGCTGCGCAATTCGTCGATGCGGCGCGAGGCGTCCGCCTTGGAGAGGTCGGGGTCGAAGGTCTCTCCCGCCTCTTCGCACAATGTCTTGAGGTAGGACGCCTGCGCGCCGGTCATCGCCTCGTCGCCCGTCGTCCATTGGCCGACGGGCTTGTCGGCGTTGCTGGGAGTGTCGGTCTTCGGTTGGTCGAACGCGTCGGTCATGGTCGGTCTCCGGTTCATTTGTTCTCTAAATGTTCCGAGAGCAGACACGGTTCCAAGGTCTCTTCTGAGTCCGGTCACCTGTGCGTGATCGTCACTCCTCCGCCCGCCCGGTCTCCTCGCGCAGATAGGCGATGCGGTCCTCGGCCTGCTGCCGGTCGAGGCTGGCATCGAACGGCTCTCCGGCTTCGTCCGACAGCGCGCGCAGGATCGCGGCCTGCTTCTCGGTCATCGGGTCGTCGCCGTGGGTGCCGACGGTGGTGACGGCCGACAGCGGCGTGGCGTCTGCGGCCTTGGGGCTGTTTGTGTTGCGGCTCATGGGAGGGTCTCCTTTGTCGTCCGAAAACGAACGGCGGCGCGACCGGGTTCCCCGCGCGGGGCGCCTTGCGTCGGCCCGCGGGCCGCGCCACGATGGCCGCCACAGGAGGGACGCGAATGGATCTGATCGAGGCCGCGACGCGGGTACGCGAGAACGCCCATGCGCCGTATTCCGGGTTCAAGGTGGGCGCCGCGCTGCGGGCCGACGGCGGGGCAGTGCATGTGGGCTGCAACGTCGAGAACATCGCCTACCCCGAGGGCACCTGCGCCGAGGCGGGCGCCATCGCGGCGATGATCGCCGCCGGCGATACCCGTATCGAAGAGGTCGCCGTCATCGCGGATTCACCGTCGCCCGTCCCGCCCTGCGGCGGATGCCGGCAGAAGCTGGCCGAGTTTGCCGCTCCCGACGTCCGCGTCACGATGGCCACCACCCGCGGGGGGCGCCAGACGCTGACCGTGCGCGACCTTCTTCCCGGGGCGTTCGGCGCCGACCACATGGACGGCTGAGATGGACGCCCGGACGGTCCTGTCCGATCTGCGCGCCGGCCGGCCGCCCTCGTCCGAGGGGCTGGCCTGGTTCGCCTCGGCGCTTGCCGACGGCCGCGTTTCGGACGCGCAGGCGGGCGCCTTCGCCATGGGCCTGTGCCGCACGGGCCTGGACGACGCGGGCCGTGTCGCGCTGACCCTCGCGATGCGCGACAGCGGCGACCGACTGAGCTGGGACCTGCCGGGGCCGGTGGTCGACAAGCATTCCACCGGGGGCATCGGCGACTGCGTGTCGCTGGCGCTGGCACCGATGCTGGCGGCCTGCGGCGCCCATGTCCCGATGATCTCGGGGCGGGGGCTGGGCCATACCGGCGGGACGCTCGACAAGCTCGAGGCGATCCCCGGCCTCTCGACCGAGGTGAGCGAAGAGCGCTTCCGCGCCATCGTCGGCGACTTGGGCTGTGCCATCGTGTCGGCCACGGGCGATCTCGCCCCGGCGGACCGGCGGCTCTATGCGGTGCGCGACGTCACCGCCACGGTCGAAAGCGTCGACCTGATCACCGCGTCTATCCTGTCGAAGAAACTGGCCGCCGGGCTGGAGGCGCTTGTGCTCGACGTGAAGGTCGGGTCCGGGGCGTTCATGGCGTCTGCGGGAGAGGCCGAGGCGCTGGCCTCGGCTCTGGTCTCGACCGCGCGGGGCGCCGGCTGCCCCGCGGCGGCGCTGATCTCGGACATGGACGCGCCGCTCGCCCCGTCGCTGGGCAACGCGCTGGAGGTGGCCGAGATCATGCGCCTGCTTGCCGGACCGATTCCGCCGGGCCTGGAGCGGCTGGCGGACCTCACCGTCGCGCTTGGCGGGCGGCTGCTGACGCTCTGCGGCATGGTCGCGTCACGCGAAGAGGGCGAGGGGCGGCTGCGCGAGGTGCTGGAGAACGGGCAGGCGGCCGAGCTGTTCGGCCAGATGACTGCCGCGCTCGGCGGGCCGGTGGATTTCGTCGAGCACTGGCGCGACCGGCTGCCCCGCGCGCCGGTCGTGTACGAGGTGCCGGCGCCGGAAGGCGTCGTCACGGCGATGGACGGGCGGGCGCTTGGAATGGCCGTCGTGCGGCTGGGCGGCGGGCGCATGCGCGATGGCGACCGCGTCGATCCGTCCGTCGGGCTCAGCCGGGTGGCGCAGCTTGGCGATCGGGTGGGCCCCGGCGCGCCGCTGGCGCTGGTGCATGCCGCCAATGATGACGCCGCGGCGCGGGCCATCGACGCCGTGCAGGCGGCGATTACGTTGGGCGATACCGCGCCCGAGCGGCGCCCGCTGATCCTGAGGAGCCTCTGAGCCATGCCGCGCGCCTTTCTCGTCGTGCTCGATTCCGTCGGTTGCGGCGGCGCCCCCGATGCCGCCGCGTTCGGCGATGCCGGTGCGAACACGCTGGCCCACATCGCAGAGACCTGCGCCGCAGGACGCGCCGACGAGGGCCGCGAGGGGCCCCTGTCGCTGCCGAACATGGATGCGCTGGGTCTGGGCCGCGCGATCGAGCTGGCCTCGGGCGTGACCGCGCCGGGCCTCGGCGTCGCGCCCACGGGCCGGTGGGGCGCCGCGACCGAGGTTTCCCCCGGCAAGGACACGCCGTCGGGCCACTGGGAACTGGCGGGTGTGCCGGTGCCGTGGGACTGGACCTATTTCCCCGACACCCATCCCGCGTTCCCGCCGGAGGTGCGCGAGGCGGTCTGCACGGCGGCGGGCACCGACGGCATCCTGGGCGACTGCCACGCCTCGGGCACCGAGATCATCGAGCGGCTCGGGACCGAGCACGTCCGCACCGGCTGGCCGATCTGCTATACCTCGGCCGACAGCGTGTTCCAGATCGCCGCGCACGAAGAGACGTTCGGGCTCGAGCGCCTGCTGCGGCTCTGCCAGGATCTCGCGCCGCTCCTGCACGGGATGCGCGTGGGACGGGTGATCGCGCGGCCCTTCGTGGGGGACGAGGGCAGCTATCGCCGCACGTCGAACCGCAGGGATTTCGCCATCGCGCCGCCGTCGCCCACGCTGTGCGACTGGGCGCAGGTCGCCGGACGGCAGGTCAACGCGATCGGCAAGATCGGCGACATCTTCTCGATGCGGGGCATCGACACCGTGGCCAAGGGGACCGATGCCGAGCTGATGGAGGCCCTGCAGGCCCGCGTGACCGACGCCGACGAAGGCAGCCTGACCTTCGCCAACTTCGTCGAGTTCGACACCAACTGGGGCCACCGGCGCGATCCGACGGGCTATGCCCGGCAGCTCGAATGGTTCGACGCGCAACTGCCCCGCGTGATGGCGGGTCTGCAGCCCGGCGACCTGCTGCTGCTGACGGCCGATCACGGTAACGATCCGACCTACCGCGGCACCGAGCATACCCGCGAGAGGGTGCCGGTGCTGATGCACGGCGTGGCGCCGGGGGCGGTGGGTCTCTGCGCCTTTGCCGATGTCGCCGCGACGGTGGCAGACCACCTGGGTCTCGATCCGGCCGGGCCGGGGCGGAGCCTGCTATGAGCCTCGCCGAACGTCCGAAGCTGGAACTGCACCTGCATCTCGAAGGGGCGGCGCCGCCCGGCCTGATCCGCGACATGGCGCGCGAGAAGCGTGTCGATCTCTCGGGCGTGTTCGACGCGCGCGGGCACTACCATTACGACGATTTTCTCGGGTTCCTCAGGCTCTACGAGGCCGTGGTGTCGGTGCTGAGAACGCCGGAGGATTTCCGGCGCCTCACCCGCGCGGTGCTGGCGGAAAGCGCGGCCAACGGGGTGATCTATACCGAGGCGTTCCTGTCGCCGGATTTCTGCGGCGGGCGCGACCTGTCGGCGTGGCGCGACTACCTCGCCGCCATCCGGGACGCCGCGGACGAGGCCGAGCGGCAGGATGGCATCGTGATGCGCGGCATCGTGACCTGTATTCGGCATTTCGGCCCCGACGCCGCCCGCCAGACGGCGCGCTGCGCCGCCGAGACGGCGGATGACTGGCTGACCGGTTTTGGAATCGCCGGCGACGAGAACGCCTATCGCCCCGGCGATTTCGCCTGGGCTTTCGATTGCGCGCGGGAGGCCGGGCTGCGGCTGACGGCCCATGCCGGCGAGTGGGGCGGGGCGCAGAGCGTGCGCGAGGCGCTGGCCGATCTCCGGGTCGCCCGGATCGGCCACGGCGTCCACGCGATCGAGGATCCCGCGTTGGTCGAGCGTCTGGCCGAGGACGGGGTCACGCTGGAGGTGTGTCCGGGCTCGAACGTGGCGCTCGGCGTCTACCGCGACTGGCGCCGCCATCCGATCGAAGCGTTGCGCGCGAAGGGCGTGAAGGTCACCGTTTCGACCGACGATCCGCCGTTTTTCCACACCTCGATGCGGCACGAATACGACCGGCTGGCGGAGACCTTCGACTGGGACGAGACCGTGTTCGCCGAGGTCGAGCGTAACGCGGCGCAGGCGGCGTTCTGCGACGAGGCGACCCGCACGGCGCTGATGAAGCGGATTTCGGACGGCGGGGACTAGGCAGGCGCCCGGCTCCGCCCTTTGGCCAACGTGACGGGCAGTGTGTATCGGCGCTAGGATGCCGCGGTATTCTCTCTCGAGGAATTGCACGATGCGTATTGCCCTTCTCCTGGCGCTGGGATGCGCCACGCCCGCCGCCGCCGATGTCTGGACGTTCGAGACCCCGTCGGAGAACATCCAGTGCGTCGTCGGCATGGGCCACGACAGCTCGGACCTCGAATGTACCATCATCGAGCGGCACGGCCCCCCGGCCGCGGCCCGGCCGGCCGGGTGCACCAGTGATTGGGGACACACGTTCCTCATGTACGACCGGGGGCCGGTGCGGATGAGTTGCGCGCCGGTGAACGCCGGTCGCGGCGGGTTCGACCGGGCGGATTACGGCGTGACGGGGGAGTTCGGCGGCTTCACCTGCCACTCGTCCCGGGAGGGGCTGGAATGCCGCAACCTCGACGGCCACGGCTTCTTTCTCTCGCGCGCCCGGCAGACCGTGTTCTGAGGGCATGACCCGCGCATGAAAAAGCCCCCGCGCCGGGCGCGGGGGCTTCGGATGACTTCTTTCGGGCCGCTCGGGCCCGGAGCAGTCTTACTGCTCGGCGGCGCTGCGCGCGGCCTCGAGCCAGCCGTCGACGGTGTCGCGGTTGTTCTCGATCCAGGTCGCGGCGTGCTGCTCGATGTCGGACGGCTCGTTCTCGCCGTCATACATCTTGGCGTTCTGCTCGAACACGTCCTCGAGCGGCACCGAGGCCTCTTCGAGAAGCGCGCGCGCGGCCGGGTTCGCCTCGAGGAACTCGGTATTGGCGACCGGCACGATGTCGTTGGCCGGGAAGCCCAGCGTGCACGGATCGGCAACGCAGCCTTCCACGCCGTCCATCGTCGCGGCGTCCTCGAGATCGGCCATGTCTTCCGGCAGGTCGACCTCGGGCACCTCGATCCACATCACGTCTTCACCCGGCTTCAGGACGTTGACGGTCCAGTTCGGGGTCCAGGTGTAGAAGAAGATCGGGTTGCCCTGTTCCTCGGCGGCGACGGCGTCGGCCATCGAGGCGGAATAGCCGGCCTTCACGAGGTTGATGTGATCCTCGAGACCGTAGGCTTCCATGTGGTGGCTGATGTTGACCTCGCAGCCCCAACCCGGCGGGCAGGCTACCATGTCGGCCTTGCCGTCGCCGTTGCGGTCGAAGGCTTCCTTGACCTCGTCACGCTTGAAGTCCTCGAGCGACTGGATGTCGAACTCTTCCTGCGCGTCAGCCGACACGAGGTAGCCTTCCAGCGCGCCGCCCTCGGCCACGGTGCCGACCTTTTCGGCGCCGTTCTGGAAGGTGGACTCGTAGGTGTTGTGCAGCGGGAACCAGCCATCGACCCACAGGTCCTGATCGCCCTGGGCGACGGCCTGGTAGAAGATCGGGTTGTCGAGCGCGACCGGGCCCTCGACGGAATAGCCGAGCTCTTCGAGCGCCTGCTTGTAGATCTGCGTGTAGAAGTAGCCGGTGTCCCAGGTGGGCTGCGCCATCTGGATCGTCGTTCCCTCACCGGGCTGCGAGTCCTGCGCGAAGGCGGGCACGGTCATCAGCGCGGCCAGGGCGGTCGCGCCGGACAGCTTGGTGAATAGGTTCGGAGCGGTCATGTTTCGTCTCCCGTTTATCATTGTCTTCTCCGGTCCTCATGACGCGGAGAGGCGAGGCGACGGCCCCTGGGGGCCATCGCGGCGACAGGTCCGGGGCCGTCAGGCCGCCTGCTTGTCGGCGGCCGGCCTTGCCGGCTTTCCGGAACTGAAGAGGGATCGCAGGATGCCGGTCAGCGAAGGCGAGGTGCTGCTGCGCCGCTCGGCGAAGGACTGCGTGATGCGGTCCAGGATGATCGCCAGGATCACGATGCCGATGCCACCCTCGGTCGCGAGCCCCACGTCGAGCCGGCCGAGACCGGTGTTGACGGTCAGGCCCAGGCCGCCGGCGCCGATCAGCGCCGCGATGACGGCCATCGAAAGCGACATCATCAGCGTCTGGTTCAGGCCGGCCATGATGGTGCGCATGGCGAGCGGGATCTGGACCTCCCACAGCACCTGACGCGGGGTCGAGCCGAAGGCGTAGGACGCCTCGACCAGATCCTCCCGCACGCTACGGATGCCCAGGTTCGTCAGGCGGGTGATCGGCGGCAATGCGAAGATGAACGTGGCGATCACGCCCGGCACGGTGCCGACGCCGAACAGCATCACGATCGGCACGAGGTAGACGAAGGGCGGGATCGTCTGCATCACGTCGAGGACCGGGCGCAGCACCTTGAGGAACCGGTCGCTGCGCGCGGCCATGACCCCCAGCGGCACGCCGAAGAGCGCGCAGAAGAAGACGGCCGTCGTCACCATCGCCAGTGTCGTCATCGTCTCGGACCACACCCCGATCAGGTCGAGGAAGATCAGCGACACGATGCTGAAGATCGCCAGCCCGCGTCCCGCGGCCCGCCAGGCGATCGCCACCAGCACGACGGTGAACACCACCATCGGCACGAAGTTCAGAAAGCCGTCCAGCCCGTCGAGCACCCACTCGACGGGGATGCGGATCGACTGGAACACCGGCCGGAAGTTCGGAACGAGCCAGTCCTTGACGGCGAAATCGACCCAGTCGCCGAACGGCATTTCATAGATGTCGGAGGGGCTCCACATGTTCAGAATCCTCCGTTTGCGTTGTTTTCGGTCATGCTCATGCCGCGGTCATCCTGTCTCCGGCCTCGGCGGCCGCTTCCTCGCCGCGCACCAGCTGGGCGAATACCTCGCTCGGGCGGACGACGCCGACGAACGCGTCGCCGTCCATCACCGCGATCGGCATGCCGGCGCTGGCGGCCTCGTAGATTTCATGGAGGTACGCCTCGCCCTGGACGGCGGCGTAGTCGCGGTTCAGGACCGGGTCGATCGTCGTCTCGCCGTTGCGCAGCGCCGGGGCGGCCTCGCGATAGCTGAGAACGCCCGCGATCTTGTCTCCTTCGGTGATGAACAGCGCGTCCCGCTCCAGCTTTTCCATCCGCTCGACCGCGTCGGCCAGCGAATCCTGCAGCGTGAGCGAGCGGGGCTCGTTCGCGATCGTCTTGACCTTGAACACCCGCGAGCGGTCGATGTCCTGGGTGAAGGCGGCGACATAGTCGTCGGCGGGCTCGCCCACGATTTCCTGGGCCGTGCCGACCTGCACGAACCGGCCGTCCTTCATGATGGCGATCTTGTCGCCCAGGATCAGCGCCTCGTTCAGGTCGTGGGTGATGAAGATGATGGTCTTCTTCAGGCTGCGCTGCAGCTGCAGGAGCTCGTCCTGCATGTCGCGGCGGATCAGCGGGTCCAGCGCCGAAAAGGGCTCGTCCATCAGCAGGATCTCGGATTCCGCGCAGAGACCGCGGGCCAGGCCGACCCGCTGCTGCATCCCGCCCGACAGCTCGTCGGGGTAGCTGTCGGCATAGGCGCCGAGACCGACCTGGTCGAGCGCGTTCTGAGCCTTCTCGCGGCGCTCGGATGCGCCGACACCCTTGACCTTCAGCCCGTAGGCCGCGTTCTCGCCCACCGTGCGGTGCGGGAACAGCGCGAAGTGCTGGAAGACCATCGAGATCTTGTCGCGGCGCACCTTGCGCAGGTCTTCGCCCGAGCACGAGGCGACGTCGGTATCGTCCACCATGATGCTGCCCGACGTGGGAGGGATCAGCCCGTTGAGCATTCGCACCAGTGTCGACTTGCCCGAGCCGGACAGGCCCATGACAACGAAGATCTGGCCTTCATCGACTTCGAAACTGGCATCGTGGACGCCGACGGTCTGGCCGGTGCTTTCGAAGATTTCATCCTTGGTCTTGCCCTGCTCGACAAGGTCGAGGGCGGTTTCGGGAGAGCTCCCGAAGACCTTGTAGACGTTCTTTGCTGTGAGTTTGGCTGACATGAACCCCTGTGATTGCTGGCGCCCGTCCAGCGCTTCGGCGGTCAGACGCACACGTCGTTGATCTTTCGTCTTACAAAGGGTTGTCGGGCGGATGGTCAAGCGAAGATCGGTGACGAACCCGGCTTGCCGTCCGAGACGGGGTGGTAAAAAAAGTTTTCTATCAAGTACTTACATAGAGGAACGGTTTTTCCTCACGCGTTCCGAGATTCTTCGGGATTCTACTGTCTGATTCTGTCACAGGACATTCCGCCGGCAGATTTCAGCCGATGTGTCGCGGCAGCAGACCCTTGCGGTGGCGGGCCGTTGCAGATCGGCCGGGGGCCGCACGCTCGGGCGAACGGTTGGCCCGAGGCGCTCCGCGTCAGGTGTGATATGTTTTCGTGAAATCGAAATCGGCGGGCGGGCCGAAGGGTGGCCCGCCCGTGGTGTCAGGTGCGCGGGCCGCTCAGCCGGCCTGTCCGGCCGGCAGCATCACGCGGTCGATCACGTGGACGACACCGTTGGACTGGTCGACATCCGCGGTGGTCACGGTGGCGACGCGGCCGTTCTCGTCCTCCAGTTTCAGCTCGCCGCCCTCCATGTAGGCCTGAAGCGTGCAGCCCCCGACCGTGGGCACCGCGTGACGGCCGCCGTCATCCTCGATCATGCCGGCGATGTCGCTGGAAAACGCTTCGGCCGAGACGACGTGGCAGCCCAGGATCTGCTGCAGCTGGGCCTGGTTCTCCTCCATCAGCAGGGCCTCGAGCGACGCGTCCCGGATCATCCCGAACGCGTCGTTCGTCGGGGCGAAGACGGTGAACGGTCCGGCGCCCATCAGCGTCTCGCCCATGCCGGCGGCCTGGACGGCCGAGACCAGCGTCGTGAGGTTGGGCGCGTTCGAGGCGTTCTCGGCGATGGTCATGTCCGCCATCATCTCGGCGCCGCCGACGGTGGGGTTGGCGGACATCGTGTCCTGCGCGGCCGCAACGGTGGCGGTGCCAGCGACGAGCGCGGCGAAAAGGGTGGTCTTGAGCATGGAGTCCTCCGTGTTTCCAAACTCGGGGGCGGATGCCCGCCGATGCACGGAGACACGAGGGCCGCGGTGCAGGAGTTTCACGCGGACCGGATCTTTTCCGACCGCGCGGCGCCGACGGTTACTTGAGCTGGCTGTCCTTTGACGCGCGGCGGTTGATGCCGACCCGGGCGGGCGTGCGGCCGTCACGCTCCTGCCGGCACTCGATGCAGAGCTTGACGCCCGGAATGGCCGCGCGGCGGGCTTCGGGGATCGGCTCTTCGCATTCGGCGCAATGGGTCCGGCTTTCGCCGTGCGGGCCGGTCCGGGCCCGCATCCGCGCGAGCTCGTCCGCGATCGAGGCCTCGATCTGTTCGTTGACGGCACCGTCCTTTGACCAACCTCCGGCCATGGCTTGTCCTCCGGCTCGGGAATGGGAGACATGGTATCGAAGATAGGGGGCCGGGTGTGAGTACGGCAAGGGGTCGGCCGGGCGAGGCGGATTTGGTGGGCCGCGGGGGCGCTGCCCCCGCACCCCCGGGATATTTCTGGGCAGAAGAAGGGGCGTAAGATGGCACAAAGGGAGGCGCCGGGCCGGTGGGGGATGCTGGCGGTGATCTGCGTGGCCGTGGTCGGCGCGCTGGCCACGTGGTTCAGTGCCACGGCCGTCGTGCCCGAACTGACCTCGGCGTGGGGCCTGTCGGCCTCCCAGGCGGCGTGGCTGACGAGCGCGGTGCAGATCGGCTTCGTCGCGGGGGCGCTGGGGTCGAGCCTGGTGAACCTGCCGGACATCGTGCGCCTGCCGCGGCTGATGGCGGCCAGCGCGCTGGCGGCGGGGCTGTCCAACGCGGCGCTGTTGCTGGAGCCGGGGCCGGGCGTCGCCGTGGCGCTGCGTTTCGCGACGGGCGTGGCGCTGGCGGGGGTCTATCCCCCGGCGCTGAAGCTGATGGCCACGTGGTTCGTGCGGGGGCGCGGGCTGGCGCTGGGGCTGCTGATCGGTGCGCTCACGCTGGGCTCGTCGATGCCGCATCTTGTGCGGGCGGCGACCGAGGGGCTGGCCTGGGAGGCGGTGGTCATCGCCACCAGCGCCGGGACACTGGCGGCCGCGGCCTTGTTCCTGGGCGCGGTGCGGGAGGGTCCGTTCGCCTTTGGTCGCGCCGTGTTCGATCCGCGGCAGGCGCTACGGGTGCTGGCCGACCGGCCGGTGCTGCTGGCGAACATCGGCTATTTCGGCCACATGTGGGAGCTCTACGCGATGTGGGCGTGGATGCTGGCCTTTGGCACGGCGATCGCCGAAGCGGGCGTTGCGCCGGTGCCGTTCGGCTCGGCCTCGATGCTGAGCTTCGTCGCCGTGGCGTCGGGCGTGGCGGGATGCATCCTGGGCGGGGCGCTGTCCGATCGGATCGGCCGGTGCCTGACGACGGCGGGGCTGATGGCGGTCTCGGCCAGCTGCGCGGTGCTGATCGGTTTCGCCTTCGACGGCCCGTCATGGCTGCTGGGCGCGATCGCGGTGGTCTGGGGGATCAGCATCGTCGGAGACAGCGCGCAGTTCTCGGCGGCCGTGACGGAGCTGGCCGACACGCGCTTCGTCGGCACGGCGGTGACGGTGCAGATGGGGCTGGGCTTTGCGCTGACCGTGGTGTCGATCTGGCTGGTGCCGCTGGTGGCGGAGCTGCTGGGCGGCTGGCGTTGGAGCTTTGTCGTGCTGGTGCCGGGCCCGCTGGTGGGGGCGGCGGCGATGCTGGCGCTGCGCCGCCGGCCAGAGGCGGTCCGGCTGGCCGGCGGCGCGCGCTAGGCGGCGCGTGTCAGGCGACGTTGGTGCCCACGGGGCAGGTCACGCCGGTGCCGCCGATGCCGCAATAGCCCGCCGGGTTCTTGGCGAGGTACTGCTGGTGGTAATCCTCGGCAAAGTAGAAGGGCGGCGCGTCGACGATCTCGGTGGTGACGTCGCCATATCCTGCCGCTTTGAGGCGTGGTGCGAACTCGGCCATGGTCCGTTCCGCGGCGGCGCGCTGCGCGGCGTCGTGGACGTAGATGCCCGAGCGGTACTGCGTGCCCATGTCGTTGCCCTGGCGCATGCCCTGGGTCGGATCGTGGCCCTCCCAGAAGATCTTGAGGAGGTCCTCGTAGGACACTTTCGCCGGATCGTAGACCACGCGCACGACCTCGTTGTGGCCAGTGCGGCCGGTGCAGACCTCTTCGTAGGTGGGGTTCGGGGTGTAGCCGCCGGCATAGCCCACGGCGGTGCTGTGGACGCCGGGCACTTGCCAGAACATCCGCTCGACGCCCCAGAAGCAGCCCATGCCGAAGATCGCGACCTCGTGGCCTTCGGGGATTTCGGCAAGCGGCGCGCCGTTGACGAAATGCGTGGTCGCGGTCGGGATCGGGTGGTCGCGGCCGGGCAGGGCCTCGTCGGGGGATACCATTTCGGGCGTCTTGCGCTGGAACATGAACATCGCGCTCTCCTCGTCTGCGTGTTGCCACCGATATAGGTCCGGGGGCGCGTCTGCGCTACTCTGCGGGATGGGCGAGCGCGGCCTGGAACACGGTTTCGTGGCCCGGCGCGGGGTGACGCGGGATCATCAGCGCCAGCACCAGAGAGGCCAGCGCCATCGACGCGGCCAGCACGAAGACGCCGCCCGGACTGGTCACCCACAGATACCCCAGGAGCGCCGGCAGGAATACCGCGGCGATGTGGTTGATCGTGAAGGCGACGGCAGCGGTGGGGGCGATGTCGCCGGGATCTGCGATCTTCTGGAAATACGTCTTGAGCGCGAAGGCCAGGGTGAAGAACAGGTGATCCACCACGTAGAGCGTCGCCGCCAGCGCCACGCCCCAGCCGAAATAGTAGATGCCGCCATAGGCCAGGAACACAAGGGTCAGGCCGACATATTCGAAGATCAGGATGCGCCGCTCTCCGAACAGGCTCACGCCCTTTCCCATGAGCGGGGCGAAGGCGATGTTCGCGACGAAGTTGACGATGAACAGGGCGGTGACCTCATGCACGTCGAAGCCGAAGCGCTCGACCATCATGAAGGCGGCGAAGACCACGAAGATCTGCCGCCGGGCGCCGGACATGAACTGCAGCGCGTAATACAGCCAGTAGCGCCGGCGCAGGATCATGCGGGTCTGCTGGGGATGCGGCGCCTCGTATTGCGGATACGCGAACAGGCAGAACAGCGCGATCGCCGCCGTCGCCCCGCCCGACACCAGGTAGACGGTGTTGTAGCTGAGATCGAAGGCCCGCCAGGTGGCCACCAGCAGCGCGTACGAGATCAGGGCCGCGGCCGAGCTGACCGCGACGATCCAGCCCAGCATCTGCGGCGCCCGCCGCTTGTCCAGCCATTGCAGTTGCAGCGATTGGCCGATCGTTTCGAAGTAGTGGAAGCCGATCGAGGACAGCATCGTGATCGTCAGGATGCCGGCGAGGCTGGGAAACCACGCGGTCACCGCCGTGGTCACGCCCATCAGAAGCAGGCTGACGAGGCCCAGGACCTGTTCGCGCATCACCGCGATGAGGGCGATCACGCCGATGGCGAGAAAGCCCGGAACCTCGCGCACGGTGTGCAGCCAGCCGATCTCGACCCCGGTGAAATCCGCCGCCTCGACCACGAAGTTGTTCAGGAGCGCCGACCAGGTGGCGAAGGCGAGCGGCATCGCGAAGGCCGTGAGGAACAGCAGCGCCTCGGGTCGGCGCCAGCGGGGCTGGGTTCCCGCGTCTCTGAGCGGCACGATCTGCATCCGCCCGGCCTTACGCCCGTGCCGCCAGTTTGGCGAGGGCTTTCCGCCCGCTTGCGTCGCGCCGGCGGGACGGTCTAGTGAGCGGCCATGACACCAGAAGAGACCCAGGCCTATTTCACCCGCTCCGACGGCTCCTACGCGTTCGCGCGATGGGGGCGGCCGATCGCCCCGGTCGTGTTCGGCGTCGAGGACGAGACGCTGTCGACGGTGAAGGGCAGCCTCGAGGCGGTCACCGCGCTGGCCGGCAACGGGATGGCCGAGACGGACCCCGAGCTTGGCGTGAACATGATGGTTTTCTTCGTGCGCAGCTGGGAAGAGCTCTTGGGCGTGCCCGATCTCGACCGGCTGATCCCCGACTTCGCGGGGCTCATCGGGCGGCTGCAGGAGGTCGATGCGAACCAGTACCGCATCTTCCGCTTCGACGATGACGCGGCGATCCGGGCCTGCTTCGTGTTCCTGCGGATGGACGAGGCGCTGTCGGACCTTCCCGCCGAGACGCTGGCGCTGAGCCAGGCGGTGCAGTCGATCCTTCTATGGTCCGACACGGCCTTCACCGACACCTCGCCGCTGGCGGTGGTGGGCGAGGGCCAGACGATCCTGCGGCCCGAGATCGCCGACCTCGTGCGGGCCGCGTACGATCCGGTGATGCCGGCGGCGGCCGACGATCCCGCCCACGCGCTGCGGCTGGCGGCGCGGATCACCAGGCCGAGCTGAGCGTCGGCATGGACACGCCGCACCGCTTTCCCGTCCACGTCTATTACGAGGACACCGACCTTGCCGGCATCGTCTATTACGCCAACTACCTGCGCTTCATCGAGCGCGCGCGGACCGAGTGGGTGCGCGACCTCGGGATCGACCAGGGCCGGCTGAAGGACGAGCAGGGCATCGTGTTTGCCGTCCGCCGGGTCGAGGCCGATTACCTCCGGCCGGCGCGGTTCGACGAGGATCTGACGGTCGAGACGCGGCTGGTGTCGAGCGGCGGCGCGCGCGTCGTGCTGACGCAGGACGTCACCCGCGAGGGGGCGGTGCTGTTTTCCTCCGTGGTGACGCTCGTGGCGCTGTCCGACGGGGGGCGGCCCGCCCGGCTGCCGGCCGATCTGCGGGCCCGTTTGGGCTGAAATCTCTCGGCGACGCCGCGCCGATCCCGCACTTGTGTTGGCCTTCACCCGTGAAGTGCGGTAAAAATGCGTCTAGCAGGGCGCAGCAACACAGATAAGCGGCCGCGGAGAGAGCAGATCTGATGGAAATGGACTTTTCGATGTGGGCGCTCTTCGCCCGCGCGACGCTCACCGTCAAACTGGTGATGCTGGTACTTCTCGGCGCCTCGGTCTGGGCCTGGGCGATCATCATCCAGAAACACATCGCCTATCGCCGGGCCCGGAGCGAGGCTGCCCGGTTCGACGCGGCGTTCTGGTCCGGTGAGCCGCTCGACGACCTGTATCGGCAGCTCGGCCCCGATCCCGACGGCCGCGCCGAGGCGGTGTTCGCCGCAGGCATGACTGAGTGGCAGCGCAGCCACCGGCAGGACGGCGTGCTGATACCGGGGGCGCAGGCGCGGATCGACCGGTCGATGGACGTGGCGATCGCAAACCAGGCCGAGGATCTCGAACGCGGGCTGCCGTTCCTTGCGACCGTGGGCTCGACCGCGCCCTTCATCGGGCTGTTCGGCACGGTCTGGGGGATCATGCACGCCTTCATCCAGATCGCCGAGGCGCAGAACACCAACCTCGCCGTCGTGGCGCCCGGCATCGCCGAGGCGCTGCTGGCGACCGGGCTGGGCCTGCTGGCGGCGATCCCGGCGGTGATCTTCTACAACAAGCTGACCTCGGACAGCTCGCGCATCGTGCAGGGCTACGAGAGTTTCGCGGACGAGTTTTCGACCATTCTCAGCCGCCAGTTGGATACCTGACATGGGTGCCGGAGTGATGGACAATGGCGGAGGCGGCGGCACGCGCCGCTGGGGGCGCCGGCGCAGCCGCGGCGGGGCCAAGCCGATGGCCGAGATCAACGTCACGCCGTTCGTCGACGTGATGCTGGTGCTTCTGATCATCTTCATGGTCGCCGCGCCGCTGCTGACCGTCGGCGTTCCCGTCGAACTGCCCGAGACCGCCGCCGACCCGCTTCCGACCGAGCAGGAAGAGCCGCTGACCGTCACGTTGACCGGCGATGGCCGCGTCCTGCTGCAATCGAACGAGACCGAGTCCGATGACCTCGTCAGGCAGCTTCGCGCGATCGCCGCCGAGCGCTCCAGCAACCGCGTCTACCTGCGGGCCGACGGCGCGGTGTCCTACGCGCAGGTGGCCGAGGTCATGGGCGCGCTCAATGCGGGCGGGTTCGGCAATATCGGTCTGGTAACGGATTCCGGGGGCCGGCGGCTCGACGGGACGGACGAGTAGGCGGCGCGGATGCGCACGTATCTCTACATCTCGGCCGCGGGCCACGCGCTGCTGCTCGGGGTCGCCCTGTTCGGCGGCTTCTTCGTGCGCGAAGAACTGCCGCCGCCCGAGGTGGCCGAGGTGTCGGTCGTGTCCGAAGAGGAATTCGCGGCGCTCACTCGTCCCGAAGAGGGGCCGGCGATCTCGGACGCCGCCCCGGTCGCGCAGCCACCCGCGCAGGAGGACGAGACGCCCGAGGCGCCTGAGGCCGAGGCGCCGCCCGAGACGGCCGAGGCGCCGCCGGCGCAGGACCCGGATCAGCCCGACGCCACGCCCGAGTCGCTGCCCGAGCAGACGCCGGACGCCGAGGTGTCGGACGCGCCGCCCGAGGCGCCCGCCGCGCCCGACGACAGCGACCCATCGCCCGAGCCCACCGCGCCCACGCCGCGGCCCGCACCCCGCGTCGCCCCCGAGGCCGCGCCGCCGCCGCCGCCGGACGCCGAAGAAGCGCCCGTGGTCACCGAAAGCACGACCCCCGATCCCGCCCCGGCGCCCGAACAGGAAACCGTCGAGGAGCAGGAGCCGACCGCGCCGCCCGAAGCGTCGACCGAAATCGTGACCGAGGCCGAGCGGCCGACCACGGCACCCGAATCCTCTCCGCGCCCGCCCGGCCGTCCGACGCGCCCGATCCAGACGGCCGAGGCCGAACAGGAGCCGACGCCGCAACCCGAGCCCGAGCCTGAGCCGGAACCCGAGCCGGAGCCTGAACCAGAGCCCGAGCCCGAGGAGCCGACCGCGCCGCAGACACCCGGCTCGACGGCCGAGGCCTCGTCCGACTCGGTCTCCGGTGCGGTCAACGACGCGCTGGCCTCGCTGCGCGATCAGGAACAGTCCGGCCAGACCGCCCCGACCCAGGGCGAGCCCGCCGGTCCGCCGCTGACACGGGGCGAGCGCGACGCGCTGCGCGTGGCGGTGCAGCAGTGCTGGAACGTCGATGTCGGCTCGGAAGCGGCGTCCGTGGTGGTGACCGTGGGCTTCGAACTGGACCGCGAGGGACGGGTCGTGGGCAACGACGTCCGCATGATCTCGGCCGAGGGCGGCGGCGACAGCGCGCAGCGCACTGCGTTCGGCGCGGCCCGCCGCGCGGTCCTGCGCTGCCAGAGCCAGGGCCGCGACGGCTTTGACCTGCCGGACGAGAAGTACGCTCAGTGGCGCAACGTCGAAGTCACCTTCAATCCCGAAGAGATGCGCCTGAGATGATCCCGGCCGATCCCCGCCGACCGAACCGATCACGTTTCGGTCATCTGACAAGCGCGCTCGCGCTTCCTATGCTCTCGCCCGGTCGGACCTCCGGCCCGGCGCCCACCATGATGAGGATTCAATGACCTGGCTTCGCTGTCTCATGCTCGGTGCGCTTCTGGCGCTTCCGGTCCAGCCCGCCGTGGCGCAGGACAATCCCGGCCCGCTTCGGATCGAGATCACCGAGGGCGTGATCGAGCCCCTGCCGATCGCCATCCCGACCTTCATCGCCGAGACGCCGGCCGCCGAGGAATGGGCGCAGCGGCTGACGCAGGTGGTGGCCGACGATCTGACCGGCACGGGCCTGTTCCGGCGCATCCCGCAGGATGCCTTCATCTCGCCGGTGACCGAGTTCACGCCGCAGGTCGACTACGCGAACTGGAAGGCGATCAACGCGCAGGGCCTGATCATGGGCGCCGTCAGCGTGTCGGACGACGGCCGGCTCACGGTGAAGTTCCGGCTGCATGACGTGTTCGCCGAATCCGAGCTGGGGCAGGGCCTGCAGCTGGGCGGCTCGACGAATTCGTGGCGCCGTCTCGCGCACAAGGTGGCCGACCAGGTTTATTCCCGGATCACCGGTGAGGACCCCTATTTCGACAGTCGGGTCGTCTTCGTCTCCGAGCGCGGGCCCAAGAACGACCGGCGCAAGCGGCTGGCGGTGATGGATTACGACGGCGCGAACGTCCAGTTCCTGACCGACAGTGACGCGATCGTTCTGAACCCGCGCTTCTCGCCCACCGGCGACCGGGTGCTCTATACCAGCTACGAGACCGGGTTCCCGCGCATCTACGAGATCAACGTGGGCACGGTGAGCCGCACGCCGCTGCCGATACCCGGCGAGGACATGACCTTTGCGCCGCGCTATGCGCCGGATGGCCGGACGGTTGTGTTCTCGCTGACGCAGAACGGCAACTCCGACATCTATCGCCTTCAGCCCGGCGGCAGCCCCGAGCGGCTGACCTCGGCGCCCTCGATCGAGACCGCGCCGAGCTATTCGCCCGACGGTAACCGCATCGTCTTCGAAAGCGACCGGTCGGGCACGCAGCAACTCTATGTCATGCCGGCATCGGGCGGCGAGCCGCAGCGCATCAGCTTCGGTCCGGGTCGTTACGGCACGCCGGTCTGGTCGCCGCGCGGCGATCTCATCGCGTTCACCAAGCAGAACGAGGGCCGGTTCCACATCGGCGTGATGCGCACCGACGGTTCCGAGGAACGGCTTCTGACCGCGTCCTTCCTGGACGAGGGGCCGACATGGTCGCCGAACGGTCGCGTGATCATGTTCACCCGAGAGACCGCCGGCGCGAGCGGCGAGTCGGCGCTCTACTCCGTCGACATCTCGGGCCGGAACCTCAAGCGCGTCTCGACCGACGGCGCGGCCTCCGATCCCGCCTGGTCGCCGCTTCTCGATTAGTGATCGCAGTCGTTCCCAAACGCTTAACCCGGTGTTAAGACGGCACTCAAAGGGCCGTCGCCACCCAGAAAACAGGATGCTCGCCATGCATTTCCCCCGCCTCGCCGTCACGCTCACACTGGTTCTGGGCGTCGCCGCCTGTTCCAACGCGACCCGCTTTGGGCCCGGCGCCGAGGGGCAGGGGGCCGGCATGGGCCCCGGCGCGGGAATGGCGGGCAATGCCGCTGCGACCGGCACGGCCGATCCGAGCTCGCCTGCCTACTTCCAGAACACGGTGGGCGACAGGGTGCTGTTCGCGGTCGACCAGTCGACACTGTCGGACGGTGCGCGCACGACCCTGTCCGAGCAGGCGCGCTGGCTGACGAGCAATCCCGAATACACCGCCGTCATCGAAGGCCACGCCGACGAGCAGGGCACGCGGGAATACAACCTCGCGCTCGGCGCCCGCCGCGCCAGCGCGGCCGAGGATTACCTCATCAGCCAGGGCGTCGCTTCGAGCCGCCTGCGCACGGTGACCTACGGCAAGGAGCGCCCGCTCGAGGTCTGCTCGTCCGAGGCGTGCTATTCCAAGAACCGCCGCGCCGTCACGGTGATCGCCGCCGGCGGCACTCCGACGAGCTGAGGCCGGCCATGCTGCGCGCGCTGCTGATCGCCGCCCTCCTGCTGCCCGGCGTTGCCCGGGCGCAGTCCGCCCCCTCGACCGAGACGCTGGCCGATGTCCGGCAGGAGCTCTCGATCCTCTATGTCGAGGTGCAGAAGCTGAAACGCCAGCTGTCGACCACGGGCACCCCACAGGTCGATCTGTCCGGCACCTCGGCGCTGGAGCGGATCGACGCGATGGAGCGCGAGCTTCAGCGGCTGACCGCCCGCACCGAAGAGATCGAGTTCCGCGTCAACCAGGTGGTCGAGGACGGCACGAACCGCGTCGGCGACCTGGAGTTCCGGTTGTGCGAGCTGGAAGAAGATTGCGACATCTCCGAGCTGGGCGACACGCCGCAGCTGGGCGGAGACATGGGCGAGGCGCTTGGGCCCTCGGCGCCGCAGCAGGCGAGCCCGCCGTCGAACGGCGCCCAGATGGCGATCGGCGAACAGGACGACTTCGACGCCGCCAAGGCCGCTTTCGACTCGGGCGACTACAGCCGCGCGGCCGATCTGTTCGAGACCTTCACGACCAGCTACACCGGCGGGCCGCTGACGGCGCAGGCCCATTACTTCCGCGGCGAAGCTCTGAGCCAGCTTGACCGGACATCGGACGCGGCGCGTGCCTATCTCGCGGCGTTCTCCGGGTCGCCCCAGGGCGAGCGGGCGCCGCAGGCGCTGCTGCAACTGGGCCTCAGCCTGTCCGAGCTTGGCCAGAACGCCGATGCCTGCGTCACGCTGGGCGAGGTCACCAGCCGCTTCCCCGACAGTTCCGCCTCGGTCGAGGCACAGGCGGCGCGGGCGGACATGACCTGCCAGTGACCGACGCCGCAGAGGCGTCGCTGCTGGAGGCTGTCGCGCAGTCGATGCCGCGGGGCGCCTCGGTCGGTGTCGCGGTGTCCGGGGGGGGCGATTCCATGGCGCTGCTCGACCTCGTGTCGCGCTCGGCCGGATCGCGCGGCTGGGGCGTCCGGGCCGCCACGGTGGACCACGGACTTCGCCCCGAGGCGGCGGACGAGGCACGGATGGTGGCGCAGCATTGCGCCGATCTCGGCATCCCCCATGAGACGCTCGTCTGGCGCGATCCCCCGTCCGAGGGCAACCTTCAGGACCGGGCCCGCCGCGCGCGGCGGCGCCTGCTGACGGCGTGGGCACGGCGCGAGGGCATCGGGCACGTCGCGTTGGGGCACACGGAGGACGACCTGGCCGAGACCTTTCTGATGCGCCTCTCGCGGGAGGCCGGGCTGGACGGACTGTCGGCGATGCGTGCAGACTGGCAGGAAGAGGACGTGTGCTGGCACCGGCCCCTTCTGGCGGCCTCACGCGAGGCGTTGCGCGATTACCTGCGGGTGAGGGCGCTGCACTGGGTCGAGGACCCGTCGAACGACGACCCGGCCTTCGCCCGCGTGCGCGCCCGCAGCATCCTGGGACATCTGCAGCCGCTGGGACTGACCGGCGCGACGCTGGCCTCGGTCGCCCGCAACCTCGGCGACGCACGCGCGGCGCTGGCCCGCCATGCCGCCGAGGCCGCCGAGCGGATCGCCCGTGTCGAGGGCGGGGATGTGGTGTTCGGCGCGGACGCCCTGCGCGCGCTTCCGGCAGAGACCCGGCGTCGGCTGCTGATCGCCGCGCTGCGGTGGGTTTCGGGCGCCGAGTATCCGCCGCGCGAGGCGGCGCTCGACGCGCTGTGGGCCGCCGTGGGCGACCACCGGGATCACACGTTGTCGGGCTGCCTCGTGCTTGCCGGCGGCGACGTGGTGCGCGTCACGCGCGAAGCGGCGGCCTCGCGCGGGGTCGAGGGGCCGACGGATGCGTGCTGGGACGGGCGCTGGCGGCTCGACGGCCCCCATGCCCCCGATCTGCGCATCGCGGCCTTGGGTGAAGAGGGGCTGCGGCACTGCCCGGACTGGCGCGAAAGCGGCGTTCCGCGGGCGTCTCTTAGGGCCTCGCCGGCAGTCTGGCGGGGAGCGGACCTGGTCGCGGCACCGCTGGCCGGGCTCTCGGCGGGTTGGAGCGCTCAACTGGCGGGCGGCCGCGACCATTTCGCAAGCTATCTGTTATCTCATTGAAGTACGCGCCCCGATCCTTAGATTGGGGATGTGTGGTCGTTGCAACGCTCGACCGACGAAATTCATAGGAGTTCTCCTTGGGCAACGCGCGCAACATCGCATTCTGGGTCGTCCTGTTCCTGTTGATCCTGGCGCTCTTCAACCTGTTCTCCGGCGGCGGATCGAGCATGTCGTCGCGCCAGATCAGCTATTCCGACTTCATCGAGCGGGTGCAGGGCGGCGACGTCAATTCCGTGACGCTCGACGGTGAGCGCGTGCTGTTCCGCGGCGCGGACGGGAACGATTATTCGACCATCCGCCCCGAAGGCACCGACATCACCGACCGCCTGCTGGACCAGGGCGTGACGGTGAACGCCCGCCCGCAGGAACAGTCGGGCTTCACTACGGTGCTGATGACCTTCCTGCCGTTCCTGCTGCTGATCGGCGTCTGGATCTATTTCATGAACCGGATGCAGGGCGGCGGACGCGGCGGCGCGATGGGATTTGGCAAGTCCAAGGCCAAGCTGCTGACCGAGAAGCACGGCAGAGTCACGTTCGACGACGTGGCGGGCATCGACGAGGCCAAGGACGATCTGGAAGAGATTGTGGAATTCCTGCGCAACCCGCAGAAATTCTCGCGGCTCGGTGGCAAGATCCCCAAGGGTGCGCTGCTGGTGGGCCCGCCGGGCACCGGTAAGACCCTGCTGGCCCGCGCCGTGGCCGGCGAGGCGGGGGTGCCGTTCTTCACCATTTCGGGCTCGGACTTCGTCGAGATGTTCGTCGGTGTTGGCGCATCCCGCGTGCGCGACATGTTCGAGCAGGCGAAGAAGAACGCGCCCTGCATCGTCTTCATCGACGAGATCGACGCCGTCGGCCGCTCGCGCGGGGCCGGCTATGGCGGCGGCAACGACGAGCGGGAGCAGACGCTGAACCAGCTTCTCGTCGAGATGGACGGCTTCGAGTCGAACGAAGGCATCATCATCGTCGCCGCGACGAACCGCCCCGACGTGCTGGACCCCGCGCTGCTGCGTCCGGGCCGCTTCGACCGTCAGGTCCAGGTGCCGAACCCCGACATCAAGGGCCGCGAGAAGATCCTCGGCGTGCACGCCCGCAAGGTGCCGCTGGGTCCCGATGTGGACCTGCGGATCATCGCGCGCGGCTGCCCCGGCTTTTCCGGCGCCGACCTGGCGAACCTCGTGAACGAGGCCGCGCTGATGGCGGCCCGTGTCGGACGCCGCTTCGTGACGATGGACGACTTCGAGAACGCCAAGGACAAGGTCATGATGGGCGCCGAACGGCGGTCCATGGTGATGACCGAGGACGAGAAGAAGCTGACCGCCTACCACGAGGCTGGCCACGCCATCGTCGGGCTCAACGTCCCGCAGCATGACCCGGTGCACAAGGCGACGATCATCCCGCGCGGCCGGGCGCTTGGCCTCGTGCTGTCCCTGCCCGAACGCGACCAGCTGTCGGTGACCTACACCAAGTACAAGTCGAAGATCGCCATGGCGATGGGCGGCAAGGTGGCCGAAGAGCTCAAGTTCGGGAAGGACAACATCACCTCGGGCGCGGCGAGCGACATTCAACAGGTGTCCAAGATCGCGCGGGCGATGGTGACGCAGTTCGGCTTCTCGGAAGAGCTCGGGAACGTCGACTACGCGAACGAGCAGCAGGGCTATCTCGGGGCGATGCAGGGCCAGTCCAACGTTTCGCCCGAAACCCAGCAGAAGATCGACGCCGAAGTGCGCAAAATCGTCGACGAGGGTTACGAGACGGCCAAGCGCATCCTCACCGAAAAGAACGAAGACTGGGAGCGTCTGGCCCAGGGCCTGCTGGAATACGAGACGCTGACCGGGCCCGAGATCATGAAGGTCGTGAACGGCGAGCCGCTGAATCGCGGCGACGACAACGACGACACGCCCACGGGCACCACCTCGTCGATCACGTCGATTCCCAAGACGAAGGGCAAGCAGAAACCCAACGACGGTGGGCTGGAACCCGAGCCCTCGAC
The DNA here is from genome assembly GCF_900111315.1 of Tranquillimonas rosea. GTDB lineage: Bacteria > Pseudomonadota > Alphaproteobacteria > Rhodobacterales > Rhodobacteraceae > Tranquillimonas > Tranquillimonas rosea. The sequence continues at coordinate 29,285 of NZ_FOGU01000006.1, forward strand.
CTGATCCACGCCTTCATTCGGATTAAGCGCCCCGGCGATGCACTCGCCGGGGCGTTTTCGTTTCAGGCGGCCCGGCGCCCCGCAGGTTTCGGATTGCGGCCTTCCACCCGGTCCGCATGATGCGCCCGACGACCGCATCCAAGGGACCGAGAAATGGCAGCGTTGAAACCAACTGACCTGACCGCCCATGTCACCTGGCTGGGCCGCGTGCCCCACCGGGACGCGGCCGAGATCGTCGGTGAGCCGCTGGAGGACATCACGCTCACCTTCGCGGGCCTGGATGGCGAGCATCACGCGGGTCTGACGCGCCCCTCGTGCAGCCGCGTGCTCGCGCTCTACCCAAAACGGGGCACCGAGATTCGCAACGTCCGGCAAATCAGCATCGTGTCCGAGGAAGAGCTTGCGCTCATCGCGGCGGACCTCGGGCTCGACGCGATCGACCCGGCGTGGCTGGGGGCCACGATCGTCTTGCGGGGCCTGCCAGATTTCAGCCACCTGCCGCCCTCCGCACGGCTGCAGGCCGACAGTGGCGCGACGCTGACCGTGGACATGCAGAATCGCCCCTGCCAATTTCCGGCCCGCACGATCGAGGCGGCGCATCCCGGCCACGGCAAGCGCTTCAAGTCCGCCGCCGAGGGGCGCCGCGGCGTGACAGCGTGGGTCGAGCGTGAGGGCCCCGTGCAGCGCGGCGACATGCTGCGCCTGTTCGTGCCCGATCAGCGCGCCTGGGCGGCGTCATAGAGCAAAAAAAAGACGCCGGGTGAGGGACCACGGCGCCTTTCTCTCTGAGAACACTTGGGTTGGCGGGGTTATATGAGGGTCAACCCAGCCATCGCCAGACCCATTGCAAGCCCGGCATGAACAACCATCGTCATCTTTAACATGTCACAACCTTTCCTCTTGAATCCTAAACGCCTTGACTCGGGAAAAGGTTTCATGCCGCGGTCGCGCTTCCGGGGTTGCTCGTGCATCGGCAAGGGTGCAGGGGCCAGGGCAGGAACTTGACAGTGGAGCGGTGCGCATGACGGCAGCCATTATCGACGGCAAGGCGTTTGCCGGCGAGATTCGGGAACGGGTCGCGAATCAGGTCGCGCGGCTGAAGGAGATGGATATCGTCCCCGGCCTTGCGGTCGTGCTGGTGGGCGACGATCCGGCCAGCGAGATCTATGTCCGCAACAAGAACCGGCAGACCGAAGAGGCCGGCATGGCCTCGTTCGAGCACCGGCTTGGCGAGGACACCGAGGAACAGGAGCTGGTCGAGCTGGTGCGCCGGCTCAACGCCGATCCGCAGGTGCATGGCATCCTCGTGCAACTGCCGCTGCCGGATCATATCGACGAGAACCTCGTCATCAACGCCATCGACCCGGCCAAGGATGTCGACGGCTTTCACGTCATCAATGCCGGGCGGCTCGCCACCGGGCAGAGCGCGATGGTGCCCTGCACGCCGCTCGGCTGCCTGCTGATGCTGCGCGACCGGCTGGGCGACCTCTCGGGCCGCGAGGCGGTTGTGATCGGACGCTCGAACATCGTGGGCAAGCCGATGGCGCAGCTTCTTCTGCGCGAGAATTGCACGGTCACGGTCTGTCACAGCCGCACGCGCGACATCGCCGACGTGGTGCGGCGCGGCGAGATCGTGGTCGCGGCGGTGGGCCGGCGCGATTTTGTGCCCGCCGACTGGATTCGCCGCGGCGCCACGGTGATCGACGTGGGCATCAACCGGATCGACGCGCCGGAAAAGGGCGAGGGCAAGACGCGCCTCGTGGGCGACGTGCAGTTCGATGCGGTCAAGGACGTGGCGGACGCCATCACGCCGGTACCGGGCGGCGTAGGGCCGATGACCATCGCCTGCCTGCTGGCGAACACGGTGACCGCCTGCTGCCTGTCGCACGGCCTGCCCGCACCGCAGGACCTGACGGTCTAGCCGGTCGCCACCGAGCGGGGCAGGGGCACCGCATGGGCGCGCTGTCCGGTCAGGATGGCGCGGCCCGGACCGGGAAGAAGTTCTCCGAAGACCGGGTCGGTCCATCTCAGCCCGCCGGTATAGGTGCCGTAGGCAGGCATGATCAGGCGCGACGCATCGTGCAGAAAGCAGCGCCGCGTCACCTGCCGTCCGCGCAGCGACAGTGCCGCCTTCGGGTGATAATGGCCCGAGACCTCACCCTGCGCCGCCGGGGCGGCGATGTGGCGGAAGGTCAGCGGGCCGTCCTCGTAGGTCTCGACCAGCGCGCCGCCAAGCGCGACGGGCGCGGGGTCGTGGTTGCCGACGATCCACACCCAGTTGCGCCCGGCCTGCAGCCGCGCAATCCAGTCGAGCGCGGCATCCTCCAGCGCCCCCGCCGCGGCGACGTCGTCGAAACTGTCGCCGAGGCACACCACGCGGGCGGGGTCCGCCGCCTCGATGTCGCGCTCCAGCCGGGCCAGCGTATCGCGCACCTCGTAGGGCGGTAGCATCGCACCGCCACGCCGCGCCATCCGCTCGGACTTGCCCAGGTGCAGGTCCGAGACGCACAGTAGCCGCTGCTCGGGCCACCAGAGCGCGCCCGAGCCCTGGGCGACCAGGCGAGTGCCGGCAAATTCGAAAGCATGCCCGTTCATGGTCCGTTCGTGCCGTGTGCGGCGGCGAAGATCAAGCGGTCAGCGGCTGCGAGCGGCGGTCAGTAGGGGACGCGCCAGCGGGACGGTGCGGGCTCCAGCGTGTCGAGCCCGGCGGTTTCCATCAGGCGCTCCGCCTCTTCCTCCAGCAGCCGCTCGGTCGCCGCGCCCTCGACCGGAACGCGACCCGCCTCGAGGAACAGCGGCGCCGCCAGCGGGGTCACGCGGGGCAGGGTCACGTGGTCGATCCGGCCCGAGGTGCGGGCCAGCATCTCTTCGATCCGGCCAAAATCGACAAGGCCCTTCAGCGCCTCCTCGCGCGTGATCTGCAGCATCAGGTGATCGGGATCGTAGCGTCTGAGCGTGTCGTACAGGATGTCGGCCGAGAACGTGGCCTGCTTGCCTGTCTTTCGCTGGCCCGGTGAGGCGGTGCGGTCGACGAGCCCCGCGATCACCGCCGATGCCTTGAACGTGCGCTTCATCACTGCGTTGCCGGCCAGCCAGGTCTCGAACGCGTTGCGCAGGTTTTCGGCCTGGAACAGCGGGGCCGGATCCTCGAGCCTGTCGAGCCCCCAGATCAGCACGGCGTAATCGGTCGAGACGAAGCCCATCGGGTGCAGGCCCATCTCCTCCATCCGCGCGGTCAGCAGCAGGCCGAGGGTCTGCATCGCGTTGCGCCCGGCGAAGCCGTAGACGCAGGTATGCTCGCGCCCGTCATGGGGAAAGCTCTCGATCAGCAGCCGGTCCGCCTCGGGCAGCTTCGAGCGGTCCCGCTGCAGGGCCAGCCACTCGGCTGTGTGGCCCGGCAGCTCGGGCCAGCCGTCCTGTCGGAACATCGACAGGATACGTTGCGACAACTGTGTCGAGGTGGCGAACTTGGTGCCCATGAATGTCGCGATCTTCGGCGGCTTATCGGCCCGGCGGGTGACCTCGACCGTCATTTCGCGCAGCGACTCGTAGCGCACGACGCGCCCGCCCATGAGGAAGGTGTCGCCGGGGGTCAGGGTGGCAGCGAAGCCTTCTTCGATCTCGCCCAGCGGCGCCCCGCCGCGCCCGCGCATCTTCACTTTCAGAAGATCGCTGTCCTGGATGGTGCCGATATTCATCCGGATGCGCCTGGACGCCCGGGGATCGCGCAGTTGCCACTGCCCGTCGCGCTGCACCAGCCGTTGCCAGCGGTCATAGGCCCGCAGCGCGTAGCCCCCGGTTGCCACGAAATCGAGGCAGTCGTCGAAGGCCGCGCGGCTCAGCCCGGCATAGGCGCCGGCGCTGGTCACCTCGGCGTACAAGTCGTCTGCGTCGAACGGCCCCGCCGCGGCAGAGATGAGGATGTGCTGACACAGTACGTCGCGCGGGCCGGGACCGCGCGGGTCACCGTCCAGGTCACGCTCGCGCACTGCCTGAAGGGCGGCGACGCACTCGACGATCTCGAACCGGTTGGCGGGCACCAGAAGCGCCTTCGACGGCGCGTTGTAGCGGTGGTTCGCGCGGCCGATCCGCTGGACAAGGCGCTTGACGTTCTTCGGCGCACCGATCTGGATCACCAGGTCGACGTCGCCCCAGTCGATCCCGAGGTCGAGAGAGCCGGTGCAGACGATGGCACGCAGGTCGCCCCGCACCATCGCGGCCTCGATCTTCTCGCGCTGCTCGCGGGCGAGAGAGCCGTGGTGGATGCCGATGGGCAGCGCGTCCTCGTTGGCCAGCCACAGTTCGTGAAAGAAGATCTCGGCCTGTGCCCGCGTGTTGTGGAAGATCAGGGTCGTCCGGTGCCGGCGCACCTGGTCCAGCACGGCCGGAATGGCGTATTTCCCGCCGCCGCCGGACCAGGGCGGGGCCTCGTCCGTCTGAAGCATCGAGATGTCGGGATCGGGGCCGGGATCGGCGTGGATGATCTCGCACGGGTCGGGATGGCGGGCGAGGAAGCGTCCGATGCCCTCGGGATCCTCGACCGTGGCTGACAGGCCGACGCGCCGCAGGCCCGGCACCAGCGTCTGGAGCCGGGCCAGCGCGAGCATGAGCTGATCGCCGCGCTTGGATTCGGACAGGGCGTGGATCTCGTCCACGATGACCCGCTTGAGCCCGGCGAAGATGCGCGGCGCGTCCTCGTAGGACAGCATCAGCGCAAGACTTTCGGGCGTGGTCAGCAGGATATGCGGCGGATCGGCCCGCTGCCGCCGCTTGACGTGAGAAGAGGTGTCGCCCGTGCGGTCCTCGACCCGGACGGGCAGGTCCATGTCGGCGATCGGCGTCCCGAGGTTGCGGCGGATGTCGGCGGCCAGTGCCTTGAGCGGCGAGATGTATAGCGTGTGCAGCCCCTGGTGCCCGCCCTCGGCCAGTTCCGCCAGGGTGGGGAGGAAGCCGGCCAGCGTCTTGCCGCCCCCCGTGGGCGCGATCAGCAGCAAAGAGGCCGCGTCGGCGCGGTCCAGCATCTCTTGCTGGTGCGGATGGACGTGCCAGCCGCGGGCGGCGAACCAGTCGTGAAAGCGGGTGGGAAGTTCGGTCATGCGGCGCAAGGTAGGGGCGGTGCGGGCGCTTTTCGAACCCGGCCGCGGCGATTTCCTGTCGCGGGGCGAGTCAGCCCGGCGACGATACCTTCATCAGCAGAAGTCCGGCGACGATCAGGGCCGCCGCGGCAACCCGCTGCGCGGTCACGGCCTCTCCCAGAACGGCGATGCCCAGGACAAAGGCCCCGACGGCGCCGATCCCGGTCCAGACGGTGTAGGCGGTCCCGAGCGGCAGGCTGCGCATGGCGACCGCCAGCAGGCCGAAGCTGCCGATCATGGTAACGACCGTCACGATCGAGGGGACCAGCCGCGTGAAGCCCGCCGACTGTTTCATCGAGAAGGCCCACACGATTTCCAGAAGCCCGGCCACCAACAGGCATGCCCATGCCATTCCGGCTCTCCTTTGTCGGGCCAGGCCGTCCTGGTCGGTGCAGTCCCGAAACGGGGGAGGTCGTCCTCCGCCACCGGATATGCGGGGTTCCGGCGCCGGCGGCAAGAGGGTGTCAGCGGACGATCTCTTCCTCGCGGACGAACATGTTGGCCCAGGCGCGGTCGATCAGGTCGGGCGTCATCTGGTAGGGGATTCCCTCGAATTCGCAGATGGCGCACATCTGGTCGATCAGGAAGACCGGCTGGTAGTTCGCGTAGATGTTGTCGATCTCGGGATACCTGGTCTTGATCAGGTGAACCAGCGTCGCCTCGTCCAGCGGCATCTTCTTCTTCTTGGCCACCATCGCGAAGATCTTGAGGAAGTCCGCCTGGTTCGGCCCGTCGACCTTGATCTTGAAGAAGATCCGCCGCAGCGCGGCCTGGTCGAAGATCTTGTTCGGGTGGAAGTTCGTCGAGAAGATCACGAGCGTGTCGAAGGGCACGGTGAACTTCTCGCCCGATTGCAGGGCGAGGATGTCGTGGCCTTCCTCCAGCGGCACGATCCAGCGGTTGATCAGCGCCTGGGGCGGCTCTTCCTGGCGCCCGAGGTCGTCGACGATGAAGATCCCGCCGGTCGATTTCAGCTGCATCGGCGCCTGATAGGTGCGCGCGGTGGGGTTGTAGACGAGGTCGAGCATCGACAGCGTCAGCTCGCCCCCCGTGACCACCGTGGGCCGGTCGCACAGGACGTAGCGCGTGTCGTAGCGGATGGTGCGCCGCAGCGAGGTGGGATCGTCCTCCTGCTCTTCCGCGGCGGTGTGCACGATCGGGTCGTAGACGGTAATGACTTGTCCGGAATACTCGATCGCGCGCGGCACGTAGATGCGGTCGCCAATCGCGTCGCGGATGCCGTTCGAGATCGAGGACTTGCCGTTGCCGGGCGGGCCGTACATCAGGATCGACCGGCCCGAGCCGACCGCCGGGCCCAGCTGGTCCAGCAGGTTCTCGGGCAGGATCAGGTGGCCCATCGCATCGGTCAGCTGCTTGCGCGTGACCTGGACGTTGCGGATCGACTGACGCTCGACCTGCGCGCGGTAGATGTCGAGCGGGACGGGCATCGCGCCGAAATACTCCGACTGCGCCAGCGCATCCATCGCCCGCGCCTTGCCGTTCTCGCTCAGCTGATAGCCCATCTCGGACGACGAGGTCGCGTGCAGCGTGCCCGTCGCCTCGAGCAGCCGCTGCGAGCGGGCGAGGTCGACCAGCTCCTGCGTCACCGGGACCGGCAGGCAGATCGTCCTGGCGATCTGGCTGACATGCTCGAGGTTCATGCGGAACATCGTCTTCAGCAGGATGTCCCGCATCATCACCGTCGGCAGGCGCATCTCTTCGAGCGAGCGTGGCAGCGGCGGCGCGGTCACCGCGTCGGCATGGATGTTCATCTGAGGTCCGGTCCCGTGGTGATGGTCGCGCACGGCGCGCGTGTGTCGTCAGACCGGACGGTGCCGGGCCAATGTGACCAAATAAAGAAAAAAGGCGGGGATGATCGCGGCCCGTCAGCGCATCAGCGCGACAAGCAGAAGATAGAGCAGGAGCGTGCCCCCCAGAGCCAGGCCCATCGGAAAATCGCGGCGCGTCCAGCTTTCCCAGTCCGGCACGGCCCGGCGCACGGCGGGCATGGCGCGGGCACCGCGATGGGTGGCGAAGGCCGCAAGGATCGTTGCGGCCAGCAGGTAGGCGACGATGACGATGTCGCCCAGCATGACGAACGGGGCCGCCGCCGCGGCGAACTTGGCGTCGCCCGCGCCCATCGCGCCGGCCGTGTTCAGAAGGAACCCCAGCACCAGGACCACCGCCAGGTTCGCCCATTGCCATGCCCAGGCCGACAGCGGCAGGGCGAAGGGGCCGACGACGAAAAAGACCGCGACAAGGGCGATCACCGCCCGGTTCGGGATCTTCATGAACTTCATGTCGCTCCACGCCACCCACAGGCAGATCGGCGCGGCGAACGGCAGGAAGGCCCAGGCGGCGACCGCGGGCAGGCCCATCAGTTCGCCACGTTCTCTTCCAGGGCCCTCAGCGCGCGCACGGCGGCGTCGAAGTGCTGCGGGTGGGTGTCGATGGCGCTGCGCAGCAGGCCCTTGCCGATCGCGACGTCGCCCTGCTTGATCGCGCTCAGCGCCATCGTGTGCATCAGCTGCGCCTGCTCGGTCTGGGTCATGGGCACGACAGGCAGATCGTAGTTGCCCCGCGCCCCGCGCGCCATGGCGAGGTTGTTCTTGGCGGTGAACATCTCGGGGTCGTAGGTGATCGCCTCGGCGAACAGCTCTTCGGCCTCGCCATAAGCGCCGCGGGACAGCTTCGAATAACCCCAGTTGTTGAGCACGCCCGAGGGGGTGTTCGTCAGCCCCAGCGCCGTCTCGTAGAAGCTGTCGGCGCGGTCCCATTCCTGGTTGCTGTCCGCCACCATCGCCTCGAGCCGGTAGCGCTTGTAGCTTTCGTGCGTCGGCGGAATGGAGTCCAGCGTCGCCTCGGCGCGCTCCCATTCGCCGGCGCGGATCAGGGCCTCGGCAAGGCCGACGTGGTCCTCGGGCAGGGCGTCGGGATGGGCCACGACCTTCTTCCAGGCCGGCACCGCCTCGCGGACGCGCTTGTCGCGGATCAGGGATTTCGCAAGGCCGCGCCGCAGGTCGATGCGGCTGGGTTCTTCACCGCTGGTGCGCTTGAAATAGCGCACCGCCTCGGCCGGATCGGCGGCCGAAAGCATCACGTCGTTCAGGTTGGTCTCGTCGATGGCGTTGACGCTCTTGAGCGCGCGGTTCACCTCGGCCTCTTCGGACGAGCCGCAGGCCGAAAGGGTCAGCGCGGTGCCAAGGCACAGCGCCCCGATAGCTATATGGCGCATGTATCTGCGTCCTTGTCCTGCTCGATCGATCGCCTCAAGGCTCGGACAGGATCAGGTACTCGCCGGTCCCGCGCCGCACCAGGGCGAAGTCGCTGTTATTCTCTGAAGAATACGCGCGATTTTCGAGTTTTGCGAGAGCCAAGGTCAGGTTCTCGCGGATCCGGGTGCTGCGGCCACTGTCCAGTGCAAAGGCCCTGCGGAACACGCGGGCCGCTTCGCCGGTCTCGCCACGCTCCATCAGCACGACGCCGAGGTTGTTCCACGCGGGGACGAAGGTCTCGTCGACCTCGACCGCCCGGCGGAGAAGCCGCTCCGCCTGTCCCAGTCGCCCGAGCTCGAGGTTGGCCGAGCCGAGAGCGGAGAGCACGTCGACCGTCGTGCCCTGCCGTGCGGCGGCGCGGAGATAGGCCTTGAGCGCCAGTTCGTGCTCGCCTGCGGCCATCAGGCGGTGCCCCACGGTCAGCCCGTCGACGCTTTCGCCGTCGCGGGCCACTTCGGGCGCAAAGAGCCGGTCGGGACTGGTCCCGCCTTCGCCGCAGCCGCCGGCGAGGGCCGCGAGGCCCAGCACCGCAAGCCAGCGATGTGCTCGTCTCATTCGATGCCTACGGCGTGCCACCCATGTTGCCCAGGGTCTGCGTGATCCCGTAGACCGAGGGTCCGAGCAGGATGATGAGCAGCGGCGGCACCGTCAACATCATCGTCGCGAGCGTCATCTTGGTGGGCAGGGTGTTCGCCTTTTCCTCGGCGCGCATCACCCGCTTGTCGCGCATCTCGCCGGCATAGACGCGCAGCGCATCCGCGATCGAGGTGCCGAATTGCTGCGACTGGATCAGCACGGTGACAAAGCTCGACACGTCCGACACGCCGGCACGCTCGGCCATGTCGCGCAGCACGGTGATCTTGTCCTTGCCGGCCTTGATCTCGTGGCTGACGATCTCGAACTCGTCGGCGAGGGCGGGGTAGCCCGCGCGGATCTCGCGGCTGACGCGAATGATCGCCTGGTCGAGCGACTGCCCCGCCTCGACGCAGACCAGCATCATGTCGAGGCTGTCCGGGAACCCGTTGGTGATCTCTTCCTGCCGGGTCTGCTGACGCTTGGTGATCCAGTATTTCGGCGCCATGTAGCCGATGCCGCCCGGCAGCAGGACCGAGATGATCATCTTCTGCGTGCTCGCGCCGTCGTCGCCCTGGGTCAGAAGAGCGTAGAGCACACCGGCCGCAAGACAGCCGAGCCCCAGCGCGAACTGCGCGAAGTAATACATCCGCACCGCGTTCTTCGAGCGGTAGCCCGCCTGCATCATCTTGACCCGGATCGCTGAATATTCCTCCTCGTCCTGCGGTTCGAGGAAGTTGGAGTATTTCTCCAGCTTGTCCTTCTTGCCGACCCGCAGCCGGCTGGGCTCGGGTTCCTCGGCGCGTCCGCTCTTCACCTGGTCGCGGAAACGATCCATCGGATCCTTCCGGCCCCTGAGCATGAACGGGATCGACAAGGCGATCAGCAGGATGCCCAGACCGCCCACGGCCAGCAGCGGTCCCGCGGGGCCCAGCATGTCGACGAGCATGGCGTTGATGGCTTCCATACGGGGCGTTCCTCAGACCTTGATGTTCACGAGCGCCTTCATCACGAAGATGTTGACGACGAGAAAGGCGGCGACGACGAGACAGGCCGGGATGAAGGCGCCGGTGTCCTTCACGTCGGCGTAGTAGTCCGGGCTGATGACGTTGATGCCGACCAGCGCGACCAGTGGAAAGCCCGACAGGAACATGCCCGACCACTTCGCCTCGGCGGTGATCGCCTTCACCCTGCGGAACAGCTTGAAGCGCGAGCGGATCACCTTGGCCAGCCCGTCGAGGATCTCGGCCAGGTTGCCGCCCGATTGCTGCTGGATCGTCACCGCCACGGCGAGGAAGCGCAGGTCCTGCATGTCCAGGCGTTCGGCCATGCCCTTGAGCGCATCGCCCACGTCGCGGCCATAGGCGGATTCGTCCGCGATCACGCCCATCTCGGAGCCGAGCGGATCGGGCACTTCCTTGGCGACGATGTTCAGCGCGGACGAGAAGGGATGCCCGACGCGCAGGCTACGGACCATCAGTTCGACCGCGTCCGGCAACTGCTCCTCGATCATGGCCATGCGCTTCTTCGCCTTGCCGTTCACCCAGACGAAGACGCCGCCGATCCCCATGCCCACGGCCACGATCGCGCGCACCAGAAGCGAGGCCTGCGTCGCCTGGCTGAGCGCGACGAAGGCGACGGCGGCGAGAAGCACCATCACCATGATCAGCTGCGTCGGCGAGAAGGCGATGTTCGCCTTCTGCGCCTTCTGGGCCAGCAGCGCATAAAGCGGCACCTGCTGGCTCTTCATGTGCTGCGACATCTCCTTGCGGAGCTGTTCGAGAACCTGTTCGCGGCCCTTGCCCTTTTCGAGCATGTCGAGCCGGCGGTTGACTCGGTTGTTCAGGCTGATCGACTTGCCGAACACGGTAAGGTAGAGGCCCTCGACCAGCACGAGCACGGCCACGAAGATCAGGCCGTAGATCAGCGGTTCTGCGGAAATGACCATGGATCAGGCTCCGGGGTGGAAGGGCTCGAAGATTTCCGGTGGCAGGTTGTAGCCCCACATCCGGAAGCGTTCGGCGAAATGAGAGCGGACGCCGGTGCCGGTGAAATGGCCGAGGATCTTGTTCTCGGGCGTCAGGCCGAGCCGCTGGTAGCGGAAGATCTCCTGCATCGAGATGACGTCGCCCTCCATGCCGGTGACCTCGGTGATCGAGGTCATGCGGCGGCTGCCGTCCTGCAGGCGGCTGACCTGCACGATCAGGTGGACGGCGCTGGCGATCTGGCTGCGCACGGCCTTGATCGGCATCTCGATCCCGGCCATCGCGATCATGTTCTCCAGCCGGCTCACCGCGTCGCGCGCGCTGTTGGCGTGAATCGTGGTCATCGAGCCGTCGTGGCCGGTGTTCATCGCCTGCAGCATGTCGATGACCTCTTCGCCGCGGGTCTCGCCCACGATGATCCGGTCGGGCCGCATCCGCAGCGCGTTCTTGAGACAGTCCCGCTGGCTGACCGCGCCCCGGCCCTCGACGTTGGCGGGGCGGCTTTCCATGCGGCCGACATGGGTTTGCTGCAGCTGAAGTTCGGCGGTATCCTCGATCGTCAGGATGCGCTCGGCATCGTCGATGAAGCTCGACAGCGCGTTCAGCGTCGTGGTCTTGCCCGAGCCTGTCCCGCCCGAGACGATCACGTTCAGCCGGGTCGACACGGCGGCCTCGAGATACAGCGCCATCTCCTCGCAAAAGGCGCCGAACTGCACCAGGTCGTCGATCGCCAGCTTCTCTTTCTTGAACTTCCGGATCGAGACGAGCGAACCGTCCACCGCGATCGGCGGCACCATCGCGTTGAAGCGCGAGCCGTCGGCGAGGCGGGCGTCGACATAGGGATTCGACTCGTCCACCCGGCGCCCCACGGCCGAGACGATCTTGTCGATGATCCGCAGCAGGTGACGCTCGTCCTTGAAGGTGACGTCGGTCAGCTGCAGGCGGCCGTTGCGCTCGACGAAGATCTGCTGCGGCCCGTTCACAAGGATGTCGGCCACGCTGTCGTCCTTGAGCAGCGTTTCGAGCGGGCCCAGTCCCTTGACCTCGTCATAGAGATCCTGCGTCAGCGTCTGCCGCTCCTCGCGGTTCAGAACGACGCCCATCTCGTCGAGCGCCTCTCCCGCGATCGACGAGATCTCGGCCCGCAGGTCGGCCTCGGCGGCGGTTTCCAGGGCCGACAGGTTCAGGTTGTCGAGAAGGCGTTTGTGCAGCTCGACCTTGATGTCGCTCAGCCGTTCCTTGCGTTTCTTCTCGCGGTCGACCGGTTTCGCCTTGGCGGGCGTCTCGGCCGCGGGCGCAGAGCGCGCGTTGCGCCGCGCGGGCAGCTCCTTCGCGGGGGCGGCGGGTGTCTCGGTGGGCTGCGCACGGGACGGCACGCCCTTCAGCGGCGTCGGCGCGGCACCCTGTGCCGGCTTGGAGTCGGTCGTCTTCTTGTAGCGCGAGAACATGGCAGGGAGCTCTGGCGTCGCTGTCAGCCGCCGGTCGCGGCCGAACGGTTCAGATCATGGGCGGATTTCGCGAGCTTCTGGACCTCGCGCCGCAGCGGATTCTTTCTGGCGATCTCGGCCAGCGGGACGCCGTGGTCACCGGCCTGCACCACCTGCTTGCCGCCATCGGGCAGCCGGACCTCAACCGAGATATCGAGGCTCTCTCCCAGGCGCTTGACGCGGCTCTTGCCGCTGAGATCGGTGAATTTCGGGGCGCGGTTCAGGATGTAGCGCAGCTTCTCGACAGGCAGTTCCTCGGCCTTGAGGGCCCGGATCAGCCGCAGCGCGTTCTGCGCCGATCGCATGTCCAGCTCGAACAGCGCGAAATACACATGCGCCGCCGAAAGCACGGTCTCGGTCCACTGCACGATGGTCGAGGGCATGTCGATGACGACATAGTCGAAGTTCGCCTGCGCCTCCTGCAACAGCCGCCCGATGTCCTCGGGCGTCACCAGGTCCAGCGGCAGCATGTCGGCGGGCGAAGTGAGGACGTGCAACTTCTCGTTGAAGCTGAGCAGCGCCTGCATGAAGCTTTCGCTGTCCATCGCCTCGGTGTCGGACAGCAATTCGTAGACCGCGTCGCGGCGCGGCAGGTCCAGATACGTGGCCACCGACCCGTATTGCAGGTCGAGATCCAGGATGCAGACCCGCGGCGGGTTCTTCTTCTCGATGTTGGCGAGTTCCCAGGCGAGGTTAACGGCAAAGGTCGTCGCGCCGACGCCGCCGGCAAGACCGTGCACCGGCAGGATCACGCCCTCGCAATCCTTTTTGGGCTTCAGCCGGTTGGTGTGGGGCTCTTCTGCCTGCGGCTCGGCCGGGGGTGCTGCCACGGGCGCCGGGGCGGGGGGCGTGCGGACGCGCTCGATCGCGTCGTGCAGCGCGCCCTCGGGCAGCGGGTAGGGGACGAATTCCTTGGCGCCCAGCCGCAGGAGCTGGTGCAGCACTATCGGGCTGACTTCCTCGGCGATGACGATCGCCGCGATGTCGCGCTTGACCGCCGACTTTATCAGCGCGGCGATGGTTCCGATGTTCGATTCGTCCTCTTCGTCCATCGCGATGGCGATGAATTCGAGGCTCTCGGCATCCGGCTGTTCCAGAAAGACCGCGGCGTCGGCGAACGAGAGGTCGCCCCAGCCTTCGCCCAGCTCGGATTCCATGTCCTCGATCAGCAGATCGAAGTTCTGGACGTCCCGACAGATCGTGCAGGCCACGATCGGGGCCGGGTCACTCTGAACAGCTGCACTTGGCGTCATTGCGTTACGGTCCTTCCTCTTCCGGAGCGACCCCTCTTTCCGGTTCTCGGCGCAGGCTCCGTCGCGGCGCCGGCGACCGCGTGGCCACAGGGCGCCCAGACATCGGTGATGACGATGAATGTTGGCGACATTACGGCCAAAAAACCGAAATTATCCGGTCATTCTGAACACCGGCCGTGGCAACATGCCCCAATCGACCGGGGTCAGCACGAGAACGCGACGGAAACGATCCCGGCAGTGCTGCCGCGCGACGGAACGCGTGCCGGCGATCAGCCTTCTCCGCCGCCGCCACCCGCGCCGGGGCCGCCACCACCGTCGCCCGCGCCGCCAGTGGATGGAACTTCGGTCGCGCTGGCGACGTATTCGCGGAAGATCACCTGTGCATACTTGCCGTTCAGCACCATCGGATGCCCGCCGACCAGCCCGGTGACCTCGGTCACGGTGCGGCGGTTCCGCATCTCGGGCTGCTGGGTGACGATCAGCGGCTGTGTTTCCCCGAACGAGGCCACGGCCTCGAGCCGCGAGCGGCTGATCCCGTGCGACGTCAGGAACGACACCACTGTCTGGGCGCGTCTCAGGCCCAGCTGCTTGTTGTAGGCCTGCGATCCGACGAGGTCGGTATGGCCATAGACCCGGAACCGCACTTCGGGGAATTGCCGAATCCAGGTCGCCTGGCGCGCAAGCGTCCGCTGCGCCTCGGCCGACAGGCTGGCCGAGTTGAACGCGAAGTTCACCATCGGGTCGACCTCGCGCGAAAAGCGCGTGTTGAGGCTTTGCAGGACGGTGGCCTCGCCGGTCATCAGCCGGGTGTTCTGCATCGTCGGGTTGCCGAAGCCGCCCTCGTCGATGTCCGCGCCCGCCTCCTGGTACCAGTCGGCCGAGGGCGGTGCCTCGCATGCGGCCAGGGCGAGGCCGGCCGCGGACAACAGAAGAGGGGCCAGGGTCCTGCGCATCTGCCTCACTCCATCACGTAGCCGTAGGAGCCGCCGAAATCCTGCTTGGCGACTTCGCCCGCCGCGCCGCGGGTGGGTCGGCGCGGATTGCCGCCGCTGGTGCGGCCGTGCAGGAACAGTTCCGACTCGGTCGGCGGAGTGATGCGGTCGGTGGGCATCGCCAGCGCCTCGCCACGCGTCGGCGTCACGAGGTGGGCGGTGATGATGATGACCAGTTCGCTCTGGCTGCGCTGGTATTCAGAGCTGCGGAACAGGGCGCCCAGCACCGGGACATCGCCCAGCCACGGCACCTGGCCCTTGAGATCCTGGAAATCGTCCTCGAGCAGGCCGGCGATGGCAAAGCTCTCGCCGTCGCGCAGTTCCACCACGGTCGAGGCCTCGCGCCGGCGGAACGAGCTGACGGAAAAGCCCTCGGCCTGGTAGGTCACGCTGCTGTCGATGCCCGAGACCGCGGCGTTGAGCTGCAGGTTGATGACGTCCGTGTCCACCACGCGCGGGGTAAAGGCCAGTTCGACGCCGAACGGCTTGTAGTCGATGGTCACGCCGCCGTCCTCGTCCGACACCGGGATCGGGTATTCGCCGCCGGCGAGAAAGCTCGCCTCCTGCCCGGACAGGGCGGTGAGGTTCGGCTCGGCCAGGGTGCGCACCAGCCCTTCGCTTTCCAGCGCTTCGAGCAGCACGGCGAATTGCAGCGCCCCGGCGTTGAAGCCCAGTTCCAGCGTGCCCTCGCGGGAGGTCTGCGAGGTGTAGTCGTTGCCGCCCAGCACGTTGTCCCGCGCGCCGTTGTCGGCAAAGACGCCGTTGCCGGTCGATGTGCCGATGTCGCCGCCCGCCGCCGTCCCGCTGAGCGCCACGGACGACGAGAGCGACTTGCTGACCGAGCGCTCGACCTCGGCGAACCGCACCTTTAGCATCACCTGCTGGGTGCCGCCGACATTCATCAGGTTCGACACCCGCTCGGGCGCATAGCGCTGCGCGAGGTCCAGCGCGCGGTCCAGCTTCGTCACGCTCGACACCGTGCCCGACAGGACGATGCCGTCGTTCGCCGTGCGGACCTCGATCGGCTCTCCGGGCAGGATCTGGCGCAACCGCTCCTTGAACTCGGTGATGTCCGGGGTGACCTGCACCTCGACATTGGTGATCAGTCGCCCCTCGGCGTTGAGCAGCGTCAGGGTCGTGCGTCCCGGCGCCTTGCCGAGCACGTAGATCGTCCGGTCCGACAGGGTGGAGATATCGGCGATGGCCGGGTTCGCGATGCTGAGTTCGGCGAAGGGCTGGTCCGATTCCACCACCACCGCCCGGTTCATCGGGACGTTCAGGTCGTTGGCGGTCGTGTCGCTCATCACGCGCAGGGTCTGCGCCCCGGCCGGGGCCATGATGCCAAGCGACAGCGCCGCCCCCGTCAGGACGGCTGCCAGAACCCGTGGAAGTCGCATCGATACTGCCTCTTTCGCCACATCGGGCGGGCATTCTTTCGGCCCGTTGGTCAAAAGCCTGCGCCGGTTCGCAATTGTTTGCAATATTCAGGCGTTTGCCGCGCAGCGTTTATGTGGACAACGTGCAACAGACGAAAAACGGCGGGGAAAGCCCCGCCGTCATGTGTCGCGCGTGCCTCAGTTCGTGCACGGGATCGGGATGTCGACCACCTCGGAGCCGCGGCGCGTCCGGATCGAGCAGGTTTCCTCCTTCTCGACCTCGACGACCTGTTCCTCGACGATGCCGAGCAGGCTCTTCTGGTCCACCTCGACCTGGCCGGCGACGGTGTCGTCCTCGGCGCCCACGAGGCTGAGCGACAACCGCCCGGTGCTCTGCGCCTGGGCCAGCCCCGCCACCTCGGTCGGCGTCGCCTCGACGGTGACGGTGCGGGCGACCACGGGGTTCGACAGGTCTTCGTCCGCCGACTGGTCGATGCCCACGAGCCGCACGTTGGTCTGGATCAGCTTGGTCACTTCCTGCCGGCTTCCGTTTGAGCGCGACAGCGTGCCCGTCCAGTACACGTCCACCCGGTCACCGGGCCGCAGGAAACCCGACACGCCCGAGGTCACGTCCACCCGGATCGCGAACGCCCGCATCCCCCGCGTCAGCCGCGACGAGACACCCGCATCCTGACCGGGCTCGGTCACCTTCTCCGCCAGCACCGCCTCGCCGGGGATCATCGTGCGCAGCACGGTCCTGGGCTCGGAACCTTCGGGGAAGAGTGCCGCCGCTTCGGTGAACGCACCTTCGGGGATGGCCGCCTGAGGCCAGAGGACCGGCCGGACGTCTTCTTTCGTCAGGCGCTGGCCGTAACGGACGGATTCGCTGAGGACGAAGACTTGGGTGGTGGGGACTTGGGGCTGATTGTTGGCACGCTCATTCTCCAAAGCGGCCTGATAAGCGCCGATATAGTTCTGAGCCATATAGACAGCGAATCCGGCCAAGCCGATACCGAGAGCTAATACCACTGCGAATATTGATCTCATGGCGGACTTCGTCGACCTCGGCGATTTGTCAGGCAGTCTTTGCGATTGTGCAAACGACGGTGGGAAAGAGCGTTGTCTGGACTTGGAGGCGCATTACGCGTGACTTCCAAGCCCAGACAGGTAGCATTAGCCGTCGTCTCCGGTTCCCGAGCTCGAAGAGGTCGCTGCGGTGCTCAGGTCACTCATGCCGTTCACTTCCGCATCCGTCAGGCTGCTTTTGACGCCATCTGCGAGATCTGTCACTCCGCTGTTCACGGAAGAGATCACAGCAATGCCCAGGCCCACGATGGCTGCGGTCAGCACGACCCAGTCGACCGTGACGGCGCCGTCTTCGTCTTTCTGAAACTTCTTGTAGAGCTTGAAGAAATCCATGGTGTCCTCCGTTCGGATGCAAGCTTTGGTTCGGTTTCGGGACGGCCGCGACCGGCATTCACTGGTAACCGCCCCGTCCGTCATGGGGCTCATATAGCCGGTCGAATGGGGCGCAAATTTGTTCGGGGAACGACGATTTCGCGCGGTTCCGGGAAGCGGAGACTTCTAGACAAGTAGCCGCCGAATCCTAACAGAATCTTAAGTTTTGAACGGTTTCAGCCGTTTGCGGCGGCGACGTAAATTGGCATCAGAATGGCATTCCGCGCCCGGACCCGGCTTGGCGCAGGGGGCAAGCGGGGGCATGCTGAGTCGCAAGAACACAGGCACAGACCGCAGGGGCAGGGCAGACCCCATGTTGATTCGATTCCTTTCGCTGGCCGCGATGGCGGCCGTGCTCGGTGCGGGCCCGGTCTGCGCGGGCGATCCGCCGCCGTTCAAGGACTTTACCTTCAAGCGCGTGAAGCCACCCGAGCCGGGGGCGAAGAAGCGGATCACGGTGCAGATCGCGCCGAAACCGCCCGAACCTGTCGCTCCGAAAGAGAAAAAGCGAACCAAACGGCAGGGAGACGCGCCGTCGGCCCCTGAACTTGCCGGGTGGTTCTGGGACGATCTGCCGGGCGCCGGGCTGGACCGGCTGGAGACGGCGCTGCGTCGGGTCGAACGGGGCGGCGCGATTCGTGTCCCCCGCCTGCAGGAGCTTCGTCCGATCGCCGACCGTCACGGGGCGGCGATCCTGAAGGCCACGGTCGGCACCCGCGTCTCGCCCGCGCTGGCGCTGGCGGTCATCTCTGTCGAATCGGGCGGGCGGCGCAGGGCGGTCAGCTCGGCCGGGGCGCAGGGGCTGATGCAGCTGATGCCTGCCACGGCCGCGCGGTTCGACGTGGCCGATTCCGACGTGGCGGCCGAAAATATCAGGGGCGGCGTGGCCTATCTCGACTGGCTCCTGGCCGAGTTCGGAGAGGATCCGCTGCTGGCGCTCGCGGGCTACAACGCCGGAGAGAACGCGGTAAAGCGCCACGGCGGTCCGCCGCCCTATGCCGAGACGCGCGCCTACGTGCCCAAGGTGCTGGCCGCCTGGAAGGCCGCCCGGGGGTTGTGCGTGACGCCGCCGCAGCTGATGTCCGACGGCTGCGTCTTCATCGGCAGCGCCGCCGGCCAGGGCTGAGACATCCGATCAGCTGGTAAAGACGTCGGCCCAATCGGGGGTGCGGCGGCGCATGGCGTCGACGAAGGGGCAGAGCGGGACGATGCTCACCCCCTCGGCGCGGGCATCGGCCACCATGCGGGCGACAAGCGCCTTCCCGGCGCCTGTGCCGCGCAGTGCATCCGGCACGCCGGTGTGATCCGCGATGATCTTGTGGTCCGAGACGACCGAATAGGTCAGTTCGGCCTCGGCGCCGTCGCGCCGGAGGGAGTAGCGGCCCCGGGCGGGGCCGGTCTCCCGATCGATGGCGTCGTCGGTCATGGGCGGATCAGTTCACGATGTTGGCGACGGTCTTTTCGCGGATCTCGTCCTCGGTCACGCCGTCGGCCGTCTCGACGATCTTCAGGCCGCCCTCGACCACGTCGAGCACGCCGAGATTGGTGATGATCCGGTTGACCACGCCGGTGCCGGTCAGCGGCAGCGTGCATTTCTTGATCAGCTTGGACTCGCCCGCCTTGTTGGTGTGGTCCATCACCACGACGACGCGCTTGACGCCGGCGACGAGGTCCATCGCGCCGCCCATGCCCTTGACCAGCTTGCCGGGGATCATCCAGTTCGCAAGGTCGCCGTTCTCGGCGACTTCCATGGCGCCGAGGATCGCCATCGCGATCTTGCCGCCGCGGATCATGCCGAAGCTGGTCGCGCTGTCGAAATAGGCGGTGCGGTTCAGCTCGGTGATGGTCTGCTTGCCGGCGTTGATCAGGTCGGGATCGACGTGGTCCTCGTCCGGGAAGGGCCCCATGCCCAGCATCCCGTTCTCGGATTGCAGGGTGATGTCCACGTCGTCGGGGATGTAGTTCGCCACCAGCGTCGGGATGCCGATGCCGAGATTGACATACGTCCCATCCTCGAGCTCCTGCGCGGCGCGGGCGGCCATCTGTTCACGATCCCAGGGCATGCTCTCTCCTTAAACATTGGGCGCGGCGGGGCGGCCGCGGTCAGTCAGGTGTGATGGTCGGCTCGGGCCGGCGCGTGGCAGCGGCCCGTGCACCGGGATGTCAGGCCGCCTTCACCGTGCGCTTTTCGATCCGCTTCTCGTGCTCGCCCTGGATCAGGCGGTGCACGTAGATTCCGGGCAGGTGGATCGAATCGGGGTCGAGCGAGCCGCGCGGGACGATCTCTTCAACCTCGGCGACGCAGACCTTGCCGCACATCGCCGCCGGCGGGTTGAAGTTGCGCGCCGTCTTGCGGAACACGAGGTTGCCGGTGTCGTCGGCCTTCCAGGCCTTGACGATCGACAGGTCGGCGAAGATGCCACGTTCAAGCACGTAGGTTTCGCCGTCGAAGTCCTTGTGTTCCTTGCCTTCCGCGATCTGCGTGCCCACGCCGGTCTTGGTGTAGAAGCCCGGAATACCGGCGCCGCCGGCACGCATCCGCTCGGCCAGGGTGCCCTGGGGATTGAACTCGAGCTCGAGCTCGCCCGAAAGATACTGCTGCATGAAGGTGTCGTTCTCGCCCACGTAGGACGACAGCATCTTCTTCACTTGGCGGGTCTGCAGCAGGATGCCGATGCCGAAATCATCCACCCCGGCGTTGTTCGAGGCAAAGGTCAGATCCTTGGTGCCGGCGTCGCGGATGGCCGACAGCAGCAGCTCCGGAATGCCGCACAGGCCGAAGCCGCCGGCGGCGATGAACATTCCGTCGAACAGCAGACCGTCAAGCGCGTCGGCGGCGGTTCCGTAGACCTTCTTCATGCCTCAACTCCGTAAAAATCAGGGTTGGTGGCACAGTGCCGAGGGACCCGGAAAGTGTCAATTGAGGCCGCGGGGTAAGGCGGCGGGCATGTGCACCGGGCGTGCACGGAACGTGCACCGCGCGTGCACCGGGCGTCTGCACGATGGCAGCGCCCGGTGGCGGCGGTGTCAGGCGTCCGAGCCGGAGCCCGAGGTGCCGCTCTTCTTCGCGGTCGAGCCCTTCTTGGCGGTCGACGACTTCGTGCCGCCGGTGCTCTTGGATGCCGTCGACTTCGAGGCTGTGGACTTCTTCGCCGTCGACTTCTTGGCCGTTGAGGTGGACTTGGACGCGCTCTTGGCGGCGGTGCCGCTGCTCTTCTTGGCGGCGGTCTTTTTCTTGCCGCCCTTCGCGGCCTTCTCGGCGATCAGCTCGACCGCGCGCTCGAGCGTGACCTCCTGCGGGTCGAGGTCCTTGGGCAGCGTGGCGTTCACCTTGTCCCATTTCACGTAGGGGCCGTAGCGCCCCTTCATCACGTTCACGGGGCCGCCGCTTTCGGGATGCTCGCCCAGCTCTCGCAGGGGCTCGGCGGCCTGGCCGCGGCCGCGGGTCGCCTTCTTGGCCAGTTCCTCGACCGCGCGGTTCATGCCGATGGTGAACACGTCGTCGATCTCGGCGAGGGGGGCGGTCTTGCCCTTGGCCGTCGGATCTTCGGCGTGCTTGAGGTAGGGGCCGTAGCGTCCGATGGTGGACCAGATCGGCACGCCGTCCTCGGGATGCTCGCCCACCCGGCGGGGCAGGCTGAGCAGCCTCACCGCCTTCTCCAGATCGACGCTGTCCGGCGCCCAGTCCTTGGGCAGCGACTGGCGCTGGGGCTTCTTGTTCTCCTCGGTCACGTCGCCGCGCTGGACATAGGGCCCGAAGCGGCCGTCATGCAGCCAGATCGGGTCGCCGTTATCCTCGCCCAGAAGCTTGCCCTCGGGCGGGATGGCGGGCGCCTCGGGGGCTGCGCTCGGCGGGCCGAACGGGCGGGTGAAGCGGCATTCGGGATAGTTCGAGCATCCGATGAAGGCGCCGCCCGAGCGCGCGGTGCGCATCGACAGGCGGCCGTCGCCGCAATTGGGGCAGGTACGCGGATCGCCGCCATCCTCTCGCGGGGGGAACAGATGCGGCTCGAGCACCTCGTTGATCTTCTCGAGCACCTCGGTGATCCGCAGTTCGGACGTCTCGGCGATGGCGGCGGAGAAGTCCTGCCAGAACTGGCGCAGCACTTCTTTATAATCGCGGTCGCCGGCGCTGATGTCGTCGAGCTGTTCCTCGAGGTCGGCAGTGAAGTCGTATTCGAGATAGCGCCGGAAATAGTTCGTCAGGAACGCGGTTACCAGCCGCCCCTTGTCCTCGGGGATCAGGCGGTTCTGCTCCTTGCGGACGTATTCGCGGTCCTGAATCGTGGTGACGATGCTGGCATAGGTCGACGGGCGGCCGATGCCCAGTTCCTCCATCCGCTTGACCAGCGTCGCCTCGGTGTAGCGCGGCGGCGGCTGGGTGAAGTGGCGCAGGCCGAGGACGGATTCGTTCGCCGCCAGCACCGCCGCGCCGTTGTTGCGCATCGCCGGATCGCTCGTCTCTTCGATCACGTCGTCGGCGGCGGGGCCGTTCTCGCCCGCCTTGCGGAACTGCTCGTCCAGCGACGCCTTGGCAAAGCCCAGGGGGTCGCCCTCGGTCAGTTGCGGCAGGCGGTTGTCATCATCCTCGCCCGCGGGTTCGTCCCGGCCTTCTTCGTAGACGCGGATGAAGCCGTCGAACATGATCACCTGCCCGGTGGCACGCAGCCCGACCTGGCCGTCCTGCGAGCGGATCTCGACCGTCGTCCGCTCGAGCCTGGCGGCCTCCATCTGGCTGGCGAGGGTGCGCTTCCAGATCAGGTCGTAGAGCTTGCGCTGATCGGGGTCGGACAGGCCGAGCGAGCCGGCATCCCTGTCCATGTTGGTTGGCCGGATGCACTCGTGCGCCTCCTGCGCGTTCTTCGCCTTGTTCTTGTACATGCGCGGCGACTTGGGGAGGTACTTTTCGCCGTAACGGTCCTTGATCGCGTCGCGGGCGGCCATCACGGCCTCGGGCGCCATGTCGATGCCGTCGGTCCGCATGTAGGTGATGTGGCCCGCCTCGTAGAGCCGCTGCGCCGCGCTCATCGTCTGGCGCGCGCCCATGCCGAACTTGCGGCTCGCCTCCTGCTGGAGGGTCGAGGTCATGAACGGGGCCGAGGGGTTGCGGGTGCCCGGCTTGGCCTCGACGCTGTGCACCGATAGCTGGCGGCTGGTGACGGCCTGAACCGCCATTTCGGCATGGGTGGCGTCCTTGATCGAGAATTTCTCGAGCTTTTCGCCGGCGAGCATCGTCAGCCGCGCCTCGAGGTCCTGGCCGCGCGGCGTGGTCAGCAGGGCCTTGACGCTCCAGTACTCCTGGGCGCGGAACGCCTCTATCTCCATCTCGCGCTCGACGATGAGGCGCAGGCAGACCGATTGCACCCGGCCCGCCGATTTCGCGCCCGGCAGCTTGCGCCAGAGCACCGGCGACAGGTTGAAGCCCACGAGGTAATCCAGCGCGCGGCGGGCGAGATACGCCTCGACCAGCGGACCGTCGACCTCGCGCGGGTTCTCCATCGCTTCTGTCACGGCGCTCTTGGTGATGGCGTTGAACACCACGCGGCTGACGGGCGTGTCCTTTTTCAGGGCGCGGCGCTTGTGCAGCGCCTCCTGCAGGTGCCAGCTGATCGCCTCGCCCTCGCGGTCGGGGTCGGTGGCGAGAATGAGCGAGGGATCGTCCTTGAGCGCGTCGGCAATTGCGCGAACGTGCTTCTGGCTGTCGCTGGCGATCTCCCATTTCATGTCGAAGTCGTGCTCGGGGTCGACGCTGCCGTCCTTCGGCGGCAGGTCGCGGACGTGCCCGTACGAGGCCAGCACGGTGTAGTCGGAGCCGAGATACTTGTTGATTGTCTTGGCTTTGGCTGGGGACTCGACGACGACAACCGGCATGAAGATCCTTTCCACTGAAACCGCGGCAGCGGCGGCGCTGTATGTGGGAAGGCTGCCCGCGTTGTCAATTGCGCATCGGGTCCCGGGGGGTCGGCCCGGGGTCAATGCGCGGTGGGAACGGCGGAGCGCCCGGCGGGTTCCGGCCGGCCCGCGACACGCCGCGCGGCGCCCCACCAGCAGGCCAGCGCGACGCCCGCGCCGGCATTGGCGTCGACCGCGTAGTGCGAGGCGAGAAGGACCGAGCCGAGCGTCGTCCCGCTCAGGGGACCCTAGTCGCGGCTGTCCGAGCCCGGCCGGGTCAGCAGGCCGCCGGGGCGGCGTTCGATCTGTCCGTCGAGTTCCAGCGTGACGAGTTGCGGGGTCACGGTGCCGGGGGCGAGGCCGAGGTCGCGGATCAGCTGGTCCTCGGCAACCGGGCTGGGGCCGAGGCGGTCGAGGATCTGGCGGTGGAGGGCATTCGCGGCACGCAGGTCGGGGCGCGGTTTGCGGCGTTTGGCGGGCTTGGTTGTGTCGCTTTGCGGGGGCGCGGCGGGGCGCGAGGGCTGTTCCAGGGACAGCGCCTCGGCCACGTCCTGCGGGCCGCGAACGAGGGTCGCGCCGTCGCGGATCAGCAAATTGCAGCCGGCGGCGCGGGCGTCGAAGGGATGGCCCGGCACCGCCAGGACGTCGCGCCCGATGTCGAGCGCGTCGCGGGCGGTGATCAGGCTGCCGGACTTCGCCGCGGCCTCGACCACGACGACGCCGCGGGACAGGCCGGCGATCAGGCGGTTGCGCCGGGGGAAATGCCGGGCCTGGGGCTGCAGGCCCATGGGCTGATCGGACAGGCGCAGGCCGCCCTCGGCAATTTCCTGGGCGAGCACCGCGTTCTCGGCGGGATAGACCACGTCGACGCCGCCGGCCATCACCGCGACCGTCGCGGTCGGGCCGGCGCCGACATGCGCGGCGGTGTCGACGCCGCGGGCGAGGCCCGACACGACCACGGCGCCGCTGCCGACCAGCCCTTCGGCCAGCCTGCGGGCCATGCGTGTGCCCAGGCTCGAGGCGTTGCGCGCGCCGACCAGCGCGACGCAGTACCGGTCGAGCAGGGAGGTGTCGCCGAGCGCCCAGAGAAGCGGCGGCGGGTCCGGGACATCGGACAGCGCGGCGGGATAGCCCGGCCCGCCCCAGCACAGCAGTCGCGCCCCGGCGAGGCGGGCGGCGCGCATTTCCTCGGCAGCGCGTTCGGGCGGGCACGGGGCGTAACGGTCGACGCCGGCGGCGCGGGCGACCTCGGGCAGCGCCGCGAGTGCGGCGCTTGCGCTGCCGTGTTCGGCCATCAGGCGGAAGAAGGTCGACGGGCCGACCCGTCGAGAGCGCAAGAGGCGGAGCCAGTCGAAACTGTCTTCCTCGGAGTGGGGGGGGGTGAGGGGGGTGAGGGAAGGGATATGATCCATCGCTCGCCTGCCTCCGCCAACTTGCAGGATCAGACTGGCGTTTGCGTGGTTAACACTTGGTGAACGGGAAGAAGGGCATTCGACACAACCCGCAGATCAGGAGGTAACCACCTGGAATCACGTCTTTTTTTTCTGAATTTTCCCTCAGGCCGCCGAGCCGCCCACCGTCAGGCCGCCGATCAGCAGGGTCGGCTGGCCGACGCCGACCGGCACCCATTGCCCGGCCTTTCCGCAATTGCCGATTCCCGGATCGAGCGCCATGTCGTTGCCGATGGCGCGGATCTGCTGCAGCGCCGTCGCGCCGTCGCCGATCAGCGTCGCGCCCTTGACCGGCCGGCCGATCTTGCCGTCCTTCACGCGGTAGGCCTCGGTGCAGGAGAACACGAACTTTCCGTTGGTGATGTCGACCTGTCCGCCGCCGAAGCCGACGGCGTAGATGCCGTCCCTGACCTCGCCGACGATGTCACCGGGGCTGGCGTTGCCGCCCATCATGTAGGTGTTGGTCATCCGCGGCATCGGCGCGTGGGCATAGCTTTCTCGCCGGCCGTTGCCGGTGGGGCTGACGCCCATCAGCCGGGCGTTCTGCCGGTCCTGCATGTAACCCACCAGCACGCCGTCCTCGATCAGAACGTTGCGGCCCGATGGCGTGCCCTCGTCATCCACCGTCAGCGATCCGCGGCGATCGGGGATCGTCCCGTCGTCCAGCACGGTGACGCCCGGCGCCGCGACGCGCTGGCCCATCAGGCCGGCGAAGGCCGAGGATTTCTTGCGGTTGAAGTCGCCCTCTAGCCCGTGACCCACGGCCTCGTGCAGCAGGATGCCGGGCCAGCCGGCGCCGAGGGCGACGTCCATCACGCCGGCCGGCGCGGGCTCGGCCTCGAGATTGACGAGCGCGATCCTCAACGCCTCGCGGGTCACCGATTCCCAATGCTCGCGCGTCAGCAGGGCGGCGAGCCCCGAGCGCCCGCCGCCGCCCATGCCGCCCGATTCGCGGCGGCCGTTCTCTTCGACGATGACACTGACGTTGAGCCGCGTCATCGGTCGGACGTCGCGGACGATGTGGCCCTCGGGGCGCAGGATCTCGACCTCCTGCAGCGAGGCGCCCATGGACGCGCTGACCTGCACCACGCGGGGGTCGAGGGCGCGGGCGAAGGCGTCGATCTCGCGCAGGGTGTCGAGCTTGACCGAAAAGGCGGCGTCGGCCATCGGGTCGGCGTCGCCATAGAGCCGCGTGTTGGTGGCGCGGGGCGCGTCGGCCAGCGTGCCGCCGCCGTCGCCCACCGCCAGCCGCGCGGTCTCGACGGCGCGGCGCAAGGCATGTTCGCCGATCTCGCTGGAATGGGCGTAGCCGGCGGTCTCGCCGCGGACGGCGCGCAGGCCGAACCCCTCGGAGGCGTCGTAGCTCGCCGTCTTCACCCGCCCGTCGTCGAACGACAGCATCTCGGCGCGGCGGCGCTCGAGGAACAGCTCGCCATCGTCCGCGCCCGCCACGGCCTCTTGCAGGAGCGACAGCGCGCGGCCCTCGTCGAGAAGCGTGTCGAAGGGGCGGAAGGGGGCGTCGGTCATGGTATCTCCTGCTGGCGGATGGGGGCAAGGCGCCTCAGGCGTCCGTTTGCCGCAAGGCTTTGGCTTGCCCGGTCCGGCCTAATATGGTTTCAGGTGCCGCGGAAACAAACGGATTCCGCCCGTGGTTCGGGCGGGGCCGGACGCGGCGCCCGCCGCCAGCCGAACAGGACCATGTGACATGCGCTTGATCAGACAGATCGCCTCCCTCGGGGCAACCGCCTTCGCACTTGCCGCCGGACCGGTGGCCGCCCAGTCGAACGATGGCATCGGAGAGCTCCAGATCGAGGGCGCGCCGCAGCCCGGCGGGATCGGCTTCCAGGAGGCCGCGACGAGCATTGCGCGCGATCTGCAATGGCTCGACGGCATGATCCTGGCGATCATCACCGCCATCGTGCTGTTCGTGACCGGGCTTCTGATCGCGGTGATGGTCCTGCACAACCGGGGCCGCAACAAGACGCCGTCGCGCTTTACCCACAACACCCCGATCGAGGTGACGTGGACCGTTGTTCCGGTGGTCATCCTGATGTTCATCGGTGCGTTCTCCCTGCCGGTGCTGTTCAACCAGCAGGAAATTCCCGAGGCGGACGTCACGGTGAAGGCCACCGGGTACCAGTGGTACTGGGGCTACGAATATCCCGACGAGGGGATCGCCTTCGACAGCTTCATGATCGGCTACGGCGAGAACTACGTCACCGACGACATCCGCGCCCAACTGCAGGAAGCCGGCTATACCGAGGACGAGTTCCGTCTCGCCACCGACGAGGCGATGGTCGTCCCGGTGGGCCAGACGATCGTCGTCCAGGTCACCGGCGGCGACGTGATCCACTCGTGGACCGTTCCGGCCTTCGGCGTGAAGCAGGACGCGGTGCCCGGCCGCCTGGCCGAGCTGTGGTTCGAGGCCGAGAAGGAAGGCGTCTATTTCGGCCAGTGCTCGGAGCTGTGCGGCAAGGACCACTCCTACATGCCGATCACCGTCAAGGTGGTGAGCCAGCAGGAGTACCAGGACTGGGTCGACAGCCGGACCGAAGAGACCGCAAGCGCCGCCCAAGCGGCCGGTGCGGTGCAGGTGGCGTCGGCTGAGTAAGCCGCTCTCAGAGGAATCGCCCGCCATGACCGAGACGACGCTCGCCCTCGACACCGACTACGAAGCCCAGTTCGGCGACTATTTCGCGCTGCTCAAGCCGCGCGTGATGTCTCTGGTGGTGTTCACCGCGCTGGTCGGGCTTCTGGTGGCGCCGACGGGCGTGCACCCGATGATCGGCTTCGCCTCGATCCTGTTCATCGCCGTGGGCGCGGGCGCCTCGGGCGCGCTGAACATGTGGTGGGACGCCGACATCGACGGCGTCATGCGCCGCACCGCCAAGCGGCCGGTGCCCTCGGGCCGTGTACGGCCAGACGAGGCGCTGTCGATCGGGCTGGTCCTGTCCGTCTTCGCGGTGGTGATGCTGGCGCTGGCGGCGAACTGGGTGGCCGCGGCGCTGCTGGCCTTCACTATCTTCTTCTATGCCGTCGTCTACTCGATGTGGCTCAAGCGGTCGACGCCGCAGAACATCGTGATCGGCGGCGCGGCGGGCGCGTTCCCGCCGGTGATCGGCTGGGCGGTCGCCACGGGCGACCTGACCTCGCCGGCGGCGTGGGGCATGTTCGCGCTGATCTTCCTGTGGACGCCGCCGCATTTCTGGGCGCTGGCGCTGTTCATGCGCACCGACTACGATGATGCACGGGTGCCGATGCTGACGGTCACCCATGGCCGCCGGACCACGCGGGTGCATGTCCTGATCTACACGATCGTGCTGGCGCTCTTCGCGGTGGGTGTCGGCTTCACCCAGATCGGTGGGCCGGTCTACCTGACGGGCGCGGTGCTGATGAACGCCTGGTTCCTCAAGGGCGCCTGGCAGATCTTCCGCCGCGACGAGACGATGGCCGAGGCCGATTCCTATGCCGTCGAAAAGGGCGTCTTCAAGTTTTCGCTGTGGTACCTGTTCCTGCATTTCGGCGCGCTCCTGGTCGATGCCAGCCTGCGCGCCGCGGGGGTGATCTGATGGCCTTTCGCACCTTGCACGACCTGCACACGCGGCGGATGTCGCGGAATGTCGGACTGGGCGTCACGCTGGGCGCGCTGATCCTGGTGATCTTCGGCATGACCTACGTGAAGGTCTCGGCGATCCCGACCGATGCCGGCCCCGCCGGCGAGGCCCGCCAGGAGGCCGCCGGATGAGCCTCGGCGCGCCCCAGAAGACCGCGCTGCAGATGGTCGGCGTCGCCACCTTCATGGGGGCGATGGGCTTTGCCGCGGTGCCGCTCTACGACCTGTTCTGCCGCGTCACGGGATATGGCGGCGCGCCCGGCACCGCCACCGCGGCCTCGGCCGACGTGCTGGACCAGACGATCAAGGTCCGCTTCGACGCCTCGCGCGAACGCGGCATGCCGTGGGAGTTCACGCCCCAGCAGCGCGAGATGGAGCTGAAGATCGGCGAGACGGGCCTGGCCTTCTACGAGGCCTACAACCCGACGGACCGCGTCGTCGCCGGGCAGGCCAGCTACAACGTCGCGCCGTTCGACGCGGGCGGCTTCTTCTCGAAGATCGACTGCTTCTGCTTCACCCAGCAGGTGCTGCAGCCGGGCGAGCGGGTGCAGATGCCGGTGACGTTCTTCGTCGATCCCGAAATCGTCGACGACCGCGACGCGAAGTTTGTGAACACGATCACCCTGTCGTACACGTTCTATGAAATCGACGTGCCCGAAACCGAGCAGGCGGCGCTGGCCCCGGCCGGTTCCGGCACCGACGTCAACTGAGAGCCTCCGAGGATCCGCAAGCGATGGCGCACGAAAAGAACCACGATTATCACATCCTGCAACCGTCGATCTGGCCGTTCCTGTCGGCCGTCGGAGCCTTCGTCATGCTGTTCGGCGGCGTGCTGTGGATGCACGGCATGGGCTTCTGGCTGTTCCTGATCGGCCTCGCGCTTGTCCTCTACTGCATGTTCGCCTGGTGGTCGGACGTCATCGGCGAGTCGACCCAGGGCGATCACACGCCCGTCGTGCGCATCGGCCTGCGCTATGGCTTCATCATGTTCATCATGTCCGAGGTCATGTTCTTCGCCGCGTGGTTCTGGAGCTTCTTCAAGCACGCCATGTACCCGATGGAGAGCTTCTCGGAAGGCACCTGGCCGCCGCCGTCGATCGAGACCTTCGACCCTTGGCACCTGCCGCTGATCAACACCCTGATCCTGCTGTGTTCGGGCGCGGCCGCGACCTGGGCGCACCACGCGCTGGTTCACGAGAACAACCGCAAGGACATGGGGTTCGGCCTGCTGATCGCGATCGGCCTCGGCGTGATTTTCACGGTGTTCCAAGCCTACGAGTACAGCCACGCCGCCTTCGGCTTCTCGGGCAACATCTACGGCGCGAACTTCTTCATGGCGACCGGCTTTCACGGGGCGCACGTGATCATCGGGACGGTCTTCCTGTTCGTCTGCTACCTGCGCCTGCGGATGGGGCATTTCACGCCCGACAAGCATGTCGGTTTCGAGGCCGCGGCCTGGTACTGGCACTTCGTCGACGTGGTCTGGCTGTTCCTGTTCGCCTCGATCTACATCTGGGGCAGCTGATCGCGCCTGCCGGCGCGACGCCTTCGGCGAGAGTATTTCTGCGAAGATGAAGAGGGGCGTGGGCTGGGGCCCGCGCCCTTCGTGCTTCGGAAGGACGCGATGCTGAGACGTATGATCTTTCCGCTGGTGCTGGGGCTTGGCGGGTGTGCGCTGCTGATCGGGCTGGGCGTCTGGCAGGTGCAGCGGCTGGCCTGGAAGACCGGCGTGCTGGCCGAGATCGAGGCGCGGATCGACGCGCCGCCGCAGGAGATCCCGGCCGACCCGGATCCGACGGCCGACCGGTACCTGCCGGTCACCGTCGCGGGCGGCTTCGAGGGCGAGGCGCTGCGGGTGCTGGTGTCGCCGGGGAACGAGGGGCCGGGCTATCGCATCATCGGCGCGTTCGAGACCGAAGGCGGGCGGCGGATCATGGTGGATCGCGGCTTCGTCCCCGAGGACCGCAAGGACGCCGCGCGGCCGGGCGGCGCGGCGACGGTCACAGGCAATCTGCACTGGCCCGACGAGACGGACGGGTTCACCCCCGATCCCGACCGCGCGGGCAATGTCTGGTTCGCCAGGAACGTGCCGCTGATGGCCGAGGCGCTGGAGACCGAGCCGGTGCTGGTCGTCGCACGGCAGGTCGACGGACCGGAGGCCGGGATCACGCCGCTTCCGGTCGGCACCGAGGGGATCCCGAACGATC
The DNA here is from genome assembly GCF_900111315.1 of Tranquillimonas rosea. GTDB lineage: Bacteria > Pseudomonadota > Alphaproteobacteria > Rhodobacterales > Rhodobacteraceae > Tranquillimonas > Tranquillimonas rosea. The sequence continues at coordinate 59,982 of NZ_FOGU01000006.1, forward strand.
ACCTGGAATACGCGATCACGTGGTTCTCGCTCGCGGTGATCTGGGCAGGGATGACAGGGCTGCTGCTGTGGCGTATCAGGCAGCGCGCGACGGCAGGAAACGGGCAGGGGCAATGAACTACATCTCGACGCGGGGCCAGGCGCCGCATCTGGGCTTCGAGGAGACGATGCTGACCGGGCTTGCCCGGGACGGCGGGCTCTACGTGCCCGACACGATCCCGGCGATGTCGCAAGACGAGATCGCCGCGCTGGCGGGCGTCTCCTACGAGGAGGCGGCGTTTCGTGTGATGCGGCCGTTCCTGGACGAGATGATGCCCGAGGCCGACCTCAGGGCCTGCATCGCGCGGGCCTATGCGCCGTTTGGCCACGACGCGCGGGCGCCGCTGGTGCAGCTGGCGCCGGGGCATTTCCTGGCGGAACTGTTCCACGGGCCCACGCTGGCCTTCAAGGACTTTGCCATGCAGCTGATCGGGCAGCTGTTCCAGTACTCGATGAAGCGCAAGGGCAGCCGGATCACCATCGTCGGCGCGACCAGCGGCGACACCGGCAGCGCCGCGATCGAGGCGTTCCGGGGGCTCGACGCGGTGGATGTCTTCATCCTGTTCCCCAACGGCCGCGTCAGCGAGGTGCAGCGGCGGCAGATGACCACCGCGCCCGAGGCCAACGTGCACGCGCTGGCGCTGGACGGCGATTTCGACGATTGCCAGGCGGCGGTGAAGGACATGTTCAACGACTTCGCCTTCCGCGACGCGGTCGGGCTGACGGCGGTGAACTCGATCAACTGGGCGCGGGTGCTGGCTCAGGTCGTCTACTACTTCACTTCGGCGGTGGCGCTGGGGGCGCCGCACCGGCCGGTGGACTTCACCGTGCCCACGGGCAATTTCGGCGACATCTTCGCGGGCCACATCGCAAAGCGGATGGGCCTGCCGATCGGGCAGCTGGTGGTTGCCACCAACCGCAACGACATCCTGCACCGGACGCTCGAGACCGGGCGGCACGAAAAGCAGGGTGTAGCGCCGACGATCAGCCCCTCGATGGACATCCAGGTCAGCTCGAACTTCGAGCGGGCGCTGTTCGAGGCCTATGACCGCGACGGTGCCGCCGTGGCGCAACTGATGGACGAGCTGAAGGCGCAGGGCGGCTTCCCGGTCAGTCAGGGCGCGCTGCAGGCGCTGCGCGAGACCTACGCTTCGGGCCGGGCATCGGAGGACGAGACCGGCGCCACGATACGGGACATCGCCGCCCGCACCGGCGAGACGCTGTGCCCCCACTCCGCCGTGGGCGTGAAGGTGGCGCAGGAGCACCTGACCGAGCGGCCGATGGTCACGCTCGCCACCGCGCATCCGGCGAAGTTCCCCGACGCCGTCGAGGCGGCCACCGGGCGGCGCCCGGCCCTTCCCAAGCGGATGGCCGATCTTTATGAGAGACCGGAGCGCGTGACCGAGACACCGAACGATCTGGCCGCGCTGCAACGTCTGATAAAGGAGCGCCGCACCTCGTGACCGTGCAATTCCACACCCTGTCGAACGGCCTGCGTATCGTGACCGAGCACATGCCGGGCCTGAAATCCGCGACGATCGGGGTCTGGGTGACGGCCGGCGGACGGCACGAGCGGGCCGACCAGAACGGCGTGGCGCATTTCCTCGAACACATGGCGTTCAAGGGCACCAAGCGACGCAGCGCGCTGCAGATCGCCGAGGAGATCGAGGATGTCGGCGGTTACATGAACGCCTATACCTCGCGCGAGATGACGGCCTATTACGCCCGCGTGCTTGAGCCCGATGTGCCGCTGGCGCTGGACGTGGTGGCGGACATCGTGCTGAATCCGGTGTTCCACGCCGACGAGATCGAGAACGAGCGCGACGTGATCCTGTCCGAGATCGGGCAGTCGCTGGATACGCCGGACGACATCATCTTCGACTGGCTGCAGGAGGTCGCCTATCCCGAGCAGCCGCTGGGCCGGTCGATCCTCGGCCCCGCCACGCGGGTCGAGAACTTCACCCGTGCCGATCTCGAGCGGTTCGTGTCGGAGCGGTATGCGCCGGGCGAGATGATCCTGGCGGCGGCGGGCGCGGTCGACCACGACGCGATCGTGGCCGAGGCCGAGCGGTTGTTCGGCCACCTGGAGCCGCGACCCTCGGCGCCGGTGGAGCCGGCGCGTTTCGTGGGCGGTGAGCGGCGCGAGACCCGCAAGCTCGAACAGGTGCATTTCGCGCTGGCACTGGATTCGCCGGGGTATCTCGACGAGGACCTCTACACCGCGCAGATCTACGCCACGGCGATGGGCGGCGGCATGTCCTCGCGCCTGTTCCAGGAGGTCCGCGAGCGGCGCGGGCTTTGCTATACCGTGTTCGCACAGGCCGGCTCGTACGCCGACGCGGGGCTGATGACGATCTATGCGGGCACCTCTCCGGACCGGATCGGCGGGCTCGTCGATCTGACGGTGGACGAGCTGCGCCGCGCGGCCGACGACCTGAGCGAGCCCGAGATCGCGCGGGCGCGGGCGCAGATGAAGGCCGGTCTGCTGATCGGGCTGGAAAGCCCGTCGGGACGGGCGGAGCGACTGGCGCGCGTGCTGTCGATCTGGGGCCGGGTGCCGGCGTTGGACGAGACCGTAGCGCGCATCGACTCCGTCACCTGCGACGATGTGCGCGCCTTTGCCGGGCGGATCGCCGGGCAGGGCAACGCGGCGCTGGCGCTCTACGGTCCGGCCGAGAACGCGCCGGGGCTGGAGGCGCTGACCGGACGGCTCGCTGCCTGATGCTGTCCACGCGGCGCCGTGTCCGTATCGAGACGGAGCGGATGACGCTGCGTCCGCCGCAGCACGGCGATTTCCGCCCCTGGGCGACCCTGCGGGAAGAGAGCGAGAGCTTTCTCGTCCCGTGGGAGCCGACCTGGGCCGCCGATCACCTGACGCGAAAGAGCTTTACCAACCGGGTCTACTGGGCACAGCGGACGATCGGCAACGGCACGGCGCTGCCGCTGTTCCTGGTGCGTCGCGCGGACCAGTCGTTCCTGGGGGCGATCACGCTCGACAATATCCGCCGGGGGCCGGCGCAGGCGGGGACGCTGGGATATTGGATCGGCGCCCCCTTCGCGCGGCAGGGCTACATGTCGGAGGCGATCGCCGCCGTCGTGCACCATGCCTTCCAGACGCTCGACCTGAGCCGGATCGAGGCCGCCTGTCTGGCCGAGAACTCGGCCTCGCGCGGGGTGCTCGAGGGTTGCGGGTTCAAGTATGAGGGCGTTGCGCAGAGCTATCTGCAGATCAACGGCCGCTGGCGGAACCATGTGCTTTACGCCAACCTGCGCAGCGACCGGCGCGGGCGGACGGGGACGGGCTGAGTGCCCGCGAAACGGGCGGGGCCGCGACCTTAGGTCCTGCCTGCGGGATTGTGAACGGCTTCGGGGGTGACTTGGGGTCAACGCCCCGTAGGCTTGGCACACAACAGGAGGTGTGCCCATGTTCCGCTGTCTTGCCGTCCTCTGCGCGGCACTCGCCGCGATGCCCGCCGTGGCGCAGGACGACCGTCGCCCCAGCCATTGCATCGCCATCGCCGACGCGACGCCGGGGATGCAATACCTGCACAAGGCATCGTGGACGGAACCGGTGCCCGAGCAGTCGGTGCGCATCAACTATATCGACCACGCCAGTTTCCTGATCCAGACCGAGGACGGGCTGAGCGCGGTGACTGACTATACCGGCTATCTCGGGCAGACGGACCACGTGCCGGACGTGGCCACGATGAACCATGCCCATTCCAGCCACTGGACCGCGCAGCCCGACGAGCGGATTCCGAATGTCCTGAAAGGATGGGGCAACGGCTATGAGCCGAACGAGCATTGGCTGGATCTCGGCGGCATGCTGATCCGGAACGTGCCGACGGACATCCGCTCGGCCTATTCGGAAGGGACCGAGAAATACGGCAACTCGATCTTCGTGTTCGAGACGGCGGGCCTGTGCATCGGGCATCTGGGCCACCTGCACCACGAGCCCGACGAGATGCAGTATGCCTCGCTCGGCCGGCTCGACGTTGTGATGGCGGCGGTCGATGGTGGCCTCACCGTCAGCCAGGACACGATGAAGGACATCCTGAACCGGCTGAAGAGTTCGGTTGTGATCCCGATGCACTGGTTCGGCCAAAGCAACCTCGACCGGTTCCTCGCCGGCATGGAGGACACGTTCGAGATCGACCGCCGCGCGGGGAGCGCGATGGAGGTCTCTCTCAGGACGTTGCCCGACCGCCCGACCATCGTTGTCTTGCAGCCGCAGTACCTTAGTGACAACTAGGGGGCATGCTGACCGACCTGACCGATGACCTGGCCGCCCGTCTGGCGGCCGACCTGCCGGACGCCGCGAGGCGCGAGGTGGCCGAGCGCTATCTGGATGAACCGCGGGGCAACCGCCACGGGCGCGCGGGGGCCGTCTTTGCCCCCGGCACGACCGAGGAGGTCGCGACGATCCTGCGTTTCGCGCACGAGAACCGCATTGCCGTCGTGCCCTATGGCGGCGGCACCGGGCTGGTGGGCGGCCAACTGACGGACGAAGGGACCGTGCCGCTGGTGCTGTCGCTGGAGCGGATGTCGAAGATCCGCGCCGTGCATCCGGGCGAGAACGTTCTGGTGGCCGAGGCGGGCGCGATCCTGGCCGACGTGCAGGAAGCCGCGGCCGAGGCCGACCGTCTGTTCCCGCTGTCGCTGGCGTCGGAAGGGTCGGCGCGGCTCGGCGGGCTGATGGCCACCAATGCCGGCGGGGTGAACGTGCTGCGCTATGGCAACGCCCGCGACCTGACGCTGGGGATCGAGGCAGTGCTGCCGGACGGCACGATCGTCAACGCCCTCCGGCGGCTGCGCAAGGACAACACCGGCTACGACCTGCGGCACCTGATGGTGGGGGCCGAGGGGACGCTGGGGATCATCACGGCGGTCAGCCTGAGGCTGTTCCAGCGGCCCGCGAAGCAGGGCGTCGCCATGCTGGTCGTCGACAGCCCCGCGGCCGCGCAGGAGCTTCTGCAGCGCGCGCAGCACGCCACCGGCGGCGGCGTCTCGGCCTTCGAACTGATCTCGGGGCAGGGGCTGCGCTTTCAGGTCGAGGCCGGGCTCGACGTGCGCCAGCCCTTCGCGGAGATCCCGGAGTGGTGCGTGCTGGTCGATCTGGGCCTGCCCGAGGCGATGGACCCCGAGACGGTGCTGGAAGATCTCTTCGCCGCGGCCCTGGAAGACGAACTCGTCTCCGATGGTGTGATCGCCCAGAGCGCGGCGCAGGCCGATGCGCTGTGGCAGGTCCGCGAAAGCATCCCCGAGGGCAACAAGCGCGTCGGCGCCATTGCTTCGCACGACATCTCGCTCCCGCTCGGCGCGATCCCCGACTTCCTCGAGACCGCCGCGACGCGCCTGCAGGAGGCGCAGGGCCCGATCCGGATCAACGCCTTCGGGCATCTCGGGGACGGCAACCTGCACTTCAACCAGTTCCCGCCCGAGGGCGAGACGAAGGCCGATCACGCCCACAAGCGCGACGCGATCAGCCGCATCGTCCACGACCTCGTGCACGAGATGGAGGGTTCTTTTTCGGCCGAGCATGGCGTGGGCCGGCTGAAGGTCGATGAGCTCGAGCGCTACGGCGATCCGGGCAAGCTGATCGCGATGCGGACGCTCAAGGACGCGCTCGACCCCCACGGCATCATGAACCCCGGCGCCGTGCTGCGCGCGCGCTAGGCCCGGCGGAAATAGCCGAAGCCGAAGGGCGGCACCCGGCCGCCGTCGTCCGGCGTGCCCGGCGCGTCGGACAGCACCTGCCATCCCGGCTCGGGCTGCCAGTCGACCGCGCGGTTCGAGATGTTGAAGACGCACAGAAGGTCGTCCTCGGCGTCGTGCCGGCGGAAGGCCAGCAGGGGGAAGGGCGCCTCGCACCATGTCAGCGCGCCGGTGCGCAACGCCTCGGTCTCGCGCCGCCAGTCGATCAGCGCCCGCGCCCATGACAGCGGAGAGTTCGCCCGCTCTTCCTGCCGGTCCACCGCCATGGGGGCGTGGTCGGGATCCGGCGGCAGCCACGGGGCCGCGGAGGAGAAGCCGAGGTTCTTTTCCAGCTCTTCCCACGGCATCGGCGTGCGCGCCCCGTCACGGCCGCGATAGTCCGGCCAGTAGGCGCGGCCGAACGGATCTTGCAGGTCCTCGTAGGACAGGTCGGCCTCGGTCAGGCCCAGCTCCTGCCCCTGGTACAGGCAGACCGTGCCGCGCAGGCTGAGGATCAACGCCAGCATCAGCCGCGACAGGCGTCGCCGGTCGCCCGACAGGTGATCCCGCGCGGCCCACCGGCTGATGGCGCGGGGCACGTCGTGGTTGGTCAGCATCAGCGTCGGCCAGCTGTCCTGCATCTCGGCCTCGAAGCGGTCGAACAGGGCCCGGAGCCCTTCGGCCGTCGGCTCGGCGTTCAGCAGCTGGAACGTGTAGCAGCTGTGCAGGCGGTCGTCGCCGCGCGTGTACTTGGCGCCCACGGCGACGCTGTCGACGTCGGACACCTCGCCCATCAGGAACGTCTCGGGGTGGCGGTCGGCCAGGTCGCGCAGGCGATGCAGGTGCGCGATAAGCTGCGGCGGGTCCCGGTCGTAGGTGTGGCGCTGCATCCGGAACGGACTGTCGGGGGCGCCGCCCTCGTTGACTTCTGATGGATCGTTGCGCACCGGGTTGTCGCGCAGTTCGGGGTCGTTGAGCAGGGCCGCGATGGCGTCCAGCCGCAATCCGTCGACGCCGAATTCCAGCCAGCCGCGGCAGATGTCCAGCATCTCGGCCGCGACGTCGGGATTGTTCCAGTTCAGAGAGGGCTGCGAGGCGAGGAAGTCGTGCAGATAGTACTGCTTGCGGCGGTGGTCCCAGCTCCAGGCCGGACCGCCGAAGGCCGAGAGCCAGTTGTTGGGCGGCGTGCCGTCCGGCGCCGGGTCGGCCCAGACATACCAGTCGGCCTTGTCGCCCCGGTTGCGGCTGTCCTGGAACCACGGGTGCTGGTCCGAGGTGTGGGCCATCACCATGTCGATCAGCACGCGCAGACCGGCCTCGTGGGCCTCGTCGATCAACGTTCGCAGATCGTCGAGCGTGCCGAGCTGCGGGTCGACGGAACGGAAGTCGCTGATGTCATAGCCGAAATCCTCGCCCGGCGAGGGATAGAACGGCGACAGCCACAGCGCGTCGACGCCCAGCCCCGCCACGTGGTCGAGCCGGCGCCGCACGCCTTCCAGGTCGCCTACGCCGTCGGCGCGGGTGTCCTGAAAGCTGCGGACGTAGACCTCGTAGATGACGGCGCCGCGCCACCACTGATTTTGTCCCAGGTCATCCTTCATCGTGCTGGGAAAACCGGGGGAGGCGGTGCTGGGTTCCCGCCCGATCAGGCGCCGGAGAACTCACAGAGCACGTGGACATCCATGCCGAGCGCCTCGATCTTGCGGCGGCCGCCCAGCTCGGGCAAGTCGATGATGAACGCGCAGCCGACGATGTCGGCGCCGAGGCGCTGCATCAGGCCGATCCCGGCCTCGGCGGTGCCGCCGGTGGCCAGGAGGTCGTCGACGATCAGCACCGTCTCGCCCTTCTGGATGGCGTCGTCATGCACCTCGACGATCGCCTCGCCGTATTCCAGCTGATAGCCCTGCGAGATGACCGATCCGGGCAGCTTGCCCTTCTTGCGCACCGGGACGAAGCCGGTGCCGAGCTGGTGCGCGATCGCACCGCCAAGGATGAACCCGCGCGCCTCGAGCCCGACGACCTTGTCGATCCGCGTGCCCGCATACGGGTGCAGCATCTGGTCGACGCACATGCGAAAGCCCCGGGGATCGGCGAACAGAGTCGTCACGTCCCGGAACATGATCCCCTCGTGGGGGAAGTCGGCGATGGTGCGGATGTAGTCCTTGACGGTCTTGCGCGGGGTCATGGGCGATGGCCTCTGTCGGGTCGGAGTACCAGCCCGTCATCGGCCATGCCCGGCCCCGGTGCAAGGGCTCAGCGACGCGGAAAGACCTCGCGGCGCAGGCGGTAGAGCTTGTTGGACAGCCACCCCAGATGCGGGCGGTTCCAGTCCATGCGGTCCCTGACGAGAGAAGCTCTGGCAATTTGAACGTTCATTTTTTCGTTCCCTTTTTTTCATTGCTTCGTCATACCGTCCCCGGCGGTAAGCGGAATGTATATACAAACGATATGCATTTCGTCAAGTCTCCGACCGCCGGAAGGTGTATCGAGCGTGCGGGCACATGACCAAGAAGACCGATAAGAAGAAGTCGGCCAAGAAGGACAGCCAGCTGATCCTGCGCCTGGACAAGACCGACCGCGATGCCTTCGTCGAGCTGTGCAAGGATCTCGACACCACGGCGGCGCGCGAAATCCGCGCGTTCATCCGTGAGTATCTGAAACGAAACGGAAAAGAGTAGGGTTCCGCCTGACCCGCGTCAGGCGCCGAGAACCCGCCCGGCCACCGCGTCGAGCTTGGCGGTCAGCGCAGGATCGCGCTTTTCGGGCGCGGTCAGCAGGGCGTATTCCAGCGCGCGGTCGCAGCCGTGGGGGCACAGCGCCCGCTCGGACCCGAGAAGGTTCGGCAGGCGGCGCACCAGGTCGCGCGCCTTGTCGGCGTTTCCGGTCAGGGTGCGGACGATGTCGTTGATGTCCACCGTGTCGTGGCCCTCGTGCCAGCTGTCGTAGTCGGTGATCATCGCCACGCTGGCATAGCAGAGCTCGGCTTCGCGGGCGAGCTTGGCCTCGGGCATGTTGGTCATGCCGATCACGTCGCAGCCCCAGGCACGGTACATCCGGGACTCGGCCACCGACGAGAATTGCGGCCCCTCCATCGCCAGGTAGGTGCCACCCTCGTGCACGCGGACGCCCGCTTCGCGCGCCGCGGTGAGGCACGCGGCCCCGAGGCGCGGGCAGGTGGGATGGGCGACGCTGACATGGGCGACGCAGCCTTCCCCGAAGAACGACTTCTCGCGCTGGACGGTGCGGTCGATGAACTGGTCGATCACCACGAAATCGCCTGGCGCCATCTCTTCGCGGAATGATCCGCAGGCCGACACGCTGATCACGTCCGTCACGCCCAGCCGCTTCAGCGCGTCGATGTTGGCCCGGTAGGGCACGCTTGTGGGGCTGTGCGGATGCCCGCGGCCGTGACGGGGCAGGAACGCCATGCGCACGCCGTCCAGCGTCCCGGTCAGGATCTCGTCCGAGGGCGCGCCCCAGGGGCTTTCCACGGCCCTCCAGCGCGCGTCCTCGAGACCGTCGATCTGGTAGACGCCCGATCCGCCGATCACACCGATCATCGTGTCCGTCATCGCCGCGCTCCTGTTGCCGTTGCGGTCTCTGGATGCCCATGGCCGGGCGGGAATGCAATCGGTCCGGGGTCCTACTGGCCGGGCCGCTTGAGGCTGAACACGTCGGTCACCCGCGTGTAATCCTGGTAGCCGAGGCGCGAGAGCGGCTGGTAGCGGGTGATGTCGAAGATGCCGTCGACAAGGCAATCGTCGCGCAGGTGGACGCCGGTGACCTCGCCGAAGGCGACGAAGTTCGCCTCGCCCGGAAGTCGCACGATCTGGGTGAGCTGGCATTCCAGGTTGGCGGGCGCGCGCGCCACGCGTGAGCAGGGGATCGTAGCGCAGTCCTCGCGCTCGATCCCGGCCTTCTCGAACTCGTCGACATCGCGGTCCCAGGGGCCGGAGGACGTGTTCATCACGTCCATCATCGCGTACTCGACGATGTTTATGCAGAAATGCCCGGTGTCGCGCACGTTCGCCATGCTGTCCTTGGTATCGCCTCGGTCCGGCTTGGCCGAGGTCGAGGCGAACATCACCTGCGGCGGCACATAGGCCACGGCGTTGAAGAACGAGTAGGGCGCGAGGTTCTCGGACCCGTCCGCGCCTCGGGTCGAGACCCATCCGATCGGGCGCGGCGTCACCACGGCGTTGAACGGATTGTGCGGCAGGCCGTGGCCGTCTTCGGGGCGGTAGAACATGCGGAGCATCCTTGATGGCGGGTGGTTTGCCGCCTGTCTAGACGCATGCTAGGGGCAAGTCCAAGTCAGGCGGGCAGGCGGCCCGGGTGGAGTTGAGGCGCGTGATCCGGCTGGAGCAGGAGACCCCCGAGGATTGGTGGGAGGTCGAGAACCTCTTTGACCTGTGTTTCGCGCCGGGGCGCGAGGCGCTGTCGTCCTACCGCCTGCGCGACGACATCGACCCCGTCGCCGAGCTGTGCCTCGTCGCGCGGGACGAAGGCGACGGCGTGGGCGCCGCGATCCGGTTCTGGCCCGTCCGCGTCGGAGAGACCCCGGCACTGTTGCTGGGACCGGTCGCGGTTCATCCGACGCGTCAGGGCGAGGGGCTCGGCGGGCTCGTGATCCGCGAAGGCGTCGCGCGGGCCAGGCGGGCCGGGTGGCGGCATGTCCTGCTCGTCGGCGACGCGCCCTATTACGGCCGCTTCGGCTTCTCGCGTCTCGCCTCGGTCGAGATGCCGCCACCGACCAACCCTGAACGCGTGCTGGGCCTCAACCTTTTCGAGGACGGCAAGGAATTGCGGGGACGGGTGACACGTTGGGACGCGTGACTTGCCGTGCGGCCCCCGCGCGCCCATCTTTGTGGGCATGAGCGAGACCTTCGACACCACCCCCGAGATCGACCAGCAGACCCGCGCCGCGCTGGAGCAACTCGCCCGCCGGTTCCGCAGTGCGGACGGCATCGGCATGCAGGTCCTGTCGATGATCGGCGGCCATGCCGAGGGCCTGCTGCAGCGCCTGCCGACCCAGGTGCGCACCCAGCTCGACAGTGCCACGCGCCGGGCGCTCGAAATCGCGTCGGATGCGGCGCTCTATTCCCGCGGGCGCGTGCGGGACCAGCGCGACTGGCTCAACACCGCGCTGACGACCGGAATGGGCGCCATCGGCGGGGTCGGGGGGCTGCCCACCGCGCTTGGCGAGTTGCCGGTCACGACGACCGTGCTGCTGCGCGCGATCCAGGGCATCGCGGCCGAAGAAGGCTTCGACCCCGCGGATGAGAAGGTGCGCATGCAGTGCCTTCAGGTCTTTGCCGCCGCCGGCCCGCTGGCCCGCGACGACGGCACCGACATGGCCTTCCTGTCGACGCGGATCACCCTGACGGGCGCCACGGTGCACGGCCTCATCGCCCGCGTCGCACCGCGGCTGGCGACGGTGCTGGGCCAGAAGCTGGCCGCGCAGACGGTGCCGGTGATCGGCGCCGCGGCCGGGGCGGCCACGAACTATGCCTTCACCAGCTATTATCAGGACATGGCGCGGGTCTATTTCGGCCTGCGCGCGCTGGCCCGCGACAGCGGCCTTCCGGTCGAGACGGTGCTGGACGAGTTCCGGCTGCTGGTCGATCCGCCGCGCATGGTGCGCTGAGGGCGCGGCAGGCTCAGACCGACCAGCCCGACCGCCCGAGCCAGTCGATCAGTTCGGTTCGCACCGATTGCGCGCCGCTGGCGCGGGCCTCGTCGATGACCGTCTTGACCTCCTTCAGGTCGACCCGACGCAGCAGGTTCTTGACCGGTCCGATCGACGAGGGGCGCATCGACAGCGTCTTGAGCCCCATCGCCGCAAAGCACATCGCCTCGATGGGGCGGCCGGCATCCTCGCCGCAGAAGCTGACCGGCGTGCCCGTCTCTTCGCAGCGGGCGACGATATGCTCGATCAGCGTCAGGAACGAGACGTTGAGCGTGTCATAGCGCTTGCGCACGCGCTCGTTCTCGCGGTCGGCGGCGAAGAAGAACTGCTTGAGGTCGTTGCCGCCGATCGAGATGAAATCCGCCATCTCGAAGAACTGGCGCGGCGCGAAGGCAAGGCTCGGCGTTTCGAGCATCGCGCCGATCTCGACCTTCTCGGGCAGGACGTGGCCCAGCTTGTCCTCGCGCTCGAGCTCGTCGAGCATGTGTTGCCGGGCCGCGCGGAATTCGTCGAACTGCGCGATGAACGGGAACATCACCGCCAGCGGGCCGCCGTTCGTGGCGCGGATCAGCGCCTGCAACTGCATCCGCATGACGCCCGGCTTGTCGAGCCCGACCCGGATCGCCCGCCAGCCGAGGGCCGGGTTGGGCTCGTCCTGCGGCTTCATGTAGGGCAGCACCTTGTCCGACCCGATGTCGAGCGTCCGGAACACCACCGGCCGGCCCTTGGCGGCCTGCATCACGCGCGCGTAGAGCGCCGCGAGTTCGCCCCGGCGCGGCACCTTCGAGCGGATGAGGAACTGCAGTTCGGTGCGGAACAGGCCCACGCCCTCGGCCCCCGATCCTTCGAGCGAGGGCAGGTCGGCCATCAGGCCGGCATTCATCAGTAGCCGGGTGGTGGTGCCGCATTTCGACGTGGCGGGCTGGTCGCGCAGGTCGGAATACCGCTCCTGCGCCTTGGCCCGCATCGCGATCTTCTCGCGGAAGGCGCGGGCGACGTTGTCCTCGGGGCGCAGGTGGGCGACCCCCTGGTCGCCGTCGACGAGGATATGGTCGCCGGTCAGCGCCTCGGTCGTGACGCGGTCGCAATGGATCACCAGCGGGATCGCCAACGCCCGCGCGACGATCGCCGCGTGGCTGCCGACCGATCCCTGTTCCAGCACGATGCCGCGCAGCGAGCGGCCGTATTCCAGAAGCTCGCCGGGCCCGATGGAGCGCGCCACCAGGATCGGGTCGTCGGGCATCTCGGACCCGGTCTCGCTGCCCTGGCCGGTCAGGATCCGCAGCAGGCGGTTCGACAGGTCGTCGAGATCGTGAAGGCGCTCGCGGAAATAGGCGTCCGGCACGCTGCGCAGGCGGGCTCGGGCCGAGGATTGCTCTTTCTCGACCGCCGCCTCGGCGGACAGCCCGCGCGAGATGTCCTCTTCCATCCGGCCCAGCCAGGACCGGGAATTGGCGAACATGCGATAGGTCTCGAGCACCTCGCGCTGTTCCTTGTCGCCGTTGTCGGCGGCGCGCAGCAGGTCGTCGACGGACACGCGCAGGGTGTTGACCGCCGAATGAAGCCGCTCGGTTTCGCGCTCGGGGTCGTCGGCGATGGGGTTGGTGACGACGACGCGCGGCTCGTGCAGCCAGACCCGCCCCTCGGCCACGCCTTCCTGCGCGGTGGTCCCGCGGAACAGGACCGGGTTCTGATGACGCTTCGACAGCGCCGCACCTTCGCCGACGAAGGCGCCGAGTTCGGTCATCTCGGCCAGCACCATCGCCACGACTTCAAGCGCGTAGACCTCGTCCTCGGTATAGTGGCGCTGTTCCTTGGATTGCACGACGAGGACGCCGAGGCGTTCGCCCAGCCGCTGGATCGGCACGCCCAGCAGCGCGGAGTATATCTCTTCGCCCGTCTCGGGCATGTAGCGGAAGCCGCGCGTCTTGGGCGCGTCGGGCGCGTTGATCGGCCGCCCCTCGCGGGCGATGCGGCCCACAAGGCCCTCGCCCACGCGCATACGGGTCTGATGGACGGCCTCGATCTTCAGGCCCTGGGTCGCGCAGAGCTCCAGTGTCTCGGTGTCACGGAACAGGTAGATCGAGCAGACCTCGGTGCGCATCGAGTCTGCGATGATCTGGACGATATGGTCCAGCCGCGCCTGTCCGGCGCTTTCCTCCGCAAGGGCCGCGCGAAGGCGGCCGAGAAGCTTGCGGCTTTCGCTCTCGGTGCTGTCTGCCATCGTCCCTCTCGCGGGGGCCGGTCAGGCGGCCTTCTCCAATTCGAAGGCATCATGCAGGGCCTGCACGGCGAGTTCCATGTATTTCCGGTCGATCAGCACCGAAATCTTGATCTCGGACGTGGTGATGACCTTTATGTTGACGTTTTCGTCCTTGAGCGACTTGAACATCTTCGCCGCGACGCCGGCGTGGCTGCGCATGCCGATCCCCACGACCGAGACCTTGGCGACCTCGGTATCGGCCACGAGATCGTGGAAGTTGACGTCGCCCGTCTCCTTGGCCTGCTGGAGCGCCTTCTGGGCGCGGGCCACCTGGTCGACCGGGCACGAGAAGGTCAGGTCGGTGCGGCCCTCCTCCGAGATGTTCTGCACGATCATGTCGACGTTGACCCCCGCCTCGGAGAGAGGCCCGAAGATCGCCGCGGCGATGCCGGGACGGTCCGCGACCGAAATCAGCGTCATCTTGGCCTCGTCGCGGGAATAGGCGACGCCGGCGACCACTTTGCTTTCCACGATGTCCTCCTCGGCACAGACCAGCGTGCCCGCTTCCGCGTTGTTGTCCTCGAAGCTCGACAATACCCTGAGTCGCACGTTGTAGCGCATCGCGAGTTCGACCGAGCGGGTCTGCAGGACCTTCGCCCCGAGACTGGCGAGCTCCAGCATCTCCTCGAAGGAGATCCGGTCGAGCTTGCGCGCCTTGGGGCTGATCCTGGGATCGGTGGTGTAGACGCCGTCGACGTCGGTGTAGATGTCGCAGCGCTCGGCCCCGAAGGCGGCGGCAAAGGCGACGGCGGTGGTGTCGCTGCCGCCGCGGCCGAGCGTGGTGATCCGGCCCTCCGGGCTGATCCCCTGAAAGCCGGCGACGACCGCCACGCGCATCCCGGCCTCGAACCGGCCCATCACGTTGTCGGTCGGGATCTCCTCGATCCGCGCCGCGCCGTGGGCGCTGGAGGTCTTGAGCGGCACCTGCCAGCCCTGCCACGAGCGGGCGGGGATCTCCATCTCCTGCAGGGTCAGGGCCATCAGCCCCGCGGTGACCTGCTCGCCCGACGAGACGACGGCGTCGTATTCGCGCGCGTCGTAGAACGGCGAGGTCTCGTTGACCCAGCCCACCAGCTCGTTCGTCTTGCCGGACATCGCCGACACGATGACGATCACGTCGTAGCCCGCCGCGACCTCGCGTCCGACGCGCTTTGCGGCGCGGCGGATACGGTCGAGCGTCGCCACCGACGTACCGCCGAATTTCATAACCAGTATCGGCATGCTGCGTCCCTTGCCCGCGGCCCGCTCGGTTCATACGGGCCTGCCGGACGCGCCGCAAGATCCGCGCGTCGCCGGTTCAGTTCGACTTTCGCGTTGGAACGAAGGGCAGGGGCGCCACCGGTACGCCGTCCTCGGCCAGCTTGCGCGCCTCGTCGAGCCGCGCTTCGCCGTAGATCGACCGCTTCGGCGCGGTGCCCTCGTGCATGGCGCGGGCCTCGGACACGAAGCTCTGGCCGACATAGTCCGAGTTCGACTCGATCTTGCGCTTGAGCGCGGCCAGCGGATGCTCCTTCGCCGGGGACGTCTCGGACGGGCCCTCCTGCGGCCGCGCGTCGCGGCCCTGTCCGATCCGCGGCGCCATCATCGCCTTCTCGACCCTGTCCGCGCCACATTCCGGGCAGGTCACGTGCCCGGCGGCCTGCAGCGAGTCGAAGGCCGCCGCCGACTGGAACCAGCTCTCGAAGACGTGGGCGTCAGGGCATTTCAGCGTGTAGTGGATCATCGGGCGACCGCTATTGATTCCGTGCCACATAGATGTGTCATAAAGGTCGACAATTCAATAAGCCCCGGATTTCGCGTCACCTCTTGAGCCGCGCGACGCCGGGGTCGAAATTGCGCAGAAGCCGCGCGAGTTCGGGTTCGCGGACCCTCGACGCGGCCTTCTTGGGCGACATCCAGCGCCGCCGGCGTTCCGGCTTTTCCGGCCACATCGACATCTTCCGTTCGACCTTCAGCGGAAACAGCGCGACCACGCAGGGCAGGTCGTCGCCCGCGAGCTCCTTGGTGTAGCTGTAGATTCCCAGGCACGTCTCCGAGATCGATCCGCTGACGCCGGCCTCTTCGTAGGCCTCGCGCGCGGCGCTGCCGGCGGGGGTCAGCCCGTCGATCGGCCAGCCCTTTGGCGGGGTCCAGCGCCGGGTGGTCCGCGTCGTCACAAGAAGGACCTGCAATTTGCCCTTCTTCATCCGCCAGCAGATCGCGCCGAACTGGGTGCGCATGTCCCGCTTGCGGGCCGAGGGGACACGGAGCGGCTGCTGTGCGGCGCGGTTCATGGACATAGGCGGCACCACCTTTGCAGGACTCGCGACATGGGCGACGGACATCCCGACACCATACGGAGCCTAGCGTGCCACCTGCGTCATGCAATCGCGGGGTTGTTCGATTGACCGGGCGCAGGGGTGATATATTTCGCAGCGCATTGTCCGAACCGGGGTTTTCCGATGCGACTGTTGCTTGCCTGCATCGCCGCGCTGGCGCTGGCTCTTCCCGCGATGGCGAAGGAGCCGTTCCGCTTTGCCGCGCTCGAGGGCGGCACCCACGACCTCTCGGCGTGGCAGGGCGCACCGGTCCTCGTCACCAACACGGCCTCCCTCTGTGCCTTCACGCCGCAATACGAGGGGCTGCAGGCGCTCTACGATCGCTACCGCGACCGGGGGCTGGTCGTCCTGGCGGTGCCGTCCGACGATTTTCGGCAGGAGCTGGGCAGCGAGGCCGAGGTCAAGGAGTTCTGCGAGCTGACCTACGGGCTGGACCTGCCGATGACCGAGATCACCCGTGTTCGGGGTGCGGACGCGCATCCGTTCTACCGCTGGCTGGCCGAGGCGCACGGCTTTACCCCGCGCTGGAACTTCAACAAGGTGCTGCTGGGGCCGGACGGAGAGCTGGCCGCGACCTTCGGCTCGGCCACGCGGCCGCTGTCGGCGCCGGTCATCTCGCGCATCGAGGCGCTGCTTTCGGAATGACCGACACCCCGGCGCCGCGCTTCATCGGCTCGGAGATCTACCGCAATTCCAGCTATGGCGGGATGCATCCGCTGCGCGTGCCGCGCGTGCCGACGGTGATCGACATGCTCCGCGCGCTGAACTGGCTGGCGCCGGGGCAGTACCTGACCAGCCCCCGCGCCAAGCCGGCGGCGCTGACCGTCTGGCACGACCCCGACTACATCGACGCGCTGCAACGGGCGGAAACCGAGCAGGCGGTGTCGGACACGGTGCGTGCGCGCTACAACCTCGGCACCGCGGCGAACCCGGTCTATCCCGAGGTGTTCCGCCGGCCCGCGACCGCGGCGGGCGCGTCGTTCCTCGCCGGAGAGCTGTTGCGGCATGGCGGTGTCGTGCACTCGCCCGGCGGCGGGACGCATCACGGCATGCCGGATCGGGCCAACGGCTTCTGCTATCTCAACGACGCGGTGCTCGCGATGCTGTCGCTGCGCGCCAACGGTGCCCGGCGGGTCGCCTATGTCGACATCGACGCGCATCATTGCGACGGCGTGGAATACGCGTTCGGAGACGATCCTGACACGCTGCTGATCTCGGTCCACGAAGAGCGGCGCTGGCCGTTCACCGGAGCGCTGGAGGACGCGGGCGGCGGGCGGGTCTTCAACCTGCCGGTCCCGCGCGGTTTCAACGATTCCGAGATGGCCGCCGTGCGCGACCGGCTGATCCTGCCCCGGGTGGCGGCGTTCCGGCCGGACGCGGTGGTCCTGCAATGCGGCGCCGATGCCGCCGAGGAGGACCCCCTGTCGCGTCTGGCGCTGTCGAACAACGCCCATTGGCAGATCGTCGCCGCGCTGGGTCCCCTCGCGCCGCGCTACCTCGTGCTCGGAGGCGGGGGCTACAACCCGTGGTCCGTGGGCCGGCTCTGGACCGGCATATGGGCGGTGCTGAACGGGCTGGAGATCCCCGACCGCCTGCCGCCGGCGGCCGAGCGCGTGCTGCGCGGGCTCGAATGGCGCGGTCATTCCCGCGGGCGGAACCCGCCGGAGCACTGGTTCACGACCTTGCGCGACACCCCGCGTCCGGGCGAGATCCGGGACGAGATCGACACACGCCTGCGCTTGCTGGAGGCCCGATGACCCGCGCGTTCGTCGCCCTGCCGATCCCCGAGCCCCTGATCGGCCGGCTCGTGACCCTGTCGCAGATGCTGCCGCTCAAGCGTCGTGTCCCGCCCGAGAACTATCACGTCACGCTGGCCTTCCTGGGCGACGTGACCGACATGCAGCTGGACGACCTGCACGATGCGCTGCTGACGATCCGCAGCGCGCCCTTCGGGCTGACCCTGACCCCGCCGGCTTTGTTCGGCGGTGAGAAGCCGCGCGTGATCCATGCCGGCGTCGATCCCGCGCCGCCGCTGGTGGACCTGCACGACAAGGTGCAGGGCGCGATGCGCAAGGCGGGGCTGGCACCCGAGGGACGCCGCTTCGTGCCCCATGTCACCCTGTCGCGCGAAAGCCCGCGCGGCCCCGACCTGATGCGGCTCGAGACGGCGTTGGCGGACCTGTCGGACTTTTCCGCCGGGCCCGAGACGGTGCGCGACTTTCGGGTGATGGAGTCGCACCTGGGCAGCGCCGGCCCCGACTACGAGCCGCTCGAGCTGTATCCGCTGAACGGCTGAACGCTTGAGCGGTTCAGACCTCTGGCACACCACCCTGCATCACGGTCAGGAACCACGCGGTGT
This sequence comes from Tranquillimonas rosea, assembly GCF_900111315.1. Classification (GTDB taxonomy): domain Bacteria; phylum Pseudomonadota; class Alphaproteobacteria; order Rhodobacterales; family Rhodobacteraceae; genus Tranquillimonas; species Tranquillimonas rosea. The sequence goes on from NZ_FOGU01000006.1 coordinate 78,343, forward strand.
CGATGTTGCCGCCGCACAGGATCACGCCAGCCTTGCGGCCACGCTGACGCTCGCGCTCCTGCATCAGCGCGGCGAGGGCGGCGGCGCCGGCGCCCTCGGCCAGATTGTGGATGTCGCGGTAATAGACCCGGATCGCCTCGGCCACCTCGGCGTCGCTCACGGTGACGATCCGCGCGGTGCCGGGTCCGTAGATGTCGAGCGCCTCCTGAACCGGCACCCGAACGGCCATTCCGTCGGCGAAGGTACGGGCGCTGTCGGTGGCGACGAGCCGGTCGGCCTCGGCCGACAGTTTCGCGGTCTGCGCGCCCTCGCTCACCACGCCGACGACCTCGGTCGACAGACCCAGCGCATCGCGCGCCGCGATGACGCCGCAGATGCCCGAGCCGCAGCCGATCGGCACGTAGACGGTGTCGAGGTCGGGGCGGGCGGTGAACAGCTCCAGCGCGTAGGTCGCCACGCCCCGGACCAGCTCGCGGTGAAAGGGCGGCACGATGAACAGCCCTTCGGCCTCGGCCACGCGGAAGGCCTCTTCCCGTGCGGCGTCGAAATCGTCGCCATGCTCGACCAGTTCCGCGCCGAAGGCGCGCATCGCGGCGTTCTTCTCGACCGAGTTGCCGTGCGGCACATAGACCACCGCCCGCAGGCCGGCGGCCCGCGCCGCGCGCGCCTGGCTCTGCCCATGGTTGCCGCGGGTGGCGGTGATGACGCCCGGCGCCTCGGGATGGGTGCGGCGGAGCCAGTCGATGAAGGTGATCCCGCCGCGCACCTTGAAGGCGCCGGTGGGGCCGTGGTTCTCGTGCTTGACGACGACCTCGCATCCGAGCCGCTGGCACAGCTGCGGCCAGGCATATTGCGGGGTCGGGGCCATCTGGCGGTGCACCAGCCCGGCGGCGGCCTGCAACTCGTCTGCGGTGAACATCGCTTCTCCATTTGTCATGGCATCCGCCGCGCGGAGTCTTTAACCAACGGGCCTGACACTGACGAGCGGAGCGCGCATGTTCAACGGCAAGAATATCCTGATCACCGGCGGCACCGGCAGCTTCGGCAAGAAGTATGTCGAGCATATCCTGCGCGACTACACGCCGAACAAGGTGATCGTGTTCTCCCGCGACGAGCTCAAGCAGTTCGAGATGGCCCAGGTCTACGACGCGCCGCAGATGCGCTATTTCATCGGCGACGTGCGCGACGCGGACCGGCTGAAGCAGGCGATGGACGGGGTCGACTTCGTGATCCATGCCGCCGCCCTGAAACAGGTCCCCGCGGCCGAGTACAATCCGTTCGAGGCCGTCAAGACCAACATCCACGGCGCGCAGAACGTGATCCAGGCGGCGATCGCCGCCGGCGTCGAAAAGGTGATCGCCCTGTCGACGGACAAGGCGGCGAACCCGGTGAACCTCTACGGCGCGACCAAGCTCGCCTCGGACAAGCTGTTCGTCGCGGCGAACAACATGGTCGGTCCCCGGCCGACGCGCTTTGCCGTGGTGCGCTATGGCAACGTCGTCGGCTCGCGCGGGTCGATCGTGCCGTTCTTCCGCCGCAAGATCGCCGAGGGCGCCACGACGCTGCCGATCACCCATCCCGACATGACGCGGTTCATGATCACGCTCGACCAGGGCGTGCAGTTCGTCCTGACCAATTTCCGCCGGATGCAGGGCGGCGAGATCTTCGTGCCCAAGATTCCCTCGATGCGGATGACGGACCTCGCTCGCGCGATGGCGCCGGATCTCGACCAGGAGATCGTCGGCATCCGTCCCGGCGAAAAGCTGCACGAGATCATGTGCCCGGCCGACGACAGCCACCTCACGCTCGAGTTCCACGACCATTACGTCATCAAGCCGACGATCCAGTTCGCCCATGCCAGCGACTTCGCGCACAACCTTTTGGGCGAAGAGGGCCGGCCGGTGACGCAGGGTTTCGCCTACGAGAGCGGCACGAACGAGGAATGGCTGTCCGACGAGGACTTCCTGAAGATGATCGAGGGCGTCTGATGATCCCCTATGGCCGCCAGGACATCACGCAGGACGACATCGACGCCGTCTCCGAGGTGCTGCGGTCGGACTACCTGACCCAGGGGCCCGCGGTCCCCCGGTTCGAGGCGGCGCTGACGGCGGCGACTGGTGCGGCGCACGCGGTGGCGGTGAACTCGGCCACGTCGGCGCTGCACATCGCCTGCCTCGCGCTCGACCTGGGGCCCGGCGACCGGCTGTGGACGTCGCCCAATACCTTCGTTGCCTCGGCAAATGTCGGGCGATTGTGCGGGGCGGACGTGGATTTCGTCGACATCGACGCCGACACGTTCAACATGGACCCCGCCAAACTGGCGGCCAAGCTCGAGACGGCCGAGCGCGACGGCACGCTGCCGAAGGTTCTGATGCCGGTCCACATGTGTGGGCAATCCGCCGACATGGAGGCGATCGGCACGCTCGCCCGGCGCTATGGCATCCGCGTGGTCGAGGATGCGAGCCACGCCATCGGCGGCAGCTACAAGGACAAGCCGGTGGGCGCGTGTCCCCATTCGGACATCACCGTGTTCAGCTTTCATCCCGTCAAGATCGTCACCACGGCCGAGGGCGGCGCGGCGGTGACCAACGATCCCGAGCTGGCCGCGCGGATGGATCGCCTGCGCTCGCACGGGGTGACGCGCGACGCCGACCTGATGACGACCGAAAGCGAGGGCGGATGGTACTACCAGATGCTCGAGCTTGGGCTGAACTACCGCATGACCGAGATGCAGGCCGCGCTCGGCGTCAGCCAGATGGGACGGCTCGCCTCGTATGTCGACCACCGGGCCGCGCTCGCGGATCGCTACGACGACGTGCTGGGCGAGCTGCCGCTCGACCGGCCGGGTCGGCTGCCCGACGCGGGGTCGAGCTGGCACCTCTACGTCATCCGCGTCGCCGCCGAACGGCGGCGGGAGGTCTTCGATCACCTGCGGGCCTCCGGGATCGGCGTCAATGTCCACTACATCCCGGTTCACACGCAGCCCTACTGGCAGGCGCAGGGCTTTCGCCCCGGCGACTTCCCCGAGTCCGAAACCTATTACTCCCGCGCCATCTCGATCCCGGTGTTCGGAACGATGACCGAGGACCAGCAGGACGAGGTCGTCGCCCGGCTGCGAGAGATGCTGTGACGCTTTGCCTGATCCCGGCGCGGGGCGGCTCGAAGCGCATCCCGCGCAAGAACGTCCGCACCTTCGCCGGGCGCCCGATGATCGCCTGGTCGATCGCGGCGGCGCGCGAGGCCGGCGTGTTCGACCGCCTCGTCGTCTCGACCGACGATCCCGGCATCGCCGAGGTGGCGCGGGCCGAGGACGCCGAGGTGCTGCACCGCCCCGCGGAACTGGCCGACGACCATGCCACGACGGCCGCCGTGGTGCGCCACGGGATCGAGCAGGCGGGGCAGGGCCACGACGCGGTCTGCTGCCTCTACGCGACGGCGCCCTTCGTCCGCGCCGCCGACATCCGGGCGGGTCTGCCGATGCTGGACCGCGCGGCCTTTGCCGTGCCGGTGACGAGCTTTCCCTTCCCGATCCAGCGGGCGGTGCGGATCACCGGGGAGGACCGGCTCGAGATGATGCATCCCGAGCACCTGAACACCCGCAGCCAGGACCTGGAGGAGGCGTGGCACGATGCGGGCCAGTTCTACTGGGGCCGCGTCACAGCCTGGACGGAAGGCACCCCGCTCTTCGGCTCCAGGACGATGCCGATCCGGCTGCCGCGCTGGCGGGTGCAGGACATCGACACCGAAGAGGACTGGCGCCGCGCCGAGGCGATGTTTCAGGCGCTCGTGGCTTCCGGAGCGTAGATTTCGCCGTTGTAGAAGGGATGCGCGCTCAAGAGCCGCTCCAGGAAAGCAGACGGATCGTGGGCCGGCACGCCTTCGAAACTGCGCCTGAACGCAGCAATGCTGGCCTCTTCCGAGTCGAGATACGCGTCATTGCCGGGCGAGGCCGCGACGCGCGTCGTGACGTCCAGGTCCGTCGGCAGGACGGTCCGGAAGATCTCGTCCGTGCGGGGGCCGTGGTATTCCGATGTTACGACGATGACCTGCCGTAGCGCGGGAAGCCGCGCCAGAATATCGGTTCCGAAGAATACCGCGTCGCCAACCGTGTCGCGGGCGCGTCGGTTCTGAAGAATCCGCTCCCCGTTCACACCAAGCTTCACTGCCTCGGCTGCCATCACCGCGCTGATCGGGGTCTTGCTGTCGGTGCGATAGGCCCAGCCCGAGGTCACGAAGACGGCGTCCGGCGTGTCCCGCCAGAGCGAGACGGCTCTGTCCAGCCTTGCACGAGATTGATCATTCAGGCGAAGATCGGCATCCATTAGGTTTGCCAGAACCAGTACAGCGACGGAGGCTCTTTCGAGGTCGGTCGTCACGCTCGTGTCCCTCTAGAGGCAAGGATGAAGTTTGGCCTATCCATTTCTACTCGTGTTGTCCAATTCGGCCGACGGCGGCGTTCTGGCAGATCAGTTGCGGGCGCGGGACTGGGACGTGGAACTGAGCGGTGACAAGCTTGGCCCCGAAAAGGCGGCGAAACCCTCTCAATTGATCGTCAGTTACGGGTATCGCCATATCGTGGACCGCGCGACGATCGCGGCAGTGTCGGGCGAGATCGTCAATCTGCACATCAGTCTCCTGCCATGGAACCGGGGCGCCGATCCGAACATCTGGTCGTTTCTGGAGGACACGCCGAAAGGGGTCACGATTCACCGCCTGACGCCCGGATTGGATCGGGGGCCGATCTTTGCGCAACGGCGCGTCGAATTCGACGAGGCCGAAGAGACACTCGCATCGAGCTACGAGAAGTTGCAGAACGTCGTGCGGGAGGTGTTTCTGGACAACGTTTCGGCCATTGCACAAGGCCGCATCGCCCCGTGGCCGCAGGAAGAGGGCGGCTCGTCTCACAGGTCGGCGGAGCTTGCATCATATCGAGATGCCCTGCTGGGCCACGAGGGGTTCGATGTTCCGATCCCGACGCTGCGACGACGCTGGAGGGATTTCAGCGCCGCTGCGCGATAAGCTCCATCACGAGCGACGCCGAACGCTTCGCAGCGCCCGTATGTCGGGTCGCGAAGTCGTTTGCCCGAGACGAATACGCCGCCAGCTTCTCACGGTCTTTCAACAGATCGAGGCCGAGGATTTCGAGACCGTGCGCATCCGGCGTGCATGTGAGCGCCCCGGCTTCCAGGGCCTCGATGGCCGGAAACGTGATCCCGAAGATGGATGGCCCCATCACCACGGGTTTGCCGAGCGACAGGGGCTCGACGATGTTGTGACCGCCATGATCCACCAGGCTCGCTCCGACAAAGACCAGGTCGGATAGCTCGTAGTAATAGGCCATCTCGCCGAGAGAATCGCCCAACAGGACCTGCGTTGTCGGCACGCCGGAGAGGTCCGCCCCAAGCGCAGCGCTGCGCCGCGAGACCGGCAGTCCGGCTTCGGAAAGGCGCCGGGCCACGGCGTCGAACCGCTGCGGGGAGCGTGGCACCCAGACGACCTGAGCGACCTCCAGTGCCCGGCGCACAAGCGGCACGAGGTCTTCTTCCTCTCCGGTAACGGTCGACGCCAGAAGAAGGACCGGACGCTCCGGTGACCAGCGCGTCCGCGTGGCCTGCGCCGCGGCGCGTTGGCATGCGTCCATCGGTTGATCGAACTTCAGTTCACCGGTCAGCGCAATGCGCTCCGGTGCTACGCCGACGCGCAGGTAGCGTGAGAAATGGGTTTCGGATTTCGTGAGAATTGCAGTGAACTGGGAAAACAACTCCAGCCGTACACCCCCGAAGCGCCGGGAATCCCGTTCGATCGTCCGGTCGAGCAAGTTGCCGTTCACCTGCAGCATCGGCACCCCGACGGCCCGCGCGACGATCAGCTGGCCCGCCCACACTTCAGACTCGACGATCAGGCCGGCGGCGGGCCGCAAGCGTCTCAGGAACAGCCGAAGGGCCCAGAACATGTCCGCCGGAGCATAGCGATGCGTCACTGCCTCGTCGGTGAACAGACGGCGTCCCTCGGACAGGCCGGCCGGTGAGGACGAGGTGAGGCAGATCGAGTATCCGTCACGCAGCAGTTCCGAGATCAGCGGCGCAACGGCCCGGACCTCGCCGAGGGACGCCGCGTGAATCCAGATGCTCCCACACGCACCGACCGGTCCAAAGCCGAAGCGGTGGTGAAGATTCTTGCGATAAAGCGGTTCGCGCCGGGAACGCCACATTAGAAATGCCAGGATCGCGGGCAGCAGCAGATGCAGCACCGCCTGATAGATCCAATGCGCAACGCGCAGCCGCCGCGAGGGCGGCGGCGGCAGCGTCAGGTCGAGGCTCACCTGTCGAGGTCTTCGTAGCGGATCGGGTGCCCTTGCCGGACTGCAGTCGACAGGCGCGCGCCCACCAGCGCGGCCTTGTCCGTGGGCGGGATACCGGCAGAGGGGCGGATGAACCGGAAATCCTCTTCCGCTACGACGTGCCCGGCGGGCAGATCGTGCAGCGCGAATGCCGAGCGTCGGCCCCAGGCCTTCGATCCGACCTCGTTCTCGGTCGTGTGCTTCTCGGGCGAGCCGCGCAGGGTGTGGATCTCTTCGACGCCCTGCGCGATCTCGCGCATCACGTCCGGCGTGGCCGAGAACTTGTGGTCCGGGCCGTCGCGCGTCGGGTCGTCGGTAAAGTGCTTTTCGACCGCCACCGCGCCGATCGCGGCCGCGGCCAGCGGCCCGCGCGACCCGATCGTGTGGTCCGAGAACCCGACCATCCGCCCGAAGCGCTCGCCGATCAACGCCATGGCGCGCAGGTTGATCTGCTCGAACGGGGCGGGATAGCTGGAACAGCAGTGCAGCAGGACCACCGGGCCCGAGCCGGCCTTGTCCAGAACCTCGAGCGCGTGCTCGATCTCGTCCATCGTCGCCATGCCGGTGGACAGGATCACCGGTTTGCCGGTGGTGCCGACCGCGCGCAGCAGGTCGTCGAAGGTCATCTCGAACGAGGCGATCTTGTAGACGGCGCAGCCCAGGTCCTCGATGAAGTCCAGGTCGCGCGGGTCGTAGATCGAGGTGAAGGGCAGAAGCCCCCGCTCGCGCGCCTTGTCGAAGAGCGGGCGGTGGAACTCCATCGGCATGTGCGCCCACTCGTAGAGATCGTAGAGCGTCGGCCGCCCCCAGGATTTCTGCACGTCCATCGAAGGATGGTCCGAACGCATCGTCAGGCTGTCGGCGTTGTAGGTCTGCAGCTTCAGGCAGTCCCACCCGGCATCCGCCGCGATGTCGACGAGATGCAGCGCGCGATCGAGATCGCCGTCGTGGTTTGCGCTGACCTCGGCGATCAGCAGGGTCTTTTCGTCGGGGCCGAGCGGTTTGCCTTCGAGCATGAGCGACATGGGCGGGTTCCTTGGATGCAGAATCCCGTCATGCCACCGGATCGCGGCGAGCGCAAAAGGCTTAGGGCGCGGCGACCGCCGCCAGCGGTGCGCGCGACATGGGCTGGCCGGGGGCCAGCGCGGCGGTCTTGGGGCAGGTCACCCGGATCACCGCGCTGCCGGTAATGCCGCTGTCGCGCAGGGCGCGGTCGAGGCCGGCGAGAGACGTCTCGACGATCCGCTCGCCGGCCTGCGAGACCTCGGCCGCGACGGTAACGGGGGCGTCCGGGCCAAGTCCGGCCCGCAGCAGCTCGTCGCGGATGTCGCCCGCCGTCCGCACGGCCATGTAGAACACCAGCGTCGTGCCGGGCCGGATGTGATGGGCCCAGTCCGGCCGTCGGTCGCCCGCGCGGCAGGTGCCGGTGGCAAGGACCAGCGTGTCGGTCTCGCCCCGGCGTGTGAGGCTGTCCCCCGTAGCGGCGGCCGCGGCGCTGGCCGCGGTGACGCCGGGGACGATCTCGCAGGGCAGTCCTGCGGCGCGGGCGGCCTCCAATTCTTCGGTCGCGCGCCCGAAGATCGACGGATCGCCCGATTTCAGGCGCACCACGCGGCGCCCCTTGCGCGCCTCGGCCACGATCAGGGCGCTGATCCGTTCCTGCGGCCAGGCATGGGCGCCGACCGTCTTGCCGACATGGACCCGCTCGGCGTCGCGGCGCGCAAGCTCCAGCGCCGCGGGATCGACGAGCCGGTCGTAGAACACCACGTCCGCCTCCTGCAGCCGCTCGACCGCGCGCAGGGTCAGCAGGTCGCGCGCGCCCGGACCCGCGCCGACGAGCGCGATCTGGCCCTGCCCGCCCTCGTCGGGGCCGCCATCGGCGATCGCCTGCTTCATCAGGCGCGCTGCCTCGCGCTCACCGCCGCGGCGGAAGGTGCGCCAGGGGGTTTCGGTCAGCGCCCACCGCCAGAAGGCGCGGCGCCGCGCCTCGGGCACACGCTCGGCCACGGCGTCGCGCAGCCGGCCCGCAAGCGCGGCGAAGCTGCCCAGGCGCGGGTCGAGCATCTGCTCAACCTGCGTCTTGATCGACCGCCCGAGGACCGGCGCGGTGCCTTCGGTCCCGATGGCGACGACGACCGGGTCGCGGTCGACGATCGACGGCGTCGTCACGTCGCACAGCGCGGGCCGGTCCACGACGTTCACCGTGGCGCCCGCGCGTTTCGCAAGCGCGTGCAGCGCCACGTCCGCCACCGGAGAGCCTGTCGCGATGAAGACCAGCGCGGCGTCCGCGAAGCTGTCCGGCGTGATCGCGCCCGTCCGGTGCTCGGCCCTGCCGTCGGCGACGAGGCCGGCAAGCTCGGGCTCCAGCGCGGCAGCGAGCAGAACGAGCCGCGCGTCGGTCTTGAGGATCAGGCGGGCCTTTTGCGCAGCCTGCTCGCCGCCGCCCGCGATGACCACGCGGCGGCCGCTCGTCCTGAAGAACATCGGAAAGCTTCGCATCTCGTCTCTCCCGGTGTCAGGCCGCCCGTCGCGACCGGTCGTCCCAAAGCGCGCGTGCCATAGCCGCGCCGTCGTCGGTCGCGCCGACGGTGTCCAGTGCCAGCGCCGCCGTGCTGAGCACGATGCTCTCGGCGAACTCGTCCTGCAGCCGCCCCTCCCACAGGGCGCTCAGAGCGCCCGGTTCGGTCGGCGCGTCGGCCAGACGCTGATGGGCGTCGACCAGCGTGCCGGTGCCTCCGGTCCAGCTCTGCCCGTCGCGCAGGCCGAAGATGGCGATGTCCTTGGCGGGGTGATGCTCGAACTCGCCGCCGCCGCCCTTGAGCACGGTCAGCTCCTTCAGCCCGAGGATGCCGGCGGCATCGCTCTGCAACTCGCGGTAGGGTGGGTGAAAGACGCCCTGCACCGCAGCGGGGGCGCCGGCGGGGTTCAGCATCCGCAGCGTCGTGTTGATGCACGAGCGCAGGCCCAGGACGTCGCGTAGGCGCAGAAGCTCCATCAGCCGCGGCGACAGCGCCTCGAGCGGCAGGTAGACGATCCCGCCCCGCGCCAGGCGCGCCGCGGCGTCGGGGATGTCCGCCGCCCGCGGTATTCCCGCCTCGGGCAGTGCGTCGCGGACATTCGCGCCAGGGGATTGGTGGCTGTTCCAGCCGTGCAGCAGCACCGGCACGCCCGCCTGCGCGACAAGCCGCGCCGCCAGCAGGAACCACGGCAGGCCGCGGCTGCGCCCGGCGGCATATGTCGGCCAGTCGAGCGCCGGGGCCGGGCCGGGCCAATCGGGCAGGCTACTCCGCGCGCCGGCCGCGAAACCGGCGATCTCCTCTGCCGTCTCGCCCTTCATGCGCAACAGCATGAGGATCGCGCCGATGGCCTCGGGCGCCGCGTCGGGGGCCATCATCGCCTCCATCGCGCCGGTCGCCTCGTCGATGGTCATCGACCGGGCCCGGCCCTGGCCGCGTCCGAGGATTCGGACATAGGGAGCTAGTGTCATTCCGCCGCCTCCTTTGCCGCCGCCTGCGACAGCAGGGCGGCGATCTCGGGTTTGCAGGACCCGCAGTTGGTCCCCGCGCCGAGCGCCGTGCCGATCTGCTCGACGCTCAGCGCATCGCCGCTCTCGATCGCTGACAGGATGGTGTTCATCCCGACATTGAGACAAGAGCACAGCACCGGTCCCGGGTCCGGCATGTCCGCGCCGGGGCGGCCCGACAGTGGCGTTTCGGCGGCGTCGCCCAGCAGGCCGGCGAGGTGTTCGCGCGAGAGCGCGACCGGCTCGAGCCCGACGAAGAGGGCGGCGACGAGGCGCCCGTTCTCGCTGAAGGCCAGCCGCGTGAGGCCGCGGGCGGGGTCGGCGACGCTTTGCACCGTGGCGTCGGGCAGGTCGAAGAGCGCCCGCGCCGTCGCTTCCCAGTCCATTGGCCGCGCGCGACCGGCGAGTTCCAGCCGCCAGCCCTTTTCGCTCCGCGCCCGTGCCCAGTACTCGCAGCGCGGCGTCGCGCGCAGGGCCGAGACGGCGAAGGCATGCCACGCCGCCTGGAACGGGGCGACGGAGACGACCGAGGCCTTGCTTTCGGGCTGTCCGGAAACGGGGTCGACCTCGGCCGCGACCAGCGCGTCGACGCGGCCCGAGGGCGCCGTCTCGGCCGTCCAGTGGATCGGGGCGAAGACCTCTCCGCGGCGGACGCGGTCGGTCACCAGGACGCGCAGCACGCAGGCGCCGTGCGGGCTGGTGACGTCGGCGAGGCCGGCGGGGGCGAGGCCGAGACGCGTGGCGTCGTCGGGATGGATTTCGAGAAACGGCTCGGCCAGGTGCCGGCTGAGACGCGGTGAGACGCCCGAGCGGGTCATCGTGTGCCACTGGTCGCGGATGCGGCCGGTGTTGAAGCGGAAGGGATAGTCGGCGCTGGCGACCGAGGCCGGGGCGCGTGCGCTGACCGGGACCATGCGGCCCTTGCCGGAAGGGGTAAAGAACCGTCCGTCGCCGAAGAACCGCCCGCCCGTGCGTGTGGCGGTGACCGGCCAGCGGACTGGCGAGAGGGCGGCGTATCCGGCATCCGAGATGTCTGACAGCGCGGAAATGTCGAAGTCGCGGCCCAGCCGCGCCGCCACGCCCGAGAGGGTGGCGTGTTCGCGAAAGATCTCGGCCGGCCCATCATAGTCGAAGGCGCGGACCCAGCCCATCCGCTGCCCGACACCGGCAAGGATCGCCCAGTCGGGCCGCGCCGTGCCGGGCGCGGACAGGGCGGCCCGCTGCCGGCTGATCGTACGGTCGGAATTCGTCACCGTGCCGTCCTTTTCGCCCCACGCGGCGGCGGGCAGCAGGACATGCGCCAGCCGGGCGGTGTCGGTCCGCGCGGTGATGTCGCTGACGACCGTGAAGGGGCAGGCGGCGATGGCGTCGCGCACCCGGTCTGCCTCGGGCATCGAGACGGCCGGGTTGGTGTTGATGATCCACAGCGCACGGATCGCGCCGCTTTCGACGCCGCGGAACAGCTCCACCGCCTTGCGGCCCGGACGTTCGGGCATCCGCGGCGCATCCCAGAAGTCGCGCACCGCGGCGCGGGCGACGGGATCCTCGAGCTCCAGGTGGCAGGCCAGCATGTTCGCCAGTCCGCCGACCTCGCGCCCGCCCATGGCGTTCGGCTGCCCGGTGACCGAGAACGGCCCCATCCCCGGCCGGCCGATCCGCCCGGTGGCGAGATGGCAGTTGAGGATCGCGTTCACCTTGTCGGTGCCGCTGGTGGACTGGTTCACGCCCTGGCTGAAGACGGTGACGACCTTTTCGGTGCGGCACCACAGTCCGTAGAAGCGCTCCAGCAGGCTCGCGTCCAGGCCGGTCCGTGCGGGATCGTCCGCGCGCGCGGTATCGAGCGCGGCGTCGAGGCCCTCGACATGTGCCAGGTAGGCGGCGTCGGTCGCCCCCCGCGCGTCGATGGCGGCGAGCAGGCCGTTGAACAGCGCCACGTCCTCGCCTGGCGCCACCGGCAGGTGCAGGTCGGCCAGGTCGCAGGTCGGCGTGCGGCGCGGGTCGATGTTGACCACGCGCAGGCCCGGCCGCGCCGCCTTGGCCGCCGCGAGCCGCTGGCAGAGGACAGGGTGGCACCAGGCGAGGTTCGAACCCACCAGCACCACGAGGTCGGCCTCTTCGAGGTCCTCGTAGGTGCCCGGCACCGTGTCGGTGCCGAACGCCCGGCGGTGCCCGGCGACGGTCGAGGCCATGCAGAGGCGCGAATTGGTGTCGATGTTCGCCGAACCGATGAAACCCTTCATCAGCTTGTTGGCGACGTAGTAATCCTCGGTCAGCATCTGGCCCGAGACATAGAAGGCGACGCTGTCGGGGCCGTGCTCTCGCAGCGTTTGCCGGAACCGCTCGGCCACGTGGTCGAGCGCCCGGTCCCATCCCGTCTCGATCCCGTCGACCTGCGGATGCAGCAGACGGTCGGCGTGGCCCACCGTCTCGGCCAGCGCCGCGCCCTTCGAGCAGAGCCGCCCGTGATTGGCCGGATGGTCGGGGTCGCCCGCGACCGACAGCCCCTCGGCCCCCGGCGTCAGCAGGACACCGCACCCGACGCCGCAATAGGCGCAGGTCGACCGGATGGGTTCCCCCTCGGCCATCAGGCGGCGTCGCGGGCGAGGGCGGCGGCGTCGAGCATAACGCGCCCGTCCTCGACGCGGACCGCGTAGGTCGGGATGCCGCCCTCGTCGGCGCCCTGCGCCTTGCCGGTTTCCAGGTCGTAGACCCAGTTGTGCAGCGGGCAGGTCACCTTTCGGTCATGCACGATCCCCTCGCTGAGCGGGCCACCCAGGTGGGCGCAGCGGTTGCCGGTGGCGAAGACCTCGTCATCCGCGGTGCGGAACACGGCGATGCAGCCCGATTGGGTCTTGATCCGGCGGGCGCCGCGCAGGGGGATGTCGTCCAGAGCGCCGATGTCGATCCAGTTCATTCCGCAGCCTCCAGGGTGAAATCGGCCAGCGGAGCGTAGTCGCGGCGTGTCTTGGCGTCGCTCCGCTCGGCCCAGGGGTCCTTCTGATAGACGGACTGGCTCAGGTCGAACCGCTCGACCAGCGCGGCGCGCGTGGCGTCGTCCGACAGAGTCTCGCGGACCCAGTCCAGCCCGACCTTGGCGATCCACTTGTAGGCACGGTCGAGGTATTTCGCGTGCTCGCGGTAGAGCTGCACGAAGGCGACGACCCAGGCCTCGGCCTCGTCCTCGGTGGCGACCTTGACCAGCGGTTCGACCTCTTTCACGTCCATCCCGGCGGCGCCGCCGACGCCGATCTCGAACCCGCTCTCGACGCAGACGATGCCGATATCCTTGCACGTCGCCTCGGCGCAGTTCCGGGGGCAGCCCGAGACGCCCAGCTTGACCTTGTGCGGCGTCCATGAGCCCCAGAGCCGCTTTTCCAGCTGCACGCCGAGCGCGGTGGAATCCTGCGTGCCGAAGCGGCAGTGCTCGCGGCCGACGCAGGTCTTCACGGTGCGCAGGCCCTTGGAATAGGCGTGGCCCGACACCAGCCCGGCGGCGTTGAGGTCGGACCAGATCGCGGGCAGGTCCTCCTTCTTGACGCCCAGAAGGTCGATGCGCTGGCCGCCGGTGACCTTGACGGTCTGGACCGCGTATTTCTCGGCCGCGTCGGCGATGGCGCGCAGCTCGTCCGCGTTGGTCAGCCCGCCCCACATCCGGGGCACGACGGAATAGGTGCCGTCCTTCTGGATGTTGGCGTGGTTGCGCTCGTTGACGAACCGGCTCTGCGGGTCGTCGGCATACTCCAGCGGCCAGTCCGCGAGGAGGTAGTAATTGATCGCGGGCCGGCAGACATGGCAGCCGTTCGGCGTCTTCCACGCCAGCTCCTGCCAGACGGCGGGCTGGGATTTCAGCTCCTGCGACTTGATCAGTCGGCGCACGTCCTCGTGGGACAAGTCGGTGCAACCGCAGACGGGCTGGGCGCCCTGGCCGGCATAGTCGGCCCCAAGCGTGACCGACAGCAGCTGCTCGACGAGGTTGGTGCAGGTGCCGCAGGACGCGCTGGCCTTGGTCGCGGTCTTGACCGTGCCGAGGTCGGTCGCGCCGTCCTGGATGGCATCGACGATCTGCCCCTTGCAGACGCCGTTGCAGCCGCAGATCTCCGCCTCAGGCGGTAAGGCTGCAACGGCCGCCATAGGGTCGGCGGCGGCGCCGCCCTGGAAACCGGGGCCGAAGATCAGCGTCTCGCGCATCTCCTCGATCTCGGTGCCGTCCTTGATCAGACCGAAGAACCAGTTGCTGTCGGCGGTGTCGCCGTACATCACAGCGCCGACCAGCTTGTCGTCCTCGATCACCAGCCGCTTGTAGACGCCGCGCGCGGGATCGCGGAACACGATGTCCTCGCGGCCTTCGCCCTCGGCGAAGTCGCCCGCGCTGAACAGGTCGCAGCCGGTGACCTTCAGCTTGGTCGACAGCTGCTTGACGACGAAGGCGTCCTCTTCCCCCGCAAGGGTCCGGGCCAGCACCCTGGCCTGTTCGTAGAGCGGCGCCACGAGACCGAAGAGCGTGCCGTCGAACTCGACGCATTCGCCGACGGCGTAGATGTCGGGGTCCGAGGTCTGCATCTGCGCGTCGACCTTCACCGCCTTGCCGACCTCCAGACCGGCCTCCTTGGCGAGCGTCGCGGCGGGGCGGATGCCCACGGCCATCACCACGAGTCCGGCGTCGATCTCGGTGCCGTCCTCCAGCGTGACGCCCTCGACCTGGTCGGTGCCCCGGATCGCCTTGGTCGAGGCACCGGTCAGCACGGTGATGCCGCGCTTCTCAAGGTCCTTCTGCAGGAGGTAACCCGCCGCCTCGTCGAGCTGGCGTTCCATCAGGTGCCCGGCAAGGTGCAGCACCGTCACCTCCATTCCGCGCAGGCGCAGGCCCGCGGCCGCTTCCAGCCCGAGCAGCCCACCGCCGATCACCACGGCGCTGCCGCCAGGCGCGCCGGATGCCTCGATCATCGCATTGGTGTCGTCGAGATCGCGGTACGAGATGACACCGGGCAGATCATGCCCCTCGATCGGGATGATGAACGGGTCGGATCCGGTGCCGAGGATCAGCTTGTCGTAGGGCGCCTCGCCATGCTCGCCGATCACGACCTTGCGGGCGCGGTCGATGCCCATCACCCGCTCGCCGAAGCGGCAGGTGATGTTCCGTTCGCCGTACCAGTCGTCGTCGTGGGTGACGATCTCGTCATAGCTCTTCTCGCCCGAGAGCACGGGGGAGAGCATGATGCGGTTGTAGTTCCCGCGCGGCTCGGCGTTGAACAGCGTGACGTCGTAGGCGTCGGGATCGGTTTCGAAGAGGTGCTCCAGCACACGGCCCGAGGCCATGCCAGCACCGATGACGACCAGTTTCTGCATCGGTCAATCTCCTCAGCAATACCACGCGACGATGTGTGCGAGCTCTCCGTCCTTGTGGATCGGGAGCGCGACCATCGAGGCGTATCCGGCGGGGTGTGTCTCGGTTTCGACGACGGGAGCGCCGGTGCCCAGCACGCGGCCGATCGGCCCCTGCCATGCGGTAACCTGCGGCTCGTTGCCGGCGTTGTCGGGATCCCACAGCGCGCCCTCGCGCGCACAGATCCCGTCGACCAGGACCGCGTCGTGCGCCTTGCCGACCCGTGCGGCGCGGGCGTCCCACAGTTCGAAGCGGCGGGCGATGGGCGTGCCGCGCGCCGACAGCAGGGTCAGCACGTAGGTGCGCCCTCCGGGCACCGGGATCGGCACGCCGAGGCCGGTGGTCAGCCCGGCCTTGCCGGCGCTGTCTGCCCGGATGAACCGATAGCCCGAGCCCAGGTCGCGCAGCAGCATCGGCGTTTCCGCCGCCCAGACGCCGCCGGGCAGACCCTGTCCGCGCGGGAAATGGGTGTGCTGCGAGACCCACTCGAAGTGCTTGGCGGCGCCGTAATAGCCGTCGTCCAGCATCAGCAGGCCGTCCTTTTCCGACCAGACCTCGATGGCGCCCGTACGGGTGTCGTCATCGCTGCAGATCACGACGAGCACGGCCTTGAGCGCCTTGCCGTCGAAAACCGGTACGGCGACCGCGCTGGTCAGACCCGCCGCGCGGGCGGCGTCGGCGCGCTTGAAATAGCTGCCGTCGAGGTCCTTGAGGACGACGGGGCGCGCCTCGGCCCAGGCCTTGCCCGGCAGGCCCTCGCCCCTGGCGAAGGTCTCTTGCCGCGACGCCTCTTCAAAGAGGGCGAGGTCGCCGTAATCGCCGGCGGCCAGCTTCAGCGAGTCCCCCTGGGGCACCCAGACCTCGCTCACCTGGATGAAGGTGCGGGTGGTGGTGTCGGTCGCGGTCTCCATCACGCGGCCTCCTTCCGGGGGGCCGGCTTGGCGCCGCCTTGTTCGTAGTCTTCGAGGAAGGTCAGGACCTGCTCGCGGTACAGGTAGTAGTCGGGATGCTCGAGCAGCGCCTTGCGGGTTCGCGGACGCGGCAGGTCGACGTCCAGCACCTTGCCGATGGTCGCCTGCGGGCCGTTGGTCATCATCACGACCCGGTCGGCCAGCAGGATCGCCTCGTCGACGTCGTGGGTGACGCAGACCGCGGTCACGCGGGTGCGCGACCAGACCTCCATCAGCACTTCCTGCAGCTCCCACCTTGTGAGGCTGTCCAGCATGCCGAACGGTTCGTCCAGCAATAGCAGCTTGGGGCTGAGCGCGAAGGCCCGCGCGATGCCCACCCGCTGCTTCATCCCGTTCGAGAGATCGCTGGCGGGCCGGTCCATGCTGTCGGCGAGACCGACCCTCTCGAGGTAGTACTCGACCACGTCCTGCCGTTCGGATTGCGACGCGCGGGGATAGACACGGTCCGCGCCGACACTGACGTTCTCCTTCGCGGTCAGCCACGGGAACAGCGAGGGCGACTGGAACACCACCGCCCGCTCGGGGTCGGCGCCCTCGACCGCGCGGCCGTCGAGCTTGATCGCGCCCTTCGAGATGTCGTTCAGCCCCGCCGCCATCGTCAGCACGGTGGACTTGCCGCAGCCCGAATGGCCGATCAGCGAGATGAACTCGCCCTTGTTCACCTTCAGATCGAAATCCTCGACCACGGTGAGCGGGCCCTTTGGCGTGGGGTAGACCTTGTGCAGCTGGCTGAAATCGAGGAAACGCTCTTCGATCATGCCCTGCTGCGCCCGTGCCTGGGCGGCGGGAAGGCCGTGGATCGGGGTGACGTCGGGCAGGGCGCGGGTGCCCTCGACCTTGGCGGCGATTCCGACGTCCATCAGATAGCCCGTCACCCGGGCGCGCAGGCGCTTGAACGCCTCGTCGTGGTTCATCGCACTGCGGTCGCGGGGGCGGGGGATGTCGACGGGGATGGCGTCGCCGAGCGTGCCGTCGGGGTTCAGCGGCACGATGCGGTCGGCCAGGAGGATCGCCTCGTCCACGTCGTTGGTGATGAGGACGCAGGTTTTCCGGTCGCGTTCCCAGATGTGCAGGATCTCGTCCGCCAGGTTCGCGCGGGTGAGCGCGTCGAGGGCCGAGAGCGGTTCGTCGAGCAGCAGCATCTCGGGGTCCATCGCCAGCGCACGCGCCACGGCGACGCGCTGGCGCATGCCGCCCGACAGCTCGGAGGGCCGGCGCTGGGCGGCGTGGGTGAGACCCACCATCTCGATATAAGTCCTTGCCCGCTCTGCCTTTTCCGCCTTCTTCAGTTGCGGGGCCACGGCGTCGACGGCGAGCATGACGTTGCCGGTGACGGTCAGCCACGGCATCAGGCTGTAGCTCTGGAACACCATGCCGCGCTCGGGCCCCGGACCCTGCACCGGCGCGCCCTTGAAGGCGACGCTGCCTGTGTCGGGCGTCTCGAGCCCGGCGAGGAGGTTCATCAGTGTCGTCTTGCCGGTGCCGGAGAAGCCGAGGATCGCCAGGAATTCGCCCTCGGCTACCTCCATATCGATGCCGCGGAGCACTTCGGCGCGGGACAGGCCTTCGCCGAAGCCCTTGGAAACGTTGTTCAAAGTCAGGATGCTCATGGCGGTCACCGATTGGCCGAGAAGGTGAAGAGCGACTGCAGCGCGAACATGATCCGGTCGAGCAGGAAGCCGATGATGCCGATGGTCAGGACGGCGACCATGATGCGGGCGAGGGACTGGGAGGAGCCGTTCTGGAACTCGTCCCAGACGAACTTGCCGAGACCGGGGTTCTGGGCGAGCATTTCGGCGGCAATCAGGACCATCCAGCCGACCCCGAGCGACAGGCGCAGGCCGGTGAAGATCAGCGGCAGGGCGGAGGGCAGGACGAGCTTGGTGATCTTGGAATAAGTGTTCATCTTCAATACCTTGGAGACGTTCACGAGATCCTTGTCGATCGATGCCACCCCCAGCGCGGTGTTGATCAGCGTGGGCCACAGCGAGCAGAGCGTGACGGTGATCGCGGAGACGAGGAACGACTTGGCGAAGAGGCCCCCGTCCGAGGCGGCGACGGCCGAGACGACCATCGTGACGATCGGCAGCCAGGCCAGCGGCGAGACCGGTTTGAATATTTGAATCAAGGGGTTGAGCGCCGCGTTGGCGGTGGCGGAGAGGCCCGCCAGGATGCCGAGGGGGATGGCGACGGCGCTGGCGAGGAGGAAGCCGAAGAACACCGTCTGGATCGAGGTCCAGATCTGATCATAGTACGAGGGCGCCCCGGTATAACCGATCTCGCGCACCTCGTCGGCGCGGCCGGCGTCTATAAGCTGTTGATTTCGTTCATCAACGCGCTCCTGGAAGGTGGCCTTGCGCTGGGCCTTGCGCTGGGCGTCCTCGTGCAGGTTCACTGTCTCGGTCCAGACGGCGGCGGGGCCGGGGATGGCGCCGAGCGAGGTCTGGACCTGCGGGGCGAGAATAGCCCAGAGCGCGAGGAAGCCGGCGATGGCGACGAGAGGAACGCCGAGAAGCCGCCATATTTCAGAGACTTGCGCCCGCGGGTTGTCGCCGGCGGCGGCCTTGAGGATCGGGGTCATCCAGGAGAGGCCCAGAACCTTGAACCAGGCGTCGGCCTTGTTGATGCGGGTGAACCACTGGGCGCGGCGCGCTTCCTTGTGGTCGGCTTCGAGAGAGTTCGGGTCGATGGCGGTCATGCTGTCTGTCCTCGAAAAGAACGGGGGCACCAGGCGTGCACAGGGCGTGCACCGCGCGTGCACAGGGCGTCATACGATCGTGCGGGCGCGCGTCCCGGCGGCGGGCCGGCGGGACGCGCCGCGCAGGTCAGCCCTGCACCTCGTTGCCGACGATCTTCTGGTCGCCCTTGAGCCCGATCGGCAGGCTTTCGAGATACGCGTTCGGTGCGCGCCCGTCGTAGGGGATGCCGTCGATGATGTCGGAGGCCGGGGTCGGTGCGCGGTAGCCGTCGCTGTCCCAGGGGAAGTCGGATTCTGCGGCGTGGCCCTCGTCGACCAGCTGGCGGGCGGCCTCGAGATAGATCGCGGGCTTGTAGACCGAGCGGGCGATCTCGTCGTACCAGCCGTCGTCCTTGGCCTCTTCGATCTGGCCCCAGCGGCGCATCTGGGTGAGATACCAGATCGCGTCCGAGTAGAACGGGTACGTGGCGTTGTAGCGGAAGAACACGTTGAAGTCGGGCACCTCGCGGGTGTCGCCCTTTTCATACTCGAAGGTGCCGGTCATCGAGTTGGCGATGACCTCTTCGTCGGCGCCGACATATTCGGGACGCGAGAGAATCTCGACCGCCTCGTCGCGGTTCGCGTTGCCGTTCTCGTCCAGCCACATCGCGGCGCGGATCAGCGCCTTGGTCACGGCGATGGTGGTGTTGGGGTTCTCCTCGGTGAAGGCGGCGGTCAGGCCGAACACCTTCTCGGGGTTGTTCTTCCAGATCTCGTAGTCGGTGATCACCGGCACGCCTATGTCCTTGAACACCGCCTGCTGGTTCCAGGGCTCGCCCACGCAATAGCCGTGGATCGTCCCGGCCTCGAGCGTGGCGGGCATCTGCGGCGGCGGCGTGACCGAGAGGAACACGTCGGCGTCGATCTGGCCGGTGACGTTCTCGGGGCCGTAATAGCCGGGATGGATGCCACCGGCGGCCAGCCAGTAGCGCAGCTCGTAATTGTGGGTCGAGACGGGGAAGACCATCCCCATGTTGAAGCGCTCGCCGCGGTTGCCGAACTCTTCGACCACGGGGGCCATCGCCTCGGCCGAGATCGGGTGCTTGGGCAGGCCGTCGGCGTTCTCGGGTATGTTGGGTTTCATCTGTTCCCAGACGGCGTTGGACACGGTGATGCCGTTGCCGTTGAGATCCATCGAGAAGGGCGTGACGATGTGCGCCTCGGTGCCGTAGCCGATGGTCGCGGCCAGCGGCTGACCGGCCAGCATGTGCGCGCCGTCGAGCTGTCCGTCGATCACCCCGTCGAGCAGAACCTTCCAGTTGGCCTGCGCCTCGAGCGTGACGAAGAGGCCCTCGTCGAAGAAGTATCCCTGTTCATAGGCGACGGCGAGCGGCGCCATGTCGGTGAGCTTGATGAAGCCGAAGGTCAGCACGTCCTTCTCAAGCTCCAGCGTCTGTGCGGTGGCGGCGCCGGTCAGGAGCGTGCTGGCGGCGAGACCTGCGAGAATGCGGTTCATTCGGTATCGTCCCCTTTGGGCCCGGACCGTGAGCGAACTGGCATCCGGGCAAACAAAAAAAGGCCGCTGGACACACCCCGCACGCGAAAATCGTGCGAAGAGCGTCGAGCAGCCTTGCTCAGATCACCCAGTCGTTGGGAGAAGTCCGTCCGTCAGGCGCCGTTGCCTGCTGACACGTCCTGATTGGGACAGCGTGCGATTCCCGGCAAGACGGAATTGCCGCACGGCGGCATTTCCGGCCGGCCGCGCCGGATCATGGGCCCGGCAGTGATGAGAATTTGGTCACTCGTCCGCCGAGGGATCAAAAATCCGGCCATCGAAAAACCGGTCGCGCTGAAGGAAGAGCCGTCCGGTTTCCGACGCGGCGGGGATCGGCGAGTCGATCGCGCCCTCGAGCTTTTCCGAGGCGCCGGGCATCTCGGCCCCGGTGGGGGAGAGCAGGCGGCGGTAGAGGTCGGTGCGGAACACGTCGCGTGCGGTGCGGCTGGCCTCGGTCCGGTTCAGCCCGGTGCGCGCGGCCAGCTGCCGGCCGATCCAGGCGGCCTGCGAGCGCCAGGGGAAGTTCGCGGCGCCGTGGTGGAACTCGATGAAGCGCTCGACGCGCCGCGCCTCGCCCGTGGCCGAGACCGTAAGCCGGCCCGCGAGGGCGCGGTCGATCACTTCGGCCGGGACGTTCAGATACGCCTCGCGCGACAACAGCTCGGCGGCGGTGGTGCGGCTGGCGGGGTCGCCCAGCCAGCGGCCCGCCCGCCACAGCGCCCGCATCAGCCGGCCCAGAAGCTGATCCTCGGACGCGGCCCAGTCCTCGCGCACGGCCAGCACCTTCTCCGGCGCGGAGGCCCAGATCGCGGTGCCCGGCAGCAGCAGCTCGCCCACGCCGTTCTCGACCGCGATGGAGCCCCAGGGCTCGCCCACGCAGAAGGCGTCGATCTCGCCTGCGGCGATCGCCTCGGCCATCAGCGGCGGGGGCACGGTGTGGATGTCGACAGCCTGCGGCGCGGGCAGGCCGAGGGCGGACAGCCAGTAATACAGAAGCTCGGCATGCATCGAGAAGGGGAAGGGCACACCGATGCGCAGGCGCCCCTCGGCGGCGGCGATCAGCGCCAGCCCGGCGGCGCGGGCGTCGTCGAAAGCGAAGTCGAACGCCGCCCCGCGCATCCGCGCGGCGAGCGTGCGGCTGACGCCGATGACCTCTCCGTTGAGCGACAGCAGGAGCGGCGCCGACAGCCGCGTGGCGATGCCGCCCAGCCCCAGCGCCATCGCCACCGGCACCGGCGAGAGCATGTGCGCCGCCTCGACCCGGCCGAAGGCCAGCATGTCGCGCAGGGACGACCACGAGGGCGCGCGCACGAGGTCCAACGCGATCCCCTCGGCCCGGGCGAAGCCCATCTCGTGCGCCACCACCAAGGGGGCGGCATCGACGAGCGGGATGAATCCCGCCGAGAGCACCGGCTGGCTCATGACAGGAGCCCTGCCGCCGTGACCAGCGCTTCGGCCACGTCGGCGACCTTGCGCCCCTGGTCCATCGCCGTCTTGCGCAACAGCGCGTAGGCCTCGTCCTCGTCCAGTCCGCGGGCCTTCATCAGCAGGCCCTTGGCGCGGTCGATGACCTTGCGCTCCTCGAGCGCGCGCTTGGTGGTCGCAAGCTCGGTCCGCATCTGGCGGAACATGTGGAAGCGGGCGACGGCGGCGTCGAGCACGGGCTTCAGCCTGTCGGCGCGCATGCCGTCGACGACATAGGCCGAGACGCCGGCCTCGATCGCGGCCTTGGTCAGGTTCGCCTCGCTGCGGTCCACGAACATCGCCACGGGCCGCTCCAGCGGGCTGGAGGCGAGGGTGAGCTCTTCGAGCGTGTCGCGCGAGGGGTTGGCGATGTCGATCAGCACCACGTCGGGGTCGCGCTCGGAGATGCGCCGGGCAAGCCCGGTCTGTTCCGAGATCACGTGGATGTCGAAATCGCCCGCGTCGCGCAGGCTGTCCACGATCAGCAGCGCGCGCTCGCGGTCCTGTTCGACGACGACGACGGAGAGACGGTCACTCATGGGGCGGCGGTCCGGTGCATGTTGCGATGCAGCATGGATTCGGCGGCGGGTTCAATCATCCGCGACCCCGGCGCGCGCCCGTTTGCGCGACAGACCGCGCGACTGCCCGCAATTTGTGCAACGCGCCGACGCGCGCCCGCCGGGGAAACGTCTTGAGCGTCAGGGATTTGCGGGGAAGCGGTGGAGGCGAGTACCGGAATCGAACCGGTGTAGACGGATTTGCAATCCGCTGCGTAACCACTCCGCCAACTCGCCTTCGTGGTGGTTTTCAAGGCTCTAGACGATGCGCGCGGGCGGCGCAAGGGGCGGGGTGTCAGGTGCCGGTCTGCAGGCGGGCGCCGGGCAGGGCGACGAGGCGGATCGCGTTGCGGCCGTCGTTCTTGGCGGCGTAGAGGCGGTCGTCGGCGGCGCCGAAGGCCTCGGGCAGTTCGGGCAGGTCGTCGAAATGCGCGCCCCCGATGCTGGCGGTGACGCCGATGTCGGGGCGGGAGCGGGGGCGGGCCTCGCGCTCGATCACGGTGCGCAGGCGCTCGGCGGCGCGGGCGGCGTCGGCCTCGGCCACGTCGGGCATCAGGACGGCGAATTCCTCGCCGCCGACGCGGGCCACGATGTCGTCGGCGCGGACCACCGACCGCATCGCCTGGGCGGCGGCGACGAGCACCTCGTCGCCCAGCCCGTGACCGTAGGTGTCGTTGATCCGCTTGAAATGGTCGAGGTCGGTGACGAGCAGGGCCGTGCCGCGGCGAAAGCTCTTGCGCCGCGTCTCGCCGAACAGGCGTGTGAAGCCGCGGCGGTTGGTGAGCCCTGTCAGGAAGTCGCGCTCGATCGTCTCGTAGAGGCTGCGCTCGAACCGGGCGCGGTGGCGGGCGGATTCGAGCGCGGCGCCGAACACGAGCGAGCCGAGGACATTCGCGAGGACCAGCGTGCCGACGAGTTGCACGATCGTACCGCCGAGCCACGGATCGGGGGCGAACACGAGAGTGACCAGCGACAGCGAGATGGTCAGGCCCATCGCGACATGGTGGACGAGGCGAAAGCGCTCGGGCCGCAGCCTTGGGTGCGACCATATCAGCCCGATCGCGGCGGCGATCACCATCGTCAGGACGCCGAACGGCGCCCCTGCGCCGCCGATGGCCAGGCGCGTGACGATCCCGACCGACAGCGCCGTCGCTGCGCCGAGCGGGCCGAGGAACACGCCGGCGAAGGCGACGAACAGGCTGCGGTTGTCGAGGATGAACCCCTGTTCCAGCACCGTCGGCTGCAGCATCTCGAGCGCCGCGCCAAGGCCGAACACCGCCCCGGCCAGGACGTGACGCTGCCATTTCTCCCAGCCCAGGCGCTGGAGCGTGCTGTAGGCGAGCGTCGCCAGTGCCATCGTTCCGAGAGCGTCAAAAACGGATAGGGCGTATTCCATGGGGTGGACCGAACCTTGTTGCGCGCCTGCTATGCCCTCCCGTTAACCGGATTGAAAGGAGGCTGCGACGGCGCGGCGCGGGGCGGCGCTGGTGCGTCGGCTCGGGGCTTGATAGGGCTGTGCCTCACCCGCCCTTTTCCGGAGCGCCCGTTCCCGTGTCCGACCTTGTCGTCAGCCTCACGACCATTCCCTCCCGCGTGGACACGCTGGGGGATTTCCTTGCGGGGCTGGAGCGGCAGACCCTGACGCCCGATCGGGTCGAGCTGTACGTTCCGCGGCGCTACAAGAAGCGCAAGCTGGGCCGCCTGCGCAAGCAGGACGTACCCGCCGCGTTCGAGGTGATCGAGTGCGAGGACATGGGTCCGGCGACGAAGATCCTGCCGGCGCTTACCCGCCACGCGCCCGATACCCGCCTCGTCTATTGCGACGACGACAAGGTCTATCCGCCGGACTGGCTGGCGCGTCTCGCCGCACAGGGCGACCGCTATCCGCGTGCCTGCATCGCCGACGAGGTGATGTCGGTCGCGACGCAGGCCTACAGGATGCACGCGACGGGCGAGGATCGCGTGGGGCTGGCGGAACGGCTGAGGCGGCGGATCGCGGGCACCAACCTGCCGCCCGAGTTCTGCGTCGTGGCCGGCTTTGGCGGGGTGCTGGTGAAGCCTCG
The DNA here is from genome assembly GCF_900111315.1 of Tranquillimonas rosea. Taxonomy (GTDB): domain Bacteria; phylum Pseudomonadota; class Alphaproteobacteria; order Rhodobacterales; family Rhodobacteraceae; genus Tranquillimonas; species Tranquillimonas rosea. Next base: position 102,876 of record NZ_FOGU01000006.1, read on the forward strand.
CTTCTTCGACGCGCTGGTGCAGGACATCCCGGACGTCGTCTGGACGGTGGACGACGTGTGGCTGTCGGCCTGCCTGGCGCGGACCGGCACGCCGATCGTCTGGACGGGACGCGCCGATGGGGCGCGGGCGGGGAACATCGTGCGCGAGGGGGCCAAGGTGGGCCGGCGGCGGGACGCGCTGATCCGGTACGCCTACAAGGGATACGATCGGGACTCGGCCAATGACTACGCCGTCCGCTACGCCATCGAGCATCTCGGCGTCTGGCGACGGTTCCGCGCGGCGCGCAATAGCGCGGCGTCCTGAGCGGGTCGGACCCTAGAACGGGCTGGACACCGGGAATACCCCACCTTAACAGTCGGGATTATGCGACACCCTGCCTGCCTTTCGAGCCTGCTTGCCCTTTTCCTGAGCGCCGGAGGGCTCGGCGCGCAGGGGGGATGGGACGATCTCGCCCAGCCGCACCTGGATGTGGTCCCGCGCACCAAAGACGAGGCCGCGCGGATCGCCGCGATCGTCCGGCCCACCGAGACGTTCGACGCTGCCGAGCAGTTCGAGGTGAACCAGGCGGGCGCGGCCACGGTGCGGGCCCGCACCAACGCCGACGCGTTCTCGCAGCCCTCGGGCAACATCCCGTTCGAGCGCGAGCTGGATTTCAAGGTGGGCAACGGGCTGTTCAAGAAGCTCTGGGTGTCGTCGCCGTCCTCGACGCTGGCCTCGGACGGGCTGGGGCCGCTCTACAATGCGCGGTCCTGCCAGCGCTGCCACCTCAAGGACGGGCGCGGGCGGGCGCCGGAGGGGGCAACGGATCCGGCGGGCATGTTCCTGCGCATCTCGGTCCCGGCGCCGAGCGATGCCGAGATGAGCGAGATCGAGGCGTTCCTGCTGTCGGTCAACGACGACACCCCGCGGACCCGCCCCGATCCGACCTATGGCGGCCAGATCCAGGACAGGGGCGTGCAGGGCCATCCGGGCGAGGGAGAGATGCACGTCACCTACGAGGCGCGCGAGATGGCGCTGTCGGGTGGCGAGAGTGCCAGCCTGCGCGTGCCGTCCTACGAGATGGCCGATCCCGCCTATGGCCCGCTGGCCGACGACGCGATGCTGAGCCCGCGCGTCGCCCCGCAGATGATCGGGCTGGGGCTGCTGGAGGCTGTTCCGGCGGCGGACATCCTGGCGGGCGCTGACCCCGGCGATGCCGACGGCGACGGCGTCTCGGGCCGGGCGCAGGTGGTGTGGTCGTTCGACGAGGGGCGGCCGATGCTGGGGCGGTTCGGCTGGAAGGCCGGGGCGCCGACGATCCGCGAGCAGGCGGCGAGCGCCTTCGCGGGCGACATCGGCATCTCTTCGCCGGTCTTCGACGCGCCGGCGGGCGATTGCACCGAGGCGCAGGCGGCCTGCCGCGACGCGCCCCACGGCGACGGCGACGAACGAGGCACCGAGATCGACGCCGAGGGGCTGGACCTGGTGACGTTCTATTCGCGCAACCTGGGCGTTCCGGCCCGGCGTGATGTGGATGATCCCAAGGTGCTGCGCGGCAAGGAAGTGTTCTACGAGACCGGTTGCACCGGCTGCCACCGGCCGAAATTCGTGACCTCGCGGCTGGAGGATCAGCCCGAGCAGAGCTTTCAGCTGATCTGGCCCTATACGGACATGCTGCTGCACGACATGGGGCCGGGCCTGGCCGACGAACGGCCCGAGGGGCGGGCCGACGGGCGCGAGTGGCGGACGCCGCCGCTCTGGGGCATCGGATTGACCGAGCGGGTCAGCGGACATACGCAATTCCTGCACGACGGGCGCGCGCGCTCATTGCTGGAGGCGATCCTCTGGCACGGAGGCGAGGCCGAGGCGGCCAGGACGCGCGTCGTGGAGATGCCCCCCGCGGATCGCGCTGCGCTGATCCGCTTTCTGGAGAGCCTGTGACATGCGCCTGACCCTCGCCGCCCTCATGCTGACCGCAACCCCGGCGCTGGCGGGCGTCGAAGAGGCGATCGACGACCACGTCCTGCCGAACGCCGCGTCCTTCGCCGAGGCGACGTCGGCGCTGGCGGACACGGCGCGGGACGATTGCACCGCCGGGGCGGTGAAGCCCGCCTGGAACGACGCGTTCGACGCCTGGATGGGGATCTCGCACCTGCAGCTCGGGCCGCTGGAAGAGGGCGGGCGCACGCTGGCCATCGCGTTCTGGCCCGACAGCCGGGGCATGGCGCCCCGCGCGATCGCGGGGATCGTGGCCGACGAGGACCCGGTGGTTGGTGACGCGGACGCCTTCGCCGAGGTGTCGGTCGCGGCGCGGGGGCTCTTTGCGATGGAGCGGCTGCTCTACGGCGAGGACTATGCCGGCTACGGAGCCGACAGCTATGTCTGCCGGCTGGTCGAGGCGATGGCGGTGGACCTGTCGCGGTTGGCCGGCGAGGTCGACACGGCCTGGCGCGACGACTTCGCGCCGACGCTTCGGTCGGCGGGCGAGGCGGGGAACGACCGTTTCCTCGACCGGCGAGAGGCGGCGCAGGCGCTTTATACGGCGCTGATGACCGGGCTGACCTTCACCGAGACGCAGCGGCTGGCCCGCCCGATGGGCAGTTTCGACCGGCCCCGTCCCGAACAGGCCGAGGCCCGCCGCTCGGGCCGGAGCCTGCGCAACGTGATCCTGTCGCTCGAGGCGCTGCGCGGGCTGGCCGGGACGCTGTCGAGCGGCGACATCCCGCAGACCGAGGCCGCCTTCGACGCCGCGCTGGAGACCGCGCGCGAGCTGGACGATCCGGTCCTGGCGGGCGTGTCCGATCCGCAGGGGCGGCTGGAGGTCGAAGTGCTGAAGCAGCGCGTCGAGGCCATCCGCCGCGCCGTGGACGGCGAACTCGGCGCCGCGCTGGGCGTCTCGCAGGGGTTCAACTCGATGGACGGAGACTGAGCGATGACCACGCGCCGCGCCTTCCTCGCCTCTCTCGCCGCAGCGGCGGCAATTCCGGGTCTCAGTTGGGCCGATGCCGGCAGCCCCGCCTATCTCGCCGCCGCACGGGACGAGGACGGGGCCTTCGCGCTCTACGGTCTCACGGCTCAGGGCGCGGATCTGTTCCGCATCCCGCTGCCCGATCGCGGCCACGCGGCGGCGGCCCATCCCGAGGCGCCCGAGGCGGTGGCCTTTGCCCGCCGTCCGGGCACCTTCGCGCTGGTCCTCGACTGCGCGCTGGGCAAGCTGGCGGCGCGGCTGGAGGCGCCCGAGGGGCGGCACTTCTACGGGCACGGGGCATTTCTGTTGGACGGTGACACGCTGTGCACCACCGAGAACGACGTTGCCACCGGCGAGGGGCGCATTGGCATGTGGTCCCGCTCGGACGGCTACCGCCGGATTGGCGAGGTCGCGTCGGGCGGGGTCGGCCCGCACGAGATCCTGCTGCGGCCCGATGGCGGGCTGGTGGTGGGGAATGGCGGCATCCGCACCCATCCCGACAGGGGCCGCGAGAAGCTGAACATCGATACGATGGTGCCGAACCTCGCCTACATGTCCTCGGACGGGATGCTGGAGGAAACGGTCGAACTGCGCGAGGACCTGCACAAGAACTCGATCCGCCACATCGCCGTGCGCGAGGACGGGCTGGTGGCCTTCGCGATGCAATGGCAGGGCGACGCGTCGGCGGCGACGCCTCTGTTGGGTCTGCACCAGCGGGGGCGGCCGCCGGTCCTGGCCAGTGCCGACCTTGCCGAACAGATCGCGATGCAGGGCTATGCCGGTTCGGTGGCCTTCGACGGCGACGGGCGGACCGTGGCCATCACCTCGCCCCGCGGCGGACGGCTGCACCGGTTCTCGGACGCGGGCGAGCTGGTCGAGGTGCACCGCCGGGCCGACATCTGCGGCGTCGCCACGGCGGCGCACGGGTTCGTCGCCTCGGACGGCATGGGCGGGCTGTTCGGCCTGGAGGCGCACGAGATGCACGCGCTCGGCAAGCGGCCCCGGTCGTGGGACAACCACATCGTCCGGATCGGCGGACTGGTCTGAGACCGGGCTGTCGTCGCGCGAAAACCTGACGTTAGGGTCGGAGGAGACTCGGCCCGCAAGGAGGATGCGCCATGGCGAACCCGCTCTACGATACCCTGTTCGGCTGCCACGCGGGCAGCGGCGCGCCGTTCCTTCGGCTTCCCGACGGCCGGACCGTCACCTACGGCGCGTTCCTGGTCCGCGCGGCCCGCTTCGCCCATGTCCTCGGCGGTCTCGGCGCCGAACCCGGCGCGCGGGTGGCGGTGCAGGTCGAGAAATCGGCGGACGCGCTGGCGCTCTATGCCGCGTGCGCGCAGGCCGGGCTGATCTTCTTGCCGCTGAACACCGGCTACACGCCCGCCGAGCTGTCGTACTTCGTCGAGAACAGCGGCGCCGCGATCTTCGTCTGCGATCCCGGACGGTCCGAGACGCTGCAGGACGTGGCCGAAGGGGCAGGGGCGCGGCTTCTGACGCTGGGCGCGGCGGGGGACGGCACCCTGTCCGAGATCGCCGGCGACATGCCCGATGCCTTCGACACCGTGTCCCGCGACGGCGAGGATCTGGCGGCGTTCCTGTACACCTCGGGGACGACCGGGCGCTCGAAGGGGGCGATGCTGACGCAGAACAACCTTCTGTCGAACGCCGAGACGCTGGTCGCGTGCTGGCGCTTCACCGAGCGCGACGTGCTGCTGCATGCGCTCCCGATCTTCCATACCCACGGTCTGTTCGTGGCGACGAACGTGATTCTGCGCGTGGGCGGGTCGATGATCTTTTTGCCGAAGTTCGACACCGACGCGGTGATCGACTGGCTGCCCGAGGCGACGTCGCTGATGGGCGTGCCGACCTTCTACACGCGGTTGCTCGGCGATGAGCGGTTCGACCGGGACATCACCGCGAACATGCGGCTCTTCACCTCGGGCTCGGCGCCGCTTCTGGCCGAGACGCACCGCGCCTTCGAGGAGCGCACCGGCCACCGCATCCTCGAGCGGTACGGGATGACCGAGACCAACATGAACACTTCGAACCCCTATGACGGCGAACGCCGCGCGGGCACGGTCGGGCCGCCGCTGCCGGATGTCGAACTGAAGGTCTGCGATCCCGAGACCGGCGAGACCTTGTCGCAGGGCGAAATCGGCGTGATCGAGGTGCGGGGCCCGAACGTATTCAAGGGCTACTGGCGGATGCCCGAGAAGACAGCCGAAGAACTGCGCGACGACGGCTTCTTCATCACCGGCGACCTGGGGCAGATCGACGCGGACGGCTATGTCACGATCGTCGGGCGGGCGAAGGACCTGATCATCTCGGGCGGGTACAACGTCTATCCCAAGGAGGTCGAGACGGCGCTCGACGCGCTGCCCGGCGTGCTGGAGAGCGCGGTGATCGGCGTGCCGCATCCCGATCTGGGCGAGGGCGTGGTCGGGCTGCTGGTGCCCGCTCCGGGCGAGACGCCGGACCTTGCCGCGGCGGGAGCGGCGTTGTCCGAGACGCTGGCGAAATACAAGCAGCCCAGGCATCTGGCCGTGGTCGATGCGCTGCCCCGGAACACGATGGGCAAGGTGCAGAAAGCCGCGCTGCGCCGGGACTGGGCGGAGCTGTTCGACGGTGAACCCGGCCGCTAGGCCCATGTCATCCGACATTAACATTTGGGTCGGCGCGGCCGTCGCCCGCCCCGGTTGTGGGGGCGCTGCGCAATTGCACAAATGTCAGGCGACACGGCGTCAAGCTTGCCCCAATTGATTGGGTTCTCTAGCGTCACTTGCGCAACCCGTTGTTGACGCGACGGATCGTGTTCGTATCGATACCTGTCGTGAACGGACCCGCGTTGCGGGAGGAGAAAAAAAGACATCCGCGAAGCGGAGCACAGTCCAACAGGAGGAGGAGACCCCACAATGGAACGCCGCAAGTTTCTTACGAGTGCCGCCCTCGGCGCCGCCGCCGCGCCGCTGGCCACCCCCGCGCTGGCGCAGTCGCGCACCGACATGGTCATCGTGTCGACCTGGGGCCGCGACTTTCCCGGTCTCGGCACAAGCGCGCAGCGTCTTTCCGCGCGCATCGAGGAGCTGACCGAGGGCCGCATCGCGGTGCAGTACTTCGCGGCGGGCGAGCGCGTCGGCGCGTTCGACAGCTTCGACGAGGTCGCGAGCGGCAACGCGCAGGGCTACATCGCCGGCGACTACTACTGGAAAGGCAAGCATGCCGGCTGGGCGCCCTTTGCCGCGATCCCCTTCGGCCTGACCTACACCGAGATGGACGCCTGGATGAAGTTCATGGGCGGCCAGGAGCTGCACGACAAGCTGGGCGACGAATTCGGCCTCAAGGGCTTTGCCTGCGGCAATACCGGCGTGCAGATGGGCGGCTGGTTCAACAAGGAGATCAACAGCCCCGATGACCTGCGCGGCCTGAAGATGCGTATTCCGGGCCTCGGCGGGGACGTCATGGCCAAGGTCGGCGCGTCGCCGGTGTCGCTCCCGGGCGGGCAGATCTACGAGAACCTCGTCTCGGGCGCGATCGACGCGACCGAGTGGGTCGGTCCCTGGAACGACTTCTTCCTCAAGCTCTACGAGGCGGCGCAGTACTATTACTGGCCGGGCTTCCACGAGCCGGGCACGCAGCTGACGCTGGGGATGAACAAGGAATGGTGGTCGGGCCTCTCGGCCAATGACCAGAACCTCATCGAAGCCGCCTGCAACGAGGAGAACGCCCGCCAGGCCGCCGAGACCAACGCCAACAACGGCGTCTATCTCCAGCGACTGCTGGACGAGTACGGCGTCGAGCTGCGTGAGTTCAACGACGACATCTACGAGGCGCTCGGCGAGGCTTCGAACGAGGTGATCGAGGAAACCCGCGATCACAGCGCGCTGGCGGCCGAGATCATCGACAGCGCGCTGGCCGCACGGGACCAGGTGGGGGCCTGGGCCGCGCTGGCCGATGCGCCGTATGTCGCGAAGCGCAACCGCTTCCTCGACCTCTGAGAGACGCGTGCGGGGCCGGGCGCAAACGTCCCGGCCCCGCAACGCATCGCCCGGCCCCTGCCAGCGGGAGACTGAGCCGCCATGGAGCTTTTCGCCGACACGCCGACGCGCGCGGTCCGGACACGCCTGTTCGGCTGGGTCATGCTGGCGGTCCTGGCCGCCTATCTGGTCAACGTCGTCCTGACATTCTGGATGGGCTTTCCCGGCCTCAGCGGATTGTGGAGCGGTGATGGCGGGGGCACGGTGCTTCTGGCCGCGCTGCAGGCGGTGGCCTATGCCGCGGCCGTCGCCCTGGCCGTGGGGGGCGTGGGCGCCAATTCGCACCGGGGCCTTCGCGCCGACGCGGCGCTGGTGACCGCGATCAACACCTTCATCGTGCGCGCGGCGTTCTGGATCGTGCTGCTCGTCGGGCTCGGGGATGCGTTGATTTCGTTTCTCCGGGTCGAGGGGATGCTCGAGGCCTGGGTCGGCGGGGACCTCGCCAGCGATCTGGGCCGCTCGCAGTTCCGCGGCACGTTCGTGCACGCGCCCTTGGTAGTGCTGGGCATCGTCATCGGCGCGTTCACCCGGTCGCTGGGCTTCATCTGGCTCGCGCTCCTGGTGGTCGCGGCCGAACTGGTGATCGTGCTGACGCGCTTCGTCTTTTCCTACGAGCAGGCCTTCATGGCCGATCTCGTGCGGTTCTGGTACGGCGCGCTGTTCCTGTTCGCCTCGGCCTACACGCTGCTCGAGGACGGGCATGTGCGGGTCGACCTGTTCTATGCCGGGATGGCCCGCGCCAAGAAGGGCCGCGTCAACGCCGCGGGGTCGATCCTGCTGGGAATGTTGCTGTGCTGGACGGTGCTGATCATCGGATGCGGCACCGCCAACAGCGTCATCGTCAGCCCGATCCTCGTCTTCGAGGTGACGCAGTCCGGCTTCGGGATGTACGTGAAGTACTTCATGGCCGGCTTCCTCGGCCTCTTTGCCGTCACCATGCTGATCCAGTTCGTGGCGCAGCTCTTCGATGCCGTCGCGGACACGCGCGGCGAGCCCGGCGCGCGCGATGCGCACGCCGACATGATGTGATCCGACAGACCACGAGGGACCGTCCCCGATGGAGATCTTCTTTCTCGTCCTGCTCATCGTCATCATGGCGGGGGCGCTGGGGTCCGGCTATCCGGTCGCGTTCTCGCTGCCCGGTGCCGCGATCCTCACCGTCCTGCTCGCCGCAGGGGCGGGGTGGCTGTTCGCCGGATCGACCGATGCGTTCTTTGCCTCGGGCGGGCCGTCGCAATGGCTAAGCGCGGGGGTCACCAACCTGCGCGGGGTCTACTGGGAGCCCGAGCGCGACACCCTGATCGCCATTCCGCTGTTCATCTTCATGGGCATCATGCTGCAGCGGTCGAAGATCGCCGAGGACCTGCTGGTCACGATGGCGCAGCTCTTCGGGCCGGTGCCGGGTGGGCTCGGCATCTCGGTCGTGCTGGTGGGCACGCTGCTGGCCGCGACGACGGGGATCGTCGGGGCGACGGTGGTGGCGATGGGCCTGATCTCGCTGCCGGCGATGATGCGCTCGGGCTATTCCAACGCGCTTGCCTCGGGGACGATCGCGGCCTCGGGCACGCTGGGGCAGATCATCCCGCCTTCGATCGTGCTCATCATCCTGGCCGACCAGCTTGCCAGCGCGACCGACCAGGCCGACCAGGCGCGGCAGGCGCTGTTCAAGGAGGTCACCGGCGAATTCTCGATGCCGACCGAGTTCGCCGTCACCTCGACCAGCGCCGGCGAGATGTTCCTGGGCGCGCTGGCGCCGGGGCTGGTGCTGGTGGGGCTCTACATCCTCTTCATCCTGGGGCTGGCGCTGATCCGTCCGCGGCTGGCCCCCGCGGTGCCCTACGAGGGGCGCTATGACGCCAAGTTCCTTGGCGACGTCCTGCTGGCGATGGTGCCGCCGCTCGCGCTGATCCTGCTGGTGCTGGGCTCGATCATCATGGGCGTCGCGACCGTGAACCAGGCGGGCGCGATCGGGGCCGTGGGCGCGATGGTGATGGCGGGATACAGGCTGCATCCCGGCGGACCGCTGCGGTTCGTGCCGGCGCTCATGGCAATTGCCGCGCTGGCGCTGATCGTCGTGGTGGTGGCGAACTACGACACCAACGTCCGAAACATCCAGAGCGAGGCCGACGCCTTCGGCGTTACGCTGGCCGCGATCGGCGTCGCCGTGCTGCTGGTGTCGATCGTCTGGAGCGGGTGGCGCACCTTCCGCCAGGACGACGCGCTGACCGGAACGATGGTCGAGACGGCCAAGACGACCTCTCTGGTGTTCATCATCCTGCTGGGCGCGGCGATGCTGACGGCGGCGTTCCGCGCCTTCGGCGGCGAAGAACTGGTGCGCGAGTTCCTGAACGGGCTGCCCGGCGGGTTCTGGAGCAAGTTCGTCATCGTCATGGCGGTGATCTTCGTCCTGGGCTTCTTCCTCGACTTCATCGAGATCGCCGTGGTCGTCGTGCCCATCGTGACGCCGATCCTGCTGGCCGATCCGGCCGCCAACGTCACCGCCGTGTGGCTGGGCGTGATGATCGGCCTCAACATCCAGACCTCGTTCCTGACCCCGCCCTTCGGCTTCGCGCTGTTCTACCTTCGGGGCGTAGCGCCGGCGGCGGTCCGGACGATCCAGATCTATCGCGGGGTCGTGGCCTTCATCGGGCTGCAGCTGATCGCCCTGCTGATCGTCGCCTTCAACCCGCCGCTGGTGAACTACCTGCCGAACCGGACCTCTCTGCTGGCAGAGACCGCGCCGCCGCCGGTGAACCCGGCACTGCAATTCTGCATGGAGGACTACGTCGCCGAGACCTTCGACGAGCGGGGCGACGACATCCGCGCCGCGATCGACCGCGCTGCGTCGCTCGACCTGTCCTATCTGCCCGAGGACCTGCGCGACGAGTTCGCCGACGGCATCGAGGCGGCGCGCGAGTCCTTCACGCTGATGGACGAGATCCGCGCCGCCGAAGAGGCGGTGGCCGCTGCCGCGCCGGAGTATCGGCCGCAGCACACGATGGTGCGCGACCTTCAGTCCGAGGTGCGCGGGCTCTCGGAGCGGATCGAAGAGCTGGAGACCCGGATCCGCCGCGGCTTTGGCGATACCGAGGCGCAGGAGGCGACGCTGGAACAGTTGCAATCCGAGCGCGAGGCGATCCAGTCGCAGATCCCCGAGGGCTGGGACGACGTGCATGCCGAGTTCGCCACGCTTACCGACGAAGAGCGCCGCGCCCGTCTGACCTATCGCCGGACCGTGGACGACGCCTACGAGCCGGTGCCGCGCCTGCAGGCGATCATCGCGGACGCCGATGCGCTCGCTGCGCTGGAGGATGAGGTGGCCGGCCTGCAGGACGCCGACCTTGAGGCGATGGATGGCGAGACCGCGGACCAGCGTTTCGGCGAGGTCGAGAGCCGGGTCGGAGAGGTCGCCGGCGCCGACGACATCCGCGGGCTGCTGGCGGATGCGCGCCGCGACATCGACGACCGCGAGCCCGATCCGGCCGCCGCGCGCGAGTCGGTGGATGAAGCGGTGCAGCTGCTGCGCTCGGAGGTGGAATGGCGGAACCGCGCCGCGGACGAGCTGGCCCCGGCGCTGGCCGAGTACGAGCGGGCGATCCGCACCACCATCGGCCTGCGCAGCCTGCCGCGGCTGCCACGGGAGCAGGCGCTGGAGATCGCCGCCTGCAAGTCGGACCACCGCGACATCTCGCTGAACTTCTAGAGCGGGCAGGGGGCGGGCCGGCCCGCCCCCTCTGGTGTCTCCCGCGCGGCGGGAGTAAGCGTCGGGAATGCTTACGTTCCGACCTCGCATGCCGTCCCGCCCCGTGCTCAAGGCGACGGCCCTCGCGATCGCTGTCGGTGCGCTCTGCGGCGTGTGCGCCGCCCTGGCGCATCTGCCGATTCCGTATCTTCTGGGCGCGCTTTTGGGCTCTGCGGTGCTCGTTGGATTCGCGCCGGGGCTCTTTCCCGACGACTACAAGTTCCCGCAGCCCTTCCGCTTTGCCTTCGTTGGCGTGATCGGCGCGATGATCGGGGCGCAGGTCGATCCCGAGTTCGTCCACCGCATCCCCCAACTGGGCATGACGTTGACCGGGGTGGCGGTCTTCGTCATCACCGCCCATGCTCTGAGCTACATGCTGTTCCGCCGGATGGGCGGCTATGACCGCGCGACCGCGTTCTTCTGCGGCTCGCCCGGCGGCCTTCTTGAGAGCATCACGCTGGGCGAGGCGGCGGGGGCCGATGTGCGGGTGCTTACGCTGCACCACTTCCTGCGGATCATCCTGGTGGTCGCGGTTCTGCCGCTGGGCATGTCGTTGGTCTATGGCCGGGCGCTCGGGTCGTCCGCGGGCGAGGGCTTCGCCCACGGCGCGGCGGAATTGTCGAGCCTGCCGATCCTCCTGGTGCTTTGCGCAGGGGGCAGCGTCCTGGGGCTGCTCCTGCGTCTTCCGGCGGCGCCCTTGAGCGGGCCGATGCTGCTGGCCGGAATCGGGTCAGGCGCGGGGCTGATCGAGCTGAACCCGCCGAACTGGGTCACGCAGGTGGCGCAGGTGGTGATCGGCGTGTCGCTGGGCGTGCGCTTCATCGGGGTGACCCGCGACCTGCTGTGGCGCGTGCTGAAGCTGTCCGTGGTGGGCGTCGCGATGATGCTGGCCATCGGGGCCGCGATCGCCGAGGCGCTTCATTTGCTCACCGGCGAGCCGTGGGACGTGCTGCTGATCTCGCTGACGCCCGGCGGCGTGATCGAGATGGGGCTGATCGCGCTGTCGCTGTCGGTGAACCCCGCCTTCGTGACGGTGCATCACCTGTTCCGGATCGTGCTGACGGTGTTGGAGATCACGACGGTCGGCAAGTACGTGATCGGCCGCGATGCGGCCCAGCGATGATCTTCGGCTGGAAAATGGAGCGGGCGATGAGATTCGAACTCACGACCCTTACCTTGGCAAGGTAATGCTCTACCCCTGAGCTACGCCCGCGTCCGTGGGTGAGGCGGTAGGTATCGCGCGTGGCCGGAGGCTGCAAGGGGGATTGGCGAGAAAAACAACAGGTTTCCGCGGGAAAATGGCACGCGCGACAGCGCGGTGGCTGCGTGTTTTCCGGTCCTGTGGGGAGGTCCCAAATTGGAGCGGGCGATGAGATTCGAACTCACGACCCTTACCTTGGCAAGGTAATGCTCTACCCCTGAGCTACGCCCGCATCCGTTGGGTGAGGCGGTGAGTAACGTGGCCGTGCGGGGCCTGCAAGTGAAAATTTCGCCGCCCCCGAAACCTGTCCCGTCCGGGGGCGGCGCGAGCTCATTCCAGCTCGATGAGCAGGTCCTTGGCGTCGATCTGCGCGCCGGGCGAGACATGCACGGCCTTGATGGTCGCGTCCCGTTCGGCGTGGATGCCGGTTTCCATCTTCATCGCCTCGATGGTCAGCAACAGGTCGCCCTGCTTGACCGACGCGCCGGGCTGCGCGGCGATCGAGGCGACGACGCCCGGCATCGGCGCGCCCAGGTGGTTCGGGTTGCCGACTTCGGCCTTGGGCTTGGCCCCGGTCGAGGCGCCGGCCTTGCGGTTGGCCACGCGGATCAGGCGCGGCTGGCCGTTCAGCTCGAAGAAGACCTTGGCGATTCCGTCCTCGTCAGTCTCGCCGATCGCCTGGCAGCGGATTTCCAACGTCTTGCCGGGGTCGATCTCGGCCGAGATTTCCTCGCCCGGTTCCATGCCGTAGAAGAAGGTGCCGGTGGGCAGGGTGCGGACGGGGCCGTATTCCTCGTGCCGCGCGACGTAGTCGGTGAACACCTTGGGATACATCAGGTACCCGTTCAGGTCCTCGTTGTCGAAGTCGATATCCTCGAACTTCGCCTGCAGCTCCTGCCGCTTCTCCTCGAAGTCGACCGGTTTCAGGTGCTTGCCCGGACGGTCGGTATAGGCCTTCTCGTTCTTCAGGGCCTTCTTCAGCAGCCACTGGGGCCAGCCGCCCGGCGGTTGGCCGAGATTGCCGCGCAGCATGTCGATGACGCTGTCGGGGAAGGTGACCTCTTTCTTCGGATCCTCGACATCCGCGCGGGTCAGGCCCTGGCTAACCATCATCAGCGCCATGTCGCCCACGACCTTCGACGACGGCGTCACCTTCACGATGTCGCCGAACATCTGGTTCACGTCGGCATAGGCCTGCGCGACCTCGTGCCAGCGGTCCTCGAGCCCCAGCGAGCGCGCCTGCGCCTTGAGGTTGGTGAACTGCCCGCCCGGCATCTCGTGTAGGTAGACCTCTGAGGCGGGGGCCTGCATGCCGGATTCGAAGGCGGTGTAATAGCCGCGCACCGCTTCCCAGTAGTTCGAGATCTCGCGCACCGCCCCGATGTCCAGCCCGGTCTCACGCTCAGTATGGGACAGCGCGGCGACGATGGTGCCCAAGGTGGCCTGGCTGGTGTTGCCCGACAGTGAATCCATCGCGCAATCGACCGCGTCGACGCCGGCATCCGCGGCGGCGAGGATCGAGGCGCCGGCGATCCCGGCAGTGTCGTGGGTGTGGAAGTGGATCGGCAGGCCGACCTCTTCCTTCAGCGCCTTGAACAGAATCCGGGCCGAGGCCGGTTTCAGCAGGCCGGCCATGTCCTTGAGCCCCAGGACGTGCGCACCGGCGGCCTTCAGCTCTTGCCCCATTGAGACGTAGTACTTCAGGTCGTACTTCGAGCGCTCGGGGTCCAGCAGGTCGCCGGTATAGCAGATCGCACCCTCGCAGACCTTGCCGCTGTCGACGACCGCGTCCATCGCCACGCGCATGTTCTCGACCCAGTTCAGCGAGTCGAACACGCGGAAGACGTCGACGCCCGAGTCGGCGGCCTGGGCGATGAAACCCTGCACGACGTTGTCGGGATAGTTCGTGTAGCCGACGCCGTTGGAGGCCCGCAGCAGCATCTGCGTCATCAGGTTCGGCATCGCGCGGCGCAGGTCGCGCAGGCGCTGCCAGGGACATTCCTGCAGGAAGCGGTAGGCGACGTCGAAGGTCGCGCCGCCCCAGCATTCCACGCTGAACAACTGCGGCAGGTTCGCGGCATAGGTCGGCGCGACCCGGATCATGTCGATCGAGCGCATCCGCGTGGCCAGCAGCGACTGATGGCCGTCGCGCATCGTGGTGTCGGTGATCAGCAGCTGGGGCTGCTCGAGCATCCAGTCGGCCACCGCCTGCGCGCCCTGTTCCTCGAGGATCTGCTTGGCCCCGCGCGGCGGCGTGTCGACCCGCGGCTTGGGCGGGCGGGGGATGCGCGCGTCGGGCGATGGCTTGTTCCGCCCTTCGGTCTCGGGGTGACCGTTGATGGTGATGTCGGCGATGTAGGTGAGGATCTTCGTCGCCCGGTCGCGCCGCGGCTTGAAGTCGAAGAGCTCGGGCGTCTGGTCGATGAACTTCGTGTGGTACTCGTTATTCAGGAAGACCGGGTGCTTCAGCAGGTTGATGACGAAGTCGATGTTGGTGCTGACGCCGCGGATACGGAACTCGCGCAGGGCGCGGTCCATGCGCGCGATCGCGGCCTCGGGCGTCGGCGCCCAGGCGGTGACCTTTTCCAGCAGCGAGTCATAGTAACGGGTGATGACGGCGCCGGAATAGGCGGTCCCCCCGTCCAGCCGGATGCCCATGCCCGTCGCGCCCCGGTAGGCGGTGATGCGGCCGTAGTCGGGGATGAAGTTGTTGGTCGGGTCCTCGGTCGTGATCCGGCACTGGATCGCGTGGCCGGATAGCTCGACGTCGTACTGGGTGGCGACGCCCGTGGCCTCGACCAGGCTCTTGCCCTCGGCGATGAGGATCTGGGCGCGGACGATGTCGATGCCGGTGACCTCCTCGGTCACGGTGTGCTCGACCTGGACCCGCGGGTTCACCTCGATGAAGAAGAACTCGCCGGTGTCCATGTCCATCAGGAATTCGATGGTGCCGGCACATTCGTAGCCGACCTGCTCGGCGATCTTGCGGCCGAGGTTGCAGAGCTGCTCGCGCTGCGCGTGAGAGAGGTAGGGCGCCGGCGCGCGCTCCACGACCTTCTGGTTGCGGCGCTGGACCGAGCAATCGCGTTCCCAGAGATGATAGATGTTGCCCTGGCTGTCGCCCAGGATCTGCACCTCGACGTGGCGCGCGCGCTGGATCATCTTCTCGAGATAGCCCTCGCCGTTGCCGAACGCGGCCTCGGCCTCGCGTCGGCCCTCGCGCACCTTTTCCTGCAGCTCCTCGGGCTTGAGGATCGGGCGCATGCCCCGGCCGCCGCCGCCCCAGCTGGCCTTGAGCATCATCGGATAGCCGACCTCCTCGGCCACGCGGGCGGTTTCGTCCTCGTCGTCGCCCAGCACCTCGGAGGCGGGGATGACGGGCACGCCGGCCTCGATCGCGACCTTCCGGGCGCTGGCCTTGTCGCCCAGGGCGCGCATGGTCTCGGACTTGGGGCCGATGAAGGTGATGCCGGCTTCGCGGCAGGCCTCGACGAAATGCGGGTTCTCGGACAGCAGGCCATAGCCGGGGTGGATCGCGTCCGCGCCCGACATCTTCGCGACGCGGATGATCTCCTCGATCGAGAGATAGGCGCCGACCGGTCCCAGATCCTCGCCGATCAGGTAGGCCTCGTCCGCCTTGAAGCGGTGCAGGCACAGCTTGTCCTCGGCGGCGTAGACGGCGACCGTGCGTTTGCCCAGCTCGTTGGCCGCCCTCATGATGCGGATCGCGATTTCGCCCCGGTTCGCGATCAGGATCTTCTGGAATTCGGCCATCGGCAAGGTCCCCGCTTTCTTTTGCAACTGCAGCATGCAGCCTAGTGCGGGGGGCGGCAACGGTAAACTCCGCCCGGCGCGGGGTGCCGGGCGGTGGGTCGACGGGGCCGCCTAGATGTCGCGCACGCTGGCCTCGGCCAGCACCCGCACCGTCATGCTATGCGAGGTCGGGGCAGGGGACGAGGTGTCGGGCAACTCACTTGCCGAGGACGCATCACGAAGATCCGCCACGGACCGTTCCAGCCCGCGGCACAGGCGGATCAGCCGATCCAGCCGGTCGGCCAGCGCCGGGTCGGCGTCGTCCCTGAGGATATCGAGGCCGTGCTGTAGCTGGGCCATCTGCATGTCGGCCTGCGCGCTCAGGAAGCGCACGTCGTCGAGCGCCCGCTCGAGATGGTGCGTGTCGTGTTCCCGGGGCAGTTCGATCGCCGAGCCGACGATCCGTTCCCAGCCCGCCGCGCCGTGCACCGGCTGGATCGTTACGCTCCACAGGCGCGGGCCACGGCCGAGATCGATGTGCTCGACATAGCGAAGCGGCTGTCGGCGGCGCAGGCAGTCGTCGTAGCGCGAGATGACCGCGCGTGCCTGTGGCGGGGGCAGGACGTCGTCGGGCGTCTTTCCGACCAGCATGCGCGCCTCGATGCCGGATTCGGCGACGTTGGCGCGGTTGACGTGAATGAACTCGAACGGGTCCCGTGACGATGGCCGCTCGGCGGCGAACATCGGGACTTGGGACGAGTCGAGGGCGAAGCGGAGCTCTTTCAGATCAGGAGTGGTGTACATGCGCGGGGACGTTCCGAAGAATGATGCCCGATCCTCGCGCGAAAGTAGTTAACCGCTCGTAAATGCCAAACCACATTCCGCGGCGCGGCGTCCGATCCCGGTCGGCGCGGGCAGGGGCATCTCGCGGCCGCGCGACTGGGACGGGGTCGCGAGGCCCATCTGCCCCATGTCGGCGAGAAGCCCCTCGCGCAGGACATGGATGGCGTGGGCCGCCCCCGCCGGGCCGAACGCGGCCAGCCCGTAATGCACCGCGCGCCCGATCATCACGAAGTCCGCCCCCCGCGCCATGAGCCGCAGGATGTCCGTCCCCGAGCGGATCGACCCGTCGGCGATCACCGGCATGTCCGGGCCGACGGCCTCGCGGATCGCGGGCAGGATCGCCGCCGGTGCCGGGGCCGCCTCGAACTGTCGTCCGCCGTGGTTCGACACCCAGACGGCATCGGCCAGACCGGCGAGTCGCTGCGCGGCCTCGGGGTCCAGCACGCCCTTGACCACGAGCGGCCCGTCCCATTCGTCGCGCACCGCGCGGAGATAGTCCCAGTCGGGCGCGCAACGCAGCAGATAGCCGATATGTTCGGTCGACGGGCGCGCGCCGCCGGCGCCTCCCTTGGCGTAGGGCTCCAGCGTCTTGAGCCGCGGCATCCCCATCCGCGCCATGCCGAGCGCCCAGGCGGGCTTCTGCACGATCTGCGCCAGGATCGGTGCGGTGACCTTCATCGGGTTCGACAGACGCGCGCGCCGCTGGCGCTCGCGGCGGCTGGCCACCGGCACGTCGGCGGTCAGGATCAGCGTGTGAAACCCGGCGTCCTTCGCGCGGCGCATCAGGTCGCGGCGAATTTCCGGATCGCCCGGCGGATAAAGCTGGAACCAGCCGCGGCCGCCGGTCTCGGGGCCGATGTCCTCGGGCGTCTCTGCGGCCACGTTGGACAGGCAGAACGGCAGGCCCTGCTCGGCGGCGAGTCGCGCGAGGTGGCGTTCGGCATCGGGCCAGACGAGGCCGGACATGCCCACCGGCGCAAGACCGACCGGCAGCGCGTACTCGTGGCCCAGCAGGCGGGTCGCGGTGTCGCGCTCGGGCGCGCCGGCCAGGATGGCGGGGCGCAGGACGACCGAGTCGAGCGCCTCTTCGGAGCGGTTGCGCGAGGACTGATCCCCCGTGGCGCTGTCCAGGTACTCCCACACGAAATGGGGCAGCCGGCGGCGCGCGCGGTCTCGCAGGTCTGAGATGGCGGGATGCGAAAGGTCGAGATCCATGCGGATCTCATAGCGCGGCACGCCGGGGCGGGGAAGGCACCGGTCGGGGCCTCGATCGGCCGATTGCTGGGGAGGCGCGCCGGAATGGCCGTTCGGCCGGGAGGAGAAACCGTTCGGCGCGGGCGTTGCCGGCAAAGCGGTGAGACGCTGTCGTCCGGCGCGCCTCACCGGCTAGGTTAGCACGTGGATCGCCCTTGGCGAGACGGGTGGGAAAAATTTCGCTTTGGGGTTGTGGAACACAACACGAACGCGGACTTTTCGCGCGGGTGCGAATGGGCTAGGTTCCGGGCATGAGCAGTTTCGACGAAGATGACGCGTTCGAGAACGCCGTCCCGCTGTCGGCGCAGGCGATGGCCGCCCGGCCGGCGCCCTATCTCGATGACCTGAACCCGGCGCAGCGGCGCGCGGTCGAGGCGCTGGACGGGCCTGTCCTCATGCTGGCCGGGGCGGGGACGGGCAAGACCAAGGCGCTGACCACTCGGATCGCGCATCTTTTGAACACCGGACGGGCGCGGCCGAACGAGATCCTTTCGGTGACCTTCACCAACAAGGCCGCGCGCGAAATGAAGGAGCGTGTGGGCCGCCTTCTGGGCCAGACGGTCGAAGGGATGCCGTGGCTGGGGACGTTCCATGCGATCTGCGTCAAGCTGCTGCGCCGCCATGCCGAACTGGTGGGGCTCAAGTCGAACTTCACGATCCTCGACACGGACGACCAGATTCGGCTGCTCAAGCAGCTCATCGTGGCCGAGAACATCGACGAGAAACGGTGGCCGGCGCGGCAGCTGTCGGGGCTGATCGACCACTGGAAGAACCGCGCCTGGACCCCCGACAAGGTGCCCGCGTCCGAGGCGTCGGCGTTCAATCACCGGGGCACGGAACTTTACGATTACTACCAGCAGCGGCTGAAGGCCCTGAACGCGGTCGATTTCGGCGATCTTCTTCTGCACGTCCTGACGATCTTCCAGGAGCACGAGGACGTCCTGGCGCAGTACCAGCGCTGGTTCCGCTATATCCTCGTTGACGAGTACCAGGACACCAACGTCGCGCAGTATCTCTGGTTGCGGCTCCTCGCGCAGGGACACCGCAACATCTGCTGCGTCGGCGACGACGACCAGTCGATCTATGGCTGGCGCGGCGCCGAGGTGGGCAACATCCTGCGCTTCGAAAAGGACTTCCCCGGCGCCGAGGTCGTGCGGCTGGAGCAGAACTATCGCTCGACCCCACACATCCTGGGCGCCGCGTCGGGCGTGATCGATGCCAACCAGGGGCGGCTCGGGAAGGAGCTCTTCACCGATCTGCCCGAGGGCGAGAAGGTCCGGCTGATCGGTCACTGGGATGGCGAGGAAGAGGCCCGCTGGATCGGCGAAGAGATCGAGGCGATGGCCGGCGGCACCCGCGGGATGCGCAGGGTCGGGCTGGACGAGATGGCGATTCTCGTGCGCGCGTCGCACCAGATGCGCGCGTTCGAGGACCGGTTCCTGACGATCGGCCTGCCGTACCGCGTGATCGGCGGCCCGCGCTTCTACGAGCGGATGGAGATTCGCGACGCGATGGCCTATTTTCGGCTGGCCGTGTCGCCCGACGACGATCTCGCCTTCGAGCGGGTGGTCAACACGCCCAAGCGGGGGCTCGGGGACAAGGCGCAGCAGAAGATACAGGTCATGGCGCGCAGCCAGGGCGTGAGCCTTGCCGACGGCGCGCGCCTGCTGCTTCAGGACAAGGGTCTGACCGGCAAGGGCGCGACCGAGCTGCGGATCCTCGTCGATGCCATCGCGCGTTGGAACGACGCCGTCCGCGCGGGCGAGGGCAGCCATATCGAGTTGGCCGAGACGATCCTCGAGGAATCGGGCTATACTGCCCATTGGCAGAACGACAAGACGCCCGAGGCGCCGGGCCGGCTCGAGAACCTGAAGGAGCTGGTGAAGGCGCTGGAGCAGTTCGAGAACCTGCAGGGCTTTCTCGAGCACGTTGCGCTGATCATGGACCGCGATTCCGATGACGACGGCGCGAAGGTCTCGATCATGACGCTCCACGGAGCGAAGGGGCTCGAGTTTCCGGCGGTGTTCCTGCCGGGCTGGGAGGACGGCCTGTTCCCCTCGCAGCGGTCGATGGACGAATCCGGGCTCAAGGGGCTCGAGGAAGAGCGGCGGCTGGCCTATGTCGGCATCACCCGCGCCGAAGAAATCTGCACGATCTCGTTCGCGGCCAACCGACGCGTCTTCGGCCAGTGGCAGTCGGCGCTGCCGTCCCGCTTCATCGACGAGCTGCCCTCGCGCCATGTCGAAGTGCTGACGCCGCCGGGCCTCTATGGCGGCGGCTACGGCGCCGCAGGCATGGCGGCCAGCGCGTCGCCCAAGATGCAGCAGGAGGCCGGGTCAGATCTGCACGAGCGGGCGGCAAGCTCGAACGTCTACAACTCGCCGGGCTGGCGGCGCCTCCAGGCGCGCAGCGCCGAGCGGCCGGTCAGCCAGCCGCGTGAAAACCGGAACATGGTGATCGATGCGACGGCGGTCTCGTCCTTTTCCGAGGGCGACCGCGTGTTTCACCGCAAGTTCGGCTATGGCGAAGTGCAGGGCGTCGAGGGCGACAAGCTGGACATCGCGTTCGAGAAGTCCGGCAACAAGAAGGTCGTGGCCAAGTTCGTCGTCGACGCGGCGAACGCGGACGACGTGCCGTTCTAGGCCACGCGCCGACCATCCTGACAGGAAAATCTGGGCGGACATGCGGCGGCTCAGGAGGAGGAAAACCGCCGCATGCCGCGCCCGTCGTCGGCTGTCGCGCGAGGGAGAGGCGCGCGATCGGCCATGTCCACGTGATACCGCGGCAAATGTTGTGATTGGATTTACGCAAAGGAAAAAGCGGCGACCCCAGGGAGGAGGAGGGGGCCGCCGCCATGTTCCGAACCGTGCACATCCGGGAGGAGGTGAATGCGACGGCTCTTCAACGCGTTGCCCCAGGGAGGAGGAGAGGGGCGCGGCGCTGTCTCTGTCGGACCGTTTCGGCCCTGTTATTCCGGGGCGGCGACCCCAGGGAGGAGGAGGGGCCGCCGCCGTATTCGGAACCGCGCACGTCCGGGAGGAGGTGAACGCCGCGGCTCTTTCAACGCGTCCCCCAGGGAGGAGGAGAGAGGAACGCGCTGTCTCGGTAGGGCCAGTGGGCCCGGAAATTCGGGACGGCGACCCCAGGGAGGAGGAGGGGGCCGCCGCCTGTTCCGCACGACGGCCACCTGGGAGGAGGTAGGTGCCGCCGCTCGGCAAACGCGATCCCCAGGGAGGAGGAGAGGGGCTCGCGTTGTTTCTGGGCCTTTCGGCCCGGTATTCCAGTGCGGCGGCACCCGGGAGGAGGATAGGTGCCGCCGCCTTAACAGAGAGCCCAGGGAGGAGGAGGGGCTCTCCGAACCGATGTCAGGTGCGGCCGTAGGCCGCTTCCAGCGCGATGCCGCGGACCTGCGAGCGGCCGATCCCCAGATCCGCGAGTTCGCGGGTCGTCAGGGATTGCAGCTCGGTCAGCGTGCGGCGATACAGGCGCCAGCGCGTCCAGCGCTCCTGCAGGTTGTCCATGATGCCGCCGGCCGACCCGGTCAGGGTGGCGTCGTAGCGGCGGGTCTGAGGGTCGGCATACGCCATAGTGGAACCCCTTTCTGTATACTTGCTGCGGTGCAGTATGTTTTTTCTGCGCCGCGCTGCGTTAGCGTTGTCAGTAAAATAAGCCACTGACCTCGCTTCGCAACTGCGGAACTTCTCAATGCTGCCATGCAGCATCTGCATGGGGACTGAGTGCGATTTGCATGCAATGCGCCTGAAAATTGCGCACGGGGCGGGCGCAGCTTGTTGTCGACGCTACGTCATGTTTCCTATGTCCCGATTGTTAGGCAAGGGACCGACGCCATGAGTGCGACCCGCGACGACATTCTCGAAACGCTGCGCGACATTTCCCTTCCGGACGGAGGGACCCTGGTGTCGCGCGACATGGTGCGCGCGCTGTCGGTCGACGGCGGTGCCGTGCGCTTCGTGATCGAGGCCCCCGATGCCGAGGTCGCCAAGACCCTCGGCGAGGTCCGCGAGTCGGCCGAGCGCGCGGTGCGGGCGCTGGAGGGGGTCGAGTCAGTTTCCGTCGTGCTGACCGCGCACGGGCCGGCGGACAAGTCGGCGCCGCAGCCCCAGCGCGAAGAACCGAAGGGCGAGGCGCCGTCGCTCAAGGTGGGGCGTCATCCCACGTCCCAGAACAGCGGGCCGCAGAAGGTGAGCGGCGTCGACCGCATCATCGCGGTGGCCTCCGGCAAGGGCGGTGTCGGCAAATCGACCCTCTCGGCGAATCTTGCGGTGGCGCTCGCGCGGCAGGGCCGGCGAGTCGGATTGCTCGATGCCGACATCTATGGCCCGAGCCAGCCACGCATGATGGGTGTCAGCGAGCGTCCGGCCTCGCCGGACGGCAAGACGATCATCCCGCTCAAGGCGCATGGCGTGACGGTGATGTCGATCGGCCTGATGGTCGAGCAGGACAAGGCCGTCGTCTGGCGCGGGCCGATGCTGATGGGCGCGCTGCAGCAGATGCTGGGGCAGGTCCAGTGGGGCGAGCTGGACGTCCTGATCGTCGACCTGCCGCCGGGCACGGGCGACGTGCAGCTGACCCTTTGCCAGCGCACGGCCCTCACCGGGGCCCTGGTGGTGTCGACACCGCAGGACGTGGCCCTGCTCGACGCGCGCAAGGCGCTCAACATGTTCGAGACGCTCAATACCCGCGTGCTCGGGCTGGTCGAGAACATGTCGGTCTTCGTCTGCCCCCATTGCGGCGGCGAGAGCCACATCTTCGGCAGCGGTGGCGTGAAGGCCGAGGCCGAAAAGATTGGCGTCCCGTTCCTGGGCGCCATGCCCTTGAGCCTTTCGGTTCGCGAATCCGGCGATGCCGGCGTTCCCGTCGCGGCGGGCGATGGGCCGGAGTCGGACGCTTATGCCGCGCTGGCCCTCCGCATGATCGATGGAGGCATGGGCTGACCAGACCCGTCGCGGGCGCCCATGGGATCGCATGGGCGCCGGTCATGGGACTTCATGGGAAATGACCCTCGAAATCGGCTGAGTCATGGAGATCAGTGGGATCGCATGCATCGCGGTTCCATCACGGATGCGCGATTCGCCCGATTCCGTGGAATCTGCGTCGATTTCCGATCCTGTTTCTTGCCGCGAGTCCACTTAAAAGGCTGTGGGCCGGGTAAGTAGATCCGGGATGCGTGCTTTTCCGCAACAACTGAATATTGTGTTCGGGGGGTCTGAAAAGCAAGATATAGACACTTCTCAGAAATTTTAACGATATGTGCCAGAATCCGGCCCTCTACCAGTAGCGGTCGGCCGACGGGCGGGCCCTACCTGAGGGCAAAAGCGACCCGGTCCCACACTTTCCCGTTGTTTCCCGTAATCTCCCATGGCATCCATAGGTCATCGGAAGCGGCGACGCACAAGAGGCACCCCAAGACCTCAAGGCATCACGATAAAACAAGAAACTGAGCAGGTTTCATACAGGCACAGCTTCTTCCGAAAACAAGAGTTCCGGTGCGCGGGCGAGCAGACATCCCCCCAGGTGGCGCGCGTAATCGGACCACCCCGGAGACGGGACGAGGGCGGCGGACCGATCAATGGCAGCAGATCGGGCCGCCGTTTTCGTGTCCGGGGTCATGTAACGGGGGCAGGTTGAGGAGCCGCGCCACGTGGTTCGGGCGTTCAGAGGCGAAAGCGTCCACAAGGTGGACACGAAGGGCCGGGTGTCGATTCCCGCCGGCTTTCGCCGTGTGCTCGAAGCGGGCGATCCCAACTTCACCGAAGGTCTGAACCCCGAGCTCGTCATCGTCTATGGTGGCGAGACCCGCGATTACCTCGAATGCTTCACGATGGACAGCATCGCGAAGATCGACGCCAAGATCAGCCGGCTGCCGCGCGGCTCGAAGAAGCGCAAGGCGCTCCAGCGGCTCTACCATACCCACGCCCACCCCACCTCGGTCGACGAGACCGGGCGTCTCGTCCTGCCGGCGAAGCTGCGCGAAAAGATCGGGCTCAACGGCGAGGCCTTCTTCGCGGGTACAGGCGAGACCTTCGAGATCTGGAGCCCCGAGGCCTACGACGCCTCGATCGGCGACGGCGGCGAGGACGAGGATTTCGATCCCGACGTCGATCCCGAGGTCTATCTCGACGGCGAGGAGGACTGACGCCATGGCCGCGGCCGATCCTTCCCGGTCAGCGCCCCACATCCCGGTCCTGCTGCGGCCTCTCCTGGCGGCGGCGGCACCGGTCGAAGGCGTATGGGTCGACGGCACGTTCGGGGCCGGCGGCTATGCCAAGGGCCTGCTCGACGCCGGCGCGGCGCATGTCGTCGGAATAGACCGCGATCCGACCGTATTCCCCCCCGCGCGCGCGTGGGCCGGCGATTACGGCGAGCGCCTGACGCTGATCGAGGGCACTTTCTCGGAACTCGACCAGCATGCCGGCGGTCCGGTGGACGGAGTCGTGCTCGACCTCGGCGTGTCGTCGATGCAGCTCGACCAGCCCGAGCGCGGTTTCTCGTTCCAGAAGGACGGCCCGCTCGACATGCGGATGGGCGACGAGGGGGCCGATGCCGCGGATCTCGTCAACAGCCTGCCGGACGGGACGCTGGCGGACATCTTGTTCCATTACGGCGAAGAGCGCGCCTCGCGGCGCATCGCGCGGGCCATCGTCGCAGCACGCGCCGACCGGCGCATCGAGACGACCGGGCGGCTGGCCGAGATCGTGGCGGGCTGCCTGCCGCGCCAGAAGCCGGGACAGAGCCATCCCGCGACCCGCTCCTTTCAGGCGCTCCGGATCGCGGTGAACGACGAGTTCGGCCAGCTGGTCGACGGTCTCGAAGCCGCCGAGAGGGCGCTGCGCCCCGGTGGCGTGCTGGCGGTTGTCAGCTTTCACTCGCTTGAGGACCGCGTGGTGAAGCGGTTCTTCCAGGAGCGCACGGACGGCGGCGGGCAGGGGAACCGCTATGCGCCCGTGACCGAAGAGGTCGCCCCCCGGTTCGAGCGGATGGGCAAGGCGGTGGGCGCTGACGAAGAGGAGATGGCCCGGAACCCGCGCGCCCGCTCCGCGATGCTGCGCATGGGCCGCCGCACCGATGCCCCCGCCGGGCCGGTCGACCGCACCCGGCTCGGCCTGCCGAAGTTCGATATACGAGAGGTTTCAGTCCGATGAGATCGTTTCTTTATGTTCTTTCGGCCCTTGCCGTGATGGGGCTCGCGTTCTGGGCCTATCACGAGAACTACAAGACCCAGGCCGCTCTGGCCGAGGTCGAGCGGCTGCAGGACGACATCGCCGAGAACCGCGAAACCTTGTCGATTCTCAAGGCGGAATGGGCCTATCTCAACCGCCCCGACCGGCTGCGGGACCTCGCCGATCTCAACTTCGAGCGCCTCGAATTGATGCCGCTGGCGCCCGAGCAGTTCGGCCGCGTCGAAGAGATCGCCTATCCCGCGCCGCCGGTGCCCGAGGCCCTCGAGCCCATTCCGCTCAGCTTTAAGGAAAGGCAGGAGCCATGATCCGCACGCCTCTGCGTCCGCTCGCCCGCATCCTCGACGCGCGCAACCGGGGCGAGAACCCCGACGCGATCGAGCGCGAGAACCTGCGCCTGCGCCACGAAGAGATGCGCGACAAGGCGCGCAGCCGGGCCGAGGGGCGGCTTCTGGTGCTGGCCGTGTTCTTCTTCTGCGCGTTCTCGGTCGTCGGCGCCCGCATGGGGATACTGGCAGGCACCACGGTCGAAGAACCGCGGGCAAGCACCGCGGGAAACACGATCTTTGCGGGGCGGGCCGACATCGTCGACCGGCGCGGGCGCGTGCTGGCGACGAACCTGTCGACCCATTCGCTCTATGCGCAGCCGCCGCACATGATCGACCCCGAGCGGGCGGCGCACGAGCTGGTCGGCATCTTTCCCGATCTCGACGTCGACCGTCTGATCAAGGACTTCACCGGTAAGCGGAAGTTCCTCTGGATAAAGAAGAACCTCAGCCCCGAACAGATGCAGAAGGTACACGACATCGGCGATCCAGGCCTGCTGTTCGGGCCGCGCGAGATGCGTCTCTATCCCAACGGCCGGCTCGCCTCTCACGTTCTGGGCGGCGCGAGCTACGGCGTAGAGGGCGTGAGCTCGGCCGAGGTCATCGGTGTCGCCGGCGTCGAGAAGGCGTTCGACACCTGGTTGCGCGACCCCGCGCGGGACGGCCAGCCGCTGCGCCTGTCGCTCGACCTGACCGTGCAGGCGGCGCTGGAGCGTGTGCTCGACGGCGGCATGAAGCTGACGAACGCAAAAGGCGCGGCAGCGGTGCTGATGGATGCAGACACCGGCGAGATCATCTCGCTGGCGAGCCTGCCGGATTTCGACCCCAATGACCGTCCGCGCCCGCTGACCAAGGGCGACCAATCCGACAGCCCGCTGTTCAACCGCGCGGTTCAGGGGCTCTACGAGCTCGGCTCGACCTTCAAGATCTTCGCCGTGTCGCAGGCGATGGAGCTTGGCCTCGTCGAGCCTGACACGATGGTGGATGCCGACGCGCCGATGAAGTGGGGCCGCTACACGATCAAGGAATTTCAGGGCAAGAACTACGGTCCGCTCCTGAGCGTGAGCGACGTGATCGCCAAATCCTCTAATGTGGGCACGGCCAACATCGCGCTGGATATCGGTGGCGAGCGGCAGCAGGACTTCCTCGAATCCCTCGGCTTGTTCGAGCCGACTGCGATCGAACTGGTCGAGGGGCCCACCGGCAAGCCGATCCTGCCCGCCAACTGGAGCGAGATCGTGACGATCACCACCTCCTACGGCCACGGCATGTCGGCAAGCCCGCTGCACCTGGCCACGGCCTATGCTTCGTTGCTCAACGGCGGCACGAAGGTGACGCCGACGCTTCTGGCGAATCCCGACCCCGAGCCTGGCCCGCGTGTCGTGTCGGAGCGCGTGTCGGCGGCGGCCCGCAAGATGCTGCGGCGCGTGGTGACAGACGGCACCGCATCGCTGGGCGAGGTCGAAGGCTATCAGGTGGCCGGCAAGACGGGCACGGCGGACAAGCCCCGCCGGGACGGGCGCGGCTACTATAACGACAAGGTCATCAATACCTTCTCAAGCGTGTTTCCTGCCGACGATCCGCAATACGTGCTGGTCGTGACCCTGGACGAGCCCTCGGACAACACCGGCGAGCAGCCCCGTCGTACCGCCGGCTGGACGGCGGTGCCCGTCGCGGCCGAAGTGATCCGGCGCACCGCGCCGCTGCTCGGGCTCAGGCCGCACGTTGAACCTCCCCTCGCACCTGAGATAACACTCACTGCAAGTAGGTGAGATATCGGGGGCACGACATGGCCGGGGCAGAGCGCGTGAGCACACTTGCCGAACTGGGCCTGACCGCCCAGCAGGGCAGAGAGGCCCGGATCACCGGTCTCGCCGTGGACAGCCGGGCGGTCGAGACCGGCAACCTGTTCGCCGCGCTGCCGGGGACCAAGGTGCACGGCGGCGAGTATATCGGCATCGCCCTGCGCATGGGCGCAGGGGCGATCTTGACCGACCGCGCCGGCGCCGCGCTGGCGGCCGACGTGTTGCGGGGATCGTCCGTGCCGCTGGTGCTGGCCGAGGATCCGCGCCAGACGCTCTCCTTCTCGGCGGCGCTGTGGTTTCGAGCCCAGCCCGAGACGACGGTCGCGGTGACGGGCACCAACGGCAAGACATCCGTCGCGACCTTCACCCGGCAGATCTGGAGTGCCTTGGGCTATGACGCCGTCAACCTCGGGACCACCGGGGTCGAGGGGGCGTGGCAGTCGCCGATGGCCCATACCACGCCCGAGCCGATCACCCTGCACCGGCTGCTGTCGGAGGCGGCGCATGCCGGGATCACCCACGCCGCGATGGAGGCGTCTTCGCACGGGCTGGAACAGCGGCGCCTGGACGGCGTGACGCTGCGGGCCGCGGCGTTCACCAATTTCAGCCAGGACCACCTGGATTATCACGCCGATTTCGACGCCTATTTCAACGCCAAGGCCGGGCTCTTCGCCCGCGTCCTGCCCGAGGACGGCACGGCGGTGATAAACCTCGACGATCCCAAGGGGCCGGCGATGGCCGAGGTCGCGCAGCGGCGGGGGCAGGATCTTCTGACCGTGGGCCGTAGCGAGGACGCCGCGCTGCGCATCCTCGGACAGCGCTTCGATGCGACGGGGCAGGATCTGCGGTTTTCCCTGGGCGGCGTGACGCAGCAGACGCGGCTAGGCCTGATCGGCGGTTTCCAGGCCGAGAACGTGATGCTGTCGGCCGGCCTCGCCATCGCCGCGGGGGCGGAACCGGCCCGTGTCTTCGATACCCTGTCCGAGCTCGACACCGTGCGCGGGCGGATGCAACTGGCCGCGCGGCGCGAGAACGGCGCGTCGGTCTTTGTCGATTACGCCCACACGCCCGATGCGCTGGCCACCGCGCTGCGTGCCCTCCGCCCGCATGTCATGGGCCGCCTTGTCGTGGTCTACGGCGCGGGCGGCGACCGCGACCGCGGCAAGCGCCCGCTGATGGGCAAGGCCGCCGCCACCGGTGCCGACGTGCGGATCGTGACCGACGACAATCCCCGCACCGAGGAGCCAGAGGACATCCGCAGCGCCATCCTCGCCGCCGATTCCGAGGCGCGCGAGGTCGGCGACCGGGCCGAGGCGATCCTGCGGGGGGTCGACGCGCTCGGCCCCGGTGATGCGCTGCTGATCGCGGGCAAGGGACACGAAACGGGCCAGATCGTGGGCGAGAACGTCTATCCCTTCGATGACGCCGAACAGGCAAGTGTCGCCGTCGCCGCGCTGGACGGCCGCGTCGCATGACCCTGTGGACCGCGGCAGACGCCGCTGCCGCCACCGGCGGGCGGGCGCTGCAGGATTTCGAGGTTGACGGCCTGTCGATAGACACCCGCTCGATCCGGCCGGGCGACATGTTCATCGCACTGACCGCCGCGCGGGACGGCCACGAATTCGTGGCCGACGCGCTGTCCAAGGGCGCCGCGGCGGCCATGGTCTCGCATATCCCCGAAGGTGTATCCGATGACGCGCCGCTCCTTTTGGTGGACGACGTGCTGCCGGCGCTCGAGGATCTCGGCCGCGCCGGCCGGGCGCGCACCGGCGCGAAGGTGGTCGCGATCACGGGGTCGGTGGGCAAGACCTCGACCAAGGAGATGATGCGCACGGTCTTTTCCGCGCAGGGACGGACCCATGCCGCCGAGGCGAGCTTCAACAATCACTGGGGCGTGCCGCTGACCCTCGCGCGGATGCCGCAGGACACCGAGTTCGCCATCGTCGAGATCGGCATGAACCATCCCGGCGAAATCGGTCCGCTGGCACGGATGGCCCGCCCGGACGCGGCGATGATCACCACGGTGGGCGCCGCGCACCTCGCGGCGTTCGACGATCTGGCTGCCATCGCGCGCGAGAAGGCCTCGATCTTCGAGGGGCTGGAACCCGGGGGGCTCGCGGTGATCAACGGAGATCTGGAGACGACGCCGATCCTACTGGACGCCGCGCGGGACGCCGGGGCGCAGATCGTGACTTTCGGCACGGGGGCACGCAACCACCACCGGTTGACCGACGTGACCCTGTCGCGCGACAGCACGGTGGCGCGGGCGCGAGGATGGCGGACGCCGCTGCTGCTGAAGGTCGGCGCCGCGGGCCGTCACTTTGCGATGAACGCGCTCGGCGTGCTGGCGCTGGTTCACCGCATCGGGGCCGACAGGGCGCGGGCGCTGTGCGCGCTTGCCGCCTGGGGCGCGCCCGAGGGGCGGGGCCAGCGCGAGAAGATCGTGATGGATCTCGTCGAAGAACAATTGTCGTTCGAGCTGATCGACGACGCCTTCAATGCGAACCCCACTTCGATGGCGGCCGCGCTCGAGGTGCTGTCGGCGTCCGAGCCCGTCCACGGTCTTGGCCGTGTCGAGGCGGGGCGGCGGATCGCCGTTCTCGGCGACATGCTGGAACTCGGTGACAGCGAGGAGGAGCTGCACGCCGCGCTGGCCGGGCTCGACGCGATGCAGGGGCTCGACCGGGTCCATTGCGTCGGACCGCGGATGCGGGCGCTTCACGCGGCCCTGCCCGAAGAGCGTCGCGGTCGCTGGGCCGAGACCGCGAGCGAGCTTGCCAAGAATGCGTCGGGGCTGGTCGATGCGGGCGACATCGTGCTGGTGAAGGGGTCCAAGGGCAGCCGGGTGAGCCTCGTCGTTGACGCCCTGCGGAAATTGGGCCATCGGCAGCCGACCGAAACCGAAGGGGACGCGTGATGCTCTATTGGCTGACGGAATTCTCCGATGGAGGCGGGGCGTTCAACCTGTTCCGCTACATCACCTTCCGGGCCGGCGCAGCGTTCTTCACGGCGCTCGTCTTCGGGTTTCTCTTCGGCCCGCCGCTTATCAACCTGTTGCGAAAGCGGCAGAAATACGGCCAGCCGATCCGCGCCGACGGCCCCGAGACGCACCTGGCGACGAAGGCGGGCACGCCGACGATGGGCGGCGTCCTGATCCTGGGCGCGGTTCTCGTGTCGACGCTGCTGTGGGCGCGGCTCGACAATCCGTATGTCTGGCTGGTGCTGGTGGTGACGACCGGGTTCGGCGCCATCGGCTTTGCCGACGATTATGCCAAGATCACCAAGAACAACAACGGCGGCCTGTCCGGCAAGAGCCGGCTGGCCATCGGGTTCACGATCGCGGCCGTGGCGTCGCTCTGGGCCAGCTGGTTCCACCCCGCCGAGCTGAGTCTCCAGCTGGCGCTGCCGTTCTTCAAGAACACGCTCATCAACCTGTCGTGGTTCTTCATTCCCTTCGCGATGGTCGTCATCGTCGGGGCGGCCAACGCCGTGAACCTCACCGACGGTCTGGACGGGCTGGCGATCATGCCGGTGATGATCGCGGCCGGCACCCTGGGCGTCATCGCCTATGCCGTGGGCCGCGTCGACTTCACCGACTATCTCGAGGTCCACTACGTCCCCGGCACGGGCGAGATCCTGATCTTCACCGCAGGGCTGATCGGCGGGGGGCTTGGCTTCCTGTGGTACAACGCGCCGCCCGCGGCGGTGTTCATGGGCGACACCGGCTCGCTCGCGCTTGGCGGCGCGCTCGGGGCGATCGCGGTGGCGACCAAGCACGAGATGGTGCTGGCCATCGTCGGCGGCCTGTTCGTGGTCGAGGCGCTGAGCGTCATCGTGCAGGTGCTGTACTTCAAGCGGACGGGCAAGCGCGTCTTCCTGATGGCGCCGATCCACCACCACTTTGAGAAGAAGGGCTGGGCCGAGCCGCAGATCGTCATCCGGTTCTGGATCATCGCGCTGATTCTCGCGCTGATCGGCCTTGCCACGCTGAAGGTGCGCTGATGGCGGCGCCGCATTCGGGAGGCCGCGCATGATCCCCGTATTGGGCTTTGCCGGCAGGCGCGTGGTCGTCCTCGGGCTTGGCCGGTCTGGCCTGTCCGCGGCGCGCGGGCTGTCCGCGGGCGGGGCCGAGCCGCTGTGCTGGGACGACCGTCCCGAGGCGCGCGAGGCCGCGGCGGAGCAGGGGCTGACCCTGCACGACCTGTCCCGGCGCGAGGCCTGGGAGGGCGTCGCCAGCCTGATCGTCAGCCCCGGCATCCCGCATCTCTATCCCAGGCCGAACCGCTGGGTCGCGGACGCGATGGAGGCGGGCGTGCCGCTCGACAACGACATCGGCCTGTTCTTCCGCTCGCTCGCCGCCGACGGGTTCCACCGGTTCGAGAGCCCGCCGCGGGTGATCGCGGTGACCGGGTCCAACGGCAAGTCCACGACCTCGGCCCTGATCCACCATCTGCTGACCGAGTCCGGGCGCGAGAGCCAGCTGGCCGGGAATATCGGCCGGGGCGTGCTGGACATCGATCCGCCGGGCGACGGCGGGATCGTGGTGCTGGAATTGTCATCGTACCAGACCGACCTGGCGCGGTCGCTGACGCCGGACGTGGCGGTGTTCACAAACCTCACGCCGGACCATCTGGACCGCCACGGCGGGCAGGGGGGATATTTCGCCGCCAAGCGCCGGCTCTTCGCCGAGGGCGGGCCGGACCGCGCGGTCGTCGGCGTCGACGAGCCCGAGGGCCGCTTCCTCGCCAACCAGCTGGTCGAGGCGCCCGAGGACGACCGGCTGATCCGCATCTCGGTCGAGCGCAAGCTCTCGGGACCGGGCTGGAGCGTTGCGGCGCGCAAGGGCTTTCTGTCCGAGTGGCGCAAGAACCGGCAGATCGCCTCGATCGACCTGCGCGAGATGAAGGGCCTGCCGGGCGCCCACAACCACCAGAACGCCTGCGCCGCCTATGCCGCCGTCCGCGGCCTCGGCCTGGGCCCGCGCGAGATCGAGCCGGCGCTGAAGACCTTCACCGGCCTGCCGCACCGCTCGCAGCTGGTGGCCGAGATCGGCGGCGTGCGCTTCGTAAACGATTCCAAGGCGACCAATGCCGACAGCGCCGCCAAGGCGCTGGCCGCCTTCACCAATATCCGCTGGATCGCCGGGGGACTGGGCAAGGACGGCGGCATCGGCGCGGCGGCGGAATACCTGGGGCATGTTACCAAGGCCTACCTGATCGGGCACTCGGCGCGCGATTTCGCGTTGCAGATGGACGGGACCGAGCACGAGATCTGCACCGACATGGCGACCGCCGTGGCCCGCGCCGCCGCCGACGCCCAGCCGGGCGACACCGTGCTGCTGGCGCCGGCCGCGGCGAGTTTCGACCAGTACCCGGATTTCGAGCGGCGCGGTGAGGACTTCGCGGCCTGCGTGCGCCGGCTGGCCGGATAGGCCGGCCCGTGGGGGCGCTGCCCCCACACCCCCGGGATATTTCTGGAACCAAAGAGGGGTGTCAGGTGCTCGAGCGGGCGGCGATGGCCTGTCCTGCGGCCCAGCCCGAGGACCAGGCCCACTGGAAGTTGTACCCGCCGAGCCAGCCGGTGACGTCGACGGCCTCGCCGATGGCGTAGAGGCCGGGGACCCGGCGAGCCGCCATCGTCCTGCTGTCGAGGCCGTCTGTGTCGATCCCGCCCAAGGTGACCTCGGCGGTGCGGTAGCCTTCGCTGCCCGTGGGGACGAGGTGCCAGGCGGACAGCGCCTCGGCGATCCCGGCGAGGCGGGCGTCGCTCTGGTCGGCGAGGTTGCCGGTCAGCCCGTGCCGCCGGGCGAGATCGGCCGCGAGGCGCGCGGGCAGGAGATCGGCCAGCGCAGTGTGAAGGGCGCGCTTCCCGCCGGCGCGTTTCATCTCGCGCAGCCGCGCGGAAAGGTCGGTGCCGGGGGCGAGGTCGAGGGTGATGCCGTCGCCGTCGCGCCAGTAACTCGACGCCTGCAGGATCGCGGGGCCGGAGAGGCCGCGATGGGTGAAGAGGAGCGCCTCGTCGAAGGCGGTGCCGCCGGCGGAGACGCGGGCGGGCACCGACAGGCCCGAGAGCTCGGCGAAGCCTGCCTCGGGACCGAAGGTCAGCGGGACGAGGGCAGGGCGGATGTCGGTCAGGGCGAGGCCGAACTGTCGGGCCAGGCGGTAGGCGAGCCCAGTGGCCCCCATCTTGGGGATCGACTTGCCGCCGGTTGCGAGGACGAGGTTGCGGGCGTGGATTTCGACCCGCGCACCTTCGCGCTCGAGGCTCACGCGGAAGCCTTCGGGCGTCGCGTCGACATCGATCACGGACGTGCGGAGCCACAGCGTCGCGCCGGCCGCGTCCATTTCGGCCCGCAGCATCGCGATGACGTCACGGGCGGAGCGGTCGCAGAACAGCTGGCCCAGCGTCTTTTCGTGCCACCCGACCCCGTGGCGGCCGACGAGATCGACGAAATCCCATTGCGTGTAGCGGCTGAGCGCGGATTTGCAGAAATGCGGGTTCGCCGAGATGAAGCAGTCGGGCGCGGCATGCATGTTGGTGAAGTTGCAGCGCCCGCCGCCGGAGATGCGGATCTTCTCGCCCGGCGCCTTGGCGTGGTCGATCACCAGCACGTCAGGCCCGGCATGGGCGGCGCACATCATGCCGGCGGCGCCAGCGCCGAGAATGAGCGTGGTCCAGGTCTGTTTCTCCACCATGGTCCGCTTCGACCATTCCGTCGCGGATTCGGCAAGCTGGCGGGCGCCGGTCGCGACACAAATGCTGGCCAGAGGCGGCTGTGGCCGCTACACTCTCGATCAGACCCGGAAAACGGGCAGTTCGAGGCAGTGTACAGAGCAGGACATCCATGACTGAGATGGTCTATGGCGCCATCCCGGCGCGTAGCGGCGAACCGATTCTGCCGCGCTGGTGGCGTACGATCGACAAGTGGTCGCTGAGCTGTGTCCTGCTGCTGTTTGGCGTGGGTATCCTGCTGGGACTGGCCTCGTCGCCGCCGCTCGCGGCGCGCAACGGGTTCGAGCCATTCCATTACGTCCAGAGACAGGCGGTGTTCGGCGTGGCGGCGCTGATCACGCTGTTCGTCACCACGCTGATGACGCCGCAGCTGGTGCGGCGCCTGGCGGTGCTGGGTTTCATCGGAGCCTTCGCGGCGCTGGCGATGCTGCCTGCCTTTGGGACCGATTTCGGCAAGGGCGCGGTGCGCTGGTACTCGCTTGGCTTCGCCTCGGTGCAGCCGTCGGAATTCCTCAAGCCCGGTTTCGTCGTCGTCGCGGCCTGGATGATGGCGGCCTCGCAGGACTTGAACGGACCGCCGGGGCGGTCCCTGTCGCTGGGGCTGACGCTGGCGATCGTGGGGCTTCTGGCGATGCAGCCGGATTTCGGCCAGGCCTGCCTGGTCCTGTTCTCGTGGGGGGTGATGTACTTCGTCGCCGGGGCGCCGATCACGCTTCTGGTGGTGCTGGCGGTTCTCGTGGCGGGGGCGGGCACCTTCGCCTACAACGCGTCGGAGCACTTCGCGCGGCGGATCGACGGCTTTCTCTCGCCCGATCTCGATCCGACGACGCAGCTGGGCTATGCCACGAACGCGATCCGCGAGGGCGGCTTCCTGGGCGTCGGCGTGGGCGAGGGGCAGGTCAAGCAATGGCTGCCGGATGCGCATACCGACTTCATCATCGCGGTCGCGGCCGAGGAATACGGGTTGATCCTCGTGCTGTGCATCATCGCGCTCTACACTACGATCGTCGTGCGCTCGCTGATCCGGCTGATGCGCGAGCGCGATCCGTTCATCCGCCTGGCGGGCACCGGCCTGGCCTGCACCTTCGGCGTGCAGGCGATGATCAACATGGGCGTTGCGGTGCGGCTGCTGCCCGCGAAGGGCATGACGCTGCCCTTCGTCAGCTATGGCGGGTCGTCGCTGATCGCCGGGGGGATCATGGTCGGCATGCTGCTGGCCTTCACCCGCGCCCGGCCGCAGGGCGAGATCGGTGACATCCTGTTGAGCCGCGGCCGCTGATGGCGGGGCGGAGCCCGTTCATCATCATCGCCGCCGGCGGCACCGGCGGGCACATGTTCCCCGCCCAGGCGCTGGCCGAGGCGCTGCTTGCGCGCGGCTGGCGGGTGGCGCTGATGACCGATCCGCGCGGCGCACGCTATGCCGGGGGCTTCCCCGACGCGGTCGAGCGGCGGACGGTCTCGAGCGCGACCTTTGCACGTGGCGGCCTGCCGGCGAAGTTGGCGGTCGGGCCCCGCATCGGCGGCGGCATCGCGGCGGCGGTCGTCAGCCTGCTGCGGGACCGGCCGGACATCGTCGTGGGGTTCGGCGGGTATCCGACGATCCCGGCGCTGTCGGCGGCCACGATCCTGCGCATCCCGCGGATGATCCATGAACAGAACGGCGTGCTGGGACAGGTGAACCGGCTCTTCGCGCCACGGGTGGACGCGGTCGCCTGCGGCACATGGCCGACGCCGTTGCCCGAGGGCGTCGAGGCCGAGCATACCGGCAACCCGGTGCGCGCCGCGGTGTACGAGCGGGCCGGCGCAGGTTATATTCCGCCGGGCGAGTATCCGATGTCGCTCCTCGTGATCGGCGGCAGCCAGGGCGCGCGGATCCTCAGCGACGTGGTGCCCGGCGCGGTCGAGGCGCTGCCGGAGGCGCTGCGCCGCAATCTCCGCGTCAGCCAGCAGGCACGCCCCGAGGACCTGGACCGCGTGCGCGCCTTCTACGAGGAGCGGGGCATCGATGCCGAGGTCGAGCCGTTCTTTTCGGACATCCCGCGCCGGATGAGCGAGGCGCAACTGGTCATCAGCCGTGCCGGCGCCTCTTCGGTCGCCGACCTGACCGTGATCGGGCGGCCGGCGATCCTCGTGCCCTTCGCGGCGGCGGCGGCCGACCACCAGAACGCCAATGCCCGCGCCCTGACCGAAGGCGGCGCGGCGATCCGAATCCCCGAATCCAAGCTTGACGCGGCAACGTTGTCAGAGCACATCGCAACGGTCCTGACCGACCCCGACGGGGCCGCGCAGATGTCGCGCAACGCGCTCGCGTTGGGGCGTCCGGACGCAACCGACCGCCTTGTCGCGATGGTCGAAACCCTCAGCCGGAAAGAGACGTCATGAACGCCGCCGCCGTCACCAAGCTCCCCACCGAGATGGGCCCGATCCACTTCGTCGGCATCGGCGGGATCGGCATGTCGGGCATCGCCGAGGTTCTTCTCAATCATGGCTACAGCGTGCAGGGATCGGACCTGAAGGGATCGAAGATCACCGAGCGGCTCGAGGAACTGGGCGCGCGGATCTTCGTCGGTCAACGGGCCGAGAATCTGGACACCGCCGAGGTCGTGGTGATCTCGTCCGCCATCAAGCCGGGCAACCCCGAGCTCGACGCCGCCCGCGCCTCGGGGCTGCCTGTGGTGCGCCGCGCCGAGATGCTGGCCGAGCTGATGCGCCTGAAATCGAACATCGCCGTCGGCGGCACGCACGGCAAGACGACCACGACCACGATGGTCGCGACCCTGCTGGACGCCGGCGGGATCGATCCCACTGTAATCAACGGCGGGATCATCCATGCCTATGGCTCGAACGCCCGCGTGGGCGAGGGCGACTGGATGGTGGTCGAGGCCGACGAGAGCGACGGCACCTTCAACCGCCTGCCGGCGACGATCGCCATCGTCACCAACATCGACCCCGAGCACATGGAGCACTGGGGCGACTTCGACCGGCTGCGCGAGGGGTTCTACGACTTCGTCTCGAACATCCCGTTCTACGGGCTGGCCGTCTGCTGCACCGACCATGCCGAGGTGCGCAACCTCGTGGGCAAGGTGACCGACCGCCGGGTCGTGACCTTCGGGTTCAACGCGCAGGCCGACGTTCGGGCGGTGAACCTGACCTACGACAAGGGGATCGCGCAGTTCGACATCGCGCTGCAGGCCGAGGGCGTGCTGATCGAGGGCTGCACCCTGCCGATGCCGGGCGACCACAACGTGTCGAACTGCCTCGCCGCCGTGGCGGTGGCGCGGCATCTGGGCATGAAGGGGTCGGAGATCCGCGAGGCGCTGGCCGGGTTCGGCGGCGTGAACCGTCGCTTCACCCGCGTGGGAGAGGTCGACGGGGTCGCCATCATCGACGATTACGGCCATCATCCGGTCGAGATCGCGGCGGTGCTGAAGGCCGCGCGGCAGGCCACCCAGGGGCGGGTGATCGCGGTGCACCAGCCGCACCGCTATTCGCGCCTTGCCTCGCTGTTCGACGATTTCTGCGGCTGCTTCAACGAGGCCGACGTCGTCGCCATCGCGGATGTCTATTCCGCCGGAGAGGACCCGATCCCCGGCGCCAGCCGGGACGAGCTCGTCTCGGGCCTGATCCGGCACGGTCACCGCCACGCGCGGGCGATCAACTCCGAGGACGACCTCGAGCGGCTGGTGCGCGAGCAGGCGGTGCCGGGCGACATGGTGGTCTGTCTCGGCGCGGGGACCATCAGCGCCTGGGCGAACAATCTGCCGGGACGGCTTCAGCGCAAGGCCTCGTGAGGCCGGTGCGGTGACGGGCTGGCTCGGCGTCGCGGCGTGCCTGTGGGTGCTCGCGGCGGTGGGCGTGTCGATGCTGCCGATGCGCTGGCAGTATCTTCCCGGTTCGGTGCTGCTGGTCGCCGGGATCGTGCTGGCGGGTCTTCTGGCCCGTGCGCTCGGTCCCCTGGCGGCGCTTGCGGCCGCGCTGGCCATCGCCTCGATGTTCCGGCGGCCCCTGGTGGCGCTGGCGCGGCGCCTGGCGGGGCGGGCGTGACGATGGCGCTCGTCCTGGCCTGCCTCTGGTGCATCGTGGCGAACCTGCTGGCGATGCGGCCGAGCCGGCGGAACCACTGGCCCGAGGCGATGGCGCTGATCGCCGCCGGTGTCCCGATCCTGGTCTGGGTCGCTTGGGCGGAGGGGATGTGGCTCGGCGCGCTGTTCTTCGTGGCCGGGCTGTCGGTGCTGCGGTGGCCCGTGCGCCATCTCGGCGCGTGGCTGGTCCGCACCGCGCGACGCCGCTGAGCCACTGGCATGATCACCGCCGCCATGGCAGACCGGAGCGGCGCTGCGGAAGGGAACGAGATGAACGACCAGAAACAGATCCTGCCCGAGATCGAAGGCCGCGTGACCCCGGATCGCGACCTCTCCGGGCTGACCTGGCTGCGCGTCGGCGGACCGGCGGACTGGCTGGTGCAGCCGGCGAGCCTGGACGATCTCTGCGGCTTCCTCGCAGCGCTCGACCCGTCCGTGCCGGTCTTTCCGATGGGCGTCGGCTCGAACCTGATCGTGCGCGACGGCGGCCTTCGCGCGGCCGTGATCCGGCTGGGCCGCGGCTTCAACGGGATCGAGATCGACGGCACCCGTGTCACCGCCGGCGCCGCCGCGCTGGATTCGCATGTCGCGCGGAGGGCCGCGGAGGCGGGCGTCGACCTGACCTTCTTGCGCACGATTCCCGGCGCGATCGGCGGCGCGGTGCGGATGAACGCGGGCTGCTACGGCACCTATGTCGCGGACCGCCTCGTCGAGGTGCAGGCCGTCACGCGCGAGGGCAGGGTGGTAACGCTGAGCCGCGATGAGCTGAACCTCGCCTACCGCAGCAGCGACCTTCCCGAAGGCTGGGTCCTGACGCAGGCCGTGTTCGAGGCGCCGGCCGGCGATCCCGCGACGCTCGAGGCGACCATGGCCGAACAGATCGCCCGTCGCGATGAGAGCCAGCCCTCGAAGGAGCGCACGGCGGGCTCCACCTTCCGCAATCCGGCGGGGTATTCCTCGACCGGGCGGGCCGACGACACCCATGATCTCAAGGCGTGGAAGCTGATCGACGAGGCCGGGATGCGCGGCGCGCAGGTGGGCGGCGCCATGATGAGCGAGAAACATTCGAACTTTCTCATCAACACGGGCGGCGCCACGGCGGCCGATCTGGAGGGGCTCGGCGAGACGGTGCGCGAAAAGGTATTCCAAACCACTGGAATTTCGCTAGAATGGGAAGTGATGAGGGTCGGCGAACCGGCCCCTGAGGCAGACGACTAGGCAACGAAAACAAGGGCCGCACAAAAAGGCCCTCAGCACGAGTGGCGGGTATGTCGAGCAGGGCAACCCCCAAGGTGGCGGTACTGATGGGCGGGCCCTCGGCAGAACGCGAGGTGTCCCTGTCATCCGGGCGCGAATGCGCGACCGCGCTGCGGGGCGAAGGCTTCGAGGTGATCGAACTGGACGCGGGTCCGGACCTTGCCGCACGGCTGTCCGAGATTGCCCCCGATGTCGCCTTCAACGCGCTGCACGGCCGGTGGGGCGAGGACGGTTGCGTCCAGGGCCTGCTAGAGTGGATCGGCCTGCCCTATACTCATTCCGGCGTTCTGTCCTCGGCGCTCGCGATGGACAAGGAGCGTACCAAGGACGCCTATCGCAGCGCCGGTCTTCCTGTCGTGCCCTCTCTTCTGGCATCGGCCGACGACGTGCGCGCGCGGCACGTGATGGATCCGCCCTATGTCGTGAAGCCCTACAACGAAGGCTCGTCGGTCGGCGTCTACCTCGTGCACGAGGCGGCGAACGGCCCGCCCGCGCTGGCGCCGGACATGCCCGAGATCGTCATGGTCGAGCGCTTCGCGCCGGGCCGCGAGATGACGACCACCGTGGTCGAGCGGCCGGGTGAGGGGCCAAAGGCGCTGACGGTGACCGACATCATCACCGACGGCTGGTACGACTACGAAGCCAAGTACCTGCCCGGCGGGTCGCGTCACGAACTTCCGGCGGACGTGCCGAAGGACGTGTTCGACGCCTGCCTCGCCCATGCCGAACAGGCCCACACGGCGCTCGGCTGCCGCGGCCTAAGCCGCACGGATTTCCGCTGGGACGAGTCGCGCGGCGTCGACGGGCTGGTCCTGCTCGAGACGAACACCCAGCCGGGCATGACGCCCACCTCGCTGACGCCGGAACAGGCGGCACATGTGGGCATGGGCTTTGGCACGCTGTGCCGCTTTCTGGTGGAGGACGCGTCGTGTCACCGGTAGGCCCCCGCGATCCCGCGCCGTCGCGCCTGGCGTACCGGCTTCAGCGGCTGATGCTGACGCCGGGCTTCCGGCGGTTCCTGCGCACGGGGCTGCCCTGCCTCGCGGTGATCGGCACGGTCGGGATCCTGGCCGCCGACCAGGAGCGGCGCGAGGCAGTGCGGCTGTGGGTCGACGACCTGAAGGCCGAGATCCAGCAGCGCCCGGAATTCATGGTCAAGCTGATGGCCGTCGATGGTGCCTCGCCGGTGCTGGCCGAGACCATCCGAGAGGTGATCCCGGTCGACCTGCCGATGTCGTCCTTCGATCTCGACCTTCCCGACATGCAGGCGAAGGTGCAGCAGCTGGACGCGGTCAAGAGCGCCGAACTGCGCGTGCGTCCCGGCGGCGTGTTGCAGGTGTCGGTGGACGAGCGACAGCCCGTCATCGTCTGGCGCAACGCCGAGGGGCTGGAGCTGCTGGACGAGACGGGGCATCCGGTCATGCCGGTGCGGCACCGTCAGGCACGGCAGGACCTGCCGCTGATCGTCGGGCGCGGCGCGGATCAGCGCGTGGCCGAGGCGCGGGCGCTTCTGGACGTGGCGGCGCCGATCGACCACCGGATTCGCGGCTTGTTGCGGGTCGGCGAGCGGCGCTGGGACGTAGTGCTCGACCGCGATCAGCGCATCGCGCTGCCGGAGACCGAGCCGGTGCAGGCGCTGGAGCGGGTCATCGCGATGGACATGGCGCAGGACCTGCTGAGCCGGGCCGTCACCCATGTCGACATGCGCAACGTGCAGCGGCCGACGGTGCGGATGGCCGACACCACCGCCACAGAACTGCGCCGGATTAGTGCGAACCAAGCGGGAGCGACCACGGAATGACGGATCTCTACCAGTCCCAGCGGGCGATGCGCGCGATGCGTACGGCGGCGATGCAGCGGGGCGTGATCGCCATTCTCGATGTCGGCACCAGCAAGATCGCCTGCCTTGTCCTGCGCTTCGACGGTCCTGGCCGCACCCGCGGCAACGACGGGATCGGCTCGCTGGCCGGGCAATCCTCGTTCCGGGTGATCGGCGCGGCGACGACGCGGGCGCGCGGCATGCGTTTCGGCGAGATCGAGGCGATGGCCGAGACGGAGAGGGCGATCCGCACCGCCGTGCAGGCGGCGCAGAAGATGGCCGATGTCCGGGTCGACCACGTCATCGCCTGCGTCGCTGGCGGCGATCCGCGGTCCTACGGGCTGGCGGGCGAGACCGAGCTCGACGGTCATCCCGTCCAGGACGCCGATGTGGCACGGGTCCTGGCGGCCTGCGACGTGCCCGATTTCGGGCAGGGTAGAGAGGTCCTGCACGCGCAGCCGGTGAACTTTGCCCTCGACCACCGCTCGGGCCTGAACGATCCGCGAGGGCAGATCGGCAACCGGCTGGCCTGCGACATGCACCTGCTGACGGTGAACGGCGCCCTGATCGAACACCTGATCTACTGCCTCAAGCGCTGCGACCTGGAGCTCGCCGGGCTCGCCAGCGGCGCCTATGTCTCGGGGATCTCGTCTCTGGTCGAGGACGAGCAGGAGCTGGGCGCGGCCTGCATCGACATGGGCGGCGGCGCGACCGGGCTGTCGGTGTTCATGAAGAAGCACATGATCTATGCGGACAGCGTGCGGATGGGCGGCGATCACGTGACGTCGGACATTTCCAAGGGGCTCCAGGTGCCGCTGGCGACAGCCGAGCGCATCAAGACCTTCTACGGCGGCGCCGTGGCGACCGGCATGGACGACCGCGAGATGATCGAGATCGGCGGCGAGACCGGCGACTGGGAACTCGATCGCCGCACCGTGAGCCGCGCGGAACTGATCGGGATCATGCGGCCTCGGGTCGAGGAGATCCTCGAAGAGGTGCGCTCGCGCCTCGACGCGGCCGGGTTCGAGCACCTGCCAAGCCAGCAGATCGTGCTGACCGGTGGTGGCAGCCAGATCCCCGGTCTCGACACGCTGGCCCCCAAGATTCTGGGTCAGCAGGTGCGAATCGGCCGTCCGCTACGGGTCCACGGGCTGCCGCAAGCGGCCACGGGGGCGGCCTTTGCCAGCGCGGTGGGCCTGTGCCTGTTTGCCGCGCATCCGCAGGACGAGTGGTGGGATTTCGCCATTCCGGCCGATCGTTACCCCGCCCGCTCGCTGAAGCGCGCGGTAAAATGGTTCAAAGACAATTGGTAGTCGCAATATCTTGATGCATTGCGGACACTCAGCGGATCATTGCCAATAGTTTTCCATATTCTGTAGTAGATCTGTGTTTTTTGGGTGACGCAACGGCCGCAGACAGTTAGGATTTATTGAAATCATGGCAGATGGCTCCGGCGGACAGGGGGCCCGGAAAACGACAGGCGGACATA
This sequence comes from Tranquillimonas rosea, assembly GCF_900111315.1. Classification (GTDB taxonomy): domain Bacteria; phylum Pseudomonadota; class Alphaproteobacteria; order Rhodobacterales; family Rhodobacteraceae; genus Tranquillimonas; species Tranquillimonas rosea. The sequence continues at coordinate 145,363 of NZ_FOGU01000006.1, forward strand.
TCGATGACCTTGAATCTCATGATGCCCGAACAGGATGAGCTGAAGCCGCGGATCACCGTGTTTGGTGTGGGCGGCGCCGGCGGCAACGCGGTCAACAACATGATCGCCAAGCAGCTCGACGGGGTCGAGTTCGTGGTGGCCAACACCGACGCCCAGGCGCTGCAGCAATCCACGGCTCCGGCGAAGGTCCAGATCGGCACCAAGGTCACCGAGGGCCTGGGCGCGGGCGCGCGCCCCTCGGTCGGTGCCGCCGCGGCCGAGGAGTCAATCGAACAGATCGTTGATCACCTTGCCGGCGCGCACATGTGCTTCATCACCGCCGGGATGGGCGGCGGCACCGGGACGGGCGCCGCGCCGATCATCGCGCAGGCTGCGCGTGAGCTGGGCGTGCTGACCGTCGGTGTCGTGACCAAGCCCTTCCAGTTCGAGGGCACCAAGCGGATGCGCCAGGCCGAAGAGGGCGTCGAGTGCCTGCAGCGGATGGTCGACACGCTGATCATCATTCCGAACCAGAACCTGTTCCGCCTCGCCAACGAGAAGACGACCTTCACCGAGGCGTTCTCGATGGCCGATGACGTGCTGTACCAGGGCGTGAAGGGCGTGACCGACCTGATGGTTCGTCCGGGCCTGATCAACCTGGACTTCGCCGACGTCCGCGCCGTCATGGACGAGATGGGCAAGGCGATGATGGGCACCGGCGAGGGCGAGGGCGAGGATCGCGCGATCCAGGCCGCCGAGAAGGCGATCGCCAACCCGCTGCTGGACGAAATCAGCCTGCGCGGCGCCAAGGGCGTGCTCATCAACGTCACCGGCGGCACCGACCTGACCCTGTTCGAACTGGACGAGTCGGCGAACCGCATCCGCGAGGAAGTCGACCAGGACGCCAATATCATCGTTGGCTCGACGCTGGACGACACGATGGAGGGCCGGATGCGCGTCAGCGTCGTGGCCACCGGGATCGACGCGACCGCCAGCCAGGGCGATGTCCCGCTGCCGCGCCGCCGCCTGTCCGAGCCGCTTCAGCAGCCCACCCATGTCGAGGCCGCGATTGAGGAAGCGCCCACCGAGGTCGCCGAGGATCAGCCGACGCAGGCTCCCGCCGCTCGCGGCCGCGAGTTCGACCGCGACTTCTTCGATGACGTGGCCTCTGCGCCCGTCGCCGAGCCGCACGGCGCGGACAACTTCCGCAACACCGGCGGCCGCCCCGAGGCGAGCGACGACCTGCCGCCGCCGGCCTACCAGCCGCGCCACGAGCAGCAGCCTGCCGCGGCGCAGTCCGAAGAGGCCGCGCAGCCCCGTGCCCAGGCCCCCGGCCAGCCCTCGCCCGAGGCGCTCGCCCGCCTGCAGCAGGCCGTGCGCAAGACGCCGGCCGGCGAAGAGCGCGCCCCGCAGGAGCAGCAGCCGGCCGCGCGCCAGCCCCAGGGCGGCAACGTCGAGCAGCATCCCGCGGCCGAACGTCCGCGCTTCGGGATCAACTCTCTGATCAACCGCATGACCGGTCACGAGGCGGAAACCCAGCAGGGCCGCGGCCAGCCGCAGGGCCAGCAGCCGGCGCAGCGTCGCCAGCAGCCTCCGCTACGCGGCGGCCAGCAGCCCGCGCAACAGCCCGAGGCCCAGGACGAGAACTCGGCCGAGCAGGAGCGGATCGAGATCCCGGCCTTCCTGCGCCGCCAGGCAAACTGAGGTTTTCACTCACGGACGTGAACGGGAGGGCCGGCGAAAGCCGGCCCTTTTTTCGTTTGAGACCAGCGTGTTGCGATCGGGATTGCGGGATCTGTGCAAGTCGCCGCCGACGGCGATTCGTCCTGTTTCAGCCCGTCACAAAGATTGAATTGTGTCGAAACCGTTAGGCGCTTAGCTGACCATGAAGAAAAAAGACGCGAGCACGACGGGATACGGGCAATGATGCAGACGACGCTGAAATCGGCGGTGACCTTCGAAGGAACCGGTCTCCACTCTGGCAAGCCCGTTCGCATGGTGGTTCGTCCCGCGTCGTCCGAATACGGCATCTGGTTCTGCCGCACGGATGTCTCCGGGCGTGATCCCCTCATCCCTGCGCGTTGGGATGCCGTGCACTCGGCCAAGCTCTGCACCGCCCTGTCCAACGGCGACGGCGTGTCCGTCTCGACCGTCGAGCACATCATGGCCGCCATCGCCGGCATCGGTCTGCACAATGCCCTGATCGAGATCGACGGTCCCGAGGTTCCGATCCTTGACGGATCCTCCGCGCCGTTCGTCGCCGCTCTGCTGGGCCGTGGCCTGCGGACGCTGCGCACGCCGATCCGCGCCCTGCAGGTGATGGAGCGGGTCGAGGTGCGCAACGGAGACGCCGTGGCGCGGCTCGAGCCGTCGGACTGCCTCGAGATCGATTTCACCATCGACTTCCCCGATGCCGCCATCGGCCGGCAGCAGCGGCGCTTCGACCTGGCCAACGGGCGCTTTCTCTATGAACTGGCGGATTGCCGCACATTCTGCCGCGAGGCGGATGTCGAGGCGATGCGCGCCCAGGGCCTCGCCCTTGGCGGCACCTATGACAACGCCGTGGTCGTCGACGGTGACCGCATCCTCACGCCCGGTGGCCTGCGCCGCCGCGACGAGGCGGTGCGTCACAAGATGCTCGACGCGCTCGGCGACCTCGCGCTGGCGGGCGGGCCGCTTCTGGGACGCTACACCTCGATCCGTGGCGGGCACGCGATGACCAACGCCCTGCTGCGCGCGTTGTTTGCCCGTCCGGGCGCCGTGCGCATGATCGAAGTCGACGCCGACAATGCCGCGCGCCTGCCGGGCAGCGGCGTGTCCCGTGCCGACCTCGCGGCGGTCGCCTGACCTGCGTCGGCGCCGGCCGGCGCAAAGGCGTTTTGCCCCGATTTTTTCTGTGCTAGACCCTCGCCAAGACTGCGGACATGCTCTGCGGGAAGATAAGGTCGCAAGGGGTGCAGCCATGGGGACAGGCCAGGGAATGACGGGCAAGGTCTTGATCGCCACGGCTTTCTGCGTGGGACTGGCCTCGTGCGGGATCGGCGATGGCGTGGCCAGCCGGCAACAGCCGCTGGACTCCCTGTCGGCAGCCGAGATCTACCAGCGCGCCGAGCTTCAGCTCGAGAATGACGATCCCGAGGAAGCTGCCCGCTACTTCGGCGAGGTCGAGCGGCTCTATCCGTATTCCGAGTGGGCCAAGCGTGCGCTGATCATGCAGGCGATGTCCTATCACCGGGACCGCGATTACCAGAACTCGCGGGCGGCGGCGCAGCGTTACATCGACTTCTACCCCGCGGACGAGGATGCCGCTTACGCGCAGTATCTGCTCGCGCTCAGCTATTACGACCAGATCGACGATGTCGGCCGGGACCAGGGCCTGACCTTCCAGGCGCTCCAGGCGCTGCGCGACGTGATCGAGCGCTATCCCGAGAGCGAGTACACGAACTCGGCGGTCCTCAAGTTCGACCTGGCCTTCGATCACCTCGCCGGCAAGGAGATGGAGATCGGGCGCTATTACCTCAAGCGCAAGCACTACACCGCCGCGATCAACCGTTTCCGGGTCGTCGTCGAGGACTTCCAGACCACGACGCACACGCCCGAAGCGCTGCACCGGCTGGTGGAAAGCTATCTCGCGCTGGGGCTCGAGGACGAGGCGCGCACGGCGGGGGCCATCCTGGGCTACAACTACCAGGGCACCGAGTGGTACGAGGACAGCTACGCGCTGCTCACCGGCCGCGGTCTGACGCTGGAGCCCACGGGCGACAGCTGGCTGCGCACGGTCTACCGCCAGGTGATCCGCGGCGAATGGCTGTGATCCTCCAGACCCGACCCGTCTGAACCATCATGCTGCGTGGCCTCGACATCCGGGACATGCTGCTGATCGACCGGCTGGAACTCGACTTCCAGCCGGGTCTCAACGTGCTGACGGGCGAGACCGGCGCGGGAAAGTCCATCCTTCTGGATTCGCTGGGATTCGTTCTGGGCTGGCGGGGCCGGGCCGATCTGGTCCGGCAGGGTGCCAGCCAGGGCGAGGTGACGGCGGTGTTCGACCTGGCGCCTGATCACCCGGCGCGGGCGGTACTGCAGGAGGCCGGCATCGACGCGGGGGACGAACTGATCCTGCGGCGCGTGAACACTGCCGAGGGGCGCAAGACGGCCTGGGTCAACGACCGGCGGGCCAGCGGCGAGGTGCTGCGGCGGCTGTCCGATACGCTGGTGGAACTGCACGGTCAGCACGACGATCGCGGCCTTCTGAACGCGCGCGGCCACCGCCAGCTGCTCGACACGTTCGCCGGGGCCGAGGATCAGCTCGTCGCGGTACGCACGGCGTGGCGGGCGCTGGCCACCGCCCAGTCCGATCTGACCACGGCCGAGAGCGCGCTGGAACAGTCGCGGGCCGAGGAAGAATACCTGCGCCACGCGGTTGCCGAACTCGACGAACTGGATCCGCAGCCGGGCGAAGAAGAGCGGCTGGACAGCGAACGCCGCGCGATGCAGGCGGCCGAGCGCGTGCGCGGCGACGTGGCCCGCGCGCTTCAGGCGCTGGGGGGCGAGGGGGCCGAGGCGCTCTTGAACGACGCCTCCCGCTGGATCGACGGGGCGAACGAGGCGGTCGAGGGCCGGCTGGACGCGCCGCTCGCTGCCCTGGAACGCGCGATGGAGGCGCTCGGCGAGGCCGAGCAGGGCGTGTCCGATTGCCTCAATGCGCTCGAGATCGACCCCTATGCCCTGGAGCGGACCGAGGAACGTCTCTTCGCGATCCGCGCCCTGGCGCGCAAGCACGACGTCCTCGCCGACGAGCTGGGCGGTTTCGCCGACGACCTGCGCACAAGACTGGCGGCGATCGACGCGGGCGACGCGGACATCGCCGCGCGCCGGGCCGCCGTGACCGAGGCGCGGGGCCATTACGACGCCGCCGCTTCCGACCTGTCCGAGACCCGCGCCATCGCCGCCCGGCGGCTCGATACCGCGATGGCCGACGAACTTGCGCCGCTCAAGATGGAGCGCGCGGTCTTTCGCACCGTGATCGAGGAAACCGAGCCGGGCCCCGAAGGCCAGGACTCCGTTACCTTCACCGTCGCCACCAATCCGGGCGCCCCGCCGGGGGCGCTGAGCAAGATCGCCTCGGGCGGCGAGCTCAGCCGCTTCCTGCTGGCACTCAAGGTCTGCCTGACGCAGAACGCCGAGGGCCTGACGATGATCTTCGACGAGATCGACCGCGGTGTCGGCGGCGCGACGGCGGCGGCCGTGGGCCGGCGGCTGTCGGCGCTGGCCGAGCGGGGGCAGGTGCTGGTCGTCACCCACTCGCCGCAGGTCGCCGCGCTGGGGGCGCATCACTGGCGCGTGGAGAAACGCGTCGCGGACGACACCACGACCTCGACCGTCGTGCCGCTGGACGCCGGCGACCGCGTGGACGAGATCGCCCGCATGCTCGCCGGCGACACCGTCACCGACGAGGCGCGGGGCGCGGCCAAGGCGCTGCTGGCGGGATAGATCAGGCGCGGTAGTCGTGCGGCGTCAGCCCGTCCGGCGTTGCCACCTGCGTCTCTGCGCCTGGCACGACATCGGTGTTCTGGGCGGTCACGCAGGTCCAGCCATCTTCGGCACGGTGCATCACGAAGGTCAGGATGTTGGTGCGCGCCTCGGCGATGCCGCCGTCGGGGGCGATCTGCCCCGAGAGGTGCATCCGCGCCTGCACCACCGCCGTATCGCCCAGCTCGCGCAGCCTGACCCGCCCGACCCGCAGGGTGCTGTCGCGGAAGAACGTCGTCAGGCCATAGCGATGCGCCCGTTCGATCGCCGCGCGATCGTGCCACCATAGGCCGACGACGTTGACGAAATCGGCATCCTCGGCGAACAGCCCGGCCAGCGTGGCGGCGTCGCGGTCCGCCCAGGCGGCGGCGAAGGCGTGGGGCATCTCCTCGGGGGCCGACAGGTTCAATTCGAGCGGATCAGCTTGCCGGGGTTCAGCAGCCCCCCGGGATCGAGGGCGCGCTTGATGTCACCCATCACGGACCAGCCGTCCCCGTGCTCGGCCTCCATGTAGTCGAGCTTGCCCAGGCCGATCCCGTGCTCTCCGGTCACGGTGCCCCCCATGCGCAGCGCACGGTCGGCCATGCGCGCGGCAAGGTCCTTCGCGGCCTTCATCTCGGCCGCGTTGCCCGGTTCGATCAGCAGCGTCGCGTGGAAGTTGCCGTCGCCTACATGGCCCAGGATCGGGCCGGGAATCGGCGAGGCGGCGATATCGGCGGTGGTCTCCTCGACCGCTTCGGCAAGGCGCGAGATCGGCACGCAGATGTCCGTCGCCATCATCACCGCGCCGGGTTTGAGCGCGCGCATGGAATAGGCCGCTTCGTGCCGCATCTTCCACAGCTTCGTGCGTTCCTCGGGCTTGGCGGACCAGTGGAAGGGGCCGCCGCGATGCTCGGCCACGACCTCGCCGAAGCGCGCGGCTTCCTCGGCCACCGCCGTCTCGGAGCCGTGGAATTCCACCATCAGGTGCGGCTTCTCTTCCATGTCGGTGCCCGAGCTCATCTTGAAGGCGCGCACGCATTCGGCGTCGATGAACTCGATCCGGGCAAGCGGAATGCCCAGCTGGATCGTCTCGATCACGCAATCCACGGCGCTGCCGATGTCGGGAAAGGCGCAGACGCCGGCCGACACCGCTTCGGGCTGGCCCCACAGCCGCAGCGTCAGTTCGGTGATCAGCCCCAGCGTGCCCTCCGACCCGACGAACAGGCCGGTCAGGTCGTAGCCGGCCGAGCTTTTCCTCGCCCGGCTGCCGGTGCGGATCACGCGGCCGTCGGCCATCACGACCTCGAGCGCGCGGACATTGTCGCGCATCGTGCCGTACCGCACGGCCGTCGTGCCCGAGGCCCGCGTCGCCGCCATCCCGCCGATCGTGGCGTCAGCCCCCGGATCGACCGAGAAGAACAGGCCCGTCGCGCGGAGTTCCTCGTTCAGGCGCGAGCGGGTGACGCCGGGCTGGACGCGCACGTCCATGTCCTCGGCGTTGATCTCGACGACCTTGTCCATCCGCGAAAAGTCCATCACGACGCCGCCCTTCGTGGCCAGCGCGTGCCCTTCCAGCGACGTGCCGACGCCCCAGCCGGTGATCGGGCAGCCATGCGTGGCGCAGATCCGCACCGCCGTTGCGACCTGTTCGGTCGAGTCGGGATAGAGCACGCCGTCGGGCAGCGTCTCGGGGAAATGCGCCTCGGACCGGCCGTGAAGCGCAAGGTCCGACTCCGACCGGCTCAGCCGATCCCCCAGGACCTCGGAAAGTTCGTCTAGAGCGGTGTGGATCGTCATGGCTCGGATGGCCCCCTTCGGCGTGACAGGTTCGGGACGGCGTCGACCCTAGGCCACGGGCCGTGCGGGCGAAAGGCCGATACTAGCGGCCGCAGAGATAGCCGTAGACGGGAAACTCGGCCCCCGGCGGGACGTACCTGATGTGATCCAGCTCGCCGCCATAGCTGACCAGCTCGATCGGCATGATCCCCTCGTCCTCGGTGCGCATCTGAACGGTCTGGCCTTCGATCCGGTAGGTCACCGGTAGCGATACGCCCCCTGTATCGAGTTGCTGGTACATCCCGTCGCCCAGTGTCATCGGGTCGCTGCATTGTTCGGGCGAGGTGCCGGGCGCCAGGCGCAGCTGGGCGGGCCGGGGCGTCCAGCGCCCGATCAGGAAGGTGGGCGGCAGACGCTGGAACTCGTCGTAATCCGCCAGCGCGCGGTACTCTTCCAGGAAAGCCTCGAAGCCCCGGCTCTCGCGCAGCACGGTGAGATAGCGGTCGGGGTCGGACTGCCGCAATTCCTCCAGATAGAGGCCGGCGCGGCCGTCCAGCACGTGCAGCGCCCCGAAATACACCACGCTCGCGGCCAGCGCGACGAGGCCGCCGACGACCTCGATCCGCGCGGGGCGGTAGTGTCTCCAACGGGATACGCTCGTCATGCCTGTCTCCGATTCTGCCTTGGTCCAAGGCGCGGTCGGTCGGGGCATGCCACGCTTTGCATCTTTGCGCACAAAGGCGTAGCTGGATGCGACGGGCTTGCTCGGCCGGCAGCGCGATTGCGCGGACCATATCCTTCGCCGCCGATGCCTACAATTGCTGGACGCTTTGCGACATGACCGAAACGACGACGGACGACACCAAGTACCCCCTGACAGCTCCCCAGGATGACAATCGACGCGGCTCGATGATCGGGTTGTCGCTGATAGCGGTGGTGATCGGCATCGTCACGGGACTCGGCGCGGTGCTGCTGCGTTACCTGATCGCGGTCATTCACAACCTCGCCTTCCTCGGCGAGTTCTCGTTCCACTACGACGCCAACCTGCCGACCCCGCCCGCGCCGTTCGGGCCGCTGGTGATTCTCGCGCCGGTCGTCGGCGGGCTCATCGTGCTGTGGCTGGTGCGCACCTTCGCCCCCGAAGCGAAGGGCCACGGCGTGCCCGAGGTGATGGACGCGATCTATTACCGTGGTGGCCATATCCGCCCGGCGGTGGTGATCACCAAGTCGCTCGCTTCGGCCCTGTCGATCGGGTCTGGTGCGTCCGTCGGACGCGAGGGGCCGATCATCCAGATCGGCTCGGGCATCGGGTCGGTGCTGGGTCGGGCGTTTCGGCTGAGGTCGTGGCAGGTGATCACGATGGTCGCCGCCGGGGCAGGGGCCGGCATCGCGGCGACCTTCAACACCCCGCTCGGCGCTGTGTTGTTCGCGGTCGAGCTGATGCTGCCCGAATTCAGCGCCCGCACGCTGCTGCCCGTCGTCCTGGCGACGGGGACCGCGACCTATGTCGGCCGTCTCGCCTTTGGGATGGAGCCCGCCTTTCTGATGGCGGCACACAGCCGCCCCGACGTGTTCGTGCCGCTGTCGGTCGACATGCTGCCGCTTTACGTCATCTTCGGCATGGTCGCCGGCGTCGCCGCGTGGCTGTTCGTGAAGGTGCTCTACGGGACCGAGGACCTGTTCGAGAGCTGGAAGGCCAACCCCTACGTCAAGAACATGGCGGGGATGCTGTCGCTCGGCATCCTGATGTATGTCCTGCTGCTGACCACCGGCCAGTACCACACCGAAAGCGTCGGCTACGCCACCATCGAAGCGATCCTGACCGGGCAGCTGACGGCGCCGGGCTTCCTGTTGCTGCTGTTCGTGCTCAAGCTCCTGGCGACCTCGGTGTCGCTCAGCGCGGGGGCCTCGGGCGGGGTGTTTTCGCCCTCGCTGTTCCTCGGCGCGGCGCTCGGGGCGGCGTTCGGCAGCGGGCTGGACTTCCTGTTCCCCAATCTCGGCTTCCACTCCGTGACCTTCGCGGTGATCGGCATGGCGGCGATCGTCGGCGCGTCGACCGGGGCCGCGATCACGTCGATCATGATGATGTTCGAGATGACGGGCGACTACTCGATCACCGTCGCGGCGATCATCTCGGTGGTCTGCGCGCTCGGCGTGCGGCGCCGGCTGTCGGATGACGACATCTATACGACCAAGCTGTCCCGTCGCGGCGCGCATATCCCGCGTGAGCGCCGATCCCACAGCTTCTCTATCCGCACGATCCGTCAGCTGATGTCGCCCTCCGCCGGGATCATCGAGAAGTCCGAGCTGGGCTCGAGCGGCGTCGTCGATACCGAGCTGGGCAAGGAGCGCGTCTATGCCGTCGTGACCGAGGGGCGCAACGTGGTCGGCATCGTCCGGGTCCACCCCGAGGACCCGACGAAGCGCCACGGCCCGATCATCGCGCCGGTGGGCTACGCGCAGGAGACGAGCTTCCTCCAGCGGGCGATGACCAACATGGCCGACCGCGGCCACTCGGCACTGCTGGTGGTGCCCGAGGGCGTGCAGCCGAAGCCCGAGAACGTCATCGGCGTGCTGACCCGCGACGCCATCGCCGACTCGGTGCTGCGCGACTTCCGCAGCTGACCGGCGGGGCGGCGGCTCAGGTCATCCTGACGCCGAGCTGCCGCTCCATCTTCTCGAGGGGGACGTTCTTCGTCTCGGGGAAGAAGGTCAGCACGATCACGAACTGCGCCACCATCATCGCCGCGAAGACGAAGAAGGGCAGCCCCTGCGACGCCGCGGCGATCGAGGGGAAGACGGCGGCGATGGCGGCGTTCAGCCCCCAATGGGTCGAGGCGCCCACCGCGCTGCCGCGTCCGCGCACCGGCTGCGGAAAGACCTCGGAGATATAGACCCAGATCACCGCGCCGGTGCTGGGCGCGAAGAACACGATGAACGAGATCAGCGCAACTAGCACGTAGATGCCCGGCAGCACGCCGTTCAGCGCCAGCGCCGCCACCACAAGCGACACCGCCATCCCCGCCGACCCGATCAAGAGCAGCGGCCGCCGCCCGAGCCGGTCGATGAAGAGGATGCCCACGGCGGTGAAGATCGTGTTTACCACGCCGATGACGATGGCCTGCAGGTCCGGCGACAGGTCGTTGCCGGCGGCGGCGAAGATGTCGTTGAGGTAATAGAGCATCGCGTTGATGCCCGAGAGCTGGTTGAACCCGGCCACGAAGATCGCCAGCAGGATCGGCTTGGAGTGACGCCGCCAGGACAGTTTTTCGGCGTCTGCGTCGCCGGTCTCGCCCTCACGGAAATGGGCGATCTCGGCATCGGCGTGGCGGCCGGAAATGCCGATGAAGGACAGTGCCTCGCGCGCCTCGTCCTCGCGGTCCTGTCCGGTCAGCCAGCGCGGCGTGTGCGGCACCCGCAGCAGCAGCAGGAAGAACACGATCGCCGGCGCGGCCGCGACGCCGAACTTCCACCGCCACTCGGCTGTGCCGACATCCATACCGACAATCACCGCGTTCGAGATGTAGGCCAGCAGGATGCCGGTGATGACCATGAACTGAAACGACGCGACCAGCCGGCCCCGGCGCGACGGTGGCGCCACCTCCGAGATATAGACCGGCGCCAGCACCGACGCGCCGCCCACGGCGAGTCCGCCGATCACCCGGAACACCAAGAGCGAGGTCCAGTCCCAGGCCAGCGCCGAGCCTACGGCCGACACGAGGTAGAAGATCGCCAAGACGCGCAGCACGTTGCGGCTGCCGTAACGGTCGCCCGGCGTCCCGGCGACAAGTGCCCCGACCAGCGTTCCCCACAGCGCCGACGATACCGTGACGCCCAGCCAGACGGGCGACAGATCGTATTCCTGCCGCAAGAGCTCTGTCGTGCCCGAGATCACTGCCGTGTCGAAGCCGAACAACAGGCCCGCCAGCGCGATGGTGATGGTGCAGATCAGAAGGCCGGGCTCGGTCAGCGGCGGCTCGGCCTCGGACGAGATGGCGGCGTCGGCATCGGACATTGCGGCCTCCGGAAAGCGCCGCCCCCGATGGCGGCCCGGCGCGACCTAGCCGCGATGCATTCGCCGTCAATTCCCGCCAAGCCGGGCTGCGCAAAGGAAAAAGGGCGGCCCACCGCCGCCCCTTGCACGCCCGGATTCCGTGACGCGGATCAGAGTTCCTCGACCGTGACCTTCTCGGCGTCGAACGCCAGATGCCCGGCCAGCCGCGCGGCCTCGGGCGCGGGCGCCTCGTAGCTCCAGGCGGCGTCGGGGATCAGCGTGCTCTTGGTCTGGATCGAATAATATGTCGCCTCGCCCTTGCGATCGTCCTTGGTGCGCGTGGACGAGGAATCGAGAAACTCGACGCCGATATCTTCGCGCGGGAAGTAGATGACCGCCCCCTCGGAATCAGCGACCTCGATTGCCCTGCCGCTTTCGCCCAGCACGGCGCCTCCGGCGCGGACCACCCAGGTCGTCTGCGAGTCGCGGATCGTGATGTCGTCAGCCATGTTGCTCCCCCGTCCGATGGTGATCGGTTTCGCGCGGACCGTAGCAACAAAGATGCGACAGCGCCATGACGGGTGTTACCGCAATCAGATCGGCCGTGTCGCCTCGGCCAGCCATGCCGCCGCGCTCTCGGACAGGCGCGGGCCGATGCGCTCGGCCACCGCGGCGTGATAGTCGTTGAGCCAGTCGCATTCCTCGGCGCTCAGCATCGCCGCGTTGATCAGCCGGCGGTCGATGGGCACCCATGTCAGCGTGCGGAAAGCGTACATCTCGCGCGGGTCGGCACCGGCCAGTTCGGGCGCGGGTTCGACGACGATCAGGTTCTCGATGCGGATGCCGAACGCGCCCTCGCGGTAGTATCCCGGCTCGTTCGACAGGATCATCCCCGGCTCGAGCGGCACCTCGTTGCGACGCGACAGGGCCTGCGGCCCCTCGTGCACGCCCAGGAAGGTGCCGACGCCGTGCCCGGTGCCGTGGTTGTAATCCTGCCCCGCCAGCCACAGGGGTGCGCGGGCCAGCGGGTCCAGGTCGCGCCCGGCGAGTCCCTTGGGGAAGCGGGTGCGCGAGATGGCGATCATCCCGCGCAGGACACGGGTGAAACAGGCGCGATGTTCCGCCCCGGGCTGGCCGATGGCCACCGTGCGAGTGATGTCGGTGGTGCCGTCGGGATACTGCCCGCCGGAATCGACCAGCAGCAGCTCGCCCCGGCGCAGCGCGCGGTCGGTCTCTTCGGTCACGCGGTAATGCACGATGGCGCCGTTCGGGCCGCTGCCCGCAATCGTGTCGAAGCTGATGTCGCGCAACATGTTCGTCTCGCGCCGGAAACCTTCCAGCGCGGTGACCACGTCGATCTCGGTCAGCCGTTCGGACGGATCCGACAGGGCGTCGGCCCGCTCGTCCAGCCAGGCCAGGAACTCGCACATGGCCGCGCCGTCGCGCAGATGCGCCTCGGTGGTTCCGGCAAGCTCGGCTTCGGTCTTGATCGCCTTGGGGCGCAGGCAGGGGTCCTCGCCGAAGGCAATCTCGACCTCGGCCTCCTCGAGCAGGCGCAGCACCTCGACCGGGGCGCTGCGGCGGTCGACGCGCACCGGACCCTCGACCTGCGACAGGGCGGGGGCAAAGCCCTCGGCCGGCTGCACGGCGACCTCGTCGCCGAGGTGCTCCAGCACGCCGTCGGCCTTGCCCGGCGTCACGAACAGCTCGGCCCGCCCGCTGTCGAAGACCAGCGCGAAGCCGTGAGGCACCGGCGTGTGCGCGATGTCGCCGCCGCGGATGTTGAACAGCCACGCGATCGAGTCCGGCAGCGTCAGAACGGCCACCTTCTGCCTCGCCTCGCCGAGCGTGCGGGCGACCTCCTGCCGCTTGTCGCGATGATCGCGTCCGGCCAGTTCGGCCGAGTGCGCGGTGATCGGCGCGGCGGGCGGAGCGGGCTGGTCGGGCCAGACCCGGTCGATCAGGTTGTCGATATCGATCAGGCCGATGCCCTTGGGCTCCAGCGCCTCGCGCAGTTCCTCGATCTCGGCCACGGTATGCAGCCACGGATCGAAGCCGACCCGCGCATTGGCGTGCAGCCGTTCCGCCAGCCAGTCCGCCAGCTTGGTCTCGGGCCAGGCCACCGGGGTGAACGCGGTCGTGTCGACCTGCGCCTTGACCTGCACGGTATAGCGGCCGTCGACGAACACGCCCGCCTGATCGGTCAGCACCGCCGCAAACCCGGCCGATCCGGTAAAGCCGGTCAGCCAGGAAAGCCGCTCATCCCGCGGGGCGACGTATTCGCCGCGATGCACGTCCGCGCGGGGCACGAGAAAGCCGTCGAGGTTCTCGGCCGCCATCTGCGCGCGCAGCGCCTCGAGCCGCGGCGGCCCCTGGTCGGGACGGGTGGGGGAGTCGAAGGTCTGGAACATCGTGTCTCCTTCCGCTCGGTCCCGCGTCTTGTGTCGCGGAATCCGGCGAAAGGCCAGCCCCGGTTCGCGCCCGTCAGCTGGCGTTCTTGAGCCCCACGATCTTGGCCCGGGCGCGCGGATCGTTGTCGAACAGGTCGGCGAGCTGCTCGGTCATCGCGCCGGCCAGCTGTTCGACATCGGTGATCGTGACCGCGCGGTTGTAGTACCGCGTGACATCGTGGCCGATGCCGATGGCGATCAGTTCCACCAGCTTGCGCTTCTCGACCATCGAGATCACGTCCCGCAGGTGCTTCTCCAGATAGTTCGCGGGGTTCACGCTGAGGGTCGAATCGTCCACCGGCGCGCCGTCCGAGATCACCATCAGGATCTTCCGCGCCTCGCGGCGGTTGGCCATCCGGCGGTGCGCCCATTCCAGCGCCTCGCCGTCGATGTTCTCCTTCAGCAGGCCCTCCTTCATCATCAGGCCCAGGTTCGTGCGGGCCCGGCGCCAGGGAGCGTCGGCGGGCTTGTAGACGATGTGGCGCAGGTCGTTCAGGCGGCCCGGCATCTGCGGGCGGCCCTCGGCCAGCCACTTCTCGCGGGCCTGTCCGCCCTTCCACGCGCGGGTGGTGAAGCCCAGGATCTCGACCTTCACGTCGCACCGTTCGAGCGTCCGTGCCAGCACGTCGGCGCAGATCGCCGCGATCGAGATCGGCCGCCCCCGCATCGAGCCGGAATTGTCCAGAAGCAGCGTCACCACGGTGTCGCGGAACTCGGTATCGCGCTCGACCTTGAAGGACAGCGGCGTGGTCGGGTTCGCCACCACCCGCGCCAGCCGCCCGGCGTCGAGGATGCCTTCCTCGCGGTCGAACTCCCAGCTGCGGTTCTGCTGCGCCTGAAGCCGCCGCTGCAGTTTGTTCGCCAGCCGCCCCACCGCGTGCTTCAGCGGGTCGAGCTGCTGGTCGAGATACGCGCGCAGCCGTTCCAGCTCGATCGGCTCGGCCAGATCGTCGGCGCGGATTTCCTCGTCGTTGGCGGCGGTGAACACCTTGTAGCCGGGGTCGGCGTCCGAGTGCTGCGGCGGCACCGGCGGATCCATCGGCGCCTCGCCGTCGGGCAACTCGGTCTCCTCGCCGCTCTCGGCGTCGGCCATCTCGTCCATCGAGACCTGTGCCTGGCTCTCGTCCTGCTGCTGTTCCTGGCTCTGGTCGGGGGCGGCTTCGGCGTCCTCGCCGTCCTCCTGGTCGTCGCCCTGGCTGTCTGGCTGATCGTCGTCCTGCGAGTCCTGCTCTTCGGCGTCGTCCTCGGACTGGTCGTCGTCACCGTCCGGATCGTCGCCCAGCTGGTCGCCATAGCCGAGGTCCTCGATCACGCGCCGGGCGAACTTGGCGAAGGCGGTCTGGTCACGCAAAGTCTCGTCCAGCCCGCTCAGCGTCTCGCCGGCCTGCGACTCGATATAGCCGCGCCAGAGATCGACGATGTTGTCCGCGCCCTCGGGCAGGTCGCGCCCGGTGGCCATCTGCCGCACCATGTAGCCCGCCGCGGCCGACAGAGGCGCGTCCGAGGCCTCGGTGATCTCGGAATATCCGCGCCGCGCGGCCTCGCTGGCGATCCGGGCGTCGATGTTCTTGGAGGTGCCGGGCATGTCGTGCGCGCCGACGGCCTCGCACCGGGCCATCTCCATCGCCTCGTAGATCTCGCGCGCCAGCTCGCCCTGGGGCGAATAGCGGTTGAAGGTGCCCTGGTCGTGGTACTTGCGCCGCATCGCGTAGGTGTCGGCGATGCCGCGCGCCAGCAGCACCTCGTCCTTGGTCATGCGCCGGCTGATCTGCGGCAGGCGGACGCCGTCCTTGTTCATGCCCGGCGGGTCGACGGAATAGCTGACAGCCATGTCGGGATCGTCGGCCAGCACCTTGGTGGCCTCGGCGAGGGCCTTCTTGAACGGGTCGGCGGGGTTGTCGCTGGGCTTGTCCATGGCGCGTAATCTAGACGTCCTGACGGCAGGCACAATGGATCGTGTCCCGGTTCGTCGGTCGCGGCGGTGACGAATTTCGGTGAAACCTATCCGGCAAGAGGTCGTTGACCGGATGACGTGGCCACGTCTCATTCCAGTTTTCGCAGGAGGAGAGACATGCCAACCCCCCAGAGAGCGATCGCAGCGGAAGCTAGCCCGGCCATCCGCGCCGTCCCAGCACGCATCATGATGGCGACGGCGACCGCCGCGCTGATCGCGATGGCGGCGCCGCAGGCTTTCGCCCAGACACAGGATGACACCACCGGCAGCGAGATGGGCGACGGCGCCTCCGCCACCGACGGCGGCACGTCGACCGGCAGCGTCACCACCGACGACAGCGGCATGGCCGATGGCGGCATGTCCGACGGCTCCGGCGAGGGCGACGCGCAGGTCGGCGGCCAGCCGATCGAAGAGGCCATAGAAGAGGCCGACGCACCCGATACGGGCGAGACCGACGCCGAGGGCCAGACCTCGGCGCAAGGCCAGGACACGGCCCAGAGCCAGAGCGGCGCCCAGGATCGGCCCGGTAGCCAGATGCAGGGCGGCCAAGGCATGCAACCCGGACAGGCCCGGGGGATGACGCGCGAGAATGCCGGCCAGACCGTCATGCTCGACATCGAGGGCTTCACCGAGACGATCTACGAACGCGGCTACCGCCAGGGCTATATCCGCGGCATGGCCGATGCGCGGCAGGGCTTCATCCAGCAGATGCGCGACCGGCACATGCAGCAGGGCATGCAGCACGGCGACATGGGCGGCGAGTACATGCGCGACATGCCCGGCGACGGCCCGGCCAGTGGCCAGCAGCGCCCGATGCCCCGCAGCGGCCAGTCCGGCGGCGGCGACGATCGCGGCGCGATCATCGTGCTGCCCCAGGGCGTCAGCCCGCAGGCCTTCGTCGACCGTCTGATGCAAGAGAATGAGCAGATGTCCGGCGGCAACTGATCCACGCCGCCGTTCCGAAAAAAGGAATACCCCGCCACCGCGGCCGGTGACGGGGTTTTTCGCGTTGATCCGGTCGTGCCGGGACGGCTCAGCCCAAGCTGATGCTCGCCGCGCTTTCCGGCAGCTCCTCGTCGAAGCAGCGCTGGTAGAACTCGGCGACCGTCTCGCGCTCGAGCTCGTCGCACTTGTTCAGGAATGTCAGCCGGAAAGCATAGCCGATGTCGCGGAAGATGCCGGCGTTCTGCGCCCAAGCGATCACCGTGCGCGGCGACATCACCGTCGACAGGTCGCCGTTCATGAACGCGGTCCGGGTCAGGTCGGCGACGGTGACCATCTGGCTCACCTGCCGGCGGCCCTTCTCGGTGTTCCAGGCGGGACATTTCGACAGCACGATCGCCGCCTCGGCGTCATGGCTGAGATAGTTCAGCGTCGCCACCAGCGACCAGCGGTCCATCTGGCCCTGGTTGATCTGCTGGGTGCCGTGATACAGGCCCGTGGTGTCGCCCAGGCCCACCGTGTTCGACGTGGCGAACAGGCGGAAATAGGGGTTGGGGTGGATCACCTCGTTCTGGTCCAGCAGCGTCAGCTTGCCGTCCACCTCGAGCACCCGCTGGATCACGAACATCACGTCGGCGCGCCCGGCGTCGTACTCGTCGAACACGATCGCGGTCGGGTTGCGCAGCGCCCAGGGCAGGATGCCTTCCTGGAACTCGGTGACCTGCACGCCGTCCTTCAGCTTGATCGCGTCCTTGCCGATCAGGTCGATCCGGCTGATGTGGCTGTCGAGGTTCACGCGCACGCAGGGCCAGTTCAGCCGGGCGGCAACCTGTTCGATGTGGGTCGACTTGCCGGTGCCGTGATACCCTTGGATCATCACGCGGCGGTTGTACTGGAAGCCTGCCAGGATCGCGAGTGTCGTGTCGGGATCGAACTTGTAGGTCGAATCCAGCTCGGGCACGCGGTCGGACCCGTCGGCGAAGCCCTTGACGTGCATGTCGCTGTCGATGCCGAACACCTCGCGAACCGAGAGATCCTCGGTCGGCTTGGCGTGGATATCGATGCTTCCGTCGGCCATGTCGGTGTCCTCTTCGTGTCTCGCCCAGCTGCGCGTCGGTGGCGCGCGGGCCCGTCGCGGCGGGCAGGGGCCCGCGCGTCTCGTTGAAGCTGTGGGTGCAACATATCGCGGGGCTGTGCAAGGAAAAGGCCGCACACGGGCCTTCTTGGGCGGATGCCATGCGGCGGCCGCGCCGTGGCCGAAACGTGACGCCCCGCCGCCGTCGCCCCGGACGCACTGGTCTCGCGGGGGCGCATTTGCTCTAACCCTCCGCAGCGAGGGAGAGATACCGCATGTCCACGACCCGCATCGCCGAGATCGAGACACTGATCGGAGCCACGGCCCAAGGTGACCGCGAGTCGTTCCTGCGCCTCTACGACGCGACCAGCGCGAAACTCTTCGGCGTGGCCCTGCGTGTCTTGAACGACAGGGGCGATGCGGAAGAGGCGCTGCAGGATGCGTTCCTCAAGATCTGGCGGAACGCGGGCCGCTACGCGGCCAACGGGCTCAGCCCGATGACGTGGCTCATCACCGTGGTTCGCAACACGGCGATCGACCGGCTGCGCACCCGCAAGGCGCGACGCGACGCCACCGACGACGTCGACGCGGTGGCCGAGCTGCCCGACGGCGGCCCCACGCCCGAGGCGGCGGTCATCGCCGCGTCCGAAGGGGCGCGGGTGCACGACTGCCTCGGCGAACTGGACGGCGACCGCGCGGACGCCGTGCGGGGGGCGTATCTCGACGGCCTGACCTATCAGGACCTCGCCGACCGCCACGAGGTGCCGCTGAACACGATGCGGACCTGGCTGCGCCGCAGCCTGCAGAAGTTGAAAGAGTGCCTGACGCGATGAGCGACGACCCGAACACCCCCGGCGACCCGCCCGACGGCGACGCGATGCTGGCGGCCGAGTACGTCCTTGGCCTGTTGCCCGCGTCCGAGGCCGACGCCTTTGCCCTGCGGCTCGAGACCGAGGGCGCGCTGCGGGCCGAGGTCGCCCGGTGGCAGGAGGACTTCGTCGCGCTGGCCGACGACATCGCCCCCGCGGCCCCGCCCGCCCGCGTGCGCCGCGCGCTGGCCGAGGCGACCGCGCCCGCCCCGTCGCGGCGCAGCCGGGGGCTGGGACCGCGCCTGCGCTTCCTCGGCGGTCTGGGCTCGGGCATCGCGGTGGCCGCACTGGCCGCGCTTGTCGCGGTTCTGCTGGTGCCGCAGGCGGCGCCCCCGCCCGAAACCCCCTCCGACACCGCCGGGACCGAAGCCGACGCGCCGTCCTACGCCGCCCGGATCGCGGCGGACGACGACTCGCTCGTGATGCAGGCCAGCTACCAGGCCGACAGCGGCGCGCTCTCCGTCTCGCGCTCGGCGGGCGGGGCGCCGCAGGGCAGGGTGCTCGAACTCTGGCTGATCCCGAACGGCGCCGACGCCCCGGTCTCCCTCGGCGTGCTGCCCGAAGAGGACAGCGCCGAGCTGGCCGTGCCCGAGCCGCTGCGCGACCGGATCGCGGGCGGCACGCTGGCGGTGTCCGAGGAACCGCCGGGCGGCTCGCCCACGGGCGCGCCCACCGGGCAGGTGCTGGCCGCCGGGGCGGTTTCCGAGGGCTGACGGGACCGGGTCCGCAGGCGTGTGCTCACGCGTCTGTGATCGAAAATGTCAAATGTGACGAAACTTTCTGCCGTCCTCGGTCGTGTCTAGGGGCAAGGTCGGCGTCAACCGGCGCGACCGCAGCACAGAAGCGGCGGGCATGTCCTCGGCGGGAACGCCGGCAGCGGCATGCTCGGGGAAGAAATGGTATCTTTTGTGGCAAGTGCCCGATGTCGGACAACGCCGTTCACGTTGTCGACACCGTCCTTCTTCGGGCTTCGTAAAGAGTTAAGTTGAGTAAAGAGTGGGCGCCGTCCGGGTTCGACCCGGACGGCGCTTGTCCATAGAGGAGGAAGTCATGCACCGCAGATCGTTCCTGACCGCATCCACCGCCACCGCCGCCGCGGCCCTGCTGCCGCGCTTCGCCATGGCCGCCGAGGGCGAGAGCTTCGAGGTCACGCGCTCCGAGGAGGAGTGGCGCGAGATGCTCACCGACGCCGAGTACAAGGTCATGCGCGAGATGGGCACGGAACGCGCCTTCACCAGCCCGCTGCTCGAGATCAAGGACGCGGGCACCTATCACTGCAAGGGCTGCGACCTGGGCCTCTACGCCTCGGACACCAAGTTCGAAAGCGGCACCGGCTGGCCGTCCTATTACCAGGCGATCGAAGGCACCGTCGGCACCAAGCCCGACCGCTCGCTGTTCATGACCCGGACCGAGGTGCATTGCGCGCGATGCGGCAGCCACATGGGCCACATCTTCGACGACGGCCCCGAGCCCACGGGCAAGCGGCACTGCATCAACGGCATCGCGATGGTGTTCCGCCCCGCGAATTCCGGAGAGCCGGTGATCGGCTGATCCGGCTGGGAACCACGTCCCGCACGGGCGGTTGGGGACAGGCGCCGCGCCGCGGCCCTCACCACCCGCACCGAACGGAGACGTCATGCCCGATTTCACCGGACAAACCCTCATTGTCACCGGCGCCGGTTCCGGCATCGGCGCCGCCACCGCGCGGCGCCTGTCGTCCGACAACGCCAATGTCGTGCTGGCGGGCCGGACCCGCGACAAGCTCGAGTCCGTCGCAACCGAACTGCCCGAGGACCGCACGCTGGTCGTGCAGGCCGACGTGTCCGAGCAGGAGGATGCCGAACGGCTGGTCTCCGAGACGCTGTCGCGCTTCGGCGAGCTGCACGGACTCGTCTGCAATGCCGGCATCGCCGCGATGGGCCGGATGGGCGCGCTCGACCGCGACGACTGGGACAAGGTCATCAAGATCAACGTCACCGGCACCTACCTGACGATCCGCGCCGCGTGGGACGCGTTGCAACAGACCGGCGGCTCCGTCGTGGCGACCAGCTCGGTCTCGGGCCTCGGCGGCGATTGGGGCGGGTTCGCCTACAACGCCTCGAAGGGCGGCGTCAGCAACATGGTCCGCGCCCTCGCGCTCGAAGCCGGCACGACCGGCGTGCGGGTCAACGCCGTGGCGCCCAGCATGACCGACACCGACATGGCACCCGACAGTGCCGAGCTGGTCGGGAAGTTCCAGGAGCGCATCCCGCTGGGCCGCGCCGCCACCACCGCCGAGGTGGGCGACGTGATCGCCTTCCTGCTGGGCCCCGATGCGCGCTTCGTGAACGGCGTGGTCCTGCCGGTCGACGGCGGGCTCAGCGCGTCGAACGGTCAGCCGCCCATCGGTTGACGGCCCGCGGGGGTGGGGGCTTTGCCAAGCCGCCCGCCCGCGCGTAGGAGACGTGCCATGCATCACGACAGCGCAACACGTCTGGCCAGTGTCATCGTCATCGCCACTGGCACGCTCTGGGGGCTCTACTGGCTGCCCGTGCGGCGCCTGTCCGAGCTGGGGCTGACGGGCGCTTGGGGATCGCTGGCGATCGTCGCGGCGGCGGCTTTGCTGCTGGCGCCTGTGGCGCTCGTGCGCAGGCGGGCGTTTGCGGGAACCGACAGGCTGGCTGTCGCGTCGGTCCTGCTGGGCGGCGCGGCCTTCGCGCTCTATTCCGTGGCGCTGGTCTATGGCCGCGTCGCCATCATCATCCTGCTGTTCTTCCTGACGCCGGTCTGGAGCACGCTGATCGCGCGCTATGCCCTGCGCTGGCCCACGCCGCGCCTGCGGGTGCTGGCCATCGCCTGCGGCCTCTTGGGGCTGGGGGTGATGCTTGGCGCCGACGGCACGCTGCCGCGTCCGCGCAGCGCGGGCGAGTGGCTGGCGCTGGTCTCGGGCATGCTCTGGGCCGTGGCGTCGACCGGCATCCGCCTGCGCGCGCCGGTCGCCCCGCCCGAGGCCGCCTTCGTCTTTGCAACCGGCGCCTGCCTCGGTGCGGCGTCGGTCGCACCCTTTCTGGCCCCGTGGCCGTCCGCGCTGCCGGCGGGGCATCTCGGCCCGGCGGTGGGCTGGGTGCTTCTGGCCGGCGGGCTCTGGTGGGGGCTGTCGATGGCGGGCCTGATGTGGGCCACCGCGCGGCTCGACCCGGCCCGCGTCGGCATCCTGCTGATGGCCGAGGTGCTGGTCGGCGCCGCCTCCGCCGCACTGATCGCCGGAGAGCGACTGGGCCCGCTCGAACTGGCCGGCGGGGCGCTGGTGCTCGCCGCCGGCGTGCTCGAGGTCTGGCCCGTCCGCCGCCGCTGAAGCCTTCTGGAGATACGTCGGATGTATGTCGCCCCGTGCACCGTCTGTGCACGCGCGGTGCACGTCCGGTGCACCGGGTCCGGCGCCGCCAATGGGCGACGCTTCTCAACCTTAAGATGAAAAAGGGGGAAGGCCCGTGCCCGGCGTCGCCGCCCCCGAACCGCAGGGACGGCCGATCCGGCGTCACACGAAGTAGCGGCTGTCCTTGAGCTGGTCCCAGGCCCACATGACCTGCTGCAACTGCTCTTCCTGGCTGCGGTCCCCGCCGTTCATGTCGGGGTGCAGCACCTTGATCAGCGCCTTGTAGGCCCGGCGGATTTCCGCCTTGGACCAGTGATCCTTGCCCTCGAGAATATCCAGCGCGCGCCGCTCGGTCGGCGGCAGGCGGCGGCCCCCGCCATTGGCGTTGCGCCCCGGATTCTGGGTGGCGTTCTCTCCCAGCAGCTTGTGCGGATCCTCGATGCCCAGCCGGGACCAGGCCCGTTGCTCGGCCGATTGGAAGGGCTTTGTCTTGCGGCCCCAGACCTTGTCGTCCTCGATCTGATCCTCGAATTCCTCCTCGGTCGTGCCGTTGAAGAAGTTCCATTTCAAATTGTACTCGCGCACGTGCTCCTTGCAGAACCACAGGAACTCGTCGAGGTGGTCCGGCGACTTTGGCGCGCGGTACTGACCGGCTTTGTCGCAGCCCGGATGCTCGCACACCCGCTGCGATGTCTCGAAGGCTCCGGACATGCCGCGTTTGCCGCGGGGGTTCTTCTTCTTCGCCGAAGACACCCGCATGTCGAAACCGAAGGGATCGTTTTTGTCCATCGCGCACACCTTTTCGACTCGGACGTGGCAGTTTAGACGTTGTGCATCGAGAGGGAAGAGGGAGCGCAAAAAATGGCCATGGCCGAGATCATCGAGTCCCGCCTGAACGAGGCCTTCGCGCCCCGCGCTCTCGAAATCGTCAATGACAGTTCCCGCCATGCGGGACATGCCGGCGACGACGGCTCCGGCGAAAGCCACTTCACCATCCACATCGCCTCCGATGCATTCGCGGGGATGAGTCGGTTGGAACGCCACCGCGCGGTGCATACCGCGCTCGGGGACCTGACCCACCGCATCCACGCGCTCGCCCTGAAGATCGAGGCCTGAGCGCGGTCTAGCGCTGGGGCCCCGGAATGGGGCGGACGTTGCTGTCGGCGTCGCGCCGCGCCGGACCGAGCCGCGGCTCGGCCGCGCTGTCCACAGGGTCTGCCGGACCCGTCTCGACGGGGCGCAGTTCCTGGGCCATCGCCTCGGGCGGCGGGCTTTCGGCAAGGTAGTCCTCGCGGGCGCCGTGCCCGATCTGCCGGCGGAAGATGAGCATGTGCTGCATCGTTTCCTCGCGCTTCTTGCGCGACAGGAACCCGCCGCTCGCGGCGCAGGGCAGGCTTTCGGCGCGAACATATTCCCAACCCGCGGCGGCCTCGTTGTTGATCGCTTCGGCCATGGCCAGGGCGAACCGTTCGTCCACGCCCTTGACGCCCTTGGCTTTCGGGGCGGCCTTGGGCGCCGCGATTACCCGGTATTCGTATCTCACCCCGTCACCCTCACGTTTTGCTCGACGCCGCGCGTGATAGCAGGAAGCGGCGGCGAGGTCCAAGGGCGGAAGCGGGATCGCGGGCCGGGCGGCTAGGCCTCGCCGGTCCGGTCGCCGTCGTCGTCGGTGTCGAGGCTCTCGCCCTCCCACGCGGTCTCGACGATCCGCGCGTCGTAACCCTGCTCGGCCAGCCATCGCCGGAAGATCGCCGTGTAGCCGTGGGTGACGAAGACACGCTCGGCCCCGGTGTCGCGGATCGCGGCGTTCAGCCCGTCCCAATCCGCGTGGTCCGACATCACGAATCCCCGGTCGGCAGCCCGGCGGCGGCGCACCCCGCGCAACGCCATCCAGCCGCTTGCGAAGGCGGTCGAGGCGGGGCCGAAGCGGCGCATCCACGGGGTACCGAGGGCCGAGGGCGTGGCCACCACCAGCGCACCGGGATAGGCTTTCGGGTCGAGCTCGTGCGTCACACGAACGGTGTCGGGCAGGGCGATGCCCTGGGCGCGCAGCACCTCGTTGGTATTCTCGACCGCGCCATGGGTCAGGATCGGCCCGATCCCGGTATCGACCGAGACCAGCACCCGCTGTGCCTTGCCAAGCGCGTAGGCGCCCAGCACGCTCACCTTGCCCGCCGCCCGGTTCGCCGCCCACCAGCCGTTGATCTGCGCGGCGATCTCGGCCTGCGGCTTCCAGTTGAAGACGGGGAGGCCGAAGGTGCATTCGCTGATGAAGGCGTGGCACTGCACGGTCTCGAACGGCTCGGACAGGCCGTCGGCGTCGGTCTTGTAGTCGCCCGAGACGACCCAGACCTCGCCGCGATGCTCGACCCGGATCTGCGCCGAGCCGGGAACGTGGCCGGCGGGATGGAACGACACCCGGACTCCGTTCATCTCGCGCACCTCGCCGAAATCGACGGTGTCGATCGCGATGTCGCCCAGCCGGTGTCGCATCACCGGCGCCGCGCCCGTGGTCGCGAGGTAGCGGGCATGACCGGGGCGGGCGTGATCGGCATGCCCGTGGGTCACCAGCGCCCGGTCCACCGGCCGCCAGGGGTCGATGTGAAAATCCCCGGCGGCGCAGTAGATGCCGCGATCGGTAAAGCTGAGCAACGTGTCCGCCATGGGGCAGGGTGTAGGGCGTGCCGCGGTGCCGGCCAGCATCCTTCGCTGGCCGCGTCGTGCCTAATTGCTGTGCGTGTGCATCTTGCCGGTGCGTCAGGGGCGGCCACAGCCCTTGCTCCTCGAACGACGATCGCGTTTGATCGAACCGAGCCGGCACAAGAGGGGGCATGACGATCAATTACTTCAACGAGATGTTCGACGGCGAAACGGTGCGCGATCCGTATCACGGACTCGACGCCTGGAGCCGCAACATGCCCGAGGAACTGCGCACGCTGAAGCAATCCGAAGCCGAGGCGCTGTTCCGCCGCATCGGCATCACCTTTGCGGTCTACGGAGAGGGCGGGTCGCCGGACCGGCTGATCCCCTTCGACATGTTCCCCCGCGTGTTCAGCGCCGAGGAATGGCGCAAGCTCGACCGCGGGATCAAGCAGCGGGCCCGCGCGCTGAACGCCTTTCTGGTGGACGTCTACGGCCGTGGAGAGATCGTGAAGGCCGGCCGTGTTCCGGCCCGGCTGGTCTACGGCAACGACGCCTTCGAGACCGCCGTCTGCGGCATCGTCCCGCCGATGGGGGTCTATTCCCACATCGTCGGCATCGATCTCGTCCGCACGGGGCCCGAAGAGTTCTTCGTCCTCGAGGACAATTGCCGCACGCCCTCGGGGGTGTCGTACATGCTCGAGAACCGCGAGATCATGATGCGCATGTTCCCGGGGCTGTTCCAGGAAAAGCGCATCGCCCCGGTCGAGGCCTATCCCGCGATCCTCAAGCGGACGCTGGCCAGCGTCGCCCCGCGCAAGTGCGAGGGCGACCCGCGCGTGGTGATCCTGACGCCCGGCCATTTCAACTCGGCCTACTACGAGCACTCGTTCCTCGCAGACCAGATGGGCGTCGAACTGGTCGAGGGGCAGGATCTCTTCGTCGAGGGCGATTTCTGCTGGATGCGCACCACCGAGGGGCCCAAGCGCGTCGACGTGATCTATCGCCGGATCGACGACCATTTCCTCGACCCGCTGTGCTTCCGGCCGGATTCGATGCTCGGCGTTCCGGGCCTGATGAACGTCTACCGATCGGGTGGCGTGAACATCTGCTCGGCGCCGGGCGCGGGCGTGGCCGACGACAAGGCGATCTACACCTTCGTGCCCGACATGGTGCGGTTCTACCTCGGCGAAGAGCCGATCCTGCAGAACGTCCCGACCTGGCAATGCGCCAAGCCGGACGAGTGCAAGTACGTCCTCGAGAACCTCTCGGAACTGGTGGTCAAGGAGGTCCACGGCTCGGGCGGCTATGGCATGCTCGTCGGCCCCAGGGCCACCAGGGAACAGATCTCCGCCTTCGCCGCCAAGATCGAGGAAGACCCCGACAACTACATCGCCCAGCCGACGCTGGCGCTCTCGACCTGCCCCACCTTCGTCGAGAATGGCGTCGCCCCCCGCCACGTGGACCTGCGCCCCTATTGCCTCGTCGGCGAACGGGTCGAACTGGTGCCGGGCGGGCTGACGCGTGTGGCGCTGAAGGAGGGCTCGCTCGTGGTGAACTCGTCGCAGGGCGGCGGGGTCAAGGACACCTGGGTTCTGGCGGAGTGATCGCATGCTGAGCCGTACCGCCGAAAACCTCTTCTGGATGGCCCGCTACATCGAGCGCGCCGAGACCAACGCACGCCTGCTCGAGGTGGGCGCGCGCAACGCCCTGATCCCCAATACCAGCGGCGGTTTCCGCACCGAGTGGGACTCGGTCCTGCAGGCCAGCGGCAGCGCCGAGGGCTTCTACGAGAAATACGGTGACGTGGTCGAGCGGAACGTCGAGACGTGGATGTTCTTCGACCACGACAACCCCTCGTCGGTCGCCTCCTGCATCTCCCAGGCGCGCGAGAACGGCCGCATCGTCCGCACGGCGCTCACCAGCCAGGTCTGGGACGCGCTGAACAACGCCTTCTCCGAGATCCGCGCCTTCGGTCGCACCGAGCGCTCGAAGATCTCGCTGAGCGATCTCAGCGAATGGACCCTGCGGACGACGGCGCTGGTGCGCGGCTCGGCCCTGGCCACGCAGCTGCGCAACGACGGCTACGACTTCACCAATATCGGCCATCACCTCGAGCGGGCCGATTCCACTGCCCGGCTGCTCGACGTGAAATACTACGTCCTGCTTCCCCAGGCGAGCTTCGTGGGTTCTGGCCTCGACAACTACCAGTGGCGCACGCTGCTGCGCGCGATGAGCGCCCACCGCGCCTTCTCCTGGGCCTATGGGGGCGAGATCACGCCGCCCAAGATCGTCGACTTCCTCGTACTCAACCGCGCCTCGCCGCGCTCGCTGCTGACCGCGCTCGAGGGCGCGTCGGAACATCTCGACCGGCTGGCCCGCGGCTACGGCCGCTCGACCGAGGCCCAGAGCCAGGTCCGCACCCTGGTCGGCGAACTCGCCGAGATGACCGTCGACGACATCTTCGAGGAAGGGCTCCACGAGTTCCTCACGCGGTTCATCGGCGACACCGCGGGTCTCGCCGCCACCGTGCACGCAACCTACCTGAACGGAGACGTGCGATGAGGCTGACCGTCTCCCACACGACGACCTATCAGTTCTCGCCGCCGAAACGCGGCGTGGTCCAGAGCCACCGCCTGACGCCCGCCCGGACCGCCGGACAGGCGGCCCGGTCCTGGTCCGTCAGCGTCCCGGGCGCCACACAGGGCGCCGCCTTCCGCGACGGGGCCGGGGACTGGATCGACACGGTCTCGCTCGCCGGCCCGGTCAGCGAGCTCTCGGTCGAGGTCACCGGCGTGGTCGAGACATCGGACACGTCCGGCGTCCTGCGCGACCACCGCGAGACCGTGCCGCCGATGGCCTACCTGCGCGAGACGCGTGCCACCCATGTCGACCACGATCTCGCCGTTCTCTCCCGCGACGCCGTCGCCGAGCTGCCGGAGGACGACGCGCTCGGCCGGGCCCATGCCCTGTCCGAGGCGGTCGCGGCCCGCATCGCCTACCGCTCGGGCAGCACCCTCTGGGGGACCTCGGCGGCCGAGGCGCTCGCCCAGGGCGAAGGCGTCTGCCAGGATCAGGCCCATGCGCTGATCGCGGTGGCGATCGCCGCGGGGCTTCCGGCGCGCTACGTCGCCGGCTACCTCTATTCCGCCAACGGCGACCTCGCCGCGGACGAGGCGACCCATGCCTGGGCCGAGATCTGGATCGACCGCCTGGGCTGGGTGGGCTTCGACCCCGCCAACGGCTGCTGTCCCGACGACCGCTACATCCGGCTCGGCTCGGGGCACGACGCGGTGGGCGCCGCCCCGATCCGCAGCGTCTCCGAGGGCGCGGGCGACGAGCATCTCGACGTCTCCGTCTCGATCCTTCCAGATACCGCGCAGTCCCAGTCGCAACAGTAACTCTTCGGTTCCCGAAATATCCCGGGGGAGTCGCCGCTGGCGACGGGGGCAGCGCCCCCACTGCCGCGCCGGGACGGCGCGGAGATCCGCGTGGCGCGCACTTGCGCGCCTCATTTCGGCAACGTGGCGGAAATTCGGACCGCGCGCCATTGTCCCTGGGCCGGGCGCGGCCTAGCTAGGCGGAGCGCAGCGCGCCACTGACAGGGGGATTGTCCCGTGACCTATTGCGTCGGTCTTCTTCTGGATGCCGGCATCGTTCTGTTGTCCGACACCCGGACCAATGCCGGGCTCGACAACATCTCGACCTACCGCAAGATGTTCCTGTTCGAAGAGCCCGGCGACCGGGCGATCGCGATCATGACCGCCGGCAGTCTGTCGGTGACCCAGACGACCCTCGCGCGTCTGCAGGACGCGATCGACGATCCCGACGCGGGGCCGGAGAAGTCGATCATGCACTGCCAGACGATGCTGGACGTGGCGCAGCTCGTGGGCGACACGCTGGCGCGCACCACGCAGGAGATCTCGCAGAAGATGACGGCGATGTCGCAGACGGCCTCGGCGTCGCTGATCGTCGCCGGCCAGCGCAAGGGCGGCGAGATGCGGATGTTCCTCGTCTACAAGGAGGGCAACTTCATCGAGGCGACCGCCGACACGCCCTTCCTGCAGATCGGCGAGCACAAGTACGGCAAGCCGATTCTCGACCGGGTGATCGAGCCGGGCACCAGCCTTGTCGAGGCGCAGAAGGCCGCGCTGCTGTCGATGGATTCGACCCTGCGGTCCAATCTCAGTGTCGGCATGCCGCTGGATCTCACCGTAATCGAGCGCGACCGGATGGCGGTGTCCGTCAGCCGCCGGATCGAGCCCGACGACGAGACGTTCCACAAGATGTCGCTGGCCTGGTCCGAGGCCCTGCGCGACGCCTTCGGCAAGATCGAGATCTGACGCTCAGGGGTGCCCGGCGAAATGCGCCGCGGCGGTGTCGAAGACGCGGTTGCGCACCTCGGGCGTCTCCATCATCACCTCGTGGCGCGCGCCCTCGATCATCTCCAGCCGCCCGCCCGGCCAGCGCGCCATGCGCCGCTCGATCCGGGGCATGTCGACGATGGTCTCGTCCGAGCCGAGGAAGGTCACCACCGGCACCGGCGGCGCGGGCAGGGCGGCCAGCGCGCGGGTCTCGGTCAGAGCCTCGTGCAGCCAGCCCATCGATGGCCCGCCGAGCCGCAGGTCGGGATGCGCCTCGGTCTGGCGCGCCATGTAGCCGAACATCTCTTCGTCGGTGGTCAGCGCGTTGCTGCCGAAGGGTTCGGAATTGACATAGGGCTCGCCCTTGGTGCCGGGCGCATAGCGGTGCGACTGCCCCAGCTGTACCGACAGCCAGGACAACGAGACCGCCAGCGGCATCACGTTGCGCGCCAGGCGGATGCCCCACATCGGCGCGCTGAAGCAGGCGGCGTTGACGTCGAGCCCCTCGATCAGTGCCCGCAGGCCGACGCAGCCGCCCATCGAATGCGCGACGAGGTAATAGGGTTTGGGCAGGCCCCGCTCCTGTGCCACGGCCAGCACCGCGGCCACGTCCCGCTGGTAGTCGGGAAAGGTCAGGACATGCCCCGACAGGCGGTCGGGCAGCAGCCGATCGGCCAGACCCTGTCCGCGCCAGTCGATCGCCAGCATGGCAAAGCCGCGCCGCGCGAACTCGGTGGCGGCACGCCCGTATTTCTCGACGTATTCGGTGCGGCCCGGAAAGAGCAGGACGGTCCCCTTCTCGCCGTCCTCCGGCCAGAATCCGACCCGGATGCGCACGGAGTCCGAGGTCCTCAGCCACCAGGCTTCGGCGCTGTCGGGGCCGTCCGCGACCTCGTCGAAATAGGGCGCCCGCTCCATACCGGTCAGGACAGGGCCGTCCCGAGCTTCATCGCCTGGCCCATGTCGCCGTCGATCTTGAGCTTGCCGGTCATGAACGCCGTGGTCGGGTTCAGCGCGCCGTCCAGCATGTCGCGGAAGGTGTCGGCATCGGCGGTCATGGTGACCTCGGCGTCCTCGTCGCCGGCGCGGGCACCATCCTGGTCGAGCATGACGGTGCCCTCGTCCTCGATCACGAACTTGGCCGAGCCGTCGAAGCTTCCGCCGGTTTTCTCGTTCAGGGCGGTCACGGCATGGTCGATCACGTCGCTCATCGGTATGTTCTCCTGGTTGTGAGCGCGAAGGGGGATGCCTCCGGCCCGGAATGCGCTATGCTCGGGAGCGTTATGAGACCATTCCGCCGATACCTCAAATACGCCGTTGCGGCATTTCTGCTCGGGGCCGGCGGCACGCCGCTTCCCGCACAAAACGCCGACCTCGACCCCCTGTTCCAGCAGCTTAGGTCGGCGGATGACGGTGAGGCCGAACCGATCGTTCAGAAGATCTACGAGGAATGGTCGAACTCCGGCTCCGCCTCGATGGATCTGCTGCTCGAGCGCGGGCGCGAGGCGTTGCAGGCCGGGGACACCGAGATCGCCATCGAGCATTTCAGCGCCCTCATCGACCATGCGCCGGACTTCGCCGAAGGCTACAACGCGCGCGCCACCGCGTTCTTTCAGCAGAAGCGGTACGGCCTGTCGCTGAACGACCTCGAGATGGCGCTGGCGCGGAACCCGCGGCATTTCGGCGCCCTGAGCGGGCTGGCCATCATCATGGAAGAGCTCGGGCACGAGGATCTTGCCCTGCGCGCCTGGCGCGAGGTCGTGGCCCTCCACCCCCAGCAGGACCAGGCGGACGAGGCGATCGCCCGACTCGAGCAGCTGGTCGAGGGCAGCCGGCTCTGATCGCCGCCGGCCTTGTTGCCGGCGGTCGCTTCTGGTTTTGTGCCCGTGGGTTCAAAGAACAGGCAGGCAGCGATGGCAGTCGATACGGGCCGGATCACCGCGGTCCTCGGCCCCACCAATACCGGCAAGACCCACTACGCGATCGAACGCATGCTGGGTTATCGGTCCGGCGTCATCGGTCTGCCGCTCCGGCTTCTCGCCCGCGAGGTCTATGACCGCATCGTCGCCGTCCGTGGCCCGAACGCCGTGGCGCTGGTCACCGGCGAGGAGCGGATCGTTCCCGAGCGTACCCAGTACTGGGTCTGCACCGTCGAGGCGATGCCGGACGGCATGGGCTGCGATTTCGTCGCCATCGACGAGATACAGCTCTGTGCAGATCCCGAACGGGGGCACGTCTTCACCGACCGGCTGCTGCGGGCGCGAGGCACGCAGGAGACGCTGTTCCTCGGCGCCGACACGATGCGCAGCGCGATCGCCGCGCTGGTGCCTGGTGTGCAGTTCATGCGGCGCGACCGCTTCTCCGAGCTGATCTACGCCGGCCCGAAAAAGATCACTCGGATGCAGGCCCGCAGCGCCATCGTCGGTTTCTCGATCGACAACGTCTATGCCTTCGCCGAGCTGATCCGCCGCCAGAAGGGCGGGGCGGCCGTGGTGATGGGCGCGCTCAGCCCGCGGACCCGCAACGCGCAGGTCGAGATGTACCAGAACGGCGACGTGGATTTCCTCGTCGCCACCGACGCGATCGGCATGGGGCTGAACCTCGACATCAATCACGTCGCCTTCTCGGCCACGCGCAAGTTCGACGGCAAGCGGATGCGCGACCTCGCCCCGAACGAACTGGCGCAGATTGCCGGTCGGGCCGGGCGGCACATGAACGACGGCACCTTCGGCACGACCGGCGACGCCGCGCCGCTGAACGAGTCCACGGTCGAGGCGATCACCAGCCATTCGTTCACCCCGATCCGCAAGCTGCAATGGCGCAACGACCGCCTGCGCTTCGGCTCGATCGACGCGCTGATCGGCTCGCTGGAAGAGGGGATTGAGAACGAGCATCTCGTCAAGGCGCGGGAGGCGGACGACCTGACCGCTCTCAAGGCGCTGGCCGACATCCCCGAGGTGCGGGAGCGCGCGCGCGACGGCCCCGGCGTGCGTCTGTTGTGGGACGTGTGCCGGATCCCCGACTTCCGCGGCATCTCGTCGACCGAGCACGCCTCGCTTCTGGAGAAGATTTTCGGCTTCCTGAACGAGTGGGGCCGGGTGCCCGACGACTGGCTGCATCGGCAGGTCAGCCGGATCGATCGAACCGATGGCGACATAGACGCGTTGTCCAAACGATTGGCATACATCCGCACATGGACCTACGTGGCGCAGCGCAAAGGGTGGGTCGATGACGAAACCCATTGGCGCGAGGCGACACGTGCCGTAGAAGACCGGCTGTCCGACGCGCTCCACGGAGCGTTGACGCAGCGATTCGTGGACCGGCGCACCAGCGTTCTGATGCGCCGGCTCAAGCAGAAGGAGGGCCTTGTGGCCGAGGTCAACGACAAGAGCGAAGTGACCGTCGAGGGTCAGTTCGTGGGACGGCTGGAAGGGTTCCGCTTCCGGCAGGATTCAACCGGAGGCGCCGACGAGGCCAAGACGCTTCGGCAGGCCGCCACGCAGGCATTGCGCCCCGAGTTCCACCTGCGCGCAGACCGCTTCTACAACGCGCCGGACACCGAGATCGACTATACCGAACAGGGTGGTCTGATGTGGGGCGAGCAGGCAGTCGGCAAGCTCGTGAAGGGTGCCGAACCGCTCAAGCCGCATGTCGAGGCGTTCGTCGACGAGGATGCCGGGCACGATGTCCAGCAGAAGGTGCAACGCCGTCTGCAGCACTTCATCGACCGCAAGATCGCGAACCTGTTCGAGCCGCTCGTCGCGATGCAGCGGGACGAGGCGCTGAGCGGGCTTGCCCGCGGCTTTGCCTTCCGCATGGTCGAGGCCCTGGGCATCCTGCCGCGCGACGAGGTCGCGAACGAGGTCAAGGAACTGGACCAGACCGCACGCGGCAGCCTGCGCAAGCACGGCATCCGCTTCGGCCAGTTCACGATCTTCATGCCGCTTCTGCTGAAACCCGCGCCGACGCGGCTGCGGCTGGTGCTTTGGTCACTCTGGGAAGGTTTCGACGTCTTCCCCGAAAGCCCGCCGCCGGGCCTCGTGACGATCCCCGTGGTCGAGGGGGCGCCGGTCGGGGCCTATCGCATGTCCGGCTATCGACGTGCCGGCAGCCGGGCGATCCGCATCGACATGCTCGAGCGCCTTGCCGACCTGCTGCGCGCGCAGGATACGCGCAACGGGTTCGAGGCGAGCGCCGATATGCTGTCGATCACCGGCATGACGCTCGAGCAGTTCGCCGACCTGATGCAGGGCCTCGGCTACAGCGCCGAGAAGAGCGAACGCGTCAAGGAACGCCCCGCGCCGGCGGCCAGCCAGGCCGATGCACCGGCGCCGACGGGATCGGACGTTCCGGACCCGCCGCAGGAGACGCCGCCGCAGCCCGATCCGACGCCGCCGGGCCCGCCGCCGGAAACTCCGCCGGAGCCGGACCCGACTCCGCCCGGCCCGCCGCCCGAAGCCCCGCCGGAACCCGACCCGACGCCGGTTCCGCCGCCGGCCGAATCCGAGGCGGAGCCTGCTTCCGAGGCCGACGCGACCGAGGCGCCCGGCGAGACTCCGGCCCCCGAGATGGAGGTGTTCTACACCTTCGCCTGGGTCGGCACCCGCCAGCGCAACCAGGGTGGCCGCCGCGAGGGCAAGCCGGGGCAGAACCGCTCCAAGGCCAAGCAGGGCGCCAAGCCGGGCAAGCAGGGCAAGCGCCCCCCGCGCGAGGACAAGCCGAAGAACTATCAGTCCAAGCCGGCCCGCAAGGAAAAGCAGATCGACCCCGACAACCCCTTCGCCGCCGCGCTTATGGGGCTGAAGGACAAATCCTGATTGGGTGATCCGGCCGAAGAGCCCGCCCGGATCCGGCTGGACAAGTGGCTCTATTTCGCGCGGTTCTTCAAGACGCGGGCGCTCGCGGCCAAGGTCGTGACGGCGGGGCAGGTGCGGGTCAACGCGACCCGCGTTTCCAAGCCCTCACGCAGTGTAGGGCCGGGCGATGTGCTGACGTTTCCCCAGGCCCGGGCGGTGCGCGTCGTCCGTATCCGGGCCGCGGGCGAACGCCGCGGCCCCGCGCCCGAGGCCCAGACGCTCTACGAGGATCTGTCGCCCGAGCCCCGTCGAGACGGCACCGAACCGCGGCGCGAAGCGGGCGGGCGGCCCACCAAGAAGGCGCGTCGGAACATGCTGCCTAAATCCGGTCCGCCGCTTGAATGATCCCGGCCGCTCGTCTAGGTGACGCACAAAGATCGAGTGGATGTTTCCGACATGACCTACATCGTCAACGATGCCTGTATCTCCTGCAAATACACCGACTGTGTCGAGGTGTGCCCCGTGGATTGTTTCTACGAGGGAGAGAACATGCTGGTGATCCATCCCGACGAATGCATTGATTGCGGCGTCTGCGAACCCGAGTGCCCCGCCGACGCGATCCGTCCCGACACCGAGCCGGACGCCGAGAAGTGGGTCGAGTTCAATCGCAAGTACTCCGAGCAGTGGCCGAACATCATCACCAAGAAGGACCCGCTGCCCGAGGCCGAGAAACACGACGGCGAGAGCGGCAAGCTGGAGAAGTACTTCTCCGAGGCGCCGGGCGAGGGCGACTGAGCGATTCGCCGCCGCAGCGCGGCATCACGCAGCGTTCACGAGCAATTTTTTGCTGTTTTTTAACGGCTTAATCGGGCTGCGCTTTCCAAGTGTCATGTGACGTGCTATGTATACGCCTCGCGCGGCCAACTCCGCGCGGGCGCACCCGTCTGCCTGAGGATCGCGAATTGGGTGCGCGTCGGCGCTGCACGGACGTTCGGAACGGTCGGGTTCCGGGGGTCCTTTTCTTCGCCGGTCACCTGGGGTCCTTACGAGGAAGACTGACTACATGAGCAAAGCGAA
The DNA here is from genome assembly GCF_900111315.1 of Tranquillimonas rosea. Taxonomy (GTDB): domain Bacteria; phylum Pseudomonadota; class Alphaproteobacteria; order Rhodobacterales; family Rhodobacteraceae; genus Tranquillimonas; species Tranquillimonas rosea. The sequence goes on from NZ_FOGU01000006.1 coordinate 180,148, forward strand.
GAAACCTGAGTTCCGTCCCAACGATTACGTCGTCTATCCGGCGCATGGCGTGGGTCAGATCGTCTCGATCGAGCAGCAGGACATCGCCGGCATCGCGCTGGAGCTGTTCGTGATCTCGTTCGAGAAGGACAAGATGACCCTGCGTGTGCCGACCCATAAGGCCAGCGAAGTCGGTATGCGTCAACTCAGCACGCCTGACGTTGTCGGCGAGGCGATGAAGACGCTTCGTGGCAAGGCCAAGGTTAAGAAGGCCATGTGGTCGCGCCGGGCCCAGGAATACGAGCAGAAGATCAACTCGGGCGATCTCATCGCGATCGCCGAGGTGGTGCGAGATCTCCATCGAGCGGACGACCAGCGCGAGCAGAGCTATTCCGAGCGGCAGCTGTACGAGGCCGCGATGGAGCGTCTGACGCGTGAGGTCGCTGCCGTGTCCGGCTCCGACGAGACCGCCGCGCAGAAGCAGGTGGACGAGGTTCTGGTGGGACGCGCCGCCGCCGCGTGATGCCCCTCCGGCCAGCGCCGCCTCTGTCGAAGCCGTCGCAGCCCTGCGGCGGATTTCGTCTTTTCGCGGGGTCAGAGCGCGGCGAGCAGGGTCAGCAGCACCGCGATCTCGCTGAGTTGCTGACAGGCGCCCAAGATGTCGCCGGTATGGCCGCCGATCCTGGCGCGGGCGATCAGCGCAAGCCCGGCGCTCACCGCTGCCGCGGCGAGAAGCGCGGGAAGCGTCGCGATCCCGACGGTCAATAGTCCGACGATCAGCGCGACGGCGATGGCGCCGGTCTGCGTCGTGGTGCCCGGACGGCCGACCTTGGCGGACAGGCCGTCATCCCGCGCCGGGCGCATCCGTCCCATCGCCAAGACCATCGGCACGCGTGAGATCACCCCTGCGGCGAGAAGCGGGGCCAGCACGGCGCCCTGCGCGAATAAAGCGGCAAGCGCGGCCCATCGCAGCCCCACCGACAGCGCCAGCGCCAGCGTGCCGTAGGCGCCCATGCGGCTGTCCCCCATGATTTCGAGCCGACGCTGGCGGGTCCAGCCGCCCCACAGACCGTCGGCGGTGTCGGCCAGCCCGTCCTCGTGCATGCAGCCGGTGGCGATGACGGTCACCGACAGCGCCAAGCCGGCCGCGACCGCGGGGCCGAGCCCAAGGGAAAGCGCCGGCACCGCGACCAGCGCCGCGAGCCCCCCGGTCACGAGACCCACCGCCGGCCAGGCCCATGCCGCACGCGCGCCGCGCTCCATCGCGCGCATGCCGTCGCCGGGTACGGGAAGGCGGGTCAGCAGGCCAAGGGCGCAGGGCAGGTCGCTGAGGCGCGGGGCGTCGGACATTGGGCTCTTTCTCTCGTCGCTTGGCTGCGCCAGAAGGGGCGCGCCGCCGACATGAAGGACCGAGATGACATTTTCCAGCCTCGATGACATCGCCGCCGCGCTTCGCGACCTTCCCCAGCCCGACGCGCAGGCGCTCACCGGCGCCGCCGAACGCAATACGCAGCTGACGAAGCCGCCCGCGTCGCTCGGCCGGCTGGAAGAGCTGGCGCAATGGTATGCCGGCTGGCGCGGCATCCCCCGGCCCGGCCTGGCGCGGCCCCAGATCGCCATCTTTGCGGGTAACCACGGGGTCGCGCAGCGCGGCGTCTCGGCGTTCCCGCCCGAGGTCACGGCGCAGATGGTGGCCAATTTCCAGGCGGGCGGCGCGGCGATCAACCAACTCAGCCAGACCTTCGGTGCGACGATGAGCGTGCACGCGCTCGATCTCGGAACGCCGACCGCCGATTTCACCGAAGGCCCCGCGATGGACGCCGATGCCTTCCTCGCCGCGTGGCGCACAGGGTGGGACGCCGTCGATCCCGAGGCCGACCTGTTGGTGACAGGCGAGATGGGCATCGGCAACACGACCTCGGCCGCCGCCATCGCGCTCGCGCTCTACGGCGGGGCGGCTGCCGACTGGACGGGGGCCGGGACGGGCGTGACCGCCGGGGCCTTCACCGGCAAGGCGAGGGTCGTCGAGGCCGGTGCCGCGCGGCACGGGAGCCAGCCGCCGGTGGAGATCCTGCGGTGTCTCGGCGGGCGCGAGCTGGTTGCGATGGCGGCGGCGATCCTGCGCGCCCGGCACCTGCGGATCCCGGTGATCCTCGACGGTTTCATCTGCACCGCCTCCGCGGCCACGCTGGAGGCCGCCGCACCGGGCGCGCTGGACCATTGCGTCGCGGGGCACCGATCGGCCGAGGCAGGGCACGGGGCGCTCTTGCAGCGGCTGGACAAGGTGCCGCTCCTGGACCTCGGCCTGCGGCTGGGCGAGGGCTCCGGCGCGGCGTTGGCCATCGGGGTGCTGCAGGGCGCGGTGGCCTGTCACTCGGGCATGGCGACCTTCGGAGAGGCGGGGGTGAGTGGCGGCTAGGCCTTCAGCCCCTCGGCATCTTCCTTTTCCTGCTGGATCGCGTCCTCTTCCGCGATCTCCTCGTCCTCGGCGAAATCGGCGGCGCGCTTGCGCGCGGCCTCGTCCGAGTCGAACTTGTCGACGAGCGCCGTCTCGAGCTCCTTGTTCAGCTCGCGCGCGCGGGCGATGTAGGCGTCGTTTCGCGCCACGGGCACGCCAGGCACCCACAGATCGGCCAGCTCGCGCAGGGCCGAGCGGTCGATCTTGTAGAACGCCTTTTCCATCTCGGACGCCTCGTAGCCCGAAAGCCCCATGTTCTCGAGCACATAGCGGCCGGCCCTGAGGGAGGAATCGAAGAGCTCGCGCACGATGTCGTCGGCCCCCGCACGGTACAGCTCGTAGACGTGGACCCGGTCGCGGGCGCGGGCGACGATGTGCAGGTCGGGGCGTTCGCGCCGGGCGAACTCGACGATGCGGGTCGAACTGTCCTTGTCGTCCATCGCCACCACCAGCACGCGCGCCGTGGCGAGGCCCGCGGCGTGCAAGAGTTCCGGCCGCGCCGGATCGCCGAAGAAGCCCTTGAACCCGAAGCGCCGCATCAACTGGATCGTGTTCAGGTCGTGGTCCAGGACCACCGTGCGGAACCCGCCCAGTTGCAGCATGCGGTTCACCACCTGACCGAACCGCCCGATGCCGGCGATGATGATCGGGGCAGTCTCGTCGATCTCGTCTTCTTCGACGTCGTCCTCGGGCTCAGCCATGCGCTTGGAAATCTGCTCGAACGCGATGAAGAACAGCGGCGTCATCAACATCGAAAGCGCGATCACCAGAAGGGCCGTCTCGCCCAGTTCGGCCGGCAGCACGTTCTGCTGGAGCGAGAAGCTGACCAGCACGAAGCCGAACTCGCCGGCCTGTGCCAGCCCCAGCGTAAACAGCCAGCGGTCGCGGGGCCTGAGCTTGAAGATCAGCGCCAGCACGTACAGCACGGCCCCCTTGATCGCCATCACCCCCAGCGTCAGACCCATGATCGCGAAGGGCGCGCCGAAGAACGTGCCGAACTGGATCCCCGCGCCAACGGTGATGAAGAACAGCCCCAGCAGGAGGCCCTTGAAGGGTTCGATGTCCGATTCCAGCTCGTGCCGGAACTCGCTGTTGGCAAGGACCACGCCGGCCAGGAACGTGCCGAGCGCGGGAGACAGGCCCACCAGCGTCATCAGAAACGCGGTCGCGATCACGATCAGCAGGGCGAAACAGGTATAGAGCTCGCGCAGGCGCGCGGCGTGGATGAAGCGGAAGATCGGGCGTGTCGCATAGGTGCCGAGCAGGATGACCAGCGCGACCGCGCCGAGCGTCAGCAGCGTCATGCCCCAGCCCGGAAGGTTGTCGATCAGGCTCAGCGCGGCCTCGGCGTGGTCGCCGGCGGTGGTTTCCGGCAGGTCGGCCTCGCTCTCCGCCCCGCCGTGGCCGCCGCCGCCGCCGCCGTTCAGGCCGGGGATGGCCAGCAGCGGCAGGAAGGCCAGCATCGGGATGACGGCGATGTCCTGGGTCAGCAGGACCGAGAAGGTCGAGCGTCCTCCGCTGGTTTGCACCAGGCCCTTTTCGCTGAGCGTCTGCAGGACGATGGCGGTCGAGGACAGGGCAAACACGGTGCCGAGCGCCAGCGCGATGCTGGGCGGCTGGCCCAGCAGCATCGCCCCGCCGGTCACGAGCGCCATGGTCAGCAGGATCTGTGCACCGCCGAGGCCCAGCAACCGGTGCCGCATGTCCCACAGATTGCGCGGCTCCAACTCCAGCCCGATCAGGAACAGCATCATCACGACGCCGAACTCGGCGAAGTGCTGCAGGTCCGCCGTCTCGGACCCGACCAACCCGAGGAACGGCCCGATCACGATCCCCGCGGCGAGGTAGCCCAGCACCGAACCCAGCCCAAGACGGGCGGCAAGCGGCACGGCGATCACCGCGGCGGCGAGATAGATCGTGGCTTGGAGCAGGAAGTTTTCCATGTGTCTCCTCTTGGATCGCGGCCAAGGTCGGCAGCGGCGCGTCCGGTTTCACCCCGATCCATGACGCTCCGGCTGCGGACACTTGGCCACGGCCGGACGCAGCGGCAGAAACTGGGTCAGGAACGTGTTCAACGCTCCGGGATCGGCGCAGAATATCCGCAGAAGGTAGTCCGCTTCGCCCGCTGCTGTCCATGCGCTGATGATGTCGGGCCGACCTCCGGTCGGATCGCGGTGACCAAGCTGCCGGACCGGCACGGAGGACGACGGCGCCCGCGACTGGCGCGCCCCGTCGTCGTTCCGAGCGGTCAGCTGTTCGGCATCTGCAGCGTAATGTTCCGGCCGCCTTTCACATAGCGGAGGGCGCTGTCGCCGATCGCGGCGACCCGGCCCCCGTCGATGCGGTCCCCGACCTTGACCTTCACGAAGCGCCCGTTGGGCAGGCGCAGCAGCGCGCGGCGGTTGCTGTCGCCGCCATAGACGCCGATCAGGTTCATCCGGCCGAGCCGCAGCTCGTTCGGCGACGTGGCCGAGCGGGCGACGGTCGCGCTTGTGGGGGCGGTGGGTTGCGCGCGGGCCTCGCTCGGCACTGGCGTCGACGCCCGTGCGGCCGCGATACGCTGCTCCAACGCCTCGGGGCGAGAGCGGGGCGAAAGCGAGCGGGCCACCGCGGCGGGATTGGTCGAGACGATCTCCGTCTCTTCCTCCTCGGCTGCGCTCTCGTCCTGTTCGGCCGTGTCTGCGGCATCGGCCGGGGCGTTGTCCTCGAGCTCGTCGATCACCTCCTGGGCGGCGGTGGAGGCGGCGGCGCTGGCCTCGGCGGCGGCGTTGGCGCTCTCGCGCGCGGCGGCCAGGTCCTCGGGGCGGGCGCGGGGACGCAGCAGTGCTGCCTGCGCCTCATCGTCCGTGGTGCTCTCGTCCGCGTCTGGCGTTTGGGCCTCGGCCTCTTCCTCGCTGCCCGTGTCCTTGCCCGGACGGCGCAGCGGCCGCACGGCAGGCACCTCTGTATCGTTGGCGCTGCGGACCTCGACCGGAGCGCGGTCGGGGCGGTCCGGCGGGATCACGTCGGGCACGCCGTCATAGACGACGATGCCGTCGGGCGAGACGGCGCCTTCGGGATCGGGCCTGACCATTCCGTCGTCGGTCAGGTCGAAATCCGTACCGGCCGGTGCGGGCGGCAGCGCGACCGTGTCGGAAGGCGTGTCGCGCGGCGGCTCGGGCGTGGGCATGCGGTTCGCAGAGGCAAGCGCGATCTCGGGGTCGTCGGCAGAGACGTAGATGTCCTCGGCCCGGTCCGCTTCGGGCGGTGCGGATTCCTCGGGTGACAATTGCCAGATGCCGGTCGAGGCATAGCGCGACAGCGCCGCTTCGGGGGTCAGCGGTTGCGGCAAGGCGGGCTCGGCCGCCGCGTCAGAGGATGGCGGCACGGTGGCCTCGGCGTCCGCCGCCGGTGTCAGCGCCGCCTCGTCGGTCGCGGGCGGGGTCGCGCCGCCATCCGGGCCAGGCGGTACGACGTCGCGCGCCTCGGCGTCCGGCGCGGTCGTGCCGGGTTCGACGGCGGCGATGCTGTTGGCGTCTTCGGACGCGCTGCCGGTGACCCAGGTGATGCCGATCCAGCCGCCCACGACGAGCGCGACGGCAATCACAACGCCCGCCACGAGCCCGCCTATCCCGCGCGAGGCTGGCCTTTCGGAGGCGCGCGCGCCGAAGATCGTCAGCGCTTCGGCCTCGTCCTTCGGGCGGTTCGCGGCCAGCCTGTCCTGCGCCGGATCGGGGCCGGGAATGGAAGGGGCCGAGGATGTCTGGCCCATTTTCCCCGTCGCCGCGGGGGATGTCCGCGGCGCGGGCGCGTCCTGCGCATCCACGTCGGCCTCTCCTGCGTCGGCCCGCAGGTCCAGACGGCCGGGTACGTCGCCCAGATCGGGAGAAGTCGCGGCGGGCTCCTCCTCGGCCGTGCGGCGACGGGACATGAACTGAACGGGGGCCTCGGGCAGCGGGGCGGTGTCCTTCGTCGCTGGTGCGGGGCGCGGCGCGGCCGGCTCCTTGGGGGCGGGCATGCCGGGCTCGCGCGGCTCGATCTCGGACGCGGGCTTGGCTTCGGCGAGGTCGTGAGGCGGTTCCGGCGACGTCTGGGCCGGCTCGGCCCCGTGATCCTCGGGCGGGCTGGCGGCTTCGGACGACGGCTCGGGCGGACGGGCTGCGATCTCGGGCGCGTCCGGTGTCGACGCCTGGGGCGCGTGCGGTTCGGTTGGTGCCACTTCTGTGGGCGCGACTGTCGGCGCCGCTGTGGCCACGGTGGCGTCCGCTGGTGGCGTGGCGGGGGCCTCGGCCGAGGAGGTCGCGCCGAATTTCGGGCGCCCGCGGAACATGCCGGGCCGGGGGCGTGCGGTGAACCGGACGGGATTGAAACCGTGCGCGGCGGCAAAGCCTTCGGCCTCGTCCAGCGTTTCCTTCGCCACGGCTGCGACCAGCGCGGCATCGTCCTTGGTGCGCCAGTCGTATCGCAGGTCCGCGATGCCGTAGGGCGTCATAGACTCGAGCGCCGCGCGCACCGCCGCATCGCGGGTGGCGCGGTCGGGGCCGGGCGCGTCGATGCTGGTATAGAGAATTTCCGAATCCGGCACGATCAACTCGGTCCGCAGCGGTCCCTCGGCGGTGTCGAGGGCCAGCTGGCGCAATCCGGCGATCTTCTCGTCGAAGGCGGGGTCGTCTAGCGCGACCTCTCCGATGACCGGGTCGCCCTTGGCGGTCAGGTGCCGCAGGCGAACGCCTGTCCTGGAAAGATCGAGCGCGAATTCCAACTTCATGTCAACGCTCTAGCAATAAGTGCGGACGTGACGCGTCGTCAGCTTCCGCTTTCAGGACCTTATAGCAGCATTTCGCCGAACTTGGCAAAAACAGCTTTCCGGGCGAGGTGCGCCGTGCCCTTGTCCCGTCAAGGGTTAACGGAGAGAGAACATCATGCGGACACTCATCACACTGCTGGCCGTGCTGTGGGCGGGAAGCGCCATCGCACAGGTCGAGACGGCGGACACGATCACCGTGACCGGCGAGGGCAGCGTCGCCGTCGCGCCGGATCAGGCGACGCTCCAGACCGGCGTGACCGCCCGCGCGGACGAAGCCGCCGGCGCCGTCTCGGAGGTCGCCACGGCGCTGGACGAGGTTCTGGCGCAGATCACCGGGGCGGGCGTTGACCGGTCGAACGTGCAGACCTCGAACCTGCGGCTGTCGCCGGTCTACGAAGAGCGGCAGCCGAATGGCGGCACGCCCGAGATCGTTGGCTTCGAGTCGGCGAGCGACCTGGCGGTGACGACGGGGGATCTCGACGGTCTGGGCGATCTGCTGGATGCCGTCCTGTCGGCCGGAGCAACGCAGTTCGGGGGCCTCTCCTTCGGGCTCGAGGACCCGACCGAGGCGATGGACGAGGCCCGGCGCAAGGCTGTGTCCGACGCGATGCGCAAGGCCGGCCTCTATGCCGAGGCGGCCGGCGTTGCCCTTGGGCCGGTCCGGACCATCACCGAGACGCAGGGCGGCGGCGCCCCGCGGCCGATGCGCGCCTTCGACATGGCCGAGGCGCGCACCATGCCCGTGGCCGAGGGGGAGATCGCCGTCACCGCCTCGGTCACGATGGTCTTCACGCTCGAACAGCCCTGAACTGCGTCCGATCAGGCGGTGGCCTTGGCCAGCGCCTGATCGAGATCGGCGATCAGGTCGTCGGCGTCCTCGATGCCGATCGACAGCCGCACCATGTCCGGCGCCGCGCCGGCGGCGTGCTGCTGCTCTTCGGTGAGCTGGCGGTGCGTGGTCGAGGCCGAGTGGATGATCAGCGACCGCGTGTCGCCCAGATTGGCGACGTGGCTGAACAGCTCGACCGAGTCGACCAGCTTGACGCAGGCATCGTATCCGCCCTTGACCGAGAACGTGAACAATGCCCCGGCGCCAAGCGGGCAGACCGACTTGGTCCGCTCGTAATACGGCGACGAGGGGAGCCCGGCGAAGGTCACCCCGGTGACACGCTCGTCCTTTTCCAGCCATTCCGCGACGGCCAACGCGTTGTCGCAGTGCTTGCGCATCCGCAGGCTCAGCGTCTCGATGCCCAGCAGGGTGTAGTGCGCCGCCTGCGGGTTCATCGTCATGCCGAGGTCGCGCAGGCCGATCGCGATGGAGTGAAAGGTGAACGCCATCGGACCGAACGTCTCCTGGAAGACAAGACCGTGATAGGCGGGTTCCGGCTGGCTCAGCGAGGGGAACTTGTCCGAGGCGGACCAGTCGAAAGTGCCCGCGTCGACGACGCAGCCGCCGGTGACGGTGCCGTTGCCGGTCAGGAACTTGGTGGTCGAATGGACGACCAGCGTCGCGCCGTGCTCGATAGGTCGGCACAGGTACGGCGTGGCCGAGGTGTTGTCGATGATGAGCGGCACGCCGGCGTCGTCGGCGATGTCGGCGATGGCGCGGACGTCCATGATGTAGCCGCCGGGATTCGCAATGGCCTCGCCGAAGATCGCGCGAGTGTTCTCGTCGATCGCGCCGCGCACGGCATCCAGGTCGTCGAAGTCGACGAAGGTGGCCGACCAGCCGAACCGCTTTATGGTCTGGCTGAACTGCGTGACCGTCCCGCCGTAGAGCCGGGTCGACACTACGATGTTCTTGCCGGGCCCCATCAGCGGAAAGAGCGCCAGCAGCTGCGCCGCGTGGCCGGATGAGCAGCAGACTGCGCCCGCGCCGCCTTCGAGCGCGGCGATCCGGTCGGCCAGCGCCATCACCGTCGGGTTCGTCAGGCGCGAGTAGATGTAGCCGACTTCCTGCAGGTTGAAGAGCGCGGCGGCATGGTCGGCGTCGCGGAACACGTAGGACGTGGTCTGGTAGATCGGCACCTGCCGCGCGCCGGTCGCCGGGTCCGGCTTGGCCCCCGCATGGACCTGCATCGTGTCGAAGCCCTGGGTCTTTTCGGTCATCGTATCCTCCCTCGATGTGCTCGGTCACGATCTGTAGGCGCAAGCGCGGCGGCGCACAACGCGCGCGAGGCGGTCAGCGCATCCAGAGATTGCGGCGCTTGATGCGGTTGCGGATCTGCTCTTCCTTGCGGGGCAGGTCGGATTGGTCGAACAGCGCCCGGACCTTGGCGCCGCGGTGCTGGAGGACCATACGCCTGATCGGATCGTGACGCTTGAGGACTTTCTTGATTCGGTTCGGCGCGGTGATCCGTTCCACCAGATCGACGACGGCATCGCTTTCCCGCGCGTAGAGCAGGGGGAGCAGGCGGTAGTGGCACGACACGCTGCCGTCCAGAAGTCCCTCTGGCAGGGTCTGCCGACCGCCGCCAAGCGCATGGATGACCAGTGGCAGTGCCACCTGGTCGAGCCAGGGATCGAGCGATTGGCAGGCCAGTTCATCAGGAGGGTCGTCGCGGATCGCGGTGGCATACTCGGTGAAGCGCTCTCCGAATGTCGCCGGGTCGGAATGAAAGAACCAGCCGGCGTTGAAATAGAGATAGCGCCGCCAGTATTCGTCCGGCTGCGACAGGTCGAGCGAGCTTTCGAAGTCCAGCCCGAACCGGTCGTAGAGCGACCGCCAGATCCGCGTATAGCCGGGGCCGTAGAGCTCGATCCGCGGCCACGTCCCCTCGCGGCGGAGCGAGGCGCTGGGGCGCGAGAAGTCGAAGGGCACGCGGCTGAGCGGGCCGGTGATCAGCGTGTCGCTGTCGAAGAAGACGAAGGGCTCGTCCGGGGGGAGAGCCTTCAGCCCGTCGATCTTGTTGCCGTAGGGATAGGACTGCCCGAAGTGGTCCGAACGGAACGGCACGATCTCTGCCCCGAGCTCGGCTTCGAGCAGGGCGCGCAGGTCGGAGTCGGCGATGCGCGGATCGTCCTGCCAGAGCGGTCCGGGCTGCGGCTCTGCCACGATCAGGCGTCCGGCGAAATCCGGGTCCGAATGGCGAAGAGAGGCGGCGAAGAGCGCGGCTTCATAGCCGATCCGGCCGGATTGGCCGACGACCATCACGTTGAAGCGTGTCGGGCGGTCCGTCCTGGGGGTGTCGGCCATCCCTTGCCCTGCCAATGCCATCATGCGCCGCGCACCCTAGCGGCACCGCAGCGGCTTGGCACCCCGGTATCGTCGCGGCCGGCCGGTCCGGCCGCGATCTCAGAACGGGCCCGTCTTGCTGGAGAAGTCGCCGATGTCGAGCACGGGCGAGGCTTCGATCCCGGTCTCGTCCAGCATCGACGCGACGCGTTCGAGCACCGAGACGATCATCGCCTGCTCCCAGTCCTCAAGCGACTCGAACTTCTTGACGTATTTCTGCTGCAGCGGGTCGGGCGCGGTATCGACCGCGTGCTGGCCTTCGGGGGTGATGACGATGTTCGTCACCCGGCGGTCATGGGCCGAGGGGTGCCGTTCCACCATCCGTTTCTTCTGCAGCCGGTCCAGCAGCGAACTCATCGTCGCCGCCGAGACGCCCATGCGGCGGCAGATTTCCTTGGGCGTGGCGCGGCCCTGTTCGGCCACGATCTGAAGCACGCGGATCTGCACCGCGGTCAGGCCGGCCGCCTTGGCAAGCTCGCGCCCGTACAGTTCCGTCGACCGCAGGATGCGCCGGATCGCGACAAGACTCTTGTCCGTGCGGTCCATCGGGGCCCGGTGATCGGTGCCCTCGAGCCGCGCATCACCGGGCGCATTGCGCGACTCGGCCGGCACCGCATCGGTGTCCTTCGCACGTCCCGTGCGGGTACTATTCAAGCTCATACGACCTCTCATGTTTCGTGTCGCAAAGATATGTGCTTAAAATCCGCGTCGAAAAGCGATGGCGTTTCATGCGGATAACGGGCTTGTCAGTGTCCAAACGATTTTAATCTTGATCCGACAGGGGATAGTTTATATTTAGCCTTACGAACGATAGGAACTTAGCCTTACGAACGTTGTTCTGCAACAAGAATGGGACCGAGCCCGTGCCGACACTGCAAACAGATAACCCGATCACCCTGCGCACCCCTTCGAGCGACGATGGGCCCGCAGTTTGGGAACTGATCCGGGAGTGCAAGCCGCTCGACGAGAACTCGCGGTACTGCAACCTGATTCAGTGTGACCACTTCTCCGAGACCTGCGTTCTCGCCGAGATGGACGGAGACGTCGTCGGCTGGATCTCGGGGTACATCGTCCCGGACGAGCCGGACACCTTGTTCATCTGGCAGGTCGCCGTGTCCGAGAAGGCACGCGGGCAGGGGCTTGGCCGCCGGATGCTGAACGAGCTGGTGAAGCGCGACATCTGCAACGGTGTCGACCGCATCCGGACCACCATCACCAAAGACAACGACGCGTCGTGGGGCCTCTTTACGCGTTTCGCTGAAAAGAAGGGCGCCGAACTCGACAGCGAGGCGCACTTCAAGAAGGACGACCACTTCGACGGCAATCAGTCGACCGAACACATGGTCACCATCACACTCGCCGAGGCGCTCGAGGCCGCTGCCTGAGCTGGCCCGCGCCGTGCGCCGCCCTAGGTGACTAGGGCGGCTCAAACTCCAATGGAGAATCCCCATGTCGACAGTCACCAATGGCGACAAGAGCATCTTCGACCGCCGCGAGAGCCAGGTGCGCTCGTACTGCCGGTCGTTCGATACCGTTTTCACCAAAGGCCAGAACGCGACGCTGACCGACGTCGAGGGACGGGAATACACCGATTTCCTCGCTGGTTGCTCGTCGCTGAACTACGGTCATAACGACCCCGACATGAAGGCCGCACTGATCGAGCACATCACGGGCGACGGCATCGCCCACGGGCTCGACATGTACACCGATACCAAGGCGCGCTTCCTCGAGACCTTCGAGAAGACGATCCTCGAGCCGCGTGGCATGGACCATAAGGTGATGATGGTCGGCCCGACGGGCACCAACGCCGTCGAGGCATCGCTGAAGCTCGCGCGCAAGATCACCGGCCGCAAGAACGTCATCGCGTTCACCAACGGCTTTCACGGCATGACGCTGGGCTCGCTCGCGCTGACCGGCAATTCCGGCAAGCGGAACGGCGGCGGCGGCGTCAGCCTGGGCGACGTGACCCATCTGCCGTATGACGGCTCGATGGGCGACGTGGATACGCTCGAAGTCGCGCGCACCCTGCTGAACAACTCGTCCAGCGGCGTCGACAAGCCGGCCGCGTTCATCGTCGAGCCCGTGCAGGGCGAGGGCGGCCTGAACGCTGCCTCGAAGGAGTGGATGCAGGGCATCGCCGCGCTGGCGAAAGAGCACGGTGCGCTGCTGATCGTCGACGACATCCAGTCCGGCGTCGGCCGCACCGGCACGTTCTTCGCCTTCGAGCCGTTCGGCATCGAGCCGGACATGGTGCCGATGGCGAAATCGTTCTCGGGCATGGGCCTGCCGTTCGCGGCGCTTCTCGTGAAGCCCGAACTCGACGTGTGGAAGCCGGCCGAGCACAACGGCACCTTCCGCGGCAACACCCACGCCTTCGTCACGGCGCGCGTCGCGCTCGAGAAGTTCTGGACGGACGACACGTTCGCCAAGGAAGTGACGGAAAAGGGCGAGGTGCTGCACCAGCGCCTGTCCGAGATGGCTCAGAAGATCGACGGCGCCCGCCTGAAGGGGCGCGGCATGATGCGCGGCGTCGACGTGGGCTCCGGCGACCTCGCCGAGGCGATCTGCGCCGAGGCGTTCAAGAACGGCCTGATCATCGAGACGTCGGGCGCCGGCGACGAAGTGGTCAAGGTGCTCGCGCCTCTCACCATCCCGATGGAACAGTTCAAGGCAGGGCTGGATACGCTCGCCGCCGCAGTGGACACCTGTGTCCAGAACAAGATCGCAGCGGAGTAACCGAATATGATCGTACGTGATTTCAACGAGTTGAAAGACGGCCCTCGCGCCGTGTCGGATGCCAATTGGACCTCGGTCCGCATGCTTCTGGCCGATGACGGGATGGGCTTCTCGTTCCATATCACGGTGCTCCAGGCCGGATCCGAGCACACGTTCCACTACAAGCACCACTTCGAAAGCGTCTATTGCGTCTCGGGCCGTGGGTCGATCACCGACCACGGCACCGGCGAGACGCACGAGATCAAGCCCGGTGTGATGTACGCGCTCAACGAGCACGACAAGCACACCCTCCGGTCGGACGAAGAGCTGGTCATGGCCTGCTGCTTCAATCCGCCCGTTACGGGCAACGAAGTGCATCGAGAGGACGGTAGTTATGCCCCAGCAGACGCAGACACCTGACCCCCGTACACCCGTCGCCGAGATCCCCGGCGACGGGCACACCGTCGAGAAGATCGGCGGCACGTCGATGTCACGCCTGCCTGAACTGGTCGACACGCTCTTCATGGGCGACCGCGAAGGCGAGGATCTCTATAACCGCATCTTTGTCGTATCCGCGTTCGGCGGCGTCACCGACATGCTGCTGGAACACAAGAAATCCGGCGAGCCGGGCGTGTATGGCCTGTTCGCCAGCGCCGAAAGCGACCATGGCTGGCTGGATGCGCTGAACCGCGTGTCCGAGGCCATGGGCAAGGCGCACCGCGACGTGCTGGACAATCCCGGCGATCAGAAGCTTGCCGACGATTTCGTCCGAGACCGGATCGAGGGCGCGCGCTCGTGCCTGATCGACCTTCAGCGCATCTGTTCCTACGGCCATTTCCGCCTGTCGCGGCACCTGATGATCATCCGCGAACTGCTGTCGGGCTTGGGCGAGGCGCACTCTGCCTTCGTCACCTCGTTGCTTCTGAACCGCAAGGGCGTCTCGGCGCGCTTCGTGGACTTGTCGGGCTGGCGCGACGAGGGTGAGTACAGCCTCGAGGAGCGCATCCGCTCCGAGCTGGAGGACATCGACTTCAGCGCCGAGTTGCCCATCTGCACCGGCTATGCCCAGTGCGCCGAAGGCCTGATGAAAGAGTTCGACCGCGGCTACTCCGAGGTGACGTTTTCGCGCATCGCGGCCATCACCGGCGCGAAAGAGGCGATCATACACAAGGAGTTCCACCTGTCGTCGGCCGACCCCAAGGCCGTGGGCGAGGACAAGGTGCGCAAGGTGGGGCACACGAACTACGACGTGGCCGACCAGCTGTCGAACATGGGGATGGAGGCGATCCACCCCAAGGCGGCCAAGACGCTGCGCCAGTCCGGCGTGCCGCTGCGCGTGACCAACGCGTTCGAGCCGCACGATCCCGGCACGCTGATCGAGGAGTTCCCCTCGCAGCACGCGACCGCCGAGATCGTTTGCGGCATCGACATCTACGCGCTCGAGGTGTTCGAACAGGATATGGTCGGCGTAAAGGGCTATGACGCCTCGATACTCGAGCTTCTGACCCGCCACGGGCTGCGGATCGTATCGAAGGTGTCGAACGCGAACACGATCACCCACTACGTCGATGCGCCGCTCTCCAAGATCCGCTCGGTCGAGAGCGACGTTGCCGATCGGTATCCGCAGGCTGAGATCAACACCCGCTCGCTCGCCATCGCGTCCGTCATCGGTCAGAACATGGCCGGACTGAAGGTGCTGGCCCGCGGTCTGGCGCTGCTGGACGATGCCGGCGTGGACCCGGTTGCCGCTCATCAGAATGCACGCAACGTGGACGTTCAGTTCCTCGTGCAACGTGACGACCTCGACACCGCGATCAAGGCGCTGCACGTGCTGATCGAAGAGGACGAGGCCGAGGTGACGCGCCAGCGCGCAGCCGAGAGCAAGGGCAAGAACGCGGCCAGGGCCGCCGCCTGACGCCTGCGTCTCACCGCAGGTTTTCAATCAACGCCCCGGCGCGATCTGCGCCGGGGCGTTTTGTTGTGCGGGTTCGCCTGCCGGAACGAAAAGGGCCCCCGGCGATGTCGCGGGGGCCCTTGTCGGTGTGCTCTGGCCCGTGGCTCAGGAAGGGGCTGCGGGCCGCTTCCGGAACAGGATCAGGTAGACGAACAGCGCCGTCAGCAGCAGGAAGAACAGGCTGTCCAGGTTGGTCAGGAAGACCATAGGATTGCCGTCGTTCAGCGACAGCGACCGCCTGAGATACTGCTCGAGGTCAGGGCCCAGGATGAAGCCCAGGAGCATCGAGACCGTCGAATAGTTCTGCTTGCGCAGGAAGAAGGCCAGGATGCCGAACAGCAGCGCCAGGAACATCTGGAAGATCGAGAACGTCGCGACATAGCTGCCCACGAGGGCGACCACCGCGATGGCGCTGTACAGAAGGCCCTTGGGGATCTGGACGATCCGCACGAAGTAGGGGCCGAACAGGAACAGCGTCAGCGGGATCAGGATCAGCGCGCTGATGAACAGCGAGGCGAACATCGGTGCGATCAGGTCGGCCTGCTGCTCCAGCAGCCGCGGCCCCGGTTGCAGGCCGTTGATGACCAGCACGCCCAGCACGATCGCCGTGGTCGGATCGCCGGGGATGCCGAACATCAGCATCGGCACGAAGGCACCGCCGCACATCGAGTTGTTGGCCGATTCCGCCGCGGCCAGCCCCTCGCGCGAGCCCTTGCCGTATTCTTCCGGATGGCGCGAGCTGCTCTTGGCCGAGGCGTAGGACACGAAGGCCGCCATCGACCCGCCCGCGCCGGGCAGGATGCCGGTGCCATAGCCGATGATGGCGCCGCGGAGATAGGTGAACAGGCCGATGCGCCGGATTTCGGACAGGGGCGGAATGAAGTCGCGGCGCCGGATCTTCACACCGTCGGCGTCCTTGATCTGATCTCCGATCGAGCTGTTCCAGCTCTGCGCCTGGATCAGCACCTCGCTCACGGCGAAGGCGCCGATGACGATGGGCATCAGGTCGATCCCCTCGACCAGCGTCTCGGTGCCGAAATTGAAGCGCGGGATCGGCTGCAGCACGTCGATGCCGACGGTGGCCAGCATGATGCCGAACAGGGTTGCGACGACGCCTTTGGCGATGGCCCCCTTGTCGACAATCACGATGACGACCAGCGCGAACAGCACAAGAGAGAACTTGCCGGGCGTTCGGATGAGCAACGACAGCTCGGCCGCGAGCGGCATGAAGCCCATCAGCAGGATCGCCCCGATGCTGCCGCCGATCATCGAGCCGAGCGCGGCGTGACCGAGCGCGTTGGCGCCCTTGCCCTGCTTCATCAGGGCGTTCCCCTCAATCGCCGTCATCATCGAGGACGGCGCGCCGGGGATGTTGATCGTGGTGGCGGTGATGCTGCCGGAATACATACCGGACATGAAGATCGCCGCGCTCATCACGAGGGCGGGGATCACGTCGATGGTGTAGGTGATCGGCAGCAGTAGCGCGATCGCGAGGACCGAGGTCAGGCCCGGCATCGCGCCGAAGAACGTGCCGATCAGGAAGCCGGCGACGAGAAAGCCGATCACCGTCCAGTCGGCCAAAGCGGCGAAACCGCCCAAGAGGGTGAGGAACGTCTCCATTTACAGAAGTCCTCCGAGAACGGGCGGCAGTCGGACGCCGAAGACCAGGCCGAAAAGAGCGTAGAAGGCGAGGGTGGTCGCCGCCACGTAGAACACGAACCAGACCGGGCGCCGCGTCTCGAAGCCGAACACGAAGAACAGCGCGGCCACATAGAGCGCGGTGGCCGGGAAGTATCCCAGCGGCCGGAACACGAAGATGTAGACGAATGTCGCCACAACCACGAGCGCGGGCTGCAGGAGCGAGCCCTGCGCCTCGTCCGGGGCGTCGTTGCGCAGTTCTCCGATCAGGACGACCAGCAGGGCCACGTACATCAGGATCGCGGTGAGGATCGGGATCGTTCGCGGGCCGATCTCGCCGGCGCCCGAGAACTGTGCGCGGATCGTGAAGGCTTCGGCCAAGTAGACGGTCGTCACGATCAGGAAGAAGACGGGAAGCAGGATTCCCATCCGTCCGAACCGTTCGCGTGGGCTCATGTCACTCTCCAGAAATGGCAGGGCACCGGAGCCGAGGCTCCGGTGCCGCAACACGGTTCAAAGGGGCGTTATTTCGACAGAACGCCTTCTTCGACGAGGGCGTCCATCTCGTCATAGAGGCCCTGGGCGGTCTCGTTGGCCCAGTCTGTCACTTCGCCGCTGCCGAGCCAGGCGGGGGTCACGCCGACTTCGCGGACCCAGCTCTGGAACTCGTCGCTTTCGAACGCGGACTTGTAGGCGCTCTCGAGCGCCGAGATCGCGTCCTCCGGCGTGTCGGCCGGTGCGGCGAACACGATGAAGCTGCCGTTGGTCAGGTCGACGCCCTCTTCGGGCGCGATCGGCACGTCGTAGGTCGGGTTCGGGTTGTCCGCGAACTCCACCAGCCCGCGCACGGTGCTGTCCTGGATCAGGTTGGCGAAGTCGCCGAGGCTGGTCAGCGCGACGTCCACCTCGTCCGAGAGGATCGCTTCCTTCTGCGGGGCGGCGCCGCCGGGATACGAGACGATCTTGAACTCGGTGTCGGTCATGTCCTGCAGCTGCAGCAGCGTCAGGTGCACGCGGCCGCCCATGTTCTGCACGGCGACCCGAACCTGGCCGGGATCTTCCTTGGCCGCGTCGATCAGGTCCTGCAGCGACTGGTAGTCGGAGTCGTCGTCGACGATGATCGCGTCCGGCTCGCTGGTGATGCGGGCGATCATCTTGAGCTTGTCGAGGTCGTAGCTGGGCAGCATGCCCTGCCACGGCACGGTGACGATGCTGTCATAGGTCAGCGCGCCGATCGTGTAGCCGTCGGGGCGCGCGCTCATCACCTGGCCGATGCCGGTGGCGCTGACGCCGCCTTCGATGTTCTCGACATACATCGAGGCGTCTCCGAGCTCCTGTTCGGCGATGTTCGTGATCTTGCGCACGATGCCGTCGGTGCCGCCGCCGGCGCCCCAGGGCACAATCACGCGGATGTCGCGCTCGGGGTAGTCCGCAAGCGCGGTCAGCGGAATCATGGCGGTGGCCAGCGCGGTCGCCGCGCCGAGTATCGTCCGTCGTTGCATGGTCTCTCCTCCTTGCTGGCGGCGGAATACGTGCCGCCGCGACTGGTTAAGGCGCGACCGTCCGATGCGGACGTGCCGACACGCCGGTCCGGACCCGCATGGCGGCGCCGTCCGGGTGGCCCAGGTGCCGGCGTCTGGCCGCTCCCCCCGATCTGTTGCCTCGCGGGCAACTGATACATTACTATATGAACACGCAGTTGTCTGACAAGACGATTCAGCTTCTCGTATGAGCGGCTGGGCCAAGTCACTGAGAAAAAGGAAAGAGCCGAATGATCTACGATCACAGGACCTACACGTGCCGCCCCGGAACCATCAAAAAGCACATGAAGCTGTACGAAGAGCACGGCTGGGACGTGCAGTGCCGGCACCTTGGCAATCCGGTGATCTACGCGGCGACCGAGACGGGCGACGTGAACTCGTACGTCCATGTCTGGGTATACGAGGACGCCGCCGACCGGGCCAGCAAGCGCGCCGCGATGCAGGCCGACCCCGACTGGCAGGCGTACCTCGCCAAGAGCGCCGAGGCCGGTTACCTCGTCAAGCAGGAGAACAAGATCCTGACCCCGGTATCCTTCTTCAAGGGGTAGCGCGGATCAGTCGGGCAGGTCCATCCGCCCGACGAGGAAGTCCAGCTCGGCGAGGTCCGCCTCGCCGAGCGCCGGCGCCGGTTGCCGCAGGATCGCGCAGTCGAGCGCCCCGCGCCGGCGCATCATCTCCTTGCGGATCGCGATGCCCCACTTGCCCTGCGCCTCGTAGCGCAGCAGCGGCAGGTAGCGGTTGAACAGGTCATGCGCGCCCGCCCGGTCATCCCGTTGCATCAGGTCGTACACGCCCGACAGCATCTCGGGGTACGAGAATCCCGCCATTGGGCCGTCTGCGCCGCGTTCCAGCTCCTGCGGCAGGTACATTCCGTTGTTGCCGGTGAGGATTCGCACCGGGCGCGGCATCTCGGCCCGCAGGCGGCCGATCTTGGGCGGACTCGGGAAATCCTCTTCCTTGATGACCTCGATGGCGGGGAATCGCTCCAGCAGGCGGCCGATCAGCGGGACCGACATCTTGACGCCCGAGGCGGCGGGAAAGTCCTGCAGCACGACCGGCACGTCGCCGATCCGATCGAAGACCGCGCCGAAATAGCCGATGATCTCTTCGTCCGTGCGGACATGGCCCGGCGGGCAGATCATCACGCCGTCCGCCCCCTCGGACATGACGTCGCGGGTGACGCTTTCCAGCACGGCGAGGCTGGGAGAGGACACGCCCGCCACGATGCGCCTGTCGCCCGAGGCCGCCACGAACCGTGCGGCGACGGCGACGGCCTCGTCAGGGGTCAGCATCTGCGCCTCGCCCGAGACGCCCAGCACCAGAAGCCCCTGCGCGCCATGGCGGTAGTAGAAGGCGGACAGCGTGTCGATGCTGTCGAAATCCACCGCGCCATCGGCGCGAAACGGGGTCTGGGCCACCACGTGGAGGCCGGCGCAGGTCTTCAGCACTGTCTGTCCTTTCCTGGGGTCGCCTGAGTCGGACGCGCGGTCAGGCGAAGTATTCCTCGTTCTCGCTGCGGAATTCCTCGACGCGCGAGACCGTCTTGCTCAGGTGTTCGCGGATCGCGGCCACCGCGGCGTCCTCGTCCCCGGCCGAGATGCTGTCGAGAATCTCGGCATGGCCGGCGACGATGCGGTCGATCTTGTCCTGGTCGGGCCAGTTCAGTCGGCGCACCCGGTCGAGGTGACCGGAATGAGAGCGGATCAGGCGGTGGAGCGAGTCGCGGCCGATTCCCTCGAACAGGATCTGATGGAAAAACTCGTCGAGCTCCTGGAAGAGCGGGACCTGCGCGCGGTCCTCGGCGATGGTCTGCTGCATGCGCAGGATCGACCGCGCCCGTTCGACCGTCTCGTCCGAGGGTTGTCGCGCCAGCTCGCGCACCACTTCGGTCTCGAGCGCGGTGCGCAGGAAATGCGCCTCGAATATCTGGGGAATGTCGATCCGCGTGACCACGGTCTTCGATTGCGGATAGATCTTTACCAGCCCATCCTGCTCGAGCCGCTGCATGGCATCGCGGATCGGCGTCTGGCTGACTTCGTACTGCTTGGCCAGCTCGGTGCGGAACAGGTTCGTGCCGGGGGGGAAGTCGAGGGAGATGATGCGCTGCCTGAGGTCTTCGTAGACGCGCGACGAGGCCGACGGCCGGGGCGATGCCGCGCGCAGCCGGCCAAGGTCGAGCGCTGCTCTGAGGGATGACTCCATGCGTCCGTCCTGGGGTGTTGCGCTGGATTGGTGTGTGTCGCTGCTGTCCATCTAGCTTCTTCTCGCACGGCGGTTGACCCCCTCGGCCCACTGAAATATTAGTGCATATCGAGAGGGAGGCCAAGAAATTTGCGTCACGGCGGTCGCTGCGGGCGGTCCGCCCGGCCTTCGATGACGTGTGTCTCGGACCGCGCGACCGGCGATGCCGGCGCGCAGCTGAAAGGATGAGAAATATGGACGGCAGCACCGATTTCACCCCCCACGGCAAGCACCTGATCGCCGGTGAGTGGATCGCCGGCGAGGCGACGTTCAACTCGCAGCCGGCCCATGGCGACGCGCATGCCTTTTCCGTGGGCACGCCCGATCTGGTCGACCGCGCCGTGAAGGCCGCCGAAGAGGCGTTCTGGACCTACGGCTATGCCTCGCGCGAGGAGCGGGCGAAGTTCCTCGACACGATCGCCGACGAGATCGAGGCGCGCGGCGAACAGATCACCGCCATCGGCACCTCAGAGACCGGGCTGCCCGAGGCGCGCCTGAACGGCGAGCGCGGCCGCACCACCGGCCAGCTGCGCATGTTCGCCAAGCATATCCGCGACGGCGCCTATCTCGACCGTCGCCACGATGAGGCGCTGCCCGACCGTGAGCCGGCCCCGCGCCCCGACCTGCGCACCATGCAGCGCCCGATCGGACCCGTGGCCGTGTTCGGCGCGTCGAACTTCCCGCTGGCCTTCTCGACCGCCGGCGGCGACACGGCGTCGGCCCTGGCCGCCGGCTGCCCCGTCGTGGTCAAGGGCCACGGTGCGCATCCGGGCACGGGCGAGATCGTGGCCGAGGCGATCCATGCCGCGATCCAGGCCTGCGGCATGCCCGCCGGCACGTTCAGCCTCGTCCAGGGCGGCAAGCGCGATGTCGGCCAGGCGCTGGTGCAGCATCCGCTGATCAAAGCCGTCGGCTTCACCGGGTCGCTCGGCGGTGGCCGCGCGCTCTATGACCTGTGCGCCCAGCGGGACGAGCCGATCCCGTTCTTTGGTGAACTCGGCAGCGTCAACCCGATGTTCCTGCTGCCCGAGGCGGTCAAGGCGCGTGGCGCCGAGATCGGCAAGGGCTGGGCCGGCTCGCTGACGATGGGCGCCGGGCAGTTCTGCACCAATCCCGGCATCGCCGTGGTCGAGAAGGGCGCCGAGGGCGACGCGTTCGTCGCGGCTGCGAAGGATGCGCTTTCGGCCGGCGGTGAGCAGACCATGCTGACCGAGGGCATCGCGCAGGCGTACCGCGACGGCCGCCAGCGCTTCGAGGGCCGCAACGCGGTCAAGCCGGTGCTCTCGACAGAGAGCGACGGCCGCACCGCGACGCCGAACCTCTACGAGACCGACGCCTCGGCCTATCTCCAGGACCACGCGCTCGGCGAAGAGGTGTTCGGGCCGCTGGGTCTCGTCGTCCGCGTCTCGGGCGCCGACGAGATGGCCGAGCTCGCGCAGGGCTTCGAGGGGCAGCTGACCGCGACTCTGCACATGGAAGACGGCGACACCGATGCCGCCAAGCGCCTGATGCCGATCATCGAGCGCAAGGCCGGCCGGCTTCTGGTCAACGGCTTCCCCACCGGCGTCGAGGTCTGCGACGCGATGGTGCACGGCGGGCCGTACCCGGCCTCGACCAACTTCGGTCACACATCTGTCGGCACCTTGGCGATCCGCCGTTTCCTGCGGCCGGTCTGCTACCAGAACATGCCCGAGGCGCTGCTGCCCTCGGACCTGACCTGAACGACGCGGCCGCCTTCGGGCGGCCGCCCCACCTCTTACCGGAGACGATCCCATGATTTCACCGAGCGACCTGCGCGAAACCATCCGCACCGGTCTTCTGTCCTTCCCGGTCACGCCGTTCGACGGCGAGGACCGGTTCGCTGCCGGCCCGTTCCGGGCCCACATGGAATGGCTTTCGAGCTATGACGTGTCGGGCCTGATCGTCGCCGGCGGGACCGGCGAGATGTTTTCGCTCACGCCCGGTGAGATCGTCGATGTCGTTCGCACCGCCCGCGAGTCGGCCGGGGACGCGCCGGTCATCGCCGGTTGCGGCTACGGCACCCGGATGGCCTGCGATCTCGCCAAGGAGATCGAGGCCGCGGGTGGCGACGGCATCCTTCTGTTGCCGCACTACCTGATCGGTGCCCCCCAGGACGGCGTCGCCGACCGTATCCGCGCGGTCTGCAAATCGACCAACATGGGCGTCATCGTCTACAACCGCGGCCAGGCCCGCGTCACCGCCGAGACGCTGGAACAGCTGGCCGACGAATGTCCGAACCTGATCGGCTTCAAGGACGGCACCGGCGACATCGACACCGTTCGCCGCGTGACCGTGGCCCTGGGCGACCGCCTGTCGTATATTGGCGGGATGCCGACGCACGAGTTGTTCGCGCAGGCCTATCGCGGCGCGGGCATGCCGACCTATTCCTCGGCGGTGTTCAACTTCGTACCAAAGACGGCGCTCGCCTTCCACAAGGCCTTCACCGACGGCGACGACGCCACCTGCGAGAAGCTGCTGCGGGACTTCTACTATCCCTTCGCGAAGATCCGTGACCGCAAGAGCGGCTATGCCGTGTCGGCGATCAAGGCGGGCGTCGCGCTGCGCGGCTTCGACACCGGCGCGGTGCGCGCGCCCCTGACGGACCTGACGCCCGACGAGATGGACATGATGCGCGAGCTGATCAAAGGATACGAGTGATGGCGATCGGTCCGGTCGCGGTCCTCGAACCCTCCACCGAAGAAATGCGCGCGCGGACTCGCGAGATCTGCGAGGGCTTCGATCTGCGCTTCCCGGCCTCGGGGGCGCCCGAGGATTTCACCGAGGTCGTGCGTGACGCCGAATACGTCGTCACGCGCGGCCTGCGCTTTCCGCCCGAGGTGCTTGACCGGGCCGAGAAGCTCAGGCTGATCCACCAGTGGGGCACCGGGGTGGACGGCATCCCTCTGGACAAGGCGCGGGAGCGGGGCATCACCGTCGCCCGCAGCCCCGGCGTCAACGCGCCCTCGGTGGCCGAGGCGACCGTGATGCTGATGCTCGCGGCGCTGCGCCACCTGCCGCAGGTGCACAACGCCCTGCGCGATGGCCAGTGGGAGATGCCGGACCTGTGGAAGCAGTCGCGCGACCTGGGCGCCTGCACCGTCGGTCTCGTCGGGATGGGTGCGATCGGAACCGAGGTCGCGCACCGGCTGGCCGCGTTCGGCTGCGACGTCATCTATACCCGGACCTCCGGGCCGCTGCCCGGCTCGGACCCGCGCCACAAGGAGCTCGACGCCGTGCTCGCGCGCGCGGACGTGCTGAGCCTGCACCTGCCGCTGACCGACCGGACCCGCGCCATGATCGACGCCTCCGCCATCGCGCGGATGAAGGACGGCGCGGTCCTGGTGAACACTTCGCGCGGGGGGCTGATCGACGAATCCGCCTTGCTCGACGCGCTCGACACCGGCCGGATCTCGGCCGCCGCGCTCGACGTGTTCGCGGAAGAGCCGGTTGACCCCGACAACCCGCTTTTGCGGCATCCATCCACGTTGACGCTGCCACACGTCGCGGCGCGCACGTTGGACAATTTCGACCGCATGGTGTCTCACTGGGCCGGAAATATCCGCGCCTTCGACGCCGGGCAGGGGATCGACACGTCGTGCCTGGTCGAGTGACCGGCGCGGCTTCACGACAAGGAGAGAGGCCATGACCGGACCGGAGACGACGCGCCGCACCGGGGGGCAGGTCCTTGTGGACCAGCTGTTGCTGCACGGGGCCGACTGCGCCTATTGCGTGCCGGGCGAAAGCTATCTCGAGGTGCTGGACGCGCTGCACGACGCTGGCGACCGCTTCACCCTCTACAACGCCCGGCACGAGGCCGGCGCTGCCGACATGGCCGAGGCCTATGGCAAGCTGACCGGGCGGCCCGGCATCTGCATGGTCACCCGTGGCCCCGGTGCCTGTCAGGCGGCGGTGGGCGTTCACATCGCCTACCAGGATTCGACGCCGATGATCCTGCTCGTGGGACAGGTCGGCCGCGACACGATCGACCGCGAGAGCTTTCAGGAAATCGATTACCGTGCGATGTTCGGCGGCGTGGCCAAGTGGGCGACGCAGATCGATGATGCGGCGCGGGTGCCGGAATACATGGCGCGCGCCTTCCGCGTGGCCACGTCGGGCCGTCCGGGCCCGGTGGTGATCGCGCTGCCGGAGGACATGCTGACCGACAGTGTCGAGGTCCCGGACGCCAAGCCCTATCGCGCCTCGGTGCCCGAGGTCTCGGCCGCGCAGGTCGCCGCCGTGACGGACGAGATTGCGCGGGCGGAGAGGCCGCTTCTCCTGGTCGGCGGGTCGGGCTGGACCGACGCCGCCTGCGCCGCGCTGCGGGACTTTGCCGAGCGCAACGATCTTCCGGTGGCCACCTCGTTCCGCCGGCAGGACGTCATCGACAACCGCTCGGACGCCTATGTGGGCGACTTCGGCACCGGCGTGTCGCCCTCCCTGGTCAAACGTCTGGCCGAGGCCGACCTGCTGGTGGTCATCGGCGCGCGCCTGGGCGAGATCACGACCAAGACCTACACCACCCTCAGCGTGCCCACGCCGGCGCAACGGCTGGTGCATGTCCATGTCGATGCCGACGAGATCGGCCGCGTCTACAGCCCCGATATCGGCCTCGCCGCGGGCACCGCGCCGTTCGCCGAGGCGTTGGCCGGGCGCGACCTGAACCGTACGGGCGATGCGGATTGGGCCGGCACCCTGCGGCGCGAATACCTCGAAGACAGCGAACCGCCGCCGCACGACTTCCCGCTGGACATGGGGCAGGCGATGGTCGAGATGCGCGACCTGCTGCCCGAGGACACCGTGATCACGCTCGACGCCGGCAACCATACCGGCTGGGCGCAGCGGTTTCTGCGCCATGGCCGGCCGGGCCGGCAGGTCGGCTCCACCTGCGGCTCGATGGGCTATGCGGTTCCCTCGGCGGTCGCTGCGTCGCTCCAGAATCCCGACCGGCAGGCGATCGCGTTCGTCGGTGACGGCGGCTTCATGATGAGCGGGAACGAGATCGCCACTGCGGTGCAGCACGGCGGGCGCCCCATCGTCCTGCTGTTCAACAACGGCACCTACGGCACGATCCGCATGCACCAGGAGCGCGAGCATCCGGGCCGCGTCTCGGGGACGGACCTGACGAACCCCGACTTCGGCAAGATGGCCGAGGGGCTCGGCGCGGCCTTTGCCCGCGTGACCCAAACCGACCAGTTCCGCCCCGCGCTCGAACGGGCGTTCGCGGAACGGCGGCCGACGGTGATCGAACTGGTGACCGATCCGGATCTGATCTCGACCCGTACCACGGTGACGAAATTGCGCGCCGCACGGCGCCAGGGCAGCTGAGGAGGCCGAGGATGGACAGCCGCAAACTGGGGGCGAACGGCCCCGACGTCTCGGCCATCGGCCTGGGCGCGATGAACATCTGCGGCTTCTACGGCCCCTCGAGCGAGGACGAGGCCCGAGCGCTGTTCCGCCGCGCGGCCGAGCTGGGCGTGACGCATCTTGATACCTCGAACGTCTACGGCAACGGTTTTTCCGAAGAGGTGATCGGACGCTACCTCGCCGCGGGCGAGCCCGGTTTCACCTTGGCGACCAAGGCCGGCATCCGCCGCGATCCCGACAGCGGGGCACGGTTCTACGACAACAGCCCCGCGCATCTGCGCGAGGCGTTGGAAACAAGCCTCGAGCGGCTGGGCGTCGACCGGGTCGAGCTGTTCTACATCCACCGGCGCGAGGCGGACCGCCCCATCGAGGAGGTCGCCGAGACACTGGCGGACTTCCGCAAGGAGGGGCTGATCGGCGGTTTCGGCTTCTCCGAGATCGCCCCTGCCTCGCTGCGGCGCGCGGCGGCGGTGCACCCCGTGGCGGCGGTGCAGTCGGAATACTCGCTGTCCACGCGGGCGCCCGAGCTGGGGCTGGTCCAGGCCTGCGAAGAGCTGGGCACCGCGCTCGTGGCCTTTTCACCGGTGGGGCGGGGGCTGCTGACGGACGTGCCGCCGACGCCGGAAATCGTCGAGGACTCGGTCTTTCTCAAGGTGAATCCGCGCTTCCTGCCGCCGAACCTGGCCGCGAATGTGGCGATCACCGACGGGTTCCGGGCGCTTGCGGCAGAGATGGGATGCCCGGCGGCATCGCTTGCCATCGCCTGGCTTCTGGCGCGGAGCCCCGCCGTGATTCCGATCCCCGGCACCCGGGGCGTGGTGCACCTGGAAGAGCTGGTGCGCGGGGCCGGGATGCGGCTGAGCGCCGAGGACATGGCGCGGATCGAGGCGGTGCTGCCGGTGGGCTGGGCCCACGGCGACCGCTATTCGGACGCCCAGTGGCATGGGCCGGAACGCTTCTGCTGACCCGGAGACCGGGGCCGCAAGGGGCCTGTCACACCGCATGCACCAAGCGTGCACGCGGCGTATGACATCCGTACATACACTTGCCGCACGATAGCGCCGGCCGTGAAGGCATGGTGTCGATCGGGTGGGGGGATGGTGGGCGACCCTGGAATCGAACCAGGCGTGGGTCTCCCCGGCGGATTTACAGTCCGCTGCCGCACCTTGCAGCGCGTCGCCCATCGCCGTGGCCCTCGGGCCGCAGCGTGGGGGGGACATACGTTTCGGACCGCGGGGCGTCAACCGCAAAATCCCTTGCGCCGGCGATCCCGCGCGCCCATCAACGGCCCCGGATCCGAACCCGGGGGAGAGACGCGTGAAGAAGCCGAAATGGGTCGTCGAGAAGGAACGCGCGAAGCGCAGCGCGGCGCAGCAGACCGTCTGGCTGTTCGGCCTGCACGCGGTGCGCGACGCGCTGACGAATCCCGCGCGTGAGAAGCTGCGGCTGATCCTCACCCGCAATGCCGCCGACCGGCTGGGCGACGCGGTCGAGGCGGGCGGGGTGGAGCCCGAGATCGCCGATCCGCGCAAGTTTCCCGCGCCGCTCGACCCGGCCTCGGTGCACCAGGGCGCGGCGCTGGAGGTGCGGCCGCTGGACTGGGGCGATCTCGACTCGCGCTGCGCCGCGGAAGAGGGTTCGGCCCGGCGGGCGGTCGTGGTCCTGCTGGATCATGTGACCGACCCGCACAACGTCGGCGCCATCCTGCGCTCGGCCGAGGTATTCGGCGCCCGCGCCGTGATCGGGACGCTGCGCCATTCCGCGCCCGAGACCGGGGCCCTCGCCAAGAGCGCCTCGGGTGCGCTGGAGCGGCAGCCCTACCTGCGGGTCGTGAACCTGGCGCAGGCGATGACCCGGCTGGCGGACATGGGCTATGTGTTGCTGGGGCTCGACGGAGAGGCCGAGCGCGACCTCGAGGACGCGCTGACTGACGCGGGTACGGACCGGCCGGTGGCGCTGGTGCTGGGCGCCGAGGGACCGGGACTGCGCGCCAAGACCCGCACCACCTGCCACGGCCTCGTGCGGTTGCCCGCGGCGGGGGCGTTCGGATCGCTCAATGTTTCAAACGCGGCGGCCGTCGCGCTCTATGCCGCGCGGTCGCGCGGGGCAGGCTAGGCCGCGCGCCACAGGGGCTGGTGTGCGGCGCGCCGACCGGCACGAGATGCGCGGTACGAGCCGTGCTTGGTCGCGACGGGCGCGGTCGGTGGCGGGTCAACGGCGCTCACGAGTGCGAGACGGGGATGGCGGGATGGCCCAAGGCAGGCCATTCTCTCGGAACAATCCCGTCCGAGAGCCCCGGAGCCACACGATGCCCGACCGCCGCGCCGTCCTTTTCGCCCTTGCCGCCGCGCCGGCCCTCGCCGCGGGCGCGGCGCGCGCCGCATCGCGGGTGCATGCCGTCTCGGGGATCGCCATCGGCGGCGTCGACCCCGTGGGCTATTTCCGCGAGGGCCGCGTCGTGCAGGGGGCGCCCGAGATCGCGGTGATGTGGCGCGACGCGATCTGGCACTTCGCCAGCGCCGAGACGCGGATGGCCTTCGAGAACGATCCCAGGCGCTTCGCGCCGGCCTATGGCGGCTATTGCGCCTATGCGGTGAGCGAGAACTACCTCGCCCCGATCGACCCCTCGGCCTGGACTCTCCACGAGGGGCGGCTGTATCTCAATGCCGGGCGGCGGGCGCAGCGGCTGTTCCGCGCGGATCTGCCGGGTCGCATCGCGGCGGCGGAGCGCAACTGGCCCGGCGTGCTGCGCTGACGGGCCGTTCACGTCTGTATTACATGGTCTGGCACGGCCGCGGCGCGGTCTTATGTGATGTGTATGGCACGAGGAGCGGAACCCTCGTCGCCAACTTCACTGTCCCTCGTTCCGACACTGCGCCCGGAGGTTTCTTCGGGCGCTTTTTTGTCTGCATCGGGTGATCCTGCGGAGGCGCCTGCGGCGCCGCGCCATCATCGGGCCCGCGCTGCCGCGCGGGCGGGCCGATGGCGGGCTGCGGGGACGACCGGCGGGCGGCCGTGCCTGTGGCGGGCCGGGGCCTCCGGCGGGGATATTTCCGGACAGAAGAAGGGGCGCGTCGCCGCTCAGCGGGGGCGGGCGGCCTTTTCGGCGTGGCCGGACGTGCCCTCTCGCCGGGCCAGCTCGGCCTCGATGTCGTCGAGGGCGACGCCGCGGGCGGCGCACATGACGAGGAGGTGGTAGAGGACGTCCGCCGCCTCGGAGGTGAGGCGGGCGGGATCGCCGCGGACCGCCTCGATCACCGCCTCGACGGCCTCTTCGCCGAACTTCTCGGCGGTCTTTTCGGGGCCCTTCGCCAGCAGCGCGGCGGTATAGGAGCCGTCGGGATCGGCGGCGTCGCGGCGTTCGGCGATGGTGGCGGCGAGACGGGTCAGGGCGGTCATGTGAGCCTCATCGGGATGCCGGCCGCGGCCATGTGGGCCTTGGCCTCGGCGATGGAGTGTTCGCCGAAATGGAAGATCGAGGCGGCCAGCACCGCGCTCGCCTTGCCCTCGGTCACGCCGGCGACGAGGTGGTCGAGGGTGCCGACCCCGCCCGAGGCGATGACGGGGACGCTGACGGCCTCGGCGATGGCGCGGGTCATCTCGAGGTTGAAGCCCGAGCGGGTGCCGTCGCGGTCCATCGAGGTGAGCAGGATCTCCCCCGCACCGCGTTCGGTGACCGTGCGGGCGAAGGCGACCGCGTCGATGCCGGTGGGGCGGCGGCCGCCATGGGTGAAGATCTCCCACTGGCCCTCGGCCACCCTCTTGGCGTCGATGGCGACGACGATGCACTGGCTGCCGAAGCGGTCGGCGGCGCGGGCGACCACGTCGGGGTCGGCCACGGCGGCGGAATTGAACGACACCTTGTCCGCGCCCGCCAGGAGCAGGCTGCGCACGTCCTCGGGCGTGCGGACGCCGCCGCCGATGGTCAGCGGCATGAAGCAGTGTTCGGCGGTGCGGGTGACGAGGTCGAACATCGTGCCGCGATTCTCGTGCGTGGCGTGGATGTCGAGGAAGCACAGCTCGTCGGCGCCGGCGGCGTCGTAGGCGATCGCGGCCTCGACCGGGTCGCCCGCGTCGCGCAGGTCGACGAAGTTCACGCCCTTGACGACGCGGCCGTCGGCGACGTCGAGGCAGGGGATCAGGCGGGTCTTCAGCATCGGCGGCTCCTGGTCTCTGCGTGGTCTAGACCGAACCGGCGGCGCTGGCCAGTGGGCGGGGCGCCCGAGTCGTGGCAGGATCGGTCTCGTGCTGTCAGAGGAGGATTCGCCATGCACCGTCTCGCCATCGCCGCCGCCACCGCCGCCCTAGGGGCGGCGCTTGCCGCGCCTGCCGCCGCCGATATCGACAGGGTGTCCGCCGAAGGGTCGGTCGCGGAAGTGGCGGACCGGCTGGAGGCCGCCGTGTCGGAGGCCGGCGCGACGGTGTTTGCCCGCGTCGACCACGGCGGCGGCGCGGCGGAGGCGGGGCTGGAGCTGGCGGACGCGCAGCTTCTGATCTTCGGCAATCCGCAGATCGGCACGCCGGCGATGCAGGACGACATCCGCGCGGGTCTGTTCCTGCCGCTGAAGCTGCTGGTCCATGCCGATGCCGACGGCGGGACCTGGATCACCTGGGAAGAACCCGAGGAGACGTTCGACGATCTGGAGATCGACGACGACGCGGCGTATCTCGGCAAGATGGAGAGCGCCCTGCAGGGCTTTGCCGACGCGGCCGCGGGCGGGTCGTGACCACTCAGCCCAGGGCCGCGACCGCCTCTTGCAGGTTCAGCTTGCCGTCGTAGAGCGCGCGGCCCGAGATCGCCCCGGCGATGACGCCGGTGTCGCGCAGGCGCACGAGGTCGTCCATCGACGACACCCCGCCCGAGGCGATCACCGGCACGTCCACCGACCGGGCCAGCGTGGCCGTCGCGGTGACGTTGGGTCCGCCCATGACGCCGTCGCGCTCGATGTCGGTATAGACGATGGCGGCGACGCCGGCGTCCTCGAACTTGGTGGCAAGGTCGGAGACGGTCAGATGCGTCTCTTCGGCCCAGCCGCGGGTGGCGACCCGTCCGCCGCGGGCGTCGATGCCCACCGCGATGCGACCGGGGAAGGCGCGGGCGGCCTCGCGCACGAGATCGGGATCCTCGACCGCGACGGTGCCGAGGATCACCCGTGCCAGACCCTTTTCCAGCCAGGTCTCGATCGTCTTCATGTCGCGGATGCCGCCGCCGAGCTGGGCGGGGACGTCGATCTCGGCCAGGATCGACTCGACGGCGGAGGCGTTCACCGGGCGGCCGGCGAAGGCGCCGTTCAGGTCGACGAGGTGCAGCCACCGGCAGCCGGCGTCGACGAAGGCGCGGGCCTGGGCGGCGGGGTCGTCGTTGAACACCGTCGCGCGCTCCATCTCTCCCTGCAGGAGGCGGACGCACTGGCCGTCCTTGAGGTCGATCGCGGGGTAGAGGATCATCGCGGCGGTCCTTCGTGTCTGCTCGGTTCTGCGCGCGGCGTTCTTGCCCCGGCAGGACGGCGACCACAACCCTGCGACCCGACGTCAGGATTGCCTTCGCGGCGGGGCGGCGCCGATGCTGGCGGGAGATGTCCAAGGGAGGAGCGACATGAGGACGAGACTTGCCGCGGCGGTTGCCGCCGCGACGCTGATGCTGGCCGGGGCCGCCGCCGCCGACCCGCTGGAAGGGCGCTGGGTGACGGCGCGGGACGACAACGGCAATTTCGGCATGATCGAGGTCGCCCCGTGCGGCGGCGGGCTGTGCGGGACGCTGATTCGTGCCTACGGCCCCGAGGGACAGCCGATCGAAAGCCCGAATGTGGGCCGCAACATTATCTCGGAGACCCGGCCCCAGGGCGACGGGACCTATCGCGGCAAGGTCTATTCGCCGGATCGCGGCAAGACCTACAGCTCGCGCCTGACGCTGTCGGGCGACCGGCTGTCGGTCGAGGGTTGCGTGCTGGGGATCTGCCGCGACGGCGGCACCTGGGAGCGCGTCGAGTAGGCCGCGCAACGCCCGGCCGGCGCGGAACACTTGCCCCGGCGCCTCGTTTCCGACGCGACATGCGTGACAATTCAAGGAGACGGGGATGCCGACGCTGACCACCAAGGACGGGACGGAGCTCTACGTGAAGGACTGGGGCGAGGGGCGGCCGGTCGTGCTGATCCACGGCTGGCCGCTGAACGCCGACAGCTGGGAGCACCAGGCGCTCGGGCTGGCCGAGGCGGGCTATCGCGTGGTCAGCTACGACCGGCGCGGATTCGGCCGCTCGGCCCAGCCGTGGACCGGCTACGACTACGACACCATGGCCGACGACCTGGCGATGGTGATCCAGGATCTCTACCTGCGTGACGCGCTGCTTGTCGGTTTCTCGATGGGCGGGGGCGAGGTCGCCCGCTACATGGCGCGCCACAACGGCGCGGGGGTGAAGCAGGCGGCGCTGATCGGGTCGATCGCGCCCTACATGCTCAAGACCGACGACAATCCCGACGGCGTGCCGGCGGACGTGCTCGACGGGATCAAGCAGGGCATCCGGCAGGACCGGCCCGGCTTCTTCCAGGAGTTCCTCAAGGATTTCTACGGCGAGGGCACCGAGGGTGGCGGCGTGTCGGACGCGGTGCGTCACTGGACCTGGGGCATGGCGATGATGGCGAGCCCGAAGGCGACGCTCGACTGCGTCGACGCGTTCGGCCGGACGGACCTGCGCGAGGACATGGGCGCGTTCACGGTGCCGACGCTGGTGGTGCATGGCGACGCCGACCAGACGGTGCCGATCGACGTGGCCGGTCGGCAGGCCGCAAAGATGATCGAGGGCGCGACGCTGAAGGAATACGAGGGCGCGCCGCACGGGCTGACCGCCACGCATGGCGACCGGCTGACGCGTGACCTCGTGGACTTCCTGAAGGGCTAGGGCCGCCAGGTCAGGAAATTGGAGATGAGCCGGAGCCCCGCGCCCTGGCTCTTCTCGGGGTGGAACTGGGTGCCGACGGTCGTGCCCTTGCCGACGACCGCGGTGACCCGTTCGCCATAGTCGCAATGGGCCAGCAACTGGTCCTCGGCGCCCATCACCATGTGGTAGGAGTGGACGAAATAGGCGTGATCGCCCGTCTCGATTCCGGCGAGCACGGGATGGGGGCGGTCGACCACCAAGTCGTTCCAGCCCATGTGCGGCACTTTGAGCCGCGAGTCGCCCGGCGTGATCCCGACCACCTCCCCGTCGATCCAGCCGAGGCCGGGGACGGTGGCGTATTCGTGGCCCTGCCGCGCCATCAGCTGCATGCCGACGCAGATGCCCAGGAAGGGCCGTCCCCTGGTCTCGACCGCGTCCACGAGCGCCTCGTAGACGGCCTCGCGGTCGCGCATCAGGGCGGCGCGGCAGGCGGGGAAGGCGCCGTCGCCGGGCAGCACGAGGCGATCGGCGCGGGCCACGTCCTCGGGCCGGGAGGACACCAGGACCTCGCCCGCGTCCGTCTCGCGCGCCATGCGCTGAAACGCCTTTTCGGCCGAGTGAAGGTTGCCGCTGTCGTAGTCGATCAGCACCGTCAGCATGGTGTCGTCTCCGCCGTGGTCACAGGGCACCCTTGGTCGAGGGCAGGGCCCCGCCGGCACGCGGGTCGGGTTCGACGGCGTCGCGCAGGGCGCGGGCGACGGCCTTGAACGCGGCCTCGGTGATGTGGTGACTGTTGAAGCCAGACAGCCGCGCGATGTTCAGGGTTATCCCGCCATGCTGCGACAGCGCCTGGAAGAATTCGCGCACGAGCTCGGTGTCGAACGTGCCGATGCGGGCGGCGGGCAGGTCGAGCTCCCACACCAGGTAGGGACGGCCCGACAGGTCGAGCGCGGCGCGCACGAGCGCGTCGTCCATCGCCAGGTGGCAATCGCCGTAGCGCCGGATGCCGGCCTTGTCGCCCAGGGCCTCGCGCAGCGCCTGGCCGAGCGCGATGCCGGTATCCTCGACCGTGTGGTGGTCGTCGACATGCAGATCGCCGTCGGCGCGCACGGTCATGTCGATCATCGAATGCCGGGCGAGCTGGTCCAGCATGTGATCGAAGAAACCGACCCCGGTGGCGTTGTCGTACTGTCCGGTCCCGTCCAGCGCGACCTCGACGGTGATGTCGGTCTCGGCGGTCTTGCGGGTGATCGTCGCGCGGCGCATCGCGGTCTCCTCTTGGTCGCCGCGCTTATAGGCCGAGGGCCGCAGAGGGGAAAGGGCAGGCGGGCAGGGAACCGCGACCTGTCTTCGCGCTATTGTCTCTGGCGGGGGTTCCGTGCCTAACTCGGCCCCGTGGACGCGTATCGCAAGGAGGAGCAAGCGACGGTGTTGCGTCCGTCTGGTCACGCGCTAGCGTTAACAAGTGCATAGCTGACTTGCAGCTGAAACGGTGCCGTCGTGGCGCGGGATCGTCTAAGGAGGGCGAAATCTGGCCGGGATTTTATCGCGGCAGGTACGGAAGTTAACGGGAGGAGACAGAATGGGACGTGTTGCACTTGTCACCGGCGGGACGCGCGGCATCGGCGCGGCCATCGCCAAGGCGCTCAAGGCCGACGGGTATGAGGTGGCCGCGACCTACGGTGGCAACGACGAGGCCGCGAAGGCCTTCAGCGACGACACCGGCATCGCCACATACAAGTGGTCGGTTGCCGATTACGACGCCTGCAAGGCGGGTCTGGAGAAGGTCGAGAGCGATCTCGGCCCGGTCGACGTGCTGGTGAACAACGCCGGCATCACCCGTGACGCCCCCTTCCACAAGATGACGCCCGACCAGTGGCGCGAGGTCATCGACACCAACCTCACCGGTGTCTTCAACATGACCCATGTCTGCTGGCCCGGCATGCGCGAGCGCAAGTTCGGCCGCGTCATCATCATCAGTTCCATCAACGGCCAGAAGGGTCAGTTCGGCCAGGTCAACTATGCCGCCTCGAAGGCCGGCGACCTGGGGATCGTCCGCTCGCTCGCGCAGGAAGGCGCCTCGAAGGGGATCACCGCGAACGCGATCTGCCCCGGCTACATCGCGACAGAGATGGTGATGGCCGTTCCCGAAAAGGTGCGCGAGGCGATCATCGGCCAGATTCCCACCGGCCGCCTTGGCGAGCCCGAAGAGATCGCGCGCTGCGTGAGCTTCCTCGCCTCGGACGACGCGGGCTTCATCAACGGCTCGACGATCTCGGCCAACGGCGCGCAATTCTTCGCCTAAGGAGAGCAGAACCCATGAAAGACGGCACGCCCGATATCGATCCGATCGAATCGCAGGAATGGCAGGAGGCGATCGAGGATGTGATCGCCCGGGACGGCGCCGACCGCGCGCACTACCTGCTGGACAAGGCTGTCCAGCAGGCCCGCGCCGCCGGCGCCACGCTGCCGTTCTCGGCGACGACGCCCTACCAGAACACCATTCCCGCCGACGACCTGCTGGAGATCCCCGGCGACGTCGAGATGGAAGGGCGGATCCGGGCGATCAACCGCTGGAACGCCATGGCCACTGTCGTGCGCCGCAACAAGGAAAGCAGCGAATACGGCGGTCACATCGCGTCGTTCGCCTCTTCGGCGGCGATGTACGACGTGGGCCTGAACCATTTCTGGCGGGCCCGCTCGGCCACCCATGGCGGCGACCTGGTGTTCTTCCAGGGGCACGTCGTGCCGGGCATCTACGCCCGCTCCTTCATGGAAGGGCGGATCAGCAAGGAGCAGCTGGAGAATTTCCGCTCGGAGGTCGGTGGCGGCGGCCTGTCGTCCTATCCCCACCCGTGGCTGATGCCGGATTACTGGCAGTTCCCGACCGTCAGCATGGGCCTCGGCCCGATCATGTCGGTCTACCAAGCGCGCTTCATGAAATACATGGAGAACCGTGGCCTGATCGAGAAGTCCGACCGCAAGGTCTGGTGCTTCCTCGGCGACGGCGAGATGGACGAGCCGGAATCGCTGGGCGCCATCTCCCTCGCCGCGCGCGAGGGGCTCGACAACCTGATCTTCGTGGTCAACTGCAACCTGCAGCGTCTCGACGGGCCGGTGCGTGGCAACTCGAAGATCGTGCAGGAGCTCGAGGGCGCGTTCCGCGGCGCCGGCTGGGGCGTCATCAAGGTGCTCTGGGGCCGCGGCTGGGACGAACTTCTCGAGCGTGACGTCTCGGGCCGCCTGCGGCAGCTGATGGACGAGACGCTGGACGGCGACTACCAGACCTTCAAGTCGCGCGACGGCGCCTATATCCGCGAGCATTTCTTTGGCAAGTATCCCGAGACCGCCGCGCTGGTCGAGGACTGGACGGACGAGCAGATCTGGGACCTGCGCCGCGGCGGCCACGACACCCAGAAGGTCTATACCGCGTTCCAGCGTGCGACCGAGGCCGAGGGGCAACCGACATGCCTGCTGGTCAAGACCGTCAAGGGCTATGGCATGGGCACGGCTGGCGAGGGCCAGAACACGACCCACCAGCAGAAGAAGATGCAGGACGACCAGTTGCGCGCGATGCGCGACCGGTTCAACATCCCCGTCTCGGACGAGGAACTGCCGAAGGCGCCGTTCGTGTCGCTCAACAACGCGCAGAAGGCCTATCTGGCGGACAGGCGCAAGGAATTGGGCGGACCCTTCCCACAGCGCTTCACCGATTCTCCCAGCCTCGAGGTGCCGGGGCTCGATTCCTTCAAGAAGGAACTGCAGAGCTCGGGTGACCGCGAGATCTCGACCACGATGGCGTTCGTTAGGATCCTGACGACGCTGTTGCGCGACAAGAAGATCGGCGACCGCGTGGTGCCGATCGTGCCTGACGAAAGCCGCACCTTCGGGATGGAGGGGCTGTTCCGCTCGGTCGGCATCTACAACCCGCTGGGGCAGCAATACACGCCCGCCGACGCCGACCAGATGATGTACTACAAGGAGGCGAAGGACGGGAAGGTGCTCCAGGAGGGCATCAACGAGGCCGGCGCCATGTCGGACTGGATCGCGGCGGCGACGTCGTATTCCAACCACGGCGTGCCGATGATCCCGTTCTACATCTTCTACTCGATGTTCGGCTTCCAGCGGGTCGGCGACCTGTGCTGGGCCGCGGGCGACAGCCGCGCACGCGGCTTCCTGTTGGGCGGCACCGCGGGCCGGACCACGCTGAACGGCGAGGGTCTGCAGCACGAGGACGGGCACAGTCACGTCCTGGCCTCCACCGTGCCGAACTGCGTCAGCTATGACCCGACCTTCCAGTACGAGGTCGCGGTGATCGTGCAGCACGGTCTCAAGCGGATGTTCCAGGATCAGGAGGACGTGTATTTCTACATGACCCTGATGAACGAGAACTACGGCCATCCAGAGATGCCGACCGGTGCCGAGGAAGGCATCATCAAGGGCCTCTACCGCTTCCAGAAGACGAACCGCCCCGGCAAGAAGCACGTCAACCTGATGGGCTCGGGCACCATCCTGATGCAGGCGGTCAAGGCCGCCGAGATGCTCAAGGAGGACTTCGGCGTCACCTCGGACCTGTGGTCGGCGACCTCGTTCACCGAGCTGGCGCGCGACGGGCATGACTGCGCCCGCTGGAACCGGCTGCACCCGCTGGAGGAGCCGAAGGTGCCGTACGTCACCAAGACGCTCGAAAGCGCGAAGGGCCCGATCGTGGCCGCGACCGACTATGTGAAGACCTTCGTCGAGCAGACCCGCGCCTACATCGACCATCCGATGACGGTGCTCGGGACCGACGGCTTCGGCCGCTCGGACAGCCGGCAGAATCTGCGCCGCTTCTTCGAAGTCGACGCAAACCACATCGCCGCGGCCGCCATGGTCGAGCTCTACAAGCTGGGCAACGTCACCAAGACAGATGTCGAGAAGGCGATGAAGAAGTACGAAATCGACGGCGACAAGCCC
Source organism: Tranquillimonas rosea (assembly GCF_900111315.1). Classification (GTDB taxonomy): domain Bacteria; phylum Pseudomonadota; class Alphaproteobacteria; order Rhodobacterales; family Rhodobacteraceae; genus Tranquillimonas; species Tranquillimonas rosea. Next base: position 217,914 of record NZ_FOGU01000006.1, read on the forward strand.
AACCCGCGGCTGTCGTGAGCCTGCGGTCGGAACGAAAGGGACAGAGAGAATGGCAACCGAAGTAAAGGTTCCCGATATCGGCGACTTCACCGACGTTCCGGTGGTGACGGTGCTTGTCAGCGTCGGCGACACGGTGGCGAAAGAAGACCCGCTGGTCGAACTGGAATCCGACAAGGCGACGATGGAGGTGCCGTCCTCCGCCGCCGGCAAGGTGACCGAGATCAAGATCTCCGAGGGGGATTCCGTCTCGGAGGGATCGGTCATCCTGCTGCTCGAAGAGGAAGAGGGCGGCTCAGACGGCGGTGAGTCCGGTGGCTCGGACGACGCTGCCAAGGCCGAGGACGCGCCGAAGAAGGAAGAGGCGCCCAAGCAGGAAGCGCCGAAGCAGGAGGAACCGCAGCCCGCCGCCTCGCAGAGCGACGCGCCGGTGGTCACCGACAGCGGCTTCTCGAAGGTGCACGCCTCGCCCTCGGTGCGGGCCTTTGCCCGCCGGCTGGACGTCGACCTGACCAAGGTGAACGGCTCGGGCCGCAAGGGCCGCATCTTGCGCGAGGACGTGACGAAGTACTTCAAGAGCCAGCAGGGCGGCGCCGCGGCAGCCACCGGCACCGCGCAGGGCGGCATGGGTATCCCGCCGATCCCACAGGTCGACTTTTCCAAGTTCGGCCCGGTCGAAAATGTCGAGATGTCCCGGATCAAGAAGATCTCGGGTCCGGCGCTGCACCGCTCGTGGCTGAACATCCCGCATGTCACCCACAACGAAGACGCCGACATCACCGAGCTCGACAAGTACCGCAAGGAGCTCGACACCCAGGCCAAGGAAGAGGGCTACCGTGTCACGCTGCTGTCCTTCATCATCAAGGCCAGCGTCGCCGCGCTGAAGAAGCACTGGGAGGTCAACTCGTCGATCCATCCCGACGGCGACAAGCTGATCAAGAAGGACTATTACCACATCGGCTTTGCGGCGGACACGCCGAACGGCCTGATGGTCCCGGTGATCAAGGACGCCGATCGCAAGGGCATCGTCGAACTGTCGAAGGACCTGGGCGATCTCTCGGCCAAGGCGCGAGAGGGCACGCTGAAATCGGCGGACATGCAGGGGGCGTCGTTCACCATCTCGTCGCTCGGCGGGATCGGCGGGACGTCCTTCACGCCGATCGTCAACGCGCCCGAAGTGGCGATCCTCGGCCTGACGCGGTCGGCGATGAAGCCGGTCTGGGACGGCGAGCAATTCGTGCCGCGCAACATGCTGCCGATGTCGCTCAGCTACGATCACCGGGCCATCGACGGCGCGCTCGCCGCGCGGTTCTGTGCCCACATGAAATACCTGCTGGCCGACGCGCGCCGGCTGATGCTGTGAGGTGGCCGACATGGATGTGAAGGTTCCCGACATCGGCGACTTCTCGGACGTGCCCGTCGTCACCGTTCTCGTCTCGGTGGGCGACACGATCGAGAAGGAGGATCCCCTGATCGAGCTGGAAAGCGACAAGGCGACGATGGAAGTCCCGTCGCCCGCCAACGGCACGGTCAAGGAGATCAAGGTCAAGGAAGGCGACAGCGTCTCGGAAGGCGACGTCATCATGGTGTTCGAGGACACCGACGAGGATGCCGGCGGCTCGGAAGACGGCGGCGGCGATGCCGCCAAGGAGCCCGAGGGCAGCGGCGGCGAGGCCGAGGCCAAGGAAGAGGTCAGCGAGGCGCCCAAGAAGGTCGAGGCCACCGGCACGGCCGGCGGGCAGGGCGACGTCCACGGCGAGGTCGTCGTGCTGGGCTCGGGCCCGGGCGGCTATTCGGCGGCGTTCCGCGCCGCAGACCTCGGCAAGAAGGTCGTCCTGATCGAGCGCTATCCGTCCCTGGGCGGCGTCTGCCTGAACGTCGGCTGCATCCCGTCCAAGGCGATGCTGCACGCCGCCAAGGTTCTGACCGAGACCGAGGAGATGGGCGCACACGGGATCAGCTTCAGCAAGCCGAAGATCGATCTCGACGGCCTGCGCGACTGGAAGGACGGCGTCGTCAAGCAGCTGACCGGCGGCCTTGCCGGGCTTGCCAAGCAGCGCAAGGTCGAAGTCGTGCAGGGCATGGGCAAGTTCACCGGTCCGAACATGATCGAGGTGGATACCGGCGACGGCACCAGGACGGTCTCGTTCGACCAGTGCATCATCGCCGCCGGGTCCGAGCCGGTGAAGCTGCCCTTCGTCCCGCACGACGACGAACGGGTGGTCGATTCCACCGGCGCGCTCGAGCTGCGGGATATCCCCAAGAAGATGCTCGTCCTGGGCGGCGGCATCATCGGGCTCGAGATGGCGTGCATCTATGATGCGCTCGGGTCGTCGATCACGGTGGTCGAGCTGCAGGAGCAGCTGATGCCCGGCGCCGACAAGGACATCGTCAAGCCGCTCGCCACCCGGATCGGCAAGCGTTACGACAACATCTATCTCAAGACGAAGGTCACCAATGTCGAGCCGCAGAAGAAGGGCCTGAAGGTCACCTTCGAGGACGACAAGGGCGAGACGTTCACCGACACGTTCGACCGTATCCTCGTCAGTGTCGGCCGCGTGCCCAACGGCGCCAAGCTGGATGCCGAGAAGGCGGGCGTCGCGGTGGACGAGCGCGGCTTCATCCATGTCGACCATCAGCAGCGCACCGGCCAGAGCCATATCTTCGCCATCGGCGATCTCGTCGGCCAGCCGATGCTGGCGCACAAGGCGGTGCACGAGGGCAAGGTCGCGGCCGAGGTCGCGTCGGGCCACAAGCGGGCCTTCGACGCCAAGGTGATCCCGTCGGTCGCCTATACCGACCCCGAGGTCGCCTGGGCCGGCCTGACCGAGACCGAGGCGAAGAAGCAGGGCGTCAAGTACCAGAAAGGCGTGTTCCCCTGGGCCGCGTCCGGCCGGTCGCTGTCGCTCGGCCGGTCCGAGGGCGTGACCAAGCTGCTGTTCGATCCCGACGACGATCGGGTCATCGGCGTCGGCATGGTCGGCCCCGCGGCGGGCGATCTGATCGCCGAGGTGGCGCTGGCGATCGAGATGGGGTCGGATGCCGTGGACCTGAGCCACACGATCCACCCGCACCCGACGCTGTCCGAGACGGTGAACTTCGCCGCAGAGATGTACGAGGGGACGATCACCGACCTCATGCCGCCGCGCAAGCGCAGCTGATTTGCCCCCCCCGTGCGGCCGCCTGACAGGTGGCCGCACGGACCGCTGTTGAACACCGCATACATCCCTTTTTCAGGGCCACGGGTCCGGGGCAGTGATCCTTCGCTACTCGGAGCAATCGTCCCATGCCCCGGCATCTTGGCCCGCTCGCGGCGCAGCACGCCCGGCGGGAACTGCCTCTTCTTGTGGCAGTGCGCCAACGGCTTTCCTTGATCCGTCGGTCAGGTTGGTTACGCTATCTCGCAGGGATGCCACCGCACGCCCGACAGACGAGGAGGAGCCTGAATGGCCACCAAGAACCCCTACGACTTCAGCGAGTACTTCAAGGCTTTCGACCCCGAGCTGATGACCAAGATGTTCACGCCCCAGGCGATGATGGCCATGTTCCAACCCCAGAGCCGGGGCGACATGTTCGACATGGAGTCGGTGATCAAGGCCAACCAGCGCAACTTCGAGGCGATGGCCGACGCGAACCGCGCGGCCGCCGAGGCCTACAAGGACCTGCTCGACAAGCAGATGGAGATCTTCGGCAAGCTGACGATGGCCGCCCGCCAGCAATACGAGTGGATGGAGGACACCGCCGGCCCCGACACGCTCAAGGCAAAGACCGAGGCGATGAACGACGCCGTGGAAGAGGCGCTGACGCTGATGCGCAAGCTGGCCGAAGAGGCCCGCAAGGCCAACGAAGAGGCGTTCTCGACAGTACGGGGGCAGGTCGACGAGGCCGTCGAGGAAATCAAGAAGTCGACGCCGCAGCAATCCGGCGGATCGAAGAAGAGCTGATCCGATATCGCGCGCCGGGCGGGATGCTCAGTCCTGTTCGGCGCGCGTCCTGAAATCGGCCAGCGTCTTGCCGTCCTCATCGACGAAAAGCTGCGGCAGCACCTTGAGCGTCTCGATCTGGTCGATCCTGAGTTCGGTGAACCCCTGGCTGGCCTCGCACCAGGCCGTCACAGTCCAGACGCGCCCCCAGTAATCCAGTTTCAGCGGTCGGATAACCCGCGCCGAGCCGGTGTCCTCCTCGCCCAGCAGCAGGATCGACAGCTTCTGACGCGCCCGGATCGCCGCGCGGATCGCCGGCATGTGACGAAATCCGTGTGCCGCGTCGGCAAAGGGATAGACCGCGAAGCCCCACGCGCGGGGCGCGGTGCCCCTGTCCTCGGGCAGAACCGCGTCGATCTTGGCCGAAAGCGCGCGCGCGGCCTCGCGCAACTCGTCGTCGCCGCCGGCGCCGACCGCGGCGAGGCCCATGTGCAGCGCCTCGAGTTCGGGCAGCGTGAGATTCAGCGGCGGGAGCGTGACCGGCGCCGTCATCCGGTAACCATGCCCCCGGTCGCCCCGGACCGGCACGCCCGAGGCCATCAGCGTCTCCATGTCGCGATAAACCGTCCGCGCCGACACGTTCAAGCGTCGGGCGAGGTCGTGCGCCCGGTGCAGGCGCCCGTCGCGCATCAGCGCGATCAGGTCGTAAAGACGGTCGGGACGGGACATGAGGCTCTCTGATTCGGCTCTTTCGAGGGTGGCGTAGGGGACCCACTCCTGACAATATGCTTGCAACTGACAGGTTCGTGACAAACAAACCGACAGTGACGCGACTTTCCTTGGCTTTCCGGCTTTTCAGACTGCCCCGAGACACATAGAAACAGGGATCGCAACAGGGTGCGCGGGCCGGCCCGCGCCGCGAGAACGGAGTTATCCCATGCTCAACAATATCGGCCTGCCGGGTCTTCTGCTCATCGCCGTCGTCGTGCTCGTGCTTTTCGGGCGCGGCAAGATCTCGTCGCTGATGGGCGAAGTCGGCAAGGGCATCACCGCCTTCAAGAAGGGCGTCAGCGAAGGTAGCAAGGAGCTCGAGGACGGCAGCGAGAGCGTCGAGCGGTCCACTGCCAGCTCGACCGAGGAAGAGAAAGACAAGGTCTAAGCGGCCTCGACGCCGCGCGAAAGGCACCCTGACATGCTCGACATCGGCTGGACCGAGCTTCTGGTTATCGGCATCGTCGCGCTGATCGTGGTGGGCCCGAAGGATCTGCCCGCCATGTTCCGCACGCTTGGCCGCTTCACCGCCAAGATGAAGGGCATGGCGCGCGAGTTCCAGCGTGCCATGGACGAGGCGGCGGACGATTCCGGCATGCGCGACACCGCCAAGGACCTCCGCAAGATGACGTCCTCCCGGCAACTGGGGCTGGATCGCCTGAAGGACGCCGCCGACCGCTTCGACAAGTGGGAGCCGGGCAAGGATGGCCGCAAGACGGGCTCGGAGACCGACCGTCTGCGCGAAGAGCGCGCGGCGCAGGCCGCCCGCGTGCGTGAGACCACCGCAGAAGAGCCCGAGATCGAGGCCGCCGCGGAAGATGCCGCCGACGCCGCCGATGCGGCGGACCTGCCGGCAGAGGACAAGCGGGACAACACATGAGCCAACGCGACGAGATCGACGACAGCCAGGCGCCGCTGATCGAGCATCTGGCCGAACTCCGGACGCGCCTGATTCATGCCGTCGCCGGGTTCATCGTCGGCATGGTGATCTGCTTTACCGTGGCGACGCCGATCTTCAACTTCCTGACTAACCCGCTCTGCGCCGTGCTCGCTGACCGGGGGCAGAACTGCGACCTGATCTTCATATCGCCGCAGGAAGGCTTCTTCGTGGCGGTGAAGGTATCGCTGCTGGGCGGTCTGATGATCTCGTTCCCCTACATCGCGCTGCAGATGTGGCGGTTCGTGGCGCCGGGGCTCTACCGCTCGGAGAAGGGCGCGTTCCTGCCGTTCCTGGTCGCTTCGCCGTTCATGTTCTTTCTGGGCGCGGCGTTCGCGTTCTACGTCGTCACGCCGCTGGCCTACGACTTCTTCCTCGGGTTCCAGCAATTCGGGGCCGAGGGCGAGGCGGTGCCCGGCGCCGGGGTGGGCGAGGGCCTGTCGGTCGTCTTCCAGGGCTCGGCGCAGGAATACCTGAACCTCACCATCAAGTTCATCGTCGCCTTCGGGCTGTGCTTCCAGCTGCCGGTGCTGCTGACGCTGATGGGCAAGGCGGGGCTGGTGTCGTCGCGCGGGCTGGCGGACATGCGGAAATACGCCGTCGTCGGCATCCTCGTGCTGGCCGCGCTGGTGACGCCGCCTGACGTCATCACGCAGGTGATCCTGTTCGTCGTGGTCTACGGCCTCTACGAGATTTCGATCCAGCTGGTGAAGCGGGTCGAGCGCAAGCGGGTCGAACAGCTCAGGGAAGAAGGCATCCTGGGCGAGGACGAGGACTTGTGGGACGACCTCGACGATGACGAGCCCGAGGACGATCAGCGGTGAAGGACGCGATGAGTGATCCGATGGAGCGCATCGCCGCGGCGCTGGAGCGGATGGCTCCGGCGCCGGCCGAGGCCCCTGACTTCGCCTCGGCCGACGCCTTCGTCTGGCACACCCGCCCCGACCGGCTGTCACCGGTCGGGAGCGTGAACCGGGTCGAGATCGACCTGCTCGTCGGCATCGAACGGGCGCGGGACATCCTTCTGGAGAACACGCGCCAGTTCGCCCGCGGCCTGCCGGCCAACAACGCGCTGCTCTGGGGCGCGCGGGGCATGGGTAAGTCCAGCCTCGTGAAGTCGGCCCATGCCGCCGTTCTGGCCGAAGGGCTGGACGTGAAGATCGTGGAGCTGCAGCGCGAGGACCTGCCGTCCGTCGGACGCCTTCTGTCGCTGTTGCGGCCCGCGCCGCATCGGTTCGTCCTGTTCTGCGACGACCTGTCGTTCGGGCATGACGACGAGCATTACAAGTCGCTCAAGGCGGTGCTCGACGGCGGGGTCGAGGGGCGCCCCGAGAACGTCGTGCTGTACGCCACGTCGAACCGCCGCCACCTGATGCCGCGCGACATGATCGAGAACGAGCGGTCGAGTGCGATCTCCCCGTCGGAGGCGACGGAAGAGAAAGTGTCGCTGTCGGACCGGTTCGGGCTGTGGCTGGGGTTCCATCCGTGCAGTCAGGACGAGTATCTCGACATGATCCGCGGCTATTGCGCGGCCTACGGCGTCGAGATCGACGAGCAGACGCTGCGTGCCGAGGCGATCGAATGGCAGGCCACGCGCGGCAGCCGCTCGGGCCGGGTTGCGTGGCAGTACTTCGTGGACCTCGCCGGGCGAAAGGGCGTGCGGCTTTAGCGCGGGCGGCCGCTCGGCCTCGCATGATCGGATGCCCGTCCGCCGCCTCCGAAGGGACGCGGCGGCGAAGGCTTGGCCTCACTCCAGATAGGGACCGGGATCGACGCTCTCGAAGCCTTCCAGCACCTCGAAGTGCACGAACGAGGGATCGCCCTCGCTGACCTCGGCGATCGTCTGGCCGCGCTGGACGCTGTCGCCCTTTTCCACGTTCAGCGCATTCACGCCGGCATAGACGGTCAGCAGGCCATCGGGGTGGCGCAGCACCAGGATCGGGACCTGGCCGGTGTCGCGGGTGATCGTGGCCACCGTGCCGTCCTCGGCGGCCCGCACCGGGGTGCCGGCGGCGGCCTGGATGTCGATGCCGTCGTTCTCGCCCTTCGAGAAGCCGCGGATGATCGGCCCGCTGACCGGCAGCGCCAGTTCCGAGGTGTCGGACACCTCGGTCGCCGATGTGCCGAGGTCGGGCGAATCCGGCGTCTCTTCGGCGGGGCCGGGCTCTTCGTCCTGTTGCGGCAGCGGTTCGTCGGCCGACGGCGGCGTCGGCGTGGCGGTGCCCTCGCCGGGGCGCGTCACGTCTTCGTCCTGCGGTTCGGGCGCGGGGGCGCCCTGGGCGACGGGGATCAGCAGGTATTGCCCCTCGCGCACGGTCAGGTCCGAGCCGAGCCCGTTCCATTCCCCAAGCGCCGAGACCGGGACGTCGTAGCGCCGCGCGATCGAGAACGCCGTCTCGCCGGGTGCGACCTTGTGGCGGACCGGCTCTTCGCCGGATTGTGTGGGCGCGGGGGCAGTGGGCTGCGATTGCGTGCGGCTGGCGGTTTGAGTCTGCGACTGCGATGAAGGCGTGTCGGCCCGGTTGATGGCGTCCCCGGCGAGCGTCTGGACATCCACGCTCTCGCTGCGGAGCGCGCCGGCCTGCGCCGAGGATTGCGACTGGCCGGCCGCCGTTCCCGAGGTGTCGTCGACACGGCGGGGCAGGGCGATCACCTCTCCCTGTCGCAGGGAGACGTCCAGCGGGATGCCGTTGTAATCGGCGATTTCCTGCGCGGGCAGGCCCACGCGGCCGGCGACGTCGGCCACCGTGTCGCCCCGCCGCGCCACGGCCACCTGGTAGTTGGGGTAAGAGATCACGCCGCGGCTGTCCGGTTCGGGCCGGTTCGAGACGGTGCCCGAGACCGCCTGGCTGGTGTCGAAAGCGCCGGTGAAGTTGTCGCGAAAATCGAAGTCCATGCCGCCGCTGCGGTCGCATGCCGCCAGCATCGTCAGCGCGGTCGCGCCCAGAACCACGCCCCGCATCCCGAGAGTCCCGTGTGCCATTCTGCCCGTCCTCGTATCCTCGCCGGACGGCCCCTCTTGTCGGGGGCGCGCGGCAATCTGGTTTGCGTCAGTCCTGGCCCAGCCCCTCGAGCAGAGGCACGAAGCGCACCGGGCGCAACTCGTCATAGCGGAAGCCCTCGGCCGTGCGCGTGACCTTGATCAGGCTCTGCACGGCATCCGACTGTCCCACCGGCAGCACCATGATACCCCCCTCGCGCAGTTCGGCCAAGAGGGGCCCCGGCGGATCCTCGGCGGCCGCCGTCACCAGGATCCGGTCGAACGGCGCCTGCTCGGCCAGACCGCGGCTGCCGTCCGCCGCGAAGGCGGTGACGTTCGCAAGGCCGAGGTCCTCGAACACCTGCCGTGCCTCCTGCACCAGCCGCCGGTGCCGGTCGACGGTATAGACCCGGCGGGCGAGGTGGCTGAGGATCGCCGCCTGGTATCCCGAGCCCGTGCCGATCTCGAGCACCTTGTCGCGCGGCTGCACGTTCAGCGCCTGTGTCATCAGGCCGACCACCGAGGGCTGGCTGATGGTCTGTCCGCAGGCGATCGGCAGGGGCATGTCGTCATAGGCGCGGGTCGCGAAGATGCCGCGCACGAACGCGCCCCGGTCGACCTTTTCCATCGCCTCGAGCACGCGCTTGTCGGTCACGCCCTTCGATCGGAGCGCGAACAGGAACTGCATCTTGCGTTCCGCGTCGTCGGTCATTCCAGGCGCGTTCCCAGCTCTTCTATCAGGTCGTGGGCGGTCAGATCGGCCCGCATCGGCGTGATCGAGATCCGGTCCTCAAGGTTGGCGGCCACATCGGTGCCCGGAGCGGTTGCCACGTCCTGCCGGCCGCCCGCGACATACAGGAACTTGCGCCCCGAGGGCGAGACATGGGGCATCACGCCGTGGCTGGTCTCCGTCCTCCAGCCCTGTGCGGTGACGGCGTGACCCTTGACCTGCGCCGCCGGGCAGGGCGGGAAATTGACGTTGTAGAACAGGCGGTAATCCGCGCTGTCCCACAGCCCGCGGTCGAGCAGGGCGCGCACGATGCCGGCGCCGTGGGTGGCGGCGGCTTCGAACGGGTTGTCGAGTTTGGCGTTGTCGGGTCCGAAGTACTGGCTGAGCGCGATGGCCGGCAGGCCCTGCAGCGCGGCCTCCATCGCGCCGCCGATCGTGCCGGAATACAGCACGTTCTCGGCCGCGTTGTTGCCGCGGTTGACGCCCGACAGCACCAGGTCCGGCGGCGCCGGCATGACATCGTGCACCGCCGCAAGCACGCAATCGGCGGGGCTGCCCTCGACCGCCACGCGCCGCGAGTCCAGCTCGGCCACCATCATCGGGTGGGTATAGCTGATGCAGTGGCCGACGCCCGATTGCTCGAAGGCGGGGGCGACGGTCCAGACCTCGCCGTTCGGGCCTGCGATCTCGTGCGCGATCGCTTCGAGAACCTTGAGGCCGCGGGCCGAGATGCCGTCGTCGTTCGTGATCAGGATACGCATGCTGCTCTGCTTCTCGCCGGGGGTTTGCCCTGAATAGGTCAGCGCGTCGGTGGCAGCAAGCGAGGCCATTTCACAGATCCAGCTGTTGCAGGAGGCGCGCGGCCTCGGTGTCGGGATGGGTCAGCGCGTCGCGGTCCTCTCCGGGGAAGAAGCGGGCGCGGACGGCCGTCGGCATCGGCTCGGGCGTCAGGATGTCGACCTTGGGTCCGATCCGCTCGCTCTCGGCGGCCCAGGACCGCACGAGCGCCATCTGTGCGGCCTTGCTGGCGGCGTAGGCGGAAAAGAACTTCTGCCCGACGCGCGGATCGTCGAAGAACACCGCCCGGCCGGCGGGCGCGGCGTTCAGCAGCGGCTCGACCATGCGGATCAGCGTGGCGGTCGCCGTGGCGTTGACGTCGAGGCTGGTTTTCCAGTCCTTCTCGGCCAGGTGCGGCGTCGGCGTCAGCGGCGGCGCGTGGACGGCGGTGTGCAGCCACAGGTCCGCGTGGCCCCACCGGTCGTAGATGCCCCGGCAGAGATGCGCCATCGCGTCGGCGTCGGTCACGTCCATCGGGGCGAGCGTCGCCGCGCCGCCCTTGGCCTGGATGCGGTCGTCGAGCTCTTCCAGCCCGCCGGTCGTGCGCGCGACGGCGATGATGTGATAGGCGGGCGCCAAAGCCAGGGCGAGGGCCGCGCCAAGTCCGCGGCTGGCGCCGGTGACGAGGGCGACGGGGCGATCTTCGGTGTCACTCATGGCCCGCCTGATGGCGGTTTCGCGCGCCGTTGGCAAGGTCGGGACGCTTGACGCCGCGCCTCTGCGGCCCGACAACGAGGATCGACACAAGATCACTCGCGACAGGAGCCTGCCCGATGAGCAACGACATTCCCCTTTCCCGTGCCGCCGGCCTTCAGAGCCTGCCGGTCAAGGCCTTCATGGTGGTGGCCGGCTCGGCGCTGATCGCCATCTCGGCGCAGGTTTCGGTGCCGATGTTCCCGGTGCCGATGTCTCTGCAGACGCTGGCGATCTCGATGATCGGCCTGACCTTCGGCGCGCGGCTGGCCGCCGTCACGCTGCTGGCCTATCTCGCGCAGGGCGCCGCGGGCCTGCCGGTCTTTGCGGGCGGCCATTCCGCGCCGGCGCTGATCGGGCCGACCGCCGGCTTCCTCTACGGCTTCGTCGCGATGGCCTGGCTGACCGGTTTCCTGGCCGAGCGGGGCATGGCGCGCGGCTTTGGCCGACTGTTCATCGCCGCGTTCATTCCCGCCACGCTGCTGTTCGTGCCGGGCGTGGCCTGGCTCTGGGCCGCGACGCCGCTGGACTTCGGCGGTGCGATGAATGCCGGCGCCATCCCGTTCCTGCTGGGTGACGTGGTCAAGTCGACGCTGGCCGCCCTGGCCGTCGCCGGCGGGTGGAGCCTGCTCGGCCGCCGCTGAGCCTAACGCTGCGCATTGCGCTGACAGGCCCGCCGGCGCGATGCCGGCGGGCCTTTTCTTTGTCCCGACCGGAGGTGGGGCCATGTTCAACGACACCGTACGCGACGAGGCGGCCGCTTCGGTCCTGTGCTGGCTGGCGACCGTGGACGGCGACGGCGTGCCGTCGGTCACGCCCAAGGAGATCTTCGCCCTCGACGTCGCGGACAGGGTTCTGATCGCCGACATCGCCTCGGCCGGGAGCGTGCGGAACGCGCAGGCGCACGGGGATGTCTGCGTCAGCTTCGTCGACATCTTCCGGCAGCGGGGCTTCAAGCTGATCGGGCGGGCCGAGGTCGTGTCGCCGGAGGATTCGGGCTGGGCGGCGCGCGTGGCCCCGTTGATGGCGAAGGCGGGGCAGGCGTTCACCATCCGTCATGTCATCGTCGTGACCGTGACGCGGATCGCCAGGATCCGAGCGCCCAGCTACCACGCCTTTCCGGACAAGACCGAACAGGACCTTCGCGCCGAGGCGTACCGCACCTACGGCGTGCGGCCGGCCGACACCTAGCCTGCGTGCAGCTCGGCCAGCGCGTCCTCGCAATAGCCCAGCGACAGCCACTGGCAGCCCGCGCACAGCGTGGCCAGATCTCCGGGGCGCACGTTGTCGCGGATGCGGCGCCGCGCTTCGCCCCAGCTCAGCCGGTCGCCCGGCGCCACCCCGAGCGCTTTGCCATGTGCGGCGTCGAGACGGTCGATCTTGTCCTGCGAGACGCAGCCCGCGCCGCGGCGCTTGGGGCAGGGGCCGCAGATGCCGTCGGCGCTGCCGGTGACCTCGATCACCGTGCCCTCGCCGCCGGGGGCGCGCAGACCGCCGACGATGCGGGCCATATTGGCGGTGAATCCGTCGGAATAGCCCGCGCCGCGAAAGCCCAGAGAACAGAGAAAATGATGCGGACGGTAGCGCAGCGTCACTCGGCCGCCTTCAGCGCGAAGCCCTTCTCGATCTGGTCGGTGGGCGTGACGGGATAGTCGCCCGAGAAACAGGCATCGCAGTATTGCGGGCACGTGGCATCGCGGCCATCGGCCTCGCCCACGGCGCGGTAGAGCCCGTTAAGGGTGATGAAGCGCAGCGAGTCGACCTGAAGATGCGCGCGCATCTCTTCCTCGGTCATGCTCGCGGCCAGCAGCTTGTCCCGGTTGGGCGTGTCGACGCCATAGAAGCAGGGCCACGCCGTCGGGGGCGAGGCGATGCGGAAATGCACCTCGGCCGCGCCGGCATCCAGGATCATCTCCTTGATCTTGCGGCTGGTGGTGCCGCGCACGACGCTGTCGTCGACAAGGATCACCCGCTTGCCGCGGATCAGGGCGCGGTTGACGTTCAGCTTGAGCCGCACGCCCATGTTCCGGATCTGCTCGGTCGGTTCGATGAAGGTCCGGCCCATGTACTGGTTCCGGATGATGCCCATCGCGTAGGGGATGCCGCTTTCCTGGCTGAAGCCGATCGCGGCAGGCGTGCCGCTGTCGGGCACGGGGCAGACGAGGTCGGCCTCGGCCGGGGCCTCGCGCGCCAGTTCCACGCCGATCTGGCGCCGCGTCTCGTAGACGGAGCGGCCGCCGAGAATCGAATCGGGGCGCGAGAAGTAGACATGCTCGAAGATGCAGAACCGGGGCCGCTCTTGGCGGAAGGGGCGGTGGCTCTGAAGCTCGCCGTTCTCGACGACGACCATCTCGCCCGGTTCGACCTCGCGCACGAACTCGGCACCGATGATGTCGAGCGCGCAGGTCTCGGAGCTGAGTGCATAGACGCCCTCGGAGATCCGGCCAAGCACCAGCGGCCGCACGCCCAGCGGATCGCGCACGCCGATCAGCTTGGTCCGGGTCATGGCGACGATCGAGAACGCGCCCTCGACCCGGCGCAGGGCGTCCATCATCCGGTCGGGCACCTTGCGCTGCAGCGAGCGTGCCATGAGGTGAATGATGCATTCGCTGTCGGACGAGGACTGGAAGATCGAACCGGCGTCGATCAGTTCGCGCCGCAGCGCCTCGGCGTTTGTGATGTTGCCGTTGTGGGCGATGGCCGCGCCGCCTAACGAGAACTCGCCGAAGAACGGCTGCACGTCGCGCAGCTGCGTGTTGCCCTTCGAGCCGGAGGTCGAATAGCGCACGTGACCGATCGCCAGCGGCCCCGGCAGGGTTTCCATCAGCGAGGCCTTGGTGAAGTGGTCGCGGACGTAGCCGAAGCGGCGGGCTGAGTTGAAGCCGTGCTCGGGGTCGTGGCTGACGATGCCACCGGCCTCCTGCCCGCGGTGTTGCAGGGCGTGCAGGCCGAGCGCGACGAAGTTCGCGGCCTCGGCGACGCCGGTCACGCCGAACACGCCGCACTCTTCGTGCAGGGCGTCGTCGTCCCAGGGCAGGGTCTTTTCGGATTCGGTGATGTCAGAGGTCACTGGGCAGCTTCCGGTTGCGGGGCGCTGAAGGAACGCGCCCCTGTTACCGGCTCGGCGCGGGAATGTCACGAAACGATAACGTCACGATACCGCGCGAGCGCGATCAGATTTCGCAGCTGCTCACCAGCTGCTCGTAGCGGCGCACGATCCAGCCCGGCGCGTCTTCGGGAATCTGTTCGTCGATGGTGTCCTGGCTTCGCGCGAAGATGGTGGCGGTGCGGCTGTTGTCCACCGACTCGACCCCGTCTGTCGTCACGACGCGGTCGTAGACCACGAAGGCCACCGCGACGAGCAGGATGCCCCGCGCCGCGCCGAACAGGAAGCCGAGCCCCTGGTCCAGCCCGCCGAGGGCGCTGTCGCGGACGGCGGACGAGAACAGCGGCGTGAACAGCGACACGATGACCAGCGCCACGGCGAAGACCGCCGCGAAGGCGGCAATGATCGAAAGCTCGCACGAGTCGCCGAGGAAGCCCCCGATCACGGGAAGTTCGGTCATCAGCGGTTCGACGGTGGGAGCGAAGATGAAGGCCACGATCGCCGCGGCGATCCAGCCGGCGATGGACATCGCCTCGCGCACGAACCCCCGCGAATAGGCAAGGATCGCCGATATGACGATCACGGCAGCCACGATGCCGTCGACGACAGTGAAACCTTCCATCAGCGTCTGCCTTCAACCCGCCCCGAACATGTCGCCCACCAGAGCCGCCAGATCGGCGTGCGGGCGCAGGGTCAGATCGGTGCCGGGACCGGTCTTGCTGCGCGCTGGGACGATTGCGCTGGTGAAACCAAGTTTCTGCGCCTCTTTCAACCGGTTTTCGGTCTGACCCGCGGGCCGGAGCGCCCCGGACAGTGAGATCTCGCCGAAGACGACCGCCTGCGGGGGCAGGGCGGCATCCTCGCGCGCGGACAACAGGGCGCAGGCCACGGCGAGGTCGGCGGCGGGATCGCTGATGCGCAGGCCGCCGGCGACGTTGAGATAGACGTCGAGTCCGGCGAACGGGATGCCGCAGCGCGATTCCAGCACGGCCAGGATCATCGCCAGCCGCCCGCCGTCCCACCCGACGGTGGAGCGGCGCGGCTGGCTGTGCGGGGTGGGCGCGACGAGGGCCTGGAACTCGCAGAGAACCGGCCGCGTGCCCTCGATCCCGGCGAATACCGCCGAGCCGGGCGCGGGATCCTCGCGGTCGCTCAGGAACAGGGCCGAGGGATTCGCGACCTCGGACAGGCCGCCGCCGGTCATCTCGAACACGCCGATCTCGTCGGCGGGGCCGAAGCGGTTCTTGACCGCGCGCAGGATGCGGAACTGGTGCCCGCGCTCGCCCTCGAAATAGAGTACCGTGTCGACCATGTGCTCGACCACGCGGGGCCCGGCGATCTGACCCTCCTTGGTGACGTGGCCGACAAGCACGACGGCCATGTTGTTGCGCTTGGCGAAGCTCGTCAGCTCGTGCGCGGCGGCGCGGACCTGCGCGACCGAGCCCGGCGCGCTGTCGACCTGGTCGGACCACATGGTCTGAACCGAGTCGATGATCGCGATGTCGGGCTTTTCGGCCTCGAGCGTGGTGAGGATGTCGCGCAGGTTGGTCGCGGCGGCCAGTCGGACGGGGGCGTCGGCCAGGCCGAGCCGTTGGGCGCGCATGCGGACCTGCGCACTGGCCTCTTCGCCCGAGACGTAGACCGCGTCGAGGCCGCCGCGCGCAAAGCTCGCCGCCGCCTGAAGAAGAAGGGTCGATTTGCCGATGCCGGGATCGCCGCCGACGAGGATGGCCGAGGCCGGAACGAGCCCGCCGCCCAGCACCCTGTCCAGTTCGGCGATGCCTGAACTGGTGCGGGGCGGGGGCGTTTCGGCCGTGGCGAGATCCACGAGAGTTAGGGGAGTTCCGCGCACCGCGCCCAGCGTCTTGCCGCCGGGGCCCGAGCTGAGCGGTTTCTCTTCCTGTATGGTGTTCCAGGCGCCGCAGGAATCGCAGCGCCCGGACCACTTGGCGTGGCGGGCGCCGCAAGCGGTGCACACGTAGTCGAGCGTCTTGGCCATCGCCGCCTTGTGCCTCAGGAGGCGCGGGCCGACAAGCGGGCGTTACTCGGCCGCCGTGACGTGGGGCAGCTTGATGACCGCGGCGCTGTCGTCGCCCCCGCACTGGCGCCGGGTGAAGCCGAGGTATTCCAGCGTGTCGCCAAGCTGTTCCTCGAGTTGGCGCAGCTGGCTCTCGGCGGTCGCCTCTTCCATTTCGACCTGGTCGAGCCAGCGGCGCAAGCGGTGCGCCTGGGCGGTCGCGTTCTCGATGCGAGCCTGGAAGGTCTCGATCTCTTCCTGGCGCGATTTTAGGAAGCGTTCCGCGCGGGTCACGTTCTCGTCCGAATAGGTTTCGGCCAGCTCGTGGCTCACGGTGCTCATCTCGGCGGCGGCCTCCATTACCTCGGGCTCGAGATTGCCCAGGTCGGGATGGCGGCGCAGGAACTGGATGCGCTCCTTCACCTGATCGAACTGTTCCGACATGGTGAAGGCGTCAGCGCGGTCGGCCGCGTGGCAGACGCGGTAGGCCTCGGCGACGTCGCTCATGGTGATGGCAAAGTCTCGGTGACTGCGCTCGAGCGCGGAGACGCGATGGCTTGGCGCGACGAAGGTGGTCATCAGAACGAGGAAGGCCGCGATCCCCGTCTGGACGACGATTCCGGCCTGCGGGAAGGTGGTATCACCAAAGGTCAGGGGCAGGTTCAGCCAGGGCATCATGCCCAATCCGGCGAAAATACATGTTGCGACGGCCCCAGCCGCAATGAGAATCAGTATAAGGCTCGCGATCCAAAGGCCTTGCGAGCGCAGTGACTGGCCGGGCTGGCGATGCTGATGAGCCATTTTCTTCCCCCGCTATTGCTTGGTGGGCAATTTGTTGCCTGTCGCAAGAAAGCGTATGAGCGGGAAATGGTTCCCGATAGGCTCTATTTAGAGGTAGATCGTTCGGTTTAGGCCTATCGGACCGCCTCGATCGGGCCCTCTGCGCGGCCGTTCACGAACTGGTCGAGATACGGGTCTCCGCTGTCGTCAAGCCGGCTGACCGGGCCGTGCCACTTGATCACGCCGTCATGCAGCATGGCCACGCTGTCGGCGATGGCGCGGACGCTGGACATGTCGTGCGTGATGGTCACCGCGGTCACGCCCATCTCGGTCACGATCTCGCGGATCAGGTCGTTGATGACGCCCGCCATGATCGGGTCGAGCCCGGTCGTCGGTTCGTCGAAGAAGATGATCTGAGGCTCGGCGGCGATTGCGCGGGCAAGGCCGACCCGCTTTTGCATGCCGCCGGACAATTCCGCCGGATACAGGTCCGCCACATCCGGACGCAGCCCGACCCGGCGCAGTTTCTCGATCGCGATCTCGCGGGCCTCGCGACGCGGGCGCTTGAGCGTGCCGCGCAGCAGGCGGAAGGCGACGTTCTGCCAGACCGGCATCGAATCGAACAGCGCGGCGCCCTGGAACAGCATCCCGAAGCGCGCGAGGAAGGCGTCGCGGTCCGTGCGGGTGACATCCTGTCCGTCTACGCGGATGGTGCCCGAATCCGGCATCGCGAGGCCAAGCACGCACTTTATGGTCACAGACTTGCCCGTGCCCGATCCGCCGATGATGACGCAGCTTTCGCCCTTGGGAACCGACAGGGTGACGCCGCGCAGGACCGGCGTGCCGCCGAAGCTCTTGTGGATGGCCGACAGCTCGATCATGCCGAGAAGAACGCCTCGGTCAGCAGGAAGTTCGCCGCCAGGATCAGGACGCTGGCGCTGACGACGGCGTTGGTGGTGGCGCGGCCGACGCCCTGCGCGCCGCGGCCGGAGTTCATCCCGTGATAGCAGCCCATGAGGGCGACGATGAAGCCGAACACCGACGCCTTCACGAGACCCGACAGCACGTCCCAGAGTTCGAGGAAGTCGACCGTGTTCTCGAGATAGGCCTGCGCGTTGAAGTCGAGCCGCGCCACGCCCACGACGAAACCGCCCAAGACGCCGATGGAATCGCCCACCGCGACGAGCACCGGCAGGACGAGCGTCGCGGCCAGCACCCGAGGCGCGGTCAGGTATTTCATCGGGTTGGTCGAGAGCGTGACCAGCGCGTCGATCTGCTCGGTCACCTTCATCGTGCCGATCTCGGCGGCGATGGCGGCGGCGACCCGGCCCGCGACCATCAGCCCGCCCAGGACGGGGCCCAACTCGCGCACCATGCCGATGGCGACGATCGAGGGGACGACCGACTCGGCCGAGAACCGCGCGCCGCCGGCATAGATCTGCAGCGCCAGCGCGCCCCCGGTGAAGAACGCGGTCAGGCCCACGACGGGCAGGCTGAAATAGCCGATCGCCAGAAGCGCGTGGCCGAACTCACGGAAATAGAAGGGCGGCCGCACGATGTGCCCGATGGCCGCGCCGGCAAAGATCGCCACCCGGCCGATCGCGGCCAAAACCCCTATGACGGCCCGGCCGAGCCGCGCCAGCCAGCTCATCCCTGGCCGCCGGAATAGCGCCGCGCATAGCGCGCCCCGAGGGAGGTGAGGATCTCGTATCCGATGGTGCCCGCGACATCCGCGATGTCGTCGACGGTCTGATGCTCGCACAGCAAGTCGAGATGGCTGGGCACGTGGTCGAGATGGGTGATGTCGATGGTCAGCAGGTCCATCGATACGCGGCCGACGAGGGGGCAGGGCACGTCGCCGTCGAACAGCACCGCCTTGTTGCCCATCGCCCGGATGATGCCGTCCGCATAGCCGCCCGAAACGGTCGCCACGCGGGTCGGCTCCTCGGCGGTCCAGGTGCAGCCGTAGCCCACCGGCTCGCCCGGTTCGACGTCGCGCGTCTGGATCACCGGAAGCGAGAGATGCGCGACCGGGTGGGCGTCGTCGAACGGCGCGCCGCCATAGAGACCGATGCCGGGGCGCGTCATCTCGAGATGGTAGTCCGGCCCCAGCAGGATGCCGCCCGTCGCGGCGATCGATCGGGGCGTGTTCATGCCTTCGGTCATCTCGATGAACTGCTGAAGCTGCGCGCGATTCATCTCGCTGTCGGGCTCGTCCGCGCAGGCGAGGTGCGATTGCAGCAGCGCGGGGCCCTGCGCCTCGACGATGGGGCGTGCGGCGGCCCATTCCGCGGGCTCCAGGCCCAGCCGGTTCATGCCCGAGTCGAGCTGCACGCCGAACGGATGACCCGGCAGCGCCTCGAAGTGGCGCGTCAGTTGCTCGATCGAATTGAGCATCGGCGTCAGGTGCAGGTCGCCGATCATGTCCGAGTCGCCCGGCATGTGGCCGGAATAGACGAAGATCTCGGGGCTCGGCCCCAGCGCCTCGCGCATGGCGGCGCCTTCCTCGGCCACGGCGATGAAGAAGCGGTTCACGCCGGCGCGGGACAATGCGCGCGCCACCTTTCCGACGCCCAGCCCATAGCCGTCGGCCTTGACCGTCGCCGCGGTTTCAACCTGCGCTCCGCTGGCGGCGTCCAACGCCTTCCAGTTCGCGACGAGCGCGTCGAGATCGATCTGTAGATGCCCGGTACCCATGGCGCTCTTTTGACAGAGAGACGGTGGCGGTCAAGGGCCGCCGCGACGGTTCGGCGGCCCACCCCGCGGCAACCTGTCGGGCGTCAGCGAAAGTTGTCGCGACCGAAGCTGCGGCGCCACATCTTTTCGCCGGCAAGACAGTCGTAGGAGGGCGTCTCGTATCCCTCGAACTGGGCCGGAACGATCATCGGATCGCGGCCCACGAGTTCGAGCACCAGCTTGCGCCGGACCGCCCCGGCGAAATCGTCCCAGTCGGTCACCGGGATCACGAAGGCGCCGGGACCACCGATCACGCAGGCCTCGTAGTAGAGATCGAGGTCGGCGAGGTGCCAGCGGCTGCCGGTGCCCTCCTGCGTCATCAGCGGAAGGCCGTTGACGACGATGCCGCTGCCAACAACCGCGTCGCGGGCGTCGGTGACCAGGGGGCCGGTGTTGTTCGGCCCGTCGCCCGAGATGTCGATGACGCGTCGCAACCCCGCATAGCCGTTGCCCGCAAGGCTTGCCGAGCCATGGGCCAGCGCGCCCGAGATCGAGGTGCGTCGCAAGGCCCGGCCCACGCCGATGCGCAGGTCGTCGGCGAAGGCCTCGGCATCCGCGCGGGTGCGCAGCAGGCGCCAGTCGATGATGGTATTCTGGGAATGTGCGCCCGCCCATTCGATGAAGGTGACGGCGACCTGTCCGATCAGGCCCGAGCCGATGGCATCGACCACCTCGTCGCTGCGCAGCGCGTCGGCATAGCCGCGGCGCTGTATCTCCATCTCGCGCGGGGACATCGACCGCGAGACATCGACCATCAGGACGAGCTCGACATCGACCTCCACGGGCTGCGCCCGCGCCGGAGCGGCCAGCGCGAGGGCAGAGAGAATGAAGAGCGCGATGCAACGCATGCTTGAAGATCCGGAGCGGACGCGCCGTTGTCCAGCTTCAATACAATCTACACGCGAATTTGAGGCGTCTGCCTCACTCTTGGGCATCCGGGGCGCGACGGCGTCCGGAATCGGGCGCCGCGCGTCTCTCCGGTGCCGGAACCGTCAGCCGAAGTCGCCGCCGCCGGCCTGCCACGGTTTCACAAGGTTGCCGAAGCGGGTGAAGCGGCCCTCGAAGGCCAGGTCGACGGTGCCGATGGGGCCGTGACGCTGCTTGCCGATGATGACCTCGGCCTTGCCGTGCAGCTTCTCCATCCGGGCCTGCCATTCGGCCATCTTGTCGAGCTGGTCGTCGCCGGGCTTTTCCCGTTCGACGTAGTATTCCTCGCGGAACACGAACATCACAACGTCTGCGTCCTGCTCGATCGAGCCCGATTCACGCAGGTCGGACAGCTGCGGGCGCTTGTCCTCGCGCGACTCGACCTGGCGTGACAGCTGTGACAGGGCCACGACGGGCACGTCGAGCTCCTTGGCGATGGCCTTGAGGCCCTGGGTGATCTCCGAGACCTCGTTGACGCGGCTGTCCTTCGCCGAGGCAGGGCGGACCAGCTGCAGGTAGTCGACGAAGACCGCGTCCAGACCGTGCTCGCGCTTGAGCTTGCGGGCGCGGGCGGCAAGCTGGCTGATCGGCAGCGCCGGGGTGTCGTCGATATACAGCGGGCAGGCCTCCAGCGCCTTCGCCGCCTCGACGAAGCGGCGGAACTCTTCCTCGGTCATGTCGCCGCGCCGGATCTGCTCGGACGGCACCTCGGACGCCTCGGACAGGATACGTGCCGCCAGCTGTTCGGCCGACATCTCGAGGCTGAAGAACCCGACCACGCCGCCGTCGATGGCGCCCTCGTTGCCGTCGTGCTTCTTGCCGCGGCGGTAGGCCTTGGCAATATTGAAGGCGATGTTGGTGGCCAGCGACGTCTTGCCCATCGACGGGCGCCCGGCAAGGATCAGCAGGTCCGACTGGTGCAGACCGCCGAGCTTCTTGTCCATGTCGACGAGCCCGGTCGACACCCCGGCCAGCCCGCCGTCCCGCTGGTAGGCGGCGTTGGCGACGTTCACGGCGTCGGTGACCGCGCGCAGAAACGACTGGAAGCCCTGGCTAGCCTGTCCGGCCTCGGCCAGCTTGTAGAGCCGCTGCTCGGCCTCGACGATCTGTTCCTTGGGTTCGCTCTCGATGTCGACCTTGGCCGCCTTCGACGAGATGTCGCGGCCAAGCGCGATCAGTTCCCGCCGGATCGCAAGGTCATAGATCATCTGCGCATAGTCGCGCGCCGCGAAGGACGAGATGGCGGCGTGGGCAAGGCGGACGAGGTATTGCGGGCCGCCCAGCTCGGCC
The DNA here is from genome assembly GCF_900111315.1 of Tranquillimonas rosea. Classification (GTDB taxonomy): domain Bacteria; phylum Pseudomonadota; class Alphaproteobacteria; order Rhodobacterales; family Rhodobacteraceae; genus Tranquillimonas; species Tranquillimonas rosea. The sequence continues at coordinate 239,638 of NZ_FOGU01000006.1, forward strand.
AGGGCGGGGTCGTCCTCGAGAAACGCTTTCAGCGTGACCGGCGAGGCGAGGGCGTTCTTGGCGATCCGCGAGGCCGCGACCTCGTAGATGCGGCCGTGGACGGGTTCGTAGAAATGCGCGCCCGAGATCGTGCTGGCCACGCGGTCGTAGACGTCGTTGTTCGTCAGGATCGCGCCCAGGAGCTGCTGCTCGGCCTCGATATTGTGCGGGAGGGTTTCGCCATCGCCGCCGGTGCCCTCGCTCTGGCCCGCCACGGCCATGCCCTTGGCTGGAAACTGCGCCAGGTCCGTCATTGCCCACCTCTGTTCTGCTCAGGGCCACCTCTTATCCGCGCCGGGGCGTCCGCGGCAAATTGTATGTTTTTGTGGGCGGCCTGTGGATAAGTGCCCAACGTCCGCATCTTGCGGCCAATCCGTGCATCGGGTCAACATCTGGCGGCCGGCGGGGCCGGCCGGCCAGCGGCTCCGTGCCGGGCGAGTTACGCGCGGCGGTTCGCCTCCTGCCAGGCGCGCGGGTCGTCCAGGAAGCTCGCTACCTCGTCCAGCGTCTCGGAATCGAAGCTCTCGCGCCGCCGGGCCTCGGCCAGGACATCGTGCCAGGTGCACAGGCCGTGCAGCCGGACGCCGTGACCGCCCAGGATGTCGTCGGTATCCGGGAAAATCCCGTAGGAGAAGATGACGGCGGTATGCCCGCATTCTCCGCCCGCCTCGCGGATCGCGTCGACGAAGGACAGCTTGGAGCCGCCGTCGGTCGCCAGGTCCTCGACCAGCAGCACCCGGTCGCCGTCGCCCACGACGCCCTCGATCCGGGCGTTGCGGCCGTAACCCTTGGGCTTCTTGCGGATATAGGCCATCGGCAGGCCGAGCCGCTCGGCGACCATCGCGGCAAAGGGTATGCCGGCGGTCTCGCCCCCGGCGATCACGTCGAACGCCTCGTACCCGGCCTCGCGCGACACGGTGGCGGCGAGGAAGTCCATCAGTGTCGCGCGGATGCGCGGGAACGAGATCAGTTTCCGACAGTCGACATAGGTGGGCGAGGGCAGGCCCGAGGCCAGGGTGAACGGTTCGCGCGCGTTGAAGTGAACCGCGCCGACCTCCAGCAGCATCCCTGCGCTGAGCCGCGCGATCTCGGTTCTCTCTGCGGTCGCCGTCATGCGCCCATCCCCTTGCTGGTGATCCGGTGGCCCGCCCGGGCCGGGAGCCGGTTCGTGAGTTCGGTCGGTGTCGCCGAGGGCGCTACACAATCCGGGCGCGCGTGACCAGTGGTCATCTCCGTGCGGGAACGGCTGCCCAATTTTTGGGCGTCGCGGGCGAAGGTGCCGAAGATTCTTCCGCAATCGTCCCGCCGCCCGTTGCGCCCCCCGGCGCGGTGCCTAGCGTGGGGCCGCGAAAGGATGCCCATGTTCGACGACACCGGATCACAGACGATGCAACGGGTCCGCGGCCGCGCGGCCGTGGGGTTCTCGTCCCGTGCGGACGGATCGTGCCGGCTGTCGCAACTGGATCAGGCAGGGTCGGCCAAGGCGTTCCTGCCGTCCACCCACCGGGCGGTGCCCGAGGTCGTGTTTCTCAACACCGCCGGCGGCCTGACATCGGGCGACCGGCTGGAATACCGGATGACGGTGCCGCAGGGCGGTGTGGTCACGGCGACGACCCAGACCGCCGAGCGGGCCTATGACGCGGGCGGGGGGCCTTCGGCCGAGGTCTCGGTCGGCGCCGAGGTGGCTGCGGGCGGGCGGCTCGACTGGTTGCCGCAGGAGACGATCCTCTACGACGGTGCCGCGCTGACGCGGCGGACCGAAATCGCGCTGTCAGGCGATGCGACCTGCCTCTTGGCCGAGACGCTGGTCCTTGGCCGTGCGGCGATGGGCGAGACCGTCGGGCGGCTGGCCCTCTTCGACAGCCGGCGCGTCCTGCGGAACGGCATCCCGGTCTTTGCCGACCCGGTCAGGCTTGCTCCGGATGTTCTGTCGGACGACGGTCCGGCCTTGCTGGGCGGGGCACGCGCGCTGGCGACGGTTGCCCTGGTCGGGCCCGGTGCCGAGGATGCCGCACACGGCCTGCGCGCCCTGACCGCTCCGGAGGGCGTGCGATGGGCGGTCTCGGGCTGGAACGGACGGACGCTGATCCGGGCCGTGGCCGGAGACGGATTCGAGATGCGCCGCGCGGTGGCGCAATGGCTGCAACACCTGCGCGGCGGACCGCTGCCGCGCGTCTGGCAAGGATGACGAGGAACGGCGATGAACCTGACGCCTAGGGAAAAGGACAAGCTCATGGTCAGCGTGGCCGCGATGGTGGCGCGCGGGCGACTTGAGCGTGGGGTGAAGCTGAACCACCCCGAAGCGATCGCGCTGATCACCGATTACGTGGTCGAGGGCGCGCGCGACGGGCGCGCGGTGTCCGACCTGATGTCCGCCGGGGCGCAGGTCGTCGCCGCCGAGCAGTGCATGGAGGGTGTGCCCGAGATGATCGAGTCGGTGCAGGTCGAGGCGACCTTCCCCGACGGCACCAAGCTGGTCACCGTGCATCACCCGATCCGGTGAGCGGACCGGATCCACGACAACAGGCGGGAGCGACAGGATGATTCCAGGCGAAGTGATGACGGCCCCGGGCGAGATCGAATTGAACGCGGGCCTCGACCCAGTGACGCTGGAGGTGGCCAATACCGGCGACCGGCCCGTGCAGGTGGGCAGCCACTACCATTTCGCCGAGGCGAACGCCGCGCTGGAGTTCGACCGCGCGGCGGCGACCGGCATGCGGCTCGACATCGCGGCGGGCACGGCGGTGCGGTTCGAGCCGGGCCAGCGGCGCGAAGTCCGGCTCGTGCCCTATCGCGGCGGTCGCCGGGTCGTTGGCTTCAATCAGAAGGTCATGGGCGCGCTCTAGGCGGAACGCTTTCCGCACTGCGGCATTGAGGTCGGTCACAGCCGAGGAGCCTGACGATGCCGCGTCCCCACACGATCCACGACTACTGGGTTCTCCAGACCAAGATGGCCACCATGATGCTGAACGCGCAGACCGTGATCGGCATGCGCATGTTGGGCATGGCCGGTCTCTGGCCCGTCACGGCCGGTGAGAACGACCGCATGGTGAGTGAAAAGTCCACCGCCTTCGCGAAGGCCGCGACGGCAGCGTGGGGGGCCGCCCTGTCGGGCAAGCGGCCCGATCAGGTCACCTCGGCCTGGCTTGCGCCGATCTCGCGGCGGGCGGCGTCGAACCAGCGGCGGCTGTCCGGGCGCCGCAAGCGATAAAGCACTGCGGGGCTCCACTCGACCATGCTATCGTTCCCCTGTTTTCAGACAGACCGATTTGAGGAACGACATGAAATTTCTAGCGCTCGCGGCCTTTCTCGCCGCACTTCCCGCTTTCGGGGCGGCGCAGGGGTACTGCCCCGGCGCCACCCAGATCGATATCAACTTCTGCACCAAGGCCCGCTGGGAGGCGGCGGATCGCGAGCTGAACCGTCTGTGGTCCATGGTCAAGCCGGCGGCCGACGCGCGCGGCACCGGGCCGCAACTGCTGCAGGAACAGCGCGCGTGGCTGCAACGCCGCGATGCGGCCTGCGAGCCTGAGCTCTCGTCCGGCGGCAGCGCGGCGGCGATGTTCTACTGGTCCTGCATGGAGGATCTCACCGTGCAGCGGAATACCGCGCTGCAGGCGATGCGGTAGCGGCGCCGGCGGCGCTGCTGAAAAAATGGGCGCCCCGCTCCGGAAACCGGCCATTCCGGCGCTCCGGGGCGGGGCACGCCTTGTCTGCCGCGGTCGGCTTTGCGCAGTCTGCGCCTGACGCACGACAACGGAGCCCCCGCCGATGCCCGCCACGATTTCCCGCGCCACCTATGCCGACATGTACGGCCCCACCACGGGCGACCGGGTGCGGCTGGCCGACACCGACCTGATCGTCGAGGTCGAGCGCGACTGCACCACCTACGGCGAAGAGGTGAAGTTCGGTGGCGGCAAGGTGATCCGCGACGGCATGGGCCAGAGCCAGGTGAGCCGCGCCGACGGGGCGATGGACACGGTGATCACCAACGCGCTGATCGTCGACGTGACCGGCATCTACAAGGCGGATGTCGGGCTGCGGAACGGCCGGATCGAGAAGATCGGCAAGGCCGGCAATCCCGACACCCAGCCCGGCGTAGACGTGATCGTCGGGCCGGGCACCGAGATCATCGCTGCCGAGGGGCGCATCCTCACCGCCGGGGGCTTTGACAGCCACATCCACTGGATCTGCCCGCAGCAGATCGAAGACGCGCTCCATTCCGGCGTGACCACGATGCTGGGGGGCGGCACTGGACCGGCGCACGGCACGCTCGCCACGACCTGCACGCCGGGTCCCTGGCACATCGCGCGCATCCTGCAGGCGATGGACGCTGTGCCGGTCAACATCGCCCTGTCGGGCAAGGGCAACGCCTCGACCCCCGACGCCCTGGTCGAGCAGGTGCACGCCGGGGCGGCGGCGCTGAAGCTGCACGAGGACTGGGGCACGACGCCGGGCGCGATCGACAATTGCCTGTCGGTGGCCGACGAGTGGGACGTGCAGGTGATGATCCATACCGACACGCTGAACGAGTCCGGCTTCGTCGAGAACACAGTCGCCGCGATGAAGGGCCGGACGATCCACGCCTTCCATACCGAGGGGGCGGGCGGGGGGCACGCGCCCGACATCATCAAGGTCTGCGGGCTGGAACACGTGATCCCGTCCTCGACCAATCCCACGCGCCCGTTCACCGCGAACACGCTGGAAGAGCATCTCGACATGCTCATGGTCTGCCACCACCTCGACAAGTCGATCCCAGAGGATGTCGCCTTTGCCGAAAGCCGCATCCGCCGCGAGACGATCGCGGCCGAGGATATCCTGCACGACATGGGCGCGTTCTCGATCATCGCGTCCGACAGTCAGGCGATGGGCCGCGTGGGCGAGGTGCTGCTGCGCACCTGGCAGACCGCCGACAAGATGAAGAAACAGCGCGGGCGCCTGGCGGAAGAGCAGGGCGACAACGACAACCTGCGCGTCCGCCGCTACATCGCGAAATACACCATCAACCCGGCCGTCGCGCACGGGATGTCGGCCGAGATCGGTTCGATCGAGCCAGGCAAGCGGGCAGACCTGTGCCTTTGGTCGCCGGCGTTCTTCGGGGTCAAGCCCGAGATGGTTCTGGTCGGCGGCACCATCGCGCTGTCGCAGATGGGCGATCCCAACGCCTCGATCCCGACGCCGCAGCCGGTCTATTCGCGGCCGATGTTCGGCGCGATGGGGCGCGCGGTCGAGAATTCGGCCGTGCTGTTCGTCAGCAAGTCGGCGGACGAGGCCGGAGTGGGCGCCGCGCTGGGGCTTGCGAAACAGACGGTCCCGGTTACCGGCACGCGCGGCATCTCCAAGCGCGACATGGTGCTCAACGACGCTCTGCCCGAGATCGACGTGAACCCCGAGACCTACGAGGTCCGCGCCGATGGCGAGCTTCTGACCTGCGAGCCGGCGGACGTCCTGCCGATGGCGCAGCGATACTTCATGTTCTGAGAGCGATACCGCGGTGCAAAGCGTTGCACGCGGCGCATCGCGGGATCCCGCAGATGTCTGTGGGGTCGGACCTCCCTGATCCCTATGTCTTCGATCCGAGGGTAACACGCACGGACATGAAAGACTCGACCAATGACTTCCATCACCTTCACGAACCACACCGTTGCGCATGGCAGCGTCGTGCGCCAGACCGCGCAACGGTTCGCCGCGGCCGTCGAGGCGTATGCGGCAGCCTACTTCGCCCGCATCTCGCGCACCGACGAACTGGAGCGCCTGCACGCGATGGACGATGCGCAGCTGGCCAAGCTCGGCATCACGCGCGCCGGGATCCCGGCCTACGTCTTCCGCGACAAGTGCATGTGGCAGTAACGGCGCGGGGCGCCACGGCCAAGACGCCCCGACGAGCCTTGCACTTGCTGCAACGCGGCATCCAGAAAACGGAAGTTTTCGATGGCCGCACCGCGGCATACCTTCATGGCCAAGGGGGGAGACCACCGAAGACACATTCTGGGGTTTCCAATGGCACAGACGACTTTCGACCACAGCGCTGGCACAATCAGCCGGCCCAACTTCTTCTCTCGTGCTCTGGACGGCGTTGCCCGTTTCATGGAGTACTACATGCAGGCCCGCGACCGCTCCGAGCAGGTCCGCCGCCTGCAGGCCAAGAGCGACGCGGAACTCGCCCGCATGGGTCTGACCCGCGAGGGCATCGTGTCCCACGTCTTTCGCGACGTGATGTGGCTCTGACCGATGCGGCGCGGAGGCCCGCATGACGGGTCTCCCGCGCGCCTCCCGCATCGATCGGAACGCCGCACCGGCGGCGGATCATATCGACCTGACGCACGAGGCGCGGTTCCTGCGCCGCAAGCGTCTGACGGCGGCCAGCGGCCTGGACTTCCTGGCCGACCTCGCCGAGGTCACCGACCTTCACGACGGCGACGCGTTCGTGCTGGACGACGGCACCCGAGTCACGGTCCGGGCCGCGCCCGAACGCTTGATGGAGGTCACGGGGCCGAACCTCGCCCGGCTGGCATGGCATGTCGGCAACCGGCACACTCCCTGCGAAATCGGTGAAACGGCGCTGCGCCTCAAGGCCGACCATGTCCTGCGCGGCATGCTCGAGGGGCTGGGCGGCACCGTGAGCGACGTGGTCGCGCCCTTCCGTCCCGAAGGCGGCGCGTACGGGCACGGGCGCACCCTTGCGCACAGTCATGGGCCCGGCGATGGTGACGCCGATCATCACCATAACTACCACGACTGACACTGGCAGGCATGACCCTTTTCCATCCCGGCAACCGTCACAAATCCGGCGACCACGAACGCATCTGGGCGATCACCGAGATCGTCTACACGATCGTCGACTTTCTCGCGGCGTTCGCGTTCGTGATCGGATCGGTGTTCTTCTTCTACAAGTCGCTTCAGACCGCCGGCACCTGGCTGTTCCTCATCGGGTCGATCTTCTTCGCGGTGAAGCCCTCGATCCGCCTGGCGCGCGAGCTGAAATATGCGGCGATGGGCGACGCCAAGGATGTCGCGGACAAGTTGGAGGGCTAGGACCGGCATGCGGCACGCGGACCTCCTGACACTGGCACAATGGCTGTCGCCGTCCTTTCCGGTGGGCGGGTTCGCCTGGTCGCACGGTCTGGAAAGCGCCATCGCCGCCAACGAGGTGCGCGGGCCGGATGATCTGTTCGCATGGCTCGACGGCGTGCTTCGCCACGGCAGCGGGCGCGTCGATGCCGTTCTGCTCTGCGCCGCGATGGCGCCCGGGGCAGATGCCGTTGCGCTGCATGCCGAGGCCGAGGCTCGCGCCGCCGGGTCCGAGCGCTGGGCCGAAACGCTGGCGCAGGGCGGGGCGTTCGCGCGCACCGTCTCGGCCCTTGGCGGAGAGGCCGTGCCAGAACTGGCGATGCCCGTCGCGGTGGGCGTGGCCGCGCGGCGGCTTGATCTGCCGCCCGGCCTTGTCGCCGCCCAGTACCTGCAGGCGTTCGCCGGCAACCTCGTGCTCGCGTCTGTCCGGCTGATCCCGCTGGGGCAGACGGATGGGCAGGCGGTGGTCGCGCGCCTTTCGCGCGTCTGCGAAGCGGTCGCGCAAGAGGCGGCGGTCAGCCGGCTCGAGGATGTCGGCGGGGCGGCTGTCCTGTCCGACCTTGCCGCGATGGATCACGAAACGAAGGACGTGCGCCTGTTCCGCAGCTGAGGGCGCCAGGTAGGAGATGGCAATGGCGAGCGAACACGGTCCGCTGCGCGTCGGGATCGGCGGGCCGGTCGGAGTCGGCAAGACCACTCTGACCGCCGCGCTGTGCCGCGCGATGGCGCCGCGATATTCCATGGCGGTGGTCACCAACGACATCTACACCCGCGAGGACGCCGATTTCCTCGTTCAGATGCAGGTGCTGTCCGAGGATCGCATCCGCGGAGTCGAGACCGGGGGATGCCCGCACACCGCCATCCGCGAGGACGCGTCGATCAACCTCGCGGCCATCGCGGACCTGCGCCGGAGCTTCGATGACCTGGACCTCGTGCTGATCGAATCCGGTGGCGACAATCTGGCGGCGACGTTCAGCCCCGAGCTGGCAGATCTGACGATCTACCTGATCGACACCTGCGCGGGGCAGGACATCCCGCGCAAGCGCGGGCCCGGCGTGACCCGTTCGGATCTGCTGGTGGTGAACAAGACCGCTCTGGCGCCACATGTGGGCGTCGATCCGGACTTGCTGCGCGCCGATGCCGAAGCCTCGCGCGAGGGCCGGCCGTTCGTGATGGCGGATCTGAAAGAAGGACGCGGCGTCGACGAGATCGTCGCCTTCCTCGAACGCGAGGGCGGGCTGGCCTAGCCGGCGCCGTCGCGTTGGGGGGGCAGGTGGAGTCCCCGCCCGGCAAGCTGAGCGGTCAGTTCGTCCAGTCGCTTGCGATAGCGCTTGCGCCCCTGCTGCTCTGCCAGAAACCGCACGACGATCGCCTCGAGATACGGGCGGCCCGCGGCATCGAGCCGCCGCACCAGCCGCCGCAGGTAGGGGCCGTGATTGTGGCGCGCGCGTAGCGCCGTGTAGAATTGCTGCGCCGTCAGCGTACCCTCCATCGCTTCGGCAACGATGTCGTCGAGCACGCCGAGTTGGTCGAGCGTCGCGTCGAGGTCGGGGCCCAGATGCCGGCACTGCAGGGGGAGCGTCACGTCGCTTGCAAGTGCCTCGGCATGGCGCCCGTCCTCGGGGATGGTGGGGTCGAACGGCAGGAGGATGCTTTCCGCCACTTCGAGATGGTCGGCGCTCGGTACGTAGCGGGCGGCGAAATCGACACCGTTCGCCGCGCCGCCGAAGCGCGTGTCCCAAGGCGCTTCGGGCCCCAGCGCCGCCTGCGGGGCCAGCGCCAGAACGCGGGCCATTGGCGCCGTGATGGCAAAGGACAGCGCGGCATGGCCGCCCGACGAGGCGCCGTAGAACAGCACGTTCTCGAACTGGTCCAGCAGGGTGCCGTCGACGAGCGCGTCGAAGAACCCGATCACCTCGGGGCGGCGGAACCACGTGTGCCCGCGCGACACCAGCGACAGCGTCGACCACTCCATTTCCTGCGCGAGCGGGTCGAGCCGCGGCGTCACCGCTTCGAGCGGGGTCTCACCGTCCATCGTGGGCTCGAACGACACCAGAAGGTTCGGTCCCCGGCGCTGGAAGCGGATGAAGTGATCGGCGTCCAGCGCATAGGCGAAGGAATCAACGTCCGCGCCCTGCGCGCCGTCCATGTCTTCGTCGGACTCTTCCGGTATCGATGTATCCAGAGCGCTCATGCGGTCACGCCTTTCGGAGGGGCGGTAATCGGTCGCCCATATGTAGCTGTGAATTACTATCTCAATGCGTAAAGAATATGCCTTTTTTCGCCGTATTCCAAATCTTGCCCGCCGGGTTCACCCTGGGGGCGATCAGATCCAGTCCAGGTTGATGTGGCGGGGCGAATAGGCCTGTGCGATGCGGCTGCGCAAAGCGCGGTAGCGGGGGCGAAGCTCTTTGAACTTCCGCTCGTGCGTCTCGGCGACGAGGCATCGGATCGCGCGCAACATGTCGCGCCGCTCGAGCTCTTCGAGGATCTCCAGCTCGGCCCCCTCGATATCCATCTTCACGAAGGCGATCTCGCCGCGGCGGGCGATCTCGGCTTCGAGAATGTCGATGAAGTTGCGGATCGGAACCTCGACCGCGTGGCCGTCGTCCATCCTGCGCCCGCCGTCTAGGATCGTCGACTTGACCGAGGCGCCGTCGGGGTTGTCGGCAAAGTTGTCCGCCCGCCGCAGGGTCGCGGTACCCGCGCGGAGGCCCACCGCCGCATTGTCGAGTGAGATGCCCGGCTGATCCGCGAACCGGGTTTCGAGATGCGCGAAGGCATGGGGGTCGGGTTCGAACGCCATCACGTCGGCCCCCGTCCGCGCGAGGATCGCGGTCACCACGCCCATGTTCGCGCCGCAATCCATCGCCACGTCGCCGGGCCGCAGCATCGCCGCGACGCCGTCGAGAAAGCCCTCGGCCCGCGCCTTGCGCAGGTTCCGGTCGTGACGCTTGAGCACCTTCTCGGCCCGGCGTTCGGCCTCGGTCCTGTCGGGGGGCGCGTCCGTCACGTTTGCGCCTCCTGCGTTTGCAACGCCTCGGGCACCAGGCGCCGGACATAGGGCACGCCCGTTTGCGCCGCGAGCATCGACTTGGCGTAGGAGTATAGCCCGACCTCCTTCAGCACGCCGCGATTGCGGTAGTGCAGGGTGTGGATCGCCCTGTCCTGCGGCAGCGGCTGCTTCCTGATCCTGCCGCCGAGAATGTAGTGCTGTTCTTCCGGCAGGATGTTCCACCTGCGCTGTGACCGCAGGATCGCGGCAGGCAGGGACATCTGATCGAGATAGGGACGGGTGTTGTCGAGCCCCTCGATCCGGTCGACCCGGCGGGCGGTATCGTACCAGACCTCGGGGAACGGGGTCGGGCCGCCCTCTTCGAACGTGACTAGCCCCGACGAGAAATAGGGCAGCACCGGCCCCACGGGACGCCGCATGTATTCGATCCGCTCTTCGGGTAGCGGCAGGTCGAGTGCGGCATAGATCGGGGGCCAGAGGTCCTGGTCCGCCCAGACCATCGATGCCGCGACCGAGCATGAGACGTGGCCCGGCTTCGTGATGGCGGCGGGGGCGTTCTCGCGGATGAACAGGACGTCGCTGTCCACGAAGGCCGACCACGCGCTGTCCCGCGGCTGCATCGCGGCGATGATCTTGTTCCCGTGGGGGTAGGGCGTGTCCCACATCCCCTCGGTCCGCACCGGCCGGATCTCGGCCCCCATCATCGCGTGCGCCTTGAACACGGCCGGGTGCAGATCGTCCCAGCGATGTTCGGGGCAATAGCCCACCGCCGCGACGTCCCTTCCGAAATGCGTCCGGATCGAGGCGAGCAGCGTGCAGGCCAGGATCTGATAATCTGGCGGCTCGACGATGTAGAAGAAGGTCAGACCGGCCTTCGCCACGCGCTCACTCCAGTGCCTGCGACGGGTCCACGCCGACCTCGCGGCACATCCGCTCGGCGAACGAGCCCTCGAGCGGCGGGTTCTTTCGCCACCAGGGTTTCGTGCCGTTGGTATAGAGATGCACCGACAGCGTGGCGTCGGTGAACCATCCCTCGACGTTCGAGTGAGGGTCGTAGAACACGTCGTTGAGCTGGAACGGCACGGGATAGAGGACATCCGCGCCCATGGCGCGATCGTAGTCGCCCGTTTGTCCGGCGAACCAGGTGAAGGCCTGCGGGCCGAAGGCCGTCCGCTCGGTCCGGTAGATCTTCACGGCGTGGGACAGTTCGGGTTCCTTCTTGTGCAGCCGGTCGATCTTCTTGTGCTGGTTCTTGTTCCACCACGGCGGTGCGGGGGGCAGGTTCTCGTAATAGTCCAGCAGCATGTCCATCAGCTCCCCCTCGCGGGGAATCTTGACGACGCCGCAGTTCAGCGCCCCGCGGAACCCGTGGCCGGCGAAGATGTGGTCGGTGTCGTCGGGAAAGGGCCGGTGGCAGAACGCGTCGCAGTCGATCCAGACCGCGTCGGTCTGGCGGATCATCCGGTAGCGGAATACGTTCGACAGGAACGAGGCCGAGGTCTGCTCGACGATGTCCAGATCGATGTCCATGATGTCAGTCGCCGGCCGCACCCGGACCCCCTCGGGCACATTCGTCACCCCGTGCGTGCAATAGAGCGTCGTGGGGTGGCCGTGGCGCACGTGGCTCAGCAGACAGAGCTGATTGAGGTACTGCAGCCGCTCGCCGATCCAGAGCGATGCGACGGGCCTGCGTTCCGGTGTTGCCATCTCTGTCCCTTGTGTCCGCCGCTAGAGGGCGGGAAATGTTGAATTCTTCGCGCGGAAGATGCCGGATCGCCAACATACTGTCCAGTTGCGCAACGGTCGGGCGCACCGAGTTGTGCCGCGCGCGCCAGCCCGGTTATCGTCGGACAAAGTGAAGAATTCGGGGCGAACTCCCGAAGAGTTCCGGGCGGCAAGGACGAACATGGACGGAGCGTCGAGCGATCGGAAGCCGCGACTGCCGCAGAAGCCCGTCAGCCGGCACGGTTGCATCACGGCCGTGTCGATGATGAAGGACGAGGGCCCGTTCGTGCTGGAGTGGATCGCGCACCACCTCGCCGTCGGGTTCACCGATCTCGTGGTGTTCACGAACGACTGCACCGACGGCACCGATGACATGCTGATCCGGCTCGAGGAACTGGGGCTGGCGCACCACCGCCGCAACATCATTCCGGAGGGCGTGAAACCGCAGCCTTCGGCGATCAAGCATGCCCAGGCCGACCCGCTGGTGGGGCAGAGCGACTGGCTGATGGTCTTCGATGCCGACGAATTTCTGTGCGTCCATTACGGCGACGGCACACTCGACGATCTGCTCGACGCTGTGACCGCCGAGGGGGCGAACGGTCTGGTCGTGACGTGGCGGATCTTCGGCTCCGGCGGCGTGCAGCACTGGTCGCGGCAGCCGGTGACCGAGCAGTTCCTGAACGCCGCGCCGCCGATGTGGAACAAGGGCTGGGGCGTCAAGACGCTGTTCCGCCACGATCCCGAAAGGTGGAAGCTCGGCATCCACCGGCCGAGCATGAAGAACAAGGTCCTGGACACGGACTATCCCCACGGCATCAAATGGCTGAACGGCTCGGGGCAGGAAACGGAAGAGTATTTCAAGTTCCGCGGCTGGCGGTCGATCATGCGGACCGTCGGCTATGACTGGGTCCAGATGAACCACTACGCAGTGAAGTCGATCGACGCCTTCGCGTTGCGGCGTCTCAGGGGCAACGTGAACAACAAGGCGAACAAGTACGACAGCGGATACTGGGCCCTGCAGGACCGCAACGAGGTGCGCGACGACTCGATGCTGCGCTATTCGGCCGCCCGAAAGCACATCTTCGACGGTCTTCTCTCGGACCCCGTGCTGAGCCGCCTGCACCATGCCGCGCTGGACAGCGCCGAGGCACGGCTTGCGGATTTCAAGGACAGCGCGGCCTACGAGCCGTTCGTGGCAGAGCTGAAGGCCGCCAGCCAGGTGCCGATCACGGCGGTGTCGGCAAAACCGCCGAAGGAGCGTGATCCCGAGAAGATCGCAGCGCGGATGTCCGAGATCGAGAGACGCGCGGGCGCCCGTCATGCCGCCGAGCGCCGGGCGGACGGGCGCACCGAAGTCCGTCCGACGGGCCTCTATGTCCTGTCGGGCGTCGACATGTCGACCGAGCCGCCGATGGAGCGGGCGATGAACCACTCGATCGAGTTGCCGGCCGACCCAGGCATCTTCACGCCGCCGGCACTGACGCAGATCATGGAGGGCAAGTTCGAGCGCAACCTGGCGCGGAACCTGCCCAAGCTGCTGCCTCGCGGCGCCCGCTATGTCGAGATCGGGGCGGCCTCGGGCTTTGTCGCCGGCCATCTCCGGAACGAACGGCCCGACCTGGACCTGACCGTGCAGGAGAGCGATCCCGAGAGGATGCGGTTTATCGGAAAATTATGGAAAGCCAATGGCATAGATGTCACTCATCAGGTGAGGCTTGAAGGCGCGCCGGTCGCTGCGGACGCCGCCACCCTGGGCCGGTTCCTTGCCGACAGCCGGCCCGACGTCCTGGTGCTGGGCGATCCGGTTCTGGACGCGGAAACCCTTGAGGCGGCGGTGGCGGCCTCCGGCCTCGCGCCGCCCCGGCAGGTCTATCTTGTCGGCCGTCTCTGGAGCGAACGGTACCGCGAATTGCCCGGGTTCGAAGAGGTTCTTCACCGGCTCGGCTTCACCGAACGCCTCGGCCTCGATCCCCAGGTCGCCGCAGGCTATCGTCGGGACACGGCTTTGGCCGCGAGCCATGGCGACGGCGCATGATGGCGCCCGGTGTCGCCGTCTATTTCGTCGTCGAGGGCCGGCATCTCGAAGCGCAGGCCGTGCTGCTTGCGTCGTCCCTGCGGCGTCATGCGGTGGGTGAGGTCGATCTTATCGCCTACCGGCCGGCGGTTTCCGACGCGCCGGAACTGACGGCGGCGACGCGGGCGGCGTTCGACCGGGCGGGCGTCCGGGTCGAGACGTTCGACGTGCCGCCTGACACCTGGAAGAAGCCTTATCCGCACGGCAACAAGATCCTTGCCAGCCGCGCCCCGCGCGATGCGGACGCCCATGTCTTTCTCGACACCGACATGGTCGCCTGCGCTCCGCTGGATTTCACTGAAATGCTGGGTTCCGGCGCGGTGTCGATGGTGCCGGACGGGACGCCGAACTGGGGCAAGGACGGCGACCGGTGGGCGCGCGTCTACGGCCATTTCGGGCTCGACATGCCGGAGGAGCGCGTGCGTCTGACACGGCGGAAACGGATCGCCTTCTATCCCTACTTCAACGCCGGGATGATCGCCTACTGGGACAGCTACGCGGGCGGGCGGCAGACCTTTCCCGAGACGTGGTACGAGACGGCGCGCGAGATCGACTTCAACTGTCGCGTCGGTGGCAAGCGGCCGTGGCTGGACCAGATCGCCCTGCCGATCGCGCTCAGGCGCCACGCGCTGCGCTACAACGTTCTCGAAGATCGCTACAACTTCTCGATCTCGGCCCGTGCGTTCGAGCCTGACGCGGCCCCCGTTCTCATCCATTACCACTCGTTCCGCTACACGGCGGAGTGGCCGCAGGTCGTGAAGGAAAAAATCCGTATGTCAGAATTTTACGGGGTGCAGTTGATGTCCTGTCTGGCCGCCCAGTTCGGCGCGTTCTGGTATCCCAAGACCACCCCCGCATGACCCGCTTTGCGGTTGTCACGGCGATGCGGAATGAGGGGCCGCATCTTCTGGAATGGGTGGCCCACACGCGGGCGGTCGGGGCCGACGATATCCTCGTGATCTCGAACGATTGCGACGACGGAAGTGACAACCTGCTGGATGCCCTCGCAGCAGGGGGCGCGGTCACCCATCTGCGGCAGGAGGTGCCTCGTTCCAGGACGCCGCAATGGGCGGCACTGCGGCTGGCCGGCGAACACCCTGCAGTGCGCGACGCGGACTGGATCGCCGTGCTCGACTGCGACGAGTTCATCAACCTGCGCCCGCCGCTTAGCCGTCTCTCCGACCTGGTCGCGCGGGTCGAGGCGGACGCGATCGTGCTGCCATGGCGCCTGTTCGGCCACGCGGGCCACACCACGCGGCCCGCGGGCGGGACGCTCGCCTCGTACACGAGGGCGATCCCGGACGATGCGCTCTATCCGCCGCTCAGCCGCTTCTTCAAGACGCTCTATCGCCGCCGGGGGCCGTTCCAGAAGCCGGGCGTGCACCGGCCGAAGCAGCGGCCCGATAGCGTCCCGCACTGGGTCGACGGGTCGGGGCAGGCCTTGCCCGACAGCTTCGCCGCGGCGAGCGACCGGATCATGCTGTGGGGCGCGCCGCTGGCGACCGGGCTGGTCCAGCTCAACCATTATTCGCTGCGCTCGGCGGAAGACTTCCTTCTCAAGCGCGCGCGGGGCCTGCCGAACCGGCACACCAAGCCGATCGACATGACCTACTGGGTCGAACGGAACTTCAACACGGTCGAGGACACCTCGATCGCGCATCTTCGCCCGGCCATGCAGGCCGAGGCGGCACGCCTGCGTGCGCTGCCCGGCGTCGCCGAGGCCGAGGCCGCGTGCCTGTCCCGTGCCCGCGCCGCGTTCGAACGGCTGCTGGACGATCCCGAGACGCTTCAGTTCTATGGCCGGCTGCTGCTTGCAGCCGATAGCACGCCACCGGATGCCGAGACGGCGCTGCGGCTTGTCCGACGCTTCGCGGCGGCGCGCGGCGCGGGCGCTTGACGCGCCTTCGGGCAGATGCAGCAATGCGCCGAGCCGCGTGCCGGGAGGAGCAGCATGAGTCAGTTACCCCAAGATATCGACGCCGTGGAGCGCCTGCTGACGGATGAGGATTACGTCTGCGGACGCCCCCTGGCGACGGTCGTCTTCCTCGCGCTCAAGCTGGGCCGGCCGCTGTTCCTGGAAGGCGAGGCGGGCACCGGCAAGACCGAGATCGCCAAGGCCCTGAGCGCGGCGATGGGCCGCCGCCTGATCCGGCTGCAATGTTACGAGGGGCTGGATTCCGCATCGGCAGTCTATGAATGGAACTTCGCCGAACAGATGATCGCGATCCGCACGGCCGAGGCGGCGGGCGGCGCCGACCGTGACGCTCTAAAATCCGAGTTGTTCACCGACGACTACCTGATCGCGCGGCCGCTGCTCGAGGCGATGCGCCCGCAGCCCGGCGGGGCGCCGGTGCTGCTGATCGATGAACTCGACCGCACCGACGAGCCGTTCGAGGCGTTCCTGCTGGAGGCGCTGAGTGATTTCCAGGTGACGATCCCCGAACTCGGCACCGTGCGCGCGCCCGAGCCGCCGATCGTGATCCTCACCTCGAACCGCACGCGCGAGGTACACGATGCGCTCAAGCGGCGGTGCCTCTATCACTGGGTAGACTACCCGACCTTTGATCGTGAGATGGAGATCCTCTCTGCCCGCGCGCCAGAAGCCTCGGACGCCCTCAGCCGCGAGGTCGTCGCCTTCGTCCAGCGGCTGCGGACCGAGGACCTGTTCAAGAAGCCCGGCGTGGCCGAGACGATCGACTGGGCGAAATGCCTGCTGGCGCTGGACGTGATGGAGCTGAGCCCGCAGGTCATCGCCGACACTCTGGGCGCGATCCTGAAGTACCAGGATGACATCCAGCGCATCCAGGGTTCCGAGGCCGGCCGTATTCTCGACGAGGTACGCGCCGAACTCCGGACCGCCTGATGACCGAACTTCCCGCACTGGAGCTGCCCGAGCATCCCAAGCTCGCCCACAACATCACGTGGTTCGCCCGCGCCTTGCGCAAGGCGGGGCTGCCCTTGGGCACCGGGCGCGTGATCGACGCGATCCGCGCGGTCGAGGCGGCGGGGTTCACCGACCGGCGCGACTTCTACTATACTCTCCAGGCCTGTTTCGTCTCGCGACCCGAGCATCGGGCGGTTTTCGACCAGGTGTTCCGGCTCTACTGGCGCGACCCGCGGTATCTTGAGCAGATGATGTCCTACATGCTGCCGGCGGTGCGGGGCGTGCAGGAAGAGCGGCTGGCCCGCGCGGCCGAGAAACGAGCGGCGGAAGCGTTGCTCGACGGTGTCGATCGCGAGGTGCCGGAGGCGCAGGACCAGGGCGAGGAGGTCGAGATCGAGATCGACGCCTCGCGGACCATCTCTGGCGAGGAGCGGCTGCGCACGCTCGACTTCGAGCAGATGTCGACCGAAGAGATGGCGGCGGCCCGACGGCTTCTGGCGCGGATCAGCCTGCCGGTGAAACCGCTCACTTCGCGCCGGACGCGGGCCGATGCCCATGGCACGATGCCCGACTGGCGCGGCACGATGCGCGGGGCGATGCGGCGCGGCGGCGAAGTACAAGCGCTGGCCCGCCGCAGGCGGCGCCAGCGCTGGCCCAACCTCGTCGTGCTCTGCGACATCTCGGGGTCCATGTCGCAGTATTCGCGGGCGGTGCTGCACTTTCTCCACGCCGTCTCGAACCAGAAGGGTGCAGGCTGGGCGCGGGTCCATGCCTTCACCTTCGGCACGCGGCTGACCAACATCACCCGCCATTTGCGCACCCGCGACGTCGACGCCGCCCTCGCCGCCGCCGGGGCCGAGGCGCGGGACTGGGAGGGCGGCACGCGCATCGCCTCATGCCTGCACGCGTTCAACCGCGACTGGTCGCGTCGAGTCATGGGTCAGGGGGCGGTCGTCCTGCTGATCACCGACGGGCTGGACCGCGACCCGAACGGCGGTCTGGCGCGAGAGATGGAGCGGCTGCATCTATCCGCCCGGCGGGTGATCTGGCTCAATCCGCTGCTGCGGTGGGAGGGGTTCGCGCCAAAGGCCGCGGGCATCGCCGCGATGCTGCCCCATGTCGACAGCTTTCGTGCGGGACACAGCATCGCCTCGCTCGAAGCCCTGGCCGCCGCCATCTCGCGCCCGGACGATGTCGGCGAAAAGGCGCGCCTGATGGCGTCGCTGCCGAATTAGAGGAACCCTTGCACGGTTTCTGGGCGTTATAGGGCACAGTCGACAGGAAAGGTGCCCGACATGCGATACTCCCTGAGAACCACCACGGCGCTCGTCGCCAGTGTGTCACTTTCGCTGCCGGGAACCTTGCCGGCGCAAGAGGCGGCCGGACCGGCGCAGGCCTGCGCCGCGGGCGACGCCGCCGCGTGCCAGCAGGTGCAGGATCCCGCGATGCTGCAATCGCTGTGCGACGAAGGGGTGGCCGCGGCTTGCGCGATGGTCGAGTCCTCGGGCGCGGCCGAAGAGCAAGCTCCGGAGGCGACGCAGGAAGCTCCGGCCGACAATGCCGCCGAGGGTGGCAACGCTCCGGTTGGCGAGGCGCAGGCGCCCGATCCTTCGGGCGCGGCCGAAGGGCAGGCGCCGCAAGCGCCGGCCGCTAACGCTGCGAACGGCAACGCCCCGGCCGGCGAGGCACAGGCGTCCGATCCCGCGGCCGCGGCCGACGGTGGTGGTGCCGCGACGGACGGAAACGCACCGGCGGATGGCGGTGCTCCGGCAGACGGCGGCACGGCGGCTGAAAGCGCAACCGCTACGGATGGCGCGGCCCCGGCCGACGGGGGCGACCAGACGCCCGACGCGCCCGCCGATGCCGCGCAGAGCGCAGGCGGCGAAGCCACAGCCGAGAGCGATGGCGCGATGGCCGAGGAGCCGGCCCGGAATCCGGCTCAGGGCGAGACCGCCGCGCCGGCGGCCGAAGGCGACCTGACGTCCGACGAACCGGCGGATGCCGCGCAGATGGACGGCGGAGAAGCCACCGTCGAGAGTGAAGCCGAGGCGTCGACGCAGACCGAAGACGGCGCTGAGACCCAGAACGGCGCCGCCTCCGGCGCGGGTGCCGGTGGCGGCGCAGCCGGGCAGGCGGGTGGCGCCGTTGGGGCGCAGGGTGGCAATGCCCAAGGGAATGCCGACAGCGCCCCGGTTGGTGGCGCCGAGGGGGCGCCCGCCACGGATGTCGATCAGACCTCGGACGAGCCTGCGGACGCCGCGCAGCGTGACAACGGCGGCACGTCCGCGGAGAGCGACGGCGCGATGACGGATGAGCAGACCGGTGCTGCCGCGCAGGACCCGGCCGCGTCGGACGCGGAGGATAACCAATCCTCCGATGCGCCGGCCGAGGCCGCTCAGGACGGTGCCGAAAGCGACAGCGGGGAGCAGGGCGGCGCGGACAGCGACGCCGCGGCGGGCGATGACGGCACCGAGGGCGCCGACGCCACGCCGGAGGCTCAGCAATCCGCCCCCGATCAGGCCGGGCAGGAGACTGTCGAAGACGACATCCCCCAGGTCGAGAGCGAAGCCGTCGCCGAGGGAGAGCAGACGGGCGAGGCCGACTCCAGCGCGCCGCCGGCGGCCCTGAACGCCGAGTCCGAGGCAAGCGAGGTCGAGAGCGAGACGGTGACCGAAGAGACCGCCCGCTCGAGCGACGAGGATTTCGACAGCCAGATTCAGACCGAGCAGGATCAGGCGAGCTCGGAAGAGGATGACGAGGACGAGGGCCTAAGCACCTTCGAGCGTGCGCTCCTGGTCGGTGCTGGGGCGCTGGCGGTCGGCAGTCTCGTCAGCGGCAACCGCGAAGTGGTCAGCCGGTCCGATGACCGGGTTGTGCTCCAGCAGCCGAATGGCGAATACCAAGTGCTGAAGGATGACAACGCGCTGTTGCGCCAGCCCGGTGCCGAGGTGCGGACAGAGAACTTCAACGACGGCTCGAGCCGTACCATCGTGGAACGCCAGGACGGCAGCCGCATCGTCACGATCCGCGATTCGAACCTGCGGGTCGTACGCCGCGTGCGCATCCTTCCCGATGGACAGGAGGTCGTCCTGATCGACGACTCGCAACAGGCCGAGCAGATCGACGTCACGCAACTGCCGCAGCCGCAGCAGTCGCGCGTCCAGAACTATGATCCGAACTCGGATGTCGAGGCGCTGCGCCGGGCCCTGCAGGCCGAGGCGGGCGTGAATCAGGCCTACACGCTGGCCCAGGTGCGTGACACCGAGCAGTTGCGGACGCTGGCCCCGGCCTTCGACCTCGACAACATCACCTTCGCCACCGGATCGGCGGCGATCACGCCGGAGCAGGCCGAACAGCTGTCGAGCCTCGGTCAGGCGATCAGCGAGGCGATCGACGAGAACCCGCGCGAGATCTTCCTCGTGGAGGGGCACACCGACGCCGTGGGCGGTGCGGTCTACAACCTCGCCCTGTCCGACCGCCGGGCCGAATCGGTGGCGCTGGCGCTGACCGAGTACTTTGGCGTACCGCCGGAGAACCTCGTCGTGCAGGGCTATGGCGAGCGTTTCCTGAAGGTGCCGACCGAAGAGGCAGAGCGCGCCAACCGCCGCGCGACGGTCCGCCGGGTCACGCCGCTCCTGCGCTCCGCCGCGGCGAACTGATCGGCGTGCGCGGCAGGGTGGACACCACCGCCGTGCAGGCGCAGATTGGCCCCCGTCACACGTGACGGGGGCCTTTTCATCATGACGAACCGTGACTTCGACGCGATCCCAGAGTCGGCGCTCGACTGGCACCGGCAGGGCGCTGGGGCGGCGCTCGCCACCGTGGTCGAAACCTGGGGCTCGGCCCCGCGGCCGGTCGGCAGCCAACTTGCCATTTCCGGGGAGGGCGAGATCGCCGGCTCGGTCTCGGGCGGCTGCGTCGAGGGCGCAGTCGTGGTCGAGGCGCTGGAAGCGCTCGACGACGGCAGACCGCGCATTCTGGACTTCGGCGTCAGCGACGACGAGGCCTTTGCCGTCGGGCTCGCCTGCGGCGGGCGCATCCGCGTGATGGTCGAGCCGGTCGGCGACGCCCTTGCGCCCGACCTGCTGGAGCGTCTCGTCGCGGCCCGTGCGGACCGGAAGGCGGTGGGCTACGTGGTCGACACCGTCGCCTGGGACCGCCGGTTGGTCGGGCCCGACGATTTCCCCGACCGGTTCCGGATGGACCGCTCGGGCTTCGAGTCGGACGAGTCGACCTTCGTGGGCATCCACAATCCGCCCTTGCGCATGGTTGTCGTCGGCGCCGTCCACATCGCCCAGCCGCTGTTGTCGATGGCGCGGTTGGCGGGCTACGATCCGTTCCTCGTGGACCCGCGCGAGGCCTTTGCCAGCGAAAGCCGCTTTCCGGGCGAGGCGATCAGCACGGAATGGCCCGACGCGGCGCTGGCGGCCCACGGGCTCGACGCGCGGACGGCGGTGGTGACGCTGACCCACGATCCCAAGCTGGACGATCCCGCCATCGTCTCGGTGCTGAACTCCGAGGCCTTCTATGTCGGCTGTCTCGGCTCGACCCGGACCCATGCCAAGCGCGTGGACCGGTTGAAGGACTCGGGCCTGGGCGACGCGCAGATTGAACGGATCCATGCGCCGGTCGGCCTCGATATCGGCGCGCGCTCTCCGGCCGAGATCGCGATCTCGATCATGGCCGAGATCACCCAGCGGCTCAGGCAAGGCTGATGGAGTTCGGAAGCGTGCCGCTCGACCGCGCCGAGGGTGCGGTCCTGGCCCATTCGCTGGCGACGCCGCAGGGGCGGCTGAAGAAGGGGCGGGTGCTGTCCGCGGCCGATATCGACGCGCTGCGCGAGGCGGGGGCCGACGAGGTCGTCGTCGCCCGGCTTGGGGCGGGGGACGTGGGCGAGGACGAGGCCGCCCGCCGCATCGCCGCCGCCCTGGTCCCCGATGCCGACGCCGCGCGGGTCCGCGTGACCGCGGCCTCGACGGGGCGGGTGAACGTCTACGCGATCGGGCCGGGCGTGCTGGAACTCGACGCCGCGCGGGTGCACGCGATGAACCGCGTCGACCCGATGCTGACCCTCGCGACGCTTCCGCCCTACGCGGCGACCCAGGAGCGGACGATGCTGGCGACGGTCAAGGTTATCTCGTACGGCGCGGCGGCCGAGGCGGTCGACCGCGCGGCCGAGGCGGTGCGCGATGCGCTGCGGGTCCGGCCCGTGGTGATGCGGGATGCCGGGCTGATCCTGACCGATCTGGGGCAGGGACCGGGCAAGGGCGAGGCCGCGATGGAGGGGCGCCTGTCGGCGCTCGGAATGACGCTGGCCGAGACGCGCGTGGTGCCGCACCGCACCGAGGCCATTGCCGAGGCGCTGCGGGACCTGCCGGGCGAGATGGCGCTGATCCTGACGGCCTCGGCCACCTCCGATGCGGCCGACGTGGGGCCCATGGCCCTGCAGCGGGCCGGCGGGCGCGTGATCCGTTTCGGGATGCCGGTCGATCCCGGCAACCTGTTGTTCGTCGGCGATCTGGCGGGGCGGCCGGTCATCGGGCTGCCCGGCTGCGCGCGGGCGCCGGCGCTGAACGGCGCGGACTGGGTGCTTGAACGCCTCGTCTGCGGCCTGCCCGTCGGGGACGCCGAGATCGCCGACATGGGGGTCGGCGGGCTCTTGAAGGAAAGCCCCGCACGGCCCCACCCGCGCGAGCGCGCGGGCCGAAAGGGCTGAGCGCGGCGGCTGCCAGAAATAATTGTTGGAAAACGCGCGCCTCCCTGCAATTCTGCCGCCATCGGGAGGAGACTTCGAGGGTCCGGTGCCCGGCCGGACGGCCGTGGCGCCGGGCCCGAGAGGCCGCCCGCGCCAGGCAACCCGCCCAGCAAGGAGTGACGCGATGGAACTCAAGGACAGTCGCGAGGTCGCAGCCGAAAGGCCCGTCGTCTGGGCGGCGATTCTGGACCCCGAGGTGCTGAAGGCCTGCATCCCCGGCTGCACGGAACTCGAGGGCAGCGTCGAAGAGGGTTACGCGGCGACAGTCGTGCAGAAGGTCGGCCCCGTGAAGGCCACGTTCAAGGGCACCGTCACGATCTCCGACATGGTCGAACCGACGAGCCTGACGATCACCGGCGAGGGCAAGGGCGGCGCGGCCGGATTCGCCAAGGGCGGCGCCGACGTGACCCTGACAGAGACGGACGGAGGCACGCGGCTGGACTACGACGTCGAGGCCAAGGTCGGCGGCAAACTCGCCCAGCTGGGCAGCCGCGTGATCGATGGATTCGCCAAGAAGATGGCCGACCAGTTCTTCACCCGCTTTCAGGAGGCCGTCGAAGGCCCCGCCGACCCCGACGAGGCGCCCGAGGCCGAGGAGACGGGCGGCAAGAAGGGATGGTTCAAGCGGCTCGTCAAGAACTGAGGCGCCCGCCCACATAGCAAGATCGACTTTAGGGAGAGAAAAATGGCATCGGTAACGATGAACGTGAACGGAAAGCCGGTCACGGGCGAGATCGAGGGGCGGACGCTACTTGTGGAGTTCCTGCGCAACGGGCTGAGCCTGACCGGCACCCATGTCGGCTGCGACACGTCCCAGTGCGGCGCATGCCTCGTCCATGTCGACGGCGAGGCGGTCAAGGCGTGCACGATGTTCGCCGCCGAGGCCGAGGGCGCCGAGGTCACGACGATCGAGGGCGTGTCGAATCCCGACGGGTCGCTCAACACGATCCAGCAGGCGTTCCAGGATTACCACGGCCTGCAATGCGGCTTCTGCACGCCCGGCATGGTGATGTCCGCCGCCGCGCTCTTGAAGGACAATCCCAGCCCGTCCGAGCAGGAGATCCGCGAGTACCTGCAGGGCAACATCTGCCGCTGCACCGGCTATCACAACATCGTCAAGGCGATCATGGCCGCTTCGGGACAGGATGTAAGCCGGATCGCCGCCGAGTGATCCGCCACCGGCGGCCCGTTGGGGAGGCGGGCCGCCGGACCTGAACATTGTACGAGGACGCGGACCGGGCGGTCCCCGGCGGGCGATCCTCAGGGAGGAGTGAGATCATGCCCAAGGATACCGGCATCGGCGCCAGCCCCAAGCGGCGCGAGGACGTGCGTTTCCTCACCGGCGACGGCAACTACACCGACGACATCAACGTGCACGGCCAAGCCTACGTCCATTTCCTGCGCTCGGACGTGGCGCACGGACGCATCACCAGCATCGACACGGCCGAGGCCGGGGCGATGCCGGGGGTCGTGCGTGTCTTTACCGGCAAGGATTTCGAGGGGGTCGGCTCGATTCCCTGCGGCTGGCAGGTGACGGGACGCGACGGCAAACCCATGCAGGAGCCCGCGCATCCTGTCCTGGCGCAGGGCAAGGTGCGTCACGTGGGTGATCCGATCGCCGCCGTCGTGGCCGACACCCCGGCGCAGGCTCGCGACGCCGCCGAGGCGATCATGGTCGACATCGAGGATCTGCCCGCCGTGGTCGACATGAAGGCCGCGGTGGCCGACGGCGCGACGAAGGTGCACGACGATCTCGAGAACAACCTCTGCTACGATTGGGGCTTCGTCGAGGACAACCGCGACGCCGTCGACAAGGCGATCAAGGACGCCGCCCATGTCACGACGCTGGAACTGGTGAACAACCGTCTCGTCGCCAACCCGATGGAGCCACGTGTCGCCGTCGGCGTGTGGGAGAAGGGCACCGATAACTACACGCTCTACACCACGTCTCAGAACCCGCATGTCATCCGCCTGCTGATGGGGGCCTTCGTGCTGGGCATCCCCGAGCACAAGCTGCGCGTTGTCGCGCCGGATGTGGGCGGGGGCTTCGGCACCAAGATCTTCCATTATGCCGAAGAGGCGTTCTGCACCTTCGCCGCCAAGGCCTGCCGCCGCCCGGTGAAATGGACCGCGTCCCGGTCCGAGGCGTTCATGTCGGACGCCCACGGCCGCGACCACGTCACCAAGATCGAGCTGGCGCTGGACGCCGATCACAACTTCACCGCGGTCCGGACCGAGACCTATGCGAACATGGGCGCCTACCTGTCGACCTTTGCGCCGTCCGTTCCGACATGGCTGCACGGCACGCTGATGGCGGGGAACTATCGCACACCGCTGATCTACGTGAACGTGAAGGCCGTGTTCACCAATACCGTGCCGGTGGACGCCTATCGTGGCGCCGGCCGGCCCGAAGCGACGTTCCAGCTGGAGCGGGTGATCGACAAGGCCGCGCGTGAGCTGGGCGTCGATCCGATCGAGCTGCGGCGGAAGAACTTCATCACCGAGTTCCCCTATGCCACGCCGGTCGCGGTGGAATACGACACCGGCGACTATCCCGCCACGATGGACAAGCTGTCCGAGATTGCCGACCTCTCGGGCTTCGACGCCCGCCGGAAAGAGAGCGAGGCCAAGGGCAAGTGGCGCGGTCTCGGCGTGAACTGCTATATCGAGGCGTGCGGCATCGCGCCCTCGAACCTGGTGGGTCAGCTCGGCGCCCGGGCCGGTCTCTACGAAAGCGCGACGGTCCGCGTGAACGCGACCGGCGGCATCACCGTGATGACCGGCAGCCACAGCCACGGGCAGGGGCACGAGACCTCGTTCCCGCAGGTCATCGCCGAGATGATCGGCATCGACGAGAGCATGGTCGAGATCGTGCACGGCGACACCGCGAACACGCCGATGGGCATGGGCACCTACGGCTCGCGCTCGATCGCCGTGGGCGGCTCTGCGATGGTCCGCGCGGCCGAGAAGGTCGTGAACAAGGCCAAGAAAATCGCGGCGCACCTGCTCGAAGCCTCCGACAGCGACATCGAGCTGAAGGAGGGCAAGTTCAGCGTCGCCGGCACCGACAAGTCCGTGGCCTGGGGCGATGTCACGCTGGCCGCCTACGTGCCGCACAACTACCCGCTCGAGGATATCGAGCCGGGCCTCGAGGAGACGGCGTTCTACGACCCGGCGAACTTCACCTATCCCTCGGGCGCCTATGCCTGCGAGGTCGAGGTCGATCCCGAGACGGGACAGGTCACGATCGAGCGTTTCGCCGCGGCGGATGATTTCGGTAATGTCATCAACCCGATGATCGTCTCGGGGCAGGTCCATGGCGGGATCGCCCAGGGCGTCGGCCAGGCACTGCTCGAGAACTGTTCCTATGACAGCGAGGGCCAGCTTCTTAGCGCGTCCTACATGGACTACGCCATGCCCCGGGCGGCCGACCTGCCGATGTTCACGGTGGATCACTCCTGCCAGACGCCCTGCACCCACAATCCGCTGGGTGTGAAGGGCTGCGGCGAGGCCGGCGCGATCGGCTCGCCCCCGTCGGTCGTGAACGCCGTCATCGACGCGCTGCATTCGGGCGGCTGCAAGATCGACCATATCGACATGCCGCTGACCCCGTCGCGGGTCTGGGCCGCCATGACCGGGGCGGCGGCCGCGGGCCACGGCACGGCCGAGGGCCGCTCGGTCGGCGGCGAGGTCTGAGTTCCGCTCCCGGCGGCCGCGGGGCGGCGGCCGGGAGCACGATCGAAATGCGAAGCAGAGGGGCGGCGCCCCTCATGCGAGGAGAGAGACGAGATGTACAATTTCGACTTCGAGCGGCCCAAGAGCGTGGCGGATGCGGTCAAGGCCCTGCAAACCGAAGAGGCCCAGCCCCTCGGCGGCGGCCAGACCCTGATTCCGACGCTGAAACAGCGGCTTGCCATGCCCTCCAAGCTGGTGAGCCTGGCCGGCATCGACGAGATCAAGGGCGTCTGCAAGGACGACCAGAACCGGCTGTGTATCGGCGGCGGTACCGTGCACCGGGTGATCGCCGAAAAGGCGATGTCCGAGGGCTTTCCCGGTCTCACCGGCCTTGCCTCGAAGATCGGCGACCCGGCGGTGCGCAACCGCGGCACGATCGGCGGTTCGCTGGCCAACAACGACCCCTCGGCCTGCTACCCCGCCGCCGCGATGGCCACCGGTGCGACCATCGTGACCGACCGGCGCGAGATCGCGGCCGACGACTACTTCAAGGGGCTGTTCGAGACCGCGCTGGAAGAGGGCGAGATCATCACCGAGGTGAAGATGCCGATCCCCGAGGCCTCGGCCTACATGAAGTTCGAGCAGCCGGCCTCGCGCTTTCCGCTGGTCGGCGTGTTCGTCGCGCGGTTCTCCGACCGCGTGGGCGTCGGCGTGACCGGCGCGTCGGAGAGCGGTGTCTTCCGTTGGACCGAGGCCGAGCGGGCGCTCGGCTCGGACTTTTCGGCGGATGCGGTCAAGGGGCTGAGCGTGCCGGCGGACGGCATGATCTCGGACCTGCACGGCACGGCCGAGTACCGCGCCCACCTCGTCGGCGTGATGACACGCCGCGCCGTGGCCGCCGCACAGTGATCCGGCCGCGCCGCCCGCTCCTTGCAGCGGGCGGCGCCCGGCTCAGCTGGGCCGGGCCTTCGTCATCACCATGAGCGTCATCATTCCCAGCGGCGGGATGCTACGCTGTTCCTCGACATGCAATTCGGGCTCCTGCAGCACCGTCTCGATGCTGAAATCGGGATGCCAGCCCAGCACGTTCGTCAACGGTGCGGTCATGCGCTCGATTGCGCCCATGACGCCGCCGGTGCTCATGAAGTGGTTGGTGATGACGACCTTGCCGCCAGGCCGGCAAACCCGTGCGATCTCGGACATCACGCGCTCGGGCTCGGGCACCACCGACAGGACGTGCATCGCCGCCACCGTGTCGAACTGGTCGTCCGGAAAGTCGAGATAGCGCGCGTCCATCTGGCGGAGCGACACGACGTTGTCGAGCTTCTGCTGCGCCACCTTCTCGCGCGCCTTTTCCAGCATCTCGTCGCTGTAGTCGACGCCGGTCACCGACAGGTGCGGCGCATAGTTCTCCAGCGCCAGCCCTGTGCCCACGCCAAGCTCCAGCACGCTGCCTTTGTGGCTGTTGATGATCTCGACCGCGCGGCGGCGGCCGCTCTGGGTCACCGCGCCGAAGGAACGGTCATAAATCCGGGCCCAGCGGGCGTATGATGTGCGTACGGCGTCGATGTCCACTGTCTCAGTGTCCCCGTTTCTTCTTCAGTCTGTCGTCGACAAGGGTCCAGGTGACCGCTCCTGCATAGATGAGGCAAAGCGCCGTCAGGGCAACCCAGGCGAATGTCAGAAGTGCCGCGCAGAGGGCGGCGAAGCCGACGAGGAAGAACTTGACGTTCTCGCGCGAGATCCGCGTGGCCTTGAACGACCATGTGGGCACGCGGCTGATCATCAACAGCCCCATCGCGATCATCCAGGCCCCGATCAGAGCGTCGGGCAGCAGCGGCGCGTCGGTGAAGGCGAACGAGACATACATCGGCATCATCGACATCAGCGCCCCGGCGGGGGAAGGCACGCCGACGAAATACTTCTTGCTGTCCTCGTCCGCGGGGATGTCCGACTTGCCGGCCACGTTGAATCGCGCCAGCCGCATGACGGCGCAGACGGCGAAGATCAGGACCGACAGCCACCCCGCGCCGCCGGCATCCTGCAGCGCCCAGAAGTACAGCAGCAGCGGTGTCGCGATCCCGAAGTTCAGGAAATCGGCGAGCGAATCGAGCTCGGCCCCCATCCGGCTGTCCGAGCCCATCAGCCGCGCGAGCCGCCCGTCCAGCCCGTCGAGCACCGCCGCCGCCAGGATCAGCAGCACCGCCTCGAGATAGGCCCCGTGCACCCCAAGCCGGATCGCCGTCAGCCCCGCGCAGATCGCCGCGACGGTCAGCATGTTCGGCACCAGATGGAACAGCGCGAATTCCTTGCGCAGCTTCTTGGGCTCGGGACGTTCGATCATGGCTCAGCCTACCGCGTGGGCGGGTTCGGCGGCCAGATTGGCCAGCATGGTTTCGCCGGCCACCATCGTCTGTCCCTCCCGCACCAGCGGGACGACACCCTCGGGCAGGTACACGTCGAGCCGCGATCCGAACCGGATCAGCCCGAACCGCTCGCCGGCCTCCAGCGTGTCACCCTCGGCGGTGAAGCACAGGATGCGTCGCGCCACGAGCCCCGCGATCTGCACCACGGCCAGCGAGCGCCCGTCGGGCAGCGTGAGCGTGACGCTGTTGCGTTCGTTGTCGTCGCTCGCCTTGTCCAGCGACGCGTTGAAGAACTTGCCCGGACGATAGGCCACCTTGGACACACTGCCCGCCACCGGCGCGCGGTTGATGTGGCAGTTGAAGACACTCATGAACACGCTGATCCGCGTCAATGGCATGTCGGGCAGTCCCAGCTCCGCCGGCGGCACGGCGGGCCCGACCTGCGAGACAATCCCGTCGGCGGGGCTCAGCACCAGGTCGGGACGGTCCGGCGGCACCCGCTCGGGGTCGCGGAAGAAGTAATAGCACCAGACCGTCAGCAGCACGCCGATCCAGCCGAGCAGGTCCGAGATCAGGAATAGCACCAGCGTGACGGCGGCGAAGATCGCGACGAAGCGGCGTCCTTCGGGGTGCATCGGCTTGGCGAAGGTAGCGAGCATCGATGCCGACATGGTAGCCTCCCGGTTGCAAGATGTCCGTTCTAGGCGCTTGGCGCCGCGTTACAAGGGGCGGGGCCGCGCAGTCCGGCTCAGCGCCGAAAGAGGATCAGCCTGTTGTCGGCGGGCATCGTCACGATCGCCGCCCGCGCCAAGCCGGCGGTCGAGGCCAGCTCCTCGATCCAGGCGAGGTCGCGCAAGCCCCAGTCCGGATTGTCGGCCCTGAGCCGCGCGTCGAAGGTCCTGTTGCCGTCGCCCAAGGGCCGGCCGGGCTCCGAGAAGGGGCCGTAAAGGGCCAGCAGTCCGCCGGGCGCAAGAACACGCCCCGCGCCCGCGACGATCCCCTCTGTCACCGCCGGGGGCGCGATATGGGTCACGTTCATCGCCAATAGGCACGAGAGCGGCGCGAGGTCGCCCACGCTGTCCGGCCAGCCGGAGTCGGACGCGTCAACGTCGCGCGCCGGGCAGGGCGGCAGCCGGAGCGCCACGCGCCACGCATCCGCCGACCGGCGGTGCGCCGGATCGGGGTCCGAGGCGTGCCAGGACAGCCCGGGGAAGGCGAGCGCGAAGTTCGCCGCGTGCTGCCCCGTGCCGGACCCGATCTCGAGCGCCGCGCCCCGCGCGCCGTTCAGCCATGGCGCGAGGGCCGCGATCACCGGCGGCCCGTTGCGCGCGACAACGTCCGCCACAAGGCGGCCGTCGGCATGACTGTCGGAGTTGTCGGGGGAATAGCGCGCCGCGTGGGAAGAGGTCGGCGCGCGCTCCATCGTTTACTTGATCGTCGGCCCGATCATCATGACCATCTGGCGGCCTTCCATCTTGGGCATGTTTTCGACCTTGCCCAGTTCCTTCACGTCGCTGGCCACCCGCTCGAGCAATTCGCGCCCGAGGTTCTGGTGCGCCATCTCGCGACCGCGGAAGCGCAGCGTCACCTTCACCTTGTCCCCCTGTTCGAGGAACTTGACCACGTTGCGCATCTTCACATCGTAGTCGTGGGTGTCAGTGTTGGGCCGGAACTTGACCTCTTTGACGTCGATGGTCTTCTGCTTCTTCTTGGCCTCGCTCTCGCGCTTCTGCTGTTCGTACTTGAACTTGCCGAAGTCCATGATCTTGCAGACCGGCGGCGTCGCGTTCGGCGAAATCTCGACGAGATCCAGACCAGCCTGTTCGGCCAGCTCCATGCCCCGGGCCGGGGCGACCACGCCGACATTCTCGCCCTCGGGGCCGATCAGACGGATCTCGGGCGCCCGGATGCGTCCGTTGACACGGGGGCCGGTGTCGCGCGTGGGAGGCGCGTTATGAGGTCTGCGAGCGATGGTGGTAATCCTTTCATTACTCAGGGATGGCGGACAAAATAGCCTCCGCTCAGGTCCTGTTCAAGAAGGCAAATCCAAGGTTGCGGTCCGCCTGGTCGAAATTTTGGGCGCCCTGCCGCCCCCGTGGCCCGTCACGGGACGGAAACGGGGCGCGGCGAAAAAATCAGGAACAGCCCCGAGGTCCGCGCGTTGCGCTCCTTAACCTACAAAAAGGGGAGACAGGACATGACCCAGCGTATCAGGACGATCCTTGTCGGCAGCGCGGTTGCGACACTGCTCGGTGCGGCGGCAGTGACGGCTCAGACTGCCGAGATGGGCAGCGGCATGACGATGAGCGATCTCGGCGTCGACACCCAGGCCGGAGAAAACGACGGCCCGCCCGCGGCCCTGACGGTGGAGGGTTTCGATGCCGCCGAGGTCCGCTCGAGGATCGAAGAGGCCGGAGCGCTCGGCACGGACCGCCGCGATGCGCTCCTGTCGCGTCTCGACGAGGTCGGGCCCGGCGACGACGATCTCGCGCCCTTCCTCGAAGAGGTCCGCGGCGCGCTCGACATCTGATGATCCCGCGCGCCCCGGTCCCGGCCGGGGCGCGGGCGACGGTCTCAGCCCACGAAGGCCTTCTCCACCACGTATTCCGCCGGCTCGCTGTTGGCGCCTTCGCGCAGGCCGTAACCCTCGAGGATTTCCTTCAGGTCGGTGTTCAGCCCGATCGAACCGCAGACCATCGCGCGGTCGGTCTCGGGCGACACACTGTCGATCCCGAGGTCCCGAAAGACGGTGCCGTCCTTCAGAAGGTCGGTGATCCGCCCCATACGCGGGCTCTCTTCCCGCGTCGTGGTGGGATAGTAGCGCAGCTTGTCCAGCCCGTCGCCCATCAGTTCGCGCAGCATCTCGTCGTTGCGCACGTTTTCGACCAGTTCCTTGCCGTAATCCAGCTCCGCCACGTCGCGGCAGGTATGGGTCAGGATGACGTCGTCGTAGTTCTCGTACGTCTCGGGGTCGCGGATCAGCGACGCGAAGGGCGCGATGCCGGTCCCGGTGGCGAACAGCCACAGCCGCTTGCCGGGCAGCAGGGCGTCGTGCACCAGCGTTCCCACCGGCTTCGGCCGCAGGATGATCTGGTCGCCCGCCTTGATGTGCTGCAGCTTCGAGGTCAGCGGCCCGTCCTGCACCTTGATCGAGTAGAACTCCAGCTCGTCGTCCCAGGACGGCGAGGCGATCGAATAGGCCCGCAGCAGCGGCTTCTGCTTGCCGGTCTTCGGATCGGGATCACCCATCAGACCGATCATCACGAACTCGCCCGAGCGAAAGCGCAGCGTGGCCGGGCGCTCGACGCGGAACGAGAACAGCCGGTCGGTCCAGTGCTGGACATGGGTCACGGTGGCGGCATCGGGCATGGCCTTGACGGCGGTCTGGTCTTGCACGGGTCTCATCTCGGTCATGGTCGTCCTTTCGGGCGCGGGCAGGCGCGCCCGGCCTCTCCTTTATCTCTATCTGCGGTGAAGGGAAACCTCAGGCCCGCAGACGGGCCTGGTAATGGTTGGCTTTCCACTGCGCCCGGCGCAGCCACTGGTCCTCGGGCTGCCGCGCGGCAAGGTCGTCGTCGATCTCGACCTCGTCGAATCCGGACCGGCGCGCCATGGCATATTGATCGGCGATCACGTGCCCCTTGGCCCGAAGCCGCCCGGCATAGCCCATCCGCCGCAGGCGCGCCGCGACGGTAAAGCCGCGCCCGTCGGCAAAGCTCGGGAAATCGACGCGGATCATCTCGATCCCGTCGAGCCGCCCCTCCAGGTCCGCGGGGTCCGCGTCCGAGGGCACGTCCACCGACAATGCCTGCCCGGCCTCGTCGCCGGGAAAGTCCTGCAATGGGATATAGCCGGCCTGCCAGTCGTCGGCCCCGAACCCCGTATCGGTCACGATCACGCTCATCCTGTCTGCCTTTCCGGGGGTCGTCCCCCGACTTCATCTTCGCGGAAATACTCACATGTCCAGGCGTCGACGCTCACGCGGCGGTGCCGCGGACCATCTTGCCGTTGACGAAGTGGATCCCGCATTCGTCCTTATCCTGGCCGCGCCAGCGGCCGGCACGCTCGTCCTCGCCATCGGCCACCTTCGAGGTGCAGGGCCAGCAGCCGATTGAGGGATAGCCCTGCGTCACCAGCGGATGCCGCGGCAGGCGGTTGTTCAGCATGTATTCGCGGATGTTGTCCTTCGCCCAGTGGGCCAGTGGGTTCACCTTGATCCGCTCGGTGCCGGGTTCGACCTCGAAGAAGTCCAGCGTCTCGCGTGCGCCGCCCTGGAACCGCTTGCGCCCGGTGATCCATGCGTCGAATCCCTCCAGCGCGCGCTGCAGCGGCTCGGTCTTGCGAAAGCCGCAGCAGGCGTCGGGATCGGTCCGGTGCAGGGTGCCGTCGGGGTCGAGCCGGGCCGCCGCGTCGGGATCGGGCCGGACCACCTGCACGTTCTCGAGCTCCAGCTTCTCGGCCACCTCGCGCTGGTAGGTCAGGGTCTCCTCGAACAGCATCTCGGTGTTGATGAACAACACCGGGGTCCGGGGGCTCATCACCGACAGCATGTGCAGAAGCACCACCGATTCCGCCCCGAAGGACGAGACGAGCGCGATGCGGCCGACCTGCGGATCGGTCAGGGCGTGCTTGAGCACGTCCGAGGCCGAGTGGTGCGAGTAGTGGCGGTTGAGATACTCCGCCCTCTCGGCCACCGGCGACAGCGGGGCTTCAAGCGGCATTGCGGGCCTCTTTTTCCGCCTGTTCGGGATAGAGCGCCGCCTTGAACGGCGCCTGCCCCAGCCGGCGGTAGGCTTGCAGGAAGGTTTCCTCGGGCCCGTCGCGGTGCTCGAGATAGGCATGGACCAGCCGCTCGATCGCCGGCACGATCTCGTCGGCCGAGAAGCCGGGGCCGGCGCGTTCGCCGACCGCCGCCGTCTCGGTCCCGTCGCCGCCGAGCGTGATCTGGTAGTTCTCGACACCCGCACGGTCGAGTCCGAGGATGCCGATATGGCCCATGTGATGGTGCCCGCAGGCGTTGATGCAGCCCGAGATCTTGATCTTCAGCTGGCCGATGTCGTGCTCGAGCTTCAGCTCCTCGAACCGGGTGGCGATCTCCTGAGCGATCGGGATCGAGCGGGCGGTCGCCAGGGCGCAATAATCCATGCCCGGGCAGGCGATGATGTCGGAGATCAGGCCGATATTCGCGGTGGCGAGGCCGGCCTCGCTCAGCGCCGCGTGCAGCTCGGGCAGGTCGCCCTTGTGGATGTGGGGCAGGATCACATTCTGCTCGTGGCTGATGCGCAGCTCGTCGTGGCCCAGCCGTTCGGCAAGGTCCGCGAGCAGGCGCATCTGGTCCGAGGTCGCGTCGCCCGGCGTGTCGCCCTGCTTCTTCAGCGAGACCGAGACCACGGCGTAGTCCGGGTTGCGGTGGGCGGTCAGGTTCGTGTCGGCCCAGGACCGGAACACCGGATCCGCGTCGTAGAGCTTGGCATAGGCGTCGGTCGGCGCCTCCTTCCACTGCGGCGGGGCAAAGGCCTGCTCGATCTCGGCCAGCAGCTCCTGGTCGACGCCGCTGAACTCGGGCCGCAGCTCCGAGAACCGCTCCTCGACGAGGCGTCGGATCTCGTCGATGCCGGTCTCGTGGACAGTGATCTTGATCCGTGCCTTGTACTTGTTGTCGCGCCGGCCCAGCCAGTTGTAGACGCTGAGGATCGCCTCGACATAGGGTAGCAGATCCGCCTTGGGCAGAAACTCCCGCACAACCTGGCCGATCATCGGCGTCCGGCCCAGGCCACCGCCGACCAGCACTTCGTAGCCCGGCTCGCCGTCGCGCTCGACCATGCGCAGGCCGATGTCGTGCGCCCGCGTCACGGCGCGGTCGTTAGGGCTGCCGGTGACGGCGATCTTGAACTTGCGCGGCAGGAACTGGAACTCGGGGTGGTCGGTCGACCATTGCCGCAGCAGCTCGGCCGTGGGGCGGGGATCCTCGATCTCGTCCGCCGCGGCGCCGGCGAAGTGGTCCGCCGTCACGTTACGCACGGTGTTGCCCGAAGTCTGATGCGCGTGCATCTCGACATCCGCCAGCGCCGACAGGATGTCGGGCACGTCGGCCAGCTTGGGCCAGTTGAACTGGATGTTCTGGCGCGTGGTGAAGTGGCCGTAGCCGCGGTCCCAGCGGTCGGCGATCATCGCCAGCTGGCGCATCTGGCCGCTGTTGAGCGTGCCGTAGGGAATGGCGATCCGCAGCATGTAGGCGTGCAGCTGCAGATAGAGCCCGTTCATCAGGCGCAGCGGCTTGAACTCGTCCTCGGTCAGGGCGCCGTCGATCCGGCGCTGCACCTGGCCGCGGAACTGGTCCACGCGCTCGCGCACGAAGGCTTCGTCGAAATCGTTGTACTTGTACATGCTTGCGTCCTTTCCGGGCTGGCGGCGGCGGGCCTCAGGCCTGCCGCTCCGCCTGCTTGCCGAGGAAGTAGTTGGAGGGTCCGCGGGTCCGGAAATCCTCGCGGAAATGCGTGGGCTCGGGGCCTTCGCGCCCCATCTTGGCGTTCGCCAGGTAGGCGCCGACGACGACGTTCGGCTGGCTCTGCGCGTCGAGCAGGCGCATCTGTGCGTGGGCCTCGTCCTCGAGGAACTCGGCCTCGCGCATGTCGCGGGTCCAGCGGTCGTCCTCGGTCAGCCAGACGGCGTCGCCCTCGAGCAGGTGATTGGCGGTCACGACCTTGGGGGTGAATTTGCGGCTCATTGCACGGCCTCCTGCAGTGCGGTGTCGTCGATTGCGGCCAGCGCGGCGCGGGGCGCGAGGCCATAGAGCATGAGGGCGGGGCCGGTCATCGCCGCATCGCGCAGCGCGGGTTCCAGCTGAGACAGCCGGGTGGAGAGGATGCGCTGGTCGGCACGCGAGGCGTTCTCGATCACCGTCACCGGGGTTTCCGGATCGGCGCCGTGCATCAGCATCCGGCCCTGGATGAAACGGGCGGATTTCTTGCCCATGTAGATCGCCGCGATCTCGCCGGGGCGGGCCAGGGCGCGCCAGTCGTGCTCGGCGAAGCCCTTCATGTCGTGACCGGTCAGGATGCGCAGGGACGAGTTGCGGTCGCGCTTCGTCAGGCTCTGCCCGATCCCGGCCACCGCGGCGCTCGCGGCGGTGATGCCCGGCACGATCGACCAGCGCAGGCCGGCCCCGTCGCAGGCCTCGATCTCTTCGTCGAGCCGGCCATAGACCGTGGGATCGCCCGATTTCAGCCGCACGACCTGCGCGCCGTCCGTGGCGTGGCGCACGATCAGCGCGTTGATGTCCTCCTGCGTCATCGAGGGGCCGAAGCCGGTCTTGCCGGCCTCGATGATCGTCGCTTCGCGGCGGGCCAGTTCAAGCACGCCTGCCGGGACCAGCCGGTCGTGGATCACCACATCGGCCTCGTGCAGCGCGTTGCGGGCCTTGAGCGTCAGCAATTCTGGGTCGCCGGGACCGGCGCCCACGAACGACACATGCGTGTCGCGACCGTTCTTCGCCTTGTAGCTCGCGAGCAGCCCGTCGAGAGCCTCCTGCGCGCCGTCGGCGCCATTCTCGGCCACGGCCCTGGGTCCCTTGTCGAAGTAGTACTCCGACCAGAAGTCGCGCCGCTTGCGACCCATCGGTAGCGCCTCGACCATCGGGCGGAACGCCTTGCCGATCCGCGCGAGCAGGCCGAGCGCCGAGGGCAGGCTCTCTTCGAGGTCCTTCTTGATCTTGCGGGCCACGACCGGCGCGGCGCCCTCGGTGCCGATCGCGACGGTAACCGGATCGCGGTCCACGATCGCCGGCGTGATGAACTCGCTCTCGCCCAGATTGTCGACCCAGTTGACGAGGGCGCCGTCGGCGCGGGCCAGGGCGGCCACGCGCGCATCCTCGGCGTCGTCGTCGTTCGCGGCATAGAACAGCGCGGCGCACAGCGCGTCGCCCGGCTCCGCCGCCCGGCGGACGAGGCGCAGCTTGCCCTGGTCGGCCCATCCCTCGATCTCGGGGACTGGGTCGGCGGCAAAGACCGTGATGCGGCCCTCGGTCTTCATCAGCAGGCGCAGCTTGGCCAGGGCGGCGTCTCCGCCACCTGAAAGAACGATGCGCCGGCCCTCGACGGCCAGGAAGATCGGAAAGTGTTTCATGACTCGGCCTCTCCGCTGCTTAGGTTGCAACATAGGATATTGTTCCGGTTTTCTGCTAGACGGCAGCGGGAATAAGGACGTATGTTCCTCCAGATACCGAAAGAGGAACACATGTCGCACGAGCCGGAAGACAGGCGAATGAGCGTTCGGATCGACGAGACCGACCGGAAAATCCTTTCCGAGCTGCAGCGCGACGCCTCCCGCTCGCTCGACGAGATCGCCAAGGCGGTGGGGTCGTCCAAGACCCCCGTTTGGAACCGGATCCGCAAGTTGCGCGAGGCCGGGGTGATCGGTCAGCAGACCGTCGTGCTCGATGCCGAGAAGCTGGGATTCGATGCCTGCTTCTTCGTCCTGGTCCGCACCTCCGAGCACGAGGCCGACTGGCAGCGCCGCTTTCTCGAGGCGCTCCGCGCCCGCCCCGAGGTGCAGGAGGCGCACAGGCTGGCGGGGGACATCGACTATATCCTCAAGGTCCGGGTGCCCAATGCGCGCGCCTACGACGCCTTCTACCAGGCGCTGATCGGTGAGGTGAAGATTCACAACGTCACCGCGCTTCTGTCGATGGAAGAGCTCAAGTCGACGACGATGCTCCCGCTCTGAGCTGCGTCTGGCCATTGCCGCGCCGCCGGGGCTAGAGTTTCACGATGACCCGGTTGCTTCGCCCGCGCGCCCTGATCTTCGCCGCCTTCGTGGGGGTGGTGGCGGCCGTGGCCGGCGCGGTCTGGTGGGGGGCCTACGATTCCGCGCTGGACCGGCTTGAGGAACGCGGCCGCTCGGACCTGCGTCTGGCGGCGGACCGGTTGGTGGGCGAATTGCAGCAGTACCGCGAGATGGCGGTGCTGATGGCCGACCATCCCGTGCTGCATGACATCGCCACGGGGCAGGGCAACGCCGCGCGGGCCGAGGCGCTGTTGCGCGACGTGGCCGACAAGACCGGCTCGCTCGACGTGTCGGTGATCGGTGGCGCGGGCCGGGTGCTGGCCTCGGCCGGGGGCGCGTCGCGCGACCGCTCGGACAACCCGGCCGTGCGGCGGTCGCAGCAGGGCGCGCTGGGGGTGCATCACGGGCTGGACGGGGTGTGGGGCGACCGGGTGTTCACCTTTGCCGCGCCGATCTTTGCCGAGACGGGGCGGGTCGCGGGTGCGGTCGCCGTCGATGTCAGCGTGCGCGCGGTCGAGGGCGCCTGGGTGGGCGAGCCCGAAGCGGTCTTCTTCACCGACACCGCCGGCGTGATCTTCATTTCGAACCGCGAGGAACTGCTGCTGCGGAGCCGCGGCGACGCCGCACCGACGATGGCCGAGCGGATGCGCCACGGCTACGGGATCACGGCGGTGCGGCCGTTCTACGAGGTGGCCCGCACCTGGCGGGCTGGGCACGAGATCTGGCGCATCAACGCCGGCCGTTACCTGCCCGATCGCGCCGTCCATCTCAGCCTGCCGCTGCCGGTGATCGACATGCAGGGCGAGCTTCTGATCGGCACCGGTCCCGCGGCGCGGATCGCGGCGTTGCAGGCGCTGGTCGCCGCGGCGCTGTGCCTCGTCGTGGGCGCCGCGTTGTTCCTCGCCTCCGAGCGGCGCCGCGCCCTGGCCGAGCGGCTCGAGATCGAGGCGGCGGCGAACGCGGCGCTCGAGGCGCGGGTCGCCCGCCGCACAGCGGAACTGAGCGCCGTGAACGCCGACCTGCGCCGCGAGATCGCCGAACGGGAAGAGGCCGAGGCCGCGCTGAAGAAGGCGCAGGCCGACCTCGTGCAGGCGGGCAAGCTCAGCGCGCTGGGGCAGATGTCGGCCGGGATCAGTCACGAGCTGAACCAGCCTCTCATGGCGATCCGCTCCTTCGCCGAGAACGGCGCGCTGTTCATCGACCGCGGCAAGCCCGAGACCGCCCGCCAGAACCTAGACCGCATCTCCGAGATGGCGCGGCGCATGGGGCGTATCATCCGCAACCTGCGCGCCTTCGCCCGGCAGGAGAGCGAGCCTGTGGGCGATGTCGACCTTGTCGCCGTCGTCGACGCCGCGCTCGAGATGGCCGTGGGGCGGGCCCAGCAGGCGGATGTCACGTTGGACTGGCGGCGCCCGGATGCGCCCGTCATGGTGCGCGGCGGCGAGGTCCGGTTGCAGCAGGTGGTGATGAACCTGGTCTCGAACGCAATCGACGCGCTCGCCGGCGCCGACGAGCGCCGCGTGACGCTGGAAGTCGAAGCTGGCGATGTCGTGCGCCTGAGCGTGCGCGACACCGGGCCCGGCATCTCGGCGCCCGACCGCATCTTCGACCCGTTCTATTCCACCAAGGAGGTCGGCGCGTCCGAGGGCATGGGGCTGGGCCTGTCGATCTCGTACGGTCTCGTGCAGTCCTTCGGCGGCGCGATCCGGGGCCGCAACGCCGAGGACGGCGGCGCGGTGTTCACCGTCGAACTGCATCCCGGCGGCGCCGGGGCCGAGGAGGCCGCA
This sequence comes from Tranquillimonas rosea, assembly GCF_900111315.1. Classification (GTDB taxonomy): domain Bacteria; phylum Pseudomonadota; class Alphaproteobacteria; order Rhodobacterales; family Rhodobacteraceae; genus Tranquillimonas; species Tranquillimonas rosea. The sequence goes on from NZ_FOGU01000006.1 coordinate 278,814, forward strand.
TGATCCGCAAGGTGCTTCTGGTCGACGACGAACCAGCGGTGCGCGAAGCGCTGGCGCAATCGCTGGAGCTGGCCGATCTGGAACCGGTGACGGCGGGCTCGTTCACCGTGGCGCGCGACACCATCTCGGCCGAGTTCGACGGCGTCATCGTCAGCGACATCCGGATGCCCGGCAAGGACGGCTTCGTCCTGCTGGACCATGCGCAGAACGTCGATCCCGAGCTTCCGGTGATCTTCCTGACGGGGCAGGGCGACATCCCGATGGCCGTGCGGGGCATGTCGGCGGGGGCGTTCGATTTTCTCGAAAAGCCCTGCGCGGCCTCCGATCTTGTCGCCGTGGTCGAAAAGGCGCTGCGGACCCGCGCACTGGTGCTCGAGAACCGCCGCCTGAAGCTCAAGCTCGAGACCGGCGATGCGGCCGCGCGGATGATCTTCGGCGAAAGCCGTCTGGCCGCCGCTTTGCGCGACCGTGTCCGCGCGGTCGCTCGCACCACGGCGGAGGTCCTGCTGACCGGGGCGCCCGGCTCGGGGACGGGGAAGGTGGCCGAGGTCATTCACCTGTTGTCCGGCGCGGCACAGCGACCGTTCCAGAAACTGCCCGGCGCGCTGGCCACGCCCGAGACCCTGCGGGATGCCTTCACCGCCGGTCGGGGCGGCACCGTGTTCATCGACGAGGTGGCCGAACTCACGCCCCCGGCGCAGCACGCGCTGCTCGATCTGCTGGAGGCGCGGGAAGGCGCGCGCGTCGTCGCCGGCACCTATCGCGACCTCACCGAAGAGGTCGAAGCCGGCCGCTTCAACGCCGACCTGTTCTATCGCCTCGACCTTGTCCGCGTGCGCATCCCCGCGCTCAAGGAACGCCCCGAAGACATCCCCGTGCTGTTCCGCCACTACGTCTCGCAGGCCTGCGAGCAGGCGGCCCTGCCGCAGCCCGAGATCGACCCCGAAACCCTCAGCCGGCTCATGGAGCAGGACTGGCCGGGCAACGCGCGTGCGGTGATGAACGCGGCGATGCGCTTTGCCATGGGCCTGCGCGAGGACGACGGCGAGGCGGGGGAACTGGGCCTGAGCGAACGGCTGGCGCAGGTCGAGCGCTCGCTTTTGATCGACGCGCTGCGCCGGGCGGGCGGCAACGCGACCGAGGCCGCCCGCGGGCTGAAGCTGCCGCGCAAGACGTTCTACGACAAGCTCGCTCGGCACGGGATCAGCGCCGGGGTCTACCGCGACTCGTGACTGTGCGGTTTTCCGCACAGCTCGCTCACAGAGTTGTGTGGGATTATGCCCAGTTTTTCGGCCCGCCGTCCTACTGACAATTGATGTATCAGTTAATGCGCTGATTTTTAATAGTTATCCGGAACATGGTCCGCATGTCGCGTCGGCGCTTGATCGCTTCCGTCGGCCCGCGCATCACTTTCGCCAGTCGCCGCTCCGGGAGGGAGCGGTGCGATAGAGACCACTTCGGGAGGATAACTCGACATGAAATTCATGATCACCGCCGCCAGCGTCCTTGCTCTCACCGCCGGTGCCGCGGCTGCGCAGGAGGCCGGCGAAGAGTGCAGCGATGGCGAGATCGTGGTGAAGTTTTCCCACGTCACCAACGCCGACCGCCACCCCAAGGGCATCGCCGCCTCGCTGCTCGCCGAGCGCGTGAACGACGAGATGGACGGCACCATGTGCGTGCAGGTGTTCCCCAACTCGACGCTCTACAACGACGACCAGGTGCTCGAGGCGATGCTCCAGGGCGATGTCCAGCTCGCCGCCCCGTCGCTGTCCAAGTTCGAGACCTTCACCAAGCAGTTCCGCCTGTTCGACCTGCCATTCATGTTCAAGAACATCGACGCGGTCGACGCCTTCCAGAACTCCGAGGCGGGCGCCGAGATGAAGGACAGCATGCAGCGCCGCGGCCTGCAGGGGCTGGAATTCTGGCACAACGGCATGAAGCAGTTCTCGGCCAACGTGCCGCTCGAGACGCCCGAGGACGCCGCCGGGCTCAAGTTCCGCGTGCAGCCCTCGGACGTGCTCGTGGCCCAGATGGAGGCGCTCGACGCCAGCCCGCAGCCGATGGCCTTCTCCGAGGTCTACGGCGCGCTGCAGACCGGCGTCGTCGACGGGCAGGAGAACACCTGGTCGAACATCTACGGTCAGAAGTTCTTCGAGGTGCAGGACGGCGTGACCGAGACCAATCACGGCGTGCTCGACTACCTCGTGGTGGCCAGCGTCGACTGGCTCGACAGCCTCGACCAGGATGTTCGGGATCAGTTCACCACGATCCTGTCCGAGGTCACCCAGACCCGGAACTCGGAATCCGCCGCGGTGAACCAGGAGGCCAAGCAGGCGATCATCGACGCCGGCGGCACGGTGCGCACGCTGTCGCCCGAGCAGCGCCAGCAGTGGGTCGACGCGATGAAACCGGTCTGGAGCGAGTTTGAGAGCGACGTGGGCGCCGAGAACATCGAGGCCGCCCAGGACATCAACGCCTCGAGCTGAGCGCGTCGCGCCGGGCCCCGCGCGGGGGCCCGGCCCACCGGAACCCGCCGGCGCCGGACGCGCCGGCCGACGGGATCGCGGTGCCGCCGCGGTCCCACCCGTTCCGGCCCACATCCAAGGGAGGAGTGAAGTCATGTCCGGTTCGTCCCGCTCGGGCCTCGGCCGCGCCGTCAACGCGTTCGAGGAGACCGCCATTGCCGTGATCCTGGGCCTGATGACGCTGGTGACCTTCGCCAACGTCGTCCTGCGCTACGGCTTCAACGAGACGCTGATCTGGGGGCTCGAGGTCACGCTGATCCTGTTCGCGTGGCTCGTGATCTTCGGTGTCAGCTACTGCGTGAAGATCACCGCGCATCTCGGGGTGGACGCGCTGATCAACGTGGTGCCGTCGCGCCCGCGGCGGATGCTCGCCGTCCTGTCCGGCCTGATCTGCTGCGCCTACGCGTTCCTGATGCTGAAGGGCGCGTGGGACTACTGGGCGCCGTTCGCCGCGCTGCAGCCGACCGAGGGGCGCTGGTTCCCGCTGGGCTTCGCCGAGGGCGTCCGCGACCGCGCCTTCTACGTCACCGACCAGGTGCCGATGCTGGGCATCTTCCGCTGGCTCGAACCCACGATCAACTACGGCGAAAGCTACGAGAAGCTGCCCCGCGTGATCCCCTACGCCATCCTGCCCGTCGGCGCCGCGCTGCTCCTGTTCCGCTTCGTTCAGGCCACGGTCGACGTCGTCCGCGGCCGCCGCGAGAGCCTGATCGTCAGCCACGAGGCCGAGGACGCCGTCGCCGACGCCGCCCGTGCCAACCGCGAGGAGTGAAGAGAAATGGATGTCGTTCTCCTGTTCGCGATGGTCATCGGCCTCTTGCTGATCGGCGTGCCGATCGCCGTATCGCTTGGCCTGTCCTCGATCATCTTCCTGCTGGTGTTCTCCGACACCTCCCTCGCCTCGATCGCGCAGAGCTTCTACCAGGGGATGGCGGGGCACTACACGCTGTTGGCGATCCCCTTCTTCATCCTGGCCTCGTCCTTCATGTCGACGGGGGGCGTGGCGCGCCGGATCATCCGCTTCTCGATCGCGCTGGTGGGGCACCTGCCGGGCGGTCTGGCCATCGCCGGCGTCGTCGCCTGCATGATGTTCGCCGCGCTGTCGGGCTCGTCCCCGGCGACGGTCGTGGCGATCGGTTCGATCGTGATCGCCGGCATGCGGCAGGTCGGCTACAGCCGCGACTTCGCGGCGGGCGTGATCTGCAACGCCGGGACTCTGGGCATCCTGATCCCGCCGTCGATCGTCATGGTCGTCTACGCCTCGGCCACCGATGTCAGCGTCGGCCGGATGTTCCTGGCGGGTGTGATCCCGGGGCTGCTGGCGGGCCTGATGCTGATGTCCGCGATCTACATCATCGCGGTCAAGCGCGACCTGCCACGCGGCGAGTGGCTGGGCTGGGGCGAGGTCTGGGCCTCGGCGCGTGACGCGGGCTGGGGCCTGTTCCTGGTTATCATCATTCTCGGCGGCATCTACGGCGGCATCTTCACCCCGACCGAGGCGGCCGCGGTCGCGGCGGTCTACGCCTTCGTCATCGCCTGCTTCGTCTACCGCGACATGGGCCCCCTCAAGCACGAACCCGAGTCCGTCGCCGCCCCCTACGTGCAGCCCTCGGGCGAGCGATCGATCGGCGCGGCCGAGGCTCCCTCGCAGCTCGGCAACAACTACACGCTGATGCAGAAGCCCTGGGCGCTGGTGACGGCCTTCGTCCACCGCGACGTACGCGACACCCTGTTCGAGGCGGCGAAGCTGACGGTCACGCTGATGTTCATCATCGCCAACGCGCTGATCCTCAAGCACGTGCTCACCGACGAGCAGATCCCGCAGGAGATCGCCGGCGCGATGCTGAATGCCGGCTTCGGCGCGGTGATGTTCCTGGTGATGGTCAACGTGATCCTGCTGATCGGCGGGCAGTTCATGGAGCCGTCCGGCCTGATCGTCATCGTCGCGCCGCTGGTGTTCCCCATCGCCATCGAGCTCGGCGTGGACCCGATCCACCTGGGCATCATCATGGTGGTGAACATGGAGATCGGGATGATCACCCCGCCGGTGGGCCTGAACCTCTTCGTCACCTCCGGCGTCGCCGGCATGCCGATGATGAAGGTTGTGCGCGCCGCGCTGCCCTTCCTCTGCGTCCTGCTGGTGTTCCTGGTCCTCGTGACCTACGTGCCCTGGCTCTCGACCTTCCTGCCGACCCTGTTCATGGGGCCAGAGCTGATCACCAACTGACCGACGCCAGGGGCCGGCACCGCGCGCCGGCCCCCGCACCACAAGAAGAACTCCCCCCTGCATACCAAGGGCCGCCCCCGACGCGAAACGGCCCCTTTTTCTTCTGCCCGAAAATATCCCCGCCGGAGGCGGTCCCGCCCTCAGCCGCGGTCCCGCCCGGCAAAGCGGGGCAGCATCGCCGAAAAATCGCGGCCCTCGCCGTCCTCGCGCTCGACGAAGGTCTCGTAGAGATCCCGCGCCGCCAGCCCCAGCGGCGTGTCCGCGCCCGCCGACTCGGCGGCGAGTTGTGCCAGCCGCAGGTCCTTCAGCATCAGGTCGGCCGCAAAGCCCGGGGTGTAATCCCGGTCGGCGGGGCTTTCGGGCCCGATGCCGGGGGCGGGGCAGTAGGTGGTGAGCGACCAGGACTGCCCCGACGAGGTCGAGACAACGTCGTACATCGCCTGCCGGTCGAGCCCCAGTTTGTCGGCCAGGGCGAAGGCTTCGCAGGTGCCGATCATCGTGATCCCGAGGATCATGTTGTTGCAGATCTTCGCCGCCTGGCCGTTGCCCGACGGTCCGCAATGGACCGCCTTGCGCCCCATGATGTCGAACAGTGGCGTGGCCTTGGCAAAGCCCGCCTCGTCACCGCCGACCATGAAGGTCAGCGTGCCGCCCTCGGCGCCGCCGACGCCGCCCGAGACCGGCGCGTCCAGCGCCGACAGCCCCGCGGCCAACGCCTGCTCGGCCACCGCGCGGGCGCTGTCGACATCCACGGTCGAGCAGTCGAGGAACACCGCGCCCGCGCGCATCGCCGGAACGATCTCGTCCGCGACCTTCCGCAGGATGTCGCCGTTGGGCAGCATCGTGATGACCACCTCGGCGCCCGCCGCGCAGGCGGCGGCGTCGCCTGCCGCGGTGACGCCCTCGGGCATCTGCGCCGCCGGGTCGAACCCCGTGACCTCGTGCCCTGCCTGGGCGAGGTTGGCGGCCATCGGACCGCCCATGTTGCCCAGCCCGATGAATCCGATCTTCATGCCGTTTCTCCCGGTTCCCGTGTTTCGTTGTCCAGCGGCGCCAGCATCGCTGCGACCTCCTCGTGCGTCACGGCGCGCGGATCGCCGTGTTTCCAGATCGGCGCGCGGTCCTTGTCGATGATCTGCGCGCGCACGCCCTCGATCAGGTCTCCCTGCTCGATGCAGCGCCAGGTGCAACGGTATTCCAGCTCGAGCGCGGCCTCGATAGTGCCGGCCTCGCGGCTGCGGCGGATCAGTTCCAGCGTGGTCGCCGCGGACAGGGGCGAGCCGCGCGACAGCTCGGCCTCGGCCGTCTTCGCGAAGGGCGTGCCGCTGGCGTCCAGCCGGTCGAGGATGCCCGAAAGCGTGTGCGCCTCGAACGCGTGGTCGATCTCACCGGCCACGGCGGCAAGCTCGGCCCGACCGGGATCGGTGGCCACGCCGGCGATCGCCGAGATGTCGCCGGTGTCGCATAGCGCCCGCGTCAGGCCGCGCCAGGCTTCCTGCGGGACATGGGCGTCGGCGAAGCCCGCGCGCAGCGCATCGGCCGGGCCCATGCGGGTGCCGGTCAGGCCGAGGTATTCGCCCAGCCGGCCCGGCGCCCGCGCCAGCAGGAGCGAGCCGCCGACATCCGGCACCAGGCCGATGGCGCATTCTGGCATCGCGATCTTCGTCGTCTCGCCCACCACGCGGTGCGCCGCGTGGCAGCCGATGCCCACGCCGCCGCCCATCACGTAGCCCTGCATGAGGGCGACGACCGGCTTGGGATGCCGCGCGATCTTGCGGTTCATCCGGTACTCGTCGCGCCAGAAGGCGCGCGGGCCGGCGAAGTCTCCGGTGCGGCCGGAATGGTACATGTAGGCGATGTCGCCGCCGGCGCAGAACGCGCGGTCGCCCTCGGCGTCGATCACGATCAGGCGGACGGACTCGTCCTCGGCCCAGGCGTCGAGCGCCGCCTCGATCTCCAGCGACATGTCGTGCGTCAGCGCATTCAGCGCCTTGGGACGGGTCAGGGTGATGCGGCCGGCGTGGCCGTCCGTGCGGATGTTCAGGTCTGTCATGCTGCCACCATCTGCCGCGCCACGATCAGGCGCATGATTTCGTTGGTGCCTTCGAGGATCTGGTGAACGCGAAGATCGCGCACCAGTTTCTCGACTCGGTACTCGGCGAGGTATCCGTATCCGCCGTGGAGTTGCAAACACTGGTCCGCGACACGGCTTCCCGCCTCGGTGACGAAGGCCTTGGCCATCGCGCAGTGCCGGGTGGCGTCGGCAGCGCCGGTGTCGAGCTTCCACGCGGCCTGCCGCAGGAACACCCGCGCGGCCTGCAATTCGATCTCGAGATCGGCAAGCCGGAACTGCAACGCCTGGAACTTGTCGAGCGTCCTGCCGAAGGCACGCCGCTCGGCCATGTAGGCCAGCGTGGCGTCCAGCGCCGCCTGCGCCGCGCCAATAGAGCAGGCGGCGATGTTCAGCCGCCCGCCGTCGAGTCCCGCCATCGCATAGGCAAAGCCGCGGCCCTCGTCGCCCAGCAGGTTCTCGGCCGGAACACGGCAGGCGTCGAACTGGACCTGGCGCGTCGGCTGCGCCCGCCAGCCCATCTTGTCCTCGAGTCCTCCGAAGCTGAGCCCCGGCGTGCCGTCCTCGACCACGATTGCTGAAATGCCGCCCGGCCCGTCGTCTCCTGTGCGGCACATCACGACATAGGCGTCGGAATAGCCGCCGCCCGAGATGAAGGCCTTGGTGCCGTCAAGCACCCACGCGTCGCCGTCCCGCATGGCGCGGGTGGTCAGTGCGGCCGCATCGCTGCCCGATCCCGGCTCGGTCAGGCAATAGCTCAGCACGCTGTCCATCGCGACGGCCGGGCCGAGATGCCGGGCGCGCAGCGCTTCGGCGCCGTGGCGGTCAAGCATCGCGGCGCACATGTTGTGGATCGACAGGAACGCCGCGACCGAGGGGCAGGCGCGGCTGAGCGCCTCGAACACCAGCGTCGCGTCCAGCCGCGAGAGGCCGACGCCGCCGTTCTCCTCGGCGACGTAGAGCCCGCCAAAGCCCAGCTCGGCCGCCTTCGCCCAGAGGTCACGCGGGATCGTGCCCTCTTTCTCCCATGCAAGGGCGTGTGGCGCGATGTGCTCGTCGCCGAAGGCGCGCGCCATGTCGAAGATCGCCGTCTGCTCGGACGACAGCGCAAAATCCATGTCTCCTCCCCCTGGCAGATCATGCCCGTGCCGAGATGTCTGATGTTCGCGCCGCCATTGCAAGCCGGTGGTGCGCCGGCCTGCGGGCGATTGCCCGTGCCGGAAGGGCCGGCGCGCGTTTGTCCTTGGGCCACGGCGGAACCGCGGGTACCCTTTCCCCGCGAAGGTTGCGGGGGGACGGGAATGGCACAGCGCTTGGCAGTCGCGGTGATCCACGGGATGGGCAGCCAGAAGAAGGCGCCTGACGACTCGAGCGCGACGCGCACGTTCTCGGCCGGCCTCCACGGTCGGTTGATCGCGCAGCTCGGCGCCGCGTGGATGGCCGATGTCGCCTGGCGCGAGATCTACTGGGCCGACGTGGTGCAGGCGCGCGAGGACGCCTTCATCGGGCGCCTTAACCTCGGTAGCGTATGGCAGTTTCCCCGTCGCTTCGTCATGCACCGCCTGTCCGATGCCGCGCTCTACCGCGTCTCGCGCGACCCCCGGCATCGCATCTACCAGGACATCCATGCGCGGGTGGCGACGGTGCTGGACGAGCTGCGGGCCGAGGTCGGGCCGGACGCGCCGCTCGTGCTCATCGCCCACTCGCTCGGCGGGCACATCCTGTCGAACTTCATCTGGGATGCCATGTCGGCCGGAGAGACCGGCTTTTCGGGGATGGAGACGATGCGATCGCTCGTCACCTTCGGCTGCAACATCCCGGTCTTCGTCGTGGGCTACGACGAGTCGGCGCTGGACGCCATCGCGCCGCCGGTCGCGCAGGCGCACCGTCCGGGCGATCCGCCGTGGTGGCTGAACTACTGGGACAGGCATGACGCGCTGGGCTTTCCGCTGGCGCCGCTCGGCGGCGGCTATGGCCGGCTGGCCGGGGCGGGACAGCTGGCGGATCACCGCGTCACGGCCGGTCTGGGGCTGCCGCTGCTGGCGCACGCCTTCGCTCACAACGGGTACTGGACGGATGCCGAGGTCACCTCGGGGATCGCCGGGGCGTTGCGACGCGCCGCCGGCTGAGGGCGGGGCCCGGTCGGCCCCGCCATGCCTTGGGCTCACTCCATCTGCTTGAAGTGGAATTCGCCGCCTTCCTTCAGGCCCGACGGCCAGCGCGCCGTCACGGTCTTGGTCCGGGTGTAGAACTTGAAGCTGTCCGGGCCGTGCTGGTTGAGGTCGCCGAAGCCCGACTTCTTCCAGCCGCCGAAGGTGTGGTAGGCCAGCGGCACCGGGATCGGGACGTTAACGCCGACCATGCCGATGTTGATCCGGTTGGTGAAGTCGCGCGCGGTGTCGCCGTCACGGGTGAAGATCGCCGTGCCGTTGCCGTACTCGTTGTCCATCGCCAGCTTCAGCGCCTCTTCGTAGCTGTCCGTGCGCACCTGACTCAGGACCGGCCCGAAGATCTCCTGCTTGTAGATATCCATGTCCGGCGTGACGCGGTCGAACAGGTGGGGCCCGACGAAGAAGCCGTCCTCGTAGCCCTGGAGCGAGAAGTCGCGCCCGTCGACCACCAGCTCGGCGCCCTGGTCCACGCCCGACTGCACGAGCCCGAGGATCTTCTCCTTGGCCTGCGGCGTGACCACGGGGCCGTAATCCACGTCGTCGCCCGCGGTGTAGGGGCCGACCTTGAGCTTCTCGATACGCGGCACGAGCTTGTCGATCAGCGCGTCGGCGGTCTTCTGACCCACCGGCACGGCGACCGAGATCGCCATGCAGCGCTCGCCCGCGGCACCGTAGCCTGCGCCGATCAGCGCGTCGGCGGCCTGGTCCATGTCGGCGTCGGGCATGACGATCATGTGGTTCTTGGCACCGCCGAAGCACTGCACCCGCTTGCCGTTCGCGCAGCCGCGGCCATAGATGTACTCGGCGATCGGGGTCGAGCCGACGAAGCCGACCGCCTGGATCGTCTCGTTGTCGAGGATCGCGTCGACCGCTTCCTTGTCGCCGTTGACGACCTGCAGGATGCCGTCGGGCAGGCCGGCTTCCTTCATCAGCTCGGCCAGCATCAGCGGAACCGAGGGGTCACGCTCGGACGGCTTGAGGATGAAGGCGTTGCCGCAGGCGATCGCAGGACCGAACTTCCACATCGGGATCATCGCCGGGAAGTTGAACGGCGTGATGCCCGCCACGACGCCGAGCGCCTGGCGCATCGAGTACATGTCGATGCCGCGGCCCGCGCTGTCGGTGAAGTCGCCTTTCAAGAGATGCGGAGCGCCGATGCAGAACTCGATCACCTCGAGCCCGCGCTGCACGTCGCCCTTGGCGTCGGGGAAGGTCTTGCCGTGCTCTTTCGACAGCGCCTCGGCCAACTTGTCCATGTCACGGTTCAGAAGGCGCACGAACTCCATCAGCACGCGGGCGCGGCGCTGGGGGTTGGTGGCGGCCCAGGCGGGCTGGGCCTCGGCGGCCTTGGCGACCACGGCGTCCAGCTCGTCCTTGGACGCCAGCGGCACCTTCGCCTGCACTTCGCCCGTCGCGGGGTTGTAGACATCGGCGGTCCGGCCCGAGCCCTTCACGTGCTCGCCGTTGATCCAGTGGGTCAGTTCCTGCATCTGCAGCTCCTCCTTGTTCGGTTGCGCGCAGGATAGGCTTGCGTATCTGCGGCGGAAAGCGGCAGTTTGCCAAAAGGGTTTTGCATTTTCGCAAAGAAAGGCACCGCATGAACTGGGACGACATGCGCATCTTCCTTGCCGTGGCGCGCGAGCAGAGCCTTTCGGGCGCCGGCCGCCTGCTGCGCCTCGACCCGGCCACCGTGGGCCGCAGGGTGGGGCGGCTGGAAGAGGACCTGGGCGTGCCGCTTTTCCTCAAGACGCCGCAGGGCTATGCGCTGACCGAAGCCGGCGAGCGCGCGCTGGAGCATGCCGAACGGGCAGAGACGGCCCTTGGCGGCGTGTCGAACGCGCTGAGCGGGGACGGCGAGGCGCTGACCGGGGCGATCCGGCTTGGCGCCCCCGACGGCTGCGCGAACTTCCTGCTGCCCCAGGTCTGCGCCCGCATCCAGAGCGACAATCCCGGACTCGACGTACAGGTCGTGGCGCTGCCGCGGGTGTTCAACCTGACCCGGCGCGAGGCTGACATGGCGATCGGCGTCTCCGCGCCGACCGCGGGGCGCCTGACCGTGCAGAAGATCGCCGACTATCGCCTGCACCTCGCCGCGCATCGCCGCTACCTCGACCGGGATGGACGGCCCGCCCGGCTGGCGGATCTCAGGGCGCATCGGATCGTCGGCTACATCCCCGACATGGTGTTCGACAAGGAACTCGACTACCTCTCCGAGACGGGCGCCGAACGGGTCGCGCTGGCCTGCAATTCGGTGTCGGTGCAGTTCCAGTGGCTGCGCCAGGCGGCCGGAATCGGCATCGTCCACGACTTCATGCTGCCCGCGGATCCCGAGATCGTGCGGGTGCTGCCCGAGGCGCTGTCGCTGACCCGGACCTTCTGGCTGATCCGGCACGAGGCCGACCGGCGGGTCGAGCGGCTGAACCGGTTCGCGGCGGCGCTGGTCGCGGGGCTCAGGGCCGAGATCGCCCGGCTCGAGGCCGCGGCCGGCGACGCGGGGGAGGGTCAGCGCGCTTGACAGCGCGACCTGCGCCGCGCCACGCTTCCTCAATGGAAATAGTTGCCGTGGGAGGAACCGCGACATGAAGGTGCATCAGATCCTGAAATCCAAGTCGGACGACAGCGTCGCGACGATTGAACCGGGCAAGACCGTGGCCGATGCAGCCGCGCTGCTGTCCGAGCGGAGGATCGGGGCGGTCATCGTCTCGGAGGATGGCACCTCGCCGATGGGCATCCTGTCCGAGCGGGACATCGTCAAGGCGCTCGGCGCCCGCGGCACCGACTGCCTGCAGGACGAGGTGCAGGCGATGATGACCTCGAAGATCGTCAGCTGCGCGCGCGAGGACGCGGCCGAAGATGTCCTCACCAAGATGACCGAAGGACGCTTTCGCCACATGCCGGTGATCGAGGAGGGGCGGATGGTCGGCCTGATCTCGATCGGCGACGTGGTCAAGGCGCGGCTTTCGGAACTGGCGATGGAGCGCGACGCGCTGCAGGACATGGTGATGGGTCACTGATCCCCTTGCATCCGCCTACGCAATAATGTTGCGTGCGCGGAGCAGGAAGGGGGAGTGCCATGCGCATCGGACTTTATCCGGGAACCTTCGATCCCGTGACGCTCGGCCATGCCGACATCATCGGCCGGGCGATGGCGCTCGTCGACCGGCTGGTGATCGGTGTCGCGATCAACGGCGACAAGGGGCCGATGTTCACGCTCGAAGAGCGCACGGAGATGATCCAGTCGGATTGCGCCGCGCTCGCCGCGTCGAACGGCTGCGAGCTGGTCGTGCATCCCTTCGAGAACCTGCTGATCGACTGCGCCCGCGACGTGGGCGCGGGCGTCATCATCCGCGGTCTGCGCGCGGTGGCCGATTTCGAGTACGAGTACCAGATGGTCGGCATGAACCGGCAGCTCGACGACAGTATCGAGACGGTGTTCCTGATGGCCGACGCCCAGCATCAGGCCATCGCGTCGAAGCTGGTGAAGGAAATCGCGCGGCTGGGCGGCGACGTCTCGCACTTCGTCTCGCCGACGGTGCGCGACGCCCTTATCGCAAAGAACGCCCGCTGAAACGCGAAGCGGGCCACGCGGGCCCGCCTTGGTTCGTTCGTAGGCTTGGCGCGACTCAGCGGCCGTAGACGGCCTGCCGCGCCATCAGGTCGGCGTCTTCGCGGGCCATGTCCAGGTCCAGCGCGACATCCAGCGGCATCGCGCGCAGCTCGCGGCGCGTGCGGTTGAACTGGCGGCGTTTCTGGAAGCCGGTCTGCAGGCGGTCGATCATGCTCATGGCGGCGTCTCCTCTGTTGTCGTTGGCGTGGGCCTTGGCCCCGTTTCACGACAGAATCTCGGGTCGGAGGACGCGATGAACAACGTCCGCAAGTGTCATGCTGCTATGCAGCACCGGCAAGGCGGACGCGAAAGGGCGCGGGCCGGCGAGACCGGCCCGCGCGCGCTGTCTTACACGTGCTTGCCCATCTCGACGGCCGTGTCGACCATGCGGTTGGAGAAGCCCCATTCGTTGTCGTACCACGACAGGATGCGGCACATCGTGCCTTCCATCACCTTGGTCTGCTCGGTGTGGAAGATCGACGAATGGGCGTCATGGTTGAAGTCCATGCTGACGAGCTTTTCGTCGGTGTAGCCCAGGATGCCCTTCAGCTCGCCGTTGGCCGCGGTGCGGATCGCCTCGTTGATCTCGTCGGCCGAGGTGTCGCGCTTGGCCTCGAAGGTCAGGTCGACGACGGACACGTTCGGGGTCGGCACGCGGATCGCGACGCCGTCGAGCTTGCCGGCCAGGTCGGGAAGGACCAGACCCACGGCCTTGGCGGCGCCGGTCGAGGTCGGGATCATGTTCAGGCCGGCGGCACGGGCGCGGTAGAGATCCTTGTGCATCGTGTCCAGCGTGGGCTGGTCGCCGGTATACGAGTGGATCGTCGTCATGAATCCCTTAACGATGCCGATCGAGTCGTTCAGCACCTTGGCCACCGGCGACAGGCAGTTGGTCGTGCACGAGGCGTTCGACAGGACCTTGTCCTCGGCCGTGATCGACTCGTGGTTCACGCCGTAGACGATGGTCTTGTGCGCGTCCGAGCACGGCGCCGACACCAGCACCTTCTTCGAGCCGTTCTCGAGGTGCAGGCCGGCCTTGTCGCGCGAGGTGAAGATGCCGGTGCATTCCAGCGCGATGTCGACATCGGACCAGGGCAGGTCCTTGGGGTCCTTGATCGCGGTCACGCGGATCGGGCCGCGGCCGACGTCGATCGAGTCCTCGGTCGACGTGACCTCGGCCGGAAAGCGGCCGTGGACGCTGTCGTAGCGCAGCAGGTGGGCGTTCGTCTCGACCGGGCCGAGGTCGTTGATCGCCACCACCTCGATATCGGTGCGGCCGGATTCAACGATCCCGCGCAAGACGTTGCGGCCGATCCGGCCGAATCCATTGATGGCGACTTTGACGGTCATGTCATGTTCCTCCGGGATGGTGGCCCGCGGGGGATCCGCGGCGCGTCTCGCCGCAGACACAAGGCAATTCGCGTCCGAAGGTCAACCGCTCTTAGCGCCAGAACGCCACCCACGCGACCAAAGCCGTGAACTCGCGCCCGAGATGGATGAGCGCGTCGGGCGCGTACCATGCCGTCAGCGCCAGCGCGGCGGCGAGTGTCAGGCCCAGTCCCAGGGCGATGGAATTGGTCATGTCGTCCCCTCGGGCTTGCCGGCCTCCCTGCCTTGTGCCATGCGCCGCGCGGCCGGGCCAGCCCCGGCGGGATGGAAGGGGCACGCCATGGCACGGGATCTCTGCGGGTTCGTGGGACGGCTATTGTTGGCGCTGTTGTTCCTCGCCGGCGCGGCGCAGAAGGCGCGTGACCCCGCGCCCGTGATGGCGCTGCTGGACGGTGCCGGCTGGCCCGAGGGGCTGGTGTGGCCGGCGCTTGCGTTCAACGCGGCGGCGGGGCTCATGCTGATCGCAGGGCTGTGGCTGACGCCGCTTGCGCTGACGCTTGCCGCCTATTGCGCGGTGACGAGCTGGTTCCACTTTCAGCCGGACGATCCCTGGCAGATCAGCATCTTCGTCAAGAACTGGGCCATCACCGGCGGCCTGCTGTGCTTGGCCGCGAACGGCGGCGGACGCTGGCGGCTCGGCCCGCGCTGATAGGGCGCTCCGGGGAGGGGACACGTGGTTCCGGTCGGCGTCCGCTCAGATCGTGCGGCGCGACACTTCCCGGCGATGTGATCGGCCTGACGGATCGCCAGCGCGAAGAGCCACTTGCCCGCCAAGTTCTCGCGATGGTCGAGCGCGGTCGGGGCGCGGCGCCCAAAAGGAGGCGCCGCGCCAGTGATGTCAGCGCTTGTGGCCGAGCAGCAGGTCGCGCACCTGGTCGGCCGCCGCGTCTGCGGTGATATTGAAGTACTTGTACAGTTCCTCAGCCGGGGCCGAGGCGCCGAAGCTGTTCATGCCGACGAAGCCGGCCTTGCCGCGGCTGCCGCGCTCGCCCAGGAGCCACTCGTCCCAGCCGAAGCGGACGGCGGCCTCGATGCCCACGCGGACGGGGCCCGCGGGCAGGACCTTGCGACGATAGCTCTCGTCCTGCTGCGCGAAGAGCTCCCAGCACGGCATCGAGACGACGCGCGTGCCGATGCCCTCGGCCTGCAGCATGTCGCGCGCTTCCAGGGCCAGCGATACCTCGGACCCGGTGGCGAGCAGGATCGCCTGCCGCTTGCCCTCGGCCTCGGCAAGCACGTAGGCGCCGCGCGAGGTCAGGTTGTTGGTCCGGTGCTTGGTGCGCAGCGTGGGCACGCCTTGGCGGCTCAGCGCCAGCACGCTGGGCGTGCTGGTCGAGCTCAGCGCCAGTTCCCAGGCCTCGGCGACCTCGACCGCGTCGGCTGGGCGGAACACGTTGATGTTTGGCGTCGCGCGCAGCATCGCCAGATGCTCGACCGGCTGGTGGGTCGGGCCGTCCTCGCCCAGGCCGATGCTGTCATGGGTCATCACGTAGGTCACGGGCGAGCCCATCAGCGCCGAGAGGCGGATCGCGCCGCGGGCGTAGTCCGAGAACGTCAGGAACGTGCCGCCATAGGGACGCAGGCCGCCGTGCAGCGCGATGCCGTTCATCGCCGCCGCCATGCCGTGCTCGCGGATGCCGTAGTGGATGTAGCGGCCCTTGCGGTTCTTGGCGTCGAACACGCCCAGATCTGCGGTCTTGGTGTTGTTCGAACCGGTGAGGTCGGCCGAGCCGCCGACGGTCTCTGGCGTCACCGGGTTCACCACCTCGAGCACCATCTCGGACGCCTTGCGCGTGGCGACCTTCGGCTCGGTCTCGCTGACCTGCTTCTTCAGCGCGCGGATCGTTGCCGACAGCTTTTTCGGGACCTCGCCGGACATCATCCGGTCGAAGGTGGCGCGGCGGCCCGAGCCGAGCCCTTCGAGTCGTTCCTTCCAGTCGGCATGGGCCTTGGCGCCCTGGCGGCCGACCTCTTCCCAGGCCTGCTTGATGTCGCTGGGGATCTCGAACGGGCCGTAGGACCAGCCATAGGCCTCCTTGGCGTCCTTGATCAGCTGCTCGTCGGTCAGCGCGCCGTGTCCCTTGGCGGTGTCCTGCGCCGAGGTGCCGAGCGCGATATGCGTTTTGCAGGCGATCATCGAGGGGCGGTTTGCGGCCTTGGCGGCGGTGATCGCGGCGTCGATCGCCTCGGGATCGTGGCCGTCGATTTCCTGCACGTGCCAGCCCGAGGCGGCAAAGCGCTTCTTCTGGTCGGTGGAATCGGCCAGCGACGTTCCGCCGTCGATGGTGATGCCATTGTCGTCGAAGAACACGATGAGCTTCGACAGGCGCTTGTGGCCGGCCATGCTCAGCGCTTCCTGGCTGATGCCCTCCATCAGGCAGCCGTCACCAGCGAAAACGTAGGTGTTGTGGTTCATGATCTTCGAGCCGAAGCGCGCCCGCAGGATCTCTTCGGCCAGCGCGAAGCCGACCGAATTGCCGAGGCCCTGGCCGAGCGGGCCGGTCGTCGTCTCGATCCCCTTGGCGAGGAAGCTCTCGGGGTGGCCCGCGGTGATCGCGTGGAGCTGCCGGAAGTTCTTGATCTGGTCGAGCGTCACTTCCCGGTCGCCGGTCAGGTAGAGCAGCGCGTAGAGCAGCATCGAGCCGTGGCCGTTCGACAGGATGAACCGGTCGCGGTCGGGCCATTCGGGGTCGGCGGCGTCGAACTTCAGGTGGTTGCGGTAGAGGACCGTCGCCACGTCGGCCATGCCGATGGGCATGCCGGAGTGGCCGGAACTGGCCGCGGCGACGGCGTCCAGGGCGAGGGTGCGAATGGCCGCCGCCATGTTCCAATGGTCGGGGTGGCGGTCGCGCAGCGTGGCGATGTCCAGCATGACAATCCTTCGTGGAAGACGTTGCGTTTCCTCGCCTGATAGTTAGCGGTAGCGCAGAGATCAAGCTCTGGAGGCCGTTTGCGCCCTCGTGCGGGGTTGCAGGAGGGGGCGGAAATAGGATTTGACTTGAGTTGACGCTAGGCCGCCGGCGCGCGGGGCCGCGACTCGCTGGCCCCGCCGGCGGCATTGGGACAGGAGAGGCGCGATGCAGGACGTCACCGAACTGGAACGGCGGATCAACGCCGCGCTCGACCGGATCGGGTCGGGCGTCGAAGCGATGGCGCCGCCACCGGCCCCCGAGGCGCCGGCCGCGGACCCCGAGGAGGTAACGCGCCTGCAGACCGAGCTCAAGGTTGAGCGCCAGGTCACCGCGCAGCTCGAAGAGCGGGTGCGCGCCCTCAAGGACCGTCAGGACGCGCGTGTCACCGCGCTGGAGGGCGATCTGGAGACCGCGCAGACCCGCATTACCGCGCTCGAGGCCGAGCGCGCGCAGCTCAAGAAGGTCAACGACGAGTTGCGCGGCAGCAATGCCGCCCTGCGCGAGGCGAACGCGGCAGGCCTGGCCGATGCCTCGCTCGTGGACAGTTCCGCCCAGGCCGAGCTCGAGGCGCTGCGCCGCGTCCACGAAAGCGACCGCGCCGAGCTGGACGAGATCCTGGCCGCGCTGCAACCCATTCTCGAGGAGACCGCCGATGGCTGATATCACGATCACGATCGGCGGCCGCGATTTCCAGGTCGCCTGCCAGGAGGGCGAAGAGGTGTTCCTGCGCGCGGCCGCCAAGTTTCTGGACGGCGAGGCATCGGTGCTGACGAACCAGTTCGGCCGGCTGCCCGAGGGGCGGATGCTGCTGATGGCCGGGCTGATGCTGGCCGACAAGACCGCCGGCCTGCAGGAGCAGGCCCGCGACCTGGAGGAAAAGCTGGCCGCCCAGACCGCCGAGTTCGAGGCGCTGAAGAACGCCCCCGCGCCCGAGCCCGAGCGTGTCGAGGTGCCGGTCATCCCCACGAGCGTGGTCGAGACGATGGCCGAGATCGCGGCCCGAGCGGAATCGCTCGCCGATACGGTGGACGAGAAAAAGGCCGGCTGAAGTTCAGCCGGCCTTTTTCAATTCCGATGCCTTGCCGGGGCGGCGCCCCGGTTCAGGCGTTGGCTTCGCGGATCTTCTCGGCCGCGGCCTTGTCGAACGAGATGCCCTTGTCGGCCAGCATCTGATCCAGTTCGCCCGACAGCGTCATCTCGGTGATGATGTCGCAGCCGCCGACGAATTCGCCCTTCACATAGAGCTGCGGGATCGTCGGCCACTCGCTGTAGTCCTTGATGCCCTGCCGGATCGCATCGTCGGCCAGCACGTTCACGTCGGTGTATTCGACACCCATGAAGTTCAGCACGCCGGCGACGCGGCTGGAAAAGCCGCATTGCGGCATCGACTTGGTGCCCTTCATGTAGAGCACGACGTCGTTGCTGGTGACGGTGTCTTGGATCTGGTCTTCGGCGGTCATGGTATCCTCTCCGTTCTGGCGGGGCGGCCGGTCAGTCGGGCACCTTGGTGGTCAGCGCCAGCGCGTGCAGCTCGCCTTGGTTGCCGTCCATCTTGCCCTTGAGCGCGGCGTAGACCGCCCGCTGCTGCTGGACGCGATTCATGCCGCGGAAGCTCTCGTCGATCACCTCGGCAGCATAGTGGTTTCCGTCGCCGGCAAGATCCGTGATGGTGACCCTGGCGTCCGGAAAGCTTTCCCGGATCAGGTCCTCGATCTCGTGCGCCTGCATCGCCATCGTCTTATCTCCCGGAATGTAATCTCGATCTAAAGTTGGCAGGCCGATGCTGCAAGGGGCGCCGCTCAGGCGAGCGCCCCGGCAAAGGCCGTACGGTAGAGGGCGGCCAGTTCCGCCAGCGGCGCCTTGGCACTCCCCAGCTGCACCTGGTCGCCGCCGAAGCGGCCCACATGCAGCAGCGGCACGCCGGCCTGGCCGGCGGCGACCATCAGCCCCTCGGCGTTGTCGAAGGGGCAGGCCACGAGATAGCGGCCCTGATCCTCGCCGAAGAGGCTGGCGGTCGTCTTCTGGCGGTCGATGCTGACGCCGATCCCGGCGCGTTCTGCCATCCGGAACGCTGCCAGCGCGAGCCCGCCGGTGGACAGTGGCGCCGCGCAGGTCACCCAATCGCGATGGGCCAGCAGGAATTCTCCGTTCTGACGCTCGACGCTGAGGTCGACGGGCGGCGGCGGGCCGTCGCTGCGGCCGAAGGCGCGGGCGAGCAGGGCGCTGCGGCCCAGGTGGCCGGTCGTGTCGCCGATCACCAGCGCGAGGTCGCCGTCCCGGGGTGTGCAGCCGATGATCTCGTCGAGGCTGTCGATCAGGCCCACCGCGCCGATCGTCGGCGTGGGCAGGATCGCGGCGCCGTCGGTTTCGTTGTAGAGCGAGACGTTGCCCGAGACGATCGGCATGTCGAGCGCCCCGCAGGCCGCGCCGATGCCCTCGATCGCGCCGACGAGCTGGCCCATGATTTGCGGTTTCTCGGGATTGCCGAAGTTCAGGTTGTCGGTCGAGGCGAGCGGCTTGGCGCCGGTGGCCACGAGATTGCGGTAGGCCCCGGCGACGGCCTGCTTGCCGCCCTCGACCGGATCGGCCTGGACATAGCGGGGCACGACGTTGCTGGTGAACGCCAGCGCCTTGTCGGTGCCGTGGACCCGGACGATGCCCGCGCCGCGACCGGGACCGCGCACGGTATCGGCCATGACCATCGTGTCGTACTGTTCGGTGACCCAGTCCTTCGCGGCGTGGTCGGGGTGGCCGATCAGTGATTTCAGCCCCTCGATCGGGTCGATCTTCGGCGTGTCTTCCAGCGGGGCAGCGGGGGACGTCGGCTCCCACGGGCGGTCGTATTCCGGGGCCTCGCCCGACAGCGCCTTGAGCGGAAGGTCGGCCTTCACCTCGCCGCCATGCATCACGAGGAACCGGTCCTCGGCGATCGTCTCGCCGACGATGGCGAAATCCAGGTCCCACTTGTCGAAGATCGCCTTCGCCTCGGCCTCGCGGTCGGGGCGCAGGACCATCAGCATCCGCTCCTGGCTCTCAGACAGCATCATCTCGTAGGCCGTCATGCCCTGTTCGCGGCACGGCACCGAATCGAGGTCGAGCCGCACGCCCAGGCTGCCCTTGTCGCCCATCTCGACGGCCGAGCAGGTGAGCCCGGCCGCGCCCATGTCCTGGATCGAGATCACGGCGCCGGTGGCCATCAGTTCCAGGCAGGCCTCCATCAGCCGCTTCTCGGTGAACGGGTCGCCGACCTGCACCGTGGGCCGCTTGTCTTCGATGCTCTCGTCGAACTCGGCCGAGGCCATCGTCGCGCCGCCCACGCCGTCGCGCCCGGTCTTGGCCCCGAGATAGACGACGGGCATGCCGACGCCCGACGCGGCCGAATAGAAGATGCCGCCCGCATCCGCGAGACCGGCGGCAAAGGCGTTGACCAGGCAGTTGCCGTCATACGCGGCGTCGAAGCGCACTTCGCCGGCAACGGTGGGAACGCCGAACGCGTTGCCGTAGCCGCCGATCCCCTCGACCACGCCGGACACGAGGTGCCGCGTCTTGGGATGGTCGGGCCGCCCGAAGCTGAGCGCGTTCATCGCCGCGATGGGCCGCGCGCCCATGGTGAACACGTCGCGCAGAATGCCGCCCACGCCGGTCGCCGCGCCCTGGTAGGGCTCGATATAGGAGGGGTGGTTGTGGCTCTCCATCTTGAAGACCACGACCTTGCCGTCGCCGATGTCCACCACGCCCGCGTTCTCGCCGGGGCCGCAGACCACCTGCGGGCCGTCGGTCGGCAGGGTGCGCAGCCATTTCTTCGACGACTTGTAGGAACAATGCTCGTTCCACATCGCCGAGAAGATGCCGAGTTCGGTGAAGGTCGGCGTGCGGCCGATCAGGTCGAGGACACGCTGGTATTCGTCGGGCTTCAGCCCGTGCGCGGCGATCAGGTCGTCGGTGAGGGTCGGCTCGGCCATGGAGGGGTCCGCGGTCTTTGGAAGGGCGCGCCCTCTGTAACGGCAGCCGCCGCACGGCGACAAGCGGTTTCGCCGCCCCTGCGTCACACGAGGCGCATGGCGCAAAAAAAAGGGCCGGACGCGAAGTCCGGCCCAGTCCAACAGGGAGGTAAAGACAGGGGCGTCGCCCCAGCGTCTTCACGGTTCATCTATGGGGCGAGGCCGCGCGGCTCAAGCAAAAGATGCAAACAATCTGTGCAAATCGGGTATGCTACTTGTGCATGACCGGTGAAAATCGCGACAGAATGTTAACGCTCCCGCTCTGCGGTCTGTAGCCTGCGGCGGTGCTCGAAGATCTCGTCGACGACGAAATCGCGGAAGGCGGCAATCCGTTTCGATTGGCGCAGTTCCTCGGGATAGGCGAGGAAAACCGGCACCTCGGCGGATTCGAGATCGGGCAGGACACGCACGATCGAGGGGAAATCCTCGATCACGTAGTCCGGCAGAAGCCCCACGCCGAGCCCCGCGATCGTCGCCTGCAGCACACCGAAGTAGTTGTTCACGGTCAGCATCGAGGGGATGTCGTGAGTCAGAAGCTCCTGGACCATCACGGCGCCGGCGCTGACCTGGGGGGTGTTCGGGCTCTGGCAGATCAGGCGGTGGTTGCTGAGATCGCTGGCCTTTTCCGGGGTGCCGCGCTGCGCGAGGTATTCGGGCGAGGCGTAGAGCCGCATGCGGATCGTCATCAGCCGCTTGCGGATCAGGTCCGCCTGGCTCGGTTCCTTCATGCGGATGGCGATGTCGGCCTCGCGCATGGGCAGATCCAGCACGCGCTCTTCCAGCATAAGGTCGATCTTGAGATCGGGGTACTTTGCATAGAGCGCGGGCATCCGCGGCGTCAGCCAGAGCGAGCCGAAACCCGTCGCCGTCGTGACCCGCAGCTCACCGAACACCTCTTCCTCGCTGTCGCGGATCCGCGCGGCGGCGGTGTCGATCCGGCGGCGCATGGAGCTGGTGGCGTCGAACAGCAGCTCTCCCTGCTCGGTCAGGATCAGGCCGCGGGCATGACGGTGGAACAGCGTCGTGTTCAACGACTCTTCCAGGGCCCGGATCTGCCGGCTGACGGCCGATTGCGACAGGTGCAGTATGTCCCCGGCGTGGGTCAGGCTGCCCGCATCCGCAACCGCGTGAAAAATTCTCAGCTTGTCCCAGTCCATCATTCCGGTTTTCCATGAGATAGCAGGTATCGCGCACTTACATGGCTGGACCCTAGAGCAAAAGCATCAATGTCGCCCGGTCCGGTGCAGGCGCGCTGCCGCGTGCGCGGGCGTCTGCCCAAAATCTGGCGCCCAAACCTTAAGAAAGGTTATTCAATGGTGCGCCAGGATGTCCGTCTGACCGACCGCTTCGATCTCGAAAAAGAACACGTTCTGCTGAACGGCACGCAGGCTCTCGTGCGGCTGATGCTCATGCAGAAGGCCCGCGATACCGCGGCGGGGCTGAACACCGCCGGCTACGTGACCGGCTATCGCGGCTCGCCGCTGGGCAGCGTCGACCTGCAGATGGCGCGGGCGGGCGAGCTGCTGAACGCCTCCGACATCCGGTTCGAGCCCGGCCTGAACGAGGACCTTGCCGCCACCGCGCTCTGGGGCAGCCAGACGGCCGAACTGCGCGGCGAGGGCAAATACAACGGGGTCTTCGGCCTGTGGTACGGCAAGGGGCCGGGGGTCGATCGCTCGGGCGATGCGATGCGGCATGCGAACATGGCCGGCACCTCGCCCCATGGCGGCGTGCTGATGGCGATGGGCGACGACCATACCGGCGAATCCTCGACCACCTGCCACCAGTCGGACTGGGCGCTGGTCGATGTCTACATGCCGGTCCTGTCGCCCGCCGGTGTGCAGGAGATCCTAGACTACGGCGCCTATGGTTTCGCGCTCTCGCGCTTTTCGGGGCTGTGGTGCGGGCTGAAGCTGATGAAGGACACCGTCGAAGTGACGAGCGTCGTCGACGGGCGCCCGGACCGGATGCGCTTCGTCACGCCGCAGGATTTCGCGATGCCGCCCGACGGCCTGAACATCCGCCTCGGCGACCACTGGGTCCCGCAGGAGGCGCGGATCATCGACCACAAGCGGTTCGCGGCCGAGGCCTTTGCCCGCGCCAACGGGATTGACCGCCGCGTTCACGGCAAGCCCGGCGCGAGGATAGGCTTCGTGGCGGCGGGCAAGAACTGGCTGGACCTGCAGCACGCGCTGTCGCTTCTGGGGATCGACGACGACACCTGCGACCGGCTGGGGCTGACGACCTACAAGGTCGGCCAGACCTTCCCGCTGGACATGGACGGCTTCCACGACTGGGCCGAGGGGCTGGACCTGATCGTCGTGGTCGAGGAAAAGCGCAAGCTGATCGAGGTGCAGGTCAAGGAGGCGATCTTCGATGACCGGCGGGGCCGTCGGGTCTATGGCTGGCACAAGGGCGACACGTGGGAACACGGCCGCCGGATGGAGCTGTTCCCGACCCGCTACGCGCTGGACCCGACCTACATCGCCGATAAGCTGGGCGAGATCCTGGTCGAGGAGGGACGCGGCACCGACGCGATCCACGGGGCGCTTGCCCGGCTGGGCGAGGCGCGCAAGGCCGACGACGGCACCGAGATCTCGGCGCGGCTGCCGTATTTCTGCGCCGGCTGTCCGCACAACACCTCGACAAAGGTGCCCGAGGGCAGCCGGGCCTATGCCGGGATCGGCTGTCACATCATGGCGCTCTGGATGGACCGCGAGACGTCGGGCTTCACCCACATGGGCGGCGAAGGGGTGAACTGGGTAGGCGAGGCACCGTTCTCGACCCGGAGCCACGTGTTCCAGAACATGGGAGACGGCACCTACAACCATTCAGGCGTGCAGGCGATCCGCGCGGCGCTGATGTCGGGCGTGAACATCACCTTCAAGATCCTCTACAACGACGCCGTCGCGATGACCGGCGGGCAGAAGAACGATGGCGGGCTGACGCCGCAGCAGATCGTTGCCGAATTGCGGGCAATGGGCCTCACGAAGGTCTTTCTGGTCCACGACCCGAAGGAGGACCTCGACCTGTCGGTCTTTCCGAAGGACCTGGAGGTCTTCGAGCGCGACGACCTCGGCACGGTGCAGGAGCGCTGCACCGGGATCGAAGGTGTCTCTGCGATCGTCTATGTCCAGACCTGCGCAGCCGAGAAGCGGCGGCGGCGCAAGAAGGGCGCGTTCCCCGATCCCGATACGCGGGTCTTCATCAACACCGATGTCTGCGAGGGATGCGGCGATTGCGGCGTGCAGTCGAACTGCGTGGCGGTCGTGCCCGAGGAGACCGAGTTCGGCCGCAAACGCGCGATCGACCAATCGGCCTGCAACAAGGACTTTTCCTGCCTCAAGGGCTTCTGTCCGTCCTTCGTCACCGTCCACGGCGGCGAACTGCGCAAGGAGCCGACGCAGCAGGTCGAGATCGGCACGCTGCCGCAGCCCGACATCCCGACGATCGAGGGGACGCACAACATCGTCATCACCGGTGTCGGCGGCACGGGTGTGGTGACCGTCGGCGCGGTGCTCGCGATGGCGGCGCATCTCGACGGCAAGGGCGCGGGCATGATGGAGATGGCGGGCCTTGCGCAGAAGGGCGGGGCGGTGCACATCCATTGCCGCCTGGCCGAGACGCCGGACGGCATCAGCGCGATCCGCGTCGCCACCGGCGAGTGCGACGCCCTGATCGGCGGCGACCTCGTGGTCAGCGCCGGGGCCCGGACCCGCGGCTTGCTCGCGTCGTCGGCGGGGGCGGTGGTGAACAGCCATGAGATCGTCACCGGCGACTTCACCCGCGACCCCGAGTTCCGCATCCCGGCGCCCGACCTGACCGGCGCGCTGCGCGACCGGCTGGGGGAAGCCCTCTCGCTGTTCGACGCGACAGCCCTGGCCGAGGCCACGCTGGGCGACACGATCTATGCCAACATGCTGGTCTTCGGGGCGGCGTGGCAGAAGGGGCTCGTGCCCGTGTCGCTCGACGCTCTGACCCGCGCGATCGAGATGAACGGCGCCGCGGTGGAGCAGAACCTTCGGGCCTTCGAGATCGGGCGCTGGGCGGCGCACGCGCCGGAGGCGGCCGAGCGGCTGCTGGCGGCCGAGTTGGTCGCGCTGCCAAACACGACCGAGGACCGCGTCGCCCATCGCGCCCGGCACCTGGAAGCCTATCAGTCTCGCCGCCTGGCCGACCGGTACCTCGAGCGGGTCAACGCGATCGAGGACGCCGAACTGCGCGAGGCGGTGGCGCTGGGGTATCACAAGCTGTTGTCCTACAAGGACGAATACGAGGTCGCGCGCCTTCTGCAGGAGACGCGCGACAAGGCGCGGCACACTTTCACGGGCGATTTCCGGCTGGAGTATCACCTCGCCCCGCCGGTCCTGTCCGGCACCGCCTCCGACGGCCGGCCGAAGAAGCGCGCCTTCGGCCCCTGGATCGAACGCCTCTTCCCGCTGCTGGCGCGGTTTCGGACCCTGCGGGGGACGGCGCTCGATCCCTTCGGCTACAGCGCCGAGCGCCGGATGGAGCGGGAACTGATCCGCCAGTACGAGCGCGACCTGGACGAGGTGCTGCCGCGCCTGACGCCCGGGACGCGGGATGCGACGATCGCGCTGGCGCGGTTGCCGCTGTCGATCCGCGGCTTCGGACCGGTGAAGGCCGCCAACGCCGAAGCTGCCGCGCGGCAGAGGGAGGATCTGCTGGACACGATCCGCGCCGGCGGGGTGCAGCTCGACAGCGCGGCCGAGTGAGGCGGCGCGCGATGATGGACTTCCGGCGGCAGGCGACCTATGCGCTGGGAACGAGACCCTCGATTCGGGATCGGGGATCGCTGCAAGCTGCGAGGCGACATGGCGGTTGGCATTTTCGATAGCGGGCTGGGCGGCCTGACGGTTCTGGACGCGGTGCAGAAGCGTCTGCCCGACCTGCCGCTGGTCTATCTGGGCGACAACGCGCACGCGCCCTACGGCGTGCGCGATTCCGACGACATCTACGGCCTGACCACGGCCGGCGTGCAACGGATGTTCGATTCCGGCTGCGATCTGGTGATCCTGGCCTGCAACACCGCCAGCGCCGCCGCCCTGCGCCGCATGCAGGAGGCGTGGATGCCACAGGGCAAGCGGGTGCTGGGCGTCTTCGTGCCGCTGATCGAGGCCCTGACCGAGCGGCAATGGGGCGACAACTCTCCGCCGCGCGAGGTCGCGGTCAAGCATGTCGCGCTGTTCGCCACCCCAGCCACCGTGTCGAGCCGCGCCTTCCAGCGCGAGCTGGCGTTCCGGGCGATCGGCGTGGACGTCGAGGCGCAGGCCTGCGGCGGGGTCGTGGACGCGATCGAGGACGGCGATCTGATCCTCGCCGAGGCGCTGGTGCGCTCGCATGTGGAGGCGCTGAAGCGCAAGATGCCCAACCCGCAGGCCGCGGTGCTGGGCTGTACGCATTACCCGCTGATGCAGGAGGCCTTCCAGGAGGCGCTGGGCCCCGATGTCGAGGTCTATTCGCAGGCCAACCTCGTGGCCGAGAGCCTGGCCGACTATCTGGGCCGGCATCCGGACATCGCCGGGGGTGGCGCGCCCGCCTTTCTCACAACCGGCGACCCGCGCCGGGTGTCGTCCAAGGCGACGCAGTTCCTGCGACGCGGGATCACCTTCGAAGCCGCGTAACGCTTGACCCAGACCGACAGCCGCGGCCTGCACTGGCCCGCGGCGACCGTGCCCGCGCCACAGGCGGGCTGAGGAGACAGACCATGCCGCACAACATCGCCATTCTCGGCGCTTCCGGATACACCGGGGCCGAACTCGTCCGCCTGATCGCGGGGCACCCCGAGCTCGAGATCGCTGCCCTCTCTGCCGACCGCAAGGCGGGGCAGACAATGGCCTCGGTCTTTCCGCATCTGCGCCATCTCGATCTTCCCGACCTCGTCCGCATCGAGGAGATCGACTTCGGCGGAATCGACCTGTGTTTCTGCGCCCTGCCGCATGCCACCTCGCAGGCGGTGATCGCCGAACTGCCGCGCGACGTGCGGGTCATCGACCTGTCCGCCGATTTCCGTCTGCGCGACCCGGCGGATTACGAAAAATGGTATGGCAAACCGCACGCCGCGCCCGAGTTGCAGAAAGAGGCGGTCTACGGCCTGACCGAATTCTACCGCCCCGAGATCGCCGCCGCGCGGCTGGTCGCGGGCACGGGGTGCAACGCCGCGACGGGGCAGTATGCGCTGCGCCCGCTAATCGCGGCGGGGGTGATCGACCTCGACGACATCGTGATCGACCTGAAGGCCGCTGTCTCCGGGGCCGGACGGTCGCTCAAGGAGAACCTGCTGCACGCCGAGCTGAGCGAGGGCTACAACGCCTACGGCCTTGGCGGCACGCACCGGCACCTGGGCGAGTTCGACCAGGAGTTCAGCCTGATCGCCGGCCGCAAGGTCGAGGTGCAGTTCCAGCCGCATCTCGTTCCCGCCAACCGGGGCATCCTCGCCTCGGTCTATGTCAGGGGATCGGTGCAGGCGGTGCACGACACGCTGGCCGGCGCCTATGAGGGCGAGCCCTTCCTGCATGTCCTGCCGATGGGCGAGGCGCCCTCGACGCACCATGTGCGCGGCTCGAACATCGTGCATGTCGGGGCGGTGGCCGACCGCCGGGCGGGGCGGACCGTGGTGTTCGCCGCGCTCGACAACCTCACCAAAGGGTCATCGGGCCAAGCTTTGCAGAACGCCAACCTGATGCTAGGACACGATGAACGGGCGGGCCTCGACATGGTGCCGCTGTTCCCCTGAGGGACCTGCCATGGCCGGGATGAAGAGCCTCAAGAAGAAACGCCGTATCCAGGTGATCGCCGTCGCCGCGGTGGCGCTCGCGCTGTCCACCGCGATGATCGGCTATGCCATGCGCGACGGCATCAACTATTTCCGCGCGCCGACGCAGGTGATGGACGAGCCGCCCGCGCCGAGCGAGACCTTCCGCATCGGCGGGCTGGTCGAGGAGGGCACGCTGATCCGGGGCGAGGGCACGACGGTGCGCTTCTCGGTCACCGACGGCGGCGCCTCGGTTCCGGTGACCTATACCGGCGTGCTGCCCGATCTCTTCGAAGAGGGACAGGGCATGGTCGGCACCGGGCGCTACGTGAACGGCACGTTTGAAGCCTCTGAGATACTTGCCAAACACGACGAGACCTACATGCCCAAGGAAGTCGTCGACGCGCTCAAGGAGCAGGGTGTGTTCCAGCACGCGCCGGGTGAGGCACCGGCGGCACCGAACGGCTGATTTCCGACACCTTAACGCGCACTCCGGCACATTTTCCCCCGGTTCCGGTTGGGGAGGTGTGACGGGATGCAGAGCGTTATCGAGATTGCCGATGACATCGTGGCCCGCGAGGGCGGCTTCGTTAACGACCCCGACGATCCGGGCGGGGCGACGCAGCACGGTGTCACGATCGGCACCCTGCGCCGGTTGGGGCTGGACCTCGACGGCGACGGCGATGTCGACACCGAGGACGTGCGCCGCGTCAGTCGCGCCCGGGCGCGGGACATCTTCGTCGAGCATTATTTCCGACGACCGCGGATCGCCGAACTGCCCGACTGCCTGCAGGCAAGCGTGTTCGACATGTACGTCAATGCCGGCGCGAACGCGGTGAAGATCCTCCAGCGATTGCTGTGCGACATGGGGCAGTCCGTCGCCGCGGACGGCATCATCGGGCCGCAGACGCTGGCGGCGGCCGCGCTGGCCCGGTCGGCGGCGCCGCGGCACCTGGCCGACGCTTATGGAATCGCGCGGCGGAACTATTACTACGCCCTCGCCGACCGGCGCCCGGCAAGCCGCAAATACGCGCGGCGGCGGGATGGCGGCAAGGGCGGCTGGATCCGCCGGGCGGAGGATTTCATTTCTCCCCGCTACCACCTGACCGAGGCCGAGCATGCACGGAGGACGGCTGCATGGGACTGATCGACCGTGGTATGACGCTGCTGTTCGGGCAAGGCGGCAACCTCGTCGCCGAGACGGCGGAGGTGTTCCGCGTCAACGCCGAGGCCGACGCGGCGCGCGACGCGCGTCTGAAACAGGCGGCGCTGACGCAGTTCGCGGCCGAGTTCGGCGCCGGGCGAGGGCTTTTCGACAGGGCGGTCGACGGGGCCAACCGGCTGCCGCGCCCGGCGATGGCGCTGGGAACGCTCGCGCTGTTCGGTGCGGCGATGGCGGCGCCCGAGTGGTTCGCCGCGCGGATGGCGGGGCTTTCGCTGGTGCCCGAGCCGTTGTGGTGGCTGATGGGGGCGATCGTTTCGTTCTATTTCGGCGCCCGGCATCAGGCGAAGGGGCACGAGATGCAGCGCACTCTCGCACGGTCGGCCGCGGTGGCGCTGAGCGACGGCGGCACCGGCAACCCGGCGCTGGACGACTGGAGGCGCGGGCGCGATGAGTGACCTGATCCTGCGGCTGGTGGCGGAATACGGTCCCTGGGTGCTGCTCGTGTTCTACCTGCTGTTCCGCGACGCGCAGAAGGAGGACGCCACCCGCGAGGCGCTGAACAAGAACACCGAGGTGATGATCGAGATGACCACCCTGATCCGCGAGCGGCTGCCCCGCGCCGCCTTCGCCCGATGAGGGGCGCTCTTGCACCTTGGCTGCGTCGCATTTGCAGGGGGCGCGGATTGATCGCGGACGCCGCCCGGCACGGTCGCGCCGCCGCGCGCCTGGATTCGGTTCTGCGGCAGTATCTTACGCCGCGCTGAACCTTCGGTCACAGGAGTGCGACATCGACGCCGACGGGCGGCGCACCCATTGGCGGCGCCCGCGCAAGGGTCTATCCTGCCGCCATGATCGTGGAACTCGGACATTTCGCCCTGATCCTCGCGGCGCTGGTTGCGGTGGTGCAGATGATCGTGCCCATGGTGGGCGCGCAGAATGGCTGGCGCGGCTGGATGGCCGCGGCGGAACCCGCGGCGACGGCGCAGTTCCTGTTCGTCGCGTTCTCGTTCGCGGCGCTGACCTACGCCTTCGTGACCTCGGATTTCTCGCTGCGGATCGTGGTCAATAACTCTCACACGCTGAAGCCGCTGCTCTACAAGGTGACGGGCGTCTGGGGGAACCACGAGGGCTCGATGCTGCTGTGGGTGCTGATCCTGGCACTGTTCGGCGCGTCGGCGGCCTGGTTCGGGGCCAATTTGCCCGAGAGGCTCCGCGCGCGGGTGCTGAGCGTGCAGGCCGCGATCGGGGTGGCGTTCTACGCCTTCATCCTGCTGACCTCGAACCCGTTCGACCGGCTGGCCCAGCCGCCCTTTGACGGGCAGGACCTGAACCCGCTGCTGCAGGATCCCGGTCTCGCCTTTCATCCGCCGTTCCTCTACCTGGGCTATGTCGGGCTCTCGATGGCATTCTCGTTTGCCGTCGCCGCGTTGATCGAGGGGCGGGTGGACGCCGCCTGGGCGCGCTGGGTGCGGCCCTGGACACTGGCGGCGTGGCTGTTCCTGACCATCGGCATCGCGCTGGGGTCGTGGTGGGCGTATTACGAGCTGGGCTGGGGCGGCTTCTGGTTCTGGGATCCGGTCGAGAACGCCAGCTTCATGCCGTGGCTGATCGCGGCGGCGTTGCTGCACTCGGCCATCGTCACCGAAAAGCGCGAGGCGCTGAAAAGCTGGACGATCCTGCTGTCGATCCTGGCCTTCGGGTTTTCGCTGATCGGCACGTTCATCGTGCGCTCGGGCGTGCTGACCAGCGTTCATGCCTTCGCCAACGACCCCGAACGCGGCGTGTTCATCCTGCTTATCCTGGCGGTATTCATGGGCGGGGCGCTGACGCTTTATGCCGCGCGCGCCGGCGCGATGGAGGCGAAGGGCGTGTTCGCGCTGGCCAGCCGCGAGACCGCGCTGGTGGCCAACAACGTCCTGCTGGCGGTGAGCGCGTTCGTGGTGTTCATCGGCACGGTCTGGCCGCTGGTGGCCGAGCTGGCCTTCAACCGCAAGCTCAGCGTCGGACCGCCGTTCTTCGACGCGGCCTTCACTCCGTTCATGGTGGCGTTGGCGATGATCCTGCCCATAGGGTCCGCGATGCCGTGGAAGCGTGCCCGCATGGGGCGCGTCATGCGCCCGCTGTGGGGCATCATGGCGCTGTCGGTCGCGCTGGGGGCGCTGGTCTGGACGATGCAGACAGGGCGGTCGATCCTGGCGCCGGTCGGCGCTGTGCTGGCGGCGTGGCTGGTTCTGGGCGCGGGCATGGACCTGTGGCAGCGCGCGGGCCGGGGCGGGCTGTCCGACAAGGCCCGGCGACTGCGGCGCCTGCCGCGGGCCGACTGGGGCAAGGCGATCGCACACGGCGGCTTCGGGATCACCATCTTCGGCATCGCCGCGATGACCGCCTGGCAGGTCGAGGACATCCGCGTGGCCGAGGTTGGCGAGCCGTTCCGCGTCGGCCCCTACGAGATCACGCTGGAAAGCGTCGAAGAGGTCGAGGGCCCGAACTACGTCTCGACCATGGGCATGATGCAGGTGACGCGCAGCGGCCGCGAGGTGGCGACGCTGACGCCCGAGAAGCGGCGGTATCCCGTGGCGCAGATGCCCACGACCGAAGCGGGGATCGACAACGGCGTGCTGCGCGACCTCTACCTCGTGATCGGCGACCGGCAGTCGGGCGGCGCCTGGGCTGTGCGCTCGTACATCAAGCCCTTCGCCAACTGGATCTGGGCCGGGGCGATCATCATGGCGCTCGGCGGGGTTATGAGCCTGACCGACCGCCGCTATCGCGTCGCGGCCGGGGCGGGCAAGGCGCCACGTCGCGCGGTGCCGGCGGAATGAGGCGGCTGGCGCTTGCCCTGACGGTGGCGCTCTCGCTCGCGCTGCCGCCGGTCGCGGCGATCGCGGTGCAGCCTGACGAGATGCTGGAGGATCCCGCGCTCGAACAGCGGGCGCGCGAGATTTCCGAAGGATTGCGCTGCCTTGTCTGCCGCAACGAAAGCATCGACGAGAGCAACGCCGACCTGGCCCGCGACCTGCGCCTGCTGGTGCGCGAGCGGCTTGTGGCCGGGGACAGCAACGCCGAGGTCGTCGACTTCATCGTCGATCGCTATGGCGAATACGTGTTGCTGCGCCCCAATGCCCGCGGCGCGAACCTGATCCTCTGGACGGCGGGGCCGGCGCTTCTGATCCTCGGGATCGGCATTGCCGTCTTTGCCCTGCGACGCCGCCCGAGCGCTGCGCAGAACGACAGCCTGAGTTCGGAAGAGCAGGCGCGGCTGGACCGGCTTCTGGGCAAGTAACGGGGCGTTCCGCTTTCCTTGCGGAACCGGGGCGGGCATCGTCCGCCCTGACGGCAAGGAGGGATCGCCCGCGATGGATTACGAAACGATCGAGATGCAGGTCTCCGGCGGGATGGCCGTCGTGACCCTGAACCGCCCCGACCGGCGCAACGCGCTCAACAGCCAGATGCGGGCCGAGCTGCTGGACGTGATGCGCCGTCTGCCGGACGAGGTGCGGGTCGTCGTCCTGACCGGCGCGGGCGAGGCGTTCTGCTCTGGGCAGGACCTGGGCGACGGCCAGTCGCTCAATGCGGCGGATTTCGAGGGCGTGCTGCGCGACGAATACGAACCGCTGCTGAAGGCGATCTACGACTGTCCGGTGCCCACGATCTCGGCGGTGAACGGTGCGGCGGCCGGGGCCGGGGCGAACCTGGCGCTGGCGACCGACGTGGTGATCGCGGCCGAATCGGCGGTGTTCCTGCAGGCCTTCACCCGGATCGGGCTGATCCCCGACGCGGGCGGTACTTACTGGCTGCCGCGTCAGGTCGGCTTTGCCCGCGCGATGGGGGCGGCGCTGTTCGGAGAGCCCGTTGGCGCACGCCAGGCCGCCGAGTGGGGTATGATCTGGGAAGCGGTGGCCGACGACGTCTTTGACCAGCACTGGCGCCAGCGCGCGCAGGCGCTGGCCCAGGGGCCGACCACCGCCTATGCCGGCGTCAAGACGGCGATCCGTGCGTCGTTCGACAACGATGTCGACACGCAGCTGGCGCTCGAGGCGCAGTTGCAGGGCGAATGCGGCAAGAGCCGGGATTTCCGCGAAGGCGTGATGGCCTTCCTCGAAAAGCGGCCCGCCGCGTTCGAAGGACGCTAGACCGCGTTCACCGTCACGCTCTGGCGGTTCAGCGTCGCCGAGCCGTAGAGCGTCATGAACGCGATGTCGGCGGCGTCGCGGCCGACACCGACGATCGCCATGCGGTCGGGCGTCGTCATGCCCGTGGGATCGACCAGGTGCCACTTGCCGTCGAGGAACACCTGCGCCACGGCGTGAAAGTCCGGCGGGTCGATCTCGGGCGCGTAGACGCTGACGATGCGGGCGGGAATGGCCGAGGCGCGGGCCAGCGTCACGCAGACATGTGCGAAGTCGCGGCAGATGCCCTGTCGCTGTACGAATGTGTCGGTGGCGGTGGTCCAGGGCCCGCTCACGCCCGGCACGTAGGCGAGGTTATCGGTGATCCAGTTCAGGATCGCGACCATGCGCTCGCCGCCCATCGAATTGCCGAACTCGGCGGCGGCGAAGGACTGGAACTCGTCCGAGGGGCAATAGCGCGAGGCCATCAGGTACTTGATCGTCTCGGGTGGCAGCATGTGCACCGGCTGGTGCAACAGCCGAGAGATGTCGGGCGCCTGGCGCTGGATCTCCATCCTGGCGGTATAGCTGCAGACGAACCGGTCGGTCACGCGCAGCCAGATCCGCTCGCCCACGGCCTCTTCGGCGGGGATTCGGAAGAAGTGCTCGGTCGCGCCCGCGTCGATATGCGCGCGCTGGATCGACTGGTCGATCAGCGGCGAGGCCTCGATTTGCAGAAGGATATCAGTGATGCCGGCGAGGTCGTAGTCGAGCTGGACGTCGATATCGATGAGCATGGAGCGCGGGCCTTGTGATGAGGGGGCGAAGGACACGCCCGATGACGCACGGCGAGGCCCCTGACAAGCCCGTGTGTGCGCGCCATGTCCCGGGCGGGATGCCGCGTTGCAGCGGCGCACATTCAGTGTGCGTGGGGATGACGCACGGGGCCGGAACGCCCAGATGGCCGGGACGTTCCGGACCGCATTGTCGATCCCGACCCTAAAAAGGAAAAGACGGATGACCGATCACGCACCTCTCTTCCAGACCGCCCGGATGGGCGATCTCGACCTTCCGAACCGTGTCCTGATGGCGCCGCTGACGCGCAACCGTGCGCAGTCCGACGGCACGCCTTGGGACGTCTCGCAGACCTACTATGCCCAGCGGGCCAGCGCCGGCCTGATCGTGTCCGAGGCGACGCAGATCAGCGCGCTCGGCAAGGGTTATGTCGACACGCCGGGCATCCACACCGAGGCCCATGCCGAGGCCTGGTCCAAGATCACCGACGCCGTGCACGCCAATGGCGGTCGCATCTTCCTGCAATTGTGGCATGTCGGGCGGATCAGCCACGTGTCCCTGTTGCCCGACGGCGCGACGCCGCAGGCGCCCTCGGCCGTGCGGGCCAATGCCCAGACCTTCACGCAGAACGGGTTCGAGGATACCTCCGAGCCCCACGCGATGACCGAGGACGAGATCGCCGACCTGATCGCGCAGTACCGCCACGCCGCAACACTCGCCAAGCGCGCCGGGTTCGACGGCGTCGAGGTGCATGGGGCGAATGGCTATCTGCTGGACCAGTTCCTGCAGGACATCTCGAACAAGCGTACCGATGCCTATGGTGGCAGCGTCGAGAACCGGGCGCGGCTGCTGTCCGAGGTCGTCGATGCCGTGACCGAGGTCTGGGGCAGCGACCGCGTGGGCGTCCGCCTGTCGCCGCTGGGGCAGGCGAACGACATGGGCGACAGTGACCCCGAGGCGCTGTTCGGCCATGTCTACGGCATGCTCGACAGGAAGCGGCTGGCCTACCTGCACGTGGTCGAGAAGTTCCCCGGCAACGACACCGACGACGCGTCCCGTGCGCTGCTGGAGCGTCTGCGCGGGCTGTGGTCGGGGTTCTACATCGGCAATGGCGACTACACCGCCGACAGTGCCGCGACGGCCATCGCCAAGGGCCATGCGGACGCCGTGACCTTCGGGCGCGACTTCATCGCGAACCCCGATCTGCCCGAGCGCTTCCGCCGCGGTGCCGAGTTGAACCCGCAGGATCGCGACACCTTCTATGGCGGCGACGAGCGGGGCTATACGGACTATCCGTTCCTCGACGGCACCCGCAAGGCCGCCTGAGGCCAGCGACGGGCGGTCGCCCTGCGCGGCCGCCCGGTCCGATCACAGGTCGGCGAAATCGTCCGTGTCGTCGTCGTCCTGCGCCTGCTGTTCGTCCTCGAGCGCATGTTCGTCGATCTCGACCATCGGCACGGGGAAGTCGACGACGGTATCGTCGTCCTCCGC
Source organism: Tranquillimonas rosea (assembly GCF_900111315.1). Classification (GTDB taxonomy): domain Bacteria; phylum Pseudomonadota; class Alphaproteobacteria; order Rhodobacterales; family Rhodobacteraceae; genus Tranquillimonas; species Tranquillimonas rosea. The sequence goes on from NZ_FOGU01000006.1 coordinate 314,052, forward strand.
GACCTCATCCTCTTCGGGCTCGTCCTGCAGGAGCGGCACCTGGCCCTCGACCTTGAGGCTGTCGCCGTTCGGGTCGTCGTCGCCGGGCGACAGGCGCACGGCCATGTCCATCCCCTCGAAATCCTCCAGGAACAGCGGCGCGCTGACATGCCCGAGCGTGAAGGTCGCCGGACCCTTCGCGGGATCCAGCGAAACGCCGCCGTCATAGAGGTCGCCATCCGGGGGCAGGGAGGACGAGTGTCCCATCACGCCGTCGACACCGCCGGCGGCAAAGGCCTGACCGTCGACCTGGGCGCCCTGCGCGAACAGGCCGGAGGACAGGTCGTCGTCCACGGCATCGAGGAACACGCCCTGCACGTTGCCCGATCCGTGGCTGTCGAACACGTCAAGCGTGAAGGTCAGCGTGCCGTCGCCGTTCTCGGAGATCGAGACGCCGATGCTCGCCTTGCCCTCCATCATGAACGACAACGACTCGCCGTCGACCGTCTCGAACTGCTCGTCATGCGCGTGATCGGTATCGCCTGCATCCTGAGCCGCGCCGGCTTCGTCCTTGTCGGCGGAGGTGTTTCGTCCGAACAGCTTCACCTTCGGCAATGCCATTTTTCTTGTCCTGTTCGTATTGCAGCTGTTTACGAATTGGCTGCGGACTGGGGCGAAAAAAGGGCAGACCTGTCTTTCGGGTCAGGTGCGCTGCCACTGTGTCGCCCAAGAGTATAATGAACTATTGATCGAACGATAGGTGCGGCACGACGAACGGTCAGGTCCCAACCTATCGTATCACGCGATTCGTGCCGGCGGTCAGCGCATGAAAAAGGCCGCCACGGCGATGCGTGGCGGCCTTTCTGTCCTGTCGGAGCGCGGTCCGGTCAGCGGTTTTCGACGTCCACGTAGTCGCGCAGCGTCTTGCCCTGGTACAGCTGGCGCGGCCGGCCGATACGCAGCTGCGGGTCGCTGATCTGCTCTTTCCACTGCGAGATCCAGCCCACGGTCCGCGCCACGGCGAAGATCGGCGTGAACATCGACGTGGGGAAGCCCATCGCGTCGAGGATGATGCCCGAGTAGAAGTCGACGTTGGGGTAGAGCTTCTTCTCGACGAAGTAGTCGTCCTCCAGCGCGACACGTTCCAGCTCCTTGGCGGTCTGCAACGTCGGGTTGTCCTCGATCCCGAGCAGGTCCAGCACCTCGTCGGCGGACTGCTTCATCACCTTCGCGCGGGGGTCGAAGTTCTTGTAGACGCGGTGGCCGAAGCCCATCAGGCGGAACGGATCGTTCTTGTCCTTCGCGCGGGCGATGTATTCGGGGATCTGGTCCGGCGTCCCGATCTCGCGCAGCATCTCGAGACAGGCCTGGTTGGCGCCGCCATGTGCCGGTCCCCAGAGACAGGCGATGCCGGCCGCGATGCAGGCGAACGGGTTCGCGCCCGAGGACGAGGCGAGACGCACCGTCGAGGTCGAGGCGTTCTGCTCGTGATCGGCGTGCAGCGTGAAGATGCGGTCCATCGCGCGGGCCAGCACCGGGTCCACGTTGTAATCCTCGGCCGGGACGGCGAAGCACATGCGCAGGAAGTTCGACGCATAGTCCAGGTCGTTGCGCGGATAGATGAACGGCTGGCCGACCGAGTACTTGTAGGCCCAGGCGGCGATCGTCGGCATCTTGGCGATCAGCCGGATCGAGGCGACCTCGCGCTGCCAGGGATCGGAGATATCGGTGGAATCGTGGTAGAAGGCCGACATCGCGCCGACAACGCCCACCATGACGGCCATCGGGTGCGCGTCACGGCGGAAGCCGCGGAAGAAGTTCTGCATCTGCTCGTGCAGCATCGTGTGGTTGGTCACGCGATGCTCGAAATCCTCGAGTTGCTCTGCGGTCGGCAGTTCGCCGTAGAGCAGGAGATAGCAGACCTCGAGGAAATGCGACTTGGACGCGAGCTGGTCGATCGGGTAGCCGCGGTGCAGCAATTGCCCCTTGTCACCGTCGATGAAGGTGATCGTGCTGTCGCAGGCGGCGGTCGAGGCAAAGCCCGGATCGTAGGTGAAGACGCCGCCCTCGGAATAGAGCTTGCGGATATCGATCACCTCGGGCCCGGCCGTGGGGGCGTACATGGGCAGCTCGAGCTCCTTGTCGTCGAAGCTCACTTTGGCTGTCTTCTGGCTGTCGGACATGCGTTATTCCCTTCCAGGTGGCCCGGGCGCGTCGGGCGCGCGCGGGGAATGTTCCGGGCGGGGGCGCAGACCAAGCGCCCCAGCGTTCAAGCCGCAGCGTCGGTCAGCCGGGCGAGTGTTTCGTCCCGGCCAAGGACGAGCATCATGTCGAAGACGCTGGGCGAAACCGTGCGGCCGGCCAGTGCGGCCCGAAGCGGCTGAGCCACCTTGCCGAGTCCCAGCCCGTGCTCTTCCGCAATGCCGGCCACGATGCCTTCCAGCGTGTCGCGGGACCAGCTAGCATTTCGCAGGTGCGGCGTCAATTCTGACAGTATACCTTTGGATACAGTGTCCAGGGATTTGGACGCTTTCTCGTCCGGCTCGATCGGACGCTGCGTCAGGCAGAAATGCGCTTTTTCAAGCAGTTGCGGCAGCGTCTTCGCGCGGTCTTTCAGGCAGTACATGGCCCGGCCCAGCACCTCGCGCTCGGCCTCGGCCAGGGGATCGGCCCCGATCGCGGCCCGGAAACTGTCGATTTCTGAAAGCAGTGCAGCATCCTCCATCGCAGCGATGTGATGACCGGAAATGCTTTCCAGTTTCTTGAGGTCCAGCCGCGCCGGCGACTTGCCGATCCCGTCGAGCGAGAACCATTCCACCGCCTGCTCGGTGGTGAACACCTCGTCGTCGCCGTGGCTCCAGCCGAGCCGGGTGAGATAATTGCGCATCGCCGGCGAGGGGAAGCCCATCTCGCGGTATTCCTCGACCCCGAGCGCACCGTGCCGCTTGGACAGCTTCTTGCCGTCGGCGCCGTGGATCAGCGGGATATGGGCCCAGACCGGCGCCGGCCAGCCCATCGCCTGGTAGACGGTCATCTGCCGGGCCGCGTTGTTGAGGTGATCGTCGCCGCGGATCACGTGAGTCACGCCCATGTCGTGATCGTCCACCACCACGGCGAGCATGTAGGTGGGCGAGCCGTCCGAGCGGAGGATGACCATGTCGTCGAGCTGGTCGTTGCGGACCCGGACCTGGCCCTGGACCTTGTCCTCGATCACGGTCTCCCCCTCGCGCGGGGCCTTCACGCGGAGCGCGTAGGGCGCGTCGGGATGGGTCGCGGGATCGGCGTCCCGCCAGGGACTTTCGAACAGGGTCGAGCGGCCTTCCTGCCGGGCGGTTTCACGGAACGACTCGATCTCTTCCTGGGTCGAGAAGCACTTGTAGGCGGTGCCGGCGGCCAGCATCTCGCGCGCGACCTCGGCGTGACGGTCGGCGCGGGCGGCCTGGCTGATCGCCTCGCCGTCATGGTCCAGGCCAAGCCAGTCGAGCCCCGCGAAGATCGCCTGCGTCGCCTCCTCGGTCGAGCGCGCGCGGTCGGTATCCTCGATCCGCAGCAGGAAGCGGCCGCCATTGGCGCGGGCGAAGAGCCAGTTGAACAGCGCCGTCCGCGCGCCGCCGATATGCAGGAACCCGGTCGGGGACGGGGCGAAACGGGTGACCACCGGCGGCTGGGACATCGGCGTTAACCTCTCATAAACAGGCGGGGAGATAGCGTGCCAGCGGTCTAGTCAATCGCTCTCTGGAGGACAAGTGGGCGCGCTGGCCACCGCAATCGCCAGGCTGTTCGACGGGCAGCGCGGCGCGTTGGTCTGCTGGGTTCCGGTCTGCCTTGGCGCGGGCATCGGCGCCTACTTTGCGCTGCCGGTCGAACCTGCGCCCTGGGCGCTGGGGACCGGCGCGCTGATCCTGCTGGCATGCGCTGTTGCCGGGCGGCGCGTCGCGGCACGGATGCCGCCTGCCGTGGCGCTCTGGCTGATATGCGCGGGGCTGGCGCTGGCCGGCGCGCGCAGCCTCTGGGTGGCGGAGCCAGTGCTGGGCTGGCGCTACTACGGGCCTGTGGAAGGGCGGGTGGTCAAGGTCGACCGTTCGGCCAGCGATGCGCCGCGGCTGACATTGGATCGCGTGGTGCTGGCCGACACAAGCCCCGAGCGGACGCCGCGGCGGGTGCGGGTCTCTCTCCACGGTCCGCCACCGCGACTTGCGGCGCGACCGGGGCAGACGGTGATCCTGACCGGGCACCTCTCGCCGCCGGCCGGGCCGGTCGAGCCCGGCGGGTTCGATTTCCGCCGCATGGCCTGGTTCGCCGGCATCGGCGCGGTCGGCTATACCCGCAGCCCCGCCCTGGTCTATGCGCCGCCTGCACCACGTGCGGTGCCGGTGGCGCAAGCGCGGGCCGCGATCTCTGCCGCGGTGCGCGCCGTGCTGCCGGGCGAGGTCGGGGCCTTCGCCGCGGCGATCACCACCGGCGACCGATCGGGCATCTCGGCCGAGACGGTGGAAGAGCTGCGCCTGGCGAACCTCGCGCACCTGCTGGCGATCTCGGGGCTGCACATGGGGCTCTTGACGGGGGTCGTCTTCTACGCCCTGCGGCTGGGGCTCGTGCTGCCGCCGTCCGTCGCCCTGCGCTGGCCAGTCAAGAAGATCGCCGCCGGCGGGGCGCTGGTCGCGGCGGCGGCCTATCTCGCGCTGTCGGGGGGCAACGTGGCGACGCAGCGGGCCTTCGTGATGGCGGCGGTGGTGCTGGTGGCGGTGATGCTGGATCGGCGGGCGCTGACGCTGCGGGCGGTGGCCGTCGCCGCGACGATCGTGCTGGTGCTCCGGCCCGAGGCGATGACCGGCCCCGGCTTCCAGTTGTCCTTCGCGGCCACGACGGCGCTGGTCGCTGTGTTCTCGGGCCTGCGCGCGCTGCCGTGGGACGTGCCGCGCTGGCTTCGGCCGGTGCTGGCGGTCGTGCTGTCCTCGGCGGTGGCAGGGTTTGCCACGGCGCCGTTTGCCGCGGCGCATTTCAACCGCGTGCCACACTACGGCCTGATCGCGAACCTCGCCGCAGTGCCGCTGATGGGCAGCGTGGTCATGCCCGCCGCGGTGCTGGCGGCGGTGCTGGCGCCGTTTGGGCTGGGATGGGTCGGTTTGTGGATCATGGCCCCCGCGATCCGCTGGATTCTGTTCGTGGCCGAGTGGGTCGCCGCGCGGGAGGGGGCGGTGAGCCTGGTGGTGTCGCCCGGTCCCGTCGTGCTGCCGGTGCTGAGCCTGGGGCTGCTGTGGCTGGTCCTGTGGCAGGGCCGGGCGCGATGGCTGGGGGGGGCCGTGCCCGTGGCGCTCGCCTTCGGCCTGTGGAGCCAGGCGCAGCGTCCCGATCTGCTGATCGCGTCGAGCGGCCGGCTGATGGGGCTTGCGACCGAGCGGGGGCGTGTCCTGTCGAAGCCGGTCGGCGACGGGTTTCCGGCGTCGGTCTGGCTCGAGAATGACGGTGATGGCGCGACGCAGGCCGAGGCGGCGGCGCGGCCCGGCCTGTCACGCGTGGCACCGGGTATCACGGTGGCGCAACTGGAGGGCATGCGTGTCGCGATGATTTCGGGGCGGGGACAGCAGGAGAACGCGCGGGGGGCCTGCGCGACAGCGGACCTGGTCGTGCTGCCAAGCGAGATGGAGGACCCCGCCGAACAGGCAAGCTGCGATGTGCTGGACCGCGCGGCGCTGTCAGCGGGTGGTGCCGTGTCGCTAACCGTCACGCCCCATGGGATCGTGCGGCGGCAGGCCGGCGACACGGCGCGCCGGCCCTGGACGGGCGGTCAGTAGGTGCGGATCAGGCCGACCAGACGGCCCTGCACCTGCACCTGGTCGTCCCGGAACACGCGGGTCTCGTAGACCGGATTCGCCGCCTCGAGCGCGATCATGCCGCCCTTGCGTCGGAACCGCTTGAGCGTCGCCTCGTGCCCCTCGACCAGCGCGACGACGATGTCGCCGTTGTCGGCGCTTGCCGTCTCGCGGACCACGACGATGTCGCCGTCGTTGATCCCTGCGTCGATCATCGAGTCGCCCTTGACCTCGAGCGCGTAGTGGCTGCCCTGGCCAGACAGCATCGTGCCGGGAACCGACACATGCGACGCGACCTCGCTGATCGCCTCGATCGGGACACCGGCGGCGATGCGCCCCATCAGCGGCAAGTCCGATGCGTGGGACGCAACCGGAAGCGTGTTCGCGGGCGCCGGCGCGCCATCGGTCTCGGGGGCGTCGCCCTCGATCACGTCGGGCACGAAGGCGCCGCGGCTGCCCGTCTCGGGCATCTTGACGATCTCGATCGCGCGGGCGCGATGGGCGAGGCGGCGGATGAAGCCTCGCTCTTCGAGCGCGGTGATCAAGCGGTGGATGCCGGACTTCGACCGCAGGTCCAGCGCCTCCTTCATTTCGTCGAAGGACGGGGGCACACCGTCGCGCTGCACGCGATCGTTGATGAAGGTCAGCAAATCCAATTGCTTGCGGGTCAGCATAGCCGGCACTCCCATCCTGTACGCCGCTCGGACGTTCGGCATGTGTTCTGCCAGCGTTCCCGCTTTGTGTCAAGCCTCGGGCGACAGGGACAGGTATTCGACGGTGTCGCCCGCGTCGCGGGGGCCGTCATGGGGCGGTCGGACGATCAGCGCCTGCGCGGCGGCGAAGACGCTCATCAGCGAGCTGTCCTGCCGGTCGAACGCGGACAACCCCTCGGGGCCGAGCGTCGCGCGCATGTAGTGCTCGCGCGGCCCGTTCGCCGCGACGGGGGCGGCCAGCGGCGCGCGGGCGCGGGGCGCCGGGGCGGCGCCGAGGCCCAGCATGGCGCGGAGCGCGGGCAGGACGAATACGTGCCCGCAGACCATGGACGAGACGGGGTTGCCCGGCAGACCGATCATCGGCGCGCCGTCCAACCGGCCCGCCATCAGCGGCTTTCCGGGCCGCATGGCGATCTTGTAGAAGGCGCGTTCCATCCCGCGGGCGGCAGCGACCCGGTCGACGATGTCGTGGTCCCCGACTGACGCGCCACCGATCGTGACGACGAGGTCCGCGCCGCGGGCGAAATCGAAGGCCTTGGTCAGCGAGGCGGCATTGTCCCGCGCGATGGGCAGCAGGCGGGCGCGGCCGCCGGCGGCCTCGATCATCGCCTTCAGCCCGAACGTGTTCGACGCGATGATCTGGTCGGGCCGGGGGGCCTCGCCCGGCATCGCCAGCTCGTCGCCGGTGGCGATCAGCGCGACCTCGGGCTGGCGGGCGGCGCGGATTGTACCGGTATTCATCGCCGCCAGCAGCGTCAGGTCGGCCGCGCCGAGCCGGCGGCGCGGAAAGACCTCGTCGCCGGCGCGGAAATCGCCGCCCTCGGGCCGGACGTAGAGATTGTCGTCGAGCGTCTCGCCCAGCGTGACCGTGTCGCCCTCGGCCGCGACGTCTTCCTGGATCACCACGCGGTCGGCCCCCGGCGGCACCGGGGCGCCGGTGAAGATGCGCACCGCCTCGCCGGGGCCGACGGTGCCGTCGAAGCCGTGGCCGGCCGCGCTCTGGCCGATCACCCTGAGCCGGGCGCCGGGGCGCGCATCGCCGGCGGCGAGGGCATATCCGTCCATTGCGGAGGACGGGAAGGGGGGCTGGGCCCGTGCGGCGCGCACGGGCGCCGACAGGACGCGGCCACGCGCCTCGGCCAGGGGGACGTCCTCCGGATCGAGCGGGGCGACCAGCGCGAGGATGCCGTCCAGCGCCTCTTCGACCGAAATCACGGGGCGGCCTCGTAGCGGCCCGACTTGCCGCCCGCCTTCAGCCGCAGGCGGATGCCGCCGATCTCCATCCCCCGCTCGACCGCCTTGACCATGTCGTAGACCGTCAGGAGCGCGGTGGAGACGGCGGTCAGCGCCTCCATCTCGACGCCGGTCTGGCCGGTGGTCTTGACCGTGGCCGTGGCGCGCAGGCCGGGCAGGGCGGTGTCGGGCACGAGGTCGACGGACACGTTGGTGACCGGCAGCGGGTGGCAGAGGGGGATCAGGTCGGCGGTCTTCTTGGTGCCCATGATCCCGGCAAGGCGCGCGACGCCGATCACGTCGCCCTTCTCGGCGCGGCCCTCGGTGATGAGGTCGAGCGTCTCGCGGCGCATCGTGATGTGCCCCTCGGCCACCGCGAGGCGGGCGGTCGCGGCCTTGTCCGAGACGTCGACCATGTGGGCGTGGCCCTCGGCGTCGAAATGGGTGAGGTCGGGCATCAGGCGTGCACCGGGTCTTTCAGGATCGCGCGGGTGGCGTCGGCGACGTCCGGCTGGCGCATCAGGCTTTCGCCGATGAGGAAGCTGCGGGCACCGTGCCGGGCGAGTTCGGCGAGGTCGGCGGGGGTCGACAGGCCGGATTCCGCGACGAGCAGGCGGTCGCCGCCGACGCGGGCGGCGAGCTGGCGCGTGGTGTCGAGGCTGGTCTCGAAGGTGTGCAGGTCACGGTTGTTGATGCCGATCAGCGGCGAGTTCAGGCGCAGGGCGCGGTCGAGTTCGTCGGAATCGTGCACCTCGACCAGCACGTCCATCCCCCAGGACTGCGCCGCGCTCTCGAGTTCGGCGGCCTGGGCGTCGGTGACCGAGGCCATGATGATCAGGATGCAATCGGCATGGAGCGCCCGCGCCTCGGCCACCTGGTAGGTGTCGTAGAGGAAGTCCTTGCGCAGCGCGGGCAGCGACGTCGCCTCGCGCGCGGCGGTGAGAAAGGCGTCGGAGCCCTGGAAGGAGGGCCCGTCGGTGAGCACGCTGAGACAGGCCGCGCCGCCGGCCTCGTAGGCGCGCGCCAGTGCGGGCGGGTCGAAATCGGCACGGATCAGACCCTTGGACGGGCTGGCCTTCTTGACCTCGGCGATCAGGCCGTAGCCATCCTGTTGCGCGCGGCGCAGGGCGGCGGCGAAACCGCGCGGCGCGGGGGCCGCGCGGGCGGCGGCGTCGACCTCGGCGGGAGGGACGGCTTTCTTGCGCGCGGCGATCTCGTCGAGCTTGTAGGCCTTGATGCGGTCGAGAACGGTGGTCATCGGCGGTGCTCCTGTCGGGCGGCGCGGGGGGCTGTCCGCCCCCCGCCGGTCCTGCGGACCGGCTCCCCCCGAGGATATTTGGGGACAGAAGAAGACATCGCCGCGCTAGCCGGCGAGGGTGACGAGCGCGTGGCGTTTCTTGCCCGCGCTGAGCTTCTTGGGTTCGGCGAGGGCGGCGGCGTCGAGCATCAGGCCCGGATCGGTGAGCGGAGCGTCGTCGAGGCGGGCGCCGTTGTCGGCGATCAGGCGCTTGGCCTCCTTGCCGGTCCTGGCGAGGCCGGAGCGGACGATCAGCTGCACGATCGAGATGCCCTCGCCGACCTCGTCTGCAGAGAGCGCGAGGGTGGGCAGGTCGTCGCCCGCGCCGCCCTTCTCGAACACCTCGCGGGCGGTCGCCTCGGCCGTGGCGGCGGCGTCGGCGCCGTGGCACAGCGTGGTGACGGCATTCGCGAGGATGACCTTGGCGGCGTTGATCTCGGATCCGCCGAGGGCGCCGAGGCGGTCGCATTCCTCGACCGGCAGCTCGGTGTAGAGCCGGGCGAAGCGGCCGACGTCGGCGTCGGTGGTGTTGCGCCAGAACTGCCAGAACTCGTAGGGCGAGAGCATGTCGGCGTTCAGCCAGACGGCGCCGCCGGCGCTCTTGCCCATCTTGCGCCCGTCGGAGGTGGTCAGGAGCGGCGAGGTCAGGCCGAAGATCTCGTGGTCGAGCACGCGGCGGGTGAGGTCGATGCCGTTGACGATGTTGCCCCACTGGTCGGAGCCACCCATCTGCAGCAGGCAGCCGTAGCGGCGATTCAGCTCGAGGAAGTCGTAGGCCTGCAGGATCATGTAATTGAACTCGAGGAACGACAGTGACTGCTCGCGGTCGAGCCGGGACTTCACGCTTTCGAACGAGAGCATCCGGTTGACCGAGAAGTGGCGGCCGATGTCGCGCAGGAATTCGAGGTAGTTCAGCCCGTCGAGCCATTCGGCGTTGTCGAGCATCAGCGCGTCCGTGGGCCCATCGCCGTAGGCGAGGTACTTGGCGAACACGCCCTTCATGCCCGCGATGTTTTCGGCGATGGCGTCGGGCGTCAGCAGGGGGCGTTCGTCCGAGCGGAAGGACGGGTCGCCCACCTTGGTCGTGCCGCCGCCCATCAGCGTGATCGGCTTGTGCCCGGTCTTCTGCAGCCAGCGCAGCATCATGATGTTCAGCAGGTGGCCGACATGGAGCGACTGCGCCGTCGCGTCATAGCCGATATAGGCGGGCACCACGCCGGCGGCCAGCGCCTCGTCCAGACCCTGATAATCGGTGCAGTCGGCCAGGAAGCCGCGGGACATCATGACGTCCAGAAAATCCGATTTCGGGTGGTAGGTCATCGCTCTTTCGGTCCATTCTCCTGGGTGCGGCCCCTTCTATACCGGGCCGGTCGGGCAGAGGAAAGGTTTCATGGGCAGAGGTCTCAGGGCAGTGTTGAGCGACGGCCCGGTCTGGGCCCTGGGTGCGATGTCGGGCACCTCGCTGGACGGGGTGGACGCGGCGATGATCCGCACGGACGGCACCACGATCGAGGCGTTCGGAGAGACCCGCTATCGCCCCTACAGCGGCGCCGAGCGCGAAGTGCTGCGGGCGGCCCTGGGCCACTGGAGCGGGCCAGAGGTGGGCCGCGCGACGGAAGTGGTCGAGACCGCCCATGCCGAGCTGCTGACCCGGTTCGACGGGGCCGAGCTGGTGGGCTTTCACGGACAGACCGTGGCGCACGACCCGCGCGGTCGCGGCACGCTGCAGCTGGGCGACGGGCATGTCCTGTCGGAGCTCCTGGCGTTGCCGGTGGTGTGGGACTTCCGCTCGACCGACGTGGGCATGGGGGGCGAGGGCGCGCCGCTGGCGCCGTTCTTTCATTTCGCCTGCGCGCGGTGGCTGGGCGCGCGGGCGCCGGTGGCGTTCCTCAATTTGGGCGGCGTCGGCAACCTGACCTGGGCGGACCCCCGGTTCGACGCGCCGGAGGCCGAGGGCGCGTGCCTGGCCTTCGATACCGGGCCGGCCAACGCGCCGGTCAACGACCTGATGCAGGCGCGGCGCGGGCTGGGCCACGATGCCGACGGCGTGCTGGCGGCCGAGGGCGAGGCGGATGCCGGCGTGGTGACGCGGCTGCTGCGCGAGCCCTATTTCCGCCGGATGCCGCCGAAATCGCTCGACCGGGACAGCTTTGCCTGGCTGCCCGATGCGGTGGAGAGCCTGTCGGATGCCGACGCGGCGGCGACGCTGACCGCCTGCGCGGCGGCCTGCGTGGCCGAGGCGATGGCGCATTGTCCGACGCCGCCCGCGCAACTGCTCGTGGCCGGGGGCGGGCGGCTGAACCCGACGCTGATGGCGATGATCGCCGCGATGGTGGAGTGCGAGGTCGCCGCGGTCGAGGAGGTCGGTCTGAACGGCGACATGCTGGAGGCGCAGGCGTTCGCGCACCTGGCGGTGCGGGTGGCGCGGGGGATGCCGACCTCGGGGCCGTCGACGACCGGCGTGGCGGCGGCGATCGGTGGCGGCACGGTCAGCTTGCCGGGCGTGCCGGCCTGACCGCGCGCCGCGTCAGTCGCGGCCGCGATAGGGCTCGACGTATTGCAGCGCCATGTCCCAGGGGAAGAAGATCCAGGTGTCCTGGCTGACCTCGGTGATGAAGGTGTCGACCATCCCGCGGCCCTTGGGCTTGGCGTAGATCGTCGCGCAATGGGCGCGGGGATAGAGCTCTCGCACCAGTTCCAGCGTCTTGCCGCTGTCCACGAGGTCGTCGACGATCAGGATGCCGTGGCCGTCGCCCATGAGATCGGCGTCGGGGGATTTCAGCACCTGCGCCGCGGCCTGCGTCTGGTGGTTGTAGGACTTGACGCTGATCGTGTCGACGGTGCGAATGTCGAGCTCGCGCGCGACGATCATCGCCGGGGCCATGCCGCCGCGGGTGATCGCCACGACCCCGCGCCAGGCGCCGTCGGCCGGTCCGTCGTCGAGGCGCCAGGCAAGGGCGCGGGCGTCGCGGTGAAGCTGGTCCCAGCTGACGTGGAATCCCTTTTCGTGGGGCAGGCGGGTCGTGGACATGGGGGTCATCCTATGGCGATGCGCAGGTCCGGTCGCGCGCTTGGCGCGCTCCGGCACGGGCGCAGGGTGGCTACGGGCGGGATGGAACTGCGCTGATCGCGGGGGCCGAACGCTGGGTCGGGTCCCGACGCAGCGGGTAGAAGGGGGGATGGTGTCAACGGTGCGGTGCGAAGCGCCCGAAATGCGCGGGAGCGCGCGGCATCGGTCCTGGTGGGGCGGGGCTGTCGCCTTGCGGCCGGGACGGCGCGGTGGGCACTCTGCCGGGTCTCGGGCCCCATCACGCGCCTACGCCTTGGTGATGTCCGGGGCGTCGACCGCCTTCATGCCCACGACGTGATAGCCGGCGTCAACGTGCAGGACCTCGCCGGTCACGGCGCTGCCGAGATCGGACAGGAGATACAGGGCGGACTTGCCGACCTCTTCCTGGGTCACGTTGCGGCGGAGCGGCGAATTGTACTCGTTCCACTTCATGATGTAGCGGAAATCGCCGATGCCGCTGGCGGCGAGCGTCTTGATCGTGCCGGCGGAGATCGCGTTCACGCGTATGCCGTCCTTGCCCAGGTCCTCGGCAAGGTAGCGCACCGACGCCTCGAGCGCGGCCTTGGCGACACCCATGACGTTGTAGTGCGGCATCACCTTCTCTGCGCCGTAATAGGTGAGGGTCAGGGCGGCGCCGCCCTCGTTCATCAGCTTTTCGGCACGCTGCATCACGGCGGTGAAGGAATAGACCGATATGTCCATCGACATACGGAAATTCTCGGGGCTGGTGTCCACATAGCGGCCGCGCAGCTCGGACTTGTCGGAAAAGCCGATGGCGTGGACCACGAAGTCGAGCCCGCCCCAGACTTCCTTGATCCTGTCGAAGAGCGCGTCGAGCGACGCCGGGTCGCCGACGTCGCAGGGGACGACGAAATCGGACCCCAGGCTTTCGGCCAGCGGGCCCACACGCTTGAGAAGCTGCTCACCCTGGTAGGAGAACGCAAGTTCGGCCCCGGCCTCGGCGCAGGCCTGGGCGACGCCCCAAGCGATGGACTTGTCGTTCGCAAGCCCCATGATCAGCCCGCGTTTTCCTTCGAGCAATCCAGTCGCCATTTCCCGCCCCGTATCAGCCGCCTTGCACGTTTCGGTCGTTTAGGCGATTGGCTTGGGGGCATCAAGGGCGCCGGGCGCCTTGGCGACGACAGGAGCGACCATGCCAGCACAACAGGACGTTTTCGACGGCGACGACCCCTTCGCGCTGGCGCGCCTCTGGATGGACGAGGCCGCGCCCGAGGAGGTGAACGATCCCAACGCGATGGCCCTGGCCACGGTGGATGCCGACGGGATGCCGAATGTCCGGATCGTGCTGCTCAAGGAGATCGAGGCGGACGCCTTCGTCTTCTACACCAACTACGACAGCGCCAAGGGCACCGAGCTGCTGAACAGCGGTACCGCCGCCTTCGTGCTGCACTGGAAGGCCACGCGCCGGCAGGTGCGCGTGCGCGGGCTGGTCGAGCGCGAGGACGGGGCGAAGGCGGATGAGTACTACCATTCGCGCCCGCTCGACAGCCGTCTGGGCGCATGGGCGTCGCAGCAATCCCGGCCGCTCGACAGCCGCGAGACCCTGATGCGCGCGGTCGAGCAGGCGCGTGACCGGTTCGGAGAGGATCCGCCGCGGCCCGCGCACTGGGGCGGGTTCCGGATCCGGCCGCTCGAGATGGAGTTCTGGGCCGATGGCGCCTATCGGCTGCACGACCGCGAGCGCTGGACCCGCGACACCCTCGAAGGTGGGTGGAGCCGTACCCGACTTTTCCCGTGACTTTCTGCGGGTATCAATGTCAGATTTAATTCCGGGGAGGGGCCAACGACCCGCTTGCGGCGCGACGCGGTGCGGCCGGAGCGGGCTCGGCGTCGAATGACCGAGGCAGAAGCTATGTCTGAGGACACACCGCAGCAGGACCCAATCGAGGGGCGGGTCAAATGGTTCGATCCCGGCAAGGGCTTCGGATTCGTGGTCGCCGATTCGGGTGGGCCTGACATCCTGTTGCATGCAAATGTGCTGAGAAACTTCGGCCAGGGTTCCGTGGCCGACGACAGCCGTGTGCTGATCCGCGTGCAGCACACGCCGCGGGGTCGGCAGGCGACCGAGGTCCTGTCGATCACGCCGCCGGCGCCCACCGACGACGGCGAGGGCTTCGCCGAGGCCGCGCTGCCGTTCGAGCACGACCTCGAGGCCGGACCCCTCGTGCCCGCGCGGGTCAAGTGGTTCGACAAGGCCAAGGGGTTCGGCTTTGCCAACGTGTTCGGCGACGGCGCGGACGTTTTCATTCATATCGAGGTGCTGCGGCGGGCCGGGCTTGCGGACCTGCAGCCGGGCGAGGCCGTGGCGCTGCGCGTGGCCGAGGGCCGGCGCGGCAAACTGGCGACGGAGGTGACGACATGGGAAGCCGGAGTGCAGCCGCGCTCGTGACCGTGGCGGCGATGCTGGCCGCCGGATCGGGCATGGCGGAACCGCGCTGCTCCGACGACCTGGTGCAGTTGCGCGGCGATTGGGGCCGGGCGCAGTTCGGGGTCGAGGTGGCCGACGATCCGGGCGAGCGTGCCAAGGGTCTGATGGGCCGCGAGACCCTGCCGCGGTCGCGCGGGATGCTGTTCGTCTACGAGGAGGCGGGGCCTGCGAGCTTCTGGATGCGCAACACGCTCATCCCCCTCGACATGCTGTTCATCGGCCCCGACGGCACGGTCGACCGGATTCACCGCAATGCCGAGCCGCTGGACGAAACGCCGATCCCCGGCGGCGACAACGTGAAGTTCGTGCTCGAGATCAACGGCGGCCTGAGCCGCGCGCTGGGAATAGACGAGGGCAGCGAGATCCTGCATCCGGCGGTCGATCCGGACGCCGCGGCGTGGCCCTGCGCGGCATCTTGAGGCTTTTCAAGCGGTCCCGCGCGCGCTAGTGCAGGGCCGTCGGGGCGTAGCGCAGCCTGGTAGCGCGTCTGTTTTGGGTACAGAAGGTCGTGAGTTCGAATCTCGCCGCCCCGACCATCCTGCGCAGGAAACCGGCACTCCGGCGTGGACGTGACCGCCTGCCACGAGTGAAACGTCATCGGCCCGCTACGGCGATGCCCGACTTCCGCCACGTTCCTCTGGAAATTTAACACCTTGTTAACGCCGCGCCGGGATGCGCGGTTTTCTTTCGTGAGGACAAGATGAAGGTTTACGAGTTCTTGGCCCGCCGGAGCTGGCCACGCACGTTCAGTGGCAAGATCCTGTTGGTCAGTTTCCTGGGGGTGCATGTGCCGATGTTCGGCGCGGCGGCCTATGCCTTGCTGGCCGACAGCACTCCGTTCCTGCAGCAGCTGGACGTCCTCGCCGCGATGCTGGTGGCCACGCTGTTGGGCACCGCGGCGACGATGGGCGTCCTGCACGCTCTGCTTGCACCGGTCCGCCGGGCGAGCGAGGCTGCAGACGGGTATCTGCGTCACCGCACGGTGCCGCGCCTGCCAACCCGCTATACCGACGGGGCGGGTGTGCTGATGGCCAGTGTGCAGGAATGCATCACGCGGCTCGACACGACCCTGGCCGCGGCCGAGCGGCGGCATGACGATCTCGAGCGCGACCATGTCGAGACCTTCCGCATGCTGTCGGGGCTGAAGCACGATTTCCGCACGCCGCTGACGCATATCCTGGGCTTTGCCGAGATCATGCGGGCCGAGGCGATCGGACCGCTGGGCAGCGACGCCTACCGCCAGTATGCCGGCCGGATCGGTACGACCGGGCAGGAGCTGCTGACGACGCTGCAATCGGTGATCGACCTGTCCGACGCGCAGGTGCAGGCGCAGCTCACCGAGGACAGCGTCACGCTGGACCTTGCCGAGGCGGCTCGCGAGGCCATCGCCCTGGAACACCTGCATGCCGAGAAGCGCGGTGTGCAGGTCGACATCGAGGCGCCCGCCGCCGTGCAGGTTCGCGCGGTGCCAGAGGCGACGCGAAACCTGCTGTCGGCCCTTTCGCAGGCCGCGGTGGCCGGTGCACCCGAGAATGGTCGCGTCGTGCTGACGGTCTCGGCGCGCGGCGATTGCAGTGTGCGCAGCGTCGGCGGGCAGCTGATGCGCGAGGACCTTCCCCGGCAGATGAGCGGCCCGGTCGAGGGCACGTTCGACAGCAGCGCGGGCAACGGCGCCAATGCGCCAGAAAGCGCCTCGCCCATGGCCCTGCGGCTGTCGCTGATCGACACGCTGGGGACTGCGCTGGGGCGGCATGTGAGGGTGCGCCAGACCGACGGTGACGGCTTCGAGATCGCCGTAATGCAGGCGCCGCTGGACGTGGAGATGCCCGCCGCGGCGTAACGGGCTGGTCCTTGAGTTGATTCGCTGGCGGCACCCGATCTGGTAGGTCGGGTGCCGCTTTTTTCTACATTCGGTGTCTCGGGCGTCAAAGGTTGAATGTTGCCCCGGTGCGACACAGTGATTCGCAGCACAGGCCGCTCGCCCGGCCCAGTCGCACGACCGCGCCTTGTGGCAGCCCCCGGTTTTCCAGCCCCGGCAGTGGATAACTTTCGGCCTTCCCTGTGCAGGAATCGGGACAAGTGTTCCCGGCTGTAAAGGGGGGCGCTGGTCAACGTGGTAAATTGAGTGAACTGCGAGATTTTTGCGTTGACCACTCCCATCGATCTACGCCAGCTTGTGCGGGCCGGCTGATGGCGTACTAGATATGGTGCCAGGCTGCGGCAGACAGGCATAAACGGAACAAGCCGTCGACCACGACGGTGCCCGCGGGCGAGGGTGCGCGGGGCAGGGTCGTTTTCCCGTCATGTCGCGGCGTCGGGCGGCGGAATGCGCAGCGGCGCATGAACCACTGAAGAAACGGGGCAGAGACATGAAGATCGATCGCACCTTCACCAAGGCCGGAGCGGACGCGTACGCGGAGCTGGAGTTCACCCTCACCGCGTCGGAGATCCGCAATCCGGACGGGACCATCGTGTTCCGGAACGACAAGGTGGAGGTGCCCGCGAGCTGGAGCCAGGTCGCCAGCGACGTGATCGCGCAGAAGTACTTCCGCAAGGCCGGCGTGCCCGCCCGCCTCAAGAAGGTGCGCGAAAAGGACGTCCCCGAGTTCCTGTGGCGCTCTGTTCCCGACGAGGCCGCCCTGGCCGAGCTGCCCGAGGACGAGCGCTTCGGCGGCGAGAGCTCGGCCAAGCAGGTGTTCGACCGCCTTGCCGGCGCCTGGGCCTACTGGGGCTGGAAGGGTGGCTACTTCACAACCGAGGCCGACGCGCAGGCGTATTTCGACGAGATGCGCTACATGCTGGCCTCCCAGACCGCCGCGCCGAACAGCCCGCAATGGTTCAACACCGGCCTGCACTGGGCCTACGGCATCGATGGGCCGGGGCAGGGCCACTTCTATGTCGACTACAAGACCGGCAAGCTGACCCGCTCGAAATCCGCATACGAGCATCCGCAGCCGCATGCCTGCTTCATCCAGTCCGTCGGCGACGACCTCGTGAACGAGGGCGGCATCATGGACCTGTGGGTGCGTGAGGCGCGGCTGTTCAAGTACGGGTCCGGCACCGGCACGAACTTCTCGTCGCTGCGCGCCGAGGGCGAAAAGCTGTCGGGCGGCGGCAAGTCGTCGGGGTTGATGGGCTTTCTCAAGATCGGCGACCGGGCGGCCGGCGCGATCAAGTCGGGCGGCACCACGCGCCGCGCGGCGAAGATGGTGATCTGCGACGCCGACCACCCCGACATCGAGGACTTCATCAACTGGAAGGTCATCGAAGAGCAGAAGGTGGCGAGCATCGTCGCCGGCTCGAAGATGCACGAGCAGAAGCTGAACGGCATCTTCGCCGCGATCCGCGCCTTCGACGGAGCGGTCGAGGCGGCGCACGACCCGAAGCGCAACGACGCGCTGAAGGAGGCCGTGAAGGACGCCAAGCGCGTCGCGATCCCCGAGACCTACGTAAAGCGTGTGCTGGACTACGCCAAGCAGGGCTATGCCTCGATCGAGTTCCCGACCTACGACACCGACTGGGACAGCGAGGCCTATGCCAGCGTCTCGGGCCAGAATTCGAACAACTCGATCCGCGTGACGGACGCCTTCCTGAAGGCGGTAAAGGAAGACGCCGACTGGGAACTGATCCGCCGCACCGACGGCAAGGTGGCAAAGACGATCAAGGCCCGCGACCTGTGGGAGCAGATCGGCCACGCCGCCTGGGCCTGTGCCGATCCGGGCATCCAGTACCATGACACGATCAATTCGTGGCACACCTGCCCCGAGGACGGCCCGATCCGCGGCTCGAACCCGTGCTCGGAGTACATGTTCCTCGACGACACGGCGTGCAACCTGGCGTCGATGAACCTGCTGACCTTCTACAGGGACGGCGCGTTCCGGGCCGAGGAGTACATGCACGCCACCCGGCTCTGGACTCTCACGCTCGAGATCAGCGTGACGATGGCGCAGTTCCCCTCGAAGGAGATCGCGCAGCTTTCGTACGACTTCCGGACCCTGGGGCTGGGCTATGCCAATATCGGCGGTCTGCTGATGAACATGGGTCTCGGCTATGACAGCGACGAGGGACGGGCGCTTTGCGGCGCGCTGACCTCGATCCTTACGGGCGTGTCCTATGCCACCTCGGCCGAGATCGCCGGCGAGCTGGGCGCGTTTCCGGGCTATGAGAAGAACGCCGAGCACATGCTGCGCGTGATCCGCAACCACCGCGCCGCCGCCCACCGGCAGGAGGACGCCTACGAGCAGCTGGCGGTCAGGCCCGTCGCGCTCGACCACGACAACTGCCCCGACCCGCGGCTGGTGAACCTGGCCACCGCGGCCTGGGACGAGGCGCTGGAGCTGGGCGAGACCCACGGCTACCGCAACGCGCAGGTGTCGGTCATCGCGCCCACCGGCACGATCGGTCTCGTGATGGACTGCGACACCACGGGCATCGAGCCCGACTTCGCGCTGGTGAAGTTCAAGAAGCTGGCCGGAGGCGGCTATTTCAAGATCATCAACCGCTCGGTTCCGGGCGCGCTTGAGACGCTGGGATACTCGTCGGCCCAGATCGAGGAGATCGTCTCTTACGCTGTGGGCCACGGCACGCTGGGCAACGCGCCGGGGATCACCCACTCGGCGCTGATCGGCCACGGCTTCGGCCAGGCCGAGATCGAGAAGATCGAGGCGGCGCTGCCCTCGGCCTTCGACATCCGCTTCGTGTTCAACCAGTGGACCCTCGGCGCCGAGTTCTGCACCGGTACGCTGGGCATCCCGGCCGAGAAGCTGACCGATCCCACCTTCGATCTGCTGCGCCATCTCGGCTTTACCAAGGCGCAGATCGAGGCGGCCAACGACCATGTCTGCGGCACCATGACCCTGGAAGGAGCGCCGCATCTCGATCCGAAGCACTACCACGTGTTCGACTGCGCCAACCCCTGCGGCAAGAAGGGCACGCGCTTCCTGCACGTGGACAGCCACATCCACATGATGGCGGCGGCGCAGAGCTTCATCTCAGGGGCGATCTCGAAGACGATCAACATGCCCAACGACGCCACGATCGAGGATTGCAAGGCGGCCTACGAGCTGTCCTGGAGCCTCGGCGTCAAGGCCAACGCGCTGTATCGCGACGGCTCCAAGCTGTCGCAGCCGCTGGCCGCCGCGCTGGTCGAGGACGACGAGGAAGCCGAAGAGGTGCTCGCCTCGGGCAGCCAGTCCGAGAAGGCGCAGGTGCTCGCCGAGAAGATCGTCGAGAAGGTCATCGTCAGGGAGGTCGCCAAGGGCCGCGAAAAGATGCCCGAACGGCGTCGCGGCTATACCCAGAAGGCGATCGTCGGCGGGCACAAGGTCTATCTGCGGACCGGCGAGTATGGCGACGGCAAGCTGGGCGAGATCTTCATCGACATGCACAAGGAAGGTGCCGGCTTCCGTGCGATGATGAACAACTTCGCCATCGCCGTGTCGGTTGGCCTGCAATACGGCGTGCCGCTGGAAGAGTTCGTCGACGCCTTCACCTTCACCAAGTTCGAACCCGCCGGCATGGTGCAGGGCAACGAGACGATCAAGAACGCGACCTCGATCCTCGACTACATCTTCCGCGAGCTGGCGGTGTCCTACCTCGACCGGACGGACCTGGCGCATGTCCAGCCCGACGGCACCAGCTTCGACGAGCTCGGCCGAGGCGAGGACGAGGGCAAGCGCAACTTCACCGAGGTGCCCGACAGCTCCGGCTCGTCGCCGCTCGAGGTGCTGCGGCAGGTCGCCTCCACCGGCTACCTCCGCAACCGGGTGCCGCAAGAGCTGGTCGTCCTGCAGGGGGGCAACGGCACGACAGGATATGCCGGCTCCGAGAGTGCGTCCCCGGCGGTGCAGGGCGTGGCCGAAACCGCCACCACGACCGAGACCGTCGCCAAGCCGGGCCCGATGGACGCCCGCGCCAAGGCCCGGATGCAGGGCTACGAGGGCGACCCCTGCGGCGAGTGCGGCAACTACACGCTGGTGCGAAACGGCACCTGCATGAAGTGCAACACCTGCGGCGGCACCTCGGGCTGCAGCTGAGGAAATTGAAGGGCATTGTCGGTCCGGGCATAGAAGTTCCCAAATGGGCGTCATCTGTCCCGGATCGGCAGCAAAGTCTGTCCCAAGCCCGGAAACTAGGATTTTCGCAGGGAGCGAAGATGACGGGTAAACAAATTGGTCCTCGCCCGGCCAAGCTGCAGGCAGAAACGTCGAGCAGTCATAAAGTCTAGCTTGGCTGGAGAGACTGGCGCGTACTTTGGGCGCCCCGAT
The DNA here is from genome assembly GCF_900111315.1 of Tranquillimonas rosea. Lineage (GTDB taxonomy): Bacteria > Pseudomonadota > Alphaproteobacteria > Rhodobacterales > Rhodobacteraceae > Tranquillimonas > Tranquillimonas rosea. The sequence goes on from NZ_FOGU01000006.1 coordinate 334,872, forward strand.
TTTCTGGCGCCCCTACGACAGGAATCACTGCGACCTCGTGATAAGTGTGAATGCCCACGTCTCAGACCGAAGGCATCGGCAAGGCGACAACATGGGTAGAGAAATGCTCGTCTAGCGCCAGACGAAGATCGCTTCGAGCCGATGGTGTTGAAAAACTCCACGCTTGCCGGGGGCCGAAGCTTCTGATTCCCTTTATTTACGGGAGCGGGAGGGCACGGAATGCTGGGAACTCAAAAGGCGCATGCGCGGCTGTTTTACGAGTTCGATCTCGAGACGCATATTCCGGAGAACCACCTCGTGCGCGGGATCGACCGGTTCCTCGATCTCCGCGAGCTGCACGCAGATCTTCGCGGCTTTTACAGTCACACCGGGCGGCCGTCGATCGACCCGGAACTCATCATTCGCATGCTTGTCATCGGCTATGTGATGGGGATCAGGTCGGAACGCCGGCTGTGCCAGGAGGTCCATCTCAACCTGGCGTATCGGTGGTTCTGCCGCCTCGGTCTCGAAGACAAGATCCCCGATCACTCGACCTTTTCGAAGTTGCGTCACGGCAAGTTCCGGGAGAGCGACCTGTTCCGCTGGCTGTTCGAGGACGTCGTCGCGACGTGCATTGCCGAGGCCTCGTTGGCGGAACCGGGTTCGCCGTCGATGCCAGCCTGATCAGCGCGGATGTCCAGAAGCAGAGCTCCAGCAGAGCCGAGTACTGGGACGCGGATGCGATCGATCCTTTGGAGGCTCCGCGCGCCGTTCGCGAGTATCTCGACACGCTCGACGAAGCGGCGTTCGGGGCGGCCACCACGGTGACGCCGAAGTTCACCGCTCATGCTGACCCCGCAAGCCAGTGGACGGCCGCGCGCAAGGGTCCGGCCTTCTTTGCCTATTCCGACAACTACCTGATCGACACCGACCACGGGATCATCATGGACGTCGAGGCGACAAGGTCGGTCCGGCAGGCAGAGGTCGGGTCGGCCCGCACGATGCTGGATCGCACCGAGCGGCGCTTTGGTCTCCGCCCGGACTGGCTGGCTGCCGACACGGCCTACGGTTCGGAAGAGAACCTCGTCTGGCTGACGCTGAAGCGGCAAATCCTTCCCTTCATCCCGGTCTTCGACAAGTCCGAGCGCACGGACGGGACCTGGTCTCGGTCCGACTTCACGTGGGACGAGGAACGCGATCGCTACCTCTGTCCCGAGGGCAAGGAGCTTCGGCATTCCCGGCGCAACTATTCCGATCCGGCCCGGTCGGCGACAGGGATGAAGCCGCGCCGGTATCGAGCTCTGAAGGCGGATTGTCAGGACTGCCCGTCAAAGGCGAAGTGCTGCCCGAAGTCCGACGTGCGCAGCATCAATCGTGAGAAATACGAGATCGTCCGAGACTTCGCCCGAGCCTGCACGGCTTCCGCGGGTAGTGTCCCGTGGGATGGTGTAGGAGCGCCGACCTTCGGAGAGGTCCAAGCTTGATCAGGACGCCACAGCGGGCAGCCTTACGGTGGGAGTGTCGGTGACACGCGCAAGGGTTTCAAGGCTCATGTAGCGTCGCGCGACCGTCCACTCGTCGTTGGTCTCGAGCATCAGCGCGCCGACGAGGCGGACGATGGCCTCGTCGTTGGGGAAGATGCCGATGACGTCGGACCTGCGCTTGATCTCGCGGTTCACCCGTTCGAGTGGGTTCGTCGACGCGATCTGAGCCCAGTGTTCGCGGGGGAAGTCCATGTAGGCGAGGACGTCGT
>NZ_FOGU01000023.1 GCF_900111315.1 Tranquillimonas rosea
TCATCCGTCGCGTTCCAGGATCCATTCGACTTCCGGTGCGGGGAGGAAGCGCCATTTTCGCAGGGGTCCGGCCATGACGTTGAGGTAGTACATCTCGAAGCCGTGGGGGGCGCCGCAGGGGTGGTGGCCGCGGGGGACGCAGACCACGTCGCCGTCCTGCACCGCCATCGTCTCGTCGAGGGAGCCGTCGTCGGTATAGACCCGCTGCACGCCGAAGCCCGAGGCCGGGTTCAGGCGGTGGTAATAGGTTTCCTCCAGGTAGGTGACGCGGGGAAAGTCGTCCTCGTCGTGGCGGTGGCTGGGGAACGACGACCAGTGGCCCGCCGGGGTGAACACCTCGGTCACCAGCAGCGCGTCGCAGTAATCCTCGGCCTCCATCGCGATGTTGTTGATGTGGCGGGTGTTGGTGCCGGTGCCCCGCTCGGTCAGCGCGATCCCCTCGGGGCCGATGCGCCGGGCGGCATGGCCGCCGCGGCCGGGGGCCGAGCAGACCGCGACGACGCAGTCGGTCTCGGCCGTGGCCTGCCACGCGCTGCCGTCCGGCAGGTAGAGGCAATGCGGCGGCGTCTTCTCGAACACGTCCATCCGGTCGCCGAGCACGCCCCAGTCCCGGCCCGCGCCGGTGATCGCGGCCTTGCCCTCGACCATCACCAGGACGACCTCGCGGTCGCCGGTCGCGGCGCCGGCGCTCTCGCCCGCCCGGAGCCGGTGCAGCGCGAAGCCGACATAGCGCCAGCCCGCGCTCTCGGGCGTGATCCGGTGGACCTCGCCATGGGTGCCGAAGGGTCTGTGCAGCAGATGGCTCATGTCTCGCCGTCCTTGTCGTGGTCGTCGGGTGTGTCGGTGGTGTCGGGGCCGGGCGTGTAGGTGACGAAGAGCGCCCAGGTCACCCAGGCCGCCAGCGCCAGGAACAACAGCGCCCAGCCGGCATTGCCGGCCGAGAGCTCGACCAGCCCCCAGCCGGCGGTCACCGCCAGCAGCACGATCCGCACCCAGAGCGGGCGGAACCACGGATGGGTGGTGTCGAACATGCGCTCACGCCCCCCCGGCCGCGGCGGCATCGAGCCCGGTCTCGGCCGCCATGCGCCTGAGCACCGCGAGGCCCATGGACTGGTAGCGCACCGGGTCGCGCACCGCGCTGTCCTGTTCGGCCTCGATCACGAGCCAGCCGGAATAGCCGCCCTCGGCCGCCGCGCGCAGCACCGGCTCGAAGGCCACGGCGCCCTCGGGATCGCCCGGCACCGTGAAGGCGCCGCGCCGCACCCCCTCGAGGAAGGACAACCCGCCCGCGCGCACCTCGGCGGCGATGTCGGCGCGGACGTTCTTGGCATGGATGTGGCTCACCCGACCGATGTACTCCCGCGCCAGCGCCGCCGGGTCGGCGCCGCCGAACCAGGCATGCCCGGTGTCGAGCAGCAGCCGGGTATGGGGGCCCGCCATCTCCATGAAGCGGCGGATGTCGGCCTCGCTCTCGACGATGGTGCCCATGTGGTGATGATAGCCCATCGCCATGCCCTCCTCGTGGGCCACCCGGCTCAGTTCCTCGTAGCCGGCCGAGAAGCGGTCCCACTCGGCCCCGGTCATCACCGGGCGGTCGTTCACCGGCACCCCGTCCGAGCCGTGCACCGTGTTCGAGCATTCGCAGGCATTGATGTGGTCGCCCCCCGCCGCCCGGGTGAACGCGATCCATTCGCGCAGGGCCGCGACCTCGTCCGCGATGTCCCGGACGAGCAGGTTGGTCGAGAACCAGCCCGCGGCGAACCGCAGGCCGTGGCGCTCCAGCGCCGCCTTCAGTGCGGCGCCGTCATCGGGCATCTTGTGGCCCTTCTCGATCCCCTCGAAGCCGATCCGCGCGGCGTCCGAGAGGCATGTCTCGAGGCTGATGTGATCGCCGATCGACCAGTCGTCGTCGTTCGACCAGGCGATGGGGTTCGTGCCGTACAGGATCATTCCGGTCCTCCCTGCCGTCCGGCGCGCGTCAATCGTGGACGCGCTGCTGCGCGGCGTTTGCGTCGTAGCGCTCGCGCGCCTCTTCCAGGCGCGCCGGGCCGCCGGTCCGGGGCACCGCGACATCCCACCAGGCGCCGCCGGCGCCGGTGCCGGGACCGGCATCGGTGTCGATCACGATGACCGAGGGGACATCGCGCCCGCGGGCCTCGACGATCCTCGCCTCGAGATCGGCGATCCCCGCCGCCTTCACCGCATGAGCCCCCATCGACGCGGCATGGGCGACGAAGTCGATCCGCGGCCACACGTCGCTGTCCTTGTACAGGTTGTTGAACTCGGCCCCGCCGCAGCCGATCTGCAGCCGGTTGATGCAGCCGTAGCCGGCGTTGTCGGTCAGAACCACGGTGAACGGCACGCGCCGCGCCGCCGCCGTGGCCAGCTCGGAGTTCGCCATCATGTAGCTGCCGTCGCCGACGAAGCAGATCACCTCCTTCTCGGGCGCGGCGAGCTTGATCCCCATCGCCCCGGCGACCTCGTAGCCCATGCAGGAATAGCCGTATTCCATGTGGTAGCCGCCCGGCGCCGCCTGCCACAGGACCTGCAGCGCCCCCGGCATCGTACCGGCCGCGCACATCGCCACGGTGTTCTCCCGCGCGACCCGCTGCACCGCGCCGATCACCTGCGCGTCGGTGGGCAGATTGTCCGGGCCGTCGTTTTCGGGCAGGGCGGTGACGGTCGCGACCGCCGCGTGCCAGTCGGTCCGCGCCTTCGGATCGTGCGCCTCGAACCGCGTGTCATCCAGCAGACCGGTCAGCCGCTCCAGCGCCACCCGCGCGTCGGACACCAGCGGCGTGGCCATGTGCTTGGCCGCGTCGTGGGGATGCAGGTTGATCGACACCAGCCGCCTCTCGGGGTTGCGGAAGGCCGTCCAGCTCGCGGTGGTGAAGTCCTGGAACCGCGTGCCCACCCCGATCACCAGGTCCGCCGCGGCGCAGAGATCGTTGCCGCAGGCCGACCCCGTCACCCCGGGCGAGCCGAAGTTCAGCGGATGCGCCGCCGCCAGCGCGCCCTTGCCCGCCTGGGTCTCGACCACCGGCACGTTCAGCGCCTCGGCGAAGGCCGCCAGCGCGTCCTCGGCGCCGGAATAGAGCACTCCGCCGCCCGACACGATCACCGGCGTCTCGGCGGACCGGATGAGATCCGCCACCTCCGCGACCTCGCGCGGGTCGGGTTCGGGCCGGCGGATGCGCCAGACCCGCGGCTCGAAGAAGTCCGCCGGATAGTCGAACGCCTCGGCCTGCACGTCCTGGCAGAAGGCCAGGCAGACCGGCCCGCAATTCTGCGGATCGGTCATCACCTGCAGCGCCCGCGGCAGGCAGGTCATCAGGTGCTCGGGCCGGCTGATCCGGTCGAAGTAGCGGCTCACCGGCCGGAACGCGTCGTTCGCGCTGACCGTGCCGTCCTCGAAGTCCTCGATCTGCTGCAGCACCGGGTCGGGCCGCCGGTTGGCGAAGACGTCGCCCGCGATCAGCAGCACCGGCAGGCGGTTCACATGCGCCAGCGCGCAGGCCGTCACCATGTTCGTCGCCCCCGGCCCGATCGACGAGGTCACCGCCATCGCCTTGCGCCGCTTCTGCGTCTTGGCATAGGCGATCGCGGCATGGGCCATGGTCTGCTCGTTCTGGCCGCGCCAGGTGGGAAGCGCGTTGCCCATCCCCTGCAGCGCCTCGCCGATCCCGGCCACGTTGCCGTGCCCGAAGATCGCCCAGACGCCCTCGATGAAGCGCTCGCCGTCTTCCGTCATCTGCGCCGCCAGCCAGCGCGTCATCGCCTGCGCCGCGGTCAGCCGGATCGTCGTCATCGCCCGGTCTCCTTCCCTGTCGTCCCTCATGCCGCGTCCCGCTCGGCCGCGGCGCGCGCCGCGTCCCAGATCCCGCAGAGCCGCGCGTAATTGTCCCGCATCCGCGCCACCGCCGCCTCGTCGCCGATCCGGCCCGCGAACCAGTCCCGCGCCGCCGCCCCGAAGATCGTCCGCCCCACGGCAAAGCCCTTCACCAGCGGGAACCGCGCCGCGCGGGCAAAGCGCGCCGCCAGTGCCTCTTCCGCCGCGTCGAGCCCCAGCACCACGATCCCGCGCGTGTGCCGGTCGTGCCGCTCGATCGCCGCCACCGCCGCCGCCCAGGCGGCATCGCTGTCGAACGGCTCGAGCTTCCACCAGTCGGGATGCACACCCCAGCCATAGACCCGCTCGATGATCCGCGCCGTGGTCTCCGTGTCGACCGGGCCCACCGTCGAGGGGATCACCTCGAGCAGGAATTCCAGACCGTTGCGGCGCGCGGCGTGGAACAGCCGCGTCACCGTCGCCTCCTGGTCCGCCCACATCCCGGCATCGTCGTCGGGATGGCAGAAGCACAGGCACTTCACCACCTGGTCGCGCGGCCAGTTCCGCAGCCCGCCCAGGTCCGGCCCCGTCTCGGGCTCGAGCCGCAGCGGCCGCGACCCCGGCCATTCCACCGGCCGCCCGGTCCACAGGCCGGTGCCCGCGGCGCGGAACAGCGCCTCCTGCCCCAGCCGCCCGTCGCACAGGATGCCGTGGCCGCCCTGCCCCCGCGCGACCGCCTGCGCCGCCTCCAGGCACAGCTCCTTGAACCGCCCGATCCGCGCAGGATCCGCGCCCTCCATCTCTTCGAGCTGCGCCCGGTGGTCGAAGGCGAAGACCCGCATCGTCGACCAGTCGCCGTGCCGGTTGGTCGCCCAGTGGACCTGCTCCAGTTCGGCGTCGTTGCGCAGGTCGGGGCGCACGATGCCGCGGTCGAAGAAGAATTGCAGCTCTTCCCAGCTGGGATAGGCCGGCGTGCAGCCATGCCGGCTGACCGCCAGCGCGCCGCAGGCATTGGCGTATTTGAGCGTCACCGGCCAGGCCTCCCCGTCGAGCCAGCCCTTCAGCAGACCCGACATGAACCCGTCGCCCGCGCCGAGCACGTTGAACACCTCGATCGCGAAGCCCGGCCCCGACTGCCCCTCGTCGAGGCTCTCGGGGATCGCGCCCTCGAACGCCACCGCCCCCATCGGCCCCCGCTTGCAGACCAGCGTCGCCGCCGACACCGCACGCACCGCCCGCAGCGCCTCCAGCGTGTCGGTCGAGCCGCCGGCAATGTGGAACTCCTCCTCGGTGCCCACGATCAGGTCGAAATGGGGCAGCACCTCCTGCAGCGCCCGCGTCACCTCGGCGGATTCCACGAACCGGCTCTCGCCCTCCCCGTGGCCCGCCACGCCCCACAGGTTCGGGCGGTAGTCGATGTCGAGCGCGGTCCGCCCGCCCTGCGCCTTCGCCAGCTCCAGCGCCTTGAGCACCGCCGCGCGGGGCGTCGGGTGGCTCAGATGCGTCCCCGTCGCCACCACCGCCCGCGCCGCGCCGACAAAGGCCGGGTCGATGTCGTCGGCGCACAGCGCCATGTCCGCGCAGTTCTCGCGGTAGAAGATCAGCGGGAACCGCTCGCGGTCGCGGATGCCCAGGATCACCAGCGCCGTCAGACGCTCGGGGTCGGTCCGCACCCCCTCCACCGACACCCCGTGACGCTCCAGCTCCTCGCGGAGAAACCCACCCATGTGCTCGTCGCCAACCCGGCTGATCAGACCCGACCGCAGCCCGAGCCGCGCCGTCCCGCACGCCATGTTCGTCGGGGACCCGCCAATATACTTGTCGAACGACCCCATGTCCTCAAGACGACCCCCAACCTGGCTGCCGTAAAGATCAACCCCAGAACGGCCGATCGTGATAACGTCAAGGGTTTTCATGGCACGCTCCCCGGGCTCCGGAATTGGGGGGAAGAGTATTTGGTGGGGGTGGGGGGTCAACGCTGGCGGGGGCGTCGGGGGATATCATTTGTGAGGGATAATGGATCGCGGCTGACAGGATCTGTCAGGCGAGGGACTCGGGCGTGTAGATGTCGGGGGTGAAGAAGCGTTGGCCCGGCGTGTCGGCCTGGCCCTGGTCGACGGTGCTGGCGGCGAGGGAGAGCAGTTCCGCGACGATCTGCCGGATCGGGGTGCCGAACACGATCGAGACCGTCCCGTTCTGAAGCCCGCGATAGGATTCCGGCGTCAGCTCGTTCACCAGGAGCGCACAGCCCGGGGGCGGGCCGGCCTTTTCGAACGCCTCGATCGCACCCTCCATGCCGCCGCCTGCGACGTAGAGGCCGGCGAGGTCCGACTGGCGTGACAGCAGATCGCCCGTGGCCTCGTAGGTCAGCTCGCGCGTCTCGAGGTTGACCTGCGCTTCCAGCAGCTCGAAACCGGGGCCGTATTCCCGCAGGTAGCTGCGCAATCCGGCCTCGCGCAGCTCGTGGCCGTGATAGCGGTGCGCGCCGATGAAGATGCCGATCTTTCCCGGCCGCGCGGCGATGTGCGAGATCAGCCAGCCCGCCGTGCGGCCAAGGCGCAAGTTGTTGAGGCCAAGATAACTTTCCCGAACACCCTGGGCGAAATCCGACAGCATCGAGAAGGTCGGGATGCCGGCGTCGCGCAGCTCCTGTACCGCCGCCGTCACCTCGTGGTGGTCGATCCCGGTGCTGGCGACGGCATCGACGTGACCCTTGAGACCCAGCAGCAGCTCGGCCTGCTCCTCGGGCCGGGTGGAGCGGGCGAAGCGGATCGTCAGGCGCACGTTCCGGTCGGCGCGGGCGGCGGCCTGGGTCTCGAGCTCGTGCACGAAACTCTGGTAGAAGCTGTGCCGCTCCTTCTGGAGCACGACCCCGACGGACAGTTCGGGCAGGCCCGTCCGTATCCGGCTTCGGATCGCGTTGACGCCGTGATAGCCCACATCCTCGGCCGCCTGCTGGACCTTGCGGGCGGTCTCTTCGCGGACGCGGGCGCGGCCGCTGAGGACGCGGTCGACGGTGGCGACGCTGACGCCGGCGGCGCGGGCGACGTCGGAGATCGTGGGGCGCTTCACGCCCGCCGCTCCGCCGTGAGGGATGACATGAGGTCTATCATGTCTATCAGTCGTAGCAGATCACGCGGACTCTGTAAGGCCCCTCTGCGCGCTCGTGCGAGGCCCTGGCCACGGGCAGGAATGATGGGTTCGAGGGTATGCACGGCGCGTGCACACCCCGTGCACCGCGCGTGCACAGGACGGCATACATCTGCGGCATCGCCGACGACCGGCGACCGGCGGGGCCGGCGGGCGAAGGGGCCGGTCAGGCGGCCTGCCACCGCGGCTCGGGCAGTTCCTCGCGGAAGGCGAAGCGGCGGAGATGGCTCCAGACCACGTCCTTGCCGCTTTCGAGGCCGTCGCGGCTGTCCGAGGAGATCACTATGTCGAGCGCGTCGCTCTCGGCGCGGAAGGACGCGGTGCTGTGCGGAAAGCGACACTCACCCGCCTCGGCCGTGTGCTCTGCCTCGATCTTGTGGGCGAAGTGCTTGCAGAGCTGCTGCAGATACCGGCTGGCATGGGCGGTCGGGATCCGGGTGGCGGTCTTCATCGGGCTTTCCCCCTTTTCCTACCTTTTCCATCGGATTAAAGCGACCCTGAGCGGAAAGCAATTGAGTATTCTGGTCGGGATTGCGACCGGGGCCGGCCATCCGCGTGGAACTGCCTTGCAGAGGAAAGGACACGACATGAAAGCCGCCCTCACCGCCGCGCTGATCCTCGGGGCCGCGCCGGCCCTGGCGCAGGACGTGACGATCCCGACCGCACGGGGCGAAGCCGCCCTGCCCGCCGCGCCCGAGAGCGTGGTGGTCTACGACCTGGCTGCGCTGGACACGCTCGACGCGCTCGGCGTCGGTGTCGACGGCGTGCCGGACATGATCGGCGTCGACTACCTGGACGAGACCGCAGCGGAAGCGCAGGTCGTCGGCACCCTGTTCGAGCCGGATTTCGAGGCGGTGAACGCGCTGTCGCCGGACCTTGCCATCGTCGGCGGCCGGTCGGCCACGCAATACGACGCGCTGTCGGGCATGGTCCCCACAATCGACATGACGATCCCCGGCGAGAGCCTGGTCGAGACCGGCCTGTCGCGCATCGACGCCTACGGCACCCTGTTCCGCCGCGAGGCCGAGGCCGCCGACCTGCGGCAGCGGCTGGAGGACAGGATCGCCACCGCGCAGGACGCCGTCGAAGGTCGGGGCGACGGGCTGATCGTGCTGACCAACGGCCCGAAAGTGTCGGCCTATGGCGCCGGGACGCGGTTCGGCTGGCTGCACACCACGCTGGGCCTGCCCGAGGCCGCGGACACCGACAGCGCGGGGCGCCACGGCCAGCCGGTGAGCTTCGAGTTCATCGCGAACGCCGACCCCGACTGGCTGATCGTGATCGACCGCGCCGCGGCCATCGGCGCCGAGGGCGCGCGGGCCGAGGCGACGCTGGACAACCCGCTGGTGGCCGGTACGACCGCCTGGGAGGCGGAACAGGTGATCTATCTCGACCCGGCGGACACCTATCTGGCCGGCGGTGGCGCGCAGTCGATGGCGCGCACGCTGGACACGATGATCTCCGCCTTCGGCGGCGCGGGCTCGGACAGCTGAACCGGTGACGCGGCGGCGGGTCCATATCGCGCTGTGCGTGGCGGGCTGCGCGCTGCTGATCGCCGCCAGCCTGCTGACCGGTGTGATCGAATTCGGCCCCGCCGCCGCGCTGTCGGACCCCGAGGCGCTGGCCGTGATGGCCGTCAGCCGCATCCCCCGCACCCTCGCCCTCGTGCTGACCGGGGCGACGATGGGCGTTGCTGGGATGGTGATGCAGATGCTGGCCCGCAACCGGTTCATCGAGCCGACAACCGCCGGCACCGGCCAGAGCGCCGCCCTGGGCATCCTCCTCGTCGCGTTCGCGTGGCCCGCCGCGCCGATCTGGGCGCAGATGATCGTGGCGAGCCTGGCCGCCATCGCGGGCAGCGCGGGGTTCCTGCTGCTGATCCGCAACCTGCCCCCCAGCCAGCCGCTGCTGGTGCCGCTGGTGGGGCTGATCTATGGCGGCATCATCGGGGCGGTGGTGACGTTTCTCGGCTATCGTTTCGACCTGCTGCAATATGTCGAGGTCTGGACCAGCGGCGATTTCTCGGGCGTCCTGCGCGGCCGCTACGAGCTGTTGTGGCTGGCCGGCGTGCTGGCCGTGGCCGCCTATGCCGTGGCCGACCGGTTCACGATCATCGGGCTGGGGCGCGACGCAAGCGTGAGCCTGGGGCTGAACTATGTCCGTGTCGCCATTGCGGGACTTTTGGTGGTGTCGGTCGTCACCGCGGTCACGGTCGTGACCGTCGGCATGATCCCCTTCGTCGGGCTGGTGGTGCCCAACATCGTCAGCCGGCTGCGCGGCGACGACCTGCGGGCGAGCCTGCCCTGGGTGGCGCTGACGGGCGCGGTTCTGGTGACGCTGTGCGACCTGATAGGGCGGCTGGTGAACCATCCCTACGAGGTGCCGGTCAGCACGATCTTCGGCCTCGTGGGCGCGGTGGTGTTCCTGTGGCTGCTCTATGCCCGGCCGGCCCGTGCGTGATGGCCGGCTGATCCTGCTGGCCGCCGCCCTGGGCCTGGCCTGTGTCCTGTTCCTGACGGTCGGGGCGCAGGGGGACTGGGCGTTCGTGCTGCGGTTCCGGGGGGCCAAGCTGGGCGCGCTGCTGGTGGTGGGGACCGCCATCGCGGTTGCGACGGTGACGTTCCAGACGGTGAGCGGCAACCGCATCCTGACGCCGTCGGTGATGGGGATCGACGCGCTGTTCCTGCTGTTCCAGACGCTTTTGGTGTTCCTGCTGGGCGGGGCCGGGTTCGCCGCGATCGGCCCGCACCTGCGGTTCCTGGCCGAGGCGGGCCTGCTGATGGGGGCGGCGACGCTGCTGTTCGGGCTGCTGCTGGGGCGGGGGCGCGCGGACCTGCACCGCATGGTCCTGACCGGGATCATCTTCGGCGTGCTGTTCCGCAGCCTGACCGGCCTGATGCAGCGGATGATCGACCCGTCGGATTTCGCCGTGGTGCAGAGCGCCGCCTTCGCGCGGTTCTCGTCCGTCGAGACCGATCTGCTGGGTCTTTCGGCGGTGCTCTGCGCAGTGATCTGCGCCGCGCTCTGGCGGATGCGGCACGCGCTGGACGTGCTGGCGCTGGGACGCGAGGCGGCGATCGGCCTGGGCCTGGCGTATCGCCGCACTGTCATCGCCGCCCTCGCGCTGGTCGCCGCGCTGGTGTCGGTGTCGACCGCGCTGGTGGGGCCCGTCACCTTCTTCGGCCTGCTCGTCGCCGCGCTGGCCCACGGCGTGCTGGCCGACCACCGCCACGCCCGCCTGCTGCCGGCCGCCGCGCTGATGGCGGGGCTGGTGCTGGTGGCCGGGCAGCTGGTGCTGGACCACGTGTTCGACCTGGCCACCACCCTGAGCGTCGTCGTCGAGTTCGCCGGCGGCCTCGCCTTCCTGTTCCTCGTGCTGAAGGGATCCGCCCGATGATCGAGATCGAGTCTGTGAGCCATTCCATCGGCAAGACGCCGATCCTGCGCGATATCTCGGCCACCATTCCCAAGGGTTGCCTGACCGCGCTGATCGGGCCCAACGGCGCTGGGAAGTCGACGCTCCTGTCGCTGGTGGCGCGGCTGGAGACGTTGCAGACCGGGCGCATCCGGGTCGACGGGCTGGACGTGGGCACGACGCCGACCGGCAAGCTGGCGCGGCACCTCGCGATCCAGCGGCAGGACACCACCATCGCCACCCGCCTGACGGTGCGGCAGCTGGTGGGCTTCGGCCGTTATCCCCATAGCCGCGGACGGCCCGGCCGTGCCGACCGCGAAAAGATTGAGGCCGCGATCGGTGCGCTCAACCTCGGGCCGCTGGCCCACCGGTTCCTCGACACCCTGTCGGGGGGCCAGCGCCAGCGCGCGCTGATCGCCATGAGCGTGGCGCAGGAGACCGATTACCTGCTGCTGGACGAGCCGCTCAACAATCTCGACATGGCCCATGCCCGCGGCCTGATGGAGTTCCTGCGGGATCTCGCGGCGCGGCACGGCCGGACGGTCCTGGTGGTGCTGCACGAAGTGAACTATGCCGCCGCCCATGCCGACCACATCGTCGCGATGAAGGACGGCCGGATCGCGGGCCAGGGCCCGCCCGAGACCCAGCTGACCGCCGAGACCATCGAGCGCGTGTTCGAGACGCCGGTCACGATCACCCGCTCCGCCGGACGCCCGGTGGTGCATCATTTCGGGTGAGCCCACCGGACGCCGCCGGAGCGTCAGGCGACCTTGGCCTGGGCGATGGACTTCTTGGGGTCGTAGAACGGACGGTCCACGATCCGGGCGGGGACCGGGCGCTCGCGCATCATCACGGTGACCTCGTCCTCGAGGATCGCGTGCTCGGCCGAGATCAGGGCCAGGGCGATATTCTGCCCCAGCCGTGGCGAGTAGACGGCCGATGTCACCTTGCCGATGGTCTCGCCATCCTTGATGACGGCCCAGAACACCGTGTTCGGCCCGGTGAGCCGCTCGCTCTCGATGACGAGGCCGACCTGCTTTCGCGTGATGCCCTCTTCCTTGATCCGAGCCAGGGCCTGCTTGCCGATGAAGTCGATGTCGGCCTCGACATTGACCAGCCGGCCCAGCCCCAGCTCGTAGGGGTTGGTCTCGGGGTCCATGTCGGCGTGGTAGGACAGCATGCCGGCCTCGATCCGGCGGATCGTCGAGGTGTGACCGGGCTGGAGACCGTGTGGCGCCCCCGCCGCCATGATCCGCTCCCACAGCTCGTCGCCGCGGGTGCCGTCGCGGAGATATAGCTCATACCCCAGCTCGCTGGACCATCCGGTGCGCGACACGACCAGCGGGATGCCGTCGAGCTCGACCTCGCGCAGCCAGAAATACTTGAGGTCGAGGATGTCGTCGCCGAAGAGCTCCTGCATGATCCGGCCGGAGTTCGGGCCCTGCAGCTGCAGGGGCGAGACGTCGGGTTCGCGGATCTGGACGTCCATCCCGGAAAACACCGCGAGGCCCTGCGCCCAGAGAAGGATGTCGCTGTCGGCGAGAGAGAGCCAGAAATGGTTCTCTCCCAGCCGCAGCGCGATCGGATCGTTCAGGATGCCGCCGTTGGCGTTGGTTATGAGGACGTACTTGCACTGACCGACGGCCATCTTCGACAGGTCGCGGGGGGTGAGAAGCTGGGTGAAGCGGGCCGCGTCGGGGCCGGTGATCTCGACCTGGCGCTCGACGGCGACGTCGCACAGGATCGCCGTGTTCACGAGATTCCAGAAATTCTGTTCGGGGTCGCCGAAGTCCCGCGGGATATACATGTGGTTGTATACCGAGAACCCCGCCGCGCCCCAGCGGACCGTGGCGTCGAAATAGGGTGATTTCCGGATCTGCGTTCCGAAGCCAAAGTTCTCCATCATCGACGGGCTCCTCCGATCAAGCCGACTGTCGTCCCCGGACCGTGCGAAGATGTACCGCATGCCGGGCGGACGCCCGCGCGCCCGGTCCCGGGACGCCTCGCGTCACAGGGTCAGGATGCGAGTCCTCCCACCCTGACCGTATGCGTGCGGCCGGGAACATGTTGCCCAATACCGACGCAGCAGGACATGCAACCGGCAGGAGACCGGGGTGGCCTCACGCTTCGCGGCCAGGCTGACCTGCGCAGGGAGTATGCCTGAAAACCCGCGCTCACGCGCCTGCTTCGGGCGCCGCCGCCATGGCGGGCGCCCCGTTGCCGACGGCCCCGGAAAGGTGGTGCGACAGCTCTTGCGCCATGGAGGAGAGCGCCGTCCCGAGGCGTGCGCGGACATCCGGCGTGAAGACCCGCGTCGATCCCGTCGCCCCGATCGACATCGTCGCACCGGGGCCGGTGTCGCTGAGGGGCGCGGCGACCGAGCACATGCCGCGCTCGATCTCTTCGAGACATTCCGCGTAGCCCCGCTGCCGGATGACGTCGAGCTCGGCCTTCAGATCCTCGACCCGCGTGAGCGTGAACTCGGTATAGGCCCGCAGCTGTCCGGCGAGCGTCTTCGACGCCAGCAGGTCCGGAGAGAAGGCGGCCACGGCCTTGGAGCACGAGCATGCATGAAGCGGGCGCTTGCCCAGGCCCGGATGCAGGAAGGAGACCCCGGTATCGGGCGTTTCCACGTGAATGATCTCGACCGCCCGTCCCCGCTGCCGCGACAGGAAGAACGCCGCGCCGTGGGCGGCCGCCGCCTGCCGCAGGGTGGGCGAGACGACCTCGATGAGGGCCGCGTCGGAGTGATCGCTCCGCACGATGCGCTTCAACCGGCTGCCAAGCGCGAAGCGGCCCCGCGCCACCGGTTCGAGAAGCCCGGCGCCGACCAGCTCCTGCACCAGCCGATAGGCCGAGGGCTTGGGCAGCTCGGTGTGGTGGCAGATCTCGGCGACGGTGGCCTCTTCCTTCTGTCCGACCGTTTCGAGGATCAGGGCCAGGCGTTCGAGATACATGCTTTTCTCGTATCGTGAGACATTCATTTTCGATATGCGGGAAAGGTGGAGGACTCAAGGGAGGAGCGCGCGTGATGGACGGAGGATGTTGCGGGCCGGGCTACGCAAGCCCCGCCGAGGCGATCAGGGCGCCGCGGGAAAAGCTGCTCTATACCATCGCGATCTACACCGGGACGGGCATCCAGAAGCCTGATTACCTTGCGACGGTGGATGTCGATCCGGACAGTCCGACCTATTCCCGGGTGATCCATCGCCTCGAGATGCCGGGCATCGGGGACGAGCTGCATCACATGGGCTGGAACGCCTGCTCGTCCTGCCACGACGACGGGTCGATGTCGCGCAAGTACCTGCTGGTGCCGGGCGTGCGGTCGAACAACATCCACATCGTCGACACCGCCACCGACCCGCGGGCGCCGCGCCTGCACAAGGTCATCGACGGGGCCAAGATCAAGGCCAAGACCGACCTGTCGGGCCCGCACACGGTGCATTGCCTGGGCTCCGAGATCATCATCTCGTTCCTCGGCGACGCCAGGGGCGAGGCGCCGGGCGGCTATCTGCACCTGAACAAGGATTTCGAGATCGTCGGCCGCTGGGAGGCATCGATGGGCGACATCCCGTTCGGCTACGATTTCTGGTACCAGCCGCGCCACAACGTGATGATCAGCTCGGAATGGGCGGCGCCCAACACGTTCATGCCCGGCTTCGACCTGGAGGAGGTCGGCCACCTGAAATACGGGCGCCGGCTGCATGTCTGGGACTTCAAGAAGCGCGAACCGGTCGAGGAGATGTATCTCGGCGAGGACGGGCTGATCCCGCTGGAGGTGAAGTTCCTGCACGACCCCGACAGCACCCACGGCTTCTGCGGCGCCGCGCTGAGCAGCAACGTGATCCACTTCTGGAAGTCGGCTTCCGGCACGTGGGAGTGGGAGAAGATCATCGACGTCGAGAACGAGCCGCACCCCGAATGGCCGATCCCGGTGCCGGGGGTGATGTCCGCGATCCTCGTGTCGATGGACGACAGGTATCTCTATCTCAACAACTGGCTGCACGGCGACATGCGCCAGTACGACATCACCGACCCGCACAACCCGAAGCTCACCGGGCAGGTCTACATGGGCGGGCTGCTGGGCAAGGCGCCCGAGGTGAACGGCGTGAGGGTCGCGGGCGGGCCGCAGATGTTCCAACTGTCGCTCGACGGCAGGCGGCTATACGTCACGACCTCGCTGTTCTCGACCTGGGACAACCAGTTCTACCCCGAGATCCGCACCCAGGGCGGCGTGATGGTCCTGATCGACTGCGATGTCGAGAACGGCGGTATGACGATCAACGAGGACTTCATCGTGGATTTCGGCAAGGAGCCGAACGGCCCCAGCCGCTGCCACGAAGCCCGCTATCCCGGCGGCGACTGCACGAGCGACATCTGGCTGTGACCGGGACGCGCACCATAACGCTCGCGAACCGCGGCGGCGCGACCTGCACGGTCGAGGCGCGGCGTCCCCTGCTGGACACGCTGCGCGAGCAGGGAATCGACCTGCCCTATGGCTGCAAGTACGGCGGCTGCATCACCTGCGCGGCCAAGCTGAAGCACGGCGAGGTGGACCAGCGCCGCCAGGTCGCCCTGAACAACCGGCAGCTTTCGCAGGGCTACGTGCTATTGTGCGTCGCGCGGCCGCTGACCGACTGCACGCTGGAGATCGGCGTCGAGAGCCACGACAAGCTCTACCGCAACCCGTTCCTCGACCCTCTCGAACCGCACGAACTGAAGGCGGACATCGCAACGACCAAGGAGCCATAGATGCCTGACACGGCCATCACGCCCCGCTACGATTATTCGCAGGAGTATCTGTCCGACATCCTGCGCTCGGTAAGGAGCATCGCCATGGTGGGGGCCAGCGCCGACAGGACCAAGTTCAGCTACGGCGTCCTCCGCGTCCTGCACGAGACCGGCTACGACATGATCCCGGTCAATCCGAACCCGGCGCTGACCGAGATCCGCGGCATCCCCGTCTACCGCTCGCTGCAGGACATCGACCGGCCGGTGGACATGGTCGAGGTCTTTCGTCCCAAGGAAGAGCTGTACGGGATCACCGAACAGGCCATCGCGATCGGGGCCAAGGTGCTGTGGGCGCAGATCGACGTCTACGACGACCGCGCCGCGCGGCTGGCAGAAGAGGCGGGACTGCAGGTCGTGATGGATCGCTGCCCCAAGATCGAGCTCTTCCGGCCGTTCTGGAAGCCCCGACTCGATCTCGCGATATGACGTGGCCCGGCGTCCGATCGCCGGACGGCCGGACCAGAGAGGGAGGAAAACTGAGATGAACACGGCGACAGCCCCCGACCGCGACCTCGTCACACGGACCGACGGGGACGGCGTGGCGACGCTCACGCTGAACGCCCCGAAGTCGATCAACGCCCTGTCCGAGGCGATGATGGGGGCGCTCTCGCGCACGCTGGACGAGATCGCGGAGGACACCTCCGTCCGGGCCGTCATCCTGCGCGGCAGCGGAGAGCATTTCTGCGCGGGCCACAACCTGAGGGAAATGACCGAGCGCCGGTCCGATCCCGACGGCGGCCACGCCTATTTCCGGGATCTGTTCGCGACGTGCTCGGCGATGATGCTGCGGGTCGTACGGTTGCCGCAGCCGGTGATCGCCGAGGTCAGCGGCATCGCCACCGCCGCCGGGTGCCAGCTGGTCGCGTCGTGCGACCTGGCCGTCGCATCGGAGGATGCACGGTTCGCGACCTCGGGCGTGAACATCGGCCTGTTCTGCTCGACCCCGATGGTGGCGCTGTCGCGGAACGTGCCGCGCAAGCAGGCCATGGAGATGCTTCTGCTGGGAGAGTTCCTGCCCGCCGCGCGCGTGGCCGAGATGGGGCTGGTGAACCGGGTCGTCCCGCGTGACGCGCTGGAGACCGCATCCGCCGAGATGGCCGGCGCCATCGCCGCGAAGTCGCCCGTCGCCATCCGGGCCGGCAAGCGCGCCTTCTACGAACAGGCCGAGATGTCGCTGGAAGAGGCCTATGCACATACCGGCCGCGTGATGGCCGACAACATGATGGCCCGCGACACCGAGGCCGGGATCGGCGCCTTCACCCGCAAGGAGCCCATGCCCGAGTGGTCGGGCACATGATCTACGACGGTCCCGAGCTTGCCCGGTGCGACGCGAACCACACGGCGCTGTCGCCGGTCTCGATCCTGAAGCGGGCCGAGCGCGTGCATCCCGAATTGCCCGCGCAGATCCACGGCGCCATCAGGCGCAACTGGGGCGAGGTCGCCGAGCGCTGCAAGCGGCTGGCCTCGGCGCTGGCCGGCCGTGGTATCGGCAGGGGCGACACCGTGGCGCTGATCGCGCCCAACATTCCCGAGGCGCTGGAATGTGCGCTGGCCGTTCCCATGATTGGCGCGGTGCTGAACGCCAACAACGTGCGCCTCGACGGGGGCACCATCGCCTACATCCTCGACCACGGCGAGGCGAAGGTGCTGCTGGTCGATACCGAGTATTCCGCGATGGCCGCCGAGGCGGTGCGCGAGGCCGGGCGCGACCTGCTGATCGTGGACATCGCGGACCCCGAGGGGCCGGGGGGCGAGCGGATCGGCGCGCTGAGCTATGACGACCTGCTGGCCGAGGGAGATCCCGATTTCGCCTACACGCTGCCGGACGACGAATGGGACGCGCTTGCGCTGAACTATACCTCGGGCACCACGGGTCGGCCGAAGGGCGTGGTCTATTCCCATCGCGGCGCCTGGACCAACGCGGTCAACAACGTCATCACCTGGGAGATGCCGCACCACCCGGTCTACCTGTGGACGCTGCCGCTGTTTCACTGCAACGGCTGGTGCTTTCCCTGGACGATCACGCTGCTTGCGGGGTGCCACGTCTTTCTGCGCGCGCCGAGGGCCGACAAGATCTACGACGCCTTCGCCGAGCACGGCGTCACCCACCTGTGCGGCGCACCGATCATCATGTCGATGGTCTCGGGCGCGACGCCCGAGGACCGGCGCGATTTCCCGCAGCGGGTCCACATGATGACAGCGGCGGCGCCGCCCCCGGCCGGCGTCATCGCGGGACTGGAGGAGATGGGGATCTCCGTCACCCATGTCTATGGGCTGACCGAGGTCTACGGGCCGGCGGTGGTCTGCGCCGAGAAACCCGCGTGGCGGGACCTGCCGCTGAAGGAACGCGCGCGGCTCAAGGCGCGGCAGGGCGTGGCCTACGAATTGCAGGAGGACGTGCTGGTCCTGGACCCCGAGACGGGGCGGCCGGTGCCGTGGGACGGCGAGACCCAGGGCGAGATCGTCCTGCGCGGCAACATCGTGATGAAGGGCTACCTGAAGCAGCCCGAAGAGACGGCGAACGCCTTCAAGGACGGCTGGTTCTGGTCCGGTGACCTGGCCGTGCAGCACGCCGACGGATACATCGAGATCCGCGACCGGGCCAAGGACATCATCATCTCGGGCGGCGAGAACATCTCGTCCATCGTGGTGGAGAACGCACTCTACACCCATGAGGCGGTCGGTCTGGTGGCCGTGGTGGCGATGCCCGACGACACGTGGGGCGAGGTCCCCTGCGCCTTCGTCGAACTGGCGGCCGGCCGCGACGCGACCGAGGACAACCTGCTCGACCATGCGCGGCAGCACCTCGCCGGGTTCCAGCGCCCCAGGAAGGTCGTGTTTCGCGAGTTGCCGAAGACGTCGACGGGCAAGATCCGGAAGAACGAGCTGCGCGATTACGCCAGGAGCCTGGCCGGAGGCCCTACGGCCTAGAGCGCGCGTCGCGGCGCGTCGGTGGCGTGGCCCCCTGCCCGCGCGTGGCAGCGGGGCCATGCGCCGCCGGCCACCGTCGATCCCCGGGCCGAGGCGACGATGGCCGGCACCGGCTTATCGCGGCTCGGTCCGGAGCCCCTGGAGGATCGCCCAGCACAGGAACAGCAGGACCACGGTGAAGATGATGCCCGTGGCATTCACCATCGCCTGAAGCGCCGTCAGGCCCCCGCCGATCAGCAGCACGATGGCCACGATACCCTCGATCGTCGCCCAGAACACGCGCTGCGCCGTCGGCGCCTCGGTCTTGCCGCCCGCGGTGATCGTGTCGATCACGAGGCTGCCCGAGTCCGACGAGGTGATGAAGAACACCAGCACCAGGATGATGCCCAGCGTCGACGTGATCATCGTCAGCGGCATGTCCCCGAACATCGCGAACATCGCCAGCGAGTCGTTATAGTTCTCGATCACGTTCTGGTAGACGCCGCTCTCGGTGCCCAGGTTCGCGACCTGGCTGATCGCGGTGCCGCCGAAGGTGGCCATCCAGAAGACACCGACGAGGGTCGGGATGAGCATCACGCAGGTGATGAACTCACGCACGGACCGCCCGCGGCTGACCCGCGCGATGAACATGCCGACGAACGGCGACCAGGAAATCCACCAGGCCCAGTAGAACGAGGTCCAGCTTTCGCGGAAGCTGTCGTCCTCGCGGCCGATCGGGTTCGACAACGGCACGATATCCATGACGTAGGTCGAGAAGCCGTTCCAGGTGTCCTTGAGGATCTGCAGCGTGGGACCGGCGAGGAACACGAAGAGCAGCAACAGGAAGGCAAAGGCCATGTTGACGTTCGAGAGCACCTTCACGCCCCCGTCGATGCCGCGGATCACCGAGATGAGCGCGATGGACGTCACCCCGGCGATGACGAGGATCTGCGTGTTGAGCGAATCCGGAACGTTGAACACGTAGTGCAGACCCGATGTCGCCTGCTGCGCGCCGAGCCCGAGCGAGGTCGTCAGGCCGAAGAGCGTGGCGAACACCGCGATGATGTCGATGACGTGCCCCGGCCAGCCCCAGACGCGGTCGCCCA
>NZ_FOGU01000005.1 GCF_900111315.1 Tranquillimonas rosea
TCGATGATCTTCGAGACGACGCCGGCGCCGACGGTGCGGCCGCCTTCACGGATGGCGAAGCGCAGGCCGTCTTCCATGGCGATCGGCGCGATCAGCTCGACCGTGAAGCCGACGTTGTCGCCCGGCATCACCATCTCGGTGCCCTCGGCCAGCTGAACCGTGCCCGTCACGTCCGTCGTGCGGAAGTAGAACTGCGGGCGGTAGTTCGCGAAGAACGGCGTGTGGCGGCCGCCCTCTTCCTTCGTCAGGATGTAGGCCTCGGCCTCGAACTTGGTGTGCGGCTTGACCGAGCCCGGCTTCGCCAGGACCTGGCCACGCTCGACGCCCTCACGGTCGATGCCGCGCAGCAGCGCGCCGATGTTGTCGCCCGCCTCGCCGCGGTCCAGCAGCTTGCGGAACATCTCGACGCCCGTGCAGGTCGTCTTGCGCGTGTCGCGGATGCCGACGATCTCGATCTCGTCGCCGACGTTGATCACGCCACGCTCGACACGGCCGGTCACGACGGTGCCGCGGCCCGAAATCGAGAACACGTCCTCGATCGGCATCAGGAACGGCTGGTCCACCGCACGCTCCGGGGTCGGAACGTAGTCGTCGACCGCGGCCATCAGCTCGCGGATCTTCTCTTCGCCGATCTCGGGGTTGTTGCCTTCCATCGCGGCCAGCGCCGAGCCCGAGACGATCGGGATGTCGTCGCCCGGGAAGTCGTAGTCCGACAGAAGCTCGCGCACTTCCATCTCGACCAGCTCCAGAAGCTCGGGGTCGTCCACCTGGTCGACCTTGTTCAGGAACACCACGATCGCCGGGATGCCGACCTGGCGGCCCAGCAGGATGTGCTCACGCGTCTGCGGCATCGGGCCGTCGGCCGCGTTCACAACCAGGATCGCGCCGTCCATCTGCGCCGCGCCCGTGATCATGTTCTTCACGTAGTCCGCGTGGCCCGGGCAATCGACGTGGGCATAGTGACGGTTCTCCGTCTCGTACTCCACGTGCGCGGTCGAGATCGTGATCCCGCGCGCCTTCTCTTCCGGCGCACCGTCGATCTGGTCGTACGCACGGAAGTCACCGAAGTACTTCGTGATCGCAGCCGTCAGCGTCGTCTTGCCGTGGTCAACGTGACCGATCGTGCCGATGTTCACGTGCGGTTTCGTGCGTTCGTACTTTGCCTTTGCCATCGCCCTGGTAGCCTTTGTTCTCGTCAGGGGGCCACCGGCGGCCCCGTTTGCACTATCGGGCGCTCTTTATCGGCCGCCCCGGCCGAGATCAAGCGTCAGTTCTCGGCCGTTCCGGCAGCCCCATCCGGGCCCGGAGCATTGCCCGCCGCGTCGGTCGTCTCGCGCAGCTTGGCCTCCTGCTCCTCCCGGTCGAAGGGCACCCGCGCCTGGTCGGTATCGGGCTCGAACCACTCCTCGTTCTCCTCGAGCCATTCCTCGAGCATCCGCGCCCCCTCGGTCGTCAGGTTCTCGAGCTGCTCTTCCTTTGTCCGGGTGATGCCCGAGCCCAGCAACGGCACCGTGTTCTGCAGCCCCTCGAAGGCGGTGACGCGGAACGGCTCGTCGTTCAGCTTCTCGCCCGTGTCGTTGTCGTAGAGCGTCACGTCGAAGATCATCACGGATTTAGGCGTGTAGACGACGGGTACGCCCGGCTGAGCCAGCACGTAACCGCCGATCGAGATGCCCAGGTGATACAGCCCGTCGCCGTCATAAGGCAGCAGACGCTCCTCGATCGCGTCGGCAAGCGCCGTGGTCAGCTCTTCACGGGTGGCCTCGCGAGAGAACGGGCCCTTCGTCGGTTCCTGCGCCAGGACCACGTTGTGCCCGAGACGGAAGTCGCCCAGTTCGGGTGTCTCGCCGTTCTGGCCCGGCCCGGCACAGGCAGAAATCGCGGCAACGGCCCCGATGGCGACAAGGCGACGGATGGGCGTCATGAAACCTCCCCTGAAGAACGGTTCGTCGTCGCCTAGCCGAAGCGCCCTGCCCGTTCAACGGCCGGGCCGGAGAACATCGGCACCCGTGCCCCCGACGCCTCAGGTAAATGTGTTGTCCCGCGGGAAACCGCGCGGCGCCATCCGGCCCGCGCTGGCACGCTTGCCGATCCAGTCCGTCAGGTCGCTTTCGGTCCTGGTCCGGCCCGCCGGATCCTTCCACGACAGCCCGTCGGCGAGGTTGAAGGTCGTGACGTCGGACATCCCGCCGTCCTTGTACTTCTGCAGCCGCACGCCCTTGCCGCGCGTCATCTCGGGCAGCTCCTCGATGGGGAACACCAGCACCTTGCGGTTTTCGCCCACCACCGCGACGTGATCGCCGGTCACCGTCCGGCAGACCAGCGCCTTCGACGGGGTGCGGACGTTCAGCACCTGTTTGCCGGCCCGGGTCTGGGCCGCCACCTCGGATTCCTGCACGAGGAAACCGTTGCCGGCGTCGGAGGCCACGAGAAGCTTGCGCGACGGATCGTGGATCGACAGCGCGACGATGTCGGCCTCGTTCGGCAGGTCGACCATCAGGCGCAACGGTTCGCCCATGCCGCGACCGCCGGGCAGGTTGGCGGCGCTGAGCGTGTAGAACCGGCCGTTGCTGCCGAACAGAAGCAGGCGGTCCGTCGTCTCGGCATGGAAGATGAAGCGCGGGCCGTCACCGTCCTTGAACTTCAGCTCGCTGTTCAGCGGCTGGTGCCCCTTCAGTGCCCGAATCCAGCCCATCTGCGAACAGACGACCGTGATCGGCTCGCGGTCGATCATCGCCTCCAGCGGCACCTCCGCGACCTCGCCCGCCTCGGCAAAGCGGGTCAGGCGCGCGCCGCGGGCATAGTCGGCGCCGAACTGCTTTCTGGTGGCCTTCAGCTCTTCCGCGATGCGGTTCCATTGCAGGGACTCGTCCTCCATCAGGTCGACGAGTTCGACACGCTCTTTCAGCAGCTTGTCGCGTTCGTTGATCAGCTCGATCTCTTCGAGCCGCCGCAACGAGCGCAGGCGCATGTTGAGAATCGCCTCGACCTGGACGTCGCTCAGCGAGTCCTCGCGGTAGCGCTTGGGGGCGTCCTCGCCCATCCCCTCTTCGGGGGTGGCGGTGAGCGTGTCGGTGTCGACGCCCGCCAGCGGCGAGCGGTAGTCGGACTCGGAGGTCGCCCGAGTGATGCCGGACTGGTGCGCCTCGGACCAGTCCTCGACCATCAGCGCCATCTTGGGTGCGTCGTCGTAACGGATGATGTCGATCACCCGGTCGAGGTTCAGGAACGCGAGGATGAAGCCTTCCAGCACCTCGAGCCGGTGGTCGATCTTGCCCAGCCGGTGCGCCGAGCGCCGCAGCAGCACGTTGCGCCGGTGATCGAGGAAGGCGCGCAGCACCTCTTTGAGCGAACAGACCTTCGGCGTCCGCCCGTCGATCAGCACGTTCATGTTCATCGAGAACCGGACCTCGAGGTCCGACTGCTTGAACAGCGTCCCCATCAGCACCTCGGGGTCGACGTTGCGCGAGCGCGGCTCGAGGATCAGGCGGATGTCGTCGGTGCTTTCGTCGCGGATGTCGGCGAGGATCGGCACCTTCTTGCTCTGGATCAGCTCGGCCAGCTTCTCGATCAGGCGCGACTTCTGCACCTGATAGGGAATCTCGGTGACGACGACCTGCCACTGGCCGCGGTTCAGCTCTTCCTTTTCCCACTTCGCACGCACGCGGAAGGCGCCACGCCCGGTGCGATAGGCCTCGGCCATGCTCTCCTTCGGCTCGACGATGATGCCGCCGGTGGGGAAGTCCGGCCCCTGCACGTAGTTCAGCAGCGTGTCGTCGCGGGCCTCGGGCGTCTTGATCAGGTGCAGGCAGGCATCCACGACCTCGACCAGGTTGTGCGGCGGGATGTTCGTCGCCATCCCGACGGCAATCCCGCTGGCGCCGTTCGCCAGCAGGTTTGGGAAGGACGCCGGCAGGACCTCGGGCTCGGTCAGGGTCCCGTCGTAGTTCGGGCGGAAATCCACCGCGTCCTCGTCCAGACCGGCCAGCAGCGCCTCGGCCGCCGCGGTCATCCGCGCTTCGGTATAGCGTGAGGCGGCGGGGTTATCACCGTCGATGTTGCCGAAGTTGCCCTGCCCGTCGACGAGTGGATAGCGGACGTTGAAATCCTGCGCGAGCCGCGCCATCGCGTCGTAGATCGCAGAATCCCCGTGCGGGTGATAGTTGCCCATCACGTCGCCCGAAATCTTCGCCGACTTCCGGAAGCCGCCCGTCGAACTCAGGCGCAGCTCGCGCATGGCGAACAGGATGCGCCGGTGCACCGGCTTGAGACCGTCCCGCGCATCGGGCAGCGCGCGGTCCATGATCGTCGACAGCGCATACTGGAGATACCGCGCGCCGATTGCACGGCGCAGCGGCTCGCTGAAGTCGGTAACGGGCGGGGTCTGGTCGTCGTCTGTCGGATCGCTCATCCGTCCCGAATAGACGCGCCGCGCGATCCGGTAAAGCGACAAGCTACGGGGGAAATGTCGGAACTTTTCCGCCGAGAACCGCGTCAAGGTGGTAACATTGTCACGACAGCGCGATGAGCGGAGAGCCACCTATGATCCGACTGACGACCCTTCTGGTCACGGCCATTGGCCTGACGATGGTGATCGCCGGACGCGAGCCGGAAGGCCCGCAAGGCAGCGACCAGCCCGCGGGCGAAGTGGCCCGCATTCAAAGCGACATGAACAGCGGCGGCCTGATGGCCGCGCAGGCGGCCGAACCGAAGCGACTGCCGCTCGACGCCGAGGCCAAGGCGATCGAAGCCGCCATCAAGGCCACCCAGGCCGACCCCGAACCCAACGCCGAGCCCAAGCTCATCAAGGCGTCGGCCCCGGCCACCGAGGCCGCGGTCGCCTCGGACCGCCAGGCACGCGAGATGTGGGTCGTTACCGGCTCTGTCGTGAACCTGCGTTCGGGCCCGTCCACCGCGAACGAGGTGGTCGGCCAGGTGAGCCGCGGCGAGAAGGCCGAAGTGCTGGAAGAGACGACGGACGGCTGGTTCCGGATCCGCACCGAAAGCACCACCGCCTACATCTACGGCCAGTTCCTCGAGCCGCAGCGCGGCTGACATCCCTCGCCTTTTCGGCCCGCAGGCTTTATTGCCCCGCCCGGACACCAACTGGCGGGGCGATTTCGTATGAGCGCACGCAGCATCCTCATCACCGGCTGCTCCAGCGGCATCGGGCGCGACGCGGCCCACTCCCTGCGCGCGCAGGGCTGGCGCGTCTTTGCAGCCTGCCGGGCCGAGGCGGATTGCGCCGCCCTTCGTGCCGATGGCTTCGACAGCCTCCGGCTCGACTACGAGGATCCCGCCAGCATCGCCGCCGCCCTCGACGAGGTGCTCGCCGCGACCGGCGGCACGCTGGACGCCCTGTTCAACAACGGCGCCTACGCCGTGCCCGGCGCGGTCGAGGATCTGCCCACCGACGCGCTTCGCGCGATCTTCGAGGCCAACCTGTTCGGCTGGCACGACCTGACGAACCGCGTGATCCCGGTGATGCGGCGCCAGGGACACGGGCGCATCGTCAACTGCTCGTCCGTGCTGGGGCTGATGTCCGCGCCGTGGCGCGGGGCCTACAACGCCACCAAGTTCGCACTCGAGGGGCTGACCGACACGCTTCGGCTGGAAATGGCCGACACGCCCATCCGGGTCGTCCTGATCGAGCCCGGCCCCATCGACACCGCGTTCCGCCGCAACGCGCGGAGCCAGTTCGAGCGCTGGATCGACTGGCAAGGATCCGCCCGCCGCGCGCAGTACGAATCGCAATTGCTGAAACGACTCTACGACGAGGGCGGCGCTGACCGGTTCCAGTTGCCGCCCTCGGCGGTGACCCGTCAGTTGACCCGCGCCCTCGACAGCCCCAGCCCCCGCGCGCGATACTTCGTCACCGTCCCCACCTGGGGCGCGGAGATCGCCCGGCGCCTGCTGCCCACCGCGCTGCGCGACCGGATCGCCGGCGGCGCCTGATCGCCGCAGGCCGGGCGGCGGAAATCCATCGCCTTCGCGCGGTGCCCGCGCTATGTGGCGACGGCGTCTGACGTATCGGAGGTGCCATGTTCAGCGATCCGCTCTTCATTCTCGTCGTAATCGCGGCCCTACTGGTGCTGGGCATCCTCCTGTTCGGCATCGGCGGGTTCGCCAAGGGCGGCGATTTCAACAAGAAGCACGCCAACAAGGTCATGCGCTATCGAATCTACGCGCAGGCGGTGGCAATCGTGCTGGTTCTCGTGTTCGTTTTCTTCCGCAGGATGGGGGGCTGAAATGGTCGTACTGAACAAGATCTACACCAAGACCGGCGACGACGGCGAAACCGCGCTCGGCAACGGGGCGCGGGTGGCCAAGCACGGCCACCGCGTCACCGCCTACGGCACCGTGGACGAGGCTAACGCGACCGTCGGCCTGGCCCGACTGTATTCCGAGGGCGAGATGGACGAGCGGCTGGCCGCCATCCAGAATGACCTCTTCGACCTGGGCGCCGATCTCTGCCGCCCCGACATGGCCCGCGACGCCGAGGCCGAGTACACGCCGCTGCGCATCGTCGACAGCCAGGTCGACCGCCTGGAGGGCGAGATCGACGCGATGAACAAGGGGCTCGAGCCGCTGCGCTCGTTCATCCTGCCGGGCGGCACGCCGCTGGCCGCGAACCTGCACATGTGTCGCACCGTCGCCCGCCGGGCCGAGCGCCTGACGGTCGAGTTGGCCACCATGGAAGAGGTGAACCCGCTGGCGGTGAAATACCTCAACCGCCTGAGCGACTGGTTCTTCGTCGCCTCCCGGCTGGCCAATGCCGATGCCGGCGACGTCCTCTGGGTGCCCGGAAAGACCCGCTGAGCCGCCCGACGGAGACCCCATGCATCTGCGTTCCCGGCTCTTGCGGCGAACCTGGCACATCGCGGGACCGGACGAGGCCGGCTTCGTCCGAGCCCGCTGGATCGCGGCCCTCGTGACGGCCGTGGGGGCGTTTGCCTCCTTCGCGGTCCGCGGCGTGCCTTCGATCGCGCTGCTCGGGGTCACCACGCTCGTCGCGATGGGGCTGCTCCGGCGGCTCGACCGGTCCGGCGCCCGGCTCGTGGCCGGAGACGAGGACGTCTCGACCGCGCGGCAGGCGCCGGCGATCGACGCGCTGCTCCTCGCGCAGTTACTTCTGCTGGTGGCCATGGCGATGCGGATCCTCTCGCATTACGGCTGACGCGCCCGTCAAGAACGCGGCGTCCCCGGGCCACGGCGTGTCGATTTTGCCCTGTTTCCCCGCCGTCGAGCGGTCTACACCTGCCGCAACTGCATTTCGAGGAGGTACGACGCGATGAAGATACTCGTCCCCGTGAAGCGGGTGATCGACTACAACGTGAAGGTGCGTGTGAAGGCGGACGGGTCGGGCGTGGACCTGGCCAACGTCAAGATGTCGATGAACCCCTTCGACGAGATCGCGATGGAAGAGGCGATCCGCCTGAAGGAGAAGGGCGCCGCGGACGAGGTCGTCGC
Organism: Tranquillimonas rosea; assembly: GCF_900111315.1. GTDB lineage: Bacteria > Pseudomonadota > Alphaproteobacteria > Rhodobacterales > Rhodobacteraceae > Tranquillimonas > Tranquillimonas rosea. The sequence goes on from NZ_FOGU01000005.1 coordinate 7,471, forward strand.
GGTTTCGATCGGCGTGAAGCAGTCGCAGGAGACGCTGCGCACGGCGCTGGCGATGGGCGCGGACCGCGCGATCCTGATCACCGCCGCCGACGACGTGCACCAGGACATCGAGCCGCTGGCCGTCGCCAAGCTCCTGAAGGCGGTGATCGACGACGAGCAGCCGGGGCTCGTGCTCTGCGGCAAGCAGGCGATCGACAACGACATGAACGCCACCGGCCAGATGCTCTCGGCGCTGCTGGGCTGGAGCCAGGCGATGTACGCCAACAAGATCGACATCGAGGGCGATCACGCCGTGGTCAGCCGCGAGGTCGACGGCGGCCTGCAGACGATTAAGGTCAAGATGCCGGCCATCGTCTCGGCCGACCTGCGCCTGAACGAGCCGCGCTATGCCTCGCTGCCGAACATCATGAAGGCGAAGAAGAAGCCGCTCGACGAGAAGACGCCCGCCGATTACGGCGTCGACGTCGCGCCGCGCCTCGATATCGTCAAGACGACCGAGCCGCCCGAGCGGGCCGCCGGCGAGATGGTCGGTTCGGTCGACGAGCTGGTGTCGAAACTCAAGGAAAAGGGGGTCGTCTGATGGCCGTTCTGCTTCTTGCCGAAGTGAATGACGGGGCGCTCTCCGTCGACTCGACCGCCAAGGCGGTCAGCGCGGTGAAGGACCTGGGCGAGGTCCACGTGCTGTGCTGCGGCGCCAGTTGCCGGACGGCGGCCGACACGGCCGCCACGATCACCGGCGTCGCCAAGGTGCGCTGCGCCGAGGCCGACCTCTACGGGCACCGCCTGGCCGAACCGGTGGCGGCGCTGGTCGTCAGCATCGCCGGCGACTATGACCACATCGCGGCCCCGGCCACGACGGACGCCAAGAACATCCTGCCCCGCGTCGCCGCGCTGCTCGACGTGATGATCCTGACGGACGTGTCGGGCATCGTCGACGCCGACACCTTCGAGCGCCCGGTCTATGCCGGCAACGCCGTGCAGACCGTCAAGTCGAAGGACGCCAAGAAGGTGCTGTCGATCCGCACGGCCAATTTCGACGCCGCCGGCCAGGACGGCAGCGCCGAGGTCGAGACCCTGAGCCCCGCCGAGGATCCGGGCCTGTCGGAATGGGTCGAGGACAAGCTGGCCGAGAGCGACCGCCCCGAGCTGACCTCGGCCGGGATCGTCGTCTCGGGCGGCCGCGGCATCGGCTCGGAAGAGAACTTCGAGCTGATCGAGAAGCTCGCCGACAAGCTCGGCGCGGCGGTGGGCGCCTCGCGCGCGGCGGTCGATTCCGGCTACGCCCCGAACGACTGGCAGGTGGGCCAGACCGGCAAGGTCGTGGCACCCGACCTGTATATCGCGGTCGGCATCTCGGGCGCGATCCAGCACCTCGCGGGGATGAAGGATTCCAAGATCATCGTCGCGATCAACAAGGACGAGGAAGCCCCGATCTTCCAGGTCGCCGATTACGGCCTCGTCGGTGACCTCTTCACCGTCGTTCCCGAGCTGACCGAAAAGCTCTGAGTCGCGTCGCGCCGCAGGGTCTCCAGGACCTGCGGCGCGAGCGCTTCGGCCAGCCGCCGATGCGTGTCCGCGCCGGGCAGCAGCCGCGCCGCGCCCCGCTCCGCTTCGCCATAGACCATGTCCTCGGACGGTTCGACCGGCCGGAACGGCACCTCGACCATGTCGACGATCCGCCCCCTGAGCCGGTCGATCATCCGGCGGGTCACGAACGCCGGCCCTCCGTCATCGAGCGCTTCGGCCGGCTCGTCCGCCCTGCGCGTGCCAATCCAGGCCAGCAGCACCTTCCGGTCGATCGTCGCGCTCAGCAGGTTCATCCGCGCCACCCAGACCTTTCTCAACTCGTCCCGGATCAGCGCGAACCGCTCCGGCGCCCGCGCGGCGAGCGCGCCCACGAGATGCCGGGTGAAATTGAACTCGGTAAAGTCGACCTCTGGGAACACCGCCTGCAGCATCGGCGTCGCTCGCAGGAACCGGTCGTTGCGCCGTGCATGCACCGTGTAGAACCGGTTCGACAGGTTCAGCGCCCCCGGCACCTGCAGGATCACCAGCCGCGCGCCCTTTGCCGCCGCGATCACCGTCTCGTCGCTCAGGAACACGTCGATCCCCGCGTTCGGATAGCCGAGGTTCACCATCTCGCACCCGGTCGCCTCCTCCAGAAGCTCCGGATACGGGTCCTCGACGAAGCGCCCGTATGTCTCCGTCCCTCCGAGCACGACGACGTAGTCGCCCTGCAACCTCTTCTGCGGCCCCCGGAAGACGAGCTTCGAGGCCCCGTACCGGCACGGGAAGTATTCCAGCTCGCTGCCCGCTACCGGTCTCATGTCCATCGCAAGTCCTTGCCGTGCCGCACACGAAGCGCACGATCGCAGCAACCCGTAATCATTTCCCTAACGGCCCAGCCCGATTTCTCGCCTTGCACGGCTGCGGCGGCGCCGAATAAGGTCGCGCGGACACTCGGCAAGGAAGGAACAGCGGCATGCAGATCGCAACGGTGGGCGTGATCGGCGCGGGCCAGATGGGGAACGGGATCGCCCATGTATTCGCCCTCTCGGGCTACGACGTGCTGCTGACCGACGTGAACACCGACGCACTGCACAAGGCGCGCGACCTGATCGAGAAGAACCTCGCCCGCCAGGTCACGCGCGAGAAGATCACCGAAAGCGACAAGGACGCCGCCCTCGCGCGGATCTCGACGACGCAGACCCTCGCGGATCTCGGCGGCACGGACCTGGTGATCGAGGCCGCGACCGAACGCGAGACGGTCAAGACGGCCATCTTCGAGGACCTCGTGCCCCATCTCAAGCCCGAGACGATCCTGACCTCGAACACCTCGTCGATCTCGATCACCCGCCTCGCCAGCCGCACCGACCGGCCGGAAAAGTTCATGGGATTCCACTTCATGAATCCCGTCCCGGTCATGCAGCTGGTCGAGCTGATCCGCGGCATCGCCACCGACAGGGAAACCTACGACGCCCTGCTCGCGGTGGTCGAAAGCCTGGGCAAGACCGCCGCCAGCGCCGAGGACTTCCCCGCCTTCATCGTCAACCGCATCCTCATGCCGATGATCAACGAGGCCGTCTACACGCTCTACGAGGGCGTCGGCAGCGTGATCTCGATCGACACGGCAATGAAGCTCGGCACCAACCATCCCATGGGGCCGCTCGAGCTGGCCGATTTCATCGGCCTCGACACCTGCCTCGCCATCATGAACGTCCTGCATGACGGCCTGGCCGATACCAAGTATCGCCCCTGCCCGCTCCTGACCAAGTATGTCGAGGCCGGCTGGCTCGGCCGCAAGTCCGGCCGCGGCTTCTACGACTACCGCGGCGACACGCCCGTCCCGACGCGCTGACCGCGCCTTCTTCTGCCGCGAAAAATCCCGGGGGGCCTTGCCGCAGGCAAGGCGGGGCAGAGCCCCCGTGCCGGTGCCGCCGCAGGCGGCAGCGGAGATCGGATTGCGCCGAAGGCGCTCCAACGGGTTAGTCGCCGAGCGCCAGGGTCCGCTCCCTGAGCCACGCCATGAAGCCGCGCGGATTGCCCGCCCAGCCCTCGATCTCGTCCCGCGCGACCGGCGTGCCGACCCGCGGCGCCTGCGGACGGTTCAGCGCATGGACCACCTCGTGCAGCAGCAGCCCCTGCCGCAGGGTCGCCGAGACGCGGTTGGCGACCTGGTACCAGCGCGAGTTCTGGCCAGGGAAGTAGATCGGCAGCACCGACGCGCCCGAGCGCTGGATCATCTTCGCGGTGAACGGGTTCCAGTCCGCCTCGACCGCGCGACCGAACCAGTTGCCCGACGCCGCGACCACGCCCGACGGGAACAGCACGATCGTGCCCCCATCGGTCAGGTGGCTCATCGCCCGACGCCGCATCTCGAGGTTCTGCTGCAGCGCGTCCTGCTCGTGGGCGAAGGGCACGGGGATCATGAAGCGCTCGATCTCGCCCACACCGGTCAGCAGCGAGCGGGTGAGGATCTTGTAGTCCTGCCGGACCCGGCCGACGAGCTCGGCCAGCACCATGCCGTCCACCAGCCCGTGGGGATGGTTGGCGCAGATCACCAGCGGTCCCTCCCGCGGGATGCGCGCGATCTCCTCCGCCGGGGTGGTGAGGTCGATTCCCATCACTTCGAGCGCCTGCGCCCAGAACGCCTGCCCCTCGGGCACGCCCATCGACTCGAATTTCCGGATCAGCCGCAGCAGGTGCATCTTGCCGGTCAGCAGTTCCATCGTCTGGATCGTGCGGGCCTGGAGCGGGTTGGTGAACGTGCCGGCATAGGACAGGCGTCGCCGGTCATAGGGCCGCTCCGCCAGATTGCCGCCGTCCCCCTGGCCCCGCAAGGCACCGGGATGCTGGTGCATCAGGACGCCCCTGGGATGCGAGCTGTCGACCAATCCGTCCCTCCTTGCCCGGACGGGACCGCTGCTACATCTCTTCGCCGAAGCGGTCCGCGACCAGAGCTTCCAGCGCGTCGGCGAGCTTTTCCGCTTCCGGACCGCTGATTTCGACCTCAATAGAGGTTCCCTTGGAAGCTGCCAACATCAAAAGCCCCATGATGCTGTCGCCCGAGGCGGACATCCCGTCGCGGCGGATCTCGGCGCGGGCATCGTGGGATTCGACGACCTCCACCAGCTTGGCCGACGCGCGGGCGTGCAGGCCCTTCTCGTTGGTGATGTCGAGCGTTCGGGTCACGTCACTCACCGAGACACCTCGGGCATCGCGGGAACCTCGAAACTGTCGATATACTTGCGCCCCGCCGCCAGCGCCGACGAAACGGCCTCGGGCACAGCGAGATGGCGCGACTTGGCGAGCTTGATGAGAAGCGGAAGATTGGCGCCATAGACGATCCGGCGGTTGTCGGGATTGCAGGCCAGGAGGCTGAGATTCGAGGGGGAGCCGCCGAACATGTCCGTGGCGACGACCACGCCGTCGCCCGTGTCAACGCTGTCGGCCGCGGCGCAGATCTCGGTCTCCTTGCGCGCGCGGTCATGGTCCGGTTCGATCGAAACGGCGCGGATGCCCGCCTGCTTGCCGACAACATGCTCGACAGCCGCAAGGAATTCCCGCGCCAGTCCTCCATGTGCGACGATCACGATCCCGATCACGCGCTACCCGTCCTCGTTTCAGTCCCCGCGGCGCCCCCCTTGCGCCGTTCCAGCTCCCGATGGCGAGTTGACACCCGCCATCCCTTTTCTGCAAGCGCGACCGACAGTTTTTCCGCGACGACAACGGATCTGTGTTGCCCTCCGGTACACCCAAAGGCGATCGCAAGGTGCGCCTTTCCCTCGTCGAGATAGGCCGGCAGCAGCATCAGCGCCAGATCGCACACCCGCGTGAAGAAATCGTCGAACCGTGAGTCGGCCGCGACGTAGGAGGCCACGCGCGGGTCCGTGCCGTCGAAGGCGCGCAGCTCTTCCTGCCAGTAAGGATTGTCGAGAAAACGCACGTCGAACACCATGTCGACGCCCCGCGGCAGCCCGCGCTTGAAGCTGAACGACTGGATCGACACCGCCAACCCGCCACCCGCCTCGGCGCTTCCCGCGAAGAGCCGCGTCATTTCGCCACGCAGGTCGTGCGGCGTCATCTCGGAGGTGTCCAGCAGGATGTCGGCGCGGGCGCGGATCGGCACCAGCAGGTCGAACTCCTTCGCCACGCCCTGCTCCGGTGTCTCCGCGGGGGCCAGGGGATGGCGCCGCCGCGTCTCGGAATACCGGCGCACCAGCACGTCGGGGCGCGCGTCCAGGAACAGGATCTCGACGGTCAGCCCCGGCCGACGGGCCAGTTCCTCGATCGCCTCGATCAGACCGGCGGTCGAGAAATCGCGGTTGCGCGTATCCAGCCCCAGGGCAAGCGGCCGCGACAGCGGCGGCCCGTCCAGCAGACGAGGCAGCAGGGTCAGCGGCAGGTTGTCGATCGCCTCGAAGCCGAGATCCTCCAGCGCGTTGATCGCCGTCGAACGGCCCGCGCCGGAGGGCCCGGTGACAAGCACCAGCCGGTCTGGTCCGGACGTGTCGACGGCTTCGATCATGGCATGGCATCCGGATTCGTGAGCGTGCCCTCGTTCAGCAGCAACCAGAGCGTATCTTGCAAGTGGGGGACACCGTAGCCCGGCAACAGGGGAAGAGACTGGCCCAGAATGTCGCAGTTTTGCAGCGGCGGCAGCCGTCCGTCCGGCGCCCCATCGAGGTCCACGACGAGCGTGACCGCCGCACGGGTCAGGTACGGCACGCGGATGAGCCCCACGCCCCGCGACTCGACAAGCCCCGCGATCGTCGGCGGGGCCTCGGCCAGCAGGCGCCCCCCCCGCACCTCCAACGCACACCGGTCGTCAGCGACCAGCGCGGCGCCGCGCGCCAGCAGCGCCAGAGCGAGGGTGGACTTTCCGCTGCCGCTGGCACCCCGGATCAGAACCGCGCGGTCGCCCAGCGCGACGCAGGAGGCGTGCAGGACGAGAGAGCCGGGCCGGTCGGTCGCGGTGCCCGGCCCGGCGCTCACACCGGCAACCCGACCACGAAGCGCGCCCCGAGCGGATCCGAGGTCGCGTCGGCTTCGGTCGGGCGGATGTTCTCTGCCCAGACGACGCCGCCATGGGCTTCGACGATCTGCTTCGAGATCGCCAGCCCGAGGCCCGAGTTGTTGCCGAACTGCTTGTCGGGCCGCTGGCTGTAGAACCGGTTGAAGATCTTGCCCAGCGCCTGTTCGGGAATCCCGGGCCCGGTATCCTCGACCACCACGAGCACGCGGTTCTCGCGCATCCGGGCCCAGAGGCGGATCGCGTCGCCGTCCTCGCAGAAGGAAATCGCGTTGGTGATGAGATTCACGAAGACCTGCGCCAGCCGGCTTTCGAGACCGTCGATCACGATCGGCTCGCCCGGAAGGTCGGTGATGAACTCGACGCCCTTCGACTCGGCCTCCTTGCCCAGGTGGTCGGCCAGCGTGCTCAGCATCTGGAGAAGGTTGAACCGGTTCTCTTCCTCTTTCACCAGCTCGGAATCGAGGCGCGAGGCGTTCGAGATGTCGCTGACCAGCCGGTCGAGGCGGCGCACGTCGTGGTCGATCACGTCCAGCAGCTTGTCCCGCTGGTCGTCCCGCTTGACGAAGCGCAGCGAGCCCACGGCCGAGCGGAGCGACGCGAGCGGATTCTTGATCTCGTGGGCGACGTCGGCCGCGAACTGCTCGTTCGCGTCGATCCGGTCGTAAAGCGCGGCCACCATGCCGCGCAGCGCGCCCGACAATCGTCCGATCTCGTCGGGACGGGCGGTGAGGTCGGGGATGCGCACGCGGCTCGGCTTGACGGATTTCGAGCTTCGGTCACGCCCGATCTCGGCCGCCGCGGCGAGGTCGCTCAGCGGGTTCGCGATCGTCGATGCCAGGACCAGGCTCAGTCCGATGGAGACCAGGATGGCGATGACGAACATCCGCAGCACCTGCTCACGCTCGGCCCGCACGAGGCTGTCGATATCGCCGGCGGCCGAAGTCAACGCGACGACACCGACCGGCGCACCGCCCTGCAGGATCGGCGTCGCCACGGCAAAGATTGTCGCCCCGTCGGTGATCAGCCCGGTCTCGACCCGGGTTTCGCCATCCAGGCCGTGCCGCAGCAGCTCGCGGGCCCGTCCTTCCGTCGCCGTGCCGTCCAGCTGGTCACGATGGGGCGCAAGGACATTGGCGAAGACCGACCAGACCCCGTTGAGGAAATCGGTGATCGGGGTCTCCCGCTCGTTGCGGTCGAGACCTTCGATCTCGCGCGCCGGCGTGTCGGTCGAGACGCGCCGCGCCGCCAGCAGCTCTTCGCGCCCGTCGAACACGAAGACCTCGGAACGCGGCGACAGGTCCATCGCGGCCAGCACCCGCTCGGAGGTACGGGCGTCCAGCGTGCCGCCGGTGCCCAGCTGCACCTCGAACACGTCGGCCACCAGTTGCGCCTCGGACACGAGGCCGGCCTCGCGCTGGTAGACGAGGCTGTCGCGGAACGGGTTGAGATACAGGACACCCGCCACCAGCACGACCAGCGCCAGCAGGTTGAAGGTGATGATCTTGCGGGCCAGCGGCGAGCGGTTGATCGGCAGGCCGCCGCGCCGCTCCTGCTTGGCGCGCAGCTCGCGCTCGATCGCGGCGTCCTGGCCGACCCAGTCCTCGCCCAGAACGACATCGGCCTTACGGGCAGGCCGAGCCGCCGTTTGTGGCCCGATACGGGGCGGCGCCGTCATCCGTCACTCTTCGTTATAGCGGTATCCGATACCGTACAGGGTCTCGATCGCCGAGAAGTCGCCGTCGACGCTGCGCATCTTCTTTCGCAGCCGCTTGATATGGCTGTCGATGGTGCGGTCGTCGACATAGACCTGATCGTCATAGGCGACGTCCATAAGCTGATCGCGGCTCTTGACGAAGCCGGGGCGCTGAGCAAGCGCCTGAAGCAGCAGAAACTCGGTGACCGTCAGGGAAACGTCCATCCCCTTCCAGCTGACGGCATGCCGCAGCGGGTCCATCGTCAGTTCGCCGCGCACCATCAACTGGCTCGTCTCGGCCTCGGCCGTCTCGTCGGCGGCCAGCACTTCCTGACGGCGCAGCAGCGCGCGGATGCGTTCCACCAGAAGGCGCTGGCTGAACGGCTTCTTGACGTAGTCGTCCGCGCCCATGCGCAGGCCCAGCACCTCGTCTATCTCGTCGTCCTTCGATGTCAGGAAGATGACCGGCATCGTGGACTTCTGGCGCACCCGCTGAAGCAGGTCCATCCCATCCATGCGCGGCATCTTGATGTCGAACACGGCCATGTCGGGCAGCCGCTTGTTGAACGCCTCCAGCGCCGCCTGTCCATCATTGTAGGTCTCCACCTCGAAGCCTTCCGCTTCGAGCGTCATGGCGACCGATGTCAGAATATTGCGATCGTCGTCGACCAGCGCGATCCTAGACATGCAGAGACATCCTTATCCTGCCCGAATTATTGTCAGCTAGTGCGACATAATCCTTTGTAGCATCAACAGAATCAATCAGTAACCGCGAATCATCGATGCATGTCCGGTCGTTCATCGCGCAATTTAATTGCGCATGGTTTAATTGCCGCAGTTTGGCCGTATTCCGGCAGCCGGATGCCGAGGCGGCGAAATTGGTTGCGCTAACTCCGAATTGGTTGCGCTAACCTTACCCTGCGGCCGGTTCCGACCCTGAAACCCCGTGTTATACCTCCTTGGCGAGATGGCGTGGCCGACGGCGCGCCTTGGCGAAGACGTGCGGTCGCGCATAGATGCGCGCCGAACGGAGGGAGCGAACGACATGACCACCACGGGACGGGTGAACCCCGAACATACACTCGAGACGCAGGGCCTGACCGAGCTCGGCGCGGTTCACTACAACCTGATCGAGCCCGCCCTGGTCGAGCAGGCCCTCGCCCGCGGCGAAGGGGAACTGGGACGCGGCGGCGCGTTCCTCGTGACCACGGGCAAGCACACCGGGCGCTCGCCCAAGGACAAGTTCGTCGTGCGCACTCCCAGCGTCGAGAACGACATCTGGTGGGAGAACAACGCCCCGATGGAGCCGGCGGCGTTCGATGCGCTGAAGGCCGACATGCTGGCGCACATGAAGGGGCGCGAGTACTTCGTTCAGGATCTCTTTGGTGGGGCCGATCCCGCCCACCGTCTCGACGTGCGGCTCGTGACCGAACTGGCGTGGCACGGGCTCTTCATCCGTCACCTGCTGCGCCGCCCGGACCGCGAAGAGCTCGACACCTTCACGCCGGACTTCACGATCATCAACTGCCCGAGCTTCAAGGCTGACCCGGCCAAGCATGGCTGCCGCTCGGACACGGTGATCGCCATCAACATGGACGACAAGACGATCCTGATCGGCGGCACCGAATATGCCGGCGAGAACAAGAAGTCCGTCTTTACCCTTCTGAACTACATCCTGCCCGAGCGCGGCGTGATGCCCATGCACTGCTCGGCCAACCACGCGCCGGGCAACCCGATCGACACGGCGGTGTTCTTCGGCCTGTCGGGCACGGGCAAGACGACGCTCTCGGCCGACCCGGCCCGCGTGCTGATCGGTGACGACGAGCACGGCTGGTCCGAGCGCGGCACCTTCAACTTCGAGGGCGGTTGCTACGCCAAGACCATCTCGCTCAGCCCCGAGGCCGAGCCCGAGATCTTCTCGACGACCGAACGCTTCGCCACGGTCATCGAGAACATGATCTACGACCCCGAGACGAAAGAGCTCGACTTCGAGGATGACAGCCTGACGGCGAACATGCGCTGCGCCTACCCGCTGGACTACATCTCGAACGCCTCGTCGACCGCGCTTGGCGGGCACCCCAAGAACATCATCATGCTGACCTGCGACGCCTTCGGCGTTCTGCCGCCCATCGCGCGGCTGACGCCGGCGCAGGCAATGTATCACTTCCTCTCCGGCTTCACCTCCAAGGTCGCCGGCACCGAGCGCGGTGTGACCGAGCCAGAGCCGACCTTCTCGACCTGCTTCGGCGCGCCGTTCATGCCGCGCCGTCCCGAGGTCTACGGCGAGCTTCTGAAAACCAAGATCGCCAAGCACGGCGCGACCTGCTGGCTGGTGAACACCGGCTGGACCGGCGGCGCCTATGGCGAAGGCAGCCGGATGCCGATCAAGGCGACCCGTGCCCTCCTGGCCGCCGCGCTGGACGGCTCGTTGGAACGGGCGCCGTTCCGCAAGGATCCGAACTTCGGCTTCGAGGTGCCCACCACGGTCAAGGGCGTGGCCGACATCCTGCTGGACCCGCGCCGCACGTGGGAGAACTCGGCCGCCTACGACCGGCAGGCCGAAAAGCTCGTCGCGATGTTCTCGGAAAATTTCGCCCAGTACGAGGCGCATATCGACGACGACGTGCGCGCCGTCGCCATCGGCTGAGCCAAGCGACAGTGTATCCAAGCGCGCCCGCCCTATTGTGGCGGGCGCGTCTCGTTTCAGACCATCAGCCCGCGCCGGACCAGGTTCGCCCCGACGACCACCAGAACGATCAGCGTCAGACGCTTGAACCGTGCTTGGTCCAGCCGGTCCTGGAAGAAGAAGCCGACGCCCATGCCGGTCAGTGCCGGCACGATCATCCCCAGCGCCAGCGGCGCCGTCTCGGCCCGCAGCACACCCGATTGCAGATGCGCCGCCAGCAGCATGATCGCGCCCAGCCCGTAGACGACGCCCTGGATGCGGATCGCCTCGACCTTGGGTGTCTCGAGCGCCGTCAGATACATCACCGTGGGCGGCCCCCAGACCCCCGAGAGCCCGCCGACGAACCCGGCGAAGGCGCCGATCGCAAGCTCGGCCACCCGTCGCTGCGCGGCCGCGATATGCAGCCGCCACCCGGCCAGCTGCGCGATCGAGAACAGCATCACCGGGATGCCGAGGATCAGGAACATCACGCTGGACGGCAAGACACTTATCAGCTGCGCGCTTCCGGCGATGAAGACGAGGATGATCGCGATGTAGCGCCAGTGCGTCCTGGCCGCCGCGACGGCCCCGGCCACGCCGCCGCGCAGGGCCTGCCACACGTTGCTCAGCACCGTCGCAGGGATCAGCGCGGCCAGCGCCAGTTCCGGCGACAGGACCGAGGCGAGCCCCGAGATCATGATCATCGGCATGGCGAAGCCGACGGTTCCCTTGACGAAGCCCGCCACGAAGGTGACGCCCACCGCGAAAGCCAGAACGGCGGTTTCCATGTTCCATCCCTCTTCCCGTGCCGCGACGGTCTAGCGCAGCGGGGAAGCCGCTGCACCCGCCGATTTCAACGCGCCATTATTGTGCGCAAAATTGACCTATGGCGAAATCTTCTTGCGAGGCGGCACTACGGAAGCTAGGTCTTTCGCAACCGCAGAAAGTGGAGGCCCATGATGGCACACGATGGACAGGCCCCGTCGCGCGACACCGAGGACGGCATCCGGCTGGCAGGCATCCTGGAACTGACGGGCGCGGCGCTCGGACCCGTCGACGCACTGCTGGATCGCGCCACGCAAGCCCTGCGCGACCTCGTGGTCGAGGACGGGCGCCCCTCGGGCGCCCGGATCGAGGCCGAGCAGACGGCGGCGCACGGCCTGGCCTGGCTCGCCACCTATGCCCGCGCCCTGCGCCAGATGCACGACTGGGCGCAGCGCTTGGAGACGAGCGGCACCTTCGCCGAGACCGAAGCCCTGATCCTGCAGATCGCGTTCGGCGAGTATCTCGACCAGATCGCCGGCGGCCTGCCGATGAGCCAGGGCGAGATCCTGCGGCCTGCCGACCTCGGGCTGCCGTCCGACGCCGTGCGCGATCTCGACATCGGCGCCTCCGCCACCCTGCGGGCCCACGGCAACACCCAGGCCGCGCGGACCCGGCTGGTCGAGCTGATGCAGGAGCACGCCGCCAACGTCACCGTCGGCAATCCCGGGCTCGACGACGAGATGGAGATGGTGCGCGAGCAGTTCCGCCGCTTCACGCTGGACCGCGTCGCGCCCCACGCGCATGCGTGGCACCTTAAGGATCAGCTGATCCCGATGGACGTGATCGAGGAGATGGCCGAGATGGGCGTCTTCGGCCTGACGATCCCCGAAGAATTTGGCGGCTTCGGACTGTCCAAGACCGCGATGTGCGTCGTTTCCGAGGAATTGTCGCGGGGCTATATCGGGGTCGGATCGCTCGGCACCCGGTCCGAGATCGCCGCCGAGCTGATCCTGGGCGGCGGGACCGAGGCGCAGAAATCGCACTGGCTGCCACGGATCGCCTCGGCCGAGACCCTGCCCACCGCGGTCTTCACCGAACCCAACACCGGCTCGGACCTCGGGTCGCTCCGCACACGGGCGACGCGGAACGGCGAGGACTGGGCGATCACCGGCAACAAGACCTGGATCACACACGCCGCCCGTACGCACCTGATGACGCTTCTCGCGCGGACCGATCCGGAGACGACGGATTACCGCGGGCTGTCGATGTTTCTGGCGGAAAAGACGCCCGGCAGCGACGACGCCCCCTTCCCCGATGACGGTATCTCCGGCGGCGAGATCGAAGTGCTCGGCTATCGCGGGATGAAGGAGTACGAGCTGGCCTTCGACGGCTTCCGCGTGAACGGCGACAGCCTGCTGGGCGGGGCCGAGGGCCAGGGCTTCAAGCAGCTGATGCAGACCTTCGAGAGCGCCCGCATCCAGACCGCCGCCCGCGCGGTCGGCGTCGCGCAATCCGCGCTCGACGTGACCATGCAGTACGCCAAGGACCGCAAGCAGTTCGGCAAGCCGCTGATCGCGTTCCCGCGCGTCTCGGGCAAGCTGGCGATGATGGCGGTCGAGATCATGGTCGCCCGTCAGCTGACCTATGACGCCGCACGGGAAAAGGACGCCGGCGAGCGCTGCGATCTCGAGGCGGGGATGGCCAAGCTTCTGGGCGCGCGCGTCGCCTGGGCAGCGGCGGACAACGGGCTCCAGGTGCACGGCGGCAATGGTTTTGCATTAGAATACGAGATCAGCCGCCTGTTGTGCGACGCACGGATTTTGAACATCTTCGAGGGAGCCGCGGAAATTCAGGCACAGGTGATCGCCCGCCGTCTTCTGGCATGAAACTCGACGGCGCGTGCGGGGTTGGGCGTCCAGAAGGCGGGCACAGGTCACGACCCGCCTGTCAGCACCTGAATCCCAGGATTCAGCCAAGGGGTTCTGTAAATGGCGCACTCCGTCCTCGTTACCGGAGCGACCGGCTTCATTGCGAAGCACATCGTTCTCAAGCTGCTCGACCGTGGGCACACCGTGGTGGCCTCTGCCCGCTCGAAGCGGCGCGAGGGTGAACTGCGCGCCGCGCTCGGTCCAAACCTGACCGACCAGAACGCGCTGGAGCGGCTGCACGTGGTTGCGCTCGACCTCGACAAGGACGAGGGCTGGGACGCGGCGATGCAGGACGTGGACGTGCTGATACACACCGCTTCGCCCTTTCCGATGGCCCAGCCCGAGGAAGAGTCCCTCGTCGTCCGGCCTGCCGTCGACGGCACCCTGCGCGCGCTCGGCGCGGCCCACCGGGCCGGCGTGAAGCGGACGATCCTCACCTCGTCCTCGGTGGCGGTGATGAACACCAGCCTGTCCGACGGCCGCCCCGCCTATGACGAGACGGATTGGAGCGACACCGACGACCCCCGCGCCACGCCCTACGTGAAGTCGAAGACGCTGGCAGAACGGGCGGCGTGGGACTTTGTCGAGACGGAAGCGGCAGAGATGCAGCTGACGACCATCAACCCCGCGCTGGTCGTCGGCGCGCCGCTCGACGGGAATTTCGGCACGTCGGTTCAGCTCATCCAGCGCATCCTCAACCACCAGGATCCGATCCAGCCGCCCCTGGGCTTTCCCTGTGTCGACGTGCGCGACGTGGCCGAGATGCACGTCCGGGCGATGGAGCGCGTGGAGACGGCCGGGCGGCGCTACATCGCCGCGGCAGAATTCCTGTGGCTGCGCGAGATGGCCGAACAGCTCAAGGCGACTTTTCCCGACCGGAAGATCGCGACGCGCGAGGCGCCATCCTGGCTGGTGAGGATCCTCGCGCGGGTCGACCGCACGATCGCCGCGGTGGCGCCGAACCTCGACCGCCGCGACGAGGTGTCGAACGCGCGGGCGCGCGACGAGATGGGCATGACCTTCGCCGATCCGCGCGAAAGCGTCGTGGCCTGCGCCCGCTTCCTGATCGAGAACGGCCTCGTGAAATGAGGGGTGCGGCCCTCGCACTGCTGGCTCTCGCCGCGTGCGCCGGGGACGAGACGGTGTCGCGCTTCGCGGACGGCGCAGCCACCTACCGCCTGTCGGAGATCGACGGGGCCAGCTTTCCCGCCCGCGCCACGATCCGCTTTGCCGAGGCGGGACGCGTCAGCGGCACCGGGCCCTGCAACAGCTTCACCGCCCCGCAGATCGTGCCGTACCCGTGGATCGAGATCGGCCCGATCGCCGCGACCCGCCGGGCCCGCCCCGCGCTGGAGGCCAAGCGGCGCTATTTCGCGGCGCTGCGCGAGATGACCCTGGCCGAGGTGGCCGAGGGGACCCTGATCCTGTCGACACCCGAGGGGCGCGAGATGGTGTTTCAGGCCGACTGACGCGCAAGCAGCGCCACGAACCGGGCCCGCGCGGCTGGCACGGGGCGGTCGCCCAACGCCGGCGCAAGCCGCGTGTCCAGGAAGTGCCCGATCAGGCGGAACCCCTGCACCAGTTCCTCGGGCGTCGCGGGTCCCTGCCCCAGCAGCGCCGGCGGCAGCGGCAGCAGGCGGGACGCCCAGTCGCCAGCCCCGTCGCGACTGACCGCCCGCCCCGTCCGCGGCGAGACATAGGCGAGATCCTCGCGGCTGCCGGTCGCGGCGCAGCGTGTCAGGTCGAGCCCGAAGCCCAACTCGTCCAGCAGTTCCATTTCCCACCTGAGATAGGCCAGCGCCCAGTCGTCTGCGCCGAGGTGGTCCGCCAGCGCCACGGTGCGCGCGTAGAGCGCCGGCACCGGCTCTCTCTCGGGCAGGGAGAAGGCTGCGAGCGACAGCATCGCCGACAGTCCAGCCAACGCGAACCGGTCCCCGAGCGCCGCCGCGGCGCGGCTCTTGACCGGCTCGAGCGTGAAGGTCCCGATGTGGTCTTCGAGCCGCGCCCTCCAGGTGAGGTCCAGCTGCGCGCCGGGTTGCAGCACCGCAGCCATTCGCCGCCCGCCACCGCCGCGCACCACACCCGCGTGACGGCCGTGCGCCAGCGTCAGCACCTCGATGATCGCCGAGGTCTCGCCGTGGGGTCGTTGGCTCAGAAGGATGCCCTGATCGCGCCATTCCATGCCGCGACTATCCGGCCCCGCGTGGCGGCGGGCAAGAGGTGGCAGGATCAGTCGTCGAGCTCGTCCTGGTGGCGGCACTCCAGCAGCACGGCAAGGAACAGCAACGCGAAGGCGATGGCGCTGTAGACGGACATCGCCGCGAAGCCGGGCACGCTCAGCGGCGAGGTCGGATCGAAGGAATGTCCGAAGAGGATGCTCAGGGTCGCCGCCATCCCGAACATTGCGCCGAGGAAGGCATACTCGTACCGCTCTCCGCGCCGGGCCAGCAGCGCGTAGATGCAGATCGCCGCCAGGATGAGGCCGAAGGACGTTCCCACGGACATCCGGTCCTTGGTTACGAAGGCGACGGTCACGTCCTGGGCCAGCACTTTCATCGCAAAGGGCGCCAGCAACGACAGCAGCGCCACGAGCGCGACCAGAATGGTGCTCCATCTTGCGGCGGTGCGTATGTCAGGGGACCCGGCACTGACCGCCAGAAGCGCGACCGAAAGACACATGAAGCTCGCGGCCGTGGCCGGCATCATCGCGTGGAACTCGGGGCGGAAGCGCACCAGCGTGTCGATATGAAGGCCCCAGCCACCAATGAGGACCGCCGCCGTCAGGGCCGCGCAGATCAGCGCAACGAGCTGTGCGGCAACGGAACGGCCTGAACGGGGAACATCAGGTGGCATCGGCACGCGTGTCCTTCCACTGAGGCCGGAGGCGCGGCGATTCGCAACTCTCGGTGTCCACGACTTTACGCGAGAACAACCGCAAACAGAGCGTCTTTTGACACCCTCGCAAAAGCTTCCGCCGCGTCGATCAGTCCGCGAGGCCGGGCTCGTCCAGCAGGTGCCGGCCTTCCTTGTCCTCGACCTCGATGACCCAGAGGTCCGGATCGAAGCCGCGCTGCCGCCCGATCGAGTCGTCGACGGCCGCCTCGTCGCCCTCGCTCAGGACCATCCAGCACCGCTCGCCCGTCTGCAGGTCGAACCCCCGCTGGAACGCGCGAGCCTGTCCGTCGAGTGTGTTCAGCTTGACCAGAACGGCGCCCGAGGTGGCATCGCCCCGCGCGGTGACGAAGGCCGGGATATCCGCCAGCCGCAGCCGCGCAAGGTAGGCCTTGACCCAGAACTCGGCCGCGAGACGCGCCATCCCGCCCGGCCCTAGTCCGGCGTGTCGAAGTCGAGGCCCATCTCGCGATAGCGCTCGGCCTCGTCCAGCCAGCCGGGCCGCACCTTCACCTGGAGGAAGAGGTGCACCTTGCGCCCTAGGAACTCTTCAAGCTCCAGCCGCGCCGCGCGGCTGACGGCCTTCGCCGTCTCGCCGCCACGGCCCAGAACGATGCCCTTGTGGCCATCGCGGGCGACATAGACCACCTGGTCGATCCGGGCGGAGCCGTCCTTGCGTTCCTCCCAGGTCTCGGTCTCGACCGTCAGCTGGTAAGGCAGCTCCTGGTGCAGTCGCAGTGTCAGCTTCTCGCGGGTGATCTCGGCGGCGATCTGGCGCATCGGCAGATCGGCGATCTGATCCTCGGGATACAGCCACGGCTCCTCGGGCAGCCCCTCGGCAAGCCAGGTGCGCAGGTCGTCCACACCGCTCCCCTTCTCGGCCGAGATCAGAAAGGTGTGCTCGAAGGCGAAGCGGTCGTTCAGCTCCTGCGTCAGCGCCAGCAGCCTGGGCGCCGCCACGCGGTCGATCTTGTTGATCGCCAGCGCCACCGTGCGGCCCTTGGTGACGTCGGGCAGCAGGTCGAGGATCTCGCTCACGCCCTCGGTGATGCCGCGATGCGCCTCGACCAGCAGCACGACGATGTCGGCATCCGCCGCACCGCCCCAGGCCGCCGCGACCATCGACCGGTCCAGCCGGCGGCGCGGCTTGAAGATTCCGGGCGTGTCGACGAAGACGATCTGCGACTGCCCTTCCAGCGCCACGCCCCGGATGCGGGAGCGGGTCGTCTGGACCTTGTGCGTCACGATCGACACCTTGGCGCCGACCATCCGGTTCAACAGCGTCGACTTGCCCGCGTTGGGCTCGCCGATCAGGGCAACGAAGCCCGCGCGGGTCGGTGTCTCAGCCACGTTCCGTCTCCACCTTGGTTAGCAGCGCTTCGGCCGCCGCCTGTTCGGCGGCCCGTTTGGACGAGGCCTCTGCCCGCGCCGTCTGTCCGGATTGCAGGGTCACCTCGATGGTGAAGACCGGGGCATGGTCTGGACCGGTCCGCGCCACCTCGGCATAGACCGGCGGCGGTTGCCTGCGGGCCTGGGCCCACTCCTGCAACGCCGTCTTGGGATCGCGCGAATCCGCCTCGACCGTTTCGATCCGGTCGCCCCAGAGCCGCAAGATCACTGCCTCGGCAGCCTCGAACCCGGAATCGAGATAGACGGCGGCGATCACCGCCTCCATCCCGTCGCCCAGCAATGCCTCTTTCCGCCGGCCGCCCGACATCCGTTCGGACCGGCCCAGCCGCAAGACCTCGCCCAGCCCGATCTCGCGGGCGATGGCCGCGCAGGTTTCCTTGCGCACCAGCGCGTTGTAGCGCGGCGCGAGCTGGCCCTCGGTCGCCTCGGGATCGGCCCGCAGCAGCGCCTCGGCCATCACGAGCCCCAGCACCCGGTCGCCCAGGAACTCGAGCCGCTGGTTGTCGGGGCGCGACGGACCAGAGATCGACCCGTGGGTCAACGCCTGGCTCAGAAGGTCGGGACGCGCGAAGTCGTGGCCGATGCGCGCGGCGAAATCCCGGATCTCGGTCGCGACCTTCACTCGATCCCCACAAAGAAGCGGTCGGGCCGCCAGGTCCAGAAGAACAGCATCGACCGGCCCGCGGACGAGAACATCACCCGGTCGGCGCGGCCGATCAGGTTCTCGAAGGGCACGAAGCCGACGCCCATCGCGTTCTGGCTGACGCGGCTGTCGGTGGAATTGTCGCGGTTGTCGCCCATGAAGAAATACTGGCCCTCGGGCACGGAATAGACGGGCGTGTTGTCCAGCCGCGAGGTCCGGATGTTCAGGATGTTGTGCTCGACACCGTTGGGCAGCGTCTCGACGAAGCGCGACTTGATGCAATCGCCGCCCAGCCCGACACCCTGGTTCTCGCATTGCGGCAGGTTGCCCGACGGGCCCTGCTTCTCGAACTCTTCGATGAACTCGCCGTCGGGCCGCTGCGGGGCCTCTTCGCCGTTGATGTAGAGCACGCCGTCGCGCACCTGGATCTCGTCTCCCGGCAGACCGATCAGCCGCTTGATGAAGTCGGTGCCGGCGACCGGGTGGCGGAACACGACGACATCACCACGCTCGGGCTGCGAGCCGAGCCAGCGGTCGTTGATGAAGGTGCACAGGCCGAACGGGCAGGAATACTGCGAATAGCCGTAGGCCATCTTGTTCACGAACAGGAAATCGCCGACCAGCAGCGTGTCCTTCATCGAGCCCGAGGGGATCCAGAACGGCTGGAAGAACAGCGTACGGAACACGCCCGCGATCAGCAGCGCATAGACCACCGTCTTGACCGTTTCGAGGATTCCGCCCTTGGTTTCGGCCTTGTCCGCCATGCGCTTGCCGCCCTGCCTGCTTTTGCCCACCGGCGTCTGATGAGCGGCGGGGCGCGCGGAGTCAAGCGAATGGCCCCCGCCCCGGCCGCACCGTTACCGGTTCCAGAGCGCGCGTCACTCCCGCCGCGGCAGCGCCTCGATGACGACGAAGGCCTGCGCCCACGGATGGTCGTCCGTCAGGGTGACGTGGATGATCGCCTCGTGATCCGGCGGCGTCATCTCGACCAGCCGGTCGGCCGCCCAACCGGTCACCTGCATCACCGGCTGGCCGGTGGCGAGGTTCGTCACCGCCATGTCCTTCCAGGCGATGCCCATGCGCAGACCGGTGCCCAGGGCCTTGGAACAAGCCTCTTTCGCGGCCCAACGCTTGGCGTAGGTGCCCGGCGTGTCCGCGCGGCGTTCGGCCTTGCGCTGTTCGATGTCGGTGAAGACGCGGTTGCGGAACCGATCGCCGAAACGCTCGAGCGTGCCGGCGATCCGGTCGATGTTGGCAAGGTCGGTTCCGATCCCGAGGATCATGGCGTCACCGCCGGACCCGGCCGCGACGGGATCAGCGCGCCAGCCGCCGCCCCAGCACCATCGCCCAGTAGGGGCGTCCGTCCGCACCCACGACCAGGGCCGAGCCGACCTCGGAGCCCTTGGCGTTCAGCAGGTTCTTGCGGTGCCCGGCCGAGTTCATCCAGGCCTTGACGATCGCGCGGGGCGAGCGCTGTCCGAAGCCGATGTTCTCGGCGATCCAGGCGAACGAATAGCCCTGCGCGCGGGCGCGGTCCGACACCTTGGACCCGCGCGGGCCGCGATGGGTCAGCGATTGCCGCTGCGCGATGTGGCAGGCCTGGGCTTGCGCGGCGGCGCTGAGTTCGCGGTTCGGCGCCAGCGCGGGAAGCCCGCGCGCCTGCCGTTCGGCATTGGAATACTGCAGGATGGCCTGCTTGATCTGGGCCGCGTTCTCGGGCGCCCGGCAGGGCGCCGCAACCGCGGCGCCGGCCGTGCCGACCAGGACGACAAGGGACAAGACGTGCGCGAGTCGCATGACGGGTGATAATCCTCTCAAGCCAGTTCATGTTCGCGCTGAAGTAGAAATGAGGCATGAAGAGGACAATCTGAGAGTTTAATTCGGGCAGCTGGCGGCGATCAGCCGCGCGCAACGTCCATCAGTCGGCGCATTTCCGCGATCGAGGCGTCGAGACCGCGGAAAATCGCCTCTCCGATCAGGAAGTGACCGATGTTCAGCTCGCGCACTTGGGGCAGCGCCGCGATGGGACCGACGCTGTCGTAGGTCAGACCATGACCGGCATGCACCTCGAGCCCGAGCTCGTGCGCATAGGCCGCCATGTCGGTGAGGCGCGCCAGTTCCGAGTCGCGGTCGTCCCACCGCTCTTCGGCCCAGGCGTCGCAATAGGCACCGGTGTGCAGCTCGATCACCGCGGCGCCGATCCGGTGCGCGGCCTCGATCTGGGGGCGGTCGGCGGCGATGAAGATCGACACGCGGCACCCGGCATCGCGCAGCGGGGCGATGAAGTGCGCCAGCCGGTTCTCATCCCGCGCGACTTCCAGCCCGCCCTCGGTCGTCCGCTCTTCGCGGCGCTCGGGGACGAGGCAGACGGCGTGCGGCACGTGGCGAAGCGCGATCGCCTGCATTTCCTCCGTGGCCGCCATCTCGAGGTTCAGCGGCAGGGACAGGGTATCCATCAAAGCCTGTATATCGGCGTCCGAGATGTGCCGCCTGTCCTCGCGCAGATGGGCGGTGATCCCATCGGCGCCGGCCTTTTCGGCCATGTCGGCGGCCCGCACCGGGTCGGGCACGGCACCGCCTCGGGCGTTCCGCACCGTCGCCACGTGGTCGATGTTCACACCAAGTCGCAGTCGCTCGCTTGTCGGGGTCACGCCGCCGGCCTCCTTACCTGTTGCGCCGTCCGTCTTAGTCGGCTTTGGCGCCGGCGTCAGCCTTCGCGGCCTGGGATTTGGCCATCCTCTTGGCAAAGCTCGCCTTCATCCGCTTGATCCGCGCCTTTTGGTAGGCCGAGATCAGCGGGCGCGAGGCGGCATAGGCGGCGATGGCGCAGACGAGGCCCGGGATCAGGCCGCCGACAAGGTAGGGCAGGAACAGGTCCGAGAAGAACTCGGACAGCTGGTACCAATGCGGCTCGGCCGAGGTGAAGATGGCGTGGAAGTTGGCCCAGATCTCTTGCGAGGCCTGGCTGAACGCCGATAGCACCCGGCTGAGCGGAAGCGCCTCTTCGCGGCCGAGAATGAAGTTGCCGAGATCGACGGACAGGGCCGCAATGATCGGGAAGGTGATCGGGTTGCCAAAGAACGTGGCCAGCAGCGCGGCGACGATGTTGCCCCGCATCGCCCAGGCCAGGCTGGCCGAGATCAGGAAGTGCAGGCCGAAGAACGGGGTGAAGCTGGTAAACACGCCCGCGGCGATCCCCCGGCTGATCTTGTAGGCCGGATCGGGCAGACGACGGAGACGATAGAGAACGTACTGACCCGCACGGCGCCATCCGCCGCGCGGATAGACGAAATCCGCTGCGATCTGCAGATAGGATCTCGGTGCACGCCGTTTGAAAACCACGTCTCCAGAGTCTCCCTTCCGTCAGGCCCCGACGGCCACCTTGCTGTGCCTTTCGAGCGTCGCCACGTCACTGTCCGCCTCGAGAGCGAGCATCACCGCGTGCATATGCTCCACGTCACGCAGATCTACGTCGATTATGAGCCGATAAAAGTCCGGCTTCCGGTCAAGGAAGCGCAAATCGGAAATATTTGCCTTCTGCTCACCGATCGCTGTGCAGATACGCCCGAGAACCCCTGCGTCGTTCGATATCGTAAGATCCAGACTAACGGTATGGACCGATGGGTGAATACCCGATTGCCAGCGGAGATCCACCCACCGATCGGGCTGGGCCTCGAACTCGGCGAGCGCCGGACAGTCGATCGCATGGACCACCACGCCCTTGCCGCGCTCGGTGATGCCTACGATGCGCTCGCCCGGTACCGGCTGGCAGCAATTGCCGCGGGTAAAGCTCTGTCCCGGCCCGAGACCGACCACGGCCCGCGCGGCGTCGATCTCTTCGCCCGGCCGCGCCGCGAGTTCGGGATACAGCGTCTCGACCACCTTCCGGGCGGTCAGCTCGGCCGCGCCCAGCTGCGCCAGCAACTCGTCCGCGCCCTTGAGCCCGAGCTGCCGCGCGGCCGTGCTGAGCGCCTTGTTGGTGACGCGCTTGCCGACGTGATCGAAGGCCACGCGCGCAAGTTCGTGCCCCAGCTTGATGAACCGCTCGCGATCCTCTTCCCGAAGGCTGCGCTTGATCGCCGCCTTGGCGCGGCCCGTGGCGACGATGTCGATCCACGTTGCCTGCGGTCTCTGACCCTCGGCCGTCATGATCTCGGCCGACTGGCCGTTCTTGAGACGGGTCCAGAGCGGCACGCGGATCCCGTCGACCTTGGCGCCCACGCAGGAATCGCCGATGCGGGTGTGGATCGCATAGGCGAAATCCAGCGGCGTCGCGCCCTTGGGCAGCTTCACCACGTCGCCCTTCGGCGTGAAGCAGAACACCTGGTCGGTGTACATCTCGAGCTTCACGGCCTCGAGGAACTCGTCGTGATCCTCGGCGGCGTCGAAGCGTTCGGTCAGCGTCGCGATCCATTTCGCCGGATCCACGGCGAACCGGTTCTCCGCCGGCACACCATCGCGGTAGGACCAGTGCGCGGCCACGCCGGTCTCGGCGACCTCGTGCATCTCGCGCGTGCGAATCTGTATCTCGACCCGCTTGCCGTCGCGGCCAGAGACGGTCGTGTGGATCGACCGGTAGCCGTTCGATTTCGGCTGGCTGATATAGTCCTTGAACCGCCCCGGCACCGCCCGCCAGCGCTGGTGGATCGCACCGAGCGTCGCGTAGCAGTCCGGTTCCGACTCGCAGATGATGCGAAAGCCGTAGATGTCGGACAGACGGGAAAAGCCCTGCTGCTTTTCCTCCATCTTGCGCCAGATCGAATAGGGCTTCTTCGCCCGGCCGAACACGTCGGCCTCGATCCCGGCCTGTTCCAGCTCGTACCGGATGTCGCCGGTGATCTTGTGGATCACGTCGCCGGTTTCGCGCTGAAGCATGATGAACCGGCGGATGATCGACTCGCGGCCCTTCGGGTTCAGCACCTTGAAGGCGAGATCCTCGAGCTCTTCGCGCATCCACTGCATGCCCATCCGGCCGGCCAGCGGCGCGAAGATGTCCATCGTCTCACGCGCCTTCTGGGCCTGCTTCTCGGACTTCATCGACCGGATCGTGCGCATGTTGTGCAGACGGTCGGCGAGCTTGACGAGGATGACCCGCAGATCGCGGCTCATCGCCATGAACAGCTTGCGGAAGTTCTCGGCCTGCTTCGTTTCGAACGAATTGAGCTGCAGGTTCGTCAGTTTGGTGACGCCATCCACAAGTTCGGCGATCTCGCCGCCGAACCGGCTCTCGATCTCGGAATAGGTGGACTTGGTATCCTCGATCGTGTCGTGCAGCAGCGCCGTCACGATCGTGGAATCGTCCAGCTGCATCTCCGTCAGGATGGCGGCCACGCTGACGGGATGCGTAAAATACGGCTCGCCCGAGTGGCGGTACTGGCCCTCGTGCATCTCGGCGCCGTAGGCATAGGCGCTGCGGATCAGCGCCTCGTCCGTCTTGGGGTTGTACAGGCGGACCAGGTCGATCAGGTCGTCGCAATCGATCATGGTCGGTCCGCCAAGGGGCGTTAAGGTCGTCGTGGCTTCAGCCCTGCTGACCTTGAGCTTCCATCAGGGCGCGCAACAGCTTCTCCTCGGACATGTCGTCCTCGGCCGGCTTGTCGCTCTCCTGCCCCATGAGCAGCGCCATCGCGTCCTCTTCGGGCTCGTCGACCTCGATCTGGGTCTGGTAGCTCTCGATCATCCGCTCGCGCAGCTCGTCGGCCTGCTGCGTTTCTTCGGCGATCTCCCGAAGGCTGACGACGGGGTTCTTGTCGTTGTCGCGGTCGACCGACAGCGGCGAGCCCGACGTGATCTCGCGCGCACGATGCGCGGCGAGCAGCACAAGCTCGAAGCGGTTCGGGACCTTGTCGACGCAATCTTCTACCGTCACGCGGGCCATATGAATCTCCAATCGGTCGGTAAGGTTTGCCTTCTAACGATCACCAAGAGCCTTGACAAGGCGAAACCACCATGGGTTACAGCCGCGTGATGCCGGCCCGCGCCTCTTCAGGCAGCGCCTCGCACATCTCGCGCACCGTCACGTCCAGCAGCGGATGCCGCCAGTCCGGCGCCACGTCCGCCAGCGGCACCAGCACGAAGCCGCGCTCCTGCAGGCGGGGATGCGGCAGGATCAGTTGCTCCGGCGTCGCGCGCGTCTGCTCTGCCAGCGGCAGGTCGATCCACTGGCGCACCGTGACGGCATCGGGACAGACCCGCTCCCCGACCGCCAGAAGGTCGAGGTCCAGCGTCCGGCTGCCCCAGCGCTCGACCCGCTCGCGGGAGAAGGCCGATTCGACACGGTGCAGCCGCGAAAGGACCTCCGACGCCGCGTCGGGGCCACAGAACACAGCCGCGGCGTTCACATAATCGGGACCGGCGCCCGGCGGAAAGCACGGCGTCCGGTAGAGCGGACTGGCCGCCACGAGCCGAAAGTCCTCGTCGGCAAGGCTCTCAACCGCTGCGCGAATTGTTGCCGAGGGCGTTTCATCCGCTCTGGGCAGGTTCGCCCCGAGAGCGACGAGGATTTCGGGACAGTCAGATACCCGAAAGGATACTTGCGCTACCATATATACGCCTTAGATATTCGAGTCCTTGGACGGTTTCGCACCACTCACTCACCACTCACGGAAGACCGGCCCGGGTTGATTAGGAGATATCATTTTCATGTTCTACCGTGACGAGCGGCTCGCGCTCTTCATTGATGGGTCGAATCTCTACGCCGCCGCCAAGGCGCTCGGCTTTGATATCGACTACAAGCTGCTCCGCCAGGAATTTATGCGCCGGGGCAAGCTGCTGCGCGCGTTCTATTACACCGCCCTGCTGGAGAACGACGAATACTCGCCGATCAGGCCCCTCGTCGACTGGCTGCACTACAACGGCTTTTCCATGGTCACCAAGCCGGCCAAGGAATACACCGACAGCCAGGGCCGGCGTAAGGTGAAGGGCAACATGGACATCGAGCTCACCGTCGATGCCATGGAACTCGCCCCCAAGGTCGATCACATCGTACTGTTCTCGGGCGACGGCGATTTCCGCCCGCTGGTCGAGTCGCTGCAGCGGACCGGGGTCCGCGTCTCGGTCGTCTCGACCATCCGCAGCCAGCCCCCGATGATCGCCGACGAGCTTCGCCGGCAGGCCGACAACTTCATCGAGCTCAATGAGCTGAAAGAAGTCATCGGCCGTCCCCCGCGCGACCGGGGCGGCGAAGAAGAGCGCAGCGAACGGCGCGACCAGGCCGCCGAATAGGCGCCGCGACGACAGCAGCTGACCGGTGACCGGAGCGCCCTCGCTTATCGGTCTGTTTCTTGCTGCGCTCGGCGCGGCCACGATCCTGCCGTTCCAGTCCGAGGTCGTCTTTGCCGCGCTCCAGGCCGCGGGCCGCGCGCCCGTCTGGCTGCTCGTGGTCGTTGCCAGCGTCGGCAACACGATCGGATCGGTGATCACCTATCTCATGGGCCGCGGGATCGAGCGGTTCCGCCATCGCCGCTGGTTCCCCTTCACCGAACGCCAGATCGACCGCGCCCAGACATGGTACCGGCGCTGGGGCCTCTGGTCGCTCTTGCTGACATGGGCCCCGTTCGGCGACGCCATCGCGCTCGCCGCCGGCCTCCTGCGCACCCCTCCGGGCATCTTCGTGCTGCTCGTCGCCATCGCCAAGACCGGTCGCTACATCGTGCTGGCGCTGATCACCGCAGGCCTGATCGGCTGAGCCGTCACTGGACGTACGGGCCTGCAATGGCTACGTGTCCCCAAGGATAAGACCGAAGGAAGTCCGATGCCGGAATCCCGCCCGCCCCTCACCATGCTCCTCGCCGCGCCGCGCGGCTTCTGCGCCGGCGTGGATCGCGCGATCAAGATAGTCGAGATGGCGCTCGAGAAATGGGGCGCCCCCGTCTACGTGCGCCACGAGATCGTGCACAACCGCTACGTCGTCGACGGCCTGCGCGACAAGGGCGCCGTCTTCGTCGAGGAACTGGACGAATGTCCGCCCGACCGCCCGGTGATCTTCTCCGCCCACGGCGTGCCCAAGGCGGTCCCCGCCAAGGCGGCCGAGCGCGAGATGGTCTATGTCGACGCCACCTGCCCGCTGGTCTCCAAGGTCCATATCGAGGCCGCGCGCCACCACGAGAACGGCCTCCAGATGGTGATGATCGGCCATGCGGGCCACCCCGAGACGCTCGGCACGATGGGCCAGCTGCCCGACGGCGAGGTTCTGCTGGTCGAGACGCCCGAGGATGTCGCCGGGCTCGAGGTGCGCGACCCCGAGAAACTCGCCTTCATCACCCAGACAACCCTGTCGATCGACGACACCGTGCACATCGTCGACGCGCTCAGACGGCGCTTCCCGTCGATCATCGGCCCGCACAAGGAAGACATCTGCTACGCCACCACCAACCGGCAGGAAGCGGTCAAGGCGATGGCCCCCCGCGCCGACGCGATGCTGGTGATCGGCGCCCCGAACTCGTCGAATTCCAAACGCCTGGTCGAGGTCGGCGCCAATGCCGGCTGCCGCTACTCCCAATTGGTCCAGCGCGCCGCGGACATCGACTGGCGCGCGCTCGAAGGGATTCGCACGATCGGCCTGACGGCCGGCGCCAGCGCACCCGAGGTGCTGGTGAACGAGGTGATCGACGCCTTCCGCGAGCGTTACGACGTCACCGTCGAGACGATCGAGACCGCGACCGAGGATGTCGAGTTCAAGGTGCCCCGCGTCCTGCGGGAGCCGGCATGACCGGCGCCGACCTGCGCCCGGCCCCCGGGACGTGCCCGTGAACCGTATCCCCGCCGCCGCTCTCGGGCTCGGCCTTGCAGGCCTCATCCCCTTCCTCTGGGGCGCCCTGACGCTCGTCCTGCCGGCTCTGGGGCAATGGGGGATGTCGACGCTCGGGCCGCGTTTCGTCGGGCCCTATGTCCAGCTCGCCTACGGCTCCGTGATCCTCGCCTTCATGTCGGGCGTGCTCTGGGGCTTCGCGACCAAGACCGACGGCCCCGTGGCCGCCACGGGCTACGCCCTCTCGGTCATCCCGGCGCTCTGGGCGTTCCTCTTCACCGGCGGCGGCCCCGTCTCCGCCGCCATGTATCTGATGATCGGCTTCGTCGGGGTCCTCGGCCTCGACTGGCTGTTCTGGAAACAGGGCCTGGCACCGGCCTGGTGGATGCAGCTCCGCGTGCTGCTCACCATGGTGGTCGTCGCCTGCCTTGCCGTGGGAGTGCTCTGATGACCGACCTTCTGGCCTTCACCGATGGCGCCTGCTCGGGCAATCCCGGCCCCGGCGGCTGGGGCGTGCTCCTGCAGGCCAAGGACGGCGACACAGTGGTGAAGGAACGCGAGCTTTCCGGGGGCGAGGCCGCGACCACCAACAACCGCATGGAGCTGCTCGCCGCGATCAATGCGCTCGAATCGCTCCAGCGCGCCTCCCGCGTCACCGTCGTAACCGACAGCGCCTACGTGAAGAACGGCGTCACCGGCTGGATCCACGGCTGGAAGCGCAACGGCTGGAAGACCTCCCAGAAGAAACCGGTCAAGAACGAGGAACTCTGGCGACGCCTCGACTCGGCCCAGCAACGCCACGACGTGACCTGGGAATGGATCAAGGGCCATGCCGGCCACCCCGAGAACGAACGCGCCGACGCGCTGGCCCGCGCAGGGATGGCCCCGTTCAAGCCCTCGCGCGAAAAGCGCGATGCCTGACATTCACCTGTCCTGAAATATCCTGGGGGAGTCGCCGCAGGCGACGGGGGCAGCGCCCCCGACGCGCCGCGCCGGCGGCGCCGGACATCGCGTGCGCCGCAGGCGCGCCGTTAGGTCAGCCCAGGCGGTCGGGCAGCCCGCTGCCGCGCAGGAACTCACCGGCCCCCATCACGCGCTTGCCGGGCCGCTGCGCCTCCAGCACCTCGACCGCGCCTTCCCCGCACGCCACGGAGAACCCGTCGAGCACGGCGCCCGGCGCGCCGTTGCCCGCGCCCACGCGGGAGCGAAGCAGCTTCACCCGCACGCCGTCGATCTCGCACCAGGCGCCGGGAAAGGGCGACAGGGCGCGGATCAGCCGGTCGATCTCGACCGCCGGCCGTGTCCAGTCGATCCGCGATTCCGCCTTGTCGATCTTCGCGGCATAGGTGACGCCCGCGTCGGGCTGCGGCTCGGCGGTCAGCGCGTCGATCCGCGACAGGGCCAGCACGACCAGCTGGGCGCCCATCCCGGACAGCCGGTCATGCAGGTCGCCGGTGGTGTCCTCAGACCCGATCGGCGTCGTCTGGCGCAGGTAGACCGGCCCGGTGTCCAACCCCGGCTCCATCGCCATGATGCAGACGCCGGTCTCGATGTCCCCGGCCAGAACCGCTCGCTGGATCGGCGCCGCACCCCGCCAGCGGGGCAGCAGGGAGGCATGGATGTTCAAACAGCCATGGGCCGGCGCGTCCAGGATCGCCTTCGGCAGGATCAGGCCATAGGCCACGACGACCGCCGCATCGGCCTGCAGCGCCGCGAAGGCCTCCTGTTCGTCCCGCCCCTTCAGCGACACCGGATGGCGCACCTCGAGCCCGAGCGCCTCGGCCCGCGCCTGCACGGGCGACGGTCGGGGCTTCTTGCCGCGGCCCGCGGGACGCGGCGGCTGGCAATAGACGGCCGCGATGTCATGGCCGGCCTCGACCAGCGCGTCCAGCACCGGCACCGAAAACTCCGGCGTTCCCATGAAGACCAGCCTCATCGCGCCCCCTTCTGCGCCCGTTTCAGCAGCATCCCGCGTTTCGTGCGGCTCAGGCGGTCAAAATACATCCGGCCGTCGAGATGGTCGATCTGGTGCTGCGCGCTCGTGGCCCAGAGCCCGACGAAGTCACGCTCCTCGCTCTCCCCGTCGGCGTTGAGGAACCGCACCGTCACCGCGCGCGGCCGGGTGATCGTGGCGGACACGCCGGGCAGGTTGGGCGACGCCTCGTCGTGCTCGCGCGGCTGCACGCTGGCATGCAGGATCTCCGGATTGGCCATCCGCACCACCTGTCCGCGCGCCTCGCTCGCGTCGACCACGGCCAGGCACAGCATTACTCCGATCTGCGGGCCGGCCAGCCCGACGCCGGGCATCGCCTCCATCGTGTCGATCATGTCCTGCCAATGCGCGCGGATCTCGTCGGTGACGGCGTCGACCGGTGCGGCGGCGGTCCGCAAGCGCCTGTCCGGCCAAGGCAGGCAGCGCCTGACCGTCATTCCGTTCCGGGGACGAAATACGCCGAGACGAGGTCCAGGCGCGCGGCCTGCGAGACGCGATCCAGTGTCAGGATACCGTTCAGGTGGTCGATCTCGTGCTGCGCGCAGATCGCCTCGAACCCTTCGAGCCGCGCGCGGTGCGTTTCGCCGTCGAGACCGATCCACCGCACGTCCAGCTCCGTCGGACGTGTCACCTCGGCCTCGATCCCGGGGAGCGACAGGCACGCCTCGGGCCCGGCAGCCGTGCCGTCCGAAACCCATTCGACGACCGGATCGATCATCACCCACGGGTCGGCGGGGCCGTCCTTCCAGCCCATGTCCATCACGAACATCCGGGCCATCACGCCCACCTGCGGCGCGGCAAGTCCCCGCCCCGGCGCGGCGTACATCGTCTCGAGCATCGCGTCGGCCAGTTCGGCGACGACCGGAGACGTCCGACCGAGAGGCGCGCTGGCCACGGACAGCCGGGGATCCGGCCACTTGAGGATCGTCATTACCGCCATCAGGCGCGGGCCTTCTCGCGTTTCAACTTCACCATCTTGCGGGTGATCATCTGCCGCCGCAATGGCTTGAGGTAGTCGATGAACAGCTTTCCGTCGAGGTGGTCGATCTCGTGCTGCACGCAGGTGGACCAGAGACCGTCGAACCGCTCGGTCCGCTCGGTCCAGTCCAGGTCGCGCCAGCGCACCTCGACCTCGGCCGGGCGTTCGACCTCGCCGTATTGCTCGGGGACCGACAGGCAGCCCTCCTCGTAGGTGCTGCGCTCGTCCGAGCTCCAGGTGACCTCGGGATTGATCAGCACCATCGGGCGGGCCGGCTCGCTCTCATCCTTGACGCAATCCATCACCAGCAGTCGCCGCAGCACGCCGACCTGCGGCGCGGCCAGGCCGATGCCGGGCGCGTCATACATCGTCTCCAGCATGTCGTCCGCAAGCTTGCGCAACTCGGGCGTCACCGTCTCGACGGGGCTCGCCGGCTTCTTCAGGCGCGGATCGGGGTGGATAATGATGTCGCGTAGGGCCATGAGCCAGCATGTAGGCAAAAGGAGCCGCTCCCGCAATCGCCTTGCACCTGACGCCGGTCGGCGTAGCCTCCCCGCCGGAAACTGGACAGGAGCCTTCCATGAGCCTCGACACCCACGGCACCCCCGATTTCGACGAGATCATCGACCGCCGCGGCACCCATTCCTCCAAGTGGGACCTGATGGAGCCGGTCTATGGTGTTTCGCCGGAGGACGGGCTGGCCATGTGGGTCGCCGACATGGATTTCCGCCCGCCCGCCTGCGTGGGCCGCGCGGTGCGCGACATGGCAGATCACGGCATCTACGGCTATTTCGGCGACGATTCGGGCTACAGGGCGGCGATCCAGTGGTGGATGGCCGAACGCCACGGCTGGCAGATCGAGACCGACTGGATCTTCTCGGTCCACGGGCTCGTCAACGGCACGGCGATGTGCCTCGACGCCTTCACCCGCCCCGGCGACGGCGTGATCCTGATGACGCCGGTCTACCACGCCTTCCACAAGGTGATCCGTGCCGCGGGGCGCGAGATCGTGGAATGTCCCATGCCGCAGATCGACGGCCGCTACGTTCTGGACACCTCGGACTGGGATCGGCACCTGACCGGCACCGAGCGGATGATCGTCCTCTGCTCGCCCCACAATCCCGGCGGCCGGGTCTGGAGCCGCGAGGAACTGGAGGACGTCGCGGCCTTTGCCCGAAAGCACGACCTGATCGTCGTGTCCGACGAGATCCACCACGACTTGGTGATGCCGGGCAACACGCATACGCCGATGTCGCTGATCGACGGCATCCGCGATCGGCTGGTGATGCTGACCGCGCCCACCAAGACCTTCAACATCGCCGGAAGCCATGTGGGCAACGTGATCGTGCCCGACACGACCCTGCGCGAGCGCTTCGGCGCAAGGATGGCGGCGCTTGGAATGTCGCCGAACTCGTTCGGCGTACACATGGCCACGGCCGCCTATTCGCCAGAGGGCGCGGCGTGGGTCGACGCGTTGACCGAGTATCTCGACCACAACCGCCGCGTGTTCGACGCGGGCATCGCCGAGATTCCCGGCCTGCGGTCGATGCCGCTCGAAGCGACCTACCTTTCGTGGGTCGATTTCTCGGGGACCGGCATGGACCGGGCCGAGTTCACGGCCCGCGTGGCAGAACGTGCGCGAATCGCGGCGAACCAGGGACCTAGCTTCGGAACCGGCGGCGAAAGCTTCTTGCGGTTCAATATCGGAACCCCCCGCGCACGCATCGAAGAGGCCGTAAGGCGCCTCAAGGACGCATTTTCCGACCTTCAATAGACGTCCGGCCCACGGGGCGCGCACAGGCGCCCGCGCCGCTCATGGACAAGAAAAAAAGGCCCGGGCGAATGCCCGGGCCAGTCCAACAGGGAGGTACGGTGTCATTGCCCGGACACCGCGGCGGGATCTCTGAGAACTTCAAGCGACAAGCCGGTAGCCGCCGCTCTCCGTCACAAGCAAACGCGCATTACCCGGATCTGGTTCAATTTTTTGTCTCAACCTATAGATGTGCGTTTCCAGAGTATGCGTCGTCACGCCTGCATTGTAACCCCAAACTTCATGCAGCAGCACATCGCGGGCCACGACACGCTCTGTGGCGCGGTAGAGAAACTTGAGGATGTTCGTCTCTTTCTCGGTCAGGCGGATCTTCTTGTCGGCCTCGTCGATGAGCAACTTCTGCGCCGGCTTGAACGTGTAGGGGCCAAGCTGGAAGGTCGCATCCTCGGACTGTTCGTGCTGGCGCAGCTGGGCGCGGATCCGGGCGAGCAGCACGGGGAACTTGAACGGCTTGGTGACATAGTCGTTCGCTCCGGCGTCGAGCCCGAGGATCGTGTCGGCATCGCTGTCATGCCCCGTCAGCATCAGCACCGGGCACTTCACACCCTGCTTGCGCATCAGACGGCAAAGCTCACGCCCATCGGTATCAGGCAGGCCCACGTCGAGGATCACCAGATCGAACAGGCCCGCCTTGACCTTTTCCATCGCCTCGTGGCCGTCGCCCGCTTCGAACACGTCGAAATCGTCGGTCATCACGAGTTGCTCGCTCAGCGCTTCGCGCAGGTCCTCGTCATCGTCCACGAGCAAGATTTTCTTCAACGCGCTCATGTCGTTATCCTCCGTCCGTTTCGTGGCAGATGCGGTGTGCTCTCGGTTCAGACAAGAATTGCTGCGAAACTCTCACGCGGACGTGTGAAGAATCCGCCGAATGTTTCATCTTTCGGCGGCTGGAGGTACAGCAGTGTGAAAACGAAGGACGCCGCATGAGCTTCGAGCCCACCGCCGCCGAAAGACTTGCCCGTGCGCGGTCCGATCTGCGCATCGGGCTGCCCGTGGTGATGGTCGTGGGCGGCCGCGCGGCCCTTGTCGCGGCACCCGAGGTGATTGCCCCAGACCGCCTGCGGGCCTTCCTGTCGGACGGAGACCCCGTGCTCGCCATCACCCACTGGCGCGCCGAGACATTGAAGATCCGCGTCTACGACGGCGACCTTGCGCGCCTGCCGCTCGACCCCGAAACGGCCGCCGCGGACCTGCGCGCGCTGATCGACCCGTCCGGCGACCTCGCCAACCCGATGAAGGGGCCGTTCTTTCCCCTGCGGGGTGGAGATGCCGAACTGCATCGCGCCGCGATCACGCTGGCGAAGTCGGCCCGGCTCCTGCCCGCAGCCCTGGTGCGCGAGGTCGAGGGCGAAGGGCCGGAGATCGCGGCACGGCATGGCCTGACGTGGCTGGACCCCGCCGCGCCGGAAGGAGAGCCGCTGGACCTGGCGCCCGTGTCTCCCGTCGTCTCGGCCCGCCTGCCGATGAGCGCCGGCGACGGCCGCCTGCACATCTTCCGCCCCCCGGATGGCGGCGAGGATCACTACGCCATTGAGATCGGGAAACCGGACCGCGGCGCCCCGGTTCTGACGCGGCTCCATTCCGCCTGTTTCACGGGGGACGTTCTGGGCTCGCTGAAATGCGATTGCGGCCCACAGCTCAACGGCGCTCTGGCGCAGATGGCCGAGGCCGGCGGCGGGCTGCTGCTCTACCTCAACCAGGAGGGCCGCGGCATCGGGCTCGCCAACAAGATGCGGGCCTATTCGCTTCAGGACCAGGGATTCGACACCGTCGAGGCGAACCACCGGCTCGGGTTCGAGGATGACGAGCGCGACTTCCGTATTGGCGCCGCAATTCTCGGGAAGATGGGCGTGCGGACGGTGCGGCTGCTGACCAACAACCCGCGCAAGGTCGACATGCTGACGGGCTGCGGCATCGAGGTGACCGAGCGGGTGCCGCTTCAGGTCGGACGCAATCCGCTCAACGCCGCCTACCTGGCGACGAAGGCCGCCAAGTCGGGGCACCTGCTGTGAGCCCCGAGGATATCGTGCTGACACCGGCCGGGCTGCGCTTTCGCGGGCGCCGCGTCCCCTGCACCATCGGCCGCGGCGGGGTGACCACCACCAAGAAAGAGGGCGACGGCGCGACGCCTGCCGGCCACCACCGCATCGTCGGGATGCTCTACCGGCCCGACCGCATGGCGCCGCCGACGGATTGGGCGCTGCCCATCGGCCCCGGCGACCTCTGGTCTGACGATCCGCGCGACCCGGATTACAACACGATGGTCCGCGCCCCGCATCCCTTCGGCCACGAAACGCTGCGCCGCCCGGATCCGCTCTACGATCTGGTCATCCTGACCGACTGGAACTGGCCCGAGGGGGTCGCCGGCTGCGGTTCGGCGATCTTCGTTCACCGCTGGCGCCGACCCGGCAAGCCGACGGAGGGCTGTGTGGCGATGGCGCCCGGTGACCTGCTGTGGCTGGCGCGGGGGATCACCCGCCGCACCCGGCTGATCGTGCCTCAGCCGTAGTCACGCTCACCGAAGATGGCCGAGCCGACGCGCACATGGGTCGCGCCCTGGGCGACGGCCTTTTCGAAATCCGCGCTCATGCCCATCGAGAGGCCCGACAGGCCGTTCCTCTCGGCGATCTTGGCAAGCAGCGCGAAGTGCAGCGCGGGCTCTTCCTCGACCGGCGGGATACACATCAGGCCACGCACCGGCAGGTCCATCTCGCGGCACTCGGCCACGAAGGCGTCGGCCTCGCCCGGCAGGATGCCGGCCTTCTGCTCTTCCTCGCCGGTGTTCACCTGAATGAACAGGTCGGGGCACTGGCCGATCTCCTGCGCGATGCGCGCGATGGCCTTCGCCAGCTTCGCTCGATCGACAGAGTGGATCGCGTCGAACAGTTCCATCGCGGCGCGGGTCTTGTTCGACTGAAGCGGTCCGATGAGATGCAGGTCGATATCGCCGAAGCTTTCGCGGAAGCCCGGCCATTTGCCCTGCGCCTCCTGCACCTTATTCTCGCCGAAACAGCGGTGGCCCTCGTCCAGAACCGCGCGGACCCGTTCGTCCGGCTGCACCTTCGAGACGGCGATCAGACTGGTGGAGCCTTCCGCGCGTCCGGCGGCGCGTTCGGCGGCATGCAGGCGGTCTTTGATTTCGGACAGGGACATCGGCGGCTCTCCTTCTTGCGGGGTCGTGATGCCCAAGCCGCCCGCAAAAGAAAAGAGCGGGCACGAAGGCCCGCTCTTCCAGATCAGACTGTGCGTCGGATCAGAACGTGAAGTTCACGCCCAGGTCGGCAACGGTCTGGTCGTTGACCGAGCCAACGGCGCCGGCCAGCGAAGCACCGCCGCCGAGGTCGTAGGCAGCGCCAACGCCGTAGGCGGTGTCGTCGTACTCGTCGCTGTCGCCAACGGTAGCCGACAGGGTCAGCGCGCCGACTTCGTACGAGCCGAGCAGGCCGTAAGAGTTGCCGTCGTCATCCGCGATGTCGTAGTTGGTGTAGGTCGCCTCGACAGCGAACGCACCGAAGGTCGCGCCACCCGACAGGGTGTAGGATTCGTCGTCGTTCACGTCGTCGTAGTCATAGCCCAGAGCGACCGAGTAGTTGCCCGGCGCATAGGTCAGCGCAACACCGTAGTCTTCGGTAACGGTGTGGGCCGAGACCAGCGCGGCGAAGTCGCCGAAGGCATACTCGTAGTTCATGTTGGCCGAGCCAACGACCTTGCCGTACTCGGCGACGTCGTCGAGGTCGGTCGTGGTGGTGCCCAGCTCGTCGAAGCCGATGTCGCTGATGCCCAGGCCGTCGGTGGCCGGGTCCAGGTTACCAACGGTCAGCGTGCCGAAGTTGCCGGAGATGAAGACCTCGGGGTCGAAATCTTCGTTCAGGCCGTTCTGGTTGCCCGAGTCACGGTCGATCGAGGCGTCGAGGTCGATCGACGCACCGAAGGTCAGGCCGCTGTCGGTGGTGCCCGAGCCGACGACGTTCAGGTCGATTTCGTACTGCAGCGCCAGCTCACCGTCGGTGGTGTCGCCCAGGTTGTCCAGAACGTCTTCGCTGTCGAACTCGTCGTCGACGTAGGTGACGCCCATGTTGGCCGAGCCGGTCAGCTCGAGGTCGGCAGCGGCCATACCAGCCGAAGCGACCAGCGCGCTCGTGGCAAGGAGAAGCTTTTTCATGATTTTCCCTCGTGTTCTCAGAGATGCACCCGAACCCGACATCTCCGGGCTGGATATGCTTTTCATTCGCCCTAACCCCCCTCGATTGCAAGCGAAGCCCAAGCGGCCGAATTCGTCTCCGTCGCGATGATGCAGCTTTGCCACACAGCTCCAGACCCCCGGAAATCCGCCGAAAAGGGAAACATCTTGAGGCCCCGGTGCGCCTCGTCTAACACGGGAGCGCGAAACGAGAGGGGACGCGATGCGCATGAACCGGAGCGGTCTGGGAAAGGGCCTGATCGCGGTGGCGCTCACCGCCACGCTGGCCGCCACGGGATGCGGGGATCGATCCGCCCCCGGCGAGCAATCGCAGTTCGAGCGTTCGCGCATCGGCCAGACGCTGGACCCCGAGCGTGAGACGATCGCCGACCTGTTCGGCGGCGGCGACGACCCCAACCGCACGGTCGAGGTGAACCGCTACATCTGGAACGCCGCGCAGGACGTCCTGGACTTCCTGCCCGTCGAGGCAGCCGATCCGTTCTCGGGCGTGCTGGTCTACGGATACGGCACGCCGCCCGGCGGCGCGCAGACCTATCGCGCGACAGTCTATGTCCGCGACCCCGCGCTCGACGCCCGCTCGCTGAACGTGGCGCTGGCCACGCGCTCGGGCCCGGCCAGCCCGGACACCGTGCGCGCGATCGAGGACGCGATCCTCACCCGTGCGCGGCAGCTTCGGATTCAGGACTCCAACCTGTAAACGGCTTTCCGGCGGCCAGCGCCTCGAACCAGCCGAACTGCCGCGGCAGGCACACCGTCTCGAGATCGTAATTCTCGACCACGTGCTTGCGCGCGGCCGCGCCGAGGCGGGCGCGCAGCGCCGGGTCCGAGCACACCTCGTCCACCCGATCGACCAGCCCAGCCCCGTCGAAGAAGTCGACCAGCAGGGCGCTGTGCCGGTCGCGCAGCACCTCGCGGACCGGGGCGGTGTCGCTCGCCACGATCGGGGCGCCGGCGCTCATCGCCTCGAGCAGGCTCCAGCTCAGGACGAACGGATAGGTCAGGTAGACGTGCGCGGTGGCGATCTGCATCAGCGCCACGAACGAATCGTACGGCACCTTGCCGACGAAATGGACACGCGCCCAATCCGCCTCGGTCAGCCGGTGGCCCATCTCGGCCAGCATCACGTCCTTCCAGCTGCCCCCCTCCTTCGGCGCGCTGCCATAGCTGACGCCCTCTCCACCGATCAGCACCACGCGGGCCTTCGGGCGCCGCGCCAGCAGCTCGGGCAGGTTGCGCATGAACACGTGGAAGCCCCGGTAGGGTTCGAGGTTGCGGTTGATGAAGCTGATGACCTCGTCCCCCGCGGTCAGCCGCGGCGCGCCATCGACCTCGAACACGGCGTCGGGATCAGGCGTGACGGCCTGCGTGTTGATTCCCTCGTGGATCACCGAAATCTTCCGCCGCAGTTCCGGCGGATGCGAGTCGGCCTGCCACTGCGTCGGCGTGATCCCGGCATCGGCCTGTTCAAGCTGGAGCCGCCCCGACAGGTTGCGCAGCATCAGCCGCCCGCCGTCGGCCAGGGCGTCGCGGCCCGGAAACTCGGGGTCGAAGCCGATGTCGGCGCCCTCGCTCTGGTAGTAGAGCTCGCTGAAGATGCCGAACCGCGCGTCCGGCCAGACCTCGCGCAGGAACAGCGCCTCGCCCCAGCCGGAATGGGCGATCACCACGTCCGGCTCGACCCCGCGCTTCTTCAGCGACATCGCCGCCCGCAGGCACGTCTCGCCCCGGTGCGTCGCCCGGTTCAGCGTGGTGAGCCAGGGGTGGTGGCGCTGATCGGACGGCTCTTCCCACCTGTAGGAGAGGATCTGCACGCCCTTCCACACCCGCGATTCATCGAGTCGGCTGCTGAGCGCGTAGACATCATGCCCGGCCCTTGCCAGAGCGGGGGCGAGATGCAGGAACTGCCCCGGAAAATTCTGGTGAAAAAACAATACCTTCATGCCACACACACCTGCCCGGGGTCACCGCCGTCGACCTTAGCGCGGCCGACCGCGCCGCGTCACCGCCAAATTCGCCCGCCGCACGGCATTTTCCCCGCAGCCTCTGGACCCGCGCCGACGGCGACCGTATCAGATGGCGGGCCCGCCCATCGCCATCAGACAAGGCCGAAGAGAACACATGTCGCGTTATTCCGCCGCCGAGATCGAACCGAAATGGCAGTCGACGTGGGAGGAGGCCGGGGTCTTCACCGCCACCCGCGACGAGAGCCGCCCGAAATACTACGTGCTCGAGATGTTCCCCTATCCGTCGGGGAACCTGCATATCGGCCACGTCCGCAACTACACGATGGGCGACGTCGTGGCGCGCTACAAGCTGGCCACCGGCCACGCGGTGCTGCACCCGATGGGCTGGGACGCGTTCGGACTGCCGGCCGAGAACGCCGCACAGGAGCGCAAGGTGCATCCCGGCGACTGGACCTATGCGAACATCGACAACATGAAATCGCAGTTCGCGCGACTCGGCCTGTCGCTGGACTGGTCGCGTGAGTTCGCCACCTGCGACCCCGAATATTACGGCCAGCAGCAGGCGATGTTCATCGACTTCCTCGAAAAGGGGCTCGTCTATCGCAAGAACGCGGTGGTGAACTGGGACCCGGTCGACATGACCGTGCTGGCGAACGAGCAGGTCGAGGACGGCAAGGGCTGGCGGTCCGGGGCCCCGGTGGAGCGGCGCGAGCTTACGCAGTGGTTCTTCCGCATCTCCGACTATTCCGAAGAGCTGCTCGACGCCCTCGACCGGCTCGACGAATGGCCCGAGAAGGTCAAGTCGATGCAGCGCAACTGGATCGGCAAGAGCCGCGGCCTGCAATTCGCCTTCTCCGTCATCGACGGCCCCGAGGGGCACGACCGGGTCGAGGTCTACACGACCCGGCCCGACACGCTGTTGGGCGCGTCCTTCATCGGTATCTCGCCCGATCATCCGCTGGCCCGACAGCTGGAAAGAGACGACGCCGACCTCGCCGCCTTCAACGCCGAGTGCCGCCGCATGGGCACCAGCGAGGAAGAGATGGAAAAGGCCGAGAAGAAGGGCTTCGACACCGGCCTGCGCGTGCGCCATCCCTTCGATACCGGGTGGGAGCTGCCGGTCTACGTCGCCAACTTCATCCTGATGGATTACGGTACCGGCGCGATCTTCGGCTGCCCCGCGCACGACCCGCGCGACCTGGAGTTCGCGCGCAAGTACGAGCTGCCGGTGGCCACCGTCTTCGCCCCCGCAATGGGCGAGGAAGGTACCTTCATCCTGCCCGAGGACGGCGGCCCCGCCTATGTCCCGCCCAAGCCCGAGACGGTCCGCTACATCAAGGGCTTCGCCGGGGACGAGGCGCAGACCGGCGACCAGGCGATCAACGCCGCTATCGCCTTTTGCGAGGAGAACGGCGTCGGCCACGGCGTCACCAAGTTCCGGCTGCGCGACTGGGGCCTGTCGCGCCAGCGTTACTGGGGCTGCCCGATCCCGGTGGTGCACTGCGACTCCTGTGGCGTGGTCCCCGAGAAGAAAGAGAATCTTCCGGTCGAACTGCCACGCGACATCGACTTCGACCAGCCGGGCAACCCGCTGGACCGCCACCCGACCTGGCGCGACGTGCCCTGCCCCGCCTGCGGCGCCTCGGCCCGGCGCGAGACGGACACGATGGACACCTTCGTCGATTCGTCCTGGTATTATGCCCGCTTCACCTCGCCCCGCGCGGCGACGCCCACGGACGAGACGGACGCGCGCTACTGGATGAACGTCGACCAGTATATCGGCGGGGTCGAGCACGCGATCCTGCACCTGCTCTATTCCCGGTTCTTCGCCCGCGCGATGAACGAATGCGGCCATCTGCCCGACACCGCGCGCGAGCCGTTCGACGCGCTGTTCACGCAGGGCATGGTGACGCACGAAATCTACCAGACCCGCGACGATCAGGGCCGACCCGTCTATCACTTCCCGCACGAGGTGACGAACGGACGGCTGGCCGACGGCACCGAGATCGAGGTGATCCCCTCGGCCAAGATGTCCAAGTCCAAGCGCAACGTCGTCGACCCGGTCGCCATCATCGAACGCTTCGGCGCGGATACCGCCCGCTGGTTCGTGCTGAGCGACTCGCCGCCGGACCGCGACGTCGAATGGACGGATGCCGGCGCCGAGGCCGCGTCGAAGTTCCTCGGCCGCGTCTGGCGCCTGGCGCAGGACGTGCCGGGCGCGCCCGAACAGGGCGAGGGCGATTCCGATCTGCTGCGCGAGATGCACCGCGCGATCCACGACGTGACGATGGGAATCGAGAGCTTCGGCTTCAACACCTCCGTCGCGCGGCTCTATGCCTTCGCCAACACCTTCGCCAAGTCCAAGGCCGGCCGCGCCGCCAAGATGCAAGCGATGCGCACCATGGCGCAGCTGATGGCTCCGATGACCCCGCACCTCGCCGAGGAAATCTGGGAGATGCTGGGCGGCGAGGGCCTGATCGCGCAAGCCGACTGGCCGAAGGCGGACGAGGCGATGCTGGTGGACGACACGGTGACGATGCCGATCCAGATCAACGGCAAGCGCCGCACCGAGATCGAGGTGCCCAAGGACATGGACAAGACCGAGATCGAGTCGCTCGCGCTGGCCACGGATGCCGTGCAGAAGGCGCTCGCCGGAGGCGAGCCCAAGAAGCTGATCGTCGTGCCGGGCCGGATCGTGAATGTCGTGGTATAGCCGCCGCTCCGCCCTTCTGGGCCTGACGCTGCTGGCGGGCTGCGGCTTCACGCCGGTCTACGGCCCCGGCGGCGCGGCCGAAGGCCTCTGGGGCCGGATCGAGATCGACGCCCCCGAGGACGCGGCGGGCTATGCGCTGGTGCAGCAGCTCGAACAACGGCTCGGCCGCGCCTCGGCGGCCGAGTACCAGATGTCGGCCGTCATCGGTCTGGACCAGGACGGGCTGGGGGTGACGCCGGACCAGGAGATCACGCGCTACCAGCTGCGCGGCCAGGTCACCTATGCGCTCGAGCATACGCCCTCCGGCGACACCGTGACCGAGGGCGCCGTGAACAGCTTCACCAGCTATTCCGCCCCCGTGTTCACCGCCGACCGGGGCGCGATCGCGGGCAACACCGTCTCGGTCCTGTCGGCCGAGGAGGACGCGGTCGACCGCCTGATGGTGATCCTCGCCGATCAGATCGTCGCCGAGCTTCTGGCCACCGCGCCGGAGTGGCGCCGGTGAAACTGACGGGGCGCGAGGCCAAGGGGTACTTCGCCCGTCCCGAGCCCGACCGGACCGGGCTGCTGATCTTCGGCAGCGACGGCATGCGCGTGGCGATGAAGCGGCAGCAGGTCATCGCCGCCCTTATCGGCCCCGAGGGCGAGACCGAGATGCGCCTCACCCGGATTCCGGCGGCCGAGCTGCGCAAGGATCCCGCGATGCTGCTCGACGCCGTGAAGGCGCAGGGCTTCTTTCCCGGTCCGCGCGTGGCCTTCGTCGAGGATGCGACCGACGGGCTGACCGACACCATCGCCGCCGCGCTGTCCGAGTGGAAGCCCGGCGACGCGCAGGTGATCGTCACCGCCGGGCAGCTCAACGCCAAGTCCAAGCTGCGGAAGCTGTTCGAAAGCCATTCCAACGCCTACGCCGTCGGCATCTACGACGACCCGCCCGGACGGGACGAGATCGAATCGATGCTCAAGGACGCGGGGCTCGCCGCGCCGGGGGCCGACGCGATGGCCGATCTGACCGCGCTGGCGCAATCCATCGACCCCGGCGATTTCCGCCAGACGGTCGAGAAGATCGCGCTCTACAAGCTGAACGACGACACGCCCCTGACCGGGGACGAGATCACGGCGCTCGCCCCCACCTCGACCGAGGCGGCGCTGGACGACGTGCTGAACATCGTCGCCGAGGCGCGGACGCCCGAGATCGGCCCGATGATGCAGCGGCTCGAGGCGCAGGGCGTGGCGCCGGTCACGCTGTGCATCGGGGCGACCCGTCATTTCCGCCAGCTTCACGCCGCCGCGAGCGATCCAGGCGGCGCCAGCGCCGGCATCGCCAGGCTGCGCCCGCCGATCTTCGGCCCGCGCCGCGACCGGATGACCCGTCAGGCACAGGCCTGGGGCGCGGTGAAGCTGGAACAGGCCCTGGCGCTCTTGACCGATACCGACCTGGGACTGCGCTCGTCGACGCGGGCCCCGGCGATGGCCGTCATGGAACGCGCGCTGATCCGGCTCGCGATGATGGGAAGGAGATGACCATGTACACGCTGATCGGCATCCCCCAGAGCCGCGCGTTCCGACCGCTCTGGATGCTTCATGAACTCGGACTCGAGTTCGAGTACCGCGCCGAGGCGCCGCAATCCGACCCGGTGCTGCGGCACAACCCGCTGGGCAAGGTGCCGGTGCTTCTGGTGGACGAGACGCCGCTGACCGATTCCACGGCGATCCTGATGTATCTCGCGGACCGCCACGACGCGTTCACCCGCCCCGCGGGGACGCTGGACCGGGCGCGGCAGGACGGCGTGACGCACTTCCTGCTGGACGAGCTCGACGCCGCGCTCTGGACCGCAGCGCGGCACAGCTTCATCCTGCCCGAGGAGCGCCGGGTGCCCGCGATCAAGGACAGCCTCAAGTGGGAGGTCGAGCGTGCGCTCACGCGGCTGTCGGAACGGCTCGGGGCGCATCCGTTCCTGATGGGGGACGACATGACCGTTCCCGACATCATCGCCGGCCACTGCCTCGGCTGGGCCGAGGTCGCCGGGTTTCCCACCGGCGACGCCAACCTGTCGTCCTATCTCGAACGGCTGCGCGACCGGCCGGCCTACCGCAAGGCGGCCGAAGCGGGCGAGGTCTAGGCCGCCGCTTCCGCGGGCGTCAGCAGGCCCTCGTCCACCAGCCGGTCGGCCCAGCCCTGCGGGCCCTCGAACAGGTGGGTCTGCCAGCCGCGGGTTTCGGCCATCGCGATGTTGTCGGCCTTGTCGTCGGTGAACAGAAGCCGCTCGGGGCGGATCTCGATCTCGGTCTCGAGCTGGCGATAGATGCCGGCATCGGGCTTGATGACGCCCATATGCCCCGAGATGAACCGCCGGTCGAACTCGGCCAGGAAGGGATACTGCGTCTCGGCATAGGCAAAGCTGCCGATTCCGAAATTGGTCAGGGCGTAGACGGGAACCCCCTTGGACCGCAGCGCTCGCAGGAGCGAGACGGAATAGGGAATCACCGGCTGCGCCAGTTCGATCCAGTTGTCGTGCCAGTCGCGGATTTCCCGGCGGAAATGGGGATACTGCTCGGCCGTGGCATAAATCGTGTCGCGGAAGTCGGCGCCGCGGTCGACCTCGTCGTTCATGCCGTGCAGGTCGACCTCGGCGAACATCTCGCGCCGCCGGTCCTCGCCGTAGACCCGGTCGTAATAGGTCTCTGGCTGCCATTCGATCAGCACGTTGCCGATATCGAAGATCACCGCATCCACCGCCACGTCCGCTCTCCTTTACCTTGTCATCTCGGGACCGCCTGCCACCGGCTCATCCCAGCCGCAAGACCCGCTCGAGGGCCTCGGCGAAACGCGATCGGTCGGCCTTGCCGAAGGCCCGGCCGCCGCCGCCCGTCGCCAGCGGATCGGCCGCGCGCAGATCCGCCATCAGGTCGCGGGTCGCCAGGGCCGCTCCCACATTCGCCTCGGTCAGCCGCTCGCCTGTATGGGTCAGGACCTGCGCCCCCGCCTCGACGCACCGCGCCGCCAGCGGGATGTCGGCGGTGATCACCACGTCGCCGGCCGAGGCCTGCGCGGCGATCCACTTGTCGGCCTCGTCCGCGCCCGCGTCGACGAACACGACCTCGATCAGCGGATTGGCCGAGGGACGCAGCCCGCCGTTGCAGACGAAGGCCACACGCTCGCCGCGCCGCGTCGCGACCCGTTCAACCTCGGCCTTCACCGGGCAGGCATCGGCATCGACGTAGATCACGCCAGCCCCATCGCCCCCGCGTGAAAGGCGACGTGCTCTTCCATGAAGGAGGCCACGAAGAAATAGCTGTGATCGTAACCGGGCTGCATCCGGAACGCGCCGTGCTGCCGCCGCGCCGCCATCGCCGCGGCCAGCGTCTCGGGCTTCAGGCGGTCGGCGAACTGATCCTTGGTGCCGGTGTCGCACAGGACCGGCCCGTCGAAGCCGCGCTCGGCCATCAGCAGCGAGGAATCGTGCGCGCTCCACGCCTCGCGGTCGTCGCCCAAGTAGGCGCCGAGCTGCTTGATGCCCCACTCGCTGTCGACGGGATTGCAGATCGGCGAGAAGGCCGAGACGCTGGAGAACCGGTCGGGATAGGTCATCGCCAGGGTCAGCGCCCCGTGGCCGCCCATGGAATGTCCCGTGATCGCCTGCATCTCGCGGTCCAGCGGGAAGGCGTCGAAGACGAGGTCGGGCAGCTCCTGCGCGATGTAGTCCCACATGCGATAATGCGGCGCCCAGGGCTTCTCGGTCGCGTTGACGTAGAAGCCTGCGCCCTTGCCCAGATCGAACGCCTCGTCGTCGGCCACGTCGTCGCCCCGCGGCGAGGTGTCGGGAAAGACCAGCGCCAGGCCATGCTCGGCCGCCCAGCCCTGGGCGCCGGCCTTGGTCATCGCGTTCTCGTGCGTGC
Source organism: Tranquillimonas rosea (assembly GCF_900111315.1). Lineage (GTDB taxonomy): Bacteria > Pseudomonadota > Alphaproteobacteria > Rhodobacterales > Rhodobacteraceae > Tranquillimonas > Tranquillimonas rosea. The sequence continues at coordinate 52,332 of NZ_FOGU01000005.1, forward strand.
AGGTCAGGCCCGACAGGTACCACAGCACCGGCACCGGCCCGTAGGCGGCCGCCGGCGGCAGGTAGAGGCCGAACGTCATCTCGCACGCGCAGACCGAGGACTGGTGCGCGTACACCCCCTGGGTGCCGCCGAAACTGGCGGTCTCGGAAACTGTCTTCACGGTGCCATCCCTTCTGCATGCCTGTGTCGTCCAGAGGGCTAGCGCGGCACCGGGGCCGCGGCAAGCGCCGTCCCACCGGCCGCGGAAGCCATGTGAACCGATCAGTTCAGTTATGCCTTGCGAAACTGAACTGAACTGTTCATATCAGTGCGACAACAAACCGGAGACAGCCATGAAACGCCTTGCTCTCGCCACCCTTCTGTCCCTGACCGCCGGCGCCGCCGCGGCCGGACCCGTCGTCGACCTGCCCCGGCTCGACTTTCCCGACACGCAGACCCAGCCGGTCACCCGCGACGCCACGACGGCGACGCAAGGAGCGGGTTGCGCGGAGGGCCGCTGATCCCCATTCTTCCTGACACGACCCGGCGTCCGCCGCCGCCCCTGCGGCCCGCGCGCCGGGGACAGGAGAGAAGTGGATGAACGCACTCGACGGGATCCGGCGCGGCCGCAAATTCGATCAGGTTCTCGAAGGCGCGCGCGAGGTCTTTCTCAACGACGGCTTCGAAGGCGCCAGCGTCGACGACATCGCCAAGGCGGCCTGCGTGTCGAAGGCGACGCTCTACAGCTATTTCCCCGACAAGCGCCTGCTGTTCACCGAGGTGGCCAAGTGCGAATGCCGCCGCCAGGCCGAGGAGGCGGTGACGCGGATCGACATGAGCCGCCCGCCCCGCGACGTGTTGGCCGAGGCCGGGCGCCACATGATCCGGTTCTACCTGTCGGATTTCGGACAGCGCGTGTTCCGCATCTGCGTCGCGGAATCGGACCGGTTTCCCGATCTGGGGGAAAGCTTCTACGACAGCGGGCCGCGGCTGGTCGAAAAGCGGCTGACCGACTACTTCCAGCTCGCCATGTCGCGCGGGGAACTGGCGATCGACGACCTGCCGCTGGCCGCGCACCAGTTCGCCGAGCTGTGCAAGGTGGAGCTGTTCCCGCGCATCGTCTTCGGCGTGCAGGCGACCTTCACCACCGACGAGATCGAGCGCGTCCTGACCGGCGCCGTGGACATGTTCCTGGCCCGCTACGGCGCCTGACGCCGGGCCCGCGTCAGTCGACGCGGCGCACGAACAGCTGGTTGCCGATGCGCTTGGTCTCGAACCGCTTCAGATCCTGCACGAGGTCGCTGAGTTTGCGCTTGCCGTAGGTCCGCGTGTCGAAGTCCGGCGTGTCGGCGACGATGTACTGGCCGAGCGGGCCCAGCGCGTACCATTCGTCGTCCTGCTCGATCTTGTCCATCGCCCGCAGGATCAGCGGCACCGCGTCCATCGGATCGCGCTTGCCGCCCGACCCCTCGTCCTTGGTCTTGGGCGAGCTCTCGGGCTCGTCGACGATGTTCTCGATCAGCACGAAACGGTTGCAGACATTGCGCAGGCTCTCGGGCGCCTTGCGCTCGCCGATGCCGATGACGTCGAGGCCCTGCTCGCGGATGCGGTTGGCGAGCGCGGTGAAGTCGCTGTCCGAAGACACCAGCACGAAGCCGTCGAACCGGCCGGTGTGCAGGATGTCCATCGCGTCGATCACGAGGCCGATGTCGCTGGCGTTCTTGCCCTTGGTGTTGGCCGTCTCCTGGTGCGCCACGAGGCCCAGCTCGCGCACCGTCTCTGTCCAGCCCCGGAGCTGGCCCGAGGACCAGTCGCCGTAGACGCGCCGCAGGGCCGGCTCGCCGAAGGTGGTGATCTCGGTCAGGATCGCGGCGGCGTAGCGCACGGGGATGTTGTCGGCGTCGATGAGGACGGCGTAGAGCGGTCGGGAGCGGTCGGGCATCGTGACGGGCCTTGTCTCTGGCGGAGGACCCCGGGGGCTGTCTGCCCCCGGACCCCCGAGGATATTTCCGGGCAGAAGAAGTTGCCGCGATGGTTAGCAGGCCGGAGCCCGGCGCGACAGGGGCTCAGAGGTGGCGATACATCACCAGGGCGTCGACCGTGCCTTCGACGGGGTGGCGGAACGCGCCCGGCAGGCGGCCCACCGTCTCGAACCCGTGGTCCTGCCAGATCGCGATCGCGCGGGTGTTGGTGGCGACGACGCAGTTGAATTGCATCGCCGCGAAGCCCTGCCGCCGCGCCTCGTCGAGCGCGTGGGCCAGCATCGCGCGGGCGACGCCGCGACCCCGCGCCGCCGGGGCGGTGACGAAACCGGCGTTGCAGACATGGTCGCCGTTCCCCGCCTGGTTCGCCTTGAGGTAATAGGTGCCGAGGGGCGTCTCGTCGGCGGCGACGAAGACGCTGTGGGCGGGCGACAGCCAGTGGGCCATCGCCGCCTCCTCGGACCAGTCCGTGGGATAGGCGTAGGTCTCGCCGGCGCGGATCACCGGTTCGAGCATGGCCCAGAGCGCGGGACGGTCCGCCGCGATGGCGGGGCGGACCGTGAGGGTCAATAGGTCACCACCGAGCGGATCGACTTGCCCTCGTGCATCAGGTCGAAGCCGTGGTTGATGTCGTCGAGGCCCATCGTGTGGGTGATCATCGGATCGATCTCGATCTTGCCCTCCATGTACCAGTCGACGATCTTCGGCACGTCGGTCCGGCCGCGCGCGCCGCCGAAGGCGGTGCCCTTCCAGACCCGGCCCGTCACCAGCTGGAACGGGCGCGTCGAGATCTCGGCCCCGGCGGGCGCCACGCCGATGATGATCGACTCGCCCCAGCCCTTGTGGGCGGATTCGAGCGCCTGGCGCATGACGTTGACGTTGCCGGTGGCGTCGAAGGTGTAGTCGCCGCCGCCGCCGGTATAGTCGACGAGATAGGGCGCGAGCGGGCCGTCGACGTCGTTGGGGTTCACGAAGTCGGTCATGCCGAACTTCTCGGCCAGGACCTTCTTCTCGGGGTTCAGGTCCACGCCGACGATGCGGTCGGCGCCCGCAAGCCGGAGACCCTGGATCACGTTGAGGCCGATACCGCCGAGGCCGAAGACGATCGCGGTGGCGCCGATCTCGACCTTGGCGGTGTTGATCACCGCGCCGACGCCGGTGGTGACGCCGCAGCCGATGTAGCAGACCTTGTCGAACGGCGCGTCCTCACGGATCTTGGCCAGCGAGATCTCGGGCAGGACGGTGTGGTTCGCGAAGGTCGAGCACCCCATGTAGTGGTGCAGCTTGGTGCCGTCCGGCATCGAGAAACGCGAGGTGCCGTCGGGCATCACGCCCTGTCCCTGGGTCGAGCGCACCGCCTGGCAGAGGTTGGTCTTGGGGTTGAGGCAGTATTCGCACTCGCGGCATTCGGCGGTATAGAGCGGGATCACGTGGTCACCGGGCTTCAGCGACCTGACTCCGGGGCCCACCTCGACGACGACGCCCGCACCCTCGTGCCCCAGGATCGAGGGGAACAGGCCCTCGGGGTCCCCGCCGGAGCGGGTGAACTCGTCCGTGTGGCAGATGCCGGTCGCCTTGATCTCGACCAGGACCTCGCCCTCCTTCGGTCCCTCAAGCTCCACATCCATGATCTCGAGGGGCTTTCCCGCTTCGAGGGCGACGGCGGCACGTGTTCTCATGGGGGGCTCCTTCATGCGAGTGTCGGCCGAAACCATTTCCTGAAAGGAGACCCGAATGCAACCGAAGACGATCCTCTGCGCGGCGCTTCTGGGGCTGTCCGCCTGCGCGCCGCCGATGACCGGGGACGCGCCGGTCGAGACCTGCCGGGAGGGCGCCTATGACGGGCTGGTCGGCCGGCCGCTGGCGGCGGTCACACTGCCGCAATCGCTGGACACGCGGGTGATCCGGCCGAACGAGATGGTGACGCAGGATTACCGTCCCGACCGGCTGAACCTGGAGCTGGACGGCGAGGGCACGATCATCCGCGCCTATTGCGGCTGATCGCGTTCGTAGTTGGTGGAGAGGCCCGCCGGGCCCTCCGCCGCGTTCATCCGGGACAGCAGCGCCTTGAGCTCGTCGCGCAGGGCCGACAGCGCCTCGGGCTGCAGGCCGGTCTCGCAGACCACCTGCGCCTGCGCGGCGGCGGCGTCGGCTTCCAGCCGGCGGCCCTCGTCCGTCAGGCGGACCAGGGTGCGGCGGCGGTCGCCGTCGTCGCGGCGGCGCGAAACGAAGCCGGCCCCCTCGAGCCGGTCGATCATCGGCACCAGTGCGTTGTGCGGCAGCGACAGGCGGGCCGCGATGGCGCCGACCGGGCTTTCGCCGTCCTGCCAGAGCACGAGCATCACCAGGTATTGCGGATATGTCAGCCCCAGCCGCTGCAGCAGCGGGCGGTAGGCGCGCGTCACGGCATTCGTCGCCGCGTAGAGGGCGAAGCAGAGCTGGTCGTCGAGACGGAGGGCGGGACTGTCGTGCTGCATGCTCATGTCGGGTTCGAGTGATCCATCAATCGGGGCGGAGATTCCAGCCGTCTTCGCAGCGCCGTCTTTTCGGCCGCCTGTCCCATAAGATAGCTCCCCGCGGCGCCGCGTCACGTCCCGGCACGGGTCCGTCGGCCCGCGGGACAGCGGACGGTGGACTCGACTCCGGGCCGGGGGGCCGCTAGATCGGAACATAACAGGAACATTTGCTGCCGCACCGAAATGCCCAACCGCCGCATCCTCTCCCTCTGGTTTCCCCGGATGGGGGCCGAACGCCTGCTGCGCGCCCAGCGGGGCACCACCGACGGCCCCCTGGCCGTGGTGGGCGAGTCCGGCGGGGCGCAGGTGCTGGTCAGCCTGTCGCAGGCGGCCGAGGCGGCCGGGTTGCGGCGCCACCAGCCGCTGCGCGACGCCACCGCGATGTGCCCCGCCCTGGTGACCCGGACGCACATGCCGCGCGCCGATGCCGACTTCCTGACCGCGCTGCGGCGGTGGGCGACGAAGTTCAGTCCCTGGGTCGCCGAGCATCCGCCCGACTCGTTGGTGATCGACCTGACCGGCTGCGCCCATCTCTTCGGCGGCGAGCCCGAGGTGATGCGCCAGGTGACGGAGGATTGCGAGGACCTGCGGCTGACCGTGCTGGCCGGCATCGCCGACACGGTGGGCGCGGCCTGGGCGCTGGCCCGCTATGCCGGTCGCGGAGCCGCGTCCGCGCGCTCCGGCGACGCCATCGACCAGGAGGCGCACGCCACCCGCTCCCGCGCCGCCAAGCGCCGCCGGTGGGAGCGCGACGTCGCCGACATGGTGCCGGTGGCGCCCGATTCCCGCATCGCCCAGCCGGGGCAGACGCGGCAGGCGCTGGCCGCGCTGCCGCTGGCGGCCCTGCGCCTGCCGCCCGACACCGTGGCCCAGCTCGGGCGGCTCGGGCTGCGGCGGGTCGAAGAGCTCGTGAACCAGCCCCGCGCCGGGCTGGCGCGGCGGTTCGGGCGGCCGCTGGTCGACCGGATGGACCAGGCGATGGGCGTGTCGCCCGAACCCGTCTCGCCCTCGAAGCCGCCGGACCATTTCGGCGTGCGCCTCAGCCTGCCCGACCCGATCGGGCTGGAAGAGGACATGCTCGCCGCGATCGACCGGCTGCTGCCGCCCCTGTGCGACAAGCTCACGAGGAAGGCCAAGGGCGCGCGACAGGTGCAGCTGATCTGCCACCGCACCGACGGGGCGATGGAATGGGCCGAGATCGGGTTGGCCCGCGCGGCGCAGGCGCCCGACCGGATTCGCCCCCTGCTCGAGTTGAAGCTGGCCGAGATCGACGCGGGTTTCGGCATCGACGTGATCCGCCTCGTCGCCACGGTGACCGAGCCCGTCTCGCTCCGGCAGCATGGCGGCCATGCCGAGGCCACCGCCCGCGCCCTGCGCCAGCAGCGCGGCGAGACCGCGATGGAGGACCTGATCGGCCGCCTCGGCGCCCGCGTCGGGATGGACGCGATCACCCGCCGCCATCCGGGGGACAGCCACATTCCCGAAAAGACCTGCATCGTGCTGTCCGCCGCGTGGTCGGAACCGGCGCACGACTGGCCCGAGCCCGAACAGCCGCGCCCGCTGATGCTGTGGCGGCCCGAGCCGGTGCAGGCTCCCACGCGCCCCACCCCGCCCGAGACCTTCCGCTGGCGCGGGCGCGACTTCACCACCGCCGCCGTGCTGGGACCCGAACGGATCGCGCCGGAATGGTGGCTGGACGAGCCCGAGTGGCGCTCGGGCGTGCGCGACTACTGGCGCGTGACGGCCACCTCGGGCGACCGGCTGTGGCTGTTCTACGCCCATGGCGGGGCGATGTCGGCGGGCTGGTTCTGCCAGGGGACCTTCCCCTGACCGTCGCGCTTGATTTTACCCAGCGGCGGCGCCACTCTTGACGGGATGACAGTGCAGACGCCCACGCCGTTCCCGCAGCCCGCCTCGCCCGACCACACCGTCGCCTTCGACAAGCGGGAGCTCGGGGTGATCCTGACACTCTACGGACAGATGGTCGCCGCAGGAGAATGGCGCGACTACGGCATGTCCTTCCTGCGCGAAGTTGCCGTGTTCTCGGTCTTTCGCCGCGCGGCCGAGCATCCGCTCTACCGCATCGAGAAGCGCCCCAAGCTGCGCAACCGGCAGGGGCAGTATTCCGTGATCGGCATGGACGGCCAGATCCTCAAGCGCGGGCACGATCTCAGGACCGTGCTCCGCGTGCTCGAGCGCAAGCTCATCCGCCCGGTGGAGTGATCCGCCGCCGCGCGGTGACCGGTCCGTCGCCCTGCGCGGCGATCCGCGCCACGGCCGCGCGCGCATCCTCGTGAACCACGGCCATCGCGTGGGCATTGGCGTGGATCAGCGTCCCGCCGTCCACGGCCATCGCCACGTGGCCCTTCCAGAACACCAGGTCGCCCCGCCGCAGCGGCGCCTCGTCCCCTAGCGGCTCTCCCAGCGCCTCCTGCAGATCGCTGTCGCCCGGACAGGCGATGCCGCAGGCCAAGAGCGCGGCCTGAACCAGGCCGGAACAGTCGATCCCGTCGCCGGTGTTGCCGGCCCAGAGATAGGGCGTGCCAAGGAACGTCTCGGCCACCGCGACCGGATCGCGCCACGGCCGCCCGATGCGACGCAGATGCGCCGCCTTCACATGCCCGCCGTCCGCCAGGGCCGCCCATGTCTCGCCCGTATCGGCACACGCCACGGCGGCCCCGAACGGCAGCCGCCGGTCCGGGGGCTGCTTGATGTCGGGCGCGGGATAGACATGGGTGTGCCGCAGGGCGACGACGTGGGTCGGCGTCTCGGCCGGGCCCAGCGCCGCCGCGTCGACATAGCCGCAATAGGAATCCTTCGCCGCCTGCACGAAGGCCCAGCCGTCCCGCCGCTCGAACACCTGCACGGCGTCGCCGTGCAGCAGCTCGCGGTCCCGCGCGCCGCCGGGGGTGGCGTGCAGGAAGGCCGCGAAGGGCACGACGCGCGCCGCCTCGCCCGCGACATAGCGGTCGGCCGTCACCGTGCCGCGCAGGGTCTCGGCCGCGACACGGCCATTGGCCGGCGTCAGGCGGCGGTCGCTCACAGGCCCAGCGCCCCCGGCAGCGCCTGCAGGATCGCCCGCGCGCCCTGCGCGACACCGCCCTTGGGCCGCGCCGGGGCGGCGGTGGGCTGCCAGCCGTAGATGTCGAAATGCGCATAGCGCGGCGCGCCCTCGGCAAAGCGGCGCAGGAACAGCGCGGCGGTGATCGACCCGGCGAACCCGCCCTTCGGCGCGTTGTCGAGGTCGGCGATGCCCGGCTCGATCATCGTCTCGTAGGGCTCCCAGAACGGCATCCGCCAGACCGGATCGCGCACCGCCCCCGCGGATTCGGCGAGGAGCGCGGCAAAGGCGTCGTCGTCGGTGTAGAACGGCGCGATGTCCGGCCCCACGGCCACCCGCGCGGCGCCGGTCAGCGTCGCCATCGACACCAGAAGGTCGGTATCCTCCTCGGCGGCCAGCGCCAGCGCGTCGGCCAGCACGAGCCGCCCCTCGGCGTCGGTGTTGTTGATCTCGACCGTCAGCCCCTTGCGCGAGGTCAGGATGTCCCCTGGCCGGAACGACGCCCCCGAGACGCTGTTCTCGACCGCGGGGACCAGCACCCGCAGGCGCACGGGCAGCTTCAGCGCCATGATCATCCGCGCCAGCCCCAGTACCGCCGCAGCGCCGCCCATGTCCTTCTTCATCAGGCCCATCGAGCTGCCGGGCTTGAGGTTCAGACCACCGGTATCAAAGCACACGCCCTTGCCGACAAGCGTGACGCGCGGGCCGGACTGGCCCCATTCCATGTCGATCAGGCGCGGGCTGCGCGGGCTGGCCCGGCCGACGGTGTGGATCAGCGGCAGGTTCTGCGCCAGCAGGTCGTCGCCCGCGGTCACGCGCACCCCGGCGCCGAAATCCGAGGCCAGGTCCCGCGCCGCCGCTTCCAGCTGGTCGGGGCCCATGTCCTCGGCCGGAGTGTTGATGAGATCGCGGCTCAGCGCCTCGCCCGCCGCGATCGCCTCGATCCGGGCGGCATCGCAACCCTCTGGCGCGACCAGCTGCGCCGGCGGCACGCTCTGCGAGGCGTAGCGGTCGAAGCGGTAGCCCTCCAGCAGCCAGCCCAGCGCGGCCTCGTCGAGGGCCTCGGGCTCCAGCGTACCTTCCAGCCGCCACGTCCCCGCCGGCAGCGCCGCGCGGGCGCGCGCCAGCACGAACCGCTCGCGGCCCGCGCGGGCCGGATCGCCCAGCCCCACCAAAGCGCCGGCCGGGGCGCCGTCCTCGCCAGGCAGGACGCAGACCGCGCCCGGCCCCGCGGCAAAGCCGGCCGCCGTGACCCAGGCGGCCTGCGCCCTGGGCGCCGACGCGATCCAGCCCTCGACATCGGCGGGACGCAGCGGCGTCAGCGGCAGGGCATCTGCGGTGGGCTCGGCAAAGGTCAGTGTCATCGGGGATCCTGCGGTGCGTTCCGGAATGTCGCCACCCTAGTCCGCAGCGCCGCACCCGCAAGCCCCGCTCAGCAGAGCGGCTCGCGCACCGACCAGATCACGCAGAGCGTCGCGTCGCCCAGCCGGTCCAGCCGCGCCACGTTCGCGGCCAGCGCGATCTCGTCCCGGCCGCCCGCCAGCGCCACCACCGTCCGCGCCACCAGCGCCATGCGGTCCAGCCGGGCGTCCGACGACAGCTCTGCCACGCGGCCCGCGGCCCGGCGCAGCCGGTCGAACCGCGCATCGCGATAGGCCAGCGCCACCCGTGCCAGTTCCAGTGCCAGAAAATCCATCGTATCGCCGCGGGCGAGTTCTTCGGCCCGACCGGCGGGCGCCGACACCACCGCACAATCCCATCGGACCTGTTCTAGCGGCTGCAGCACCGTTACCTTCCCCATGTGACCCGCCCGTCCATCGTTCCCCACGACCGGTCTAGGCGGCTTTTCTCAAGAATCCCTTGCGCTCGGGGTGTTGCCACGCGCAGAAATCGCGCGAATTTCAGACGAATGGCCATCGATCCGGGCCGCATCACGCGAAAGGAGGGCGGGAATGGAGCATGTCAGGCCGCTGCCGACATATCTTGCGCAACGCTATCATGGCTGGAAGGCGACGACCTTTGCCGAGAACCGCGCCTGGTACAAGCGCCTCGCGGACGAAGGCCAGCGCCCGCGCGCGATGGTCATCTCGTGCTGCGACAGCCGGGTGAACGTCACGTCGATCTTCGGCGCCGATCAGGGCGAGTTCTTCATCCACCGCAACATCGCCAACCTCGTCCCGCCCTACGAGCCCGACGGAAACCAGCACGGCACCTCCGCCGCGGTCGAGTTCGCGGTCACGTCGCTCAAGGTCGCGCACCTGATCATCCTGGGTCATTCCAGCTGCGGCGGCGTCGCGGGCTGCTACGACATGTGCTCGGGCCACGCCCCCGACCTGGAAGAGAAAAGCAGCTTTGTCGGCCGCTGGATGGACCTGCTGCGCCCCGGGTTCGAGCGTCTGCCGGCCGAGGCCGACGAAACGACGCGCCGCCGCGCGCTCGAGCATGAGGCCGTCAACGTATCGCTCGAGAACCTGATGACCTTCCCGTTCGTGCGCAGCGCGGTCGAAAACGGCAGCCTGTCGCTGCACGGACTGTGGACCGACATCGGCGAGGGCCAGCTCTACTCGCTGGGCATCTCGGGCGAGGGCTTCGCCGCGGTGTGACTCACGCGGCAGAGACAAGTTCCGGCCGTTCCCGACGCCGCACGGCCGGGGCCTCGTCCTCATCGTCGAGACCGGTGAAGATATTGGTCTGCGGCGCGCGCAGCGCCTTCAGCGCGGCAACGCGACGGGCGCGCGCCTTTTCCATCAGCTCGGACATGACGTCCTCCTCTCAAGGGCCGGACCGGGCCGGCATCCGCATATCGGAACCCGCCACCGGGGCGGCCCGACCTTCACCCGTGAAACACGTAAAGAACGGGGCAAAGTTTCACGCAGGCCCGGTTGTTTTCCGCCTTACGCGAGCCCCGCGCGATGCCGGGCCTTTGCGGTTAACGCGCAACGCATTGAAATACCTGCGCTTATCGCGCCGGCTCCCGTGCGGAAAAATCATCGTGAATATCGCGTCTCAGTTCCGCGTCACCAGGCAGAACCCGCCCCGCGCCTGAAGCCGGCGGCACAGGGCGCGGGCCTCGTCGCGGCTCTGCGCCGGAACCTGCGCCGTGTACTGCCGGCCGCTCCCGCGGCCCGGCAGCGCGGACCGCACGATGTTCACCTCGACCCCGTCGAGGATGCCCGCGCTGTCCGACCGCGCCCTCTCGGCAAAGACCTCGGCGGTGCCGGGGCGCCGGGCGGCGGCGACGATCACGCCCCAGGGCGGCACCGGATCGCGGAACTCGCGGATCGAGCGGCCCTCGGCCTGGGTCAGGCACGCGTTCTCGAACGGGGTCTCTCCGTCCAGCCGGTAGTCCACCGTCTCGGGCGGGGTGTCGCGCCAGGCCCGCGCGGTATGCCCGGTGATCGAGGCGACGTAATCCTGCGTCTCGCCCGGCAGGATCGTGTCGGAATTGGCCAGGAACCGCTCCATCCGCGCCTCGCCCCCGTTGTAGGCGGCGGCGGCAAGGCCCAGGTTGCCGAACCGCTCCGACAGCTCGGCCAGGTAGGTCGCCGAGGCAAAGATCGCCTCGGCCGGGTTGAACGGGTCGGCCAGTCCCCGCAGGACCGCCGTGCCCGGCATGAACTGCGCGATGCCCTGGGCGCCCGCCGGGCTGATCGCGGTGGCATCGAACAGGCTTTCCTTCCACAGGAGCCGTGCAAAGAACCCAGTGTCGATCCCGACCTCGTCCGAGGCGGTCTCGATCAGGCCGCAGACATCGTCGAGATAGGTGTCGAGCGCGATGCAATGATCCCCGCCCTCGGTGCAGCGGACCTCGCGCCCAAGGTTCTCGGGCCGCTCGCGCGGCCGCAGCTCGGGCACCATCGCGCCCTCGGCCGCGGGCGTCGCGTCCTGCGCGCGGACCTCCGGCACCGGGGCCAGACCGCAGACAACGAGGAAAAGGCACAGGACACCGCGGCGCATGGCCGGGAACATGGGCCGCGCCCCGAAAGCTGGCAAGCCCGCGCGGTGTCGCCCCCACAAGCGAAAGACGGCGCCCCCGATCCGGGGACGCCGCCATGACTCCGTGACCGTCGCGGTCGCGTGCGGGCCTCAGCCCTTCTTCAGCACGCGCTGGCCAAGCGTCTCGGCGATCTGCACCGCGTTCAGCGCCGCGCCCTTGCGGAGGTTGTCGCTGACGCACCAGAAGTTCAGGCCGTTATCTATCGTCGAATCCTGGCGGATGCGGCTGATGAAGGTGGCGAAGTCGCCCACGCAATCGACCGGCGTGGCATAGCCGCCGTCCTCGCGCTTGTCGACGACCATGATCCCCGGCGCCTCGCGCAGGATGTCGCGCGCCTCGGCCTCGTCCAGGTGATCCTCGAACTCCAGGTTGATCGCCTCGCCGTGGCCGACGAAGACCGGCACGCGCACGCAGGTCGCCGTAACCTTGATCGACGTGTCGACGATCTTCTTGGTCTCGGCGACCATCTTCCATTCCTCCTTGGTCGAGCCGTCCTCGAGGAAGACGTCGATATGGGGAATGACGTTGAACGCGATCTGCTTGGGATAGACCTTGGGCTCGTACTCGTCGGTCGGGTTGTAGATCGACTTGGTCTGATCCCACAGCTCGTCGATCGCCTCTTTCCCCGAGCCCGAGACGGACTGATAGGTCGAGACCACGACGCGCTTGATCTTGGCGCGGTCATGCAGCGGCTTCAGCGCCACGACCATCTGCGCGGTCGAGCAGTTGGGATTGGCGATGATGTTCTTCTTGGAATAGCCCTCGACCGCCTCGGGGTTCACTTCCGGCACGACCAGCGGGACGTCCGGGTCGTAGCGGTAGAGCGACGAGTTGTCGATCACCACGCAGCCGGCCTTCGCCGCCTTGGGCGCGTATTCCTTCGTCGCGTCCGAACCGATGGCGAACAGCGCCATGTCCCAGCCGGCAAAGTCGAACTGCTCCAGGTCCTGGGTCTTCAGCGTCTGGTCGCCAAAGCTCACCTCGGTGCCAAGACTGCGGCGCGAGGCCAGAGCGGCGATTTCGTCGATCGGGAACTGGCGTTCTGCCAGAATGTTCAGCATTTCGCGGCCCACATTGCCCGTGGCGCCGACGACGACGACTTTGTAGCCCATGTTTCTCTCCAAATTGGTTCGCGGGGTGATAGCGGAAGCCCGCCCGAAACGGAAGCCTGCCATGCCTCCGGGTCACTCCAGCCGCTGCCATTCCGTCGCTTCCCGGCGATAGGTGACGCTGCGCTGCAGGTCATAGGCCGCTCGCCCCCCGGCGACATAGCGGTCGATGGTGACCCGCGGCCCGTCCACCGTGAGCAGGTTGAAATCGTTGCCCTCGCCGCGGACGCGGTCCGACAGCACGGTGCCCGCCTGCACCAGCAGCGTGCCCCGCCCCCGCTCTCCGGCGACGCGATAGCGGTCGGCCCGCCAGGTGTGCAGGTGGCCGCACAGCACGATGTCCGCGCCGTGATCGCCCAGGCTGCCCGCGGCGTCCTTGGCCCCGCTCATCTCGCGCTTGTCGACGCCGGGCGGGTGCGACAGCGGGTGATGCAGCACCACCAACCGCATCCGGTCGCCCGCATCGCCGAAGCCCCGCTCAAGCCGTTTCAGCGCGCGGTTGCCCAGCCGCCCGGTCTGCCAGGACAGGGGGTTCACCGTGTTCATCCCCTGCACGCACAGCTCCGCATCCTCGAACCGCGGCTCCAGCGCACGGTCGATATGGCGGCGATAGCGGCGGAACGGCGCGGTGAAGCGCTGCAGCGGCTCGTCCAGCGGCACGTCGTGATTGCCCGGCACCGTCAGCACCGCCGGCACCTCCAGCCGGTCGAGGAAATTGCGCGCCTGCGCGAACTGCCGGTCCCGCGCCCGCTGGGTCAGGTCGCCGGACACCACCACCAGGTGCGGCATCATCCCCGAGACCGTGTCGATCAGGGGCCCCACCAGCTCGGGGCGGATGCGGTCGAAATGCAGGTCCGAAAGATGCACCACACGCCGCATCACGCCTCCGTCTCTGGCCGCGCGGGCGCGATCACCCGCAACGCGTCCTCGTGCCGGACGAAACGGAACGGCGGCGTCATCTTCTCGCGCTCGCCGTCCCGCGCCACCAGCCGCGAGCCGGGGCCCGAGATCTCGATCTTGCGGCCGTGCAGCACCTCGATGTCGCGATGCTTGCGCACCGACCGGCCCAGCAGCAGCACGGCGAACTTCATCAGCCCCAGCCGGCCGACATCGGGCGCCAGGAAGACGGCGAAATGCCCCTCGCGGATATAGGAGGCGCCGTCGAGATCGTATTCCTGCAGCTGGTAGGCCGAGTTCGCGACGAAGACCAAAGGCGTCCGCCGCCGCCGCTCGACGCCGTCGACGCTGACCCTCAGCGTCCGCGCCCGGCGAAAACCCGCCAGCGTCAGCAGCACCGACCAATAGGCCGCAAGACGCGACCGCCCCCAGCGCCGATAGACCTTCTCGCGCCGCTCCAGGATCGCGGGATAGATGCCGAGGCTCGCGTTGTTCAGGAACGGCACGCCGTTCACCTCGCCGATGCTCATCGGCATCGCCTCGCCGGTCACCAGCACCTGCAGCGCCTCGTCGATGTCCATCGGAATGCCCAGGCTGCGGGCGAAGAAGTTGAACGTCCCCATCGGCAGGATGCCCAGCCGGGTCTCGCCCCCCGCCTGCAGCAGCGCCGAGGCCACGGCCCCGATCGTGCCGTCGCCCCCGGCGGCCACCACGATGTCATAGCCCCCCGCGACGACCTCACGCGCGACGTCGCCCAGCGATTCGCCTTCGGCGGGCTCGCGCAGGGTGACATGGGGCCGCTCCTCGGCGAACGCGCGGACATGGTCGTCCATGCCGCTGCGGCCGCCCTGCTTACCCGAACCGGGATTCATCAGGATGCAGAGGCGCGGCTGCTCTGTCTGCGGTTGCGTGGACATCGGACAGGCTCCTCGGCACTCGGACTTGCACGAACGTGCGGCAGCGCGGCACAGTTCCGCAAGCGGAACCGCTCACGCCCCTTCGGCTTTCCCTCAGTCCGGACTTGATCGCGGGCCGGCCTCTGGTCACGATGACCGGGTGGTGCCGACCCGCCGCGCCACGGAGGAAAGGAAAGATTCCATGGGCTACTTTCTCGGCATCATCATCCTGCTCGCATTGCTGGGCTTCAGCGTCTTCAACTACATGAAGTATTCGCGCTGAGCGGCCAGCGGCCTCAGTAGGGCGGGCGCAGTTTCCGGCGGCCGTCCTCTTCCAGCACGTAGACATCGCGCCCCTCGATGACCGCGGCGGTCATCGGGTCGCCATAGCCTGCGCCGGTGTCCAGGTCGACGCGGTTGCCGAAATGCGTCGCCCTCTCGACGACGGTGTGCCCGTGCACGACCAGCCGCCCGTGACTGCGGTTGTCGTTCAGGAACCCGTCGCGGATCCACACGAGATCGTCCTCGACCTGCCGGTCCAGCGGCACGCCGGGCCGGATGCCCGCGTGAACATAGATGATCTCGTCGGTGACATGCATCAGCGGCAACCCCTGCAGGAACCGCAGATGCGCCTCGGGAACGGCGCCCTGCGCCTCGTCCCAGACCTCGCGCGATGCGCGCTGGTCGGCATCCTCCACCCCGTAGCTGCGCAGCGTCTCGGTGCCGCCCAGCCGCGGATCCAGCCAGCCCAGCTCGGGCCTCAGCCGCGGGTCCTGGAAATCCGGCGTCTCGAGGAACCCCTGGAACATCCGGTCGTGGTTGCCCTTCAGAACGATCCACGGCGCGCCGGCGCCGATCCCCTCCAGCAGCAGCTCGATCACCCCGCGCGTGTCCGGTCCCCGGTCGCACAGGTCGCCCAGGTGGATCACCGGCGCCGTCTCGTCGTCGCAGGCGGCGCGGTCCGCCGCGATCCTCTCGTGGGCGTCGCGCAGCAAGCCGAGCTGCCCGTGAATGTCGCCGATCGCATAGGTCCGCATGGGGAACTCCCTGGAAACAAAAAAATGGCGCCGGGGCGCACCATACGCGCCCCGGCGCCATTGAAAAGCGTCGGCGCCGGGCCCCGGCGGCCCGGCGCGCGCACGATCAGGCGACCGTGAACTGCAGCGGCCGGATCTGCTCGAACAGGCCGGTGTCGCGCAGCTCCTTCAGCACGTTCTCCGGCGGCGTGTCGTCGAGATACAGAAGCGCGATCGCGTCCTTGCCCCGGTCCGACCGGCCGAGCGTGAAGTTGGCGATGTTCACGCCGCCCTCGCCCAGAGTCCGGCCCAGCGTGCCGATCATGCCCGGCTGGTCCTTGTTGGTGGTATAGAGCATGTGCTCGCCCACCTCGGCATCGATGTTGATGCCCTTGATCTGGATAAAGCGCGGCTTGCCGTCGCTGAACACCGTGCCCGCGATCGAGCGCTCACGCTCGGCGGTCTTGACCGTCAGCTTGATATAGGCGTCGAACACCCCGGTCTTGCCCTGGGTCGTGGTGGTGATGTCCACCCCGCGATCCTTCGCCATGACCGGCGCCGAGACCATGTTCACGTCCGGGTTGGTCGCGGTCATCACGCCCGCGATGACCGAAGCGTTCAGCGCCGCGGTGTTCATCTCGGCGACATGGCCGTTGTAGAGGATGTTGATCGCCTTGATCGGCTCGTCGGTCATCTGGCCGACGAAATCGCCCAGGTTGCCGGCCAGCGTGACCCACGGCCCCATGACCTTGGCCTCCTCGGCGGTGACCGACGGCATGTTCAGCGCGTTGGTGACGGCGCCGGTCATCAGGTAGTCCGCCATCTGCTCGGCCACCTGGATGGCGACGTTCTCCTGCGCCTCGGTCGTGGCCGCGCCCAGGTGCGGGGTGCAGACGACGTTCGGCAGGTTGAAAAGCGGGTTGTCGGTCGCCGGCTCGTCGATGAACACGTCGAAGCCCGCGCCGCCGATCCGGCCCTCCTGGATCGCCTCGGCCAGCGCCGCCTCGTCCACGAGACCGCCGCGGGCGCAGTTGATGACGCGCGCGCCGCGCTTCATCTTGGCGATGTTCTCCTTCGAGAGGATGTTCTTGGTCTTCTCGGTCAGCGGCACGTGCAGGGTGACGAAGTCCGCCTTCTGCAGCATCTCGTCCAGCTCGACCTTGCGCACGCCCAGCTGCGCCGCGCGCTCCTCGCTCAGGAACGGATCATAGGCCAGCACCTTCATGCGCAGCCCGTTGGCGCGGTCGATCACGATCGAGCCGATGTTCCCGGCGCCGATCACACCCAGCGTCTTGCCGGTCAGCTCGACGCCCATGAACTTCGACTTCTCCCACTTGCCCGCATGGGTCGAGGCGCTCGCCTCGGGGATCTGGCGGGCCACGGCGAACATCATCGCGATGGCGTGCTCCGCCGTGGTGATCGAGTTGCCGAACGGCGTGTTCATCACGATGACGCCGTTCTTGCTGGCGGTCGGGATGTCGACGTTGTCGACGCCGATCCCGGCACGGCCGACGACCTTCAGGTTCACGCCGGCCTCCAGCACCTTGTCGCTGACCTTGGTGGCCGAGCGGATGGCGAGACCATCGTACTGGCCGATCACCTCCAGCAGCTTGTCCTTGTCCTTGCCGAGGCCCGGCTCGAAGTCGACCTCGATGCCGCGGTCGCGGAAAATCTGCACGGCGGTTTCGCTCAGCTTGTCGCTGACGAGCACTTTCGGAGCCATGTCTGGCACTCCTTCGATTGTCTGGTTGTATGACGTTCTGTGCACGCCCCGTGCACGGATGGTGCACGGGCCGTGCATGGCCGATTGGGCGATCAGGCGGCTTTCGCCTGCGCCTCCAGCTCGGCATGGAAGGCCCACTCGATCCAGGGCATCAGCGCCTCCAGATCGGCCGCCTCGACGGTCCCGCCGCACCAGATCCGCAGACCCGCGGGCGCGTCCCGATAGGCGCCGACATCATAGGCAACGCCTTCTTTTTCCAGCCTTTTCTGGACCGCCTTGGCAAAGGCGTCCGGCTCGGCGATCCGGTCGTCGTCGAATTTCAGGCAGACGCTCGTGGTCGACCGCGTCTCCGGCGTCTCGGCCAGGAACTCGATCCAGTCATGCGCGGCCACGAACCGGTCGACCACCGCGAAGTTCTTCTCCGCCCGATCGATCAACCCCTTGAGACCGCCGACTTTTTTCGCCCAGTCCAGCGCCTGCAGGTAATCCTCGACGCACAGCATCGACGGCGTGTTGATCGTCGCGCCCTCGAAGATGCCCTCGTTCAGCTTCCCGCCCTTGGTCAGCCGGAACACCTTCGGCAGCGGCCACGCCGGCGTGTAATTCTCGAGCCGCTCCACGGCCCGCGGCGACAGGATCAGCATCCCGTGCGCCGCCTCGCCGCCCAGCACCTTCTGCCAGGAGAATGTGACCACGTCGAGCTTGTCCCAGGGCAGTTCCATCGCGAACGCCGCCGAGGTCGCATCGCACAGGGTCAGCCCCTGCCGATCCGCCGGGATCACGTCCCCCGACGGCACACGCACACCACTCGTCGTCCCGTTCCAGGTAAAGCAGACATCCCGGTCGTAATCGAGCGACGCCATGTCGGTGATCTGGCCGTAATCGGCCTCGTGCACCCGCGCATCGAGCTTCAGCTGCTTGACCGCGTCGGTCACCCAGCCTGCGCCGAAGCTTTCCCAGGCAACCATCTCGACCGGGCGCTCGCCCAGCATCGACCACATCGCCATCTCGTAGGCGCCGGTATCGGACCCCGGAACGATGCCGATCCGGTAATCCGCCGGCACGCCGAGGATCTCGCGGGTCTCCTCGATGGCCTGCTTCAGCTTGGACTTGCCCGCGGCGGCACGATGCGAGCGCCCAAGCGGCGCGTCGGCAAGCGAATCGAGGGTGAAGACGGGGGGTTTGGCACAGGGGCCGGACGAAAAACGCGGATTTGCCGGCCGCGCGGCCGGGGTCGTCAGGTCAGACATATCATACCCTTCCAGATATTTGCCCCTCGTTGGGGAGGGGTGTCCCGCCGCTGGAGCTAGGCCAAGTGTCGCAAACAAGCAAGACCTTTCTCCCTCCGACCCCGCCACGCCTCTTTGGTCCCCGAAAATATCCCGGGGGAGTCCGCCCCCGGCGGACGGGGGCAGCGCCCCCGCAACGCGCCGCCCGAAGCGGCGCCAACCATCGCGCGCGCCGAAGGCGCTCCGCCCGGATCCCGCCGGCTGGTGCCCGCGCGAAATTCGTGGTTCAAGCCGCGCGACGAACGGAGGACGATGATGCACACCGCCATTCTGATCGCCGCGCCAGGCGGGCTCGAACCCGCGCTGGTCGATTCGCTGCGCAACGCCTGGGGCGGCGGCGATGCCCAGTGGCTGTCGCCGGACGAGGCGGCCGAGTTTCCCCTGGCGCGATTGCCGGACAACCTGGCGAGCGTGCAGGACGACCTGCGCCCCGGCGGCGTCGACATCGCGGTCGTGCCGGCCGACAACCGCCGCAAGCGCCTGCTTCTCGCCGACATGGATTCGACCATGATCGGGCAGGAATGCATCGACGAACTGGCCGCCGAGGCCGGCGTCGGAGAGCGGGTCTCGGCGATCACCGCCCGCGCGATGAACGGCGAGCTGGGTTTCGAAGGCGCCCTGCGGGAGCGTGTCGCGCTGCTCGACGGGCTGCCCGAATCGATCATCGTCGATGTGCTGGAGCGGCGAATCACGCTCGCGCCGGGCGGGCCGGAGCTGCTGGCGACCATGCGGGCGCACGGGGCCCACGCGGCCCTGGTGTCGGGCGGCTTCACCAACTTCTCCGGCCCGATTGCCGAGCGTCTGGGCTTTCACGAACACCGCGCCAACACGCTTCTCGCCGAGGGCGGGCGGCTGACCGGCGGCGTGGCCGAGCCGATTCTCGGGCGCGAGGCCAAGATCGCCGCGCTCGACGACCTCACCGCCCGGCTGGGGCTCACGGATGCCGACGTGCTCGCCGTGGGCGACGGCGCGAACGACCTGGGCATGCTGCAGCGCGCGGGCCTCGGTGTCGCGCTCCACGCCAAGCCCTCGGTCGCGGCCGAGGCGCAGGTGCGGATCGACCGGGGCGACCTGACCGCGCTTCTCTACATTCAGGGCTACAGCCGCGACGAGTTCGTCCGGCCCTGACCTCAGCCGAAGCCGGGCGCGGGGCGCAACATCCCGACCTCGGCGGCGCGCCGGTTCCGCACCGGGGCGTTCCACCGCTTGCGCGTGGCCGCATGGTCGGGGTCGAGCACCCCAAGCCGGATCAACAGCGCGGCGACCGCACACTCGGCCGCCCGCCTCGCACCGTCCGCCGCCTTGACCGCCAGGCCGATACCCTTGTCCGGCAGGATCGCCACGAAGACCCCTTCCGCCCCGGTCTTGATCGCGACGGTGCCGGTGGCCTCCATCAGTTCGGTGCAGGCGCGTCCCTCCCCGGCGACCAGGAGTGGATGGTCGATCATCGCGCAGGTCAGGCGGCGCATGGCACGGTCCCGCGCGTCCGTCTCGTCCGCCGTGGCGAAGCGGGCCATCGCGCGGGCCAGCCCGTGCATCGTGGTGGCGAAGTTCGGCGCCGAGCAGCCGTCGAACCCGTATCCGGGGCTGGGGACGCCTGTGAGGTCTTCGAACGCGGCGCGCACCCGTTGCTGCACGGGATGGTCCGGCGCGACATAGTCCGGCCCCGCACCCAGGTGCTTGGCCAGGGTCAGAAAGCCGGCATGCTTGCCGGAACAGTTGTTGTGCACCTGGCCGGGTGCGGCATGCTCGCGGATCAGCGAGAATTTCAGCGCCTTGTCGCGCGGCGGTTCCGGGCCGCACAGCAGGTCGTCCTCACCCAATCCCAGATCGCCCAGCCACGCCCCGACGGCGTCGGCGTGCAGGGCCGCGCCCTCGTGGCTGGCGCAGGCCAGCGCCAGCTGCGCCTCGCTCAGGCCAAAGGCATCCGCCGCGCCGGACTCGACCAGGGGCAGCGCCTGGATCATCTTGCACGACGACCGGGGATAGATCACCGCCTCTGGGTCGCCCCAGGCGTCGAGCACCTCCCCGTCCGGACCGCAGATGACGGCGTGTCCCACGTGCACTGATTCGCGCAGATCGCCGCGCCACAGCTCGGCCAGCGGATGCGGGTCGGGCATTGGCGGCCCTCCTTTCACGTATCGGAGAATTCGTGCCCCGAGGGCTTTCACAAATCGGCCGGTTATCGTTACTCTTTGCGTTCAGACATGGAAAGGGATTGATACCGCGCAGGCACGTCTGGCAAACGCGGTTCCGCCCAGAGGCAGAGGCAGTTGGAGGCACTTATCAAGATGAAATCCGGTATCCGGCAGTCCCTCGCAGGCGCCGCACTGACGACCCTCGCCGCGGCGCTGCCCGCCGCAGCGCAGGACGAGTCGACCAATCGCGTCTCGGTCGAAACCGCCTGGAGCGTCTTCGTCGAGGACGATCCAAAGGAGTGCTGGGGCGTCTCGGCCCCGACAGAGACCGTCAACACCCGCAACGGCGAGGTCGTCTCGGTCACGCGGGGCGACATCCTGCTGTTCGTCACGTTCCGCCCCGGCGAGAGCGGCGAGGTCACGTTCACCGGTGGCTATCCGTTCGCGGACGATTCGACCGTCAGCGTCGACATCGGTGGTCGCGAGTTCGAGATGTTCACCGAGAACGTCCGCGATTCCGAGGGCGACATGATCGGCTGGGCCTGGCCGGCCAGTTCCTCGGGCGATTCCGAGCTGATCTCGGCGATGCGCGCCGGCGCCGACGCGACGATGACCGCGCGCTCCAGCCGCGGCACGACCACGGCGGACACGTTCTCGCTCTACGGCTTTTCCGCCGCGATGGAGGATGCCGAGCAGCGCTGCTCGGAGTGACAACCGACACCTTCGACGACCGAGCGCCGCGCGGCCGCCGCGTGGCGCTCACCTTTTTCTGAAGGGCGATAGGCCCTATATCCCGCTGACAATGCCAGCCAAGAGAGCCGCCATGACCGCGCCGATCACACAGGATGTCGTCACGTTTCCGCGCAAGCTTCCGGACGAGGAGCGTCCGAACCTTGTCGGGATGACGCGCGACCAGATGCGCGAGGCGCTGATCGCCGCGGGCACGCCCGAAAAGCAGGCCAAGATGCGGACCGGACAGGTCTGGCAGTGGATCTATCAGAAGGGCGTGCGCGACTTCGCCCAGATGACCAACCTCGCCAAGTCGTACCGCGCGATGCTGGAAGAGAACTTCAGCATCGAGGTGCCCGAGATCGTCACCCGCAACGTCAGCCTCGACGGAACGCGCAAGTACCTGCTGCGCATCGCCGGCGGCCACGAGGTCGAGGCGGTCTACATCCCGGAAAGCGACCGCGGCACGCTGTGCATCTCCAGCCAGGTCGGCTGCACGCTCACCTGCTCGTTCTGCCACACGGGCACCCAACGGCTTGTCCGCAACCTGACGCCGGGCGAGATCGTCGGACAGGTGATGGTCGCCCGCGACGATTTGGGGGAATGGCCCAAGGCCGGCGAACCGAAGAACGAGACGCGGCTTCTGTCGAACATCGTGCTGATGGGAATGGGCGAGCCGCTCTACAACTTCGACAACGTCCGCGATGCAATGCGGATCGTTATGGACGGCGAGGGCATCTCGCTCTCGCGGCGCCGCATCACCCTGTCGACCAGCGGTGTCGTCCCCGAGATCGCCAAGACCGCCGAAGAGATCGGCTGCCAACTGGCCGTGTCGTTCCACGCGACCACGGACGAGGTGCGCGACCGCCTGGTCCCGATCAACAAGAAATGGAATATCGCGACGCTGCTGGACGCGCTGCGCACATATCCGCGGCTGTCGAATTCCGAGCGGATCACGTTCGAATACGTGATGCTCAAGGATGTGAACGATTCCGACGAGGACGCGCGGCGTCTGGTCAAGCTGATCGAGGGTATCCCGGCCAAGATCAACCTGATCCCGTTCAACGAATGGCCCGGCAGCCCACATGAACGTTCGGACTGGAGCCGGATCGAGGCCTTCGCCGACATCGTCTACAAGGCAGGGTATGCCTCGCCGATCCGCACGCCACGGGGCGAGGACATCATGGCCGCCTGCGGCCAGCTCAAATCCGCCAGCGAGCGGCAGAAGCGGGCGCGCCGCGCGCCGATGACGCAGCAGCCGCCCGCCTGATCCTCAGTCTTGGCTGCGCGGCCGGCGCATCGCGCGCCGCGCGGCCATCCCCTGCGAGATCCCCATCGCCAACGCGGCGATGACCGGCGTCAGGATGGCGACGGGCGAACCCGCACCAGCTCCGGCCATCGGCATCGGCGCGGGCGCCACGGCAACGGGCCGACGTCCGACGAGCATCGCGATCCCGAAGAGGATCAGCGCGACGCCGAGGAACACGACCCCAATCACGGTGGCTGCGAAGATCGCGCCGTGGGAAGCGGCCAGCATCAGGAAGGCCGCGACACACAGAAATGCGATGCCGGCCAACAGGAACAGCACCGCGACGAACGAAAACGCGGCCCGCCGCGCCATGCGGCGAGCCATGATCTGCATCCCGTACATCGGCGCTTACCGGCGCGTTGCGATGAGACCGATGAGAAAGCCGATGCCCGTGGCGATCCCCACCGCCATCGTCGGGTTGCGACGGATGGATTGCTCGGCCTCGGTGTAATAGCCCTCGGCTACGCGCAGGGCGTCGTCATACTGCCGCCCGGCGGTGTCACGGGCTTGACGGGCGTGATCGCGGGCAGCGCCGCGGGCGCTGTCGTACTGTTCGCGCGCGCCGCGGCCCAGAAGACCGGTCAGCGCCTCGATGTCGCTACGCAGCTGCTCGACCTGGCCCTTCAGGTCGTCTTGGCTGACGTTCTTGGAGGCCTTCGCCTCGTGCGGGATGTGCTTGACGCTGGTGTCGGTGTCTTCGGTCCGTGCCATCTCTTTTGCCTCCATTGCCCGTTCAGGCGCCACTCCGGCGCCGGGTTCGAAAATCCAACGGCACATCGGGCGAATTGTTCCGCTGCCGCGCGCCATTGGCGGAATGAGTCTCAACGCCCCGGAATCGTGCCCCTCTTGCTGCGCGGATGGGGCCAGTTCGCGATCTGGTCCAGGGCCTCGTCGGCGCTTTCGACGAACCGGAACAGGTCGAGATCCTCGTCCGAGATCGTGCCCGCCCGCGACAGCGAATCCCAGTTGATGATCTCTTCCCAGAAACTGCGACCGAAAAGCAGGAACGGCACACGCTCCATCCGGCCCGTCTGGATCAGCGTCAACGCCTCGAACGTCTCGTCCAGCGTGCCGAAGCCGCCGGGGAACACGCAGACCGCGTTCGCCCGCATGAGGAAATGCATCTTGCGCAGCGCGAAGTAGTGGAAGTTGAAGCACAGCCCCGGCGTCACGTAGGCGTTCGGCGCCTGTTCGTGCGGCAGCACGATGTTCAGCCCCACGGACCGCCCGCCGGCATCGTCGGCGCCGCGGTTCCCGGCCTCCATCACGCCCGGTCCGCCGCCGGTGACGATGATGTTCTCGCGCCCGCCGCGCGCCAGCGACGCCTCGGTGATCCGGCGCGAGAATTCGCGCGCCTCGTCATAGTACCTGGTCAGCTCGGCCAGCCTGGCCGTCCGGGCCCCGTCCTTGTCCTTGGGCTCGGGGATGCGCGCGCCGCCGAACAGCACCACGGTCGAGTCGATGCCCGCCTCGGTCAGCACCATCTCGGGCTTCATCAACTCGAGCTGCAACCGCACGGGCCGAAGCTCGGGCCGGCACATGAAGTCGTCGTCGGAAAAGGCGAGACGGTAGGACTCGGCCCGCGTCTGCGGCGTGTCCGGCACCTCGCGGGCCGTGCGACGATCCTCTCCGGCGTCGCGGAACGGGCCCTGGCGGTCGTCCCGCATCGCTTCCGAGCGCAGATCGTCCGTCATGCCGCCTCCTTCCGGCGCGCGGGCCGTGCCGGGCGGGTTGTGGTGACCTCTGGTTCCATTCACTGATCCATGTTCCGAGGGTTTCCGATGGCCGGCTGTTCGTCTTGCCGGACGCGCCCGGTCGACGGCCCGGCCGTCGCCGCCGTCCCGACATCTACGTATATCCGGGCGACGGCCACAAGCATGCGCCGCCGCATCCTGACAGGCCGCCCGTGCCGCCATTGTTCCGCCCACGCGTCGCGGCAAGGCTCTTCCCCCGCATCTCGGGGCATGCGGCCATTGCGCCGGGCGGACACCGCTGCCTATAGATGCCGCGCAACCGAAAGCCGGGAAGGATGCCGATGTCGATGTCGAACGCACAGCTGGAAACCGCGATCGAATCCGCTTGGAAGAACCGCGACTCGATCACGCCCGAGACCAAGGGCGAGACACGCGATGCCGTCGAGGCGACGCTCGAAGCGCTCGACAGCGGCAAGCTGCGAGTGGCCGAAAAGCGCGGCGACGACTGGCACGTCAACCAATGGGCCAAGAAGGCGGTCCTGCTGGGCTTCCGCCTGAAGGACATGGAAAAGCACTCGGGCGGTCCCCAGGGCGGCACCTGGTGGGACAAGGTCGACAGCAAGTTCGAGGGCTGGAAGAAGAAGGACTGGCAGGACGCCGGCTTCCGCGCCGTGCCGAACTGCATCGTGCGCAAGTCCGCGTTCATCGGCAAGGGCGTCGTGCTGATGCCGTCCTTCGTGAACCTCGGCGCCTATGTCGACGAGGGCACGATGGTGGACACCTGGGCGACCGTCGGGTCGTGCGCGCAGATCGGCAAGGGCGTGCACCTGTCCGGCGGCGCCGGGATCGGCGGCGTGCTCGAGCCGCTTCAGGCCAACCCGACGATCATCGAGGACAATTGCTTCATCGGCGCTCGCTCCGAGGTGGTCGAGGGCGTCATCGTCCGCGAGGGCGCGGTCCTGGGCATGGGGGTCTATATCGGCCAGTCGACCAAGATCGTCGATCGGGAAACGGGCGAGGTCTTCCAGGGCGAGGTGCCGCCCTATTCCGTCGTCGTCTCGGGCTCGATGCCGACAAAGAACAACCTCAACCTCTACTGCGCGGTGATCGTCAAGCGCGTGGACGAGCAGACCCGCTCGAAGGTCGGGGTGAACGAATTGCTGCGCGACTGATCCACGCCAACAGGCGTCTTTCCCGGGCCGGCACACCCGCCGGCCCGGGCAGGTGTTCCGGCCCGCCGCGTCTTTTGACGGCTCGAGGGAACCTGCCGGGCATGTCGTTGTTGAGACCGCGACAATTTGCCTTGAACCGGAGAAGAACATGGGCTGGCTCATTACAATCATCCTCGGCGGCCTTGCCGGCTGGATCGCGGAAAAGATCATGAAGGCGAACCACGGCCTTCTCACCAACATCATCCTGGGCATCGTCGGTGCGTTCGTGCTGAACCTGATCCTGGGTCCGGTGCTGGGGCTGTATACCGCCGAGACCTGGATCGCGTACCTGATCGTCGCGATCATCGGGGCCTGCGGTCTCATCGCCATCTGGCGCGCAGTGAAGGGCCACGCCTGACGCCCCATAGGACATGATATCGACCTGAACGGCGTGGAGTGATCCTCCGCGCCGTTTTTTCGTGCGCACCTGCCGAGGGCGCAGCTTTCCTACGCCGCGCAGGCGTGACAGAAGCCCCTCCGACGACACACGCCCACCGCCGCGACGAGGTTCCGATGGCCAAGGAGAAAAAGCCCCACCAGGTCTACACCCTTCTGGTCGAAGTGGGCCGCAAGGACGGCGACGGCCTGCCCAGGGAGGCCACTGGCGCGGCGCTGATGGTCTATGCCTCGGGCGTGGACGAGGCCGAGGCCGTGCGCGAGACGGTGGCGATCCTGAAGCAGGCCGACATGGCCCCGCTGGACGTGTCGGGCTATGGAACGCTCGAAGAGCGGCTGGCCGAGGGCCACGACATCGAGGACGACGAACGCGCGCTGATGGACCGGGCGCTGGACGAGAACGCGGTGATCGTCGCGCAGATGACGCCGTTCTACGACAAGGCGTGAGACCTCAGATCGACGGCAGCGTGACGTAGAAATCCGTCCCCTCGCCCAGGGTGCTGCGATAGTAGATGTCGCCGCCCAGCATCTCCATCAGCCGTTTCGCAACGTTCATCCCCAGCCCGGCGCCGCTGTGGCTTCGGGTCGGCGAACTGTCGACCTGCGTGAACCGCCCGAACACGCGGTCCTCGACCCCCTCGGCGATGCCGATGCCACGGTCGCTCACCCGGACCTGTATGTCCTGCTCGGTGCGATGCAGCACGACGTCGACGACCCCGTCCCGTGGCGAGAACTTCACCGCGTTCGACAGCACGTCCGCGAGCACCTGCTTGACCTTGGCCCGGTCGGCGACCGCCGTGCAGGGACCAATCGGCTCGGTCAGGCGCACGCACACGCCGCGTTCCTCGGCAAAGAGCTGCAGATCCTCCACGGCCTCCTGCACGATGTCGGCCAGGTCGACCTCTTCGGACCGCATCTCGACTGCGCCGGTCTCGATCTTCTGGAAGTCTAGCAGCGCGTCGATGATCGTCTGCAACCGCTCGCCGTTGCGGCCGGCGACCTCGAGGACGTCCTGCGCGGACTCGGACATCGGCCCCAGCGAGCCGCTGCCAAGGAGCCGCAGGCTGCCGTTGATCGAGGTCAGCGGCGTGCGGAGCTCGTGGCTGACATTCGCGATGAACTCCGCCTGCAGGCGCGAGGCGCTTTCGGCCTTTTCCTTGGCACGGCGGAGGGCGCGCAGCGTGGTCTCCTCGACCGTCACGTCCGTCAGTTCCAGCGTCCAGCCCAGGATGCTGCGGCTGGCGCGGAACGGGGACTCGATCGGGTGCGCCGCGGGACGGTAATGCGCCCCCGCGATGGCGAAGTGGCTCACCTCGTCGATGCGGCCCTGCCGAACCAGCTGACCGGCGAGGTGCCGAACCGCCTCGCGCAGCGCAGACCCGCCGTCCGATCGCAGAAGGGACTCGGCACTCGCATTGGCACTGACCGGCGCGCCGTCGCGGTCGATCACGAGGATCGGCTGCACGAGCGTCGAGAACAGGTTGCTGTGGGCGATGTGCTGAATGTTCATCGTCTGCTGGCTGAGGATCATCCAGCCATAGGCAACGAGCGAGAGCGCGAAGGCAAAGGGCGTCGGGTCGAACCCGAACAGGGTGATGCCGGCCAGAACGTAGCCGAGGCTGACCAGAACCGGCACGGAGGTGATCAGCAGGAGACCGCTGTAGAACGGCCGCAGCGGGCCGCCGGACCGCCGCAGCGCCCGGATCACCGCGGCAAGAGCGCCTGCCACCCATAGGTAGTGAAACAGCACGAACAGGTAGAAGAGCGGCCCGTGCCAGTACAGCACCGAGACCCGTCCGTCGATGATTGCGGCCTCGGACCGTACGCCGTAGAGGGCGTGGTGAAGGGGATTGGTGACCGCCACGAGCCCGATGACGACCGGCGCCAGCCCCAGGACCACGCCGCGCCAACGCCCGCCACCCTCGCCCGAGAGAAGGCTGTAGTCGAACAGGAACAATGACCACGCCACGACCGTGAGCGTGATCCCCGGATAGGCGAGCCCGGCGAAGAACAACTTGCAGTCGAGCGGCCGGGCGACGAGTTCGCCGATCGAGGCCGACAGCCACCACAGCAGGCCGAGCTGGCACAGCAGGAACACGCGGTGACCGGGGTCGAAGCGCTCGTTCCGGGCCCACCATGCCACAGCGGCGAACCCGACCAGAATGACCAGAGCAAACAGCACCGCATTGTCGATCTGGGGATCGCTGAAACACTGCGTTGGAAACATGCGGGTCAACGGCACTTGATTATCAAAGAAATATTCCGTTGCCCGAAGGCGCGGAGCAGTCCCGGAAATTCCCGGTGCGCAACGCCTTACGCCCTGCGGCGCGACGCCGCAACGAAAGCCGGCAACCTTGCGCGGGATATGCGGAACGGTAACCCGAGCGCAACACTCGGGAATTTTTGCCGACGTTGCGCCCACCCCGCGCCGGCGCTAGGCAGAGGCCGATTTCGCCACAGGATGCGCCATGTCCCACACCGTCGATCCGGTCGAGCTGACCGCCCGCCTGATCCGCTGCCCCTCGGTCACGCCGGACGAGGGCGGTGCGTTGGCCCTGATGGAAGATCTCCTGTCCGCCGGCGGCTTTGCCTGTACTCGGGTCGACCGCGGCGGGGTGGCCAACCTCTATGCCCGGTGGGGCAACGAGGGGCCGGTGTTCGGCTTCAACGGGCACACCGACGTGGTGCCGGTGGGCGATCCGGCCGACTGGACGCATGGCCCCTTCGACGCGGACATCGAAGACGGGGTCCTCTTCGGCCGTGGCGCCACCGACATGAAGTCCGCCGTGGCCGCCTTTGCCGCGGCCGCGATCGGTTTCGTGCAGGAGCGGGCGCCCGACGGCTCGATCGTGCTGGCCCTGACCGGCGACGAGGAAGGGCCCAGCCTCGATGGCACCCGGGCCCTGCTGGACTGGATGGGCGAGAAGGGCGAACGCCTCGACGTGTGCCTCGTGGGTGAGCCGACCTGTCCCGACCGGATGGGCGAGATGATCAAGATCGGTCGGCGCGGGTCGATGAATGTCCGACTGACCGCCACCGGTCAGCAGGGCCATTCCGCCTATCCGAAACGCGCCCGCAACCCGGTGCCGGCGCTGGCGCGGCTGGTGGACCGGCTGGCGACCGCGACGATCGACACGGGCACCGCGCATTTCGATCCCTCGACGCTCGCGGTCACCACCTTCGACACGGGCAACACCGCGACGAACGTGATCCCGGCCACCTGTCACGCCGGCCTGAACATCCGCTTCAACGACCTGCACTCCGGCGACACGCTCACCGAGTGGCTGCGGAAAGAGGCCGAGGCCGTGACGGACGAGACCGGCATCGACATCGCGCTGGACGTCCGCGTGTCCGGCGAGGCGTTCCTGACACCGCCCGGACGGTTGTCCAACCTTGTCGCGCGGGCGGTCGAGGCCGAACTGGGCGTGACGCCCGAGCTGTCGACGACCGGCGGCACGTCGGATGCCCGCTTCATCAAGGAGCACTGTCCGGTGGTCGAGTTCGGGCTGGTCGGCCGCACGATGCACGCGGTCGACGAACGGGTCGAGATCGATCAGATCCGCCAGCTGACCGCCGTCTATCACCGCATCCTTCGGGACTATTTCGCATGAGCCGCGTGATCGCGCGGACCGACGACCTCGCCGCGTGCCACGATCTGCGCCGCGCCGTCTTCATGGACGAGCAGGACATCTCCGAGGCAGACGAGTTCGACGATCTGGACGACACGGCGATCCACCTGCTCGCGACCGAGGGCGGCCGGCCGGTCGGCACGGCGCGGCTTCTCTTGGCGCCCCCATTGGGCAAGATCGGGCGGGTCTGCGTGCTGCCGGACCACCGGGGCACCGGACTGGGCGCGGCCCTGATCCGGGCCGCGATGGACGAGTTGCGCCGCGAAACCGGCGTGATCCGCGCGCGGCTGGGGGCTCAGGTCCGCGCAATGGGCTTCTACGCGCGGCTCGGCTTCGCCCCGACCGGCGAAATCTACGACGACGCCGGAATTCCGCACCGCGACATGGAACGCAGCCTTTGATCCGCGCCTTTCGGGATGAAAGCCCCTCCCCCGCGTGCTAGGTCGCATCCCATGAGCGCCATTCCCTCCAAGTCCGAGATCCTAAACTGGATCGCCGACAACCCCACCCTCACGGCCAAGCGCGACATCGCCAAGGCCTTCGGCATAAAGGGCGCCGCGCGGATCGACCTCAAGCGTGTGCTCAAGGAACTCGAGGAAGAGGGCCACCTGTCGAAGCGCGGCAAGACCTACCGCGACCCCGAAAAGCTGCCGCCGGTCAGCGTCTGCCAGGTCCTGGCACCCGATGGCGACGGCGACATCTACGCCCAGCCCCTCGAATGGCATGGCGAGGGGCCGGAACCGCGCATCCTGCTGGTCCTGCGGCACTCCGACCCCGCCGTCGGCGAAAACGACCGCATCCTTGCGCGGCTGACCGAGGTGTCTGGCGAGGACCACGCCTACGAGGGCCGCCTGATCCGCAAGATCGGCACCAATCCCCGCAAGGTGCTGGGCGTGTTCCGCAAGGAGACCGAGGGCGGGCGCATCGTCCCCATCGACAAGGGCGCCGACAAGGAATGGACCGTCCGCGCCGACGCGACCCACGGCGCGAAGGAAGGCGAGCTTGTCGAAGCCGAACAGGCCGGCCCGAAGGACCGGATGGGCCTGCCCCGCGCGCGCATTCTGCAACGGCTCGGGGATCCGTCGGCGCCGAAGGCCGTCTCTCTCATCGCGATCCACCAGCACGGCATCCCCGACGAGTTCCCCGACGAGGTGATCGCCGAGGCCGACCGGATGAAACCGGCGGGGCTGAAGGGACGCGAAGATCTGCGGGACATCCCGCTGATCACCATCGATCCCTCGGATGCCCGCGACCACGACGACGCCATCCATGCCGCGCCCGACGACGACCCGAACAACCCGGGCGGCCATGTCGTATGGGTCGCCATCGCCGACGTCGCCCACTATGTCCGCCCCGGCAGCGCGCTGGACCGCGAGGCGTGGAACCGCGGCAATTCCAGCTACTTCCCCGACCGCGTCGTGCCGATGCTGCCCGACCGGCTCTCGGGTGATCTCTGCTCTCTGCACGAGGGTGTGCCCCGCGCCGTCCTCGCCGTGCGCATGGTGCTGGATTCCGAGGGCAACAAGATTCGCCACCGCTTCGTCCGCGGACTGATGCGCTCGGCCGCCTCGCTGAGCTACGAGCAGGCGCAGGCCGCGGCCGACGGCTCCCCCGACGACAAGGCCGGGCCGCTGACCGAGGACGTGATCAAGCCGCTCTTCGCTGCGCATGCGGCGGCGAAGAAGGCGCGCGAGCAGCGGCAGCCGCTGGATCTCGAGCTGCCGGAACGAAAGATCGTCCTCAGCCCCGAGGGCCGCGTCACCTCGGTCGCGTTCCGCGACCGGATGGAGGCGCACAAGCTGATCGAGGAGTTCATGGTGATGGCCAACGTGGCCGCCGCCGAAGAGCTCTTCAAACGCCGCTACCCCCTGCTCTACCGGGTGCACGAGGAACCGGCCGCCGACAAGCTGGACGCGCTGCGCGAGGTCGCCCAGGCCTCGGGCTTCACGCTTGCCAAGGGCCAGGTCCTGCAGACGCGGCACCTCAATCACCTGCTGACCCAGGCGCAGAACACCGAGTTCGACGAGCTGGTGAACATGTCCACCCTGCGCTCGATGACGCAGGCCTACTACTACCCCGAGAACTACGGCCATTTCGGTCTGGCGCTGCGCAGCTACGCGCATTTCACCTCGCCGATCCGCCGCTATGCAGACCTCGTCGTCCACCGCGCGCTGATCTCGGCCCATGGCTGGGGCGACGACGGGCTGTCCGAGGCCGAGACCGAGCGGCTGGACGAGACGGCCAAGCACATCTCAGAGACCGAGCGTCGCTCGATGGCGGCGGAGCGCGACACCACCGACCGCTACCTCGCCGCCTACCTGTCGGACCGGATCGGGGCCGAGCTGAGCGGCCGGATCTCGGGCGTGCAGCGCTTCGGCGCCTTCGTCCGCCTCGACGAAACCGGAGCCGACGGCCTGATCCCCGTGCGCGCCCTCGGACGCGAGTTCTTCCACTTCGATGCCGACGCGCAGTCGCTGATGGGCTCCGATACCGGCCTGACAGTCGAGATCGGCCAGCGCGTGACGGTCAAGCTGGCCGAAGCTGTGCCGGTCACCGGCGGGCTGATTCTCGAACTCGTCGCGCTCGACGGCACGCGCGTCGCCCGCGGCCCGGGGCCGATGCGCGGGCGGGGGAAACCCAAGCCGAAACCGAAGGGCAAGAAGCCCAAGAGCACCGTCGAACGCGCGCGCAAACCGGCGCGCGAACACAAGAAGAGCGAAAAGACTGCCCGGAAGGTGACCCGCAAGCGAAAATGAGCCGGGGCGACAAATCGCGCGGCGACAAGTCGCCGCTTCAACGAAGGCGCGGTTTTCGCTACGGTTACGTCGAAGCAGTCAAAAGACCAACAGGCCGATCATGCGCAGTATCCGCGCTCTCACGCTCGTCTCTCTCATGGTGACGACAGCCGCCCCCGCGCTCGCGCAGGCGCCCGACGCCTCGCCCCGTCCCGCCGCCCGCGGAGAGCAGGCCGCGCCGGCGGTCAGCGACGTCTCAGAGGTCAGCCCGGAACCGGCACCCGAAGACGGGAACATGCGCCTCAGCACGATGAACCTCGATTTCCGCCGCTGGATCGACACGTTCCGCGGCCGCGCGCTGGCGCAGGGCGTCGATCCCGACACGTTCGACCAATCGTTCGAGGGTGTGCAGTACAATACCGACGTGATCCAGCGCGACAGGAACCAATCGGAATTCACCAAGACGATCTGGGAGTATCTCGACAGCGCCGTCTCTGAATCCCGCGTCGAGAACGGCCGTGCGGCGCTCGACGAATATGCGGATACCCTCGATGCGATCGAGGCGCGTTACGGCGTCGAGAAAGAGGTCGTGGCCGCGATCTGGGGGCTGGAGAGCGCCTATGGTAGCTACCGCGGCGATACCCCGATCATCGAGGCACTGGCGACCCTCGCCCATGACGGCCGCCGCGGCCGGTTCTTCGAGGCGCAGCTCGTGGCGGCCCTGAAGATCGTTCAGAACGGCGACACCGCACCGGGCAACATGACCGGCAGCTGGGCCGGCGCGATGGGCCACACCCAGTTCATCCCGACCTCGTACCTGACATACGCCGTGGATTTCACCGGCGACGGCAAACGGAACGTGTGGTCAGAGGATCCGACCGACGCGTTGGCCTCGACGGCCGCCTACCTCGCACGGTTCGGCTGGGAAACCGGCCAGCCCTGGGGTGTGGAGGTGCAGGTTCCCGACAGCTTCGACTACACTCTGGCCAGCCGCGACGTCACGCGGCAACCTTCGGAATGGGCCGAGATGGGGATCGTCGGCATGGACGGCCAGCCGGTAGAGGATCACGGCGAGGCGTCCGTCCTGCTGCCCGCGGGGGCCGAGGGCGCGGCCTTCCTCATCTTCGACAATTTCGGCGTGATCGAACGCTACAACACCGCCGATGCCTACGTCATCGGCGTCGGTCACCTGAGCGACCGGCTGGCCGGAGACGGCCCGCTCAAGGCCGAATGGCCACGCGACGACCGCTCCCTCACCTTCGCCGAGCGCAAGGAGATGCAGCGCCGCCTGACCGAGGAAGGCTTCGACACCAAGGGCGTCGACGGCAAGGTCGGCCCGCTGACGATCCGCGCAATCCGCGGGTTCCAGCGCTCGGCCGGCTTCGTCCCGGACGGCTACGCTTCCCTGACCCTGCTCGACCGCCTGCGCTAATCCAGCGGTGCGCCCTACGGGCGCACACGATTGTCCGCGGCCGCCTGCGCCGGCCGTTTCGCCTTCGGCGAGGATATTTTCAGGCAGAAGAAGCCCCCGGTCTCTTTGGTCCCGTCAAATATCCCGGCGTGCCGCCGCAGGCGGCGGGCCGAACCGCGCGGCGGCCAAGGGCCGGCGCCATGATCGCGTGCGCCCGAAGGGCGCGCCTTTCAGGTGAGGGCCGAGGCGCAGGCGAGGGCGCCGCCGGGGGCCGTCTCCCATGCATCGGAGCGGGTCACGCGCCGGACGGCGGCGAAGGGGCGGCCGAGAGGGGCACCGTGGGGCGGCGGGGCGGCGCCGGGTGTCAGTCGGGGCCGCAGGAAGGCGATCGGGTGGGCGCGGAGAGTCATGCGCATCGCGACGTAGTCCTCGACCACCTCCTCGCCCGGCGCCATGTCTGGCAACTGCGGCGCGGGTTCGACGATGGCCTCGCCGTCGAGGTCCCCCGCGAAGAGCGGCAGCGGACCGGTACCGGCGAAGGCCTTCGCCTCCCAGATCGCGCTGCGCCGGGGCAGGCCCGCGGCGGCGAAGGCGTCGGCCTCGGCCAGGACCAGGAGCGTGTCGGGCTCCACCCCCGCCTTGCGCCAGACATCGGCCACCGCCTGATAGCCGTTGCCGCGCGCCGCGGTGATCCAGGTCGCTTCATCCTCGGCCACGCCGCGAACCTGGCGAAAGCCCAGGCGCAGCGCCAACCCGCCCTCTCCGTCGGGCTCCATGCGATTGTCCCAGGCACTCGTGTTGATGCAGACGGGCCGGACCTCGACCCCGTGCGCGCGGGCGTCGCGCACGATCTGCGCCGGCGCGTAGAACCCCATCGGCTGGGCGTTCAGCAGGGCGCAGGCGAAGATGCCCGGATGGTGATACTTCAGCCAGGCCGAGGCGTAGACGAGCAGTGCGAAGCTGGCGGCGTGGCTTTCGGGGAACCCGTAGGAGCCGAACCCCTCGATCTGGGCAAAGCAGCGTTCGGCGAAGTCGCGGTCGTAGCCGTTGCGCCGCATCCCCGTCAGGAACCGGGTCCGGAATTCCGACACGCTGCCGTGCTTCTTGAAGGTCGCCAGCGCCCGGCGCAGGCGGTCGGCCTCGTCTGGGGTGAAGCCGGCGCCCAGGATGGCGATCTGCATCGCCTGCTCCTGGAACAATGGCACCCCCATCGTCTTGCCCAGCACGCGGCCGAGCGCGTCGGAGGGAAAGGTGACCTCTTCCTGCCGGTTCCGGCGACGCAGATAGGGATGCACCATGTCGCCCTGGATCGGACCGGGACGGATGATCGCCACCTCGATCACCAGGTCGTAGAAGGTGCGCGGCTGCATCCGGGGCAGGAAGTTCATCTGCGCCCGGCTCTCGACCTGGAAGACGCCCAGCGAGTCCGCCGCGCAGAGCATGTCGTAGACGTCCGGATCCTCCTGCGGCAGCGTCGCGAGATCGTAGACCGTGTCGTGGTGGCGCCGGACCAGGTCGAAGGCCTTGCGGATGCAGGTCAGCATTCCCAGCGCCAGCACGTCGACCTTCAGGATGCCGAGGCTGTCGATGTCGTCCTTGTCCCAGCAGATCACCGTGCGGTCGGCCATGCTCGCGTTCTCGACCGGCACCAGTTCGTCCAGCCGCCCCTCGGTGATGACGAAGCCGCCGACATGCTGGCTGAGATGGCGCGGGAAGCCCTGGATCTCGTAGATCAGCTCCATCGTGCGGACGAGGCGCGGATCGTCGGGGTCGAGCCCGATCTCGGTCATGCGCTGCCGTTCCAGCCCGTCGGCCCCGAAAAAGCCCCAGAGCTGCGAGGAAAGCGCCCCCAGCGTGTCCTCGCTGAGCCCCATCGCGCGGCCGACCTCGCGGATCGCGCGCTTGCCGCGATAGTGGATGACGGTGGCGCAGAGGCCCGCCCGCTCGCGCCCGTAACGGTGGTAGATGTGCTGGATCACCTCCTCGCGCCGCTCGTGCTCGAAGTCGACGTCGATGTCCGGCGGCTCGTCGCGGGCTTCCGAGACGAAGCGCTCGAACACCATGGTGCCGATCTCGGGCGAGACGCTGGTGATGCCGAGGCAGTAGCAGACCACCGAGTTCGCGGCGCTGCCCCGCCCCTGGCAGAGGATCTGCCGTGACCGGGCGAAGGCGACGATGTCGTTCACGGTCAGGAAATAGGGCGCGTAGTCGAGCTTGCCGATCAGCTCGAGCTCGTGCGTCAGAAGCCGGCGCACATCGTCGGGCGCCCCTTCGGGATACCGCCAGGCGAGGCCCGCATGGGCCAGCCGGTTCAGCCGCGCGATGGCGGTTTCCCCCTCGCCCACCTCGGAGGGATATTCATAGCACAGCTCGTCGAGCGAGAAGGTGCAGGCTTCGGCGACCGTGCGGGCCTGCTCCAGCGCCTGCGGAACGCCGGCAAAGAGGCGGGCCATTTCCGCCGGGTCGCGCAGGCGCCGCTCGCCGTTGGCGAGCGCGGCGCGGCCCAGCTCGTCGACCCGCTGGCCGGTGCGGATCGCGGTGAGCACGTCGGCCAGCCGGCGCCGCCCGCCGTGATGCATCATCGGCGCCGCGGCGGCGAGCACCGGCAGGTCCAGCGCCGCGGCCTGCCGCGCGAGCCGCGCGAAGCGGGGGGCGTCCTGCCCGTCGTAGCGGGGCGAGAGCACGAGGCTGACACGGCCGGGAAACCGCCGGGCCAGCCGCTCTGCCAGCACCCGCCAGCCATCGCCCCTGCGCTGGCGGCGGCGCCCGGCCGGGGGATGCACCAGCAGCTCGGCCCCGTCCCCCCAAGCCAGCAGATCGTCCAGGGACAGATCGCAGTCGCCCTTTTCGACCCGGCGGCGGCCCGTCGTCAGCAGACGGCAGAGCCGGCCCCAGGCCGCCCGGTCGCGCGGGATCATCGTCACCGGGCCGGCATCCCGCAGCACGATCCGCGCCGCCGGGATCAGCCGGGGGACGTTGCGGATGTCGGCCCCGCCGGGATGGGGCACGTCCGCCGGTCGCGGCGGACCGATGGGGTCGGCATCCGCCGCCGCGCGCAGGCGGACGAGGCGCGCGATCTCGCGGGCCCGCAGATGGGCCCGGACGATACCGGCGACGGAGTTGTCGTCGGCCACCGCCACCGCCGGCAAGCCCAGAAGCGCCGCCCGCTCGACGTATTCCTCGGGGTGGGAGGCGCCGGTCAGGAAAGTAAAATTCGACGTGATGCAGAGTTCGGGGGTCATGCCGCCAGTATATTCACGTTTTGTTCTCAGGTGGAGTCTGCAATTGCGAAATCCGCCGGGCCGGATCGTCGCGGACCCGGCCCGGCGGAACGCCCGTCACAACTGGCTGCGAAAGACCTCGAGCACCTGCGCGTAGACCGGCCGCTTGAACGGCACGATGCTGTCCAGCACTTCGTCCGGGCCGAGCCACGTCCATGCCGAGAACTCGGGATGCGCCGTCTCGATTCGGATGTCCGAATCGCGGCCTTCGAACCGCATCAGGAACCAGCGCTGGGTCTGGCCGCGGAACTTGCCGCCCCAGACCCGCCCGATCAGGTCGGGCGGCAGGTCGTATGAGATCCAGTCGGGATGCTCGGCCTCGACGGTGACGAGGTCCGGCATCACGCCGATCTCCTCGCCGAGTTCGCGCAGGGCGGCGTCGCGCGGGGTCTCGCCCGGATCGATCCCGCCCTGGGGCATCTGCCAGGCACCGGGCGTGTCGATCCGTTCGCCGGCGAACACCCGGCCGCCCGCGTCGGCGAGCATCACGCCGACGCAAGGACGGTAGGGCAGCGTCTCGGGGGCCACGGCCCGGTTGCCCTCCCGGCTCATTGCGCCGAGGCGGTTTCGAGCGCGGTCAGGCCCTTGAGGATGTCGATGGCATAGGCCAGCTGGTAATCCTCTTCGCGCAGCTTCGCGGCGTCCTCGGCTGCCTGCTGCTCGTCCAGAAGCTGACGCCGCTCGTCCTCGGACACCGAATCGTTGTCGAGCGCGCCGCGAAGGTCCGCCTCCGAGCGCGAGGGCCGCATCGGCGTGCTCTCTTCGTCCTCTTCGGTCGTGTCCTCGCCCGGCGCGGGCTGAGCCACCACGATGTCGGGCGAGACGCCGAGCGCCTGGATCGACCGGCCCGAGGGCGTGTAGTAGCGCGCGGTGGTCAGGCGCATCGCGCCGTCGCCCCTGAGCGGCATCACCGTCTGGACCGAACCCTTGCCGAAGGACTTGGTGCCCACGACGATCGCCCGGCGGTGGTCCTGAAGCGCGCCGGCGACGATCTCGGACGCGGAGGCCGAGCCGCCGTTGATCAGCACGACCATCGGCTTGCCCTCGGCCAGGTCGCCCTCGCTCGCGTTGTAGCGATCGCTGTCCTCGGGGTCGCGGCTGCGGGTCGAGACGATCTCGCCCTCGTTCAGGAACGCGTCCGACACCTTGATCGCCTGGGTCAGCAGGCCGCCCGGATTGTTCCGCAGGTCCAGCACGAAGCCGTTGACGTTCTCGATGCCGCCGGCGGCCTCGATCTGTTCGTTGAGACCCTCTTCGAGGTTCGGGAAGGTCTGGTCGTTGAACGTGGTCACCCGCAGCACGACGGTGTCGCCCTCGATCCGGGTGCGCACCGCCTCAAGCGTGATCGTGTCGCGGACGATGGTGACGTCGAACGGTTCCTCGCGGCCCTCGCGGACCACGGTGATGACAATCTCCGAGCCGACCGGCCCGCGCATCATCTCGACCGCCTCGTCCAGCGTCAGGCCCAGCACCGATTCCCCGTCGACATGGGTGATGTAATCGCCCGCCTCGACGCCCGCATTGTCCGCCGGGGTGCCGTCGATCGGCGAGACGACCTTCACGAAGCCCTCTTCCTGGGTGACCTCGATGCCGAGCCCGCCGAACTCGCCGCGGGTCTGGACGCGCATGTCCTCGGCGTCGTCCGGCGAGAGATAGCTGGAATGGGGATCGAGGGAGGTGAGCATGCCGTCGATGGCGGCCTCGATGAGCTCACCCTCTTCGACCTCTTCGACATATTGCGCGCGGATGCGCTCGAAGATGTCGCCGAACAGGTCGAGCTGTTCGTAGACGCTCGCGCTGTTCTCTTTCTCCTGCGCGAGCAGCGGGCCCGCGACCTGCGTGGTCAGCGCGATGCCGGCGAGAATGCCCCCGGCGGCTGCGATGGCGAATTTCCTCATGTGGCGTCCTAGTCCTCTGTGCGTCTGAACCACTCGGCCGGGTCGAGGGGCGTGTCGCCCTGCCTCAGCTCGATATAAAGCGTGTCGATGCGGCCCTGACCAGCCTCATCGCCGCTGTCGCGCGGGATCGCCGCGCGACCCGGGTCGCCGACCAGACCGACGGGAGCGCCCGCCGGCAGCACCTGCCCGGTCTCACCATAAACCTCCCTAAGCCCGGCGAAGACCATGAGATACCCCGCCGTGGGCTCCAGAACGATCACGTTTCCGTAGTCGAGAAGCGGCCCGCGGTACCTGACAGTCGCCGGCCAGGGCGTCGTGACCAGGGCGCCGGGGGTCGTGGCCAGCAGCCATCCGGGCCGCTGTACGCCGGCGGCGTCGGCCTCGTCGAAGGCGCGCAGCAGGTTGCCCTCGACCGGCAGCGCAAGATCGCCCTGGGCGGCGGCAAAGTCGGGGATGGCGGGCGCCTCGGGATCGGCGGGCAGTTCGCTCAGCCCCTCGGCGAAGCCCGCCAGCGTCTCGGTGCCGGCGATGATATTGCGCATGGTGCCTTCGTCCTCGACCACGCGCCGCGGCAGATCCGTTCGCTCGGACACCGCGCGGCTGAGCTCCACCCGCGCCTCCTGCAGCGTGCGCAGCCCCGCCTCGAGATCCTCGCTGGCGTCCTCCTGCAGCCGCCGCAGCGCCGCGATTTCCTCCAGCCGTCCACGCAGCCGGTCGATTTCGGACTGCAGCGCCGGAGTGACGTCGCTCATCATCATGCCGGAGCGCGCGGTGCCGACCGGCCCCGAAGGATGCAGCAGAAGCGTCGCCTCGGGCGCCGTCTGCATCGTCTGGAGCGCGCCGACCAGCTGCGACAACCGCCCGCTTTCCGCATCGAACACCGCGCGGATCGAGGCTTCGCGCAGCGAGGCACGCCGCAGGCCCTCCCGCAGCGAAGCGAGGCCGGATTCGTAGGCGCGAATGGCTTCGGTCAGGGCGGCGACACGGTTTTGCGCGCCTTCCGCGCGGGCCAGCTCCACCGCGGCGGCGTCCAGCGCGTCGGCGGCCCTTCGCGCGGCGGCACCGGGATCGGTCTGCGCCGCCAGGGGCCCTGCGATGAACAGGGCAAGGCAGGCCGCCAGTCGCCTCATTCCCGGATCAGGCTCTCGCCGGTCATCTCGTCGGGCTGTTCCAGCTTCATCAGCGCCAGCAGCGTCGGCGCAAGGTCGGCCAGCCGGCCATCCGCCAGCGTCGCCCCCTCGGGTCCGCCATAAAGCGCCACCGGCACGTGATTGAGGGTATGGGACGTGTGCGGCCCCCCGGTCTCGGGGTCGACCATGGTCTCGCAATTGCCGTGGTCCGCGGTGACGATCATCGCGCCGCCCGCGGCCTCCAGCGCCTCGACCACGCGGCCTAGGCCGTGGTCCACCGCCTCGCAGGCGGCGATGGCGGCATCGAGATCGCCGGTATGGCCCACCATATCCGGGTTTGCGTAGTTGCAGACGATCAGGTCATAGCCCTTCTCGATCGCCTCGACGAAGCGGTCGGTGACCTCGGCCGCCGACATCTCGGGCTGCAGGTCGTAGGTGGCCACCTTCGGCGAGTTCGGCATCGCCCGGTCCTCGCCCGTCTCGGGGGTTTCCTTACCGCCGTTCAGAAAGAACGTGACATGGGGATACTTCTCGGTCTCGGCCACGCGGAACTGCGTCCGATCGTGCTTGGCCACCCATTCGCCCAGGGTGTTCACCAGCTTGCGCTTCGGAAACACCGTCTTGAAGTAGGCGTTGTGGGCGTCGGAGTATTCGACCATCCCCAGAAGCGAGGACCAGCGCGGCCGCCCCGACACATCGAAGCCGTCGAAATCCGGGGCGCCGATCGCCTGGAGTATCTCGCGCGCCCGGTCGGCGCGGAAATTCAGGCAGAAG
This sequence comes from Tranquillimonas rosea, assembly GCF_900111315.1. Lineage (GTDB taxonomy): Bacteria > Pseudomonadota > Alphaproteobacteria > Rhodobacterales > Rhodobacteraceae > Tranquillimonas > Tranquillimonas rosea. The sequence goes on from NZ_FOGU01000005.1 coordinate 93,132, forward strand.
AAGCCGTCACCATCCTTTGCCCCATCGTAGCCACCGATCACCGTGGCCGGGATGAATTCGTCCGTCTTGCCGGCCTCCCACGACCGGGTCACGGCGGCCCCGGCCGACTCGGCGCTGTCGCCCTTGCCGCGCACCATCGCGTCATAGGCCGTCTGGACCCGCTCCCAGCGCTTGTCGCGATCCATGGCGTAATAGCGGCCCGTGACGGTGACGATCTCGGCCCCGTCGGGCAGCTTGCGCTGCAACTCGGCCACGAAGCTGTCCGCCGATTTCGGCGCAACGTCGCGGCCGTCGGTGACGGCGTGGATCGCCACCGGTACGCCCGCATTGGTGATCGTCTTGGCCGCGGCGACGATATGGTCGAGATGGCCGTGCACGCCGCCGTCCGACACGACGCCCATCAGGTGCGCCGTGCCCCCGCTGTCCCAGAGGTCCGAGATGAAGGTCCGGATCGAGGCGTTGTCGAAGAAGCTGCCATCCTCGATCGCCAGGTCGATCTGACCCAGGTCCATAGCCACGATCCGGCCGGCGCCGATATTGGTGTGGCCGACCTCGGAATTGCCCATCTGGCCCGAGGGCAGGCCGACGTCGGGCCCGTGCGTCACCAGCTGCGCCGTCGGGCAGGTCGACATCAGCGTGTCGAAGGTGGGCGTGTTCGCCAGGGCGGGGGCGTTCGCCTCTGTCTCGTCCCTGAGACCCCAGCCGTCGAGGATGCAGAGAACGACGGGTTTGGGTGTGCTCATGACTACCTCCGATTGCCGCGCGCCGCGATGCTAGCGCAGCGTCCCGGGAACGTAAAATGCCCCCCTAGGCCCGGTGATAGGGCGTGCCGGAAAGAATGGAAACCGCACGATACAGCTGTTCGGCCAGCATCGCCCGCACCAGCATGTGCGGCCAGACCATCTTGCCGAAGGACAGGAGCTGGTCGGCGCTGTCGCGCAGCGCCGGGTCGATCCCGTCGGCGCCGCCGATGACGAAGGTGGCATCCTGGCGACCGGAATCGCGCCAGTCCCGCAGAAGTTCGGAGAAGTCGGGCGAGGACATGGTCCGACCGCGTTCGTCCAGGGCGCAGACCAGCGATCCGTCGGGAATGGCCCGGCGCAGCAGCGCCGCTTCGCCGGCCATTCCGCCGCCCTTGCGGTCGTCCACCTCGTGCAGGATCACGGGGCCCAGCGACAAGGGACGCCCGGCCCGGTCGACACGGGTGGTGTAGTCATTCACCAGCGAGGCTTCGGGCGCCGTCTTCATGCGCCCGACCGCGCAGATGTGCAGCCGCATCAGTTGCGCTGCGCGCTCGCCTGATCGGCCGGGCTCTGCCACATCTTCTCGATCTGGTAGAACTCCCGCACCTCGGGACGGAAGACGTGGACGATCACGTCGCCCGAGTCGATCAGGACCCAGTCGCCGGCATCCTTGCCCTCGATCTTGCAGAGCCGGCCGTGCTCACGCTTGAGCCGGTCGACGACGTGCTCCGACATCGAGCTGACCTGACGCGACGAACGGCCCGACGCGATCACCATGTAATCGGCCATCTCGGACTTGCCGCGCAGGTCGACCTGCACCACGTCCTCGGCCTTGTCGTCTTCCAATGATGTCAGGATGTGCTGCAGAAGCTCTTCGCTCGACAGCGTGTGGCTCGGGGCAGTCATGCCCGCGTCCAGTGCGGCGGTGTTGTCGGCCGCGTGCGATGAAAGAGACAGGACATCGTCCTCCTTCGTTGCGCGCCGAAAGCGCCCCGGCGCAGGGCATATCGTTAAGATAGCAACGCCACGGGCTTTTCTCAATGGATCTCGCAGCGTCCGTGACGCTACATCAGCGGCCGCGGCTCGGGAAGCTCAGGGTCGGTTTCCGCGATCTCGGCCAGCGTCTCCAGCTCCATCACGTGAATACGACCGTCCCGCCACGATGCGAGCTGCCGGTCGCGCAGCTTGGCCAGCGTCTTGTTCGTGTGCACCAGTGACAGTCCCAGCGCATCCGCCAGATCCTGTTGGCGATAGGGAAACGGAAACGACGATTTCTCGACCATTCCCAGCGCCTTGGCCCGCATGAACAGTCGCACCACCGCCCAGCACAACCGTTCCAGCGCCGTGCGTTGCCCGACCGTCGCCAGCGCGTCGCCGAGGAAATGCTCTTCGGTGGCGGCGATCCAGGTCAGGTCGAAGGCCCGTCTCGGGTGATTCTTGAAAAGGTTGAAGACATCCGCCCGATTGAACACGCACAGGGTCATCCGCGTCGTCGCCTCGACGGAGTGCTGCATCTCGCGCATGATCCCGGCCTGCAGTCCCAGGAAATCTCCGGGGAGCACGAAGTTTATGATCTGGCGGCGCCCATTCTGCAGCGTCTTGTAGCGAAGTCCCTGGCCCCGCAGCACGGTAAACAGCTGCGGGCTGTTCGAACCTTCGAGCAGAAGCGTCGCGCCGGGCTCGACCGTCAGTTCACCGGACTTGAACCGTTCCATGACCCGGATTTCGTCGTCGGTGCAGCTCTCGAACTGATCGAGTTTGTGGAGCGGACAGGCCCTGCAGCGCGTCGACATTTTTTACCCTCATGTATGTCACAGATTAATGCAGGCTTCCGCAGCTTGTTCCAGAACGGCACCATGAAAGGTGAATCACAGCTTGGGGTCACCCCCGAGGTAGAAGGCATGCATGCCGAGCACCTGACATTCCTCGTCGTGGAACGCGACGTGCTGGTTGCAGACGATCTGGTCGAATCGCTGTCGGAATTCCATCCCGACAGCACGCTGATTGTGTGTCGCAGCATAGAGGATGCGCAGGAACGGCTAGAGGCCGGCCTGGTCGTGGACCTGGCCGTCATCGGGGTACGTTCGCGTGACGGCGACGTCGAGCGCCTGTTGGCGCAGCTCGATGGTATCTCGGCCCGGCGCATCATGATGTCAGACAAGCTCGACAACGAGATCGAGGGCCGGCAGGTGACGATCACCCGGCCCTTCGTCACTTCGACCCTGAGGGCGGCGCTCGAGCGCCTGCTCGGCACCCCCGGCCCGGTCGCCTGACGCGACCCGGAGCGCCAAAGCGCCGATCTTCCAAAATGCTGCGGACCCGCGATGCTCGGTGCGCGTTCCCATCCTGCTGATGGATGCGGCGTGCCAGAGCAGGCGAGGCAACATGTTGATTTGGGCGGTCATTCTGTTGATCTGTGCGTTGCTCGCGGGCCTCGTCGGCTTTGGCGGCACGGCCACCGCATTCGCCGGCATGGCCCAGATCGTGTTCATGGTGTGCATCGCATTGTTTGCGATCGTGATGATCGTCGTCATCGTAAAGCGCCGGTAGGGCGCGGGCGGGCGGCGCGTCGAAACACACCGCCCGGCAGGGTGGCTCAGGCCACGAGGGTCTCTGTCGAGGCGAAGAACATTGCCTGGCTCACCGCCGAACGGACCTGCTCTTCGCTGTAGGGCTTCGAGATGAGGAACGCCGGCTCGGGCCGGTCGCCGGTCAGCAGACGTTCCGGGAACGCCGTGATGAAGATGACCGGTATGTCACCGAACTGCTGCAGAAGATCGTTCACGGCGTCGATGCCCGACGAATTGTCCGCCAGCTGGATGTCCGCAAGGATCAGATCGGGCCGGTCCTTTGCGCCCAGTTCGACGGCCGCCGCGCGGGTCCGTGCGATGCCGGTGATCGTGTGGCCCATCTCGTCGACGATCGAATGGATGTCCATCGCGATGATCGCCTCGTCCTCGATGATCATCACCTTGCCGGTCATCGAGCGCTCCATCTCGGAGATCGCGATATGCACGAGGTTCTCGGCCTCGCCCTCCTCAATCTCCATGATCTGCGCGACCTCGGCGAAGGTGAACCCCTCGATCGTGTTCAGCAGCAGGGCCTCGCGGCTGTTCGATGTCAGCCCGGCCATATGATCCAGAGCCTTCTGTTCCAGCCCGGCGCTTTCGCTCTCGGACGTGGCGGTCGGGGCCCCTGCGGTGGACCAGATCATGTGAAACGCATGGAAGAGCGCTGTCTTGGGGCTAAGTTCCTCGGAGAAGATCGACCTGTCCTGAAGAATGGCTTCCAGAGTGGCAGCGGCATAGCGATCGCCGGTTTCCTGACTGCCCGTCAGCGCACGCGCGTAACGGCGCAGATACGGAAGCTCTCCGGCAATGCTTTCCGAAAAACCGCCGGCGCCGGTCGTCGTATTCATGTTCCGTGTCCTAGAAATTGTTATGCGTCCAGGGAACCGAACGCGATCAAGGCAGGTTGGTTCCCGTTCGGACTTGAAATAGATCTATTGGACCTGGGCCACGAATGGGCGAAAGACAGAAGACCTCATCCGCCATGAGGCAGATCGACGAGAACCTGAAACGCGTCTACAAGGACGTGGAAGAAGGGGAGATCCCCGACCGGTTCAAGGACCTGCTGGACCGGCTGAAAGAGCAGGACTCCAATGAAAAGTAACGACGACCCGCGGGAAGAGCTGGTCGAGCACCTGCCGGCGCTGCGCGCATTCGCCATGTCCCTGACACGAAACTCGGCGGCTGCTGACGATCTCGTCCAGGACACGATCGAGAAGGCGTGGAAGAACCTCGACAAGTTCCAGGCAGGGACGAACCTTCGCGCCTGGCTGTTCACGATCCAGCGTAACGCGTTCTATTCGTCGCGCCGCAAGGCCAAGCGCGAGGTCGAGGATATCGACGGAGTCATGGCTGCCGGGCTGTCCGAGAAGCCGCACCACGACGGCCGTCTCGCGATGCAGGATTTCCGCGAAGCCTTCGAACTGCTGCCGGACGAACAGCGCGAGGCGCTGGTGCTCGTCGGCGCGTCGGGCTTTTCCTACGAGGAAGCGGCAGAGATGTGCGGCTGCGCGATCGGCACGATCAAGAGTCGGGCCAACCGGGGCCGCCGCCGCCTGGCCGAAATCCTCGGGCTGGCCGATGGCGAGGATCCGGTCATCTCGGATGCCACGAATTCGTCCGTAATGGCGTCCAGTAACGGCCAGGGGTAGCGACATGGTCCCCGGCGGGCGTGGAATCGGACGGCTCGACCGTCTCGATATACGGCTGGTTCTTGTGCTGGGACTGGCCCTTCTTCCCGTCGGCCTGATCGCGGTGGTCCAGACCTATCGCATCATCGACCTCGCCGAGAACCAGTTCCGCGCCGCGCTCGTCGGCGAAACGCTGAGCGCCGCCCGCTCGGAGCGCGACATCCTGCTGCGCGAGATCGGCGCCTCCCGCGCCCTCGTCCCGATCGTCGAGAACGATCTGGATTCGCCGGACCAGTGCTCTTCGGTGCTCACCGACCTCGTGCAGCGGAGCGAGAACATCGCCTTCGCCGGCGTCATCGACACCGACGGCAGCGTGTTCTGCGGCTCGGAGGGGCTTGGTGCCAGCGTGGCGGACAGCCCGCTGTTCACCTCGTACATGGAGGACCCGCGCGAGCAGGTGGTCTTCACGCCGCGCGCCGGCGTGAGCGGGACCACGGGCCTCGTCATCCGGCAGCCGCTGCGGAGCGAGGACGACTCGGTCTTCGGCTATCTCGCGTTGACCGTCCCGGTCGAAGCCTTCGACCTGCGCCCGCCGGAAACCAATGTCGCCGTGGCCGAGGACATCCTCACGGTGAACCAGGACGGCGAGATCCTGACCTCCTTCGCCGGACCCGACGGGCTCGAGGATCGCCTGCCCCGCGACCGCGCCCTGCCCGCCTTGATGGGTCCCGAGCGACTGACCTTCGAGACGACCGACCAGATCGGGCGCGAGCGGGTCTATACCGTCGTGCCGCTGCTGGACGGCGTCGCCTACGTCATGGGCATCTGGCAGCCCCAGTCGGTCTGGCCCATCGCCGCGACTGCCGCATCTGCGACGATCTTCCCGCTGCTGATGTGGCTTGCCAGCCTTGCCGTCGCCTATTTCGCCGTGCACCGATTGGTGGTGCGGCACATCCGGGCGCTCCGTCGCCGGATCCGCGCCTTCACGATGACGCGCAAGCTGATCCCTGACGCCGACGACAGCAGCATGCCCGCCGAGTTGCGCGAAGTGAACGCCGCGTTCCAGAGCATGACCGAGCGTATCGTGCGCGACGAGGCCGACCAGGAGAACTCGATCCACGAGAAGGACGTGCTGCTGAAGGAGGTCCACCACCGGGTGAAGAACAACCTCCAGCTCATCGCGTCGATCACGAACATGCAGATCCGCAAGTCTCCGAACGTCGAGACGCGGTTCATCCTCAAACGCCTGCAGGACCGCGTGATGGGGCTGGCGACGATCCACCGGAACCTCTACGCCACCGGCGCGCTGTCCGAGATCGGGGTCGACAGCCTGCTTCTGGACCTGACGCAGCAACTGACGGCGGCGAGCCATCTGGGCGAAGACCAGGTCGCCGTTACCACCGACATCCGCCCGCTGACGCTCTATCCCGACCAGGCGGTGCCGCTTGCGCTGCTCCTGACCGAGGCGCTGACCAACGCGGTCAAGTATCTCGGCCGGCCGCAGGACGGCAGCACACCATGGATTTCGATCCACCTGATCACCCACGACGATGGCGAGATCGAGCTCTGCGTCGCAAACTCGACCGGCGATCCGGTCAGTGACAGCGATCCGGTCGCGGTGTCCGGCCTTGGCAGCCAGCTGATCGCGGCGTTCACCCTTCAGCTGGGTGGAAACGATACTTCACATGACGCACCGGACAGACACGAAATCCGAATTACGTTCCGCCCTTCGGACTTCTCTGCTGAAATAGCCTGAGTCCTCTGCGCGAACGTCAAAAGGAGCCATTGATTGAGCAAGGACTCGGATCGACATACGGACACCGGTCCCCAACTCCTGCTGACCGCGGCCGAAGCCTTCCCGGCATTCGAGGAACTCGTGCTGGAAGCACGCGAGCGGCTGCGCCTTGGCTTTCGCGTCTTCGACCTGTCCACGCGGCTTCGGTCCGAGGCGGGCCGCGCGATCGGCGAGGACTGGTTCGACCTGATGGCGCACCTGATGGGCCGCGGCGTGTCCGTGGACCTGCTGCTGTCGGACTTCGATCCGATCACCCATCACGACATGCATGCCGCGACATGGCGGTCGCTCCGCCAGTTCTGGGCCGCGGCCGAGATCTCGGGTCAGCCCGACCGCCTGACGGTCCATGACGGGCTGCATCCGGCCAAGGTCGGGTTCCTGCCGCGCCTGCTGTTCTGGCCGATGATCCGCAGCGAACAGTCCGAGGTCTGCGAGCAACTGAACGAAATGGAGCCCTCCAGGCGTGACGCCGCGCTGCGCGACATGCCCTTGCTGGCGCCCCTTCTGAAAAGCGACGACGACGGCACGCTGCGGCCCAAGAGCCACTTTCACGGGCTGCCCACGCTCTATCCCGCGACGCATCACCAGAAGATCGCGGTGGTGGACGAGGACGCGCTGTATATCGGCGGGCTGGATCTCGACGAGCGGCGCTATGACACGCCCTCGCACGAACGTCCTGCCGCCGAGACCTGGCACGACGTCCAGATCATCGCCCGCGGCGAGCCGGCCGTGGCGGCGGCCCGCCATTTCGACACGCTCCCCCAGCGGATCCGCGGCCGGATGCCGGCGCGCCAGACCGAGGGCGGCATCGTGACCACGGCCTCGGCGATGCGCGACCGCTCGGCGCTGGTGACATTCGGCCCGCGACCGCTGGAGAACTCGATCCGCAAGGCGCTGTTGCAGGAGATCGCATCGGCGCGGTCGATGATCTTCATCGAGACGCAGTTCTTCCGCGACCGCTATGTCTCGCATGCGCTGGCCAAGGCGGCGCGCAAGCATCCGAACCTGCGGCTCATCATGGTGCTGCCCGCCGCGCCGGACAAGCTTGCCTTCGAAAAGCGCAAGAAGCTCGACGTGCGGTTCGGCGAGTACCTGCAGGCCCGCTGCGTCCGCAAGGTCCGCCGCGCCTTCGGGCGGCGCTGCTTCATCGCGGCGCCGGTGCAGACACGCCGTCGCGACACCGGCGGGCGCGACAGCTATGCCGCCGCGCCGCTGATCTACGTCCACGCCAAGCTGGCGGTGTTCGACGATCACGCCGCCGTCGTCAGTTCGGCCAACATGAACGGCCGCAGCATGAAGTGGGACACCGAGGCCGGCATCCGCATCAGCGACGCAGCCGACGTCGCCGGCATCCGTCGCAAGACGATGGAGCACTGGCTGCCGGACGACATCTCGGAAGACTGCTTCGTGGACGAGACCGCCGTCACCTGCTGGCGCGAGCTGGCCGAGGACAATCTGGCGCGCAAGCCGCAGGACCGGCGCGGCTTCCTCCTGCCCTACGACGCGGCGCCGGCGGAACAGCTTGGGATGCCGCTGCCGGGCGTGCCCGAAGAGATGGTCTGACGCGATGCGCGGGAAAACCTGCCGCGCCGCCGCGCTCCGCGGGAACCGCCGCGCACATTGCACGGTTGCCGCTGCATGACCGCGCCCGTATCCGACCTGCCCCGCCCGAACGATTCCTCCGGCACGCCCCGACGCGTCGGCATCGAGGTCGAGTGCGGCGGCGTGACCGAGACGCGACTGGCCGAGATCTTGACCGAGCTGTTCGGCGGCACCGTCTCGCAGACGGCTCCCTATGAACGCGTCGTCGAGGAGACCGAGATCGGCGACGTGAAGGTCGTGCTCGACACCGCCTATCGCGACAAGGCGGACAACTGGATCGCGCAACGCGGCCTGGACCTGAGCCGCGCGGTCGTCCCGGTAGAGTTCGTGACCGACCCGATTCTGCCCGCGCAGATCCCGCAGGTCGACCGCCTGTGCCGCGCGCTCGCCCAGCATGGCGCCACCGGCAGCCGCGACGGCGTGTTCCTAGGCTTCGGGCTGCATCTCAACGTGATGATCGCGGGCACGGCAGTGGGCGACCTGCTGCCGACCCTGCGCGCCTTCGCGTTTCTCGAGGACTGGCTGCGGCTCGAGGATCCGATCGACCCGTCGCGCCGCCTGCTGCCCTTCGTCGAGCCCTATCCCAGCGCCTTCGTCGAGCGTCTCGCAGCGCCCGAGGCCGCCGACTGGTCGCGAAACGACCTGATCGACGTCTACCTGCACGAGACGCCGACGCGGAATCGCGGGCTCGACATGCTGCCGATCCTGCGGCACCTGGCCGAGGATCGCGTCATCGCCGCCCTGCGCGACGCCAGCGCGGTCTCCGCCCGCCCCGCCTGGCATTACCGCCTGCCGGACAGCCGCATCGACGAGCCCGACTGGTCTATCGCGCGTGAGTGGAACCGCTGGTGCCTGATCGAACGCATCGCCGCCGACCCGCCCGCTCTGGAAGGCCTGCGCGAGGCGTGGCTGAGCCATCACCGCGGCTTTGCCGCCACGCGGCACGGCTGGGCGCACGAGGCCGACCGCCTGCTGAAATCCACCGATCTGGCGAAGGCCGGGGCATGAGCCGTCCGCTGATCGGTGTCACGACCTCGCGCCGGTCGGGGTGGCGCATCTTTCCGCTGGTGCAGCTGAATCTCCTGCTGGCTGGCGGGTGGGGCGTGCGCTGGGTTGCCGGGCGGCCCTCGGACATCGCCGGTGTGGACGGGCTGATCATCGGCGGCGGCGACGACATCTCGCCCGATCTCTATGGCGGAGAGCTGATCACCAGCGCCCGGCTCGACCCCGAGCGCGACGCGATGGAGCGGCGGCTTGTCGAAGAGGCGCTGACCCGCAACGTCCCCGTGCTGGGGATCTGCCGCGGCGCACAGATGCTGAACGTGGCGCTCGGCGGCGATCTTCACCAGAACGCCTACGGCGTCTACACTGCCAGCCGCCATTACTGGACGATCCTGCCAAGGAAACGCGTCAACGTACTGCCGCAGACCCGGCTGTCGGAGCTGACGGGCACCCAACCGATGCATGTCAACGCGCTGCACAGCCAAGCGGTGAACACGCTGGGGGACGACCTCCGCGTCGCGGCGCGGGACAGCGGGGGCATGATCCAGGCGGTCGAACGGCTGCGCGATCCCTTCGCGATCGGCGTGCAATGGCACCCTGAGCACCTGTTCTACGCCCACCGGCAGCGCTCCATCTTCCGCGCCCTCGTCGAAGCGGCGACCGCGCGGCGGGAAAGCCGCACACAGATCGCCGCCCCGGACGTCGCCGCGACCTAGGCGTCCTGCTCGGCGTAGACGCGTTCCGCCGCTTCCGTGCGGAACACGAAATGCCCCTGCTCGGCCGCGTATTCGAGATCGGTGAACGGCACGCGCAGTTGCGTTCCGTCGTGGTCGATCAGCGCGTGGGTCAGGCGGAACGGTCCCGGCTCGACCTCGAGATCCATCAGCTTGCCCAGCTCGCCCGCATCGGTGAAACAGTCCGATCCGATCCAGCTGCCGCTCTGCTCCATCCGCGAGAAGCCCGCCGGCGCGTCCGGCGCGCTCTCGCCGCTTTCGCGTTGGGATTCCTCGTGGGCCTGCACCCACAGCAGAAGCGGGGAATACGTTCCGCCGAACGGCCCCACCACCAGCGGCGGCCAGTCCAGCGGCATGTCGGCAGCCTGATCCTCGTGCGACCAGCTGGGGGCGTGGGTCACCTCGTCGTGGGTCAGGCTCAGCGGCCAGCGTCCTGCGTCGACATCCGGGGTCCCGAAACGGTCGATCTCGACGAGAACCTCGTGGCTCTCCAGCCAGCTGCCGATGTCCAGCGCGACATAGGCGATCTTCAGGGTTTCGGGATCGTGAAAGATCTCAACGACCGAGAATTCTTCGTCCGCGGTCGCCGCCGAGAGCGACATCAGGTCCGTCAACGTGTATCTCATCGCGTCCTCCAGTGGTTCGACCGCCGGAGCGGCACTTCACCACGGGAACAGCGCATGACGCGCTTTCGTTCCGCGCCGGTGGCATGCCCCGGACAGGTCACCGGCCTTCATCGACCGGCCCCGGAACGATAGCCGCCGGGCGACACACGCCCAGCGGGAATTGCGACGGATAGAGGCGCTTAGCGACGCGCGGCGTCAGTAATCGCGCTCGAAGAACACGCCCAGGCTGGTTTCGCCGTCGTTCTTGGCGCTGCCCGTCACGGTGACCGATTCGCTGACATCGAGGTTCAGGTTCACCTCGGCCTCGCCCTCGGAATCGACGGTGACGTCGGTATAGACGTTCTCCGAGATATAGGTCCCGGCTCGCACTGCGGCGTTGCCCTCGTCGGTGGTCGTGATGTCCAGGTCGTCCAGCCCGAAGCTGTTGCGCAGGTTGTTGATCACGCCGCCACCGCCGCGCCCGGCCAGCGTCGCCACGGCCGAGGCCAGCTGCGCCGCCTGGAGCGGAGAGATGTTGCTGATCGACCGGCCGAACAGCAGCCGCGACAGAACCTCTTCCTCTGGCAGTTCCGGCGACGAGGTGAACCCGATCTCGGGGCTCGTCGCGGTGCCCTCGACGACGATCCGCACGACCGTGTCGTCGGCGTCGGTCTCGGCCACCAGCCGCACCACGGGGCTGAAGTCGCCCTGCAGCGTGACGCTGCCCTCGACCAGATCCAGCCGCTGCCCCAGGATGTCGAGCCGGCCGCGGATCAGGTCGAACTGCCCCGCCGGGATCACGTTCGCCGTCGTTCCCTCGATCGTCAGCTCGCCGCCCAGCTCGGCATCCAGCCCCCGGCCGCGGATGAAGATCCGGTTCGGCGCCGAGATCGTGATGTCGAGCGGATAGGCGACACCGCCGCCACCGCCGCCCGAACCGCCGTCTCCGTCCTCGTCGATCAGCCCCGCGCGGCGACGCGTGGCGCGCACGTCGGCGGGCTCGTTCAGGTGCGTGATGTCCTCGGGGATCGGGCCGGTCGCGCCCAGCCCGGTCGAGGGGATGCGCAGCTCGGTTTCGCCCAGTTGCAACGTTCCCGCGATCGACGCGCCGCCGGTCAACGGGCCGTCGATGCCGAGTTCGCCGGAAACGGACGTGCGATAGAGCGACGGATCCTCGACCACCAACGAATCGGCCACGATGTCGAGCGCGGCGTCGAACCCGCCCGACAGCTGGATCGGGCCCGACACGGTGATCGTGCCGCCCTCCTGCTTGGTGGCGTTGCCCTGTAGCTGCGCCGTCCCGTTCGAGATGTCGGCGCTCAGGTTGACCGAGTCGAGCACCAGCGCCAGCGACGGCGCCACGAAGCGGGCGTTCGTCGTCGTCACCCGGCCCGACACGGCGTCGAGTCCCGGCGGCCCGTCCACCGCGATGTTGAAGTTCAGCGTCCCGGCCACCGACCGCGGCTCGATGAACCGGTTCGCCAAGCCCAGCGGCGCCTGCCCCGTCACGTCGAGGTCGAGCTGCCCGAAATCGTTCGACACCGTGCCCGAGACCGCGGCACTGGTGCCGCCGGGTCCGGTCGCATCGATGTCGAGGCTATAGCCCGAGCTGGTCTGCGCCGCGGTGCCGTTGGCCGTCACCGGCCCGCTGATCCCGGCGGCATAGGGCGCGATGTCGGCGAGCCGCGCGTCGAAGTTGACGCGGCTCTGCCCGTCCACGACCTGCCCGTCGGCGGTCACCCGCAGCGTCGGCGTCTGGATGCGCGCGGTCTCCAGCTGGATCGGCGCGTTCGGCGCCTGCTTCGAGGCGTCGACCACGACCTGCGTGCTCGACCCCAGCAGCCGATCAACGTCAGGGATGCCGACCGACAGGTTCTGCCCGTCCACGTTCGCCTCGACGTCGAAGGCGCTGGCATCGGCCCGCGCCTGCCCGGTCGCATCGACCCTAAGCGAGCCACCCAGCTGGCGCCCCGCCAGCCCCGAGAACCGCGACAGGCCGTCGACCGCCAGCGTCAGCTCGCCGTCGACGAGCGGAGTGTCGGCAAGGTCGGTGATCTCGGCCACCGCGTCGAGCACGGCATCATCCGCGTCGGCATTGACCTCGACCGACCAGCCGTTCTCGATCTCCTGCGCCGCCACCGTAGCCTCGGCCGGACCCGACAGGCCCGGATCGACATCGGCCAGATCGCTGAGCGAAAGCTCGGCGTCGAGCACGCTCTGCCCCGCGCCATAGCGGCCCTCGGCGGCCAGCGTCAGCTGCGGGTTGGACAGCTCCAGTCGTGGCAGTTCGATCGCCGCGTTCGGGCTGCTCCGCGACGCCTCGGCCGACAGTTCGGTCGTTCCGCCCAACAGGCCGTCGGCCTGCGGGATGCCGGTTTCGACGTCCCGCGTGGTGCCGTTCACCGTCACCTCGAACGTGCTCGCGTCGCTCCGCGCGCGGCCCTCGACCCGCAGATCGGCGGCACCGGCAAGCGGGCGGTTCGCGATCGCGGCAAAGTTCGACAGGTCGGCAGCGTCCAGTCGCGCGGTCCCCTCGATCAGGGGCGTGCCGCTGTCCAGTTCGGTGACGTCGGCCATGGCCTCCAGCACCGCTTCGGCGGCCTCGGCATCGACCGACACCTGCCAGCCCTCGGCGATCTGCTGGGCCACGACGTCCGCCGTGACCGGCCCCGAGAGGCCCTCGACGATCTCGGACAGCTCTTCCAGACGCAGCGTGCCGGTCACCCGGCTTTCACCGTCGGAATACTGGCCCTGTCCGTTTACCGTGATCTGCGGGTTCACGATCTGCAGCCGCGACAGCTGGATGACCGAGTTCGCGCCCTCGCGCGCCGCATCGAGGCCAAGCTCGGTCTCGCCCTGCAGCAGCGCGTCGACCTGCTCTATCCCCACCTCGACCGATTGCAGCGTGCCGTCCAACTGCACGTCGAAGATCGACGCGTCCGTCAGGCCGCTCGCCGTGGCCTCGGCCTCGATTGAGCCGTCGAGCGGCAGCCCGGTGAGCAGCGCGAACTGCTCGAGGTCGCGGGCGCTGAACGACAGGTCGGCAGAGACCTGCGGCACACCTTCGGGCGGCGCATCCGTCGCATCCTCGGGCGGCTCCGGCAGGTCCAGCGTGCCGCTGGCCCGCAGGTCGGTCATCAGGCCCTCGCCGGTCAGGTCGAACTCCCAGTCGGCACCGGGCTGCTCGGCGGTAAAGGCGACGTTCAGGCCGCCTTCCAGCCGCTCGTCCACGACGCTTGCGTCGGGCAAGCTCAGCTCGGCCTGCGCGGTGCTGTCCTCGCTCCGCAGGTCGGCGCTGCCGGTCAGGTTGATCTTGTCGTTGCCGAGGAACAGCTCGGACACGCGGGTGCCTTCGCCGTCGCGCTCGGCCCGAAGCGTCAGGTCGGTCTCGCCCGACAGCAGCGCGTCGGCCTGCGGGATCGCCACCGACAGGTCGGTGGTCTGCCCGTCCACGGCCACGTTGAAGCTCGCGTCGGTCAGCCCGATTGTGGCGTCGAGCGACACCTGGCCCGCCCCGCCGAGGTCGCGCCCGGCCAGCTGCGAAAAGCGTTGCAGATCGTCGGCGTCGAGCTGCGCCTGAAGGCTCGCCGTCGGAGCGTCGCCCGTGGCGTCCACCTGCCCCGAACCGGTCAGCGCGAAGGCGCGGCCGCCGATCTGCAGATCCTCCAGGTCGACCGGCGCTCCGGCCTCCCAGGCGATGCGCGCGGTGCCGGTCACGTCCTCGCCCAGAGCGGCCTGAAGGCCCGCGTCGTTCAGCGACAGGCCCTGCGCCCCGAAATCCAGATCGGCAGTGACCGATTGCGTGCCCTCGACGACGATCTGTCCAGTGCCGTCCAGCCGCAGCGTGGCGATCTCGACGCCCGGCTGCTGCAGTGCCTCGACCACGATCTCGCCGGTCCAGTCCTCGCCCTCGGCGGCGTCATAGCCCACGTCCAGGCCGACGCGCTGAACGCTGGTCTCGCCGCCGCCGAACGGCAGCACCACGCGGTCGCCCTCGGGCGACGCGATCTCGCCCTCCAGCGCGATCTCGCGCGGCAGGCCGTCCGGTCCGATCAGCACCGAGCCGTCCAGCGCGAGCGCCTGCGCCGACAGCGCCAGCTGGTCGACCGACACGCGGCCGTCGGCAAAGGTCTGTCCCTGCGCCTGCAGCTGGATGTCGGGACCGAAGAACGGGCGATACTCGGGCGCGACCATCGCCGCCACGTCGCCGCCCAGATCGACGTCGAAGCTGCGCACCAGATCCTCGCCCGACCCCTCCGAGGCAAGTTCGACCGTGCCCGCCAGGCGATCCTCGCCCGCGGTATCCACGTCGATCTCGGCGGTGAAGTCCGAGAGCGGCCCGCTGCCCTGCACCGTGGCCGACACCGCCGGCTGGTCGGGGATGTTCATCAGCGTCGCAAGGATGCCGCCCGGCCCCTCCTGCACCGCCAGATCGACGTTCAGCACGCTGTCCGACGACTGGAACCCGGCGTCGAGCGACAGGCTGCCGTCCTCGCCGTCGATCCGGTCCACCTGGATGTCCGCCGAGCCGTCGCCGTCCGCCAGCTGCACCTGGCCCTCAAGGCTGACCACCGCGGATTCACCGAACAGCGGCTCGCCCAGTTCGACCCGGTCGATGGCCAGCTGGCCGATATTCACCGACACCGGCAGGTCCGGCAGGCTGAAGGGCTGCGCCTCGGGGGTGGGCAGGTTCATCTGCGGCTCCGCCGGCAGCGGCGGACGCTGCACCGAGAGGCGCTCGGCCGACAGCTCCTCGACCTCGAGCCGCCCGCGCAGCAGCGCCGAGCGGTTCCAGTCCAGCGCCGCGTTCTCGAGCGTCAGCCACACGCCGTCGGCGTCCGAGATCGTCATCGTCTCCAGCGTGGCGCGGCTCGACAGCGCGCCCTGGAAGCCGCGGATCGTCACGTCCCGGTCGTCGCTCGACAGCAGACGTTCGAGCTGCCGTTCCAGGAACCCGCCGCCGTCGTCCTCGTCCTCCTGCGCCAGCGCTGGAACAGCGGCGAAGAGGCAGAGCGTAAGCGCGAGGAGGTGTCTCATCAGAATGCCTGTCCGATCCCGACATAGAACTGAACGTCCGAGCCGCTGTCGGGCCCGCTGACGGGCGTCGCCACGTCAAGCCGGATCGGACCGATGGGAGTGAGATAGCGCAGGCCCAGGCCCGCGCCCGCATGGCTGTCGGCATCGCTGCCGGGGAAGGCGTCGCGGCTGACCGTGCCCCAGTCGTAGAAACCGACCACGCCGATCGAGTCGGTGACCTCGGTGCGCACCTCGGCCGAGGCCGAGATGTAGGACCGGCCGCCGGTCTCGACCCCGTCCACCAGCACGCCGAGCGACTGGTAGGCCTGGCCGCGCACGGTGCCGCCGCCGCCGGAATAGAAGCGCCAGTCGTTCGGCACGCCCAGGATGTCGGCCCCCAGGATCGAGCCGCCCTGAAGCCGGCCGGCCAGGACGAAGCGGTCCTCGCTGCCAAACCCGTAATAGCCGCGGGTGTCGAAGGTCAGCCGCCCGCCGTTGTCGCTTTCCTGAAGGCCGATGAACGGCGTCGCGGTGACGTCGATGTAATAGCCGCTCTTGGTGTTCAGGGCCGTGTCGCGCTTGTCGTAGGTGGCGCTCAGCGGTGCCGTCAGCAGGTGGAAGTTCCGCGATCCCAGGTCGTCGGTGACGCGGCTGAAGCGATAGGCGACGCCGGCCTCGGTGACCAGGTCGTCCCCGATCCGGCGGACGATGCCGCCGCCGATGCTGCCGGTGTCGCTGTCGAAGTCCGGCTCCTGCAGACGTTCGATCGACGTCTCGAGATAGAGGTCGGTATCGGGGCCGAAGGTCGCCGGCCGCTCGAACCGCGCGCCGAAGGAATAGTCCACGCCGCCGGTGCCGCCGCCCAGGCTGCCGACTTCGCCCTCGACGCGCAGCCGCTCGGCGCCGCCGAACAGGTTCCGGTGCAGCCAGAACGAGCTCAGCGTCAGGCCGTCGATCGAGCTGATCTCGGCGCCGAAGCCGAAGCGGCGCGGCTTCTCCTCGTCGATGGTGGCCAGGATGTCGAGCGAGCCGTCGGGGTTCAGCGCGTCCGCATCCGCCAGCGACACCGCGCGGAAGGCGCCGGTCCGGCGCAGGTTCTCGGCCGCGTTCTCGACCTCGTCGGGAGAGTAGACCTCGCCCACCGGAAGGCCGGCGATCTCGAGGATCCGCTCGGTCCGCACCCGGTCGTTGCCGCGCGGCACGAGGTCTCCGAAACGCACGACGGGGCCGGGCTCGAGGATGATTCGCGCCGACAGGCGGTCCTCGGCGTGCTTGGCGGTGATCTCCTGGTCGCCGACCTCGGCCAGCGCGCGGCCCTGGTCGCGCCACCCGGTCACGCCGCTCTCGGCGGCATCGCGGATCACCGGCGTGCGGGCCGGCTCGCCCACGGCGAAGCCCTCGGGCAGCTCGGTCTCGGGCGCCAGCGGATCGACCTCGGCCCGGTCGAACAGGTAGGTCGGCCCCGGCTCCACGCGCACGCTGATGCGGCTGATCGAGGACGGCGCCGAAAGCGGTGGAATTTCCGCGGCTTCGCGTCCGTCGACCAGGATGTTGACGACACCGCCGAACCGCCCCTCGGAATAGAGCGCGCCCACGATGCGGCCGTAATCGGCCCGCGCGGATGCCAGCAGCTCCTGCGGATCGGTCACATCCTCGCCATCATTCTCGACCAGAAGCGAGGCATTGCGCAGGTCGCTTTCCAGATCCTCGTCATCGCCCTCGACGACGAAATCCAGTTCCTGCCCCACGGCGGACCCCGCCAGAACGGCGGCACTCGTAACCCAAACGGCGGCCCAACGACCGCGAGAAATGAAGACCTTCACCGGGGCTGCCCTCCTCGTTGAATAATATCCGTAGCGCGGAAGAGGGCAGTCTTGCTACGGGGGGGATTCAGGTTTTTTGCGACCGTGGCCCAACGCGCTCAACCGGCTGGCCCATCGGGCTGCGCACGAGCTCTCCGCGCGTCGCCTTCACCTCGTCCCGGACCTGGCCCCAGGTGATCAGCGTGAACACCACGGTGCCACCCACCACATTCCCTGCAAGAACGGGCAGGAAGAACCCGAAGACCGCATCCCAGGTCCCCATCGCGTCGGTCAGGATCAGGTACGCCATCTCGACCGAGCCGGCGATGATGTGGGTGAAGTCGCCTGCGGCGATAAGCCACGTGAAGGTGAGGATTATGAAGAACGGATTGTGCGGCGCCGTCGGCATCATCCACACGATCGCGGCCACCAGAACACCCGCGGGAATCGCCTTCACGAACGCCTTCCATCCCTCGTGCGATAGCGCAGCCTCCGAGATCTCGGCGAAATTGGTCAGGAGATCGCCGTCGAACGCCCCGGAATGGGCGATGAAGCCGGCGGCGATGAACGCCCCCACCACGTTCGACGTCAGCACGATCGCCCAGAGCCGCAGCATCAGGAACAGGTGATCCTTGCACGGTTTCGCCATCAGCGGCAGCACCGTGGTAATCGTGTTCTCGGTGAACAGCTGCATCCGCCCCAGCACGACCAGCAGGAAGCCCAGCGAATAACCCAGGCTCTCGATCAGGGGCCGGGCCTGCATGTCGGTGATGTGCTTGCGGAGCACTGCCTCGCCGAGGATCGAGAAAGAGATCAGGATCCCGGCCGCGAGACCCGACCAGATCAGCGAGTTCGGAGACCGCGTCAGCTCGTCCTGACCGTCGCGGCGCACAACCTCGTAGATCAGGCGCGCGTTCAGGCGCGTCGCACGATCAACGTTCTGCTGCTCGACCTCTTCCTCGTGTTCGGATTCAGCTTCGAACGACGCGGTAACCACGGGCGTCTTGCCTCCTAATGAAAAACAGTCAACTGACCCCGGTCGCCACGGGTTCCCCGGAACCCTGCGGCGGGATGCCGCTTTGCCACCGCAGGACACTGCGAGGAGCGCACCGATGACGAAGGATCATGGCAAGTCCATCAAGGACGACGAGACATACGAGGAACTGCGCAAGCAGGGCCATTCCGAGGAAAAGGCCGCGCGGATCGCGAATGCGCAGGCGAATGACACCCAGAGCCCGTCCCACAAGGGCGGCAAGCGCCCGCCCTACGAGGAATGGAGCGTCGACGAACTTTACGAACAGGCCCAGAAGGTCGGCATCGAGGGCCGCTCGGAGATGACGAAGGACGACCTTATCGCCGCCCTTCGCAAGCATTGATGCCGGTCAGGCTTCCTCGGTGACGATCTTGTCATCGGGGACGCCGATCTCCTTCAGCGCCTTCACCACGTCCTCGACCATCTTGTCGGGGCCGCAGACATAGGCCATCTTGTTGGTGTCAGCGACCTTCTCGCGCAGGAAGTCGGCATCGATCTGACGGTTGTGCAGGCCCGGCACCTCTTCCTCGGTGACGACCCACGTGGTGTAGAGCCCGGCGGCCTCTTCCCACTCGTCGCGCAGGATGATGTCCTTCTCCGTCGCGTTCGAGAAGATCAGGTGGCAGCCGGCGACGCCCTGCCCGGTCTTGATGCGCTTGCGCAGGATCGGGATGAACGGCGTGATCCCCGCGCCCCCGGCGATGAAGGTGCCGGGACCCTTGTCCTCGATCGCGCCCCAGGCATCGCCGATCAGCACGGTATCGCCCGGTTTCAGCATGCCGATCTGCTCGGTCACGCCGTCATGCTCGGGGTAGGACTTGATCGTGAACTCCAGAAAGTCGTCCTCGGGAAACGAGGTGAAGGTGAAGGGCCGCCCCTCTTCGCGCCAGCCGTCGCGGTCGAGCGACAGCTCGGTCGCCTGGCCGGGCGTGAAGGTAAAGCCCTTGGGCTTGTCGAAGACCAGGCGGTTCACGTCGTGGGTGACCGGCGTGGTCTCTTTCAGCGTCAGGCGGTAACTCATGGATGTCTCCTTTCCGCCCGAGAACCCGCCCCGCGCCGCACCGGTTCCTCAATCCTCGACGGCCCGTGTGCCCAGCTCGGATCCGCCCAGCACCTTCACCTCGCGTTGGGGGAACGGGATGGTCACGCCGTTCGCCTGAAAGGCATCCCATAGCGCCAGATAGACGTTGCCCCGGATGTTGGTCAGCCCCCCGGTCGGATCGGTGATCCAGAACCGCAGGATATAGTCGACCGAGGAATCGCCGAAGCCGACGATGTGGCAGACGGGATTGGGGTCGGCCAGCACGCGCCGGACCCCCGACGCCGCCTCGATGGCGATCCGCCGGACCATGTGCGGATCGTCGTGATAGGCGGTGCCGAAGTAGATATCGAGCCGGACGAACTTGTCCGAATGGGACCAGTTGACCACCTGCCCGGTGATCAGGTCCTCGTTCGGGATCAGGTATTCCTTGCCGTCCCGCGTGGTGATCGAGGCATAGCGCGCCCCCAGCGTGTTGATCCAGCCGAACGTCTCGCCGAGCGAGATCACGTCCCCCGGCTTGATCGACTTGTCCAGCAGGATGATCACCCCCGAGACGAGGTTCGACACCACCTTCTGCAGGCCGAAGCCCAGCCCGACGCCGATCGCACCCGACAGCACCGCCAGCCCGGTCAGGTCCACGCCCACCGCCTTGAGCCCGATGAACAGCGCCAGGCCGTACAGGGCGATCTGCAGGATCTTGACTGCCAGCACTCGCATCGAGGGGCTGATCTCCTCGTTGCGGCGGATGTTCTCGGCGCCGACGCGGGCGACCATGCGCGCCCCGGTGAACAGCACACCCGTCACGATCAGCGCCTGCATAAGGGTCAGCGCGCTCAGCCGGAACTCGCCCATCTGGAAGGCCAGGCTGTCGAGCGCACGCGCGGCCTCGTCCACGACGCCGGTATAGTAGACCACGACAAAGCCCCAAAGGCCCCAGCGCACCACCTTTCGCAGGATCGGGTTGCGCACCAGCCGCGAGGCAAAGGCCACCGCCACAAGCGCCGTCGCGATCGTCGCCACCAGCTCCAGCAGGTAGCTGCGCGACGGGAACACCGTCACCGCCTGCATCGCCCAGGTGGCCATCCACGCCAGCGTCACGAAGATCATCAGCGGCAGCCGCCGCTGGACGACCACCCCCGCGCGGATGCGCCACATCGGCCAGCCCTCGCGCCGGCGCAGCCAGGCGCGCAGCGCGGGCACCGCCCAGCGCTGGATCAGCCAGGTCGCCAGCAGCAGCACGACCAGGATCGCCAGCTGCGTCAACCGGGACGGCAGCAGCATGTTGCGCGCCCCCATCTCGAGCGAGGCGAGGAACGCGGCAAGCTGTTCGGAAAGGCTTTCGAGCTCTGGTGTCATCGCGTGGGTCCGGACATCCGCCGGATGCTGTCACGCGGCCCGCGGGCGGGCAAGCGGCGCATCACCGCAGCGGCAGCGCCACCTCGTTCAGCCGGTGCCACGGCAGGGTGAAGGGATCGTCGTAGAGCATCGCCCGCGCCGGCCCCGACACCTTCAGCCCCGGCCCCGCAAGCGTGCGCTCGAGCACGCCGATCTTCCGGTTCACGCGGCGCGCGTGGTTCCGCCCGGAAAAGGTCAGCACCGCCAGCCGCTCGGCCGGGACGTCGCGGAAGTGGATGTTCTCGTCCTCGGGCTCGGGCAGCGAGGCACGGTCGCGGCCCCGCGGCATCACGAACGAGGTCGTCCACAGCTCGTCGCGGCCGGCATGTTCAACCGGGGCGGCGTTGCCGATCCGGGCGGGCTGGTGAATCACGGGCACCGTCATCTCGGGGGCGCCCTCCTGCTGCAGGTAGGCCGCCAGCGCCTTGAAGCCCTTCCGCATGGTCGAATCCCGGCTGCCCCGCACGGTGATCTCGGCCAGGAGGCAGGATTGATACAGCCGCAGCTCGACATCGCCGATCTGCCGCTCGACGTCGTAGACCGGCGCCTCGTATCCCTTGTAGCCGGCCCGAGCCGGGGACGTGCCGGACCCGCCGTCGGTCGTGCCGCTCCGGGTATCGAGGATTTGCGCCATGTCGCGTCTCCTTGGTGTCTCGGGTCGATACGCGCGACGGGGGCTCCTGGGTCCATCGCGGGGTCGTCGAGGTCGGCCATATCCTGTCGTGCCACCGGGGGCGGCTGCAACCGGCTCTTGCGGGAAACACCGCGTAGGCGTAAATCCGCAGCATGGATATGATCTTCGACATGGACGACCGCGCGCGCCTGCCCTGGCGCTTCTTCGGTGCCGCACGCACCGTTCTTGCCCGCCTATAACGCGCGCCGCCACCCGCGATTCCATCCGAAAAGATCACGAACGGGAGAGGACCGATGTCCCCCAAGACACTCTACGACAAGATCTGGGACGAACACGTCGTCCACGAGGCCGAGGACGGCACCTGCCTGCTGTATATCGACCGCCACCTGGTGCACGAGGTGACCAGCCCGCAGGCCTTCGAGGGTCTGCGCATGGCCGGCCGCACGCCCCGCGCGCCGGAAAAGACGATCGCCGTGCCCGACCACAACGTGCCCACCGACCCGACCCGGGTGGACGGCATCAAGGACGAGCAGTCGCGCATCCAGGTCGAGGCGCTGCGGGCCAACGCCAAGGAGTTCGGCATCGAGATGTACGATGTCGACGACAACCGTCAGGGCATCGTACACATCATCGGCCCCGAGCAGGGCTGGACGCAGCCGGGCATGACCATCGTCTGCGGTGACAGCCACACCGCGACCCACGGCGCGTTCGGCGCGCTCGCCCACGGCATCGGCACCTCCGAGGTCGAGCACGTGCTCGCCACGCAGACCCTGATCCAGCAGAAATCCAAGAACATGCTGGTCAAGGTCGAGGGCACGCTGCCGCCGGGCGTCACCGCCAAGGACATCACGCTGACGATCATCGGCCGCACCGGCACCGCCGGCGGCACCGGCCACGTCATCGAATACGCCGGCTCCGCCATCCGCGAGCTGTCGATGGAAGGCCGGATGACCGTCTGCAACATGGCGATCGAGGGTGGCGCCCGCGCCGGTCTCATCGCGCCCGACGAAAAGACCTTCGAATACGTCAAGGGCCGCCCCCACGCGCCGAAGGGCGCCCAGTGGGAGATGGCGGTCGAATACTGGAAGTCGATGCGCTCGGACGAGGGCGCGCATTACGACAAGGTGGTCGAGATCGACGCCTCCGAGATCACGCCGGTCGTCACCTGGGGCACCTCGCCCGAGGACGTCCTGCCGATCGACGGCAGCGTCCCCTCGCCCGAGGATTTCCAGGGCGGCAAGGTCGACGCCGCCCGCCGCGCGCTGGAATACATGGGGCTCGAGCCGGGCACCCGCCTGTCCGACATCGAGATCGACACCGTGTTCATCGGCTCTTGCACCAACGGCCGGATCGAGGACCTGCGCGAGGTCGCCCGGATCATGGAAGGCAAGAAGGTCAAGGACGGCCTCCGCGCCATGATCGTGCCGGGCTCGGGCATGGTCCGCCTCCAGGCCGAGGAAGAGGGCATCGCCCAGAAGCTGCAGGACGCCGGATTCGAATGGCGGATGGCCGGCTGTTCCATGTGCCTCGGCATGAACCCCGACCAGCTCGCCCCCGGCGAACGCTGCGCCTCGACCTCGAACCGCAACTTCGAGGGCCGGCAGGGCTACAAGGGCCGCACCCACCTGATGTCGCCGGCGATGGCCGCGGCGGCCGCGATCACCGGGCGTCTGACCGACGTGCGCGATCTCGCGTGAGGCGGAAGATGTATGCCGGGTTGTGCACGGGTTGTGCACGCCCGGTGTACGCTCCGTGACAGTTAACGGGCGCCCCGATTTCGCGCCCCTCCGTTAAGGATCGTTGACATGGAAAAGTTCGAAACGCTCACCGGGATCGCGGCGCCCCTGCCGCTGGTCAACGTCGACACCGACATGATCATCCCCAAGCAGTTCCTGAAGACCATCAAGCGCTCGGGCCTCGGCGTGAACCTCTTCGACGAGATGCGCTACGACCGCGAGGGCAACGAGAACCCCGATTTCGTCCTCAACCAGCCCGCCTACCGCGACGCCGACATCCTGATTTCGGGCGAGAATTTCGGCTGCGGCTCGTCGCGCGAACACGCCCCCTGGGCGATCAAGGATTTCGGCATCCGCTGCGTCATCGCACCGTCCTTCGCCGACATCTTCTTCAACAATTGCTTCAAGAACGGCATCCTCCCCATCGCCCTCCCGCAAGAGCAGGTGGACCTGCTGATGAAGGAGGCCGAAAAGGGCCAGAACGCCCGCATGACCGTGGATCTGGAGAACCAGACCATCACCACGCCCGACGGCACCCAGGTCACCTTCGACGTGGACCCGTTCCGCAAGCGCTGCCTGATGGAAGGCCTCGACGACATCGGCCTCACGCTCGAAAAGGGCGCGGCGATCGACACGTTCGAGAGCGGCGCGCAGGCCACACGTCCGTGGATGTGACGCCGCGGCAACGTTGACTCGCGCCTTACACGAGTCACAACCTGAACGTGAAAGGGCCGCCCCCTGGGCGGCCTTTTTCACGTTAACGAAATGATGCAAAGCGGCACCAGTCTCTCCACAAAACCGCCGCAGAATTTCGTCAGGGTAAACAGGGCGTTGAGGGATAGTAGGGAAGTGGGCCAGAGTTGGGCATCAATAAGGCAGGCCGCGGCGTGTTTCGCCAAGCGGTCGGCATAAGGCCACGGCACCGAATCGTGGCCGACCGGTACGAGGGCTCGGGGCAGTGATCTCAAGGCTGGCAGGTGCGCTTGCGCGCGGGTTTCTGGTGATGCTGATGATCGCCACGCCGTCGCTTCTGACACCCTGGATGGGCGAGGATTCGGCGCAGGTCGTGGCGCTCGTCGGTATCGCGGCGGCGATCCTCACCGTGTCCGAGTACGCGTCCAGCTATCCCTGTCTTTACGAATTCCGCGACGCGCCGCCGTTCAACCGGATCCGGTTCACCTCCCTGTTCGTCACGGTGTTCCTGATCTCGGTCATGTGCCGCGGCATGGTCTCGCCAAGCTCGCTGACACAATTCGTGCAGGCCATCGGCGGCCTCGTCGGCGCGGGGATCGACTTCCCCTATTCCCCCGTACGGCTCGTGATCCTGATGCTCCCGCCCGATGCCGACGTCTCGTACCTGCTGCTGGTCCGCGCATCCGCGGGAATCGCCTACCTCATCTCGCTGATCTCGATGATCGTCTTCTTCATCGCGATCCGTGTCGGCGCATGGCCCCTGCGCGGTGGCAGCTTTAACGTTTGGGTTAACCTGCCCACCTTCGACCCCACCGCCGGCGGCGACATCGTCGACCGCCTCCACCGCGACGGCCGCATTAACATCGCCTTAGGGTTCCTGTTGCCATTCTTGATGCCGGCGGCGATCCGCGGCGCATCGGCCATGTTCGGCGAGATGTCGTTCGAGACGCCGCAAACGATGGTCTGGACGGTCGCGGCATGGGCGTTTCTTCCTACTTCCCTCTTCATGCGTGGCATCGCCATGACCCGCATCGCGCGAATGATCGCTACCCTGCGCAAGCGCTCGGAAACCGAAAGCGCGGGACTCGTCACCGCCTGATCCTGTTCCTGCTCGGCGTTCTCCTTCCGGCCGCCGCGCACGCCGGACAGGCCCGCATCGCCTATTTCGACACCGAACTGTCGCGCGACGGCCCCGGCCTGCTGCTGCGCGACATCCGGGCGGGTGACGATCCGCAGGTGACCGCCGTGGCGGGCGTCATCGCCGCCGCCGAGCCCGACATTCTCGTCCTGTCGGGGATCGATCATGACGCCGACCTTTGCACCCTGTCCGCGCTCGCCGATGCGGTGGCCGAGGCCGGGCACGAGATGCCGCACCACTTCGCCCTCGCATCGAATGCGGGCCTTACCACCGGGCTCGATCTCGACGGTGACAACCGCCTCGGCACGCCGAGGGACGCCCAGGGATACGGGCGCTTCGCGGGGGCCGGCGGTCTGGCGGTACTGTCGCGCTGGCCGGCCGACCGGACCGGCGTGGTGGATTTCAGCACCCTGCTCTGGTCCGACCTTCCGGGCGCGGACCCACCGCCCTGGCCCGATCCGGCGGTTGAACGGGTACAGCGCCTGTCGAGCACCGCGCACTGGGTCGTGCCAGTCGCGCTGCCCGCTGGGCCGCGCCTGCACTTGCTGACCTTCCGCGCGACACCGCCCGTGTTCGACGGCCCCGAAGACAGGAACGGCCGCCGCAACCACGACGAGATCGCGCTGTGGCTGCGGTACTTGGACGGCGCGCTGGAGGCTCCGCCGCCCGACAGCCCGTTCGTCATCCTGGGCGGCGCGAATCTCGACCCGCGCGATGGCGAGGGGCGGCGCGGCGCCTTGGCCGCCCTGCTTGCCGATCCGCGTGTGCAGGACACCGAACCCGCGTCGCAGGGCGGTGCGGTCGCCGCCCTGCGGGACGGCGGCGTCAATTCCGGACACCGCTCGCCACCGCGCCTCGACACGGTCGACTGGAGCGACGAGGGCGGCCCCGGCAACCTGCGGGTCGACTACGTTCTGCCCTCGGTGGACCTCGCCGTGGCCGACTCGGGCGTGCTGTGGCCAAAGAGTGGAGGGCTCGCGCGCCTCAGCGCCCGCGCCTCCCGCCACCGGCTCGTCTGGGTCGACGTCGGATACTGATGTCAGGCGGCGTCCTGATCCAGCGGCCCGTCATACTGCCCGCGCGCCGGATATCCCTTCTCGAGATGGAAGGCGATCGCACCCGCCACGTCTTCGAGTTGCGGCCGCGCGAAGGGCGAGGTCTGGACCCAGCCGAAGACCAGCGTGCGATCCGGAGAGACGAAGAACATCCCGGGCTCGGAAAACACCTCGGGCTCGTCGCTGTCCGGACGGGCCGACGACATCCACAGCCCCCAGTCGAACCGTGCGGCGGACTGGCTGAGCGAGTGAAGGAACGTCACCTTCTCGGCCTCGGCCTTTTCACGGGTCTGGGCCGCGCGGTCCTCGGGATCGGTACTGACCGCGGCGGTGGCGATGCCGAGGTCGTCGAAGCGCGACTGCATCCTCGACAGCTCCGAGAGCTGGCCGATGCAGATCGGGCAATGCAGGCCGCGATAGAACACCAGGAGTGTGCCGTTCTTGCCGTGGTGATTGTCCAGATCGAACGTGCCGCCGCCGATGGTCGGCAGCGAAAGGGCCGGTGTCTTCTGCGCGGGAGTGAGCATCCTGTCTTCCTTTCGTCAAAAGGCGTTCGACCTGAAACCACGCGGCCGCCCGGCCTGTTCCCCGCCGCTTGACCACGTCCGGTCCGCGGGCTACCCCGCCTCGACCGTTTCACAAGGAGCCAAGCGATGAGCACCCCTTCCCTTCTGATCCTACCCGGCGACGGAATCGGCCCCGAGGTCATGGCAGAGGTGCGCAAGGTCATCGACTGGTTCGGCACGGCACGCGGCATGCAGTTCGACGTCTCCGAGGGTCTTGTCGGCGGCGCCGCCTACGACGCCCACGGGGCGCCGCTCTCGGACGAGACGATGGAGCGTGCCCAGCAGGCGGACGCCGTTCTGCTCGGCGCCGTCGGCGGCCCGAAATACGACCAGCTCGACTTCAGCGTGAAGCCCGAGCGCGGGCTGCTACGCCTTCGCAAGGAGATGGACCTGTTCGCCAACCTGCGTCCCGCGCAGTGCTTCGACGCGCTCGCCGACTTCTCGTCGCTTAAACGTGACGTGGTCTCGGGCCTCGACATCATGATCGTGCGCGAGCTGACCAGCGGCGTCTATTTCGGCGAGCCGCGCGGCATTCACACCGAGGGCAACGAGCGCGTCGGCATCAACACCCAGCGCTACACCGAGGGCGAGATCGCCCGCGTCGCACGCTCGGCCTTCGAGCTGGCCCGCAAGCGCGGCAACAAGGTCTGCTCGATGGAGAAGGCCAACGTGATGGAATCGGGCATCCTGTGGCGCGACGTCGTGACCGAGGTGCACGCCGCCGAGTATCCCGATGTCGAGCTGAGCCACATGTACGCCGACGCGGGCGCGATGCAGCTCTGCCGCTGGCCCAAGCAGTTCGACGTGATCGTGACCGACAACCTGTTCGGCGACCTGCTGTCGGACGCTGCCGCGATGCTGACCGGCTCGCTCGGGATGCTGCCCTCGGCCTCGCTCGGGGCGCCGATGGCGAACGGCCGGCCCAAGGCACTGTACGAGCCCGTCCACGGCTCGGCCCCCGACATCGCCGACCAGGGCAAGGCGAACCCGATCGCCTGCATCCTCAGCTTCGCGATGGCCATGCGCTATTCGTTCGATGCCGGCGACGAGGCGACCCGCCTGGAAAAGGCGGTCGAGACGGTCCTGGCCGACGGCCTGCGCACCGCCGATCTTCTGGGCGAGGAAGGACGCACGCCGGTCAGCACCTCTCAGATGGGCGACGCGATCGTCGCCGCGCTAGACGCCAGTGCCTGACGCCGGCCACATATCGGCACCGCGCGGGGGACCGCTGCGGTGACCGACCCGGCGCGCCCCGGCCCGCGCGGCGCGCTTCTGGCGCTTTGCGCCTTCGCCCTGTTCGCCAGCCACGACGCGGTGATCAAGGCCCTCGGCGGCTACTATGCGCCGTTTCAGATCATGTTCTTCAGCGTGCTGTTCAGCTTTCCGCTGGCCACACTTCTGCTGATGCGCGACCCCACGCCGGGCCA
This sequence comes from Tranquillimonas rosea, assembly GCF_900111315.1. Taxonomy (GTDB): domain Bacteria; phylum Pseudomonadota; class Alphaproteobacteria; order Rhodobacterales; family Rhodobacteraceae; genus Tranquillimonas; species Tranquillimonas rosea. The sequence continues at coordinate 121,348 of NZ_FOGU01000005.1, forward strand.
TCTGCGCCCGGTCCATCCATGGTGGACCGCCCTGCGGACGCTGGCGGCAGTGGTGACCGGTATCTCGGCCTTCACCGCCTTCTCTCTGCTGCCGCTGGCGCAGGTCTATGCCTTCCTCTTCGCCACGCCGCTGCTGATCACGCTGCTGTCGATCCCCCTTCTAGGGGAGCGGGTGGGCCTGCACCGGGGCGGCGCCGTTCTGGCGGGGCTCGTCGGCGTCCTCGTCGTGCTCCGTCCCGGCAGCGAGGCCCTGAGCCTTGGTCATATCGCGGCGATGACTTCGGCGGTCGGGTCCGCCACCGCCTCGACCATCGTGCGCAAGATCGGCCGGGACGAGCGGCCGCTCGTGCTGATGCTCTATCCGATGGTCACCAACGTCGTGGTGATGGGCGCCCTGCTGCCGTTCGTCTACCGCCCGATGCCGATCGAGCATATCGGCCTGCTCGGCCTCGTCTCCGTGTTCGGCTTCTGTGCGGGCCTTCTGGTGATCGCCGCCTACCGGGCCGCGCCGGCGGCGCTCGTCGCGCCCATGCAGTACTCGCAGATCCTCTGGGCCGCGCTCTTCGGCGCGCTGTTCTTCGGCGAACGGCCGGACTGGCCCACCTGGATCGGGGTAACGATCATCGTCGCCAGCGGGCTCTATATCCTTCTACGGGAAAGCGGCGCGGGACGGTCCCTGCACCGGCCCGTCCTGGGCACCCGCACCCGGTTCGAACTGGGCCTGATGCCCCGGATCGGCGTTCTTGTAGATCGCCGCAGAAGATCACGCGATTGACCCTTGTCAAAGCCCGCGCCACGCGATAATCGGCGCGGCACGGTCGGAGTGTAGCTCAGCCTGGTAGAGCACTGTCTTCGGGAGGCAGGGGTCGTAGGTTCGAATCCTGCCACTCCGACCAGATTTCAACGGAATGGCAAACCCGTTCAAGGCGCCGGTTTTCCCTGTGAGCGGCGTGCAGACTCGCGTCGTTGCGTGAGACTCCGCCTGCGCGTATCTGGCCCATTGCCGTTTGCGCAGCTTGCGGATAGCGAGCATGTCATGCGCCCGCACCGCTCGCTTCTTCCGTTCGCTCTCTGGGTGGCCCTGTCCGGCGCCGCCATCGCGCATCCGCATGTCTTCATCGACACCGATTTCGATCTTGTCATCGAGGATGGGCGGCTGACCGCGGTCCGCATCGACTGGTCCTACGATGAATTCTACTCGATGCTGATGATCGAGGAGAGCGGGCTCGACGCGGACGGGGACGGCGTGCCCGAACAGGCGCGGCTCGATGCCTTCGCGGGGCAGGACGTGGATTGGGCGGCGGGCTTTCCCGGCGATTTCAGCGTCACGCGGGACGGCGCCGAGGTCGCGCTGGCGCGCCCCGTGGATCATCGCGCCCGGTTCGAGGCGGACCGGATCATCACCTCCCATGTCCGGCCGCTCGAGACACCCGTCTCGATCACTGACGCGACCATCGTGGCCCGGTCCTACGATCCCACCTATTTCGTTGCCTACGACGTGCCGGGGACGCCAGGTGTGATCGGGCGCGACGCGTGCCGTCTCGTGCGGGACAAGGCCGATACCGAGGCCGCGCAAGAGGAATACGGCGATGCGCTCGCCGCCGTCGACATGGGCGGCGATCCCTTCGAGGAGGTCGATCTGCCAGATATCGGCATCCTCTTCGCGGACAGTTTCACCCTGCGATGCGACGCCTCTTCCTGATCGTGCCCGCCCTGCTGGTCGGGGCGCTGGCCTGGGCGCTCGTGACCGGCGCGGAGATGCGCGTGGCCGCCTGGGCCGCCGGCTGGCAGCGCGAGTTCCAGACCGGCCTGGCCGGCAGTCTCCGCGCCCTGCGGGCCGGAGAGCCCGGCGCCGTCACGGTCTTTCTCGGGGTCTGCTTCGCCTATGGATTCTTCCACGCGGTCGGGCCGGGGCATGGCAAGATCCTCATCGGTGGCTACGGGATAGCGCGGCGGGTGACGCTGCTGCGGCTCGCGGCGATCGCGCTGCTGTCGTCGCTCGGGCAGGCGGTGACGGCGATCGTTCTGGTGCTGGGCGGGCTCCTCGTGGCGGGGTGGACCCGGCAGCAGCTGACCGCGACCGCCGAGACGCTGATGCTTCCGGCCAGCACGGTGGCGATCGGCCTGGTGGGGCTCTGGCTGGCCCTGCGCGGGGCGCGGACGCTCTGGCGGCTCTCGGAACGGCGGGCAGGCGCGGGGCACGACCATGGCCACGATCATGACCACGCGGGCTGCGGTCATCGACATGCGCCAGGCCTGGACGAGGTCGAGCGGGCCGGCGGGACGCGCGACACGCTGATGCTGATGGCGGGCGTGGCGATCCGGCCCTGTTCCGGGGCGATCCTTCTGCTCGTCCTCACCGCCTACATGGACATGCTGCCGACCGGCATCGCCGGAACGGTCGCCATGGCCGTGGGCACGGGGGCACTGACGGTCGCGGTCGCCGTGGCGAGCGTGTTCACCCGCGAGAGCACGCTTCTGTCCCTCGGACAGGACGGCGTCGCGATGCGACTCCTGCCCGTGATCGAGGTGCTGGCGGGGATCGCGATCTGCCTGATCTCGACCGAGATGCTCGCCCGAGTCATCTGACCGCTCGGAGGATGCGGTTCAGTCCGCCCCGGCGAAGGTCAGGTGCACCTTGACCGAGCGGCGCCGGTCGGTGGCCGCCTCGAAGGCCGCGGCGGCCTCTTCGACGGGCCAGGCGCCGGTGATGGCGGGGCGCACGTCGATGTCGCGCCTGCCGATGGCCGCGACGGCCTCGGCGAACTCGCGGTCGAAGCGGAAGGTGCCGCGCAGCACGATCTCCTTGCCGACGAGGACGTTCAGCGGCACCTCGGTCGGGCCGGCGGACCCGACCTGCACCAGCGTGCCACACGGGCGGAGACACTGGGCGGCCTGGGAAATTGCCGGCGCCGCGGCCGAGCACTCGAAGGCGACGTCGAAACGCCCCCGGTCCGCGCGCCATGGGTCCAGCGCGTCAGGGGTCGTCGCCACGTTGACCATGTGATGCGCCCCAAGCCTGCGCGCCACGTCGAGCGGCGCATCGTGCAGATCCGTTGTCACGATCTCGGCCGCGCCCTGCGCCGCGGCGACGGCGGTACAGAGCGCCCCGATCGGCCCGGCCCCGGTCACGAGGACGCGCTTGCCGGCCAGGTCTCCGGCGACCCGCGCGGCGTGCAGGCAGACCGCCAGGGGCTCGGCGCAGGCCGCCTCGGCGACCGAAACGTCGCCCGGCACCTTGTGGCACTGCGCCGCGCCCACGGTCACGCGGTCGCGGAACAGGCCCTGCGCATGGGGCAGGTACATCGCCGAGCCGAGGAAGCGCATGTTGGCGCACTGGTTCGGCAGCCCCTCGCGGCAGAAGAGGCAGTCACCGCAGGGATGGCTGGGATTCACCGCCACGAGGTCCCCGACGGCAAGTCCTTCGACCCCTTCACCCACAGCTATGACATGGCCGGCGGCCTCGTGCCCCAGGATGATGGGTTCCCGCACGCGGATCGTGCCGATTCCGCCGTCGTGCCAATAGTGCAGGTCCGACCCGCAGATGCCCCCCGCCCCGATGGCGACGGCGACCTCGTGCCGGGCCGGGGGCACCGGGGCCTCTGTCTCGATGCGCAGGTCGCCCTTGGCATGTAGGCGGCAGATGCGGATGGGGTCGGTCATGGCGTCTCCGGTCGGATCAGTTGGCCACCAGGCGCGGCAGCCAGGTCGACAGCGCGGGGATGTAGCTGACGGCGAGCAGCACGAGGATGTTGGTGGCGAGGAACGGCAGCACCGCGCGGACCACCGGCGCCAGCGGCAACCGGGCGATGCCGGCACAGACGAAGAGGCAGACACCCACCGGCGGCGTCGTCAGGCCGATCATCAGGTTCAGCACCGCGAAGGTCGCGAAGTGGATCGGGTCGATTCCGACGGAAAAGGCCAGCTGCTGCAGCGGCACGAACAGGATGATCAGCGCGGCGATCGTCTCCATGAACATGCCGACGAACAGCAGCAGCAGATTGATGATCAGGATGACGAAAATCGGGTTCTCCGAGATCGAGAGCACGCCGTCTGCGATCATCTGCGGAATCCGCTCGGACACGAGGATCCAGCCGAACACGTTGGCGAACCCCACCAGCGCGAGGATCCCCGCCGAGGCGACGGCGCTGTCGATGACGATCTTCGGCACCTGGCGCCAGGGCAGCTCGCGGTAGATCAGGCCGCCGACGAGCAGGGCATAGACGCTGGCGATGATCGCCGTCTCGGTCGGCGTGGCCAGACCCGAGAGCAGGCCGTAGATGATGAGGCCGGTCATCGCCAGCGCCCACGACGCCGAGCCGAACGCGCGGACCACCTCGCCCCAGCCCTGCCATTCCTGCCGGGGGAAGTTGCGGCGCTTGGAGATCACATAGGCGGTCACCATCATGGCGAGGCCCATCAGCACGCCGGGGATCGCGCCGGCAACGAACATCTGCCCCACCGAGATCCCGGCGAGCGAGCCGACGATGATCATCGGCACCGAGGGCGGAATGATCGGCCCCACGGTCGACGAGGCGGCGGTCACCGCGGCCGCGAAGTCGGCCGGATAGCCGGCCTTCTTCATGCCGGGGATCATCACGCCCCCGATCGAGGCGGCATCGGCCACCGCCGTCCCCGTGACGCCGCCGAACAGCATCGAGGCCGCGATGTTGGTCAGGCCCAGGCCGCCGCGCACCCAGCCCACGATGGCGGACGCGAACCGGATGATCCGCGTGGTGATGCCCCCGCGGTTCATCAGGTTGCCCGCCAGGATGAAGCCGGGGATCGACAGCAGGACGAACACGTCCATGCCGGCGTACATCTTCTGCGGAATGGCCACCGGGTTGAGCCCGGCGAACAGGATGTAGGCCAGCGACGAGAGGCCCAGTGTCACGGCGACGGGCACACCGATGATGAGTCCGGCGATGAAGACGCCGAATAGGATGGTCACGTCCATGCGGTCACTCTTCCGGATCGATGTTCAGGTGGGCGGGCCGGCCGTTGTCGGTCCCGGTGAGCATGCCGACGACGCGCAGGATGGCGAAGAACGCGAGAAGCGCGAGCATCAGGAACACGGTGAAGTGCACGTAGCTCATCTTCAGCCCCAGCGCCGGCGAGGTCTGGAAATTTCCGATCGTGGTAAAGCGCCACGCCATCGGCAGCAGGTAGAGTCCAAGCCCCGCGACCAGCAGCGCCGAGACGAGGCGGAGCGTCCAGGCGATCCTCTCGGGGAAGGCCTCGCAGACGACGTCGACGTTCACGAGCTCGCCGGACTTAAGCGAGAGCCCCGCGCCGACCGCAGCGAGATAGAGCAGCGCGAAGCGCGTCAGCTCTTCGGTCCAGACCGGAGAGGCGCCGCTCAGGCGGCCCACCACCTGCACAAGGACCGCCGCGATCAGGACGAGAAAGGCGATCCCCACCACAGCGCGGAACAGCAGTGTCACGGCCGTCTCTAGCATCCGAAGCGTCTTCATGGGGCGGACCTTTTCGTGCCTGGTGAAACTGAAGACCGCCGGCCCTGACGGGCCGACGGTCCTCACGGTATCAGCCGATCACTCGGCCTGGCTTGCGAACAGCTGCTCGACCGTCGGGCGGATCTCGTCGGAGACGTTCGACAGGACCGCATCCCGCGCCTTTTCGGCGAAGGCCGCGTTGTCGACGTCGACGAAGGTCATGCCCTGCTCTTCGAGATAGGCACGGTCGTTTTCGAGGCTCTCGAGGAACAGCTCGCGCTCGTGCTCCTGGGCGATCTGCGCCGCTTCCTCGATCGCCGCGCGATCCTCTTCCGACAGATCGTTCCAGGTCTGCTCGGCGATGGTGAGGTAGATCCACGAGCGGACGTGATCGGTCATGTTCACGTGGCTCTGCACCTCGTCGAAGCTGGCCGAGCGGATCAGGGCGAGCGGGTTCTCCTGCGCGCCGATCGTGCCATTCTGCAGCGAGGTGAACACCTCGGAGAACGCCATCGGCGTCGGCTGGGCGCCAAGCGACGACCACACGTCCACGAAGAGCGGCACGTTCGGCACGCGCATCTTCAGGCCGTCCAGGTCTTCGGGCGTCTCGATCGCGCGGTTCGCCGTCAGCTCACGCGGGCCGCGGGCAAAGTAGGCGATGGGCCGGATCTGCGCCTGCTCGATGATCTGCTGCTCGATCTCGTCACCGATCTCGCCCGAGGCGACCTCGTCCATCTGCTCGAGCGAGTCGTAGGCATAGGGCACGGCCAGCAGCGCCGCCTTGGGCGCCCAGTTCTGCAGGCTCTCGCCCGTGATCGTCATGTCCACGGTGCCAAGCTGCATGCCGTTGATCAGGTCGATCTCCTTGCCGAGCGACTCGTTTGGGAACACCTCGACGGCGATGCGGCCGTCGGTCAGGCGCTCGACCTCTTCGGCGAACTTGACCGACGCCTGGTGCCACGAGTTCTCCTCGTTGGCGAGGTGACCGAGCTGCAGCGTACGCTCCTGCGCGGCGAGCGGCCCCGATACGGCGGCCAGCGCCGCGGCGGTCACGATGGTCTTGAAGAACGTCATACGGTTTCTCCTCCCTTGAGTTTGACAATCTGGTCCTCGGCGCCGTCTGTCGCGGCGTCGAAGAAGTCCGGGTTGGTGCGGACGATGTGCGGCAGGTCGCTCAGGACCTCCCGCAGGTGATGGCGCAGCGCCACCTCGGCGCCGTCGGCATCGCCCGCGGCGATGCCGTCCACGATGGCGGCATGCTGATCGATGAGCTTGCGCACCGGGAACTGACCCAGCGCGAGGAAGCGCACGCGATCCATCTGCGACTTGAGGCTCTGGACCTTGCGCCAGAGACCGCCCTTGCCGACGGCGTCCGCCATGGCACGGTGAAAGGCTTCGTCGGCGCGGATGAATTCGACCGGATCGGTGTCCGCGGCGCGGCGCTGCGCGTCGATCAGACCGCGGAACTCGTCCACGTGATCGGCCCCCTGCCCGTCCGCAAGCAGCCGCGTGATGTCGGCCTCGATCGACTCGCGGATGAACCGGGCGTCGCGCACGGCGGCCAGCCCGATGCGGCAGACCCGCGTGCCCCGCTGGGGCAGGATCGTCACGAGCCCCTCGTCGGAGAGGCGGATGAACGCCTCGCGCACCGGCTGACGGCTGACGCCGTATTGCGCGGCGATCTCGGATTCGGAGATTTTCTGATCGGGTTTCAGGTCGTTGCGGATGATGCGCTCACGCAGCGCCCGACGGACCTGTGGCCCGATGGGTGCGGTCTGGTCGACCTCGTGAATCGCAGTGTCCCGCTTTACGAGCATGATTCGATCCTCCTCCTGCAGGGTTGCTACCATACTGCCATACAAGTAGACAAGGTGGTGCATCCGACCAGATCGAGTCGGACCGGCGAAAGCGAAGGGAGGACCGGAATGCGCGAAACGTGGAGATGGTTTGGACCGAACGATCTCGTCGGGATCGACGACGTCTGCGAGGCGGGCGCAAAGGGCATCGTGACCGCCCTTCACCACGTGCCCACCGGCACCGTCTGGAGCCGTGACGAGATCGCCCGGCGCAAGGCCGAGATCGCGACGCGGCGGAACGGACGCCCCTCGGGCCTGGCATGGGACGTGGTCGAAAGCCTGCCCGTCTCCGAGGACATCAAGACCGGCGGCGCGAACTGGCGCAGCCATGTCGACTCCTATGTCGACAGCCTGCGCAACATAGCCGCCGAAGGGATTCGGGTCGTCTGCTACAACTTCATGCCGGTCCTCGACTGGACCCGCACCGACCTCGCCTACGAGGTCGCGACCGGCGCGACCTGCATGCGGTTCGACCTTGCCGATTTCGCCGCGTTCGACCTCTACATTCTGGAACGCGCGGGCGCGGCCGACGAGTTCGACGCCGCCCTCCAGGCCGAGGCCCGCCGCCGCTTCGACGCCATGTCCGCCGACGACCGCGCGGCGTTGGCCCGCAACGTCGTCTTCGGCCTGCCGGGCGCGGCCGAGTCCTTCTCTCTCGAGGACGTGCGCGCCTGCCTGCGGGACTATGCCCAAGTCGGCGAGGATACGCTGCGCGCCAACCTCGTGGCCTTCCTCAAAGAGGTCGCGCCGGTCGCCGAGGAGCTCGGCATCCGCCTCTGCTGCCACCCGGACGACCCGCCGTTCCCGCTGCTGGGCCTGCCGCGGATCATGTCGACGCAGAACGACTACGCCCGGATCATGGACGCTGTGCCCAGCAAGGCGTCGGGGATCACGCTCTGCACCGGCTCGCTCGGGGCGCGGGGGGACAACGACCTGCCGGGGATGATCGACGCGCTCGGCGACCGCATCCATTTCCTGCACCTGCGCAACGTCAAGCGCGAGGATGGCACCGTCCCCGGCTCGTTCCACGAGGCCGAGCACCTGGGCGGCGACACCGACATGGTCGCCGTGGTCGCCGCAATCCTGCGCGAAGAGGCCCGCCGCCGCGGCGCCGGCCGCGCGGACGCCTCGATCCCGTTCCGCCCCGATCACGGGCAGGACATCCTCGACGACAAGTCGCGCAAGGCCCAGCCGGGATACCCCGCGATCGGCCGCCTCAGGGGTCTGGCCGAACTGCGCGGCGTGATCGCGGCGCTGTCCCACCGGGAGGCCGCCGAATGACCCGACTGTCTCGTATCGACCACCTGCCCGGTGATGTCCGCGTCCCGGCCTACGATCCCGCCGCGCATGGCGAGGGGATCGTGCACCTGGGCCTCGGCGCGTTCCACAAGGCCCACCAGGCGGTCTATTCCGACGACGCCCTCGCCGCCTCGGGTGGCGACTGGCGGATCGTCGGGGTGAGCCTGCGGTCAAGCGGTGCGGTGGACGAGCTGACGCCGCAGAACGGGCTCTACACCGTGATCGCGGCCGGCGCCGACTCGCACGAGGTTCGGGTGATCGGCGCCCTGTCCCGCGCGCTGGCCCATGCCCACGGCGATGCCCCGGCCGTCAACGCGGCCCTCGCCGCGCCACAGACGCGGACCGTCACGGTCACCGTCACCGAAAAGGGCTATGGCCTGGACCGGGCCAGCGGCGGCGTCGACACCGCCCATCCCGCCATCGCGCACGACCTCGAACACCCGGATGCGCCGGTCGGGGTCGCCGGGCTGATCCTGCGCGGGCTGAAACAGCGGCACGCGGCCGGCATCGCGCCCTTCACCGTGCTCTGCTGCGACAACCTGCCCGGCAACGGCAAGCTGCTGCGCGGCCTGATCCTCGACCTCGCGGCCCGCACCGCGCCCGAGCTGCGCGACTGGATCGCCGCCGAGGTCGCCTTTCCCTCGTCGATGGTCGACCGCATCACCCCCGCGCCGGGCCCCGACGTCCGCGAGGCGGCAGAGCGGGCGCTGGGGGCCGAGGACCACGCCGCGGTGCAGACCGAGGCCTTCAGCCAGTGGGTGATCGAGGACCGCTTTACCGGCGGGCGTCCCGAATGGGAGGCCGGCGGCGCGCTGTTCGTCACCGACGTCGCCCCTTACGAACGCATGAAGCTGCGGATGCTGAACGGCACCCATTCCATGCTGGCCTATGCCGGCTTCCACTCGGGCAAGCGGTATGTCCGCGACGTGATGCGCGACGCGGACCTCGCCGCGCTGGTGCGGCGCCACCTCTCCGCCGCTGCTGCCACGCTCGACCCGCTGCCGGGGATCGACTTCGAGGCTTACGCCGCCGAGCTGGCCGCGCGGTTCGAGAACCCGAACCTTGCGCACCAGACCTACCAGATCGCCATGGACGGAACCGAGAAGGTGCCCCAGCGCCTCTTCGCCCCGGCGCTGGACGCGCTCGAGCGGGGCCAGCCGACGCGCCCCTTCGCCTTCGCCGTCGCGGCATGGCTTCGGCACTGCCTGGCCCGGAAGGATGACGGCGAGGTCTACGAGCTGCAGGATCCCCGCGCCGGCGAGATCGCCACGCGGCTCTCGGCGCAGGAGGACGCGCCCGCGATCGTCGCCGCCATGTTCGACCTGCCGGGCCTGGTACCCGACGTCCTGCGCCAATCGGACCGGTTCCGGGACGAGGTTACGACCGTTCTGGACGCGATGCTGCAAGGGTCGGTGGCCGGGGCCGTCGCCCGCGAGGCCGCACTCTGACCGCCCGGCCGCCTCGTGGGGCGGCGCCTTACAGCAGGTGGCCGAAGGCGGCGTAGTCGTCGGCGTAGAACGCGCGCGCACGCTCGATCTGACGCTCGTTGAGATCCGCGCGGCTCATCTTCGGGCCGCCGGATTGCCGGTGCTGCAGGCTCAGCGTCCGGCCCGTGCGCTCTTCGAGCAGCGCCACGAGCCCCTCCAGCTGGTCGATGCGGAAGATATGGTCGTAGAACGACGCGTCGTGGCCGAGGAAATGCACCATCGGCTCGGAATGATGGCGCACGCTGCCGCTGGCCTCGCGGTAAAGCGACAGGTGATTGACGAAATGCCCAAGCGTCGGCCGCTTCTGCGCGCCGCGCTTGATGAATTGCGGCCCGATCCGCTCGAGCTCGCCATGATACAGCACCCGGTTGGTATAGCACGAGATCAGCCGCTCCACCGGGTCGCGGATCACCGCCACGCAGAGGTTGTCGCGGGCATGCGCCGGCTTGAACGCCGAGGCCGGATAGACCTTGTGGATGTGCTGGCGCACGCCGCTGACGATGTGGCCGCGATAGGGTTCACCGTTCTCGATGTCGAAGAAGAGATGCTTGATCGACGTGCAGGCGCATTTCGGCACCGGGAAGTAGCTGACACCGATCTTGTCTACGATGATGGTCATGCGGGCCTCTGGCGTTGTGCCGCGGATGCGTCAGGGCGGGCGGCGGGACAGGCGTTGAGGGTCAGGGCAGCGGTTCGGTGCGGTGGACGCGCACCTTCAGCCCGCCATGCGCCACCGGGGGCCCCGGCGGCAGGAAGGGCAGGCCGGTGGCCTTGGCAAGGCCCGCCTCGCTGGTGACGAGGCCGACGCGCCAGCCGGAAAAACCCTGCGCCAGCACCTCTCCCAGCGCGGCATAGAGCGGATAGAGCGCCTTCTTGTCGCCGATGCGCCCGCCATAGGGCGGGTTCACCATGACCAGCCCGGCGGGCCCCTCGGGTCGCGTCAGCGCGCTGACCGGCTGGCAGGCAAAGCGGGTCGCGTCCGCCACGCCCGCGCGCTCGGCATTGGCCTGCGCAGACCGGATCGCACCGGCGTCGCGGTCGTAGCCATAAAGCGTCACGCCGTTATCCACGGCCGAACCGCGGTTCCGCATCGCCTGCCACGCACCGGCGTCGAAGGTCGCGAGATCCTCGAAGGCAAAGCGCCGCGACCGGCCCGGCGCCAGCCCCGCGGCATGCTCGGCCGCCTCGATCACGAAGGTGCCCGAGCCGCACATCGGGTCCAGCACCGGTTCGCGCCCGTCGAAACCGCAGTGCCGCAGGAACAGCGCGGCCATCGTCTCGCGCAGGGGGGCCTTTCCGACGGCCTCCTTGTGGCCGCGCCGGTGCAGCGACTCGCCCGAGGTGTCGAGGCTCACCGTCACCCGGTTGTCGTCGATCCGCACCTTCACGCAGACACGCGCTTCGGCGCTGATCGTCACGCCCGCCTCTTCCGCAATCGCCCGCTCGATCCGCTGGGTGGCCGCACCGGCGTGATAGACCTTGGATTTGCGGCTGGTGACCTCGACCCGCGCCGGCACGTCCGACCGCAGGACATCGGCCCAGGGGAACTTGCGCGCCCGCTTGTCCAGCTGCGCCAGGTGGAACGCCATGAACCCGCCGATCCGCGCCAGGACCCGCGTTGCGCCGCGCAGCTCGAGGTTCGCGCGCCACACGTCGGGCCAGCCGCCCTGCACCGTGACGCCGCCGGCGACGGGCTCAGGCGCGGCAAAGCCGAGCGCGCGCGCCTCGTCGGCAAGGACGGCCTCCATGCCGGGCGGCGCGACCAGGAAGATCTCGAAGCTCTCGGATGTCATGTCAGGTTCCTAGCGGCTCGGCGCGGACAGTTCGACGGCTTTCTTTCGTGTCCTGACGCAGCGTTGACGCTGGCCACGGGGCCGCGCAGGGCACTACGCTCGGCCCCGAGACATGCCAGCGGGAGGGGCAGACATGACCGGAATCGTGATCCTCAACGGTGCGCGCACCGCCATCGGCACCTTCGGCGGGGCGCTGGCCGGCACGCCGCCCATCGCGCTCGGCGCGGCGGCCTCGACCGCGGCGCTGGAGAGGTCCGGCGTCGAGGGCGGCCAGATCGGCCATGTCGCCTTCGGCCACGTCATCAACACCGAGCCGCGCGACATGTATCTCAGCCGCGTGGCCGCGATGGAGGCGGGCGTTCCGGAGACGACGCCTGCGATGAACGTGAACCGGCTCTGCGGCTCGGGCGCGCAGGCCGTCGTCTCGGTGGTGCAGGCACTGGCGCTGGGGGATGCCGAGTTCGGGCTCGCCGGCGGCGCCGAATGCATGAGTCGCTCGCCCTTCATCCTGCCCCAGGCCCGCTGGGGCGCCAAGATGGGCGACGCGCCCGCGAACGACATGATGCTGGGCGCGCTGAACTGCCCCTTCGGCACCGGCCACATGGGCGTCACGGCCGAGAACGTCTCGGAAGAGCACGCCATCGACCGCGCGGCGCAGGACGCCTTCGCCCTGCAAAGCCAGGAGCGCGCGATGGCCGCGATCGACGCCGGCCGCTTTGCCGACCAGATCACGCCGGTCGAGGTGCGCGTCAAGCGCGACACCGTCCGCTTCGAAACGGACGAGCACCCCAAGCCGACCACCGCCGAGGGACTGGCCGGGCTGAAACCGGTGTTCCGCAAGGACGGCACCGTCACCGCGGGCAATGCCAGCGGCATCAACGACGGCGCGGCGGCCCTGGTGCTGGCCCGCGCCGAGGCGGCCGAGCGGGCAGGTCTGAAAGCCGGGTTCGAGATCCTCGGCTATGCCCATGCCGGCGTGCGCCCCGAAGTCATGGGCATCGGCCCGGTCCCGGCGGTGCGGGCGCTGATGGCCAAGACCGGGCTCGGCGTCGAAGATTTCGACGTGATCGAGTCGAACGAGGCCTTCGCCGCCCAGGCCCTCGCCGTGAACAAGGAGCTGGGGCTCGACCCCGCGAAGGTGAATCCGAATGGCGGCGCCATCGCGCTTGGTCATCCGGTCGGCGCGACCGGGGCGATCCTGACGATCAAGGCGATGTACGAGCTGCGGCGGATCGGCGGCGGCACCGCCCTGGTCACCATGTGCATCGGCGGCGGCCAGGGCATTGCCCTGGCGATCCGCTCGGTCTGAGGCGCGTCAGGCGGCCCGCAGGAAGGCGGGCTTGCCCGGCTCGGACAGGTCGGGCGCGTGGCGATACCCCATGTAATCGAAGTCGGTCAGCGCCTCGGGGTCCGTCAGCCGGTTCTCGACGATGAACCGCGCCATCGCGCCGCGGGCGGTCTTGGCGTAGAAGCTGACGATCTTCGGGCCGTCCTCCTTGTCCTCGAGGAACACGGGCGTCACCACGTCCAGCCCCAGCGCGTCGGCATCAACCGCGCCGAAATACTCCTGGCTCGCGCAGTTCACCAGCGTCCCGGCGCCGATCTCGCGCGCCTGTTCGGTCAGCTCGCGCGCCAGCGTGTCGCCCCAGAAGTCATACAGGTTGCGTCCGCGCCGCGTCTTGAGCTTGCTGCCCATCTCCAACCGGTAGGGCTGGATGCCGTCGCGGGGCCGCAGCAGGCCGTAGAGACCCGACAGGATGCGCAGGTGATCCTGCGCCCAGGTCACGGCGTCGGTGTCGAGGCTCGCCGCGTCGAGGCCCTGGTAGGTGTCGCCGGCGAATGCCAGCGCGGCGGGGCGGGTGTCGCCCATCTCAGGCTCGGCCTCGAACGCGCGGAACCTATCGCGGTTCAGCTTGGCCAGGTCGTCCGAGAGCCCCATCAGCGACTTGAGGTCGGACAGCGACAGCTGCCGCATGTGACCCGCCAGGATATTGGCCTCTTTCAGGTGATCGGGTTTGCTCTGGGGGCTCGCGGGCACTTCCCAGTTCAGCCTCTTGGCGGGCGAGATCACCACCAGCATCCTGCGCTCCTTGTCCTGCGGCTATCGTCGGCTGGACTTAGCAGGTTGACGCGGTGCCTCAACCCTCGGCCAGCACCTCGAGAAAGGCCGACCCGAAGCGCTCGGCGCGCCGCTCTCCGACCAGCCGGGCAAGCGCGTCGGGATCGGCGGGCCGCGCCTCGGCCACGCGGGCGAGTTGCGCACTGGAACAGCTCAGCGGTTTCTCTGTGCCGTCGTCGCCGCGGGCGAGCCGGCTCTGCGCCTCCATCAGCCGGTCATAGAGCGCGCCGGACCCGCGCCCGGCCAGCTTGCGGCGTTTGGGATGCAGCTCTTCGGGGGCATCGCCGGTGATGACCGCCAGGAACTCGGCGCCGTAGCGTTCCAGCTTCTTGGCGCCGACACCGCCGATCCCCGCCATCTCGTCCAGGCTGGAGGGCCGCCGCTCGGCCATCTCGATCAGCGTGCGGTCGGGAAAGATGACATAGGCCGGCACGCGCTGCGCCTCGGCCAGCGCGCGCCGCTTGGCCTTCAGCGCGGACATCAGCGGCGCGTCCTCCTCGGCGACCATGGTCTTGACCACGGGCCGGTCGGGCGCCTTCAGCGCATCGCGGCGCAGGGTCAGCCCCTCTTCCCCGCGCAGGATCGGGCGGGCGGCCTCGGTCATCCGCAGCGCGCCGTGCCGCTCGGGGTCCGGCCGAACCAGGTCGCGGCCCATCATCTGCCGGAAGATCGCCTGCCACTGGCGCTTGTCGAAGTCGCGCCCCACGCCGAAGGTCGGCAGGCGGTCGTGGCCGCGGGCGCGGATGCGGTCGGTCTCGGTCCCCAGCAGGATGTCGATCAGGTGGCCGGTGCCGAACCTCTCCTCGGTGCGCAGGATCGCAGACAGCGCCTTGCGGACCGCCTCGGTCCCGTCGAATGTGTCGGGCGGCGCGTTGCAGAGGTCGCAGTTGCCGCAGGGCTCGGCCGTCTCGCCGAAATAGGCCAGCAGCCGCTGCCGCCGGCAGCCCAGGGCCTCGGCCAGCCCCAGAAGCGTGTTGAGCCTGCCGTGATCGGCCGCCTTCCGCTCGACCGGGGCGAGACCCTCGTCGATCTGCGCCCGGCGCAGGCGGATGTCGTCGGCGCCGTAGAGCGTCAGCGTCTCGGCGGGCGCCCCGTCGCGCCCCGCGCGGCCGATCTCCTGGTAATAGGCCTCGATCGACTTGGGCAGGTCGGCATGGGCGACCCAGCGGATGTCGGGCTTGTCCACGCCCATCCCGAAGGCCACCGTCGCGGCGACGATCAGCCCGTCCTCCTGCTGGAACCGCTCCTCGACCGAACGGCGGGACTCGGCCTCCATCCCGCCGTGATAGTGACAGGCCGCATGGCCGGCTTCGCGCAACGCGGCGGCGAGGCTTTCGGTCTTGGCGCGGGTGGCGCAGTAGACGATGCCCGACTGCCCCTTGCGCGCGGCGGCAAAGCCCAGGACCTGACGGCGCGGATTGTTCTTGGGCTGAAAGGCGAGGTGGATGTTCGGCCGGTCGAAGCCGCGCAGGAACACCCGCGGCGCCGCGTCGCCGAACAGACGGGTGACGATCTCGGCCCGCGTTTCCTCGTCGGCGGTGGCGGTGAAGGCGGCGAGCGGCACGTCCAGCGCCGCGCGCAGGGCGCCGATCCGCAGGTAGTCGGGGCGGAAATCGTGGCCCCACTGGCTGACGCAATGCGCCTCGTCCACGGCGATCAGGCGGACGTCGGCGCGGCGCAACAGCCGGTCCGTCCCGCCCGAGGCCAGCCGCTCCGGCGCCATGTAGAGAAGTTTCAGCCGCCCCTCGTCGATGGCGCTGAACACCGCGTCGGTCTCGGCCTCGGTGTTGCCCGAGGTCAGCGCCCCGGCTTCGACCCCGGCCTGCTTCAGCGCGCGCACCTGGTCCCGCATCAGCGCGATCAGCGGCGAGATCACGACCGTCACGCCATCGCGGCACAGCGCGGGAAGCTGGTAGCACAGCGACTTGCCCCCGCCAGTGGGCATGATGGCAAGCGTGTTCTCTCCCGCGACCACGGTCCGCACGATCTCTTCCTGACCGGGACGGAAGGCGTCGAATCCGAAGACGGACGACAGAAGGGCGTCGGCGGAGGGCATGGCCTGTAGGTTCTTGTTGTGCTGCTCTTGAGCCGAACAATCGCAGATGAAGATCCGGCAAACAAGTCCGCCGGCCCCGTCACGTGGCGGGCCGGCGCGACATCAGGCGCGGTGCCTCAGTAGAAGGCGGGGGCGTTGTTGATGATGATGATCCGGATCGCGTAGACGAGGATCAGTGCCACAAGCGGCGCCAGGTCCAGCCCGCCGGTATTCGGCAGCACCCGCCGGATCGGCTCGTACAGCGGTTCGAGCAGGCGGTTCAGCCCGTACCAGAGCTGCGCGACGAACTGCTGCCCCAGGTTCAGCACCTGGAAATTGATCAGCCAGCTCATCACGATATGCGCGATCATGATGAACCAGATGACGTCGAGGATCAGAAGCATGATTTGGATAAGGGACGTCATCGGCGGGCCTGATCCTCTGCAGGTTTCGGTCTGCCGACACCTAACCACACGGAACGGGAGAGACAAGCGCCCGACGCGGCGTCCGCTTTGACCCCGGCGGCGGGCTGCGCCATCTACCCAGCGTCAGCCCGAGGAGCCGCCATGTACCCCGTCGCCCGCCTCGCGAAAGAGGCCTTCGTCCACCGCAAGGCGCCCACTTTGGGGCTCTTCGAGACCCACGTGTCGCACCACCTCTGCTGGCCGCACGACATCGACGTCTGGATGGAGCTGAACAACGGCCGCACCCTGACGCTCTACGATCTCGGCCGGCTTGTGCTGTTTCGCCGCATCGGGCTGGTGGACCTGATGCGCCGGGAACGCTGGGCGGGGACCGTCGCGGGGGCGTCGGTGCGCTATCGCCGCCGGGTGCGGATGTTCGACCGGATCGAGATGCGCAGCCGGCTGATCGGCTGGGACGAGCGGTTCTTCTATCTTGAACAGGGGATGTGGGTGCGCGGTATCTGCACCAGCCACGTCCTGCTGCGCACCGCCGTCACCGACCGCACCGGCATGCTGCCCACCGCTCGCGTCGCCGAGGTGGCCGGGATGCCGCCCGACAGTCCGGCCCTGCCCGAATGGGTGCACGCTTGGGGCGCCGCCGACGCCACCCGTCCCTGGCCGCCCGAGATCGACTGACCGTCGCCGTTGCATCCGCCGTGCAATCCGGGTCTTGATACCGCAGGTCACGAGGGACGGTGGATGGCGGATGCGGCGCGCAAGCGGATCTGGGGGTGGATGGCCTTCGACTGGGCCTCGCAACCCTACAACACGCTGCTCCTGACCTTCATCTTCGCCCCCTACTTCGCCACCGTCGTGGGCGACGGGGCACAGGCGCAGGTGCTGTGGGGCACTGCGCTGACCGTCTCGGGACTGACCATCGCGGTGCTCGCCCCGATCCTCGGCGCGCTGGCCGATACCGCGGGGCGGCGGATGCCGTGGATCGTGCTGTTCTCGGCGCTCTACGTCGTCGGCGCGTCGGGGCTCTGGTGGGCGGTACCCGAGGCGCAGAACGTGACGCTCGTCCTCGCGGCCTTCGGCATCGGGCTGATCGGGATGGAGTTCGCCACGATCTTCACCAACGCGCTGCTGCCCACGCTCGGACCGCGCTCGGCGCTCGGCGGGATATCCGGCACCGGCTGGGCGGTCGGCTATTCGGGCGGCGTCGTGTCGCTGGTGATCATGCTGCTGTTCCTGGCCGAGAACTATGCCGGGCTCACCTTCCTAGGCCGCCCGCCGGCCTTCGGGCTGGACCCCGACGCCCGCGAGGGCACCCGCGCCGTCGGCCCGCTGGTTGCGCTGTGGTATCTCGTTTTCATGGTCCCGTTCTTCATCTGGGTGCGCGAGGACGCGACACGCGCCCTGCCCCGCGTGCCGGTGCGCCAGAGCCTGCGCGCCCTCGGCACGACGATCCGGCGCCTGCCCGAGGATCCCAGCCTCGCCGCCTATCTCGGCTCGTCGATGCTTTACCGCGACGCGCTGAACGGGATGTATACCTTCGGCGGCATCTACGCCTTCGGCGTGCTGGGCTGGTCGGTGGTGGACATCGGCGTGTTCGGCATCATTGCCGCCGTCAGCGGGGCGATCTTCGCCTGGCTCGGTGGCAAGGCCGACGACCGCTTCGGCCCGAAACCGGTGATCGCCGCCTCCATCTGGATGCTCACCGGTGTCGGCGTGGTCATCGTCACACTCAGCGAAACCGCGGTGCTGGGCATCCCCGTCGCGCCCGGTTCGCCGGTCCCCGACATCGCTTTCTACATCTGCGGCGGCGTGATCGGCGGCGCGGGCGGCGCGCTGCAATCGGCGAGCCGCACGATGATGGTCCGGCAGGCCAACCCCGCCCGCATGACCGAGGGGTTCGGGCTCTACGCGCTGGCGGGCAAGGCCACCTCGTTCCTCGCCCCGGCGCTGATCGCGCTGGCGACGGACCTGACCGGAAGCCAGCGCCTCGGCGTCAGCCCCCTGATTATCCTTTTCGCCGCGGGTCTGGTGCTGCTACGCTGGGTAAAACCCAACGGAGGCCGAGCAGCCCAATGGTCACACGCATCCTCGTCTGCCTGACCGCAGCCCTGGTCCTTGCATCCTGCGGTTCGCGCGACGTGCGTCAGGTCTACGCGACCGAACCGCTTCAGATGCCCGAGGTCACGCGCAGCGGCGTCGCAAAGAACTTCTTCGGCCAGGAGGCCTCCGCCTCACAGCAGAGCCCGGCCCCCTACGGCTTCTATTCCAAGGGCTGCCTCGCCGGCGGCGTCCAGCTGCCCGAGACCGGGCCGACCTGGCAGGCGATGCGCCTGTCGCGCAACCGCAACTGGGGCCACCCCGAAACGATCCGCTTCCTCCAGCGCCTGTCGCAAAAGGTCGCGGGGATGAACGGCACGCAGGGGCTCTATGTCGGCGACATCTCGCAGCCGCGCGGCGGGCCGATGACGTCGGGCCATTCCAGCCACCAGATCGGCCTCGACGCCGACATCTGGCTGCGCCCGGTGCCCCGGCTCGACCTCACACGGTCCGAGCGTGAGGGCTTTCCGCCGATCTCCATGCGCCGCGCCAAGGGCGCCTACACCAACAGCAACTGGTCGCCGCTCCAGCACGAGATGGTGAAGGCCGCCGCCCAGGATCCCGCGGTCGCGCGGATCTTCATCTTCCCGGGCGCCAAGGTTTCCATGTGCAACACCGAGACGGGCGACCGGTCGTGGCTGCGCAAGGTGCGGCCGTGGGGGGGGCACCATTATCACTTCCATGTCCGTCTGGCCTGCCCGCGGGGCGCCACCGACTGCACGCCGCAGGATCCGCCGCCGCCGGGCGACGGCTGCGCCGCCGCGCAGGAGTGGGTGAACAACATCATCGACCCGCCGCCGCCGGACCCGAACGCCCCTGCGCCCAAGCCGAAATCCGCGATCACGATGGCCGACCTGCCGCAGCAGTGTCAGGCCGTGCTCTCGCCGCTCTGAAGGCGCCGCTCCGCCTTCTCGCCCCGGCGCTGCTGCTTGCGGCAGCCGCCGGGTGCAACTCGGCCGATCGCGCACCGGCCGAACAGGTGGCCCGCGTCGTGTGGTCGGGCGCCGAGGCCGCTCATGGCGGCTTTTCCGGCATCGAGGTCGGCCCCGAGGGCCGCAGCTTTACCGCCATCTCAGACCGCGGGCGCATCGTGACCGGCACGCTCCTGCGGGACGCGGGCGGCACCCTCACCGGCGTCCGGTCCGGGCCGTTGCGCCCCCTGCGCGGCGCCCCCGACGCGACGCCCGACGCCGAGGGGCTGGCCATCGCGTCCGACGGCACGCTCTTTGTCTCGGCCGAGGGGCGGCACCGCATCCTGCACTACGACGGCGCCGGCGGCCCGGCCCGGCCCACGCGCCCCGCGCCCGCCTTCGCCGGGCTCGAGCGGAACCGCGGGTTCGAGGCGCTGGCCATCGACGCCGACGGCACGCTCTGGACCCTGCCCGAACATGGCGGCGACACGATCCCCCTCTACCGCCGCGACGCCGACGGCTGGCAACAGGTCGGCACCATCCCCTCCGCCAACGGCTTCGTCCCCGTGGGCGCCGATTTCGGGCCCGACGGCGCGCTCTACCTGCTGGAACGCAAGTTCTTCGGTCCCCTCGGGTTCGCCTCTCAGGTGCGCCGCGTCACCCTGGACGGCCCGCCCCGCGTCCGGACGCTGCTGACAACCGGCCCCGGCACCCACGACAACCTCGAAGGGCTGGCCGTCTGGCGCGATCCGTCGGGCGCGCTGCGGCTGACGATGGTGTCCGACGACAACTTCCTGTTCCTGCAGACCACCGAGATCGTCGAGTACCGCCTGCGCGACTGAGCTTGCATCGAAGCTCCAGCGGCGCTACAGGCCCCTGTCCCGCAGCACCGGGACCAAGTCTCCGACCACCTTGTGAAAACGGAAAACATCGATGTCCCGTCTCATTCCCGGCGTTCTCGCCATGGCCGCGATCGTCGTGGCCTCCAACATCCTCGTGCAGGTGCTCCTGGGCCAGTGGCTCACCTGGGGCGCGCTCACCTATCCCTTCGCCTTCCTCGTCACCGACCTGATGAACCGCCTCTACGGCCCCGCCACGGCGCGCAAGGTCGTGCTCGCCGGGTTCGTGACCGGCATCCTCTGCTCGCTGATCGGCACCCAGATCCAGGGTGAGTTCGGCCCCCTCGTCACCTGGCGCGTCGCGCTCGGCTCGGGGCTGGCCTTCCTCGCCGCACAGCTCACCGACATCGTGGTGTTCGACCGGCTGCGCGGCGGGCGCTGGTGGCGGGCGCCGCTGGCGTCCAGCGTCGTGGGCTCGGCGCTCGACACCGCGCTGTTCTTCTCGATCGCCTTCGCCGCCTCGCTCAGCTTCATCGAGCCGGGCAACGACGTGTCCTGGGCGAACGAGGCGCTGCCGCTGCTGGGCCTCGGGCCGACCGTCCCGCTGTGGGTGTCGCTGGCCGTCGCCGATTGGGGTGTCAAGCTTGCCCTCGTCGTGATCGCGCTGGTGCCATTCCGCCTTATCGTTGGGCATTTGAGACCAAGGCTAGCGTAATTTCTTTTGACAAACACAAAATCCGTGCCAACCTCCAAGTATCGGAAACGCGTAGAAAGGAGGTGGTCCAGTGTCGAGAATGATGTTGGAGAAAGAGGTTGGAACAGTCGGAGGACAGGTCGCCTGAGGGCAGCCCCGCGGGTTTGACCCGCTCCGATTGGGCCCCCGGACGCATCGTCCGGCCCTAACTGGCCCATCTCCTAACCATTCGAAGGGCCGCCGAGATCCGGCGGCCCTTTTCGTGCGCGGCTCACAGATGCAGCGCCGGCGTGGGCCCCGCGCCCTCGACCTCCCACGCGGCCGACCAGCCGCCGCCCGACCGCGTCAGCGTGAGGTAATTCCGCTTTGCCGTGTACTTCGCCCACCGCCCCGGCAGCGACCGGATGCGGATCGGGTGCTTGGCCAGCGGCGCCTCGCCCAGATTGGCCAGCGCCCCAAGCGTCAGCGCCCAGGCCTTCGGCGGCGCCGGATGCGTCACCCCCGACGACACCAGCTGGTGCAGCGGCCCGTGGTCGGTATCCATCGTCGCCCGCGTCGCCAGGTGGATCTCGCCCGACAGGACGGTGACCGGCGCGCGGCCGTGCACCTCCAGCAGCGCGCGCAGGAACTCCTGCCATTCGGCCCGGTGCGCGCGGCTCTGCCACTGGTCACGCAGGTCGTCCTCGTATTTCTCCATCCGGCGGGTCAGCAGCATCAGGCTCTCGATCAGCGACAGGCGCGGCCCCAGCGCCGGAACCGACGACATCAGCATCACCCGCCCCTCGCGCGCCTCCGACAGCGCGTCGGTCAGCACCGTCCAGCCCGCGGGGCCCATCACCCGGTCGGGCCGCCGCTCGGATCGCAGGTCGGGGCCGATCAGGGTCAGGCCGGGCAGCGTCACCCGCCAGCCCAGGCTCCGGCCCGTCGCATCGGGACAGATCGGCGGCACCTCGTCCGCGGCGCAGGCGAACTGAAACACCAGGAACGCCTCGCGCGCGGCGTCGAACAGCGTGCGCCCGGCGTCGCAATCCAGAAGCCGCTCGGGCAACGAGCCCCAGCCATCGCAGATGTCGTGGTCGTCCCACATCGCCAGAGACGGGATCCTGGCCGACACATGGGCGATGTCGGCCTGCGCGAACTGCTGCGCGTAGCGGCGGAAAAAGGCCTCGGCCAGGGTCTCGCGCAGGGCCTGCCGCCGGTGCGCGTCCAAGAGCCGCGGCGTCATGTCGGGCCAGTCCTCGGTGATCGGGTCCGCCTTGGTGACCTCGTCGGCATAGACCTGGTCGCCACCCTGCAACAGCAGAGAGAACGGCGCCGCGGCATGATCCTCGCCCAGACGGCGCCACATCGCGTTGCGCTCGTCCTCGGGGCGCTCGAGGTCGCCCTCCTCCTGCCCGTTGCACGAGGCATAGGCGATCCGCATGTCACCCTCGATCACGGCATGCACCGGATAGCGCGTGCCCTCGAAATCGTACCAGGCGTCCGCACCGGCGGGCACGACGATGTCGTGCCGCCACGCCACCGCCCCGGCCCGCGCGCAGATCCGCGTGGGCTCGGCCGTGCCGAGGGGCGTCGTCACCGCGCCGGGCATCACGTCGTCGTGCCGGATCGTCAGGACGGCCAGCGTCACGCGGGCGCCCTCGGCCCCGCGAAAGTAGAGGATCGGTCCGGCCTCGGCCGCAGGCCGTGTCATGTCATCCACGTCGATCCCCTTTGGTCTGTGTCCGTCATCGTTACGACCCCACGCAACAGACCGGCAAGCGGTTCCGCCGCCGGGGGGTCGTCATCGGCGCAACGTGATGTATCTAGGATGGAAAGACCGACAAGGAGGCAGCCTTGCTGCGCGTCACCGACCGCATAGAAATCGAGGACTGGGAGATCGTCGAGCAGTTCGTCCATGCCGGCGGACCCGGCGGCCAGAACGTCAACAAGGTCGCCACGGCGGTCGAGTTGCGGTTCGAGGCCGCGCGCTCGCCCAACCTCCCCGAACCGGTCAAACGCCGCCTGCGCAACGTGGCGGGCCGGAAATGGACGCGCGAGGGCGCCATCGTCCTGCAGGTGAGCGAGACGCGCAGCCAGGCCCGCAACCGCGAGATCGCGCGCGAGCGGCTGGCCGAGATGATCCGAAAGGCGACGGAAACGCCCAAGCGTCGCATTCCCACGCGCCCCAGCCTCGGCGCCAAGCGCCGCCGCATCGAATCGAAGAAGCAGCGCGCCGAGGTCAAGGCGCTGCGCGGCAAGATCCGCGACGACTGAGACTCAGCGCCCCGACATCCGCCGCGACAGGGCAAGGTGCCCCAGCGCCACCAGCGCGCCGATCCCACCGGTGACGCCCAGCGCCGCCGGCCCGAAAGCATCCAGCACGCCGCCGCCAATCGCCGAGCCCACCGCCGCGCCGACATAGATCGCCGCCGCGTTCAGCGCGAGCACGACGCTGGCGCTGTCGGGGGCGAGCGAGATCAGCCGCACCTGCTGCGCCGCGCCGAACGACCAGCCCACCAGCGACCAGAACACCACCAGCGCCACCAGCGCCGCGTTGGCCAGCGGCAGCAACGCGAACAGCGGCATCGTCAGCGCCTGGATGCCCGTCAGCATCAGCAGCGTCGCCATCGGCCCGATCCGGTCCGCGACCCAGCCGCCGGCAAGGTTCCCCGCCACCGCGCCGACGCCGTAGACCACCAGGACCGCCGAGATGCCGTTGCGGCCATAGCCCATCTGCGTCTCCAGCAGCGGGCCGAGATACGAGTAGACCACGAAGATCGCGCCGAGGAAGGTCGTGGTGAACATCACCGCCAGCATCGTCCGGGCCGAACCCAGCACGCGGCCCAGGTCGCGCGGCGACACGGGGGTAAAGCTCAGCCCCGCGGGCACGATGACCCAGATCGCCACCGCAGCCGGCACCGACAGCGCGGCCACGATCCAGACCGCCGCCCGCCAGCCGAAGGTATAGGCGATCCAGCTGCCCGCCGGCACGCCCGCCACTTGCGCCAGCGTGATCCCGAACAGCACCGCCGCCAGCGCCTGTGCCCGCCGCTCGGGCGGCGCCAGACGGGCGGCCACGGCCGAGGTGACCGGCGTGAAACATCCCGCCCCGGCGGCGGCCACGATCCGCGACAGGTGCAGCGGCAGCTCCGACGGCGCCAGCGCGCAGGCCGCGTTGGCCACCGCGAACACCGCCAGCGCGCCGGCCATAACCCGCCGCCGCCCGACCCGGCCCGTGGCCGAGACCAGAAGCGGCGAGAAGATCGCGTAAGACACCGCGTAAGACGTGATGAGCCACCCCGCCCGGCCGGACGACAGGCTCAGATCGTCGGCCAGCGGGCCGAGCACGCCGATGATCACGAAGGCGCCCATGCCGATGACGAAGTTGCCCGCCGACAGGACGACGAGAACGGGGGCGAGCGACGCCCCGGCGGCGGGTTGGGTCGTGGCGGTCACGGGAGCTCCGATGTCGGGACCGGGCGGAGTGTAGTGCGGATCGCCGCGCGGGACAGGGATGATCGTATGACGGTTTGTGCATACTCTGTGCACGCATAGTGCACGGAGGGTGACATGAAGATCGGCATCGTCGGAACCGGAATGGTGGGCAGCGCGGCGGGCTTCGCCCTCGCGCTCGAAGGGGTGATCGAGCGCCTTGTCCTGGTCGACCAGAACACCGCCCTCGCCCGCGCCCAGGCCGAGGACATCGCCCACGCGGTGCCCTTCGCCTCGTCCGTCATGGTGGATCACGGCGACTACGACGCCCTGTCCGGCGCCGGCGCCGTCATCATCGCCGCCGGCGTCAGCCAGAAGCCCGGAGAGACGCGGATGCAGCTTCTTGACCGCAACGCAGCGGTGTTCCGCGAGGTCGTCGGAGAGATCCGCCGCGTCTGCCCCGACGCGATCCTGCTGGTCGCCTCGAACCCCGTGGACATCATGACCGATGTCACCCTGCGCC
The DNA here is from genome assembly GCF_900111315.1 of Tranquillimonas rosea. Classification (GTDB taxonomy): domain Bacteria; phylum Pseudomonadota; class Alphaproteobacteria; order Rhodobacterales; family Rhodobacteraceae; genus Tranquillimonas; species Tranquillimonas rosea. The sequence continues at coordinate 146,290 of NZ_FOGU01000005.1, forward strand.
TCAGCGGCCTCCCCCGCGAGAGGGTCATCGGCTCGGGCACCATCCTCGACACGGCCAGGTTTCGCTGGCTTCTCGCGCGTCACCTGGGCGTCGCGCCCCGCTCGGTCCATGCCTACGTGCTGGGCGAACACGGCGACACCGAGGTGCTCGCCTGGTCCAGCGCCCGCGTCGGAACGGTGGACCTCTCACGCGCAGCCGCGCAGGTCGGCGCCCCGGTGACGGCCGAGCTGCGCGAGCGCATCGACACCGGCGTCCGCCGCGCCGCCTACACCATCATCGAGGGCAAGGGCGCCACGTGGTACGGCATCGGCGCCGGCCTCTCGCGCATCGTCGCCGCCATCGCCCGCGACGAGCAGTCTGTGCTTTCGGTCTCGGGCCGCACGCCAAACCTCTCGGCGATCGCCGACGTCACCCTTTCGGTGCCCCGCGTCGTCGGCGCGAACGGCATCGTGGCCGACCTCATGCCCGATCTCGCGCCGGAGGAATCCGAGGCGCTCGAGGCCTCCGCCACGATGCTCGCGGCCACGGCAGCAGGAGTCACCGTCTGAGCGTCACGCGGCGCGCGGCAGGATGTCGTTCTCGATCATCGCCTGGAGATCGCCGAAATACCCCGCCGAGCGCGCCGGCCGGTCCGGATCGGACGTGATCGCCACGGTCATGCCGCGGGCGGGGCAGACGCAGATGATCTGGCCGCCATAGCCCCGCGCCAGCGCATAATCGTCGCCGCCCACCTGCCCGAGAAACCAGCCGTAGCCATAGCCCAGGCCCGACCAGCGCGACCGCGTGACCTGCCGGAACGACCGCGACACCCACTCCGCCGACAAGACGCGCGTGCCCCCGATCTCGCCGTCGCGGCGGTACAACTCGCCGAACTGGGCCATGCCGCGCGGCGACAGGGCCATCTGGTTGCCGCCGAGATAGAAGCCCTGCGGGTCCTGCGTCCACGGCGGCACCTGGATGTCGAGTGGCGTGCCGATCCAGTCGCGCACCATCTGCAAGAGCGACCGGCCGCTCGCCCGCGCCAGCGCCGCGCCGAGGACGTGGAAGGACCCAGTGGAATAGAGCATCCGTCCGCCGGGCTCGGCCACGAAGGGCCGCCCCAGGGCATCCGCCACCCAATTCGCGCTGGCCACCCAGGCGCCGTAGTTCGGCCCGGAGGTCCGCTCGAGCCCGGCGCGCATGGTGACCAGGTCCTCGAGCGTGATGGCGCCGACACCCTCCGCTGCGCCCGCCGGGATCAGGTCGGGCGCGACGGCGTCTAGGCGCGCGGTGACCGACGGCACCACCTCGCGGTCGATCGCGGCGCCGAGCACCGCGGCGACGATGGTCTTGGAGACGGACTTCACGTTGACCGGCGTATCCAGCCCCGGTCCGCGCAGGGCGACGGCCAGCCGCTCTTCCCCGTCCTGCATAACGAGGATCGACCGCAACTGGTCGAGACCGGCCGCCCGCGCGCGCACCCGATCCCACGGATCGGTCTGTGCCCGCAGCAGCGCCGGGGCGGCACAGCTGGCGGCCGTCAGTGTCAGGGCGTGACGGCGGGACAGGCGGATCGGCATCGGCAGGTTCCTCTTCGGCTCACCCGCGATATGGACGGGCCGGGCCCTCGGTCCAATCAGCGAAACGTGAGGCGGCCGATCCGGTGGTGCGCCTGCGGCGCATGCGATGTCCTGTCCCGCCTCCGGCGGGACGCGCGTGGGGGCGCCGCCCCCACACCCCCGGGATATTTCCGGGCAGAAGACGCGAAGGTTTCCCGTGAAACAATTCCGCGGGTCAGACCTCGACCTGCATCGGCATCTGCTGGCCGAGGCCGAAGACGCGCTTGTAGCGCTCGACCTCAAGCCCCGGTCCCATCGCCTTGTTCGGATTGTCCGACAGCTTGACGGTCGGGCGACCCTCGGCCGCGACGGCCTTGCAGACGAGGCTGAAGGGGGACAGGGCATCGCCGGGCACGAGGCCGCGGAAATCGTTCGTCAGCAGCGTGCCCCAGCCGAAGGAGACCTTCACGCGGCCGGCGAACTGCGCCTGCAGCGCCTTGATCTTCTCGACGTCGAGACCGTCGGAGAAGATCACCAGCTTGTCGCGGGGATCTTCACCGCGGGCCTTCCACCATTCGATCGCCTTCTCGGCCCCGACCGCGGGATCGCCGGAATCGATGCGGATGCCGGTCCAGCCGGCGAGCCAGTCGGGGGCGCCCTCGAGGAAGGCGGTGGTGCCGAACGTGTCGGGCAGGATGATCCGCAGGTTGCCCTCGTGCTCTTCGTGCCAATCGGCGAGCACCTTGTAGGGGGCGTTGCGCAGCTCGTCGTCGGTATCGGCCAGGGCGGCGTAGACCATCGGCAGCTCATGGGCGTTGGTGCCGATCGCCTCGACCTCGCGCCGCATGGCGATGAGGCAGTTCGAGGTGCCGGTGAAATTGTCGCCCAACCCCTCGATCATCGCCTGCACGCACCAGTCCTGCCATAGATAGGAGTGGCGCCTGCGGGTGCCGAAATCGGCGATCTTGAGGCCCGGCAGGTCGCGCAGCCGCTCGACCTTTTCCCACAGCTTGGTCATCGCGCGGGCATAGAGCACCTGCAGTTCGAACCGGCCCATGCCCTCGAGCACCTTGCGGGACCGGAGTTCCATCAGCACCGAGAGCGCCGGGATCTCCCACAGCATCACCTCGGGCCACTTGCCCTCAAAGGTGAGCTCGTACTGACCGTGGCGCCGCTCGAGGTGATAGGGCGGCAGACGCAGGTTTTCGAACCAGTCCATGAAGTCGGGGCGGAACATCTGGCGCTTGCCGTAGAAGGTGTTGCCGCGCATCCACGTGGATTCGCCGCGGCTGAGCGAGAGCGAGCGGATATGGTCGAGCTGCTCGCGCAGCTCGCCCTCGTCGATCAGCTCGGCCATCCGGATCGAGGTGGTGCGGTTGATCAGGCTGAACGTGACATGGGTGTCGGGGCTGTTGCGGAACACCGACTGGCACATCAGGAGCTTGTAGAAGTCGGTATCGATCAGCGACCGCACGATCGGATCGATCTTCCACTTGTGGTTCCAGACGCGGCTGGCGATGTCGACCATGGGCGGGCTCCGGTTGCTGGCCAACGGTTAAAGCAGCCGCCGGACGGGGTGGCAAGTTGCGGACAGGGCGTTCCCGCGTGCTAGTCCAGCGCGACGCCGGCCTCGTACAGGCCGCCACGGGCGGCCTCGAGCGAGCCGTCCAGGTCGATGCCGCGGCACAGGCTTTCGATCACGCTGGTGCGGAAGCCAAGCCGGGCGGCATCGAGGGCGGAGAAGTTGACGCAGAAATCCGTGGCGAGGCCGACGCAGACCACCGACTCGACATCGCGGCTGCGGAGATAGCCTTCGAGTCCGGTGGGCGTCTGGTGATCGTTCTCGAAGAAGGCGGAATAGCTGTCGATGTCGCGCCGGAACCCCTTGCGGATGACGACATCGGCGGGGTCTGTCCGCAGGTCGGGGTGAAAGGCGGCGCCGTGGCTGCCCTGGACGCAATGGTTGGGCCAGAGCACCTGGGGACCGTAGGGAAACTCCATCACCTCGAGCGGGGCGCGGCCGTCGTGCTGGCTGGCGAAGGAGGCGTGGCCCGCCGGGTGCCAGTCCTGCGTGAAGACGCGCACTGCGAAGGAATCGAGAAGGTCGTTGATGCCGGGTACGACGGCATCGCCTTCGGGCACGGCGAGCGCGCCTCCGGCGCAGAAGTCGTTCTGAACGTCGATGACGAGGAGGGCTTCGGTCGCGGGGCGCATGGCGGTCGGCCTTTGTCGTGCGTGGTCGGTCAGACCCTACGTCGGCACCGCGGCGCGTCAACCGGGGGCTTGCCGGCGCCGCGGGCCAGGGGCTATGGCGTCGGGCCATGGTGACTGTCGCCGCCCTCTATCGTTTCACCCGGTTCGCGGATCCGGATGCGCTGCGCGGACCGCTGCGCGAGGTCTGCGTGGCCGGCGGCGTGCGCGGCAGCCTGTTGCTGGCGCCCGAGGGCGTGAACGGGACGATCGCCGGGCCGCGTGCCGGGATCGACGCGGTGTTGCGCCATATCCGCGGTCTTCCGGGCTGTGCCGACCTGGAGTGGAAGGAGAGCCATGCTGACGAGATGCCGTTCGGCCGGCTCAAGGTGCGGCTGAAACGCGAGATCGTGACGATGGGCCAGCCGGACGTCGACCCGGTCCGCGACACCGGCACCTATGTCGCGCCCGAGGACTGGAACGCGCTAATCTCGGAACCGGACGTGACGGTCATCGACACGCGCAACGCCTACGAGGTGGCGATCGGCAGCTTCGACGGGGCGGTCGATCCCGGCACCGACGCGTTCGGGGATTTCCCCGGCTGGTGGGCCGAGAACGCGCACCGGTTCGAGGGGCAGCGCATCGCGATGTTCTGCACCGGCGGCATCCGCTGCGAGAAATCCACGAACTGGCTGAAATCGCAGGGCGTCGCCGATGTGTACCACCTGAAGGGCGGCATCCTCGACTACCTTGAGCGCGTGCCCGAGCAGGAGAGCCTGTGGCGGGGAGAGTGCTTCGTGTTCGACGACAGGGTGTCGGTGGGCCACGGGCTGCGGGTCGGGGCGGCCAGCCTGTGCCATGCGTGTCGGCGGCCGCTGCTGCCGGAGGACACCCTGCGCCCGGACTTCGAGCCCGGCGTGCAGTGCCGCCACTGCGCTGCCGAGCGCACCGAGGGCGAGCGCGCGCGCTTTCGCGAGCGGCAGCGGCAGATCGCCCTGGCGAAGGCGCGCGGGGCGCGGCATCTGGGCCCCGAGGCCGGGTGAGGGATCACGCCGGCGCGGCGTAGCCCGCGTCGATCATCGCCTCTGACAGAAGGTCGTAGGCGCGGGCCCAGGCATCGTGGATGCGCGGCGTCAGGTCGGGCCCCAGCGTATCATCGAGCGTGGAGAGGAGTGCGACGCCAACGTCGGCGTAGTGGTCCGGCCGCGCGCCCTAGCCGACATCCCGCTGCGCCAGGGCGGCGGCGGTCGGAAGCGCGGTGCCGAGGTCTTGCAGGCTGCGGACGATCGCGCCCAGGGCGCTGGCGTGCTTTTCCCGCTGGAGGGCGGGATCGTTGCGGAATAACGGCCGCATCTCGGGCGCGATGCGGAACAGGTGAGCGTAGAAGCGTTGCGTCAGCCTAGCCTTGTGGGGAAAGACCTGCGCGAAGCTGGTCTGGACGAGACGGACATCCTCGGGCGTCATCGGCGGCCTCATTCTGTGGCACTCGGGACGGTGCCACCGGACCGCCAACAATCCGTGAAACGCCCCCGGCCTCAGCCGGTCAGCGCGCAGATGCGCCGCACCGCCGCGGCGTAGCCCTCGACCCCGAGGCCCGCGATCATCCCGTCCGCCCGCGAGGCGACGTAGGAATGGTGGCGAAACGGCTCGCGCTTGTGGATGTTCGAGATATGCACCTCGATCACCGGCCCCTCGAAAGTGTTGAGCGCATCGAGGATCGCGACCGAGGTGTGGGTGTAGGCGGCGGCGTTGATGACGATGCCGCAGGCCGCGCCGCGCGCCTCGTGGATCCAGTCGACGATCTGCCCCTCGTGGTTCGACTGCTCCAGCCGGATGTCGACACCGGGGGTGCAGGCGCCGCGGCACAGCTCGGCCACGTCGTCGAGCGTGTCGCGGCCATAGATCTCGGGCTGCCGCTTGCCGAGCAGGTTCAGGTTCGGCCCGTTCAGGACGTAGATCGTGCGGGTCATGCGGGGGCGCCTTCCCGGAAAGTGGACATCCGACAGATGTGTTAGCGCGGTTCGGCGCCGAGCGACAGGCCCGGCGCCGGCGGGCTCAGCGCAGGCGAGCCAGCAGTTGCGGCGAAGGATCGCCCGTAGGCGACAGCCCGGCGCTGCGCTGATAGGCTGAGATCGCGGCGCGCGTGTCGGGGCCGACGACGCCGTCGGTACCCTGAGTGTCGAAGCCGGCGCGGGTCAGCCGCTGCTGCAGCGCAACGCGATCCTCCTTGGTCAGGCCGTAGCGGTCGGGCGGAAAGCTGCCGCGGATCGGCCCGGCCCCGGCGATGCGGTTGGCCAGGTGGCCCACGCCGATCGCGTAGTTGTCGGAGTTGTTGTAGCGCTTGATGACCGAGAAGTTCCGGCCCACGACGAAGGTCGGGCCGCCGGGCTGCGGTGTCAGCCGGCTGCCGCCACCGGGCGCCGCGGCTGTGCCCGCCTCGCCGACCCAGCGCTGGCCGCTGCGCCAGCCCGAGCGCGAGAGATACGCCGCGGCCGAGGCCAGCGCGTCGGTCGGATCCTCGGACCAGATGTCGCGGCGGCCGTCTCCGGTGAAGTCGACGGCGTAGGCCTGGTAGGACGTGGGGATGAACTGCGTGTGCCCCATGGCCCCGGCCCAGCTTCCGGTCATGCGGTCGGCGGAGATGTCGCCGTTCTGCAGGATCCTCAGCGCGGCGATCAACTGCTGTTCGAAGAACTGGCCACGGCGGCCGTCATAGGCCAGCGTCGACAGCGCCGAGACGACCGGGATGTCGCCGCGCCGGGCGCCGTAGCGGCTCTCGACGCCCCAGATGGCGGTCACGATTTCGGCCGGGACTCCATAGCGCTGCTCGATGGACGACAGCGTGCTGCCGTACTGGCGGAACATCTGCCGACCCGTCGCGACCCGCTCTTCAGAGGCGGCGATAGAGAGGTAGTCCTCGAGCGTGCGGGTGAACTCGGTCTGGTTGCGATCGCGCTCGATCACGCCGGGAAGATAGCCCGCGCCGCCAAGCGCCCGGTCGACCACCGACGAGTCGATCCCCGCCGACAGCGCGCGCCCGCGAAAGCCCGAGAGCCACGCATCGTAGCCCGCGTTCGGCACCGGGCGCAGCGTCGGATCCTCGGCCGGGGCGAGCGGCGCCTCGGCCCGGAACCCGCCGCCGCATGCGCCCAGCGTCGCGGCCATCCCCATCGTCACGAAACGTCTGCTCACCTGCATCGCGTGTCCCCGCCATTATCGTTGCCTCGCGCGCATCCTTGCCGGGAGTGCGCCGTCAGGCAAGCAATCGGCGCCGGGTCAGGGGCCGACCGGCGGGGTGACGCCCTTTTTGGCGCATTTTTTCAGGTAGGCCTGGGTCCAGTGGGAATACTTGCCCATGTCGGACTGCTGGTGGGCGAGCATCTCGACGAAGGCGTGCTGGTGCTGCGGCTTTTTGAGCGACTTGAACATCTTCTTCTGCGCCTTGGTCATCGAGCAGCCGATGCAATGTCCCTCGCGGCGGAACTTGCAGACGTCGATGCAGGGGCTGGGAAGCTTCTTCGCTTTGGCCATGGCGGGTCTTTCGGAACGGCGGACGGGCAGCCCCGGAATGGGACCGCCCGCCTGTGCCCGTGAGTGGGTTTGCAGGTTACTGGAAAACGGCGTTCGGGTTGTCGAGGCTGTCCGAACCCTCGAACCCGATCTGGTCGACACCGAGAGCAGAGACCGCCCGTTCGATCGAGCGCGTCTGTTCGACCAGCGCGTCGACCGCGTCCATGATCAGCGCCTCGCCATCTTCGTTGCCGCGCGCCAGCATCATGTCATAGCTGTAGCCGGCCTCGGCCGCGGTCTTGATGTGCGCCAGCTCGATCATCGTCTGGTTCAGATCCTGGCGCAGGGCCGCGTCGACCTCGGCGTCCGCCTCGGCCACCAGCGACGACAGCGACGGGCCCGACACGACCGAGCCGTCGGTGCGCACGTATTCTCCGAAATAGACGTTGTGGATGCCCATGCCGTCGTAGAAGTGACTGTTGTGGGTGTTGTCCGAGAAGCAGTCATGCTCTTCCTCGGGGTCGTTCAGCATCACGCCGAGCTTCATCCGCTCGCCCGCCTGTTCCCCGTACGACAGCGAGCCCATGCCGGTCAGCATCATCACGAGGCCCTGGTCGGCATTCTCGGTGACTGCGCCGCGCGCCTCGCCGCCGTCGGCCCACTGCCCGGCCATCCATTCCAGGTCGCTCACCAGAAGGTCGGTCGCGGCCTTGAGATACGCGCCCCGCCGGTCGCAGTTGCCGTTGGTGCAGTCGTCGCCCGAGGCGTAATCGGTCCACGAGCGGTTGCCGTTGCCGGCCTCGGTGCCGTTCAGGTCCTGCCCCCAGAGCAGGAACTCGATCGCGTGGTAGCCCGTCGCGACGTTCGCCTCGACGCCGTCGGCCTCGTGCAGCGTGTTTTCCAGCAGGTCGGCGTCGATCTCGCTCGCGTCGACCTCTTCGCCGGCCAGCGTGAACGTCTCGTTGGCGACCACGTTCAGCGCCGCGGCCTGGTTTGCATCGGTGGGACCGCCATAGGACGCGTCGACATAGTCGATCAGGCCCTCGTCCAGCGGCCAGGCGTTCACCTTGCCCTCCCAGTCGTCGACGATCGGGTTGCCGAAGCGGAAGGCCTCGGTCTGCTGATAGGGCACCCGCGCCTGAAGCCAGGCCGTCCTGGCCGCCTGCAGAGTCTCGGCCGAGGGGTCTTCCAGCAGCGCATCGACGGCGGCTTGCAGGTCCGTCGCCGTGGTGTGGCTGTCGGAATAGGCTGCCTCGGCAATGTCGGCGTAGGTCTCGAGCACGGCGGCCTTGTCCTGCGCGAGGGCCGGAGCGGCCAGGCCGGCGAAAAGCGCCGCAAGCGAGGTGACGGTACGGGTCATGGGAATCCTTTCAGGGTCAATGCAACGTGCGGCCGCGCGGCGGCGCACTGGCGATATCGGCCGAGACGGTGCGGCCGCGATGAAGGGCGAGCCCGAAGCTCTGCGCGAGCGAGGTGACAAGGGGCGAGACGTCGGCGCGCACCAGGAGCGTCGCGATCAGCATCGCGTCCTCGCGCTCGCCGGATGTGGCAAGCGTGACGAGATGGGCCAGCACGGCCTCGTCGGCGCCGACGCAGGAACAGGTCAGGCCGTGCAGCATGATCGGGCGACGTGCGTGACGCAGAACCAGCCCGACGAGATCCTCGAAGGTCGACAGCGCCTGGCGTCCCCGCGCCGGTCCCAGCCGGGCTGCGATATCGTTCCAGACCTCGGATTGCTCGTCCGGGCCTGCGCACCACAGGCGCAGGTAGCGGATGAACATCGCCTCGTCTTTGGGGAGCGAGTCGAAGGACGCGACGGACCGTGCACCGCGGGCGTCTCCGCCCTCAACGGACATGGTGCGCCTCGTCGCGCCGCAGCCAGTCCAGGACCGGTTCGAGCGGGCCGGAAAAGTCGGCATCAGCGGCGAAGAGATCGCCGAGCAACTCGTGCTGTTCGCGCGGTTGCCAGTCACGGCGCTGCCTAGTTGCATCGTCGCGGACGTTCATATCGCCGTGCCTCCTGTCGGGTTCTGCTATTTCCTGACAAAAATACTTGGTCGTGTCAAACCCCACATCCGGCGCCCCGCAGGCCCCTCGGAAACAGGGTCTTTCCGGGGCGAATGGACGGCAGACTTCACAGCGGCGCAAAATCTGATAATTAAAGTCGGGAAAGAGTCGCCGCCCGAGCGGGTGGCGCCGACGCGAGAAAGACAGACGATGACAGCTTCGACCGGCCCCCGCGATGTGCCCTCGCCCGCTCCGGCGCAGACCGGAGAGGACAGGACCCTCCTGGCGCATCTGCGGCTCGAGGCGTTGCAGTGCCGGGCGGCGGCGCGGCTCGACCTGACGGATGCCTGCCTGCACCTGTCCGCCACCCGCGAGGTGAGCGGCACCGAGGCGGTGCGCGCGCTGGTGCGCACGCTGGACCAGGCCCTGGGACGGGCGCCGCGTTTCTTCCGGCCGGGCAGCATCGACCGTTCGTTCGACGAGGCCTGGCTGATGGCGCTCGTGCACGCGGTACAGCGTGGGGACGAGGCCAGCGCCACGTTCCTTCTGCGCAGCCGTGTCGCCCCGTCGGCCCTGCGCTCGACGATTTTCCTGCTCAGCCGGGTCGCCACGAGCGACGCGCGCGCGGCAGCCCCCGAGGCCCCAGCCACCCGGCGGGCCGGATAACCGTCAGCGAAAGGAAAGATCGATGACCCAGACCGCGACCCAACTGACCCCCTCTGCCCAGGAGGAAATCACGACCGCGCTGAACCAGTGCCTGTCCGAAACCGTGGTCACCACCATGCTGGCCCAGAACTTTCACTGGAACGTCAAGGGCATGGCCTTCGGTCCCCTGCACGCTCTGTTCCAGGAGATCTACGAAGACCACTTCGCCGGGCAGGACGACCTCGCCGAGCGGGTGCGCGCGCTGGACATGCATGCCGAGGGGCAGCTTGCCAAGATGCTCGACCGCTCGAAAGTGGCCGAAGCGGACGGCCTCCAGACCGACCGCGAAATGATCGAACTGCTGGCAACCGCGCAGGAAACCGTGTCCAAGACGCTTGCGGGGCTCGGTGAACTGGCCGCGGGCCACGGCGACACGCTGACCGAGGACCTCGCGATCGAGCGAGGCCGGACGCACGACAAGTTCGCCTGGATGCTGCGCTCGCACCTGCAATAGGCGCCGACTGGACACGTGCCGGGGGGTGGGCGAGAGTGCGGCGATGGACGGCCAAGACGATCTGTTCGCCCGCCTCGCCCGGTCCCGGTTCCGCAGCCGGTTCCGGCTGAACGGGCGCGATCGCGCCTATGCCGATTCCAAGGGCCGCGACACGATCCTCTCCCACGCGCGCGATTTCGTCCGGCAGCGGCTCGCCCCCGCCGCGCCTCCGAACGATGGCCGGCAGACGCCGATGCGGGGGCATCCCGTCTTCGTCGCGCAGCACGCCACCGCGACGTGCTGCCGCGAATGTCTCTGGAAATGGCATGGCTACAAGCCGGGCCGCACACTGGAGCCGGACGAGCAGGAGCAGGTCGTCGGCGTGCTCATCCACTGGATCGACCGTGAGATGGGCCTTGTCCCTCAGGCGGCGCCGGACACCGGCGTGCGCCGGAAATAGAGCGACGCGACAAGCGCTGCGCCCACCGTCGTCACCGCCATGATGACCGCCAGCGGGCCGGCGCTGCTGTCCGCCATCATCCCGAGGCTGCTGCTGAGCAACGCGCCGAAGCCGAAACCCAGCCCGCCCAGCAGGGCCGAGGCGGTGCCCGCCGCACGCCCCTGCGCCGCCAGCGACAACGTCGTCATCGTCGGCATCGCGAAGCCCAGGCTCGCCACCAGCAGGAACAGCAGCGGCAGCAGCACCGCAAGCGGCAGCCACCCTGACAGGTCGAAGGCCAGGAGGATACAGGCCACCACGGCCCGGAACCCCAGCACGAGCCGCGCGAACAGGTTGGCGCCCAGCCGCCCCGACAGGCGCGGCCCCACTTGCGACGCGATCACCAGCCCCACCGCGTTCAGAGAGAAGGCCGTCCCGAATTGCAGCGGCGACAGGCCGTAGCCGGTGATCAGGATCGGAGAGGCCGCCGCGATATAAGTGTAAAGGCTCCCGCGGGTGAGGGTCAGGGCCGTGGCGTAGGGTATGAACTCGGCATCGCGGAACAGATTGCCATATGCGCGCACAACCTCGGCAGGCCGCCGCGCCGCGCGCCGCTCGGGCGGCAGCGTCTCGGGCATGAACAGTGCCAGGAGCCCCAGAACGCTCGCGGTGAAAACGCCCAGGACCAGGAAGATGGCCTCCCACGGGAAGGATTGCAGGATCAGGCTTCCGATCAGCGGCGCGATCACCGGAGCGACGCCGATGATCGACACCACCACGCCCATCATCCTGTCGGCATCGTTGCCGGTGAACCGGTCGCGGACCGACGACATCGCGATCACCATGCCCACGGATCCGCCCAGCCCCTGCAGGACGCGCCACGCCAGAAGCTCGGGCAGGCTGCCCGAGAAGGTGCAGCCGACGCAGGCGAAGGCGAAGGTGCCGAGCCCCGCCAGCGCCACGGGTCTGCGCCCCACACGGTCGGACACCGGGCCCAGCACCAGCTGCCCCGCGCAGAATCCGACGAAGAATGCCGAGATCGTCAGCTCGATCCGGCCGTGGCCGACGCCGAACGCCTCGGCCATGGCGGGCATCGCCGCAAGGTACATGTCCATCGACAGCGGACCCATGGCGGCGAGGCAGCCCAGGCAAAGGGCAAGAAGGCGGTCGGCGGCGGTCATAGAGACTCCGGTGCAGGGACGGACGGGGTTCGGAAGCGCCTCGGAGAGATGCCCCACGTTCCCGGACCTGCCACCGCAATCCGCGCACACCGGCTGTGCACGCGCCTCCCCGACGGCCGCGGCGGGCTCTGAACGCCACGGCGAGCATAGCGCTCCGGGCCCGCGGTCAAGGGGCGGCGGTCACTCGGTCCAGCGGGGGGCGGTCTTGTCGAGGAAGCAGTCGATCCCGTGCGCCGCCTCTTCCGTTTCCCACGAATCGGCAAGCCGGCGGATGCTGTCGTCGATCACCTCGGCGTCGATCCGCGGCCCGAGCGCCCGCGCCAGCGCCTTGGCCCGTCCCACCGCGCCGGGCGCGGTGGAGAGATAGGGCGCGACCTCGTCCTCGACCGCGTCGTCCAGCGCGGCCTCTTCGACCACTCGCGCCACGATGCCCAGCCGCACCGCCTCGTCGGCGTCGAAACGGCGAGCGGACATGAAGACACGCCGCGCGTTGCCCTCGCCCATCCGCGCGACGACGTAGGGGCCGATCGTCGCCGGGATCAGCCCCAGCCGCGTCTCCGTCAGGCCGAACCGCGTGGTGTCGGCGGCGATGGCGGTGTCGCAGACGCAGGCCAGCCCCACGCCGCCGCCGAACGCCCCGCCGTGGATCCGTCCGATCAGCGGGGTCGGCATCTCGTTCAGGGCGCCCAGCATCTCGGCCAGCTTGCGCGCCTCGCGCATCCGCTCGGGCCGGTCGGCCGCGATCTGCGCCTTCATCCACTCCAGGTCGCCCCCTGCGCAAAACACGCTTCCGCGGCCGGACAGCACGATGGCACGGGTGCTTTCCTCGGCGCCCAGGGTCCGGGCCATGTCCGTCAGCTCCGCGATCATCGCCGCTGCAAGGGCGTTGCGGCGATCCGGCAGATCGAGCGTCACGTACGCCACGCCGCGCGCATCGAAGTGGATATCGAGCGTCTCATAGATCATTGCGAACTCCTCAGACCGCGGGCGAACGCGGTGACCTCGGCCAGACGATCGTGGTTGATCCCAGTGGCGAATCCCCGTTCCTCGACAAGCCGTGCGACTGCTTCGGTGGCGACGTTGCCCTTGGCGCCGGGCGCGTAAGGGCATCCGCCCAGCCCGCCGATCGCGGCGTCGAAGGTCCGCAGCCCGTGTTCCAGGCTCACCGCGATATTGGCGAGCGCGGTGCCGTTCGTGTCGTGGTAGTGACCGGCCAGGCGCGCGGCCGGCAACTCGTGCAGCACGGCCTCCAGCATCGCGGCCACGGTCTCGGGCGTGCCCGTGCCGATCGTGTCGCCCAGCGAGATCTCGTAGCAGCCAAGCCCGGCCAGCGCCCCGGCGACCCGCGCGACATCGGCGGGTGGTGTCGGGCCGTCATAGGGGCAGTCGCACACGCACGAGACATAGCCCCGCACCGGCAGGCCGGCCGCGCGTGCAGCTTCGGCCACCGGGGCGAACCGATCGAGGCTTTCGGCGATGGTGCAGTTGATGTTCGCCTTGCTGAACCCTTCCGAGGCCGAGGCGAAGATGGCGACCTCGTCGACGCCCGCCTCGACCGCGCGCTCGAAGCCGTGCAGGTTCGGCGTCAGCGCGGAATAGACGACGCCCGGCCGCCGCGCGATCCCGGCCATCACCTCGGCCGCGTCGGCCATCTGCGGCACCCATTTCGGGCTGACGAAGCTTGTGACCTCGATCTTCGGCAGGCCGCAGCCGGACAGGGCATCCACCAGCCGGACCTTGTCCGGCGTGGCGATCAGCGCCTTTTCGTTCTGCAGCCCGTCGCGCGGGCCCATCTCGAAGAGCGTGACCCGCTCAGTCATCCTCGGGCTCCAGGCGCAGCAGGATCGTGCCGTCGGCCACCTGCTCTTTCTCGGTCACGAGCGTTTCGGCCACCACCCCGTCGCGCGGGGCCGGCAGGGCGTATTCCATCTTCATCGCCTCCAGCACGATCAGAGTCGCGCCAGCCTCGACGCTCTGCCCGGCCTGCGCGTTGACCATGCGGACCGTTCCGGGCATCGGCGCGGTCACCACGTCGCCCCCTTCCTGATCGACGGCCGCATCGTTCAGCGGATCGGGCAGGCCGTACGAGACGCTGCGCCCCTCGGCAAAGACCGTGATCCGCGCCCGGTCCCGCACGATGTCGATCCGTCGGCGCAGCCCGTCGACATCCACCGCGAAGGCCGTCCCGCCCAGCGGCTCGACCCGAAGGGACACCGACGCGCCCGGACCCTCGGCCTCGAAAAGGCCGCTGCGGCGCTGCGTGACGCGCCATTCGGCGGTGCCCTCGGCGGTCTCGAGCGTGGCGTGGTGCGCGTCTTCGGCCCAGTGACGCCAGCCCGCCAGCACCTCCCACGGGTCATCGCCCGACCGAGGCGTCAGCAGCCCGAGCGCGGCGATGGCGGCCACGGCGGGCACATGCGCCTGCGGAGCGCCCGGATCGGTCAGCGCGTCGATGTCCCGCGCGATCAGGCCGGTATCGACCGCGCCGCTGCGGACGCCCTCGTGCCGCGCGAGTGCGCCCAGAAAGTCGAGGTTCGTGACGGTGCCGGTGACCCTGCACTCGGCCAGCGCGGTTTCGAGCCGGTTCAATGCGGCGTCCCGTGTCGGGGCATGCAAGATCACCTTGGCGATCATCGGGTCGTAGAACGGGCTGACCTCGTCGCCCATCCGCACGCCGCTGTCGACGCGGGCCGGCGCGCGGACGAACTCGGCCGCGTCCGGCATCGCCAGGTGTTCGAGCGTGCCGGTAGACGGCAGGAACCCCTTCGCCACGTCCTCGGCATAGAGCCGCGCCTCGAACGCCCAGCCGTCGATCCGCAGATCGGCCTGGCGCATCGGCAGCGGCTCTCCCGCCGCGACGCGCAATTGCAGCTCCACCAGGTCGAGCCCGGTGATCGCCTCGGTGACGGGATGCTCGACCTGAAGACGGGTGTTCATCTCCATGAACCAGAACCCGTCGGTCCGCAGCGGGCCGGAGCCGTCGACGATAAACTCGACCGTCCCCGCGCCGCGATAGCCGATGGCCCGCGCCGCGTTGACCGCGGCCTCGCCCATCGCCGCGCGGACCTCTTCGGGCATGTGCGGTGCCGGCGCCTCTTCGATGACCTTCTGGTGCCGCCGCTGCAGCGAGCAATCCCGCTCGAACAGGTGGACGGCGTTGCCGTGGCCGTCGGCGAAGACCTGGATCTCGATGTGCCGCGGGTGGGTGACGAACTTTTCGATCAGGCAGGCCGGATCGCCAAAGCTCGACGCCGCCTCGCGCTGCGCGGAGGCAAGCGCATCAGCAAACGCGCCCGGCGTCTCGACCAGCCGCATCCCCTTGCCGCCACCGCCCGCACGGGCCTTTATCAGAACCGGATAACCGATCCGCTCGGCCTCGGCCGCGAGGCTTTCGGTGTCCTGCCGGTCGCCGTGATAGCCGGGCACGACCTGCACGCCCGCCTCGGTCATCAGCGTCTTGGCCGCGTCCTTGAGGCCCATCGCCCGGATCGCGTCCGCCGGCGGGCCGACGAACACCAGCCCCGCGCGCTCGACCGCGTCGACGAAATCCGGGTTTTCGCTCAGAAAGCCATAGCCGGGATGGATCGCCTCTGCCCCGGTCGCCAGCGCCGCGGCGACGATGCGGTCGCCCTGCAGGTAGCTTTCGCTCGCGGCGGCTGGGCCGACATGCACCGCCTCGTCGGCCATCGCGACATGCTTGGCGCCCCGGTCGGCTTCGGAATGGACGGCAACGGTCCGCACGCCCAGCCGCCGGG
This sequence comes from Tranquillimonas rosea, assembly GCF_900111315.1. Lineage (GTDB taxonomy): Bacteria > Pseudomonadota > Alphaproteobacteria > Rhodobacterales > Rhodobacteraceae > Tranquillimonas > Tranquillimonas rosea. The sequence goes on from NZ_FOGU01000005.1 coordinate 162,048, forward strand.
CCGTCGCGATCACGCGGCAGGCAATCTCTCCGCGGTTGGCGATGAGTATCTTCTTGAACATCGTCGCCCCCCTCACATCCGGAACAAGCCGAAGCGCGTGTCGTCGATCGGCGCGTTCAGGGCGGCGGCCAGGCTCAGCGCCAGCACCTCGCGGGTCCGGCGCGGGTCGACGATGCCGTCGTCCCACAGCCGCGCCGAGGCGTAGAGGGGATGCGACTGCTCGCGGAAGCGGGCGATCGTGGGCTCCTTGAAGGCCTCTTCCTCTTCGGCGCTCCAGGTGCCGCCCTTGCGCTCGACCGCGTCCCGCTTGACCGTGGCGAGCACGTCGGCGGCCTGTTCTCCGCCCATCACCGAGATCCGGCTGTTGGGCCAGGTCCAAAGGAAGCGCGGCGAATAGGCCCGCCCGGCCATGCCGTAATTCCCCGCGCCGAAGGATCCGCCGACCAGCATCGTGATCTTCGGCACCTCGGTTGTCGCCACCGCCGTCACCAGCTTGGCCCCATCCTTGGCGATGCCCGCCGTCTCGTAGGCACGGCCGACCATGAAGCCGGTGATGTTCTGAAGAAAGACGAGCGGAATCTTCCGCTGGCTGCATAGCTCGACGAAATGGGCGCCTTTCAGCGCCGCCTCGGAAAACAGCACGCCGTTGTTCGCCACGATCCCGACGGGCATGCCCATCACATGCGCGAAGCCGCAGACGAGCGTGGGGCCGTAGCGCGCCTTGAACTCGTCGAAGCGCGAGCCGTCGACGACCCGCGCGATCACCTCGCGGATGTCGTAGGGCGTTCTCAGATCGGCCGGCACGACTCCGAGGATCTCGTCGGGATCGTAGGCCGGCGGTTCGGACGGCTGCCGGTCGAGCTGCGCGGGGGGCGTTCCGTTCAGATGCGCGAGGGCCTGCCGGGCCAGCGCCAGCGCGTGCGCGTCGTCCCGTGCAAGGTAATCCGCCACCCCGGACAGCCGGGTGTGCACGTCGCCACCGCCCAGGTCCTCGGCGCTGACGACCTCGCCCGTGGCGGCCTTGACCAGGGGCGGGCCGGCCAGGAAGATCGTGCCCTGCTCCTTCACGATGATGGTCACGTCCGACATCGCGGGCACGTAGGCGCCGCCCGCCGTGCACGAGCCCATGACGACGGCGATCTGCGGGATGCCCTTCGCGGACATCTGCGCCTGATTGTAGAATATGCGGCCGAAATGATCGCGGTCGGGAAAGACCTCGTCCTGGTTGGGCAGGTTCGCCCCGCCGGAATCCACGAGGTAAATGCAGGGCAGCCTGTTGGTCTCGGCGATCTCCTGGGCGCGGAGGTGCTTCTTGACCGTCATCGGGAAATAGGTCCCGCCCTTCACGGTCGCGTCGTTGCAGACGATCATCACCTCACGCCCCGAGACACGCCCGATCCCGGCGACGACGCCCGCGGCGGGGCTGGCCCCGTCGTACATCTCGTACGCAGCGAACATACCGACTTCGAGAAACGGCGAGCCGGGGTCGAGCAGCCGGGCCACGCGTTCCCGCGGGAGGATCTTGCCGCGCCCCTCGTGCCGCTCTCGCGCTGCCGGGCCGCCGCCGCCCACGGCGCGCTCGGCGGCCTCGCGTACGGGGGCCATCGCCTCAAGATGGGCGTCGCGGTTTGCGGTGAAACCTTCGGAACGGGTCGAGATCGTCGAGGACAGGACCGCCATCAGGACATCGCTCCGACCAGTTCGCGGCCGATCAGCATGCGCCGGATCTCCGACGTGCCGGCGCCGATCTCCATCAGCTTGGCATCGCGGAAGAGACGGCTGACAGTCGTTTCGTTCATGTAGCCCGCGCCGCCCATCGCCTGCACCGCCTGGTGGGCGACGGTCATCCCCTCTTCCGAGGCATAGAGCACGCAGGCCGCCGCGTCCTGGCGGGTGACCGTGCCGCGGTCGCAGGCGCGCGCCACCTCGTAGACATAGGCCCGCGCCGAGTTCAGCTTGGTGTACATGTCGGCGATCTTGCCCTGCATCAGCTGGAACGATCCAACCGGCTGCCCGAACTGCTTGCGTTCGGCCATGTAGGGCATGATCTCGTCCAGGCAGGCCGCCATGATGCCAAGCCCGATCCCCGACAGCACGACCCGCTCGTAGTCGAGCCCGGACATCAGCACCCGCGCGCCCTTGCCCTCGTCGCCCAGCACGTTCGCGGCGGGCACCTCGACATCCTCGAAGATCAGCTCGACCGTGTTCGAGCCGCGCATCCCGAGCTTGTCGAAATGCGGCGACTGGGAAAAGCCCGGCATCGACTTTTCGACCAGGAAGGCGGTGATGCCCTTGGCCCCCGCCGCCGGATCGGTCTTGGCATAGACCACGAGCGTCTGAGCCTCGCCCCCGTTCGTGATCCAGTACTTGTTGCCGTTCAGGACATAGGCGTCACCGCGGCGCTCGGCGCGTAGCGACATGCTCACGACATCCGACCCCGCGCCCGCCTCGGACATCGCCAGCGCGCCCACGGCCCGGCCCGAGATCAGGTCCGGCAGGTACCGCGCCTTCTGCTCTTCCGTCCCGTTGAGACTGATCTGGTTCACGCAAAGGTTGGAATGGGCCCCGTAGGACAGAGAGACGCTGGCCGAGGCCCGCGCGATCTCTTCCACCGCGACGACATGGGCGAGATACCCCATGCCTGCGCCGCCGTCCTCTTCGGGGACCGTGATACCCAGCAGGCCGAGCGCGCCCATCTCTTCCCACAGGTCCGCCGGAAAGTCGTTATCCAGGTCGATCCGGGCCGCGATCGGCGCGACCCGCTCCTGTGCCCAGCGGTGCACCATGTCGCGAAGCGCGTTGACGTCCTCGCCCAGGTCGAACGCCATGGATGCGTTGAACATGCTCTCCTCCCTATGCGCGGCGGGCGCTTTAGCATCGATTGCGGAGATCCACCCGCAGGACAATAGCCCGCGGTCACATCGACGCGCATCGACCGATCAGCAAACGGCGCACCGAGAGGGCACGAAACCACCCATCGCTACCGGCCCATGAGCGCGCGGACGATCAGCAGCACCACGATCGCACCCACCGCCGCGACGGCCATCAGCAGCAGCACACCACCCGCCGCAAGCACGCCGATACCCAGCGCGGCCAGCAGAAAGGGTGTCACCACGGCGGCAATCGCGCCGACGAGCATGTAGAGGCCCATGTTGCGCCCGGCGATCTTGCCCGCGATGTATCCCGCCGCAAGGCCGGTCACGACAAGCAGCACCAGCGCAACCGTACCGATCGCGTCCAGAAATCCTTCCATCCCTCTACCCTCATTCTTGCGGCCTCCGCTCCGGCCCGACGATATCCGGAACGGCGCGGCGGCCGACAGCTGACATGTTCCCCGAGCCTAGCGCGCCGGGCCGGCGGCGGCCATGCCGCTCTCCGCTCCGGACAACGCCCGAAAGTCACGTGAGTTCAGCGGTCTACGGCGCGGCCGCCGGACCCTACATCAGCAGCGCCTTGGCCGGCATCCAAAGGCCCATCAGGATCATCATCAGGTTCTCGGTCAGCGAGATGAACCCGAGCGGCACGTTGCTTCCGCCGCCGACGCAGGCGCATTTCAGTTCGCGCTTTTCGATGTAGACGGCCTTGAACACCGACACCGCGCCCACGAGCCCGATGAACAGCGCGATCGGAGACGAGATCCACACAAGGGCCCCGGAAATCATCAGCACCCCCGCCAGCGTTTCGCCGAACGGATAGACCTTGCCGTAGCGGACCCAGCGCTGCGCCAGCAGATCATAGTTCAGGAACATCGTCGAAAAGCTCTCGACGTCCTGCAGCTTCTGCAGGCCGAGCAGCGTCATCGAGATCGCGATGAACCATTCCACGGTTCGCAGGGTGAAAACGGTATCGAAGGCCGCCCAGCTGACGGCCAGCGCCATCAGGAACCCGACGGCGAAAATCGCGAGCACCGGCTGGTAGGTCGTCTCGTCGTCGCGCTTCACGGATTTGCCGAGATGGGCGCGAACCTCTTCGTATCCGCCGATCCGCTCGGCGCCGATCCAGACCTGCGGCGTCGTCTTGACCCCGTGCCGTTCCATGAAGGAGTCCTTGTCCTCCTTCGTCTCCAGCCAGTTGTCGTCGACCTGGTAGCCCTCGCGTTCGAGCAGCGCCCGCGTCTTGAGCCCGAACGGGCACAGATGGTCGGGCATCACCATCCGGTAGAGCGTGGCGGTGCGGTTGTCGGTATCGCGCGACATGAAAGACCTCCTCTCCGAGGCAAGTGATCCGCGTTCAACCATCCTCCAGCGCCGGAAGGTTCCGCGGAGTCGATTCATTTTCCGAGCCTAGGACTGTAGGTCGCCGGCACTGGTTCAGGCAGTTGCGTGCACGTTTTCAAAGAAGCCCCGATTTCGCGGACTGGCTTTGGCTTCACTACCCGGGTGGGGGTACGCGCATGGCCTTGGCATGCTGTTCGGCCCCGTCCTGAGGCTGATCGTGCCCGGTCCGGTCATCGCCGGTGGGATTCGGTGCGCCCGCCAGCGCGAGGGGCGGCGCCGCGCATTGCTAAGGGATCGGCGCGGACCGAACTCGACATGCGGCACGACGATGGCGGCGATGGGCGCACGTCGCGAAAGACGCTCCTGGAGGGCTGACCGTCGCACTGCACCACGTGCCGTCAGCCGCCTGTCCGGCCTGCGCCTCGCGTATGCGCACCGGCCAAGTCGACTTCATGTCGTCGAGGATCGCGCCGATCTCGTCATCGGTCAGGACATCCCCGAATCCCGGCATGTCGCTCTGGTTGCCATTGCCGACCACCGTCGCTTCCGCGTGCCGGACGCCGTCGCCGGTATGCATGGCGAGAGTGAGAGCCTCCCAGGAATGAAGCAAGACCGACCGTGCGCGCCACTGCGATCCTCACAACCCTGAATGCAAACAAGCGGCGTTCACGCGGCGACCGCGGAGAGAACTCCAGAGTCCGGCACGCAGGTTGGACACGCAAGAGGATCAGACCTTGACCGAGGCGAATAGAGAACGCCCCGTGACACTATCCGCCAGTCTCGGCCAATAGCGCGTCGAGGCGCTCCCGCGCCGCCCGGCTCTGGTCCAGCAGGTCGCGGTTTCGGGCAAGGACACCGGTCGGCGCGGTCTCGGTGCCTTCCGTCTCGGCTTGCGCGTTCGTTGCTTGAACCCTGTCACGGCGCGCCTCGAGTTCCGCTGTCAGGTCTCGCGCTTCCGGCATGTCCAGGCCGACGAGGTAGCTCTCGGCAATCTCGCCCTTTCCCTCGCGGAGCGCGACCTCGGCGAGGATCAGGCGTTCAGCCGGTGTCGGCACGACGACGCCGATGTCCAGCGCGCGCCGCGCCTGCCCGGGCAGGTCCAGTGATAGGAACCGGCGGGCAAGATCGCGCCGCGCCGTTCGCGGAAGGTCCGTATCCAGCAAGGGAAGGGACATCCGCAGGAACTCGGCGTCGTCGGTTTCTTCGAGCAGCGCCGTGAGGGCGTCGGTCTGCAATGCTTCGAGCGTTTCGGGCGCGAGCGCCTCCCCGTCTCCGAGTTGTTCGATCTTGTCGAGCGCGTCCTGGATGCGGCCGTCATGAATCAGCGCGCGCGCGCCCGCCGCCGTCAGTCGCGCGGCCTCCGGCGTTCCTGCCAGGTCGAAGGCCAGCGCCTCGGCGCTTTCGATCAGGTCAGGGCCGACCGTCTCGTCATCCGCCATGCGCAGGTCGATCAGCGTCAACAATGCCTCGGCCGCGCGGGACGATGTCCCCTCGGCAACCGGCGCGAGGTCTGTCTCGACACGCGAAGTCTCACCCGAATCGATGTCCAGCTTCGCCTGCATCATCGTCTGGTCCGGCGAGTCCTCGGGACCGCCACGCTGGACCGCGTCCCGTATCGCAAGCGCGGTGGACCGGTCACCGCGAGCCAGGAAAATCTCGCCCAGTCGCGGCCCGAGATGGCGCCGCTGGTGCAAAGGGAGATCCGAAAATGCGGCGACAACCGCTTTCGTCGACAACGGATCGACCTGGTCCGGCGCCGGCGCGGCCAGCAATGCCCAAAGCGCGACGGCCCCATCGCAGGCCCCCTGCCCACGTAGCACACGTGACCGGACAGGTTGCGCCTCGGTGACGTCAGCCAATGTCGCAAGCAGATCGAGCGACGGGGTCTCGGCCGGCGCGGCCGAGAGCAGCGCCCGTGCCTCGGCACCGAAGGTGAGATGAATGTAGCGGCGGGCGAGCGCGGCGTAGGCTTCGGGATCGGCATGGCCCGCCTCGTCGATCAGATCCGCGCGCAGGTCCGAGACGCCATCCCCCGCACCGTCTGCCGGCCCCCATGCCCCCACATCCACCGCCGAGTCGGACAGGCACCGAGACGGGGCGCCAATCGGTCTTTCGGCCATCGCTGCGCCGATGTCCCGGTCGATACTCGTCCGCAATCGCATGTTCTCGCGATCCCGCAGCTCTTGCGGCAGCGTGTCCTGGGGCGGACTTTCGGCCTCGGGTACGGGCTGTGGATCGGGCTCTCTCGGGACCAACGGGTCCCCGCGGACGGTCAGCAGGCCCTGGCCGGCGGCCCGGGCCACGCCCTCCGCGACGCGCTCTCGGGTTTCTTCGATGTGCCGGTCAACCAGGACGCCCGGTCCGTCACCCGCGATTCTCGGACCGATTCCACCGGGTAGAAGCCGTGGCGGGGCAGGCTTGAAGGCAAACGGAAGGCTCGCAGCATCGGGCGGCGTCACATTCCCGCGCTCAGGTTCGAGCGTTTCCTCGTATGGGTCATCCGGCCTCGGCGGCGTCTCGGTGACATCGATGACGAGGTGTTCGTTTGGCAGCTCATAGGTCCGCAGGCTGCAATCGCAGGCGACGTCGATGCCGAGACGACCTGCGCCGAGATCCCGCAGGTTCGCGATGCGCGAGCGGCCGATGCGCCGGAACGCCTGCGAGAGGTCGAACTCGGTCCCCTCGTCCGGAACTCGAAGTTCATGGCCCTGCTCCGACCGCCCGAGGCGCCACTCCGGCCGATCGGTAAAATCGACGACGATACGCGTGAATCGCTCATGGTCTCCGGTGCGGATTCGCACGGTCTCCGCCCGCAGGCCGGTAGCCGCGGCGAGCGCGACCGTCAGAATTATCGCCTGAATTCTCATGCCGCCTTCGCCTCGCGCAGCGCCTCTTCGAGTTCGGAGAAGCCCGGCCGCACGTGATGCGGCGTGTTCTGACGCCCGACCTCGATGCAGATATTGGCGGCGTGCTTGTGGAGGTTGGCGACGAGCACCTCGCGGATAAGGCCATAGAAATGCGCCTCTTCCTCGATCACGGTCTTCAGCCGGGCGGCAAACGGCCCCACCAACCCGTAAGCCAGGAACACGCCCAGGAACGTGCCCACCAGAGCGCCCCCGATCAGCTTGCCCAACACCTCGGGCGGCTGGTCGATCGACGCCATCGTCTTGATCACGCCGAGCACGGCGGCCACGATGCCGAGCGCGGGCAGACCGTCGGCCATGGTCTGCAGCGCGTGCGACGAATGCATCGCATGGTGCAGCGCCGCATCCATTCGCTTGTCGAGCACCTCTTCGACCTGGTGGGGATCATCGTAGTTCATCGACGCCGAGCGCAGCGTGTCGCAGATCAGGTCGACAGACTCATGGTCGGCCTGGATACGGGGGTAACGGGCGAAGATCGTCGAGGTATCGGGCGCCTCGATGTGCTCTTCCAGTTCGAGCGGCGCGGCATTGGAAAGCCGGATGAGTTCGAAGAGCAGACACAGGAGATCACGGTAGTCCTGCGGCTTCCATTTCGGGCCCTTGAAGACCTTTCCGACGTCCCTCAGCGTCTGCTTCATTGAGGCGGCATCGTTCGACAGCACGAACGCCCCCGCGGCGGCGCCGCCGATCATCATCATCTCGAACGGCAGGGACTTGAGGATGATGCCCATCTTGCCGCCGGCGGCAAGATAGCCGCCGAATACCATCACGAAGATGACCGCAATGCCGATAAGACCGATCATGGCAGCTTTCCCACGCCGTTGTTCCCTGCCAACCGTGTAGCCCGGCCATAGTTAAGACTATCTCTCCGCCGGCTCGTCTTTCGGCGCGTTCGCGTTGCGGCCGGCGAGAATGGCCGAGATCGAGTAGGCCGTCTGCGGTTCCAGATCGGCGAGAAGCGCGGCCGCCGATTCGGGACGCATTCGGCCGATGAACCCGGCCGCGAAACTCGGGCTCATTTCCTCGAATAGAACCGCCGCGTCCGCCGGCTTCATGTTCTCGTAGACCGCGACCAGACGGGTGATGTCGGCTTCTGCCGCAGTGTCCGCCTGGGCCAACGTCTCGGACAGTGCCTCTTCGGCGGCGACGAGCTGGTCGAGTTGCGCCCGGATCTCATCCTCCGCCTCGGCGAGCGCCGTTTCGCGCGCGTCCATTTCCGCCTCCCTTTCCTGCAGGCGGGAATCCCGTTCCTTGAGCGCGGAGAGCACGGCCGCGACATCCGGGGGCATTTCGCAGCCGGAGTCGTCTGTACCGGCAACTTCGGCCGCTGCGTAGGCGTAGCCCGCGCCGATCCAGCCCGTCACTCTTTCTCCGGTCTCTCCGCTCAACCGGAGCAGTCCGGAGGCCGCGAACAGCGTCGCGAGCAGCGGCAGCGCACGGGCGGGGCGGCGGTAGGTGCAGCGTTTTCCGGGGCTCATCCGCCCGCCTCCTGTTGCGGCCGTCTCTGCGTCGAGAAGATCGACCGAAGGACCTGACCAGGCGCGGCTCCGGCATCGTCGGTGCGGTCCAGATCGCCGACATCTTCTGAGGCCGCGAGAGGCATCGTGCTTTCGGTCTGCTCTGGCTCGGGGACAGGCTGCGCCGGGTCAGATTCTGACGTCGCCACTGCATCCGGATCGAGATCATGCAAGGCGGCGACCTGAAGCTCGAGCCGGCGCGCAAGGTCTTCGGCCCTCACCGTCAACTCCTTCAGCGACTCGCCCGAGCCCGACGCCGCAGCCTGCGCCGCCTCGAGGCTGCGGGTCAGGTTGTCGACCTGTGCCGAAAGGACCGCGATCGCGCCGCCCATTCCCTTTTCGAGGTTGGTGAACCGGCTCAGCCGGCGCGACAGGACGAAACAGTAGAAGCCGACGCCAAGCGCGCCCGCGATCATCAGAATGTCAGCGATCAGTGCCATCCGGTTCCCTCAGTTCAAGACGAACTCCATCACCAGCAGATCGCGCACCGCGTGAGACCCGGTGGCGATCCTGACGCGCCGCAGCATCTGCGCGCGCAGCTGCGCGAGGCTTGCCGGGTCCGCCAGAAGCTCGGGTTCGACCGCGCGCAGGAATGAATTCAGTACGTCGATCACCCGTGGCAGCATCGCGGCGACCTGCTCTTCCGCGCCGGCCTCGACCTCGAGCTGGGCCTGGAAGCGCAGGTGCTTGGCACCGGCCCCCGGTGCGAGCGAGATCGTCATGGGATCGAGCGGCACGAAGGCAACCGGCGGCGCGTCCGCCCCCGAATCGTCCGCCGGCGGCTCGTGCGCCGATTCCGCCGATCCGGACAGAATCATCCCCGAGTAGGCGGCATAGAATCCGCCCGCCCCCAGCAACACCGCGAGGACAAGGCCCACGAGGAGGCCCAACTTGGAGCGTTTGGGCGGCGTGGCGCCCTCTGTCTCATCACTTGCCATCGTGTCCCCTGAACTCGCGACAGGAACGGACTTACCGGTCCGGGACTAACCGGTTCTTAAGATCGCCGCCCGAAAGTCGCTGTCGGGGCCAGAAGGCCCGCGTCAGTCAGGAGGTCATCTTGCAGCAGCTGCGTTCGGTCTGGTCGGGACTGTCCCAGCAGAAGCGCATCGTCGCTCTCCTGGCGGCGGTCGCGATGTTCGCCGCCGTGCTCGGACTCGCGCGGCTGGCGTCGCAACCGGGGATGAGCCTGCTCTATGCGGGGCTGGAAGATGGCGCCGCAGGGGATGTCGTCGCCGCGCTGGAACAGCGTGGCGTCGCCTACGAAGTGCGCGGAAGCTCGATCTTCGTGGACAGTGTCGCGCGTGACGAACTCCGCCTGACGCTGGCCGCGGAGGGGCTGCCCGAAAACGGGACGGACGGCTACGAGCTGCTCGATACGCTCAGTGGCTTCGGCACGACCAGCCAGATGTTCGACGCCGCCTATTGGCGCGCGAAAGAAGGAGAACTGGCGCGCACCATCGTCAGCAGTCCGGCCATCCGAACGGCTCGTGTCCACATCGCCAATCCGGGCACGAAACCGTTCCAGCGCGACCTGACGCCAAGCGCCTCGGTGACGGTCGGCACCGCCTCGGGCGGGCTCTCGGCGGCCCAGGCGCGGGGCCTGCGGTTCCTCGTGGCGTCGGCGGTGTCGGGGCTCGACCCCGAGAACGTGTCGGTGATCGATTCGTCCGGTGGGATCATCCTCGCCTCGGATGCCGAAGCGGAAGCCGGCGCGCGGGCCGAGGACCGGGCCACCGAGCTTAAACGCAACGTCGAGCGGCTGCTCGAGGCCCGCGTCGGGTACGGCAATGCCGTGGTCGAGGTCAGCGTCGACACTGCGACCGAGACCGAGCAGATCACCGAACGGCGCTTCGACCCCGAAAGCAGGGTGCCGATCAGCCAAGAGACGACCGAATCGACCTCCACCTCGTCGGGCGAGGGCGGCGCGGGCGTCACGGTTGCCAGCAACCTGCCCAACGGCGACGCTGGCGCGGGCGCCGCCACCTCGACCAGTCAGAGCGCGGAAACGAGCGAACGGATAAACTACGAAGTCTCCGAAGTGAGTCGCGAGGTCCTGCGAACCCCCGGAGCGGTGCGCCGCCTGTCAGTCGCGGTCCTCGTCGACGGGATTCGCACGACCGGCCCGGATGGTGAGGCCGTCTGGCAGCCGCGCTCCGATGAAGAAATGCAGGCCTTGCGGGCGCTGGTCTCTTCGGCGGTCGGGCTCGATGAAGAGCGGGGGGACAGCCTGACCCTCCGCAGTCTCGAATTCGAGCCGCTGCCGACCGACGGGACCGAGCCCGGCGCGTTGGGACGCAGCCTCCCGATCGACGCAATGCGCCTTGCCCAGCTCGCCATCCTCGGGCTCGTGACGTTGCTGATCGGGCTGTTCGTCGTCCGGCCGATCCTGACGACCCGATCCGGTGCTGCGGCCTCACCGATGCCGATGGCGCTGCCGGATCCAGGTCCGCTGGATGGCGGGTTCGAGGCCGGTTTCCCGCAGATGGCCTTGCCGATGGCCAGCTTCGACCAGGCTCAGGCTTCGACGCCGGCATCCGATAGCGGCGATCCGGTGGAACGGCTGCGCGCCCTCATCGATGAACGGCAGGCCGAATCGCTCGAGATCCTCAAGAGCTGGATGGAAGAAGAGGAAAAGGCCTGATGTCACACCCTCTGCGTCTGGAAAACTTCGACGCCGCGGTACACGCCGAGCCGGACCCTACGCTCAGCCTCGAAGAGGCGGAACGGCAGCGGCTCGAGGCCTACGATTCCGGCTATGCCCTCGGATGGAAGGACGCCAGCGACGCGGCGGCACAGGAACAGGCGCGGCTGAGCTCGGAACTGGCCGAAGCGTTGCAGGCTCTCGACTTCACCTTTCACGAAGCGCGGGCCCACGTTCTGCTTGGGGTGGCGCCTTTTCTGAAACGTGTATGCGACACCCTTCTACCCGAGATCCTGAGGGAAACCCTTGGAGCCCGGATCCAGGAAGAACTCTCTCAGCTCGCCGCCGACGCTGCCGACGCGCCCGTCGAACTGCTGGTGCCGGACTCCGATCTGGAGGCGCTTCGGGAGGTCCTGCCCGAGTCTTCCGATCGGGCCATCCGTCTCGTCGCCGGCCCCGACCTTCCTCAGGGCACGCTCTACCTGCAGCTCGGCACGCAGGAACGCGAGATCGACCTCACCGGACTCACGACGCGTCTCGGTGACGCCCTGACCGCCCTTGAAACCGTCAGCTCGGAGGTGACTTCCCATGGATGACACAGACGCATGGCCAGAGGAGGCGGACGCCAAGACCGGGTCGGCCTTCGACAACGTCCAGATAGAGATCACGGTGGCGGTCGGCCGGACGCGCCCTGCGCTGCGAGACCTGCTCCGCATGGGTCAGGATGCCGTCCTCACGCTCGACCGCCGCGTCGATGATCCCGTCGAGCTCTTCGTCGGCGATCGTCTCGTCGCGCGGGGCGAGCTGCAGGAACTCGAGGGGGATCAAGCCGGTCAACTGGCAGTGCGGCTGACCGAAGTGGCGGACGTCACATCCGAGCTATGAGGCACGTCGTGCTCTTGGCGCTGGTGACGCTCCTCGCGATCTGGAGCGTGCCGGCGCTCGCGCAGGACATCACGATCTCGCTCGGTGACGACTCCTCTCTCGCGGCACGGTCGATCCAGCTCCTCGTGCTGATCACTTTGCTCAGCCTCGTCCCCGGACTGGCCGTAACGATCACGTGCTTTCCGTTCATCGTCACCGTACTGTCGATCCTGCGCCAGGGTCTCGGGCTTCAGCAGTCGCCACCGAACATGCTGATCGTGACGCTCGCACTGTTCCTGACGTACTTCGTGATGGATCCCGTCTTCTCCGAGGCGTGGGCGAACGGCATTGCGCCACTGTCTGATGGACGCCTCGAGATCGAACAGGCGCTTCCCCGGGTCCTTGCCCCATTCCGTGACTTCATGGCTGCCCGCATCGAGCCCGCGACGTTCGACGCCCTGGCCGCCGTTCGTCCGCAGGATCCGGGCAGCCTCGGGCCGGAGGCACCCCTCTCGGTCCTCGTTCCGTCCTTCCTGCTTTCCGAGATCGAGCGCGCCTTCCAGATCGGCTTCTTGATCTTCCTGCCGTTCCTCGTCATCGACCTCGTCGTCGCCGCCGTGCTGATGTCGATGGGGATGATGATGGTGCCGCCCGCCATCGTGTCGCTGCCATTCAAGCTCGCCTTCTTCGCCGTGGCCGACGGCTGGAGCCTGATATCCGGTGCCCTGGTGCGTAGCTATTTCTAGAGGGCGCTATCTCCCAGCGTCTTGAGCGGTGGCACGACCCACGCCGGCGTCCTGTCCGATCCAACTCACCAGGCTTCGGGCGAGTTGCCCGCAGTGCCCGGCCACGAAGCGATTGTGCTAGCGCACGATGAACTCCGCGTGGAGTGCCCCGGCCGCCTTGATGCTCTTGAGAATGTCGATCATGTCCCGCGGCGCGACGCCCAAGGCGTTGAGCCCGGCGATCACCTCGGACAGCGAAGTCCCGTCGGGAACTTCGGCCAGGCCGATTCCCTGTTCCTCGTCGATCCCCGCGCGGGTCCGCGGAACCACAACCGTCTCGCCATCGGCAAACGGATTGGGTTGCACCACCAGCGGCGCTTCCTCGATGCGCAGCGTCAGGTTACCCTGGCTGACCGCGACCCGGCTGATCCGAACGTCCTCACCCATGACGATCGTCCCGGACCGCTGGTCCACGACGACACGGGCCCGGCGCTGAGGCTCGACCGGGATATTCTCGATCCGGCCGATCGCGTGGGCGGGGGACCGCGCCCGCGTCGCCGCGATGTCGATCAAGACGGTCCCGGCGTCGAGCATCGTGGCCACGGGGCGACCGACACGCGTGTTGATCGCCGACTCGATACGCACCGCCGTGGTGAAGTCGGGACTGCGCAGCGCGAGACGGATCGACGAAAGGGACGAGAAATCGAAGTCGATCTCGCGCTCGACCCGCGCTCCGGCAGGAATCGACCCGGAGGTCGGCACGCCTTGTGTAACCTGCGCGCCCGCGCCCTCGGCCACGGCGCCGCCCGCGATGACGGTTCCCTGAGCGACCGCGTAGATCAGACCGTCCGCCGCGTTCAGCGGCGTCATGACGAGGGTTCCGCCGAGAAGGCTGCCTGCATCTCCAATCGCCGAGACAGTGACGTCGATCTGTGCACCGGCCCGTGCGAACGGCGGCAGTTCCGCCGTCACCAGAACGGCAGCCACGTTGCGAGGGCGGAACTGTTCGCCGGTAACATTGACCCCGAGCCGCTCGAGAATGTTCGACATGATCTCTTCGGTGAACGGCGCGTTCCGTATGCCGTCGCCGGTTCCATTCAGCCCGACGACCAGACCGTATCCCACGAGATCGTTTCCACGGACACCATCGAATTCAACGAGATCCTTGATTCGGACCGGACCGGCCCACGCCGGCGCGATAAACAGGATCAAACCCAGGATGGCGTACAGGTATCTCATCAAAGATACCGGGTCAGGCTGAGCCCTGAGAGCCGAGCCGTCACCGCGTAGAGCGTGTCGAGCTGCGTTTCCGCCTGTTTCAGACGGGACGCGGTTTCATACGGATCGAGGCCGACGAGATCGGCCCGCGAGATCTGCAGCGCGGCCACCTCGGTCGTGCGGCGAGCTTCGGCCTCGGTCACGCTTGCCTGTGCGGCGCCGAGGGTCGCCTGCAATTGCGTCAGGGAATCCCGTGCATTGAACAGATCGGCGCCCGCCTCACTCGCAAGGGCGGAGCGCGCCGAGGAATAGCCGTCGAGGACACCTTCCGCGACCAGGGCTGCCTTCGCCAGACCGGCCAACGTTTCGCGGATGGCGGGCTCTTGCGCGGTGACGCCGACCTGCGCCGCGCCGCCGCCCGGCAACGGGACGCGGCCCCTTGCTGCGGCCCCCTGATAGCCGGAGCTGTCGAAACCACCGCCGGGCGCAAACCATGCATCGACGGCCGCGGAGATGTCACCCGCCGTGGTCAGCCCGGTCACCGCGGTTTTCAATAGTGCGAGCATGTCCGAACCGGTCGCCACGGCGGCGCGGTCCGTCGCGGTGCCCGAGAAGACACTTCGGCCCGCGACCCGGGTATTCAATGCGTCTGAGATACGGAGAAAGCGATCCCGCGCCTCTTGGGTGACAAGGTCGACCTGGCGCGGGGTCCCTGAGGAGACGGCGGCGGCAAGGTCGGATGCGGCAGCGGCAGCTTCATCGGAGATCGTGCCGATGGCGGACTGGGTGACATCTGCCTGCAACGCGGCCTCGGACAGGGTCGTACGCTCGGCAGTCAGGCGTGCGAGGCTGCGATCAAGGGCCGACAGGGCGGTCGTATCGCCACCGATATGGCGGGCGGCATCCTGCGTGCGGCCCGTGGTCAGTTCGGTGGAGAGCCGCGACAGGTCGCTGCGCAGTCGGCTCGACTGGACCCGGCCCGCGAGGGATTGCGCAAGATCGCCGAAGGTCACGAGGCTCATGGTCAAATCTCCAGAAGGCGTTGGATCATTCCGTCGATGGTGCTGACGACGCGCGCATTGGCGGCATAGGCTTGCTCGATCAGGAGAAGCCGCTGCATCTCTTCGTCGCTATCTACCCCGAGCGCAGCCTCGCGGCCTGCGAGCGCCTCGGAGCGAATGGTCTGAAACGCCTCCGCATCTTCGGCCCCGACGTGGGCGGCCGCGGCACGCCCGGCAAGGGCATCGGTCAGGCTGCCGAACGTCATGTGCCCGATGCCAAGGTCCGGATGAGGCGCGGGACGGTTGCGTTCCAGGGCGTCGGCCATGGCTTGCAGTCCGGTCGCATCGCCGACCTCGCCCGGTGTTGGGGCACCGAGGCCGCTTCGCAGCCGCCAAAGGGCGCCGCCAGCATCGGGGTCGGCCGTGTCGGACACGGTAAGACGTCCGGCCAGACCGGGAGAGGGCGGGCCAGCCGGAAGCGCGCCGGCATCGGTGAAGAGGCCCGGACCCCCGGCCAATGTCGGGTCTGTGGCGGGATCTGCAAAGCGGGAGATCAGGTCGCCCGCGACGGCATCGAGGCGATCCTGCGCGGCGGGAAGGATTTCATCGCGTTGCGCGAAGAGGGCCGAGAGACGCCCCCCGTCTAGGCGGCCGCTCCCGGTGTTCACCGTCACCGGCAGGCCGTTGACCGTGATACCCGAGACTCCGCCATTCGCGAGGGTCTGGCCGGCGGTCACGGTCGGCGTCGGTGTGAAGTCGATCCTGGCCGGCGCACCGTCGAGAAGGATTTGACCCCCTGCCGTCATCAGCGCGACCGCACCGTTGTCGCGCGGCAGGACCCGCACCGGAACGATGGCCGCGATACGGTCGATTTCGGCCTGGCGCTGATCCAGCAGGGCGTTCGGGTCGCCCGCGGCACTGCGGATGCGTTGCAGGTTTCCGTTGATGTCCTGAATACGGCCGAGACCGGTTTCCAAGGCCGAGAGATCGGAGGCGATGGCCGCATCGGCACGCTGGCGAAGGGACTGGATACCGTCCGAAGCCGACCGAATCTCTGCGGCCAGCCCCTTGGCCGCGGACAGCACCGTGTCGAGCCGGGCCGTGCTGTCGGGCCGGCTCGCCGCCAGGGCGAGGCTGCTGTCGAGGGCGGATACGCGCGCGGGCAAGCCACTTTCCCCGTCCGGGCCTGCAAGCATCTGTTCGAGCCGCGCGGCGTAGGAGGCGTGCGTCGAGGTATCGGCCAGCGCGGCATCGGCGACCAACCGCTCGGCCGTGAGGGCGGGGTCGGTGCGCCGGGTGACGCCGAGAACCGTGACACCGCCACTGCCGAGACTGCGCGCGCCCAGCGCGATCTCGCGCGCCGCGAACCCGTCGGTCGTCACGTTGGCGACATTGTCGGACACGACCTGCGCGGAGCGCGCCGTGGCTGTCAGGCCCGAGAGCGCGTTTGACAGGGCGCCGGTAATGCTCATCTCAAGTCCCTCAGCGCTTCAGGTTCGTGGTTTCCTGCAGCATCTCGTCGACGGTCTGGATGATCTTGGCGTTCGACGAATAGGCGCGCTGCGTTTCGATCAGGTTCGTGAGTTCGCGGGCCACGTCGGTGGTCGACGCTTCGCGGGTATAGCCCATCGTTTCGCCGGTCGGGCCGTTGCCGGCGTTCCAGAGATACATCGGACCGCTTTCGTTCGTGACGCGGTAAGTCTGGTTATCCTCGCTGGCGAGCCCGTTGACGTTGGGCACGTCTGCCACCGGGACCTGATAGATCGGGCGGCTGAAGCCGGTGTCGTAGATCGCGTTGACGATGCCGTCGGGATCGATTTCGACGCCGGTGAGGATCCCGACCGCCGAGCCGTTCGATTCGAGGGCCGTCGGCGCAAAGGTCGAGGCGAGTTGCGTCAGGCCCTCGAGGTCGCCGGGCCGGCCTATGGACATTTCGATATCGCCGGTCGCCGTGGTGATCACGACGGTTCCCGTGGCCGGATCGTAGGGGGCACCCAGATTGTCCACGACGGTGTCGAGCGTGCCGCCCTGCGCCGCGGCCGTGTCGAAGTTGAGCGTATAGTCGGCGATGACGGTCCCGCCCTGGGCGGAATCGGCGATTGTCATGCGCCAGGAGTTCGACGCGCCGGCACCCGGAACGTTCGGCGTAAAGACGACCTGAAGCGCCTGGGAGCCGCCGATCGTGTCGAAGTATTCGACCGACACTTCCAGCGGATCGCCCGAGGCGCCGGCCCGCGTTTCGCCAGCGGGAAGGTTGAGGCCGAGCGTCACCTCGGTCGTCGGATTGCCGGCGTACTGGTTCCGCGTGACGTCGACAGGCTGCAGCCCCGCAGCCGAATCGCGCGGCTGCTGCGGGATCGTTCCGTCCGGGTCGGCCGGCCAGCCCATCAGGACCATGCCGCTGTCGGTGATTAGCAGCCCTTCGGCATTGGGGCGGAACGACCCCGTCGTCATCAGGGACAGCGGCAGGGTTCCGGGCTGATCCAGGGCCGCGCGGCTGGTCACGGGCAGCATCCCGCGGCCACCGACAGCGATGTCGGTGGCGTTGCTGCTGGACTGGAGCTGACCCTGCTCGTCGATCAGGCGCAGGGTCGAGGTGCGCACGCCACCCGCGATATGACGCGAGGAATCCTGCTGGCCGACCACGACGGAATGAAAGTCGGTGACGCTTCGCCGGTAGCCGAAGGTCGACGAGTTGGCGATGTTGTCCGAGATGCTGGACAGGCGCGTCGCGTTGGCGTTGAGACCCGAGACGCCGGCGCTGAGCGACGAGGAAATGGTCATGGTGTGTCTGTTCCTTGCTGGCGGGCCGTGCTGGCCGTTCTCCCCAGCGATACGCGCCGGGTATTAATGACGGGCTAATCCGCGAAATTCAGCGATCGCGCAGCAGGACCAGTTCGACCCGGGCATTCCGCATGTCCATCGGGTTGCCGACAGCGGGCCGCCGGTCGCCGTTGCCGGTGACGCGGTCCACGCGTCCCTCGTCGGCCAGGAGCCCTTTGACGGCCAGCGCCCGCCCCGCCGTGCGGTCCCAGACCGGATTGTCGCGCGAGACGACCGGCACCGAGGGCACGTGCGCCGACAGCGCGACCGGGTTCTCGACCAGGCCGAACACATCCTCGACCACCCGGACGAGATCGCGCAGCAATTCGGTGGGCCGGTCCGAGCCGTCCTCGAACAGCGTCGCGCCCGGCAGGTCGAACAGCTCGACGATCAGGCCCTCGTCGGTGACGCGGGTCACGATGTGCCGCAGAAGATCGTTGCTCACCATGCTTTCGCCGGAACGCCCGGTCAGCATTTCCTCGAGCGTCTCGAGCCTGTCCTCGGTCTCGGCGCCGTCCCCCGACTGCGAGTCGAGCCCGCTGGCGCCGCGGCTCCGGTCGTCGGCGAGGTGGTGCAGGTTCGTGGCCCCGGTGCCCACCTTGCTCAGCGTCTCTTCCGAGAACACGCTGTCGCCCCCGAACATGCCCGACCCGCCTGCCGACAGCTCGGTCATGGCGATCGTCGGGTTGAAGTAGTCGGCAATACCCTTGCGCTGCTTTTCCGTCGTCGCGTTCAGCAGCCACATCAGCATGAAGAAGGCCATCATCGCGGTGACGAAATCGGCGTACGCGACCTTCCAGGCACCGCCATGGTGCCCGTCGCCGCCGATGATCTTCTTCCGCTTGATGATGACCGGCGCGTTAGAGCCTACGGCCATTCAGTACATCCCCTCTTTCCACCCGAGGCGACGCATAGCAGACGGCCGTGAAGGGCAGCTTAATCGCTAGAGGGCGCCTTCGCGCGCATCCTCGAGGATCATGTCGGCGGCCTTTTCGGCAATCATGATGGTGGGGCTGTTTGTGTTGCCGCTGGTGATCGTCGGCATGACCGAGGCGTCGACCACGCGGCACCCACGCACGCCGCGCAGACGCAGCCGGGAATCCAGCGGCGCACCGTCGTCGGTGCCCATGCGGACGGTGCCGACGGGATGGAAGATCGTCGTGCCGATCCGGCCCGCCGCGTCGGCCAGGCTCTCGTCGTCCTCGGCGCGAGTGTCGGGGCGGAACTCCTCGGGGCTGTACTGCGCCATCGACGGTGCCGCCATGATCCTGCGCGTCATGCGGATGGCGCGGGCGGCCACGATGCGGTCGCGCGGCGCGCTGAGATAGTTCGGCGCGATCACCGGCGCCGCAGCGGGATCGGGCGCCGACAGCCGGATCGTGCCGCGGCTGTCCGGGCGCAGGTGGCAGACGCTCGCCGTGACCGCGTCGAAGGTGTCGAGATCGCCGCCGAACGCGTTCAGGCTCAGCGGCTGGACGTGATACTCCAGATCCGGCGTCGCCACCTCGTCGGACGAACGGGTGAAGGCGCAGAGCTGCGAGGGCGCCATCGACATCGGGCCCGAGCGTTTCAGCGCGTATTCCATCGCGATCTTCGCCTTGCCCCAGAGATTGCCGGCCAGGGTGTTCAGGGTGAGCGCGTTCGACACGCGATAGGCGCAGCGGATCTGCAGGTGGTCCTGCAGGTTCGCCCCGATCCCCGGCATGTCGCGGCGCACATCGACGCCCATCTCGCGCAGGTGGTCGGCCGGGCCCAGCCCTGACAGCATAAGGATCTGCGGCGAGTTCACCGACCCGGCCGAGACGATGACCTCGCCCGCGCGGACCTCGTGCCGCGTGCCGTTCTGCGTGTAGGCCACGCCGACGACGCGGTCGCCCTCGAACAGCAGGGTCTCGGTCCGGGCGCCGGTCTCGATCCGCAGGTTGTCGCGGTTCTTGGCCGGCCGAAGAAAACCCTTGGACGTGTTCCAGCGCCAGCCGCCCTTCTGGTTCACCTTGAAGTAGCCGACGCCCTCGTTGTCACCGCCGTTGAAGTCGTCGGTCTTGGGGATTCCGCTTTCCTCCGCGGCATCGCGCCAGGAATCGAGGATGTCCCAGTGCAGCCGCTGGTTCTCGACGCGCCATTCGCCGCCGGCGCCGTGCACCTCGTTCGGGCCATCGGAATAATCCTCGGACTTCTTGAAATAGGGCAGCACGTCGTCCCAGTCCCAGCCGGTCAGCCCGCTCTGCCGCCACTGGTCGTAATCGGCGGCCTGCCCCCGGATATAGAGCATGCCGTTGATCGAGCTGCAGCCGCCCAGGCCCTTGCCGCGCGGATACAGGAGGGACCGCCCTCCCAGCCCAGCTTCTGGCGCGGTCTTGTACATCCAGTCGGTCTTGGGATTGCCGATGCAGTAGAGATACCCCATCGGGATGTGGATCCAGGGATAGGTGTCGCGCTCTCCGGCCTCCAGCAGCAGGACCTTGCGGCCCGCGCCGCTCAGACGGTTCGCCAGAACGCAACCGGCGCTACCGGCACCGACGATGATGTAATCCCAGTCGCTCACGCGCTCCCCTCCCTCGGATGCCGTCCGGAAAACCTAGGCCCGGCGCCAACGGGACGCAATCGCGCCAGCGTGCCGCACGTGACGCGCTCTCGCGCCGGCCTAGCTGACAAGCTCGGTCCGTGCCCGGACCCGACGCAGCAGGACACGCCCCATGCCAGACACGCCGCGCAACAACCTGTCGATCTACGACGACGCCGCCGACCGCTGGTGGTCGGACGAGCTGCGGTGGGTGCGGACGCTCAAGAAGATGGTTCCGGGGCGCATGGCCTGGTTCGACCGGCACGTCGACTGGCAGGGGGCGACGGTCCTGGACCTCGGCTGCGCCGGCGGATTCATGGCCGAGGCAATGGCCCGTCGCGGCGCCGCGGTGACCGGGATCGACCCGGCGGAGGACGCGATCGCCGCCGCGAAGGCACATGCACGCTCGGAAGGGCTCGACATCCGCTACGAGGTCGGCGTGGGCGAGGCGCTGCCCTATGCCGACGGCAGCTTCGACACCGCGGTCTGCGTCGACGTGCTGGAGCATGTGCAGGACCTGGAAACCGTCGTGAGCGAGGTGCACCGGGTGCTGCGTCCGGGCGGCGTGTTCCTGTTCGACACCATCAACCGCAACCCGCTGGCCCGCTTCGCCACGATCACCGTGGCCGAAGATCTGCTGGGATTGCTGCCGAAGGGCACGCACGACCCCGAGATGTTCATCCCGCC
This sequence comes from Tranquillimonas rosea, assembly GCF_900111315.1. GTDB lineage: Bacteria > Pseudomonadota > Alphaproteobacteria > Rhodobacterales > Rhodobacteraceae > Tranquillimonas > Tranquillimonas rosea. Next base: position 183,228 of record NZ_FOGU01000005.1, read on the forward strand.
GCGCACCTTGCGCCGCATCCTCTCGGCCCAAGGGTTCACCGTCGACCGGTTCACCGGCCTCGGCCCCCGCGGCATCGACCGCAACGGCGATTTCGTCTTCGGGCGCCTGCCCTCGACCGCGATCATCTACATGGGCATGGCGCGGAAGGCCGGCGACTGATGGAGATCCTCGCGCTCTACGACACGGCGCTGCTGTTCGGCGGGATGGTGCTCTATTCGGCGGGGCTGGCTCCGCTGCTGTTCTCGACCCTTCCGGCGGCAGAGGCGGGCCGTGTCCTGCGCGTCGCCTTTCCGTGGTACTATGCCTTCTGCGGGATCGTCGCGGCGCTCGGCATGTTGGCGTTCCTGTTCACCGACCTCGTCTCGGCCGCTCTGATGGCCGTGGTCGCCCTCGTCGCCGTGTCGGCGCGACAGGCGCTGATGCCGGCCATCAACGCGGCGAGCGACAGCGGCGCACGGTCGAGGTTCCGGCGCCTGCACGGCCTGTCGGTCGCGCTGAACTTCGGCCAGCTCGCCCTGATCGCGCTTGTACTCTGGCGCCTCGCCTGAGTCTCGTCCAGCCTGTTCGGGCCCCGGCCCACCACGATGGTGAAAGGAGACACCACGCGATGCCGTTCGCCACGCGCCTGATCGCCGCTCTGGCCCTGTCGCTGACCCTCGCCACGGGCGTCCCGGCACAGGAAGAGACCCCGACAGAAACGCAGCCCGCGCTCGGGCAAGCGGTCGAGGACGGGGGCACCGGACCGCTGCGGGTGGCGACGCGGACGGCCCCGCCCTTTGCCTTCGTGGGGCCCGACGGCGAATGGACCGGGATCGCGATCGAGCTGTTCCGCGCCGTCGCCGACGAGCTCGACCGCTCGTTCACGCTGGAAGAGGTGCCGCTGGACGACATGATCGACGGCACCGCGGCAGGCACCTACGACGCCGCCATCGCCGCGCTGTCGATCACGCCCGGCCGGGAAGAGCGGGTCGATTTCAGCTTTCCCTTCTATTCCACCGGGCTTGGGATCGCGGTGCATCCCGATCCGGCGGGCGGGTGGCTGCGCGTGGTGCGCAACATCTTCACGTGGCAATTCCTGGCGGTCCTCGCCGGCCTGTCGACAGTGCTGGTCGCGGCGGGCGGCGCCGTCTGGGCCTTCGAGCGGCGCGGCAACAACGAGGAATTTCACCCCGACGCGCTGCACGGGATCGGCGACGGCTTCTGGTGGGCCGCCGTGACGATGACCACCGTCGGCTACGGCGACAAGGCGCCACGCACGCTGGGCGGGCGCATCGTGGGGCTGATCTGGATGTTCACCGCGATGCTGATCGTGGCGAGCTTCACCGCCGCCATCGCCGCCTCTCTTACCGTGGGGCAGTTGAGCCAGGGCATTTCGGGGATCGCCGATCTCGAGGACGCCTCCGTCGGGGTGGTCTCTGCTGCGACCGGGGCCGATGAGATGGCCGCCCGCGGCATCCGCGCCCGCGGCTTCGACACGATCGAGGACGGCTACGATGCGCTGGCCGCCGGACGCATCGACGCCTTCCTGCACGACATGCCCCTGCTGCGCTGGATCGCCCTTCAGGAGTACCAGGGCGAGATACAGGTTCTGCCCGACCCGATCGGACGGCAGGACTACGGCATCGCCCTGCCCGAGGGCGATGAGCTGCGCGAACCGATCAACCGGGCGCTCTTGGCCTATATCCGCAGCCCGGAATGGCAGGCCCTCGTCACCCGCTATCTCGGCGGCACGTGACGGCATATCGACACGTCAGGCCAGTTTGGTATACCAAGAGCGGCAGAGGACGATCGAACACACATGGCCGACAAGACGCTGCCCGAACAGATCGCGGACACAGTCCGGCGCGACATCCTGCGCGGGGTCTACCTTCCGGGCCACCCGATCAAGGAACGTGACACCTCGGCCGCGCTCGGCGTCAGCCGCACGCCCCTGCGCGAAGCCGTCCGCATCCTGGCCCGCGAAGGCCTGGTGATCCTGCGCCCCGCCCGCAGCCCGCTGGTGGCCGACCCCTCGCTCAAGGAGGTGACCGACGCCATCGCCGTGCTGCGCACGCTCGAGGTGCTGTCGGGAGAACTGGCCTGCGCCGAAGCGACCGACCAGGAGATCGCCGGCATCAGGACAATCCACCAGCGGATCGGAGACAGCTTCGAGACGCTGGATCCGCTGGACCTGTTCGAGATCGACATGTCCTTCCACATCGCCATCGCCCAAGCATCGCACAATCCGGCCCTGGCCGAGACCCACGGCGACTACCTGGCGCGACTGTGGCGCATCCGGTTCCTCTCGGCCCGCATGCGGCGGTCGCGGGAACGCATCATGCGCCAGCACGGCGCCATCGTCGACGCGCTCGAAACCCGGGACGCGTCGCGCGCGCGCGCCGCCATCGACGCGCATCTGCTTGATCTTCTGGCCAATGTCGAAAGATGTTTCGCACGCGAAACATCCAAGGAGGGACACGAATGAAACTGCTCCGAGTGGGCCCCGAGGGGCAGGAACGCCCCGCTCTGCGCGATGCCGAAGGCCGCATCCGCGACCTGTCGGCCCATGTGGACGACTTCGCCGGGGCGGGCGTCTCGCTCGCCGCGATCGACAGGCTGCGCGCGTTCGACCCCGCGAGCCTGCCCGAGCTCACCGAACCGGGGCGCATCGGGCCCTGTCTCGCCTCGGTGCCGACATTCTTCTGCATCGGCCTGAACTACGCCCAGCATGCCGCCGAAACCGGAGCGACGCCCCCCGCCGAGCCGATCGTGTTCTCCAAGGCGGCCTCGGCGCTTTCGGGCCCCGATGACGCGGTCCGCCTGCCGCGTGGCTCCGAAAAGTCGGACTGGGAGGTCGAGCTGGGCGTCGTGATCGGCAAGCGCGCACAGTACGTTTCGGTCGCCGAGGCGTTGGACTACGTCGTCGGCTACTGCGTGGTGAACGACGTGTCCGAGCGCGCCTTCCAGATCGAGCGGGGCGGTCAATGGATCAAGGGCAAGTCGGCGCCTACCTTCGGGCCGGTCGGGCCGTGGCTGGTCACCGCCGACGAGGTGCCCGATCCCCAGGCGCTGCACCTGTCGCTCGCCCTGAACGGGACGACGATGCAGGACTCCACCACTGCCGACATGATCTTTTCGGTGGCCGAGATCATCAGCCACATGTCGCAGATGATGGCGCTGGTGCCCGGCGACATCATCGCCACCGGCACGCCGCAGGGCGTCGGCATGGGCATGTCGCCTCAGCGCTTCCTGCGCCCCGGCGACGTCATGGAGCTGGAGGTCGAGGGGCTCGGCCGGCAACGTCAGGACGTCGTCGCCGGCTGAGCGGCGCCGGCCGTCAGGCGACCCTGGTCTTCAGCGCCTCGCCGGCGAGAAACGCCGCGACGTTCTCGCGCTGGAGACGCCCCATCGCCTGCCGCGTCTCGATCGTGGCCGATCCCTGGTGCGGCTGCAGCAGCACGTTGTCGAGCGCCAGGAACCGCGGGTCGATGCCGGGCTCGTTCCGGAACACGTCAAGCGCGGCACCGCGGATCGTCCCCTTCTCGAGCGCGCCCAGCAGGGCGTACTCGTCGATGGTGGACCCGCGGGAGATGTTCACGATCAGGCCGTCCGATCCCAGCGCCTTCAGCACCTCGGCCGAGACGTAGCCTTCGGTCTCGGGGCCGCCGACCAGTGCGACCACCAGATCGTCGGATGCTTCGGCCAGCGCGACGGGATCGGCGTGATAGCGCCAGCCCGGCGTCTCCTTTTCCGAGCGCGAGTGGTAGTGGATCTCCATCCCGAAGGCGGCGAGCCGCTGCGCGATGGCATGGCCGATGCGCCCCAGCCCGACAATCCCCACCTTGCGGCCGCGCACGGTCCGGTTCAGCGGCATCGGGCCCTGCGCCCCCCAGTTGCCCGAGCGCACCCAATCGGACCCCTGCACGAGCTGCCGCGCCTGCGCCACCAGCATGACGGCGGCAAGGTCGGCCACGTCGTCGGTCAGCACGTCGGGCGTGTTGGTCACAGCGATGTTCCGCTCCTGCGCCGCGGCCACGTCGATCGCGTCGTAGCCGACGCCGAAATTGGCGATCAGGCCCAGTTGCGGCAACAGGTCCATCGTCGCGCCGTCGAACCTGGCGTGTCCCTTGTGGGCGACCACCCGGACGCGGTTGCGCTCGGACACGGGCATCGACGTGAGCGCGGCGAGGTCTTGCAGCAGGGCGGCGCCGAACTCTTCGGCAAAGGCCGTCTCGTCCCAGGGCTGGTACTCACCTATGGCCAGAACCTCGCTCATGTCTTTCTCTCCTTCAGGCAGGTGGCGAGGCGCTCCATCGCCTCTTCTATGCGGTCGAGCGCGGCGGCGTAGGACACCCGCAGATACCCCTCGCCGCCCGCGCCGAAACTGGTGCCGGCGATGGTGGCGACCCCGGCCTCTTCGAGAAACAGGTCCTGCGCCTCGCGAGCGGTCAGCCTCGTGCCCGAGATATCGGCGAAGGCATAGAACGCCCCGCCGGGATCGCCGCAGGTGACGCCCGGCAGCGCGTCGAGCATGGGCACGACGGCGCGGCGCCGGCGGTCGAACTCGGCCACCATGTCCGCGACCGCGTCCTGCGGCCCCTCCAGCGCGGCGAGGCCGGCGTGCTGCGCGGCGGCGTTCACGCAGGAATGGTCGTTGATGCAGAGCCGCGTGATCGGTTCGACCAGTGGCGCGGGCCACACGGCATATCCCAGCCGCCAGCCGGTCATGGCATAGGTCTTGGACCAGCCGTCGAGCAGGATCAGCCGGTGGCGGATCTCGGGATAGGACAGCAGGCTGGCGTGCGCCTGTCCGCCATAGAGCATGCGGGAATAGATCTCGTCCGACAGGATAGCCACGTCTGGATGCGCGGCCAGCCCCTCGACCAGCCGGTCGATCTGCTCTTTCGGCGTCACCGCCCCGGTCGGATTCGCCGGCGAGTTGAGGATGATCAGGCTCGTGGCCGGCGTAATCCGGGACAGGACAGTGTCGGCGTCGAAGGCGAACCCGGTCTCGGCCGTCAGCGGCACCGGCACCGCTTTCGCGCCAGAGAACTCGATCACCGACCGGTAGATCGGAAAGCCGGGATCGGGATACAGGATCTCGGCGCCGGGGCCGCCAAAGGCCAGCGCGGCATAGAACATCGTCGGCTTGCCGCCGGGCTGCACGATGACCTGGCCGGGATCGACCGCGGTGCCGTGGCGCCGCTCGAGATCCGCGGCGACCGCCTCTCGCAGGGGCGGGATGCCGTTGGCCGGCGTATAGCCGTGGTGCCCGTCGCGAAGCGCGCGGACGCCGGCCTCGACGATGTGCTCGGGCGTGCGGAAATCCGGCTGGCCGATGCCGAGATTGATGATGTCCCGTCCCTCGTTCGACAGGGCGGCGGCACGGGCCAGCACCTCGAAGGCGCTTTCCGTGCCGAGACGGCCGAGCGGCTCGGCGATCTTCATGGCTAGGCTCCTTGACGGTGACGGCCCGGACGGGATCGGCCCGAGCATCCACGCTCACCCCCGCGTGTCAATCGACGGTGCACAGCGAAATTCGCGGGCGGTGCGGATCATTCGGTCGGGCGACGCGTTTGCCGTGCGCCGGTTGCAGACTCTGGCAACGCGGAATACTTGGAAAATGGTATACCAGTGGGGCGCGTCCCGTTCGTCGCGTCCCCGTCCCGAGACAAGGAGCAACAGCATGCTCGACGAGACTTTCACTCCCCACGGCAAACACCTGATCGCCGGCGAATGGGTCAGCGGCGGCGGCACCTTTTCGTCCGCCCCGGTCGCGGGCTCGGCGCACGAGTTCTCCAACGGCACGCCCGAGCTGATCGACCGGGCCGCGAAGGCGGCGGAAGAGGCGTTCTGGAGCTATGGCTATTCGACCCGCGAACAACGCGCCGCCTTTCTCGACGCGATCGCCGACGAGATCGAAGCGCGCGGCGACAAGATCACCGCCATCGGCACCGCCGAGTCGGGCCTGCCCGAAGGGCGCCTGAACGGCGAGCGCGGCCGCACCACCGGGCAGCTGCGCATGTTCGCCAGGCATATCCGCGACGGCGCCTATCTCGACCGTCGCCATGACGAGGCGCTGCCCGACCGCGAACCGGCACCGCGCCCCGACCTGAAGATGGTGCAGCGTCCGATCGGCCCCGTCGCCGTGTTCGGCGCGTCGAACTTCCCGCTGGCCTTCTCGACCGCGGGCGGCGACACCGCGTCGGCGCTGGCCGCCGGCTGCCCTGTCGTTTGCAAGGGCCACGACGCGCATCCCGGCACCGCGGAGATCGTCGCCGAGGCAATCCACGCCGCGATCCAGAGCTGCGGCATGCCTGCCGGCACGTTCAGCCTCGTGCAGGGCGGCTCTCTCGACGTGGGCAAGGCGCTGGTGCAGCATCCGCTGATCAAGGCCGTCGGCTTTACCGGCTCGCTCAAGGGCGGCCGCGCGCTGTACGATCTGTGCGCCCAGCGCGAAGAGCCGATCCCGTTCTTCGGCGAGCTGGGCAGCGTCAACCCGATGTTCCTGCTGCCCGAGGCCACCAAGGCCCGCGGCGCCGAGATCGGCAAGTCCTGGGCCGGTTCGCTGACGATCGGCGCGGGTCAGTTCTGCACAAATCCCGGCATCGCCATCGTGCTCGACTCCGAGGCGGACGCCTTCGTCGACGCGGCGACCGCGGCACTGAAGGAGAGCGGCGCGCAGACGATGCTGACGGAAGGCATCGCCAGCGCCTACCAGAGCGGCCAGTCGCGCATCGCCTCGACTGACGGCGTGCGCGAGTTGCTGGCCACCGATTGCGGACAGCGCAGCGCCAGCCCCTATCTCTACGAGACGACGGGCAAGGCGTGGCTCGGCAACGAGACGCTGGGAGAAGAGGTGTTCGGCCCCCTCGGCCTAGCGGTCCGGGTCGCGGACGTGGACGAGATGGAAGCCGTCGCGAAATCGATGCGCGGCCAGCTGACCTGCACCCTGCACATGGATGACGGCGACAAGGACACGGGTCAGCGCCTGATGCCGGTGCTCGAGCGGAAGGCCGGGCGTATCCTGGCCAACGGCTTTCCGACCGGCGTGGAAGTGAGCGACGCGATGGTGCACGGCGGGCCCTACCCGGCCTCGACCAACTTCGGTCACACCTCGGTCGGCACGATGGCGATCCGCCGCTTCCTGCGGCCCGTCTGCTATCAGAACATGCCCGACGCGCTGCTGCCGGGCGATCTGGCAGAGTAACGGAAACGGGTGAGGCGTCCGCGCCTCACCCGGCCTCGCTCCAGACATCGACAAGGGCGCCACGGCCCTGGACGACGCGGGCCGACAGGTCCATCGCCGTTTCCGCCGCCGCCTTCAGTGATGCGCCCTGCATCAACGGACACAGGAACCCCGCGTTGAAGGAATCGCCGGCTGCCGTGGTGTCCACGACCTTGGGCGCAGGCACCGGGTCCAGTGTCAGCGTCCCCTCGGACGCCTCCCACGCATGCAGCGTGCCCGTGCCGTTCTTGACCACGACGCAGGACGCCCCCGCCTGACGGTAGCGCGCGATCGTGTCGTCCGGCGTGCCGTCGCCGTGCAGTCCGGTCTCTTCGTCGAAAGAGGGCAGCACGATGTCCGAGACCGCGGCGCCCTCGGCCGTGGCGGACTTCATCTCGTCCGGGCCAGACCAGAGACGCGGGCGCAGGTTGGTGTCGAAGGCGATCCGGCTGCCAGCGGCGCGGGCACGGGCGAGCGCGGCGCATAGGGCGCCGCGGCCCTTTTCCGACAGGATGGCCAGGGTGATGCCCGAGAACAGGATCAGGTCGCGCCCCTCGAACACGCGATCCAGCCACGCGGGATCGTCGCCCAGCGTCCGCGCGGCCGAGGTGTCGCGCCAATAGGAAAAGCTGCGCTCGCCGTCCTGCAACTGGATCATGTACAGCCCGACGCCGCGGCTGTCGTGACGGGCCACCGCATCGGTGCCGATGCCCACCTCGCCAAAGAACGCGACCATCCGATCCGATACCGCATCGGTCCCGACCTTGGTGGCGAATGACACGTCCCAGTCGTCCCCAAGGAGACGGCGCGCATACCACGCGGTGTTCAGCGTGTCCCCGGCATAACCCACGCGGAAGAGATCGCCCTCGGCCGGGGCGACCTCGACCATGCATTCGCCGACGGTGAGAAGTGATCGCGTCACAATAGGCTCCTTTCCGCGAGATTGCGCATGAGCGATCCGGTGCCGAAGGTCCATTCGGGACACTCGGTCGACAGCCGGACCGTGTTGCGCAATGTGCCGAGACGCGGCTCGGAGATCGAGACCAAGTCACCGGTTTTGTGCGTGAACCCCTGCCCCGGCGCGTCGCGGTCCTGAACCGGTGCGAACAGCGTCCCCAGGAACAGCATCGCGCCGTCGGGATACTGGTGATGCGGACCGATCATCTGGCTCACCAGTGCCTCGGGTTTGCGGCTAATCTTCGCCATCGACGACGCTCCGTCCAGCGTGAAGCCGTCCTCGCCCTCGACCCGCAGGGTCAGCTCGGCCTGCCGCACGTCGTCCAGCGTATAGCCGTCGTCGAACAGTCGCAGGAACGGGCCGATCGCGCAGGAGGCGTTGTTGTCCTTCGCCTTGCCCAGCAACAGGGCCGACCGCCCCTCGACGTCGCGCAGGTTCACGTCGTTGCCCAGGCTGGCACCGCGGATACCGCCCCGGCTGTCGACGGCCAGCACGATCTCGGGCTCGGGGTTGTTCCACTTGGAGACCGGGTGCACGCCGATGTCGGCCCCGCTGCCGACCGACGCCATCGGCTGACACTTGGTGAAGATCTCGGCGTCCGGTCCGATCCCGACCTCGAGATACTGCGACCAGAGCCCCTCGTTCTGCAGCACCTCCTTGACCTGCATCGCCTTCTCCGAGCCGGGGACGATGCCCGACAGCGAATCCCCGATCACCCCGGTGACGCGGGCGCGGATGTCCGCGGCCTTGTCGGGATCGCCGGCCGCACGCTCTTCGATCACGCGCTCGACCATGGATTCCGCGAAGGTCACGCCGCTGGCCTTGATCGCCTGCAGGTCGCAGGGGGCAAGCAAATGCAGGCTGTCCGCGTTCGGTCTGCCGAGGTCGTCGAGCGTGCCGAGACGCACCCCTTCGGCCGCGCGGACATGGCCCGCCGGATCGTCCAGTTCGAGGAGGTCGCGCATCGTCGGCGCCGCGCGCGACGTGATGTCGAACAGCACGCCGTCGCGCACGGTGATCAACGCGGGCCCGTGGCCCGGTCGCCAGGCACGGCCGACCAGCGTGGCCCGCGCGCTCTCGTCGCCTGATGGCAGCATCTCTCTTCCCTTCCGGCAGCCGGACGTCAGATCGCCCTTGAATCTGGTATACCAAACGGGGATCCTGCCTCAAGCACCCGAGAGAAGGACCTTCGCCGATGAGCGACACCCGCGCCAAACGCAAGTTCCGCTCGCAGGAATGGTTCGACAATCCCAACAATCCCGGGATGACGGCCCTCTACCTCGAACGGTATCAGAACCAGGAATACACCCGCGACGAGTTGCAGAGCGAACGCCCCGTCATCGGCATCGCCAACACCGGCAGCGACTTGGCGCCGTGCAACAAGATCCACGTCTTTCTCATGGACCGGATCAAGGCCGGCATCCGCGACGCGGGCGGCGTGCCGATGGAATTCCCGGTTCACCCGATCCAGGAGACGGGCAAGCGCCCGACCGCCGCGCTGGACCGGAACCTCGCCTATCTCAGCCTCGTCGAGGTGCTGCACGGCTATCCGATCGACGGGGTGGTGCTGACCACCGGATGCGACAAGACCACGCCCGCGATGCTGATGGGCGCCGCCACGGTCGACATCCCGGCCATCGCGCTGAACGGCGGGCCGATGCTGGACGGCTGGTGGAAGGGCAAGCGCGCCGGCTCGGGCACCATCGTGTGGGAAAGCCGCCGCCTGCTGGCCGAGGGCAAGATCGACTATGACGAGTTCATCAGCCGCGTCTGCGCCTCGGCGCCGAGCCTCGGCCACTGCAACACCATGGGCACGGCGAGCACGATGAACGCCATGGCCGAAGCCCTGGGCATGACCCTGCCCGGCAGCTCGGCGATCCCCGCCCCGTTCCGCGAGCGGATGGCGATGGCCTATGAGACGGGCAAGCGGATCGTCGGAATGGTCCACGAGGATCTCAAGCCGTCCGACATCCTGACCCGCGAGGCTTTCGAGAACGCGATCGTCGTCAACTCGGCCATCGGCGGGTCGACCAACGCGCCGCCGCACCTTCAGGCCGTCGCCCGCCATGCCGGCGTGCCGCTGCAGGTCACCGACTGGCAGACGGTCGGCTTCGACGTGCCGCTGCTGCTGAACATGCAGCCAGCGGGCGAATACCTGGGCGAAAGCTTCTTCCGCGCCGGCGGCGTCCCGGCGGTGATGGGCGAACTGGCGAAGGCCGGGCGGCTTCACACGGCGCCGATCACCGCCTCGGGCCGCACGATGGGCGAGACGCTGGAGGGTCGCGAAAGCGTCGATACCGGCGTCATCCGCACCGTCACCGACCCGATGCGCGAGAACGCGGGCTTTCTCGTGATGTCGGGCAACCTGTTCGACAGCGCGCTGATGAAGACCTCGGTGATCTCGGACGAGTTCCGCCAGCGCTTCCTGTCCGAGCCTGGGCGCGAGAACGTCTACGAGGCGACGGCCGTCGTCTTCGAAGGCCCCGAGGACTACCACGACCGGATCAACGACCCCGAGCTGGGCATCGACGAACGGACGATCCTGTTCATCCGCAACGTGGGCTGCGTCGGCTATCCGGGGTCGGCCGAGGTGGTGAACATGCAGCCGCCGGACGCGGTGATCCGGCAGGGGGTGAGCCACCTGCCGACCGTCGGGGACGGCCGGCAATCCGGCACGTCGGAAAGCCCCTCGATCCTGAACGCCTCGCCCGAGGCGGTCGTGGGCGGAGGGCTGGCGCTGTTGCAGACGGGCGACCGCGTCCGGCTGGACCTGAACGACTCGCGGATGGACGCGCTGGTGAAGGACGCCGAATGGCAGGCCCGGCGCGAAAGCTGGACGAAGCCCGAGCTTCACAACCAGACCCCGTGGCAGGAGATCTACCGCACCCATGTGGGTCAGCTGGCCGACGGCGGGTGTCTGGAACTCGCCACCGCCTACAAGCGCGTGGCCAGCGATCTGCCGCGCGACAACCACTAGCGCCAGACGCGATCACCGGGCGCATCGTCCGGTGATCGCGCGCAACATCTTCAAGCGCGGCAGCTATCAGCGATTGCGACATCGGTGTAGCGTAGCTAGGCGGAGTGCAGACCATCTTCGCTTCCGTCTTTGAAGAGAGCCTTTTCCATGACGACGATCCAGCCCGTTATTCTTTCCGGCGGTTCGGGCACACGGCTGTGGCCCCTGTCCCGCAAGTCCTATCCCAAGCAGTTCACCAAGCTCGTCGGCGAGGAAAGCCTGTTCCAGGCCAGCGCCCGCCGCGTTTCGGGCGCCACTCCCGACGTGACCTTCGGCCGGCCGATGGTGCTGACCCATTCCGATTTCCGCTTCGTGGTGACGGAGCAGCTGATAGAGGTCGGCATCGACCCCGGCCCCGTCCTGATCGAGCCCGAGGGCCGCAACACCGCGCCCGCCATCCTGGCCGCCGCGCTGCGCGCGCAACAGGACGATCCCGACGCGGTGCTCCTCGTGCTGCCGTCCGACCACGTGATCCCCGACGCCCACGCCTTCCGCGAGGCGGTGGCCCATGGCGTCCCGGCGGTGAAGGCCGGCAACCTCGTCACTTTCGGCATCACACCCGACCGGCCCGAGACGGGCTACGGCTATCTCGAACTGGCGTCGAAGCCCGATGGCAGTGGCGCGGTCATCCCGCTGGAGCGGTTCGTCGAAAAGCCCGACAGCGGCGACGCGAAGAAGATGCTGGCCGATGGCAGCTATCTCTGGAACGCGGGGATCTTCCTGTTCGCCGCGCGGGACATCATCGCCGCGTTCGAGACCCACGCGCCCGGCCTTCTGGCGCCGGTCCGCGCCGCGGTGGATCAGTCGCACACCGATCTCGGCTTCTGCCGCCTCGCGCCAGAGCCGTGGGCCGGGGCCGAGGACATCTCGATCGACTACGCCGTCATGGAGCGGGCGGACAACCTGAGCGTCGTCCCCTACGCGTCCGAGTGGTCCGACCTCGGCAGCTGGGAGGCCGTGCACCGCGAAAGCGAGACCGACGAGAACGACAACGCCGCGTTCGGTCCGGTCACCGCCATCGACTGCAAGGGCAGCCTGCTGCGGTCCGAGGACGAGGGGCTGGAGCTCGTCGGAATGGGGCTGAAGGACATGATCGCCGTCGCGATGCCCGACGCCGTGCTGGTGGCCCACAAGTCGCGCGCGCAGGATGTGAAAAAGGCCGTCGACGCCCTCAAGGCGAAAGAGGCCCGGCAGGCCACGGCCTTCGCCATGGATCACAGGCCCTGGGGCCATTTCGAGACGCTGGCCCTGTCCGACCGCTTCCAGGTGAAGCGCATCGTCGTCAAGCCGGGCGCGGCGCTGAGCCTGCAGAGCCACGTTCACCGCTCGGAGCACTGGATCGTCGTGTCGGGCACGGCCCGCGTGACGGTGAACGACGAGGTCAAGCTGGTGACCGAGAACGAGTCGATCTACGTCCCGCTCGGCGCGGTGCACCGGATGGAGAACCCGGGCAAGGTGCCGATGGTGCTGATCGAGGTGCAGACCGGCGTCTATCTCGGCGAGGACGACATCATGCGCTACGAGGACGTCTATGCCCGTGGCCAGGGTGCCAAGGGCTGAGCGGGGGCACGGGATGGCACCGAAATTCGGCACCAGCGGCCTGCGCGGCCTTGTCACCGAACTGACCGACGACCTGGTCGCGGACCATGTCCGCGCCTTCGCCGACGCCTGCGATACCGGCGGGGTGCTGTGCGTGGGGCGCGACCTGCGGCCCTCGTCGCCCGAGATCGCGACGGCCGTGGCCCGCGCAGCCCGGTCCGCCGGCCTGCGCGTGATCGATTGCGGCGAGATACCGACCCCCGCGCTGGCGCTGGCCGCGCGGCAACACGGCGGCGGCGCGGTGATGGTCACCGGCAGCCACATTCCGGCGGACCGGAACGGGCTGAAGTTCTACGCCCGTGGCGGCGAGATCACGAAAGAGGACGAAGCGGCGATTCTCGCGGCGCTGGACAGCGTGCGCCCCGCCGCCGAACACGACGACGATGTCGAGCGTGACGACCAGGCGGGCGCGCGTTTCGTCTCGCGCTACGTATCCGCCTGCGGTGCCGAGGCGCTGAGCGGCAAGCGCATCGGGCTCTATTCCCACAGTGCGGTCGGCCGGGATCACCTTGCCGAGATCCTGCGCGCCCTCGGCGCCGAGGTGACCGAACTGGGGCGCTCGGACACGTTCATCCCCGTCGACACCGAAGCCGTGGCGCCCGAGGTCCGGCAGGCGCTGTCCGAATGGGCCGCGGAACTCGGACTGGACGCGATCGTCTCGACCGACGGCGATTCCGACCGCCCGCTTCTGGGCGACGAAAGCGGGGCGGTCGTGCCCGGCGACGTCCTGGGCCAGATCACCGCGAAAATGCTGGGCGCCGAGACGGTGGTGACGCCGATCTCGTCAAACAGCGGCGTGACGGACAAGGGGTTCGAGCAGGTGATCCGGACGCGGATCGGCTCGCCCTATGTCATCGCGGCGATGGAAGAGGCCGGCGGACGGGTCGTGGGATACGAGGCGAATGGCGGCTTCCTTCTGGGCTACGAGGCGCAGGGGCCGGCCGGCCCTCTGGACGCGCTTCCGACCCGCGACAGCGTGCTTCCGATCCTCATGTGCCTGATCGCGGCAGGCTCGGGCCCGGTCTCTCTGCGCGTCGCGGTCGAGCCGCCGGTTGTCACCCTGGCCGACCGTCTGCAGGAGGTTCCTGTGGAGCACTCGCGGGCGCTGGTCGAACGCTTCCGCTCCTCGCCTTCCGAGCGCGCCACATTCCTTGACGGTCTGGACGCGTCCGAGGCCAGTGTGGACCTGACCGACGGTGTGCGCATGTCGCTGACCGACGACCGCGTCGTGCATGTCCGCCCTTCCGGCAACGCGCCCGAATTGCGCCTGTACGTCGAGGCGCGGGACCGGGATTCGGCCCATGCCCTGCTGTCGCGCGGACTGGACCAATTGCGCGCCGCCGTCGGAACGGGCAGGCCGGGCTAATGCTCACTCAACGGGGGCGGGACGGCACTTTCATGCCCGCAAGGCCATGTCCCGACCCCTTCGCACTTGCGGCATTTTCCGTTGGTGCGCATGAAGGCGCGGGCAGCAAAGGGATTTCAACATGCGTATCGCGATGATCGGGACAGGCTATGTGGGTCTTGTCTCCGGTGTCTGCTTCTCGGACTTCGGACACGACGTCGTCTGCGTCGACAAGGATCCGAACAAGATCACCCGGCTCGAAAACGGCGAGGTGCCGATCTACGAGCCGGGGCTCGACGACCTGATGAACAAGAACGTCGAGGCCGGCCGCCTGCGATTCACCGGCTCGCTCGAGAAGGCGCTCGACGGGGCGGACGCGGTGTTCATCGCCGTCGGCACCCCGACCCGCCGCGGCGACGGGCACGCCGACCTATCCTATGTAATGGCAGCGGCCGAGGAAATCGCGCGGCTGGCGTCGGATTATATCGTCGTCGTCACCAAATCGACGGTTCCGGTCGGGACCAACCGCAAGGTGCGCGAGACAATCGCGGCGGCGAATCCCGACCTCGATTTCGACGTCGCCTCGAACCCGGAATTCCTGCGCGAGGGCGCGGCGATCGACGACTTCATGCGCCCCGACCGCGTGGTCGTCGGCGTGGAAAGCGAGCGGGCCGGCACGGTGATGTCCGAGGTCTATCGCCCGCTTTTCCTGCGCGATTTCCCGATCGTCACCACCGACCTCGAATCGGCCGAGATGATCAAGTATGCGGCGAACGCCTTCCTCGCCGCCAAGATCACATTCGTGAACGAGATCGCCGCCCTGTGCGAACGCGTCGGCGCCGACGTGAAGGAAGTCTCGAAGGGGATCGGCCTGGACGGGCGGATCGGCAACAAGTTCCTGCACGCGGGCCCCGGCTATGGGGGGTCGTGCTTTCCCAAGGACACCCGCGCCCTGGCGCGGACCGGGCAGGAATTCGGCGTGCCGATGCAGATCACCGAGGCCGTCATCAAGGTCAACGACGAGACCAAGCGCCGGATGGTCGAGAAGCTGGTCGACCTCTGCGACGGCAGCTTCAACGGCAAGACCGTCGCCGTGCTGGGCGTGACCTTCAAGCCGAACACCGACGACATGCGCGACGCGCCCAGCCTGACGGTGGTGCCCGCGATGGTCGGCGGCGGCGCCAAGGTGCGGGTCGTCGATCCCCAGGGCAAGCGCGAGGGCGAGCATCTGCTGCCCGGCGTCACCTGGTGCGAGGATCCCTACGAGGCCGCGGAACAGGCCGACCTGATCGTGGTGCTGACCGAATGGAACCAGTTCCGGGCGCTCGACCTCGGCCGCCTGAAGGACACGATGCGGACACCGCGGATGGCCGACCTGCGCAACATCTACACGGCGAAGGACGCCGAGCAGGCCGGCTTCCTCGCCTATGACAGCGTCGGGCGTGTGCCGATGAGCTCGTCGGGCTCCTAACGCTCGTAGTTGCCGGTCTGGTGCCACCGCCAGGCATCGGTGATCATCGCATCGAGCGTCGACCGGGCAGGCTGCCAGCCAAGCTCCTGCCCGGCGCGCGTGCTGCCAGACACCAGCGCCACGCAGTCGCCGGGCCGGCGGTCCCCCTCGATGATGGGCACCTCGCGGTTGGTCACTGCGGCCGAGCTGTTCACCACCTCGCGCACGGTAAAGCCGGTCCCGGTGCCGAGGTTGAACACCCGGCTCCCCTTGTCGTCCTGCAGCCATTTCAGCCCGAGGACATGGGCATCGACCAGGTCCATGACGTGCACATAATCGCGCACGCACGTGCCATCCGGCGTGTCGTAGTCGGTGCCGAAGATCGTCAGCGCATCCCGCTTGCCGTCGACCGCGTCCAGCATCAGCGGGATCAGGTGCGTCTCGGGGCGGTGGAATTCGCCGACTTCGCCGTCCGGATCGGCCCCCGCCACGTTGAAATAGCGGAAGATGACGTGGCGCAGACCGTGGCTGGCCTCGAAGTTCTCGAGCATGTCCTCGATGGCGCGCTTCGACGCGCCGTAGGCGTTGAGCGGATACTGCGCGCAGCCCTCGTCCAGCACAACGCCGTCCTGGTCGCCATAGGTGGCGCAGGTCGAGGAGAAGACGAAGTTGAGGCACCCCGCGGCGACCGCCGCCTCGATCAGCGTCAGCGATCCGGCGACGTTGTTGCGCCAGTAGGTTCCGGGATCGGTCATGCTCTCGCCGACCTGGCTGAGCGCTGCAAAGTGCATGACGGCCGCCGGACGATATGCGGCGAACACCTGGTCGAGACGCTCGCGATCCAGAAGGTCGCCTTCCTCGAACGGCCCGAACGTGACCGCGTCGCGCCATCCGGTCGTCAGGCTGTCGTAGGTCACGGGGGTGTAGCCGGCGCGTGCCAGAACCTTGCAGGCATGGGAACCGATGTAGCCAGCGCCGCCGGTCACCAGAATGGTCGTGCTCATGGGTCGGGTCTTTCCTTGCCGTGCGGCCGCGTGCACCGGCCGTTGAACATTCAAGCTCCGCGACATATCCGGAAACGGACCGGTCTCTGCAAGGCCGGGAATGGGAAAGAGGCTGATCCATGCCGCATGCGCTCGTCACCGGCTCTGCCGGGTTCATCGGATACCACCTGGCGGCGCGCCTTCTGGCCGATGGCTGGACGGTCACCGGGATCGACGCGATCACCGACTACTACGATGTGTCGCTCAAGCGGCGGCGCCACGCCATGCTGTCGCAATCGCCCGGCTTCCGCCCCGTCGAAGACCGGATCGAGACGCCCGGACTGCTGATGGAGCAGATGGCCGAGCGGCCGGACCTGGTGGTGCATCTCGCCGCACAGGCGGGCGTGCGCTATTCGATCGAACACCCGCGCTCGTATGTCGAAGCGAACGTCGTGGGCACGTTCGAGCTGCTCGAGGCTGTCCGCGCGCATCCCGTGCCGCACATGCTGCTTGCCTCGACCTCGTCGGTCTATGGCGCCAATTCCGAGATGCCCTATGCCGAGACGGCCAAGGCCGACACGCAGATGTCGTTCTACGCCGCGACGAAGAAGGCGACCGAGGCGATGGCCCATTCATATGCCCATCTCTACGGTCTGCCCACGACGATGTTCCGGTTCTTCACCGTGTATGGGCCCTGGGGGCGGCCGGACATGGCGCTGTTCAAGTTCACGCGTGCCATTCTCGAGGACGCGCCGATCGACATCTACAATCACGGCGACATGTCGCGCGACTTCACCTATGTCGACGATCTGGTCGAAGGCATCGTCCGCCTTGCCGACGCCGTGCCCGAACGCCCCGACGGCCCGCCGCCCGAGGGCGACAGCCTGAGCCCCGTGGCGCCCTTCCGCATCGTCAATATCGGCCATTCCGCGCCCACGCGCCTGATGGATTTCGTCGCCGCAATAGAACGCGCCACCGGTCGCGAGGCCCGGCGGAACTTCATGGACATGCAACCGGGCGACGTCCCCGCAACCTGGGCCTCGGCCGATCTGCTGGAATCGCTGGTGGGGGAGCTGCCCGACACGCCGTTGGACGAGGGCGTTCGCCGGTTCGTTGCGTGGTACCGCGACTATTACGACGTCTGAACTGCCGTTTGGACACCGACAAAGACGCGCCGGGAGTGGTGTCGGTTGACGACCGGCGCGTCTCCGTCTGCATCGCGAAAGATTACAGACTGAAAAGCTTTATAGCGCATAACGCGTACACATCCAGTAATCTTCTCGTATGGCGCGAATATTTCACCACATCTCGTGGTGTGATGGCCAAGAGACGGTTCGAACCGGCGGCGCTCCCTGTCTTGAACCTCGGGCCGCTGATTAGTAATAGGTATCTCTGTTACCAATTCTTCCACGGCGGCCTGACACCGGAGACCCCATGAGCACAGTGACCTTCGATACCGATGGCTTCGTCGTGGACGCCGAGGTCGTCGGAGACGCGTTCGGCATCGAACCCGAGGCGGTCCCCGAAAAGATGCGCTCGGGTCGGATCACCAGCCGGTGCGAAAAGGGCGTGGACGAGGATGAGGGGCGCTGGCGGCTGACGTTCTTTTCCGGCGGCCGGGCGTTGCGGCTGATTGTCGACGCAAAGGGGACGATCCTGTCACGCTCGACCTTCCCGGCCCATCCGCCCCGCACCGGTCCGCTGGATCTGACCGATCTTCCGCGGTCGCCCGGCGGCTCGGGAAGTGGCGGCTGATACCGGATCGTTTCGTCGCGCGGCACGTCGAAAACGGCTGGCCTGAAAGAAATAGTGGCTGCCCCATTGGGGCAGCCACCTCGTAGGTATAGAAAAATTTTGTCTACATAACTTGTCTTCGGTATCCACTCACGGTCCCGGCGGCGAAATTACGCCGCGTAAATGAGTAGGCCTTCCAGTCGCGATTCGGTCAAGCGCCTAAAAGTTGCCTCATTCTCAAGAGGCTGATTTCCTTGCGATTCAACTTATTGGCTAACTGCATTGTTTACGCCTCAAGTCGTGCAGCAGTGCAGCGTTCCGAGCCCGGACATCGACTCGCCCTGAGCGATTCCTCGCCGAAACTTTGTGGTTTACTCACAGGTAACCCCCGATAAGCTGTGCTTGTCTTCCACCACTCACGGAAGCCCCCGTCCGGATCCAAGGCGAAAGCCTCAGGCCCGGGCGGGGCCGACGACTTCTCTGCCATGTTCTGAATCGAGAAACCCACCAGCTCCGGCGACGTCGACCGGCGCAATGCCGAGGCAAACGGTCCTGCGCAAAGTGGTGGTGCCGGTGATAGGACTCGAACCTACGACCCCATCATTACGAATGACGTGCTCTACCTGCTGAGCTACACCGGCCTACCGGCGCGCCTGATACCAAGGTTTCAGGCGGACCGACAGTCCTAATTTTCAGGTTTCGAGGTCTTTTTTTCCTCATTCGTCTCGGCCGCGCCGTCGCCCACGATTTCGGCCTCGGGGACGTTCGGTGGGACGCCCGGCGCGGTGGCCGGCGCCTCGCCCTCGGCGGGCTCCTGCGGTGTCGCGTCGGCCTCGGTCGGAACCGGCCGGGGATCGGGCTCGGACACGCGGCCGACGATCATCGGCAGCATCTCGGCAGCCCCCGCCGACATGACCACATCGCCCGTCGTCGGCACTTTCCAGGCGAGCGTGTCGAACGCCCCGCAATTGGAGCAGGTCGGCTGCCACGAGCCGTGGATGTTCTGGCACTTGTCGCAGACCCATTGCGGCCCGCGCGACGCGGTCAGCGCCCGCGCCAGCCAGCCGCGCACGATCGCCTCGTCCGCGCCCTCACCCTTGGCGATGGCCGCCATGATCGTGAGCGACCGCGAGGTCGGATGCGTCGTCGCCAGATCGCCCAGCGCCCGGCGGGCCTGGGGGAATTCCTCGGCGGCGATGTGCAGCTCGGCCAGCAGCAGCTTGGTCTCGGTGTGATCGGGGTTGATCTTGGTCAGGGTGCGGAACCGCGACAGGCGCTGCGCGGGCGTCTCGTCCGGCTTGATCTCGCCGAAGGCGGTCGCGAGATCGGGATGCGGCTGCACCTGCCACGCCTTCTTCAGGACGCGGGTGGCGTAGCGCGGCTGGTCGTTGCGGATATAGTGCCGCGCCGCCATGGTCGCCGCCGGGATCAGGTCGGGCGACAGGCGGTTCGCCTCGATCGCGGATTCGCGGGCTTCGATCGACTTGCCTTCCTCGAACACGTCGCGCGCCTCGCTCAGGGCGAGGACGGCATCGCGGCGGCGGTGCACGTCGCGCGGCAGGCCGCCCGAGCGCGCCTTGGCCGACAGCGTCTTGCGCGCGCCGCTCCAATCGTGGCCGTTCGCCTGCAGGCGGAGCAGGATATCCTGTGTCTCTGTATGCTGCGGCTTCAGCGCGAAGGCCTTCTCGGCCAGCTTCAACGCGGTATCGGTGTCGCCATCCTCGAGCTTCTGTTTCATCAGACCGCGGACGCCGACGAAGCGCGTGCGGTCATCCTCCAGAAGCTGCTTGTAGACGACACCCGCCTTGTGCCGGTCGCCGACCATCTCGGCGGCCTGGGCGCGGATCAGGTTCGTCAGCTCGGGGCGGTGCAGATACCTCTCGGCCTTGGCGGCCTGATGCAGCGCCTCGCGCCCCTCGCCCGAGGCGAGCGCCAGCATCCCGTCGGCCAGCGCGCGGAAACCCTTGCGCTCACGGTTGCGGGAAAAGTACCGGCTCAGGGCCGTGTCGTCACCGTTCAGGAAGCGCACGAACGCGACAAGCAGACTGACCAGCTTCAGCACCAGCCAGACGGCGAAGAGCAGAAGCAGCGCAAAGATCGCCGCCTGGAGCGGCCCGAGGTTCAGCTCGAAGCCGGCGACGGCGATGCGGATCAGGCCATCCGTCTCCATCAGGTAGCCGGCGCCCAGCGCCAGCGCCGCGATCACGCAGACGAAGAGAACGATCTTCAGAAGGGACCAGAGCATGAAGGGCGTCCTCAGTTCGTGTTCAGGTTCGCGGCGAGATCATCGACGGCGGCCGTGGCTTCGACTCGGGTCTGTGCGGCCTCGATCCATTCGGACATCGCCTCGCGCCCAGCGTCCGGAAGCGAGTCCAGTTCCGAAAGAGCGTCCTCGATGTTGCCCTGGTCGACCGCCGCGCCGGCGCGGCTGAGCACCGCGTCGGGCCCGTCGCCCTCACGCGGCTCGATCGACCGGGCGCCGGTCTGCGCCTGAAGGAACTTGCCCACGCGGTCCATCATGCCGCCTTCTCCCGCCGTCGACTGCAGCGAGGCGTCGAGCGCGGCACGCGCCGCGTCGGGGAAGCGGCGCTGCAGCTGCCCGAGCGTCGCAAGTCCCGATCCCGCGGAATCGCGCAGGACGGCCGGTACCTGCGCGTCGGTCGCGCTCTGCAGGTCGGCCAGCGCCGTGTCGAACGACCCGCCGCCCTCGACAGCGGCCTGTACGCGCGTCAGCGCCGCGCGGGCGGTTACGGCCCGCGTCTGCGCCTGGGCTTCCTGCTGCATCTGCTGGGCCTGCTCTTCGGTCTCGGCGATCTGTGCGCGCTGGTCGTCAAGCTGCTGCTGCAACTCGTCGAGCTGGGATTCGTAGGCGCTCAGGTCCTGACCGGTGCCCCCGCCGCTCTGCGCAGCCTCCTCGACCTGGGCTTCGAGGCTGTCCATCCGCTCGGACATCTCGGTAAGTTGCTGCGCCAGTCCGGCGACGCCCTCGTCGGCGGCCGCGCGCAGTTCGTCCAACGTTTCCTGCGGGACGCCACCCTCGGCCGGTTCAAGCCCGGCAACCTGGTTCTGGATTTCAGAGACGGCGGACTGTATCTGCTCAACGTTCCCCGACAGCTCGGTCGTCTGCGAGGCCTGTTCGTCCAGGCGTGAGCCGAGCGACTCCAGCTCGCCGCTCAGTTCCGCCACCTGGCCTTCCTGCGCCTCGAGCCGAGCGACGGTATCGTTGCCCTCGTCGGAGACGGCGAAGGGACGGAATTCGGTGTAATAGGCAAAGCCATAGCCGATCACGCCGGCGATCAGACCGCCGAGGAGAAGCGTGACAAAGCCCGGCCCCTTGCCGATTCGCGCCTCGCCGTTGCCGGACGAGGGGGGCGGCGTCGGCGTGTTTGGCCCACCGCGGGCGGGGTCCGACGGCGTCGTGTCGGCCTCGGGCGTCGCCTCGGTGGCGCTTGTGCCCGATGCGGTAGCCTCTTCGCGCGGGTGTCCCGGCTCGTCCGAGGCGGCGTGTTCGCCGGTCACGGTGTCGTCCCCGTCGGTCTGTTCAACCGAGGCCGACCCGCCGTCCAGCGTGTCCGGCCGGTTCGGATCGGTGTCGTGCATCGCGTCCTCCGTCGTGCCGCTCACGCCGGCGTCGTCGGAGGTAAGGTCGGACGACCGATCGTCGGTGCGGCCACTGGAAGTCGGTTTCTTCGGTTTCGCCACGATACTGAGCCCTCTCCGCTATCCGTCAGCCCGCAATGTCTGTTCTTTCGGCGCAGCTTAGCCCCCCGGCCCACTGCCAACAAGGCCGCGCTCCCGACAGGCCGAAATCGCCGCGATCATGCCCGCCGCGTCCGGGCTGGCCACGATCTCGGCCGGGGCGGTCCATGCCTCGGCCACCGCCGGGCTGAGCGCAAGGGCCCGGATTGCGGCGCCCCGAGGCACCTGGGCCCCCAGAATACGGGCCGAACGCGGGGAAAACAGGGGCGCGACCACCGGATCGCCCTGCCCGAGCCGCCGTATCGCCGCGTCGGTCAGAGGGGCGGTCTGCTGGTCGTAGACGATGGCCTCGTCCACCGTCAGGCCGGCGGCCCGCAGGTAACCGGCCAGGTCGCCCGCGACATGTCTGCCCCGCAGATGCACCAGGGGCCGATCCGGCCGGTCGGCCAACAGGCTGTCCGCCAGCGCAGTGACGTCGCCCTCGGCCGCGCGACAGTCGAACCCTGCGGTTCGGGCGACGGCGGCCGTCCGTGCGCCCACCGCCCAGGCCGGACCGCTCCCCTGGCCAAGAGCAAGCACCGCGTTCTGCGAAGTGAATAGGGGGACCCGGCCCGACAGGGATGGCGCGGACAGGTGGCGGATCGACAGGATCGGCGAAAACAGGATCGGCCCGACCCAGGCCTCCGCCAGCCGGCAGCGAAGCCCGAACAGGCGGTTCTGCGGCTCTGGCCGGGTCAGAAGCAGGCAGGGCGGAGCGTCCGGCACCACGGGGCCTCCTCGGGCAAGGATTGTGCGCGACTGCGGCCTCTGGTAGCGGCAGGCGATCCCGCAGGCAATCGGCCGCCATGTCCCGCACCCTGACCCTTCTCGGCATCGAAAGCAGCTGTGACGACACGGCCGCCGCCGTCGTGCGCGCCACGGGCGATCCGAAAATCCTGTCGAGCGTGGTGATCGGGCAGACCGCGCTGCACGGCTCTTATGGTGGCGTCGTGCCTGAAATCGCGGCCCGTGCCCATGCCGAGAAACTCGACGATTGCGTGTCCGAGGCACTGGATCGCGCAGGGCTTGCCCTGGGGCAAATGGACGGCATCGCGGTGACGGCCGGGCCGGGGCTGATCGGCGGGGTGCTCTCGGGCGTCATGTGCGCCAAGGGTCTTGCCGCGGCGACGGGGCTGCCGCTGGTGGGGGTGAACCACCTGGCGGGGCACGCCCTGACCCCGCGGCTGACGGACGACCTGCCCTATCCCTACCTGATGCTGCTCGTCTCGGGCGGCCATTGCCAGTTCCTGATCGTCGAGGGCGCCGACCGCTTCCGGCGGCTCGGCGGGACGATCGACGACGCGCCCGGCGAGGCCTTCGACAAGACCGCACGCCTTCTGGGCCTGCCGCAACCGGGCGGTCCGTCGGTCCAGGCGGCAGCGGCAGAGGGCGACCCCGGACGGTTCCGGTTCCCCCGGCCCCTGCTGGACCGGCCCGGCAGCGACATGTCCTTTTCGGGGCTCAAGACGGCCCTGCTGCGCGAGCGCGACGCGCTGGTCGCGGCGCAGGGCGGTCTTTACGAACGCGACCGCGCGGACATGTGCGCCGGATTCCAGAGGGCGGTGACGGAGGTCCTGGCGGAAAAGACTCGGCGCGCGCTGGCCGAGTACCTTTGCCTCGCCCCCAGGCATCCGGCGCTCGCCGTGGCCGGCGGAGTTGCGGCGAACAGCTCGATCCGCGCCGCGCTGGACGCGGTGGCGCAGTGGGCCGGCGCCGCCTTCGTCGCGCCGCCACTGGCGCTGTGCACCGACAACGCGGCGATGATCGCCTGGGCGGGAATCGAGCGGATGCAGATCGGCCTCGTCGACGACATGACCCTCGCGGCGCGTCCGCGATGGCCCCTCGACAACGGCAGCGCCCCGATGCTGGGCGGCGGCAAGCGCGGCGCAAAAGCCTGACCGGGCATTGCCCCCACAATCCCCGTGGCTAGACTTGCCCGCGAAAATCATAAGGACAGGACCCACATGCGCGCCGCCATCATCGCCCGTGACAAGCCCGACCATCAGACCGTCCGCCAGGAAACCCGCACCGCGCACCTTGCCTATATCGACGCGACGCGGGTGGTCGAACGGGCCGGACCGCTGCTGGACGACGCGGGCGACATGGTGGGATCGCTCATCATCCTGGACGTCCACAACATCGAGGCCGCCTGGAACTGGGCCGAGGGCGACCCCTATGCCAAGGCCGGCCTGTTCGAGTCGGTCACCGTTATGGAATGGAAACAGGTGATCGGCTGATGGCGTACTGGCTGATGAAGTCGGAACCCTCGGACTGGTCCTGGGACGACCAGGTCGCCAAGGGCGACACGGGCGAGGAGTGGAACGGCGTTCGCAATTACCAGGCCCGCAACAACATGCGGAAGATGGCGATCGGCGACCGCGCGTTCTTCTATCACTCGCAGAAGGACAAGGCGGTGGTCGGCATCGTCGAGGTCATCGCCGAGGCACATCCCGACAGCACGACCGACGACGACCGGTGGGAGTGCGTCGACGTCAAGGCGGTGCGCCCCTTCTCCCGACCCGTCACCCTTCAGCAATGCAAGGGGGATCCGCGCCTTTCCGAAATGGTGCTGGTGAACAGCACGCGCCTGTCGGTGCAGCCGGTGACCGAAGAGGAATGGCGGATCGTCTGCGAGATGGGCGGACTGCAGGATTGACCGCGCAGCGTCCGGTTGTGCCCGGCGGCGCCACGAGGCTATGGCGCGGGCGAACCTTCGAAAGGACCCAGAGAGATGGCCAAGCCGCCCCGCGCCTGGCAACGCATGCTGTCCGGTCGACGCCTGGACCTGCTCGACCCGACCCCGGTGGACATCGAAATCGAGGACATCGCCCACGGCCTTGCCTTCGTGGCCCGCTGGAACGGGCAGACGGCGGGGGATTTCCCCTATTCCGTGGCGGAACACTCGATGCTGGTGGAGACGCTGCATGGCCGGATGTGCCCCGACGCGGCACCGCAATGGCGTCTGGCCGCGCTACTGCACGACGCGCCGGAATACGTGATCGGGGACATGATCTCGCCGGTGAAGGCCGCCATAGGGCCGGATTACGGCGACCTGGACGATCGCCTGGCGCGTGCGATTCACATCCGCTTCGGACTGCCGGCGGCGATTCCGGCAAACGTGAAGAGACGGATCAAGGCGGCGGACAAGGTGTCGGCCTGGCTCGAGGCGACGCGGATCGCGGGCTTTGCCGAACGCGAGGCGACGCGGTTCTTCGGGCGACCGGATCCGAAAGTGATCGACGGGCTCAACATCGTGCTGCGCCCGCCGAAGGAAGTGCGCGCGGAGTTCACCGCGCGACACGCGGAGCTGTTGTCACAGTTCTGATCGTTCTGGTGGCTTGCGGCAGTCAGCGCTGCGCTCCGCCATTGACCGTCTTGCGGTCGGCCGGGAACATCGGGTTACGCGGCTTGCGCGTCGCGTATCCGTCCGGCTTGGGCGGGTTGAACAGGCTGGCGCGCATCAGGGTGTTTGCGAAGATTGTAAGCATATCGACCTCCTATGCCTTGCTGGTATCTCTGACATAGGTGGCTTGAAGAAATGTTACGACTCATGAAGAGTTCTCGGTTGTAAGCTGAACTTTCAGGGTCGACATGGACTGGCGCACCTTCCCCTCACTGAGCGCACTGCGCGCCTTCGAAGCGGCCTCGCGCACCGGCAGCCTCTCGGCCGCCGCGCGCGAGCTGAACGTCACCCATGCCGCCGTGGCCCAGCACCTGCGCACCCTGTCCGAGAGGTTCGGACGCGCGCTGATGGTGCGCGAGGGACAGGGCATGGCGCTGACGGACGATGGCCGCGTACTGGCCGAGGCGGTGCGGGACGGCTTCTCGCGGATCGAGGCGGGCTTGGCCGAGCTGACCGACCGCTCGGCCGACCGGCCGCTGCGCGTGACGCTGACACCGACCTTCGCCGAGGCCTGGCTGATGCCCCGGATCGGCGAGTTCTGGTCGCGCCACCCCGAGATCGAGTTGTCGCTCGTGCCGTCGATGGAGGTGATGGACCTGCGACGCGAGGGCTTCGATCTGGCAATCCGCTTCGGCGACGGGTCGTGGCCGGGGCTCGAGGTGAGCCCGCTGGTGCAGGGGCCGTTCGTCGTGGTGGGGGCGCCGTCGCTCGTTCGGGGCCGCAACATCAAGGAGATGGGGCCGCTCGACTCCTACGCCTGGTATCTCTCGCGCGCTTCGCGGGAACAGACGGTATGGGGCGCGAGCCTCGGGCTCGACTTCACGCAGATGGCGGCGACCGAGATGCCGGACAACGGCCTGGCCCTGTCGGCCGTCCGCGCCGGATACGGCCTGTCGATCCAGGCCCGCGCGCTGGTCGAACGCGATCTGGAGGCCGGCGCGCTGCAAAGCGTCTACGAGGGAGAATCGCAGGGCCTCGGCTACTTCCTCGTGACGCAAAAGGGTGTGCCGTCGGAGCGGCTGGCGATCCTGCTCAAGTGGCTGCGCCGCGCGGCCCGCCGCAGTTAGCGGGGGCTGCGCTTGGCGAGGATGCGTTGCAGCGTGCGCCGGTGCATGTTCAGCCGGCGGGCCGTCTCGCTTACGTTCCGGTCGCAGAGTTCGTAGACCCGCTGAATGTGCTCCCACCGGACGCGGTCCGCCGACATCGGGTTCTCCGGCGGCGGCGGCAGCTCGTCGTCGCTGGCCAGCAGCGCAGCGGTCACGTCATTGGCGTCGGCGGGTTTCGACAGGTAATCGGTCGCGCCGATCTTGACGGCCGCGACGGCGGTCGCGATCGCGCCGTAGCCGGTGAGAACGACGATGCGGCTGTCGGGACGGCGTTCCCGCAGCACCTCGACCACGTCCAGCCCGTTGCCGTCCTCGAGCCGAAGGTCGATCACGGCGTAAGCCGGCGGACGGGCGGTGGCGACGGCCCGGCCGGCGGCGATGGATTCGGCGACCTCGACCTCGAATCCGCGTTTCTCCATCGCGCGGGCGAGACGGCGGACGAAGGACTCGTCGTCATCCACCAGCAGCAGCGAGCGGTCGGGCCCGAGGTCTTGTTTCTGTGTCTGAGCCTGCGGCATGTCTTTCATGGCTTTGCTCCCCTGAGCAGAGACTTAGGCGACCGCCCCGTCGCGTCAATTTATCCCGATCACGCCTGCTCGATCAGGCACGCGGACTGCTCTGCCATTTCTTCCGCCGTGACGCCCTCGCCGTCCGGGCCGGGGGCCCCGCGGAAGAAGCCGGCAAATCCCTCGTCGGGCAGCATGAGGTAGGTGAATACCGAATGGTCCATCAGGTAGTAATTGGGGTCGTCGCCCTCCTGCCGGGCATAGTACACCTTGTAGGCATTCGCCGCCGCCTTCACCTGCTCGGGCGATCCGGTCAGGCCCACCATGTCGGGATGCATGTAATCGGTGAACTCTCGCAGGATCTCGGGCGTGTCGCGCTCGGGGTCGACCGAGACGAAGACCGGCTTCACCTCGTGGCCGCGCTCGGCCAGCAGCTCGACCGCATCGGCGTTCCGCGCCGCGTCGAACGGGCAGACATCCGGGCAGAAGGTGTAGCCGAAATAGACCAGCGACGGCTTGTCGATGACGTCCTCGTCGGTCACCGTCTCGCCGGTCTCGGAAACCAGCGTGAACGGCCCGCCGATCGCCGCCTGCCCGCCGGCGACTCTCCCCTGACCGCAACTGTCCTCACCGCTCAGGCTGACAAAGGCGATCCCGCCGATCATTGCCGCAACCCCCGTGGCCGCCGCGGCCGCGTATATCTTGATCATGCCTACCTCTTGTCCTCCGGCTATCGCGCCACATTGATCCGGTATCGAAGCCCTGCGTAGATCCCAAGCGGACACAATGCAGCAGGTAAACACGTGCGATGAGCGATCCAACATTGGCAATGATGGGACGCGGCCGACGGGCCGACTGGGTGCGGCTGCGCTCGATGGTCCAATTGCGATGGGCCGCCATCGCCGGGCAGCTCGGCGCGATCCTCGCGACGCAGCACATGTACAACCTCTCGTTCGATATCGGGCTGGTCTATCTCGTGATCGGGGCGCTCGCGATCTCGAACGTGGTCGCCAGCTTCATCTATCCCGAGAACAAGCGCCTGTCCGAGATCGAGCTGTTCTCGATCCTGATGTTCGACGTGGTGCAGCTCGCGATCCTGCTGGCGCTGACCGGCGGGCTGAACAACCCCTTCGCGCTCTTGATCCTGGCGCCGGTGACGATCTCGGCCACCACGCTGCAGCTGCGCGGGACGCTGGTGATGGGGGTTGTGGCCATCGTCGCGGTGACCATGCTGGGCCTCTGGCACATCCCCCTGCACACGCCGGCGGGACACACGATGCAGATCCCGCGCGACTTCGTGTTCGGCATCTGGGCCGCGATCGTGATCGGCATCGTGTTCCAGGCGATCTACGCCCGGCGCATCACGGCCGAGATCAACGCGATGTCGGACGCCCTGATGGCGACGCAGATGGCGCTTGCCCGCGAGCAGAAGCTGACCGACCTGGGCGGCGTGGTCGCGGCCGCCGCGCATGAGCTCGGCACGCCGCTGGCGACGATCAAGCTGGTCAGTTCCGAACTGATGGAAGAGCTCAGCGCGGACGAGCATCGCGCCGACGCGGCCCTGATCCGGGACCAGGCCGACCGGTGCCGCGACATCCTGCGATCGATGGGCCGTGCCGGAAAGGACGACCCGCACTTGCGCAGCGGGCCCTTCTCCAGCGTAGTGCAGGAGGCGGCCGAACCGCACCAAGACCGCGGCAAGGACATCCTGTGGGACATCGCGCCGATGGAGGGCAGCGCCGCGGATCAGCCCGTCATCCTTCGCCGGCCCGAAATCATCCACGGGCTGCGTAACCTGATCCAGAATGCGGTGGACTTCGCCGAATCGCGGGTCTGGATCGACATCGTCTGGGACGAACGCCGCGTGCTGTTGCGGATCACCGACGACGGGCCCGGCTTTCCCTCGCAGATGCTGCCGAGGCTGGGCGACCCTCTCGTCCGCCGCCGCTGGCTCACCGACCCGCAGTCACGACCCGGATATGACGGGATGGGGCTGGGCCTGTTCATCGCCAAGACGCTGCTGGAGCGGTCGGGCGCGGAGGTGAGCTTTGCCAACGGTGTCGACCCGACCGAGGGCGACCCGGCCCCGGCCCGTCGTTCGGGCGCAATCATAGAGGTTTCGTGGCGCCGCGGCTCTCTTGGCGAGCCTCAGCCGGACAGGGCTCGGACCCTCGGCGACCCCCCACCAGTCACGAGCTGAACGCCACTGCGACAGATAAATTAACCACCTGTTAACCCCGGTGAGATCAACCTCCGGGACACTGCGGCTGGAGACGCATGGAGCAAATCGCCCACATCGCCCTGGTGGCCGCTTTCGCTGCATTTCTTGCCGGCGGAGCGCTGGTCTATCAACGCCGATCGCATCCACGATCAGGCGCGTTGAACGGTCGTCCCGTGGTGTTCGTTTTCGATCGCGGGCACCTGTTCGAGACGAGCCCAGGCGCCAGAGCGCTCATTCCCGAAGAACCCGGCTCCGAGACGATCGAAGGATTGCGCAAGCGCCTGGCCCCGGTCCTGGGCAACGTCGACCTTTACGGATCCGCCGGCACCGATGCGCACCAGACGACCGACGAATTCCGCGTGACCGCCCGTCGCCGCCGCGGCACGCTCAGGCTCGAGATCCGGCATCGGCACGGCGGCGATACGCTGTCCCTTCTGCTGTCGCGCATCCTGTCCGAACGTGAGGCCGAGATCGACGCCGTCCCGCTGCCGCTCTGGCGGCAGACCCCGGACGGTGAGCTTCGCTGGGCCAACGCCGCCTACCGCGACATGGCCGAGCAGACCGACACCTCGGGGGAGCCCATCGACGGGCAGCTTGCCGAACTGGCGACCTGCGAGGCCGACGGGCTGCGCGACACCTGCAACCGGCTGGAACATCGGATCGGCCACGAAACCCTCGTCGCCGGCCACGCCGGAGATCTCGTGGCCGCCGCCGTCGCCAGTCGCCCGGCGTCGGTCAGCGACGACGA
Organism: Tranquillimonas rosea; assembly: GCF_900111315.1. GTDB lineage: Bacteria > Pseudomonadota > Alphaproteobacteria > Rhodobacterales > Rhodobacteraceae > Tranquillimonas > Tranquillimonas rosea. Next base: position 213,243 of record NZ_FOGU01000005.1, read on the forward strand.
TGACGAAGGCGGGATCCTGCAGACCCTTTCGGTGATCTTCGCAAGCCTCCCGGTCGGGCTCGCGATATTCGACAAGTCCGAGCGTCTGCTGATGTTCAACCCCGCCCTGAGTGACTTCACCAAGGTTCCGGCCGACCGCCTGGCCGCGCGGCCCACGATCCTCGACTTCTTCGACCTGCTCCGCGATGCGGCCATGGTGCCGGAACCACGGGATTTCGCCCGGTGGCGCGACGGGTTCCTGGCCCTGGCCCGTTCGGCCGCCGACGGGGCGTTCTGCGATATCTGGCACCTGACATGCGGACAGACCGTGCGCGTCGGCGCCGGGTCGCAGCCGGATGGCGCGCTTGTCCTGTCGTTCGAGAACATCTCGGACGAGGTCGCCGTGACGCGGAACTACCGCGCGCAGCTCGACACCGCCCAGGCGGCCTTCGACGGGCTCGGCACGGCCATCGCGGTCTTTCACGCGGACGGATCGCTGGTCCTGTCGAACGAGTGGTTCGACCGGATGTGGGGGATCGAAACGTCGATAGGCCTGTTGCCACCCGACCTTTCGGAACTCGGCGCTCTGTGGGAACAGATGCTGATATCGCACAAGACGACCGAAGCCTTTCTCGAAACCGTTCGGTCCGGCCAGGAAGAACAGGGATTCCATGACGATGTCTGGACCAAGGGTGGACGCAAGTTACGCTGCCACGTCGGGTTTGTGCGCGGTGGGAAACGCCTCGTCACCTTTTCGCCGGCCCTTCGGCGAGCGTCCGAGTCCGACGGTCATCTGGGCACCGGACAGGTGCGCGCAATGTGATCCTGCGCCAGCCATCCGCTTGCGGGCGGGACGCGACAGGGACAAAGTGCGCGCCATGCAGCACGACGTTCTGAAACGCCTGTTCCTGACCACGCCCGAGGACACCGATCGCCTGGGCCACTGGTTCGCCCGGACGCTGCGCGGCGGCGATACCCTGTTGCTCGAAGGCGGGATCGGCGCGGGCAAGACGCATCTGGCCCGCGCGATGATCCAGGCCATGCAGGCGCGTCACGGCCGGGCCGAGGACGTGCCCTCTCCGACCTTCACGCTGGTGCAGACGTACGAGGCCGGGCCGGACGAGATCTGGCACGCCGATCTCTACCGCGTCGGCGGGCCGGACGAGGTGATCGAGTTGGGCCTGCACGACGCTTTCGGCACCGCCATCTGCCTGGTCGAATGGCCCGACCGGCTGGGCGCGGACGCACCCGAAGCCGCTTTGAAAGTTCGCCTGACACCCGACGCCGAGGGACGGCGTGTCGAATTCTTCGGTGCCGCGCCTTGGGCGGACCGCCTTGCGTCACTGGCGGAGGTCGCGGCGGATGCCTGATCGCACGGACGAGATCGCCCGCTTCCTCGCCCATGCCGGCTGGGGAGAGGCGAGGCGCACGGTTCTGGCCGGGGACGCCTCGAACCGGCGCTACGACCGGCTGGTCACCGCCGACGGCAGCCGCGCGGTCCTGATGGACGCCCCCGCCGACAGGGGCGAGGATGTCCGACCCTTCGTCCGCATCGCGCAACACCTCAGTGCCTGCGGCCTGGCGGCGCCGGAGATCCTGGCGCAGGACGAAACACGGGGTTTCCTGCTGCTCGAGGACCTCGGCGACGCGATCTTCGCCCGCGTGCTGGAACGCGACCCCACGCTCGAAACGGACCTCTATGCCGGCGCGACGGACGTGCTGCTGAAACTGCACGCCGCCCCGCGGACACCCGAGGTCGCCAGCTACCTTCCCGAGATGGCCGATCTGTCGCAACTGGCCTGGCGCTGGTACCGGATGGAGGTCGACGGTGCCGCCGAGCCCGCCGGCAGACCGGCCCGGGACGCGATGCAGAACGCGCTCGACTCGCTGCCGCCCTGGGAGCCGGTTCTGATCCTGCGGGACTATCACGCGGAGAACCTGATCTGGCGCCCAGAGCGCATCGGCACCGACCGCGTCGCGCTGCTGGATTTCCAGGATGCCCGCATGGGGCACCCGGCCTACGATCTTGTTTCGTTGCTCGAGGATGCGCGCCGGGACGTGTCGCCAGAGGTGCAGCGACAGATGGTCGACCGCTACGTCGCCGCGGCGGGCACCGACCGAGAGGCGTTCGAAGCCGGCTACGCGGTGATGGGCGCCCAGCGCAACCTGCGCATCCTCGGGGTCTTTGCCCGCCTGTCGATGCATTTCGGCAAGCCGCACTATGTCGATCTCATCCCGCGGGTCTGGGGGCACCTGCAGACCGACCTGGCCCATCCCGCCTGCGCCGCGCTCGCCGCCCAGGTCCGTGCGACTCTGCCCGAACCGACGCCCGACCACCTGAAGACCCTGAAGGACAAATGCGCGACCATCCCGCATCCTTGATGCTGTTCGCCGCGGGGTTCGGCACCCGCATGGGCGCGTTGACCGCCGACCGGCCTAAACCGCTGGTGGAGGTCGCCGGTCGTCCGCTGATCGATCATGCCCTCGCCCTGACCGACATCGGCCCCGTTCGGACCCGGGTAATGAACGTCCACTACCGGGCGGATCAGCTGATCGACCATGTCGCCGACCGCCCGGTCACGGTGACGCATGAGACGCCCGACATCCTCGACACCGGCGGCGGCCTGCGCAACGCGCTGCCCGCGCTCGGCGAGGGGCCGGTGTTCACGCTGAACTCCGACGCCGTGTGGAGCGGCCCCAACCCGCTGAGCGCCCTCGCCGCGGCCTGGGATCCCGCACGGATGGAGGCGCTGTTGATGCTCGTCCCCGCGGACCGGGCCCGCGGCCATGCCGGCACGGGCGATTTCGACATCGACGCACGCGGGCGGCTGACCCGCGGCGGTCCGCTGACCTATACCGGGGCGCAGATCATCCGGCCCGACCGGCTATCTCAGGTGAAACAGGACGTGTTCTCTCTCAACGTGATCTGGCGGCAGATGGAGGCGGTGGGCACGCTGTTCGGCCTCGTGCATCCCGGCGGCTGGTGCGATGTGGGCCATCCCGGCGGAATTACCGAGGCCGAGGCGATGCTGGCGGAGTCCGACCGTGTTTGATCCGATGGACGGCCCGCGCGTCTTCGGCCTGCCGCCCGGCGCCGACTTTCCGGCCGAGGTCGCGAACGGCATCCTGGAGCGCGTCGCCGGCCTGCCGCCCGAAACGCTCGGCCGAGTCGAGATCTTCGTGAACTCGGCCCGGATGCAGCGGCGCATGACCGCTCTGTTCCGAAACGGGCCCGCCCGGCTTCTGCCGCGGGTGCGGCTGCTGACCGCGCTCGGGACCGAGACGCCGGTTCCCGATCTGCCGCCCGCGATCTCGCCCCTCGCGCGTCGGCTGGAGCTGACCCGGCTGGTCGCGCAGCTGCTGGAACAAGAGCGTGATCTTGCCCCGCGCACGGCGGCCTTCGATCTTGCCGACAGCCTTGCCGCGCTGATGGACGAGATGCAGGGTGAAGGCGTCTCGCCGGACGTGCTGGACACGCTCGACGTGACCGACGAAAGTGGGCATTGGGCCCGCAGCCTCGGCTTCATCCGCATCGTGCAGCAGTATTTCGGCGACGAGAGCGTGCCGGATCCCGAAGCGCGGCAGCGGCGCGCCGTCGAGCACCTCGTGCAGCGCTGGTCGGCGGCCCCGCCGCAGCATCCGGTGATCGTGGCCGGATCGACAGGCTCACGCGGGGCGACGGGGCTGTTCATGCGGGCCGTCGCCACGCTGCCGCAGGGGGCCCTGGTTCTGCCCGGTTTCGATTTCGACCTGCCACGGTCGATCTGGAACCGCCTCGACGATCCGCTCACGTCCGAGGATCACCCTCAATACCGCTTTGCCAAGCTTCTGGCCGATCTCGGCGCCGACCCGGACGACGTGATCGACTGGGGCCCGCCGGCTCCTGTGCCCGAGCGCAACCGTCTCGTGTCACTGTCGCTCCGTCCGGCCCCCGTCACAGATCAGTGGATGTCCGAGGGGCGCGAGCTGCACGATCTGCGCGAGCCGACCGAAGGGATGACCCTGATCGAGGCCGCCTCGCCCCGGCAGGAGGCACTGTCGATCGCGCTGATCCTGCGGCAGGCGGCCGAGGAAGGGCGCACCGCCGCGCTCATTACCCCCGACCGGATGCTGACGCGGCGCGTCACCGCGGCGCTGGACCGCTGGCGGCTCGAACCCGACGACAGCGCTGGCCGCCCGCTGGCCCTGTCCGCGCCGGGCCGGCTGTTGCGCCATGTCGCGGAGCTGTTCGGCGAACGGCTGACATCCGAGGCGCTGCTGACGTTGCTCAAGCATCCGCTGGTCCATTCCGGCGCCGAACGCGGGCCGCACCTGCGCTGGACGCGCGAGCTGGAGCTGCGCCTGCGCCGCCGGGGTCCCGCCTTTCCCGACCGTGACAGCCTGATCGCGTTTGCCACGCAACGGGAGGATGCGGAGTGTCTCGCCTGGGCAAGCTGGCTGGCGGATATCGTTGACATGCTGGCGACGGCCGAGACGACGCCCCTGTCCGGCCACCTGGACCGCCATATCGCCACGACCGAACGGCTCGCCGCTGGGCCGAGCGGCACCGGGTCGGGCACGCTGTGGGACGAGGCGGCCGGTCGCAAGGCGGCCGAACAGCTTGGCGACCTGCGCGATCAGGCCGAGCATGGCGGCGTCATGGGGCTCAAGGACTATCGGGCAGTGTTCGACGGAATTCTGGCGCGGGCCGAGGTGCGCGACCCGTTCAGCCCGCATCCCGGCATCATGATCTGGGGCACGCTCGAAGCGCGCGTGCAGGGGGCGGATCTCGTCATCCTCGGCGGTCTGAACGACGGCACGTGGCCGGATCTGCCGCCGCCCGATCCTTGGCTCAACCGGCGCATGCGGAAAGAGGCCGGCTTGCTACTGCCCGAACGCCAGATCGGTCTGGCGGCGCATGACTTCCAGCAGGCCGTCGCGGCGCCCGAGGTCGTCCTGACCCGCGCCGCCCGCGATGCCGAGGCCGAAACGGTCGTCTCCCGCTGGCTCAACCGCCTGTCGAACCTCCTGGCCGGCCTGCCACAGCAGCACGGCCCCGAGGCGCTGTCGGCCATGCGTGCGCGCGGCGCGCGATGGCTGCGCCTGGCCGAGACGGACGAGGCGAACTATGCCCCCGTCGCGCCGGCGCCCCGCCCTGCCCCGCGCCCGCCCGTCACCGTGCGGCCACGGCAGCTGTCGGTGACGCGGATCGAGACGCTGATCCGCGATCCCTACGACATCTACGCCCGCGAGATCCTGAACCTGCGGGCGCTGCGACCCCTGCGGCAGGAACCCGACGCGCCGCTGCGCGGCACCGTGGTGCACACGATCTTCGAGCGCTTCGTGAGAGAGCGGCCCGACCCGGCGGATCCGGCGGCGCGCGACACCCTGTTGCGGATTACCGACGAGGTACTTGCCGCCGAGGTGCCCTGGCCCACGGCGCGGGCACTGTGGCGCGCGCGGCTGGCCCGCGTGGCCGATCCGTTCCTGCGGGAGGAGGTTGTGCGCCAATCCGAGGGAGATCCGCTGCTGGTCGAGGAGCGCGGCGTCTGGGAGGTGCCCGGCACGGAGCTGACCCTGACCGGACAGGCCGACCGCATCGACCGCCTGACCGACGCACGGCTCGCCATCTATGACTACAAGACCGGCGCGGTGCCCTCGAAGAAGCAGATCGCGCATTTCGACAAGCAGCTCATGCTCGAGGCGCTGATGGCCGAGGCCGGCGCGTTTCCCGGCATCGACCCCGCCGAGGTCGCCCGCGTCGCGCATATCGGCCTGGGCTCGTCGCCCAAGCAGCAGACGATCGACCTGCGCGACCCCGAAAACGACGACATCGAAACCGACCCGGCCAAGGTGCTGGCCGAGTTCCAGGCCCTGATCAACGCCTTCGCGCGCCATGACCAGGGCTATGCCGCCCGCCGCGCGGTCGAGAGCCGCGCCTGGGGTGGCGATTACGACCACCTCGCCCGGTTCGGGGAATGGACGGACAGTGACGACGTGACATCGGAGATCGTGGGATGAGCCCCAGGGACGCGGCAAGCGAGCGGCAGGTCACCTCGGCCCATCCGCGCCACTCGACCTGGCTGTCGGCCAACGCCGGCTCGGGCAAGACCCGCGTGCTGACCGACCGGGTGGCGCGGCTGCTGCTCGACGGGGCCTCGCCGCAGAACATCCTGTGCCTGACCTACACCAAGGCCGCCGCGAGCGAGATGCAGAACCGCCTCTTCAAGCGTCTCGGCGGTTGGGCGATGACACCGGACGACGACTTGCGACGGCAGCTGGAACAGCTGGGCGTCGAAGAGCGGCTGGACGCCGAGGTGCTGGCGCGGGCCCGCCGCCTGTTCGCCAGCGCCATCGAGACGCCCGGCGGGCTCAAGATCCAGACCATTCACTCGTTCTGCGCCGCCCTCCTTCGCCGCTTCCCGCTCGAGGCCGGGGTCTCGCCGCAATTCACCGAGGCCGAGGATCGCGCCGTCTCGCAGCTGCGCGCCGAGGTCGTCGAAGAGATGGCAGACGGCGATCTGAGCGACCTCGTCGATACGCTCGCGGCGCAGGCCTCGGGCGAGAATTTCGACAAGCTGACGGCCGAGATCGTCTCGCGCAGGGCCGAATTCGCCGAAACCGCCGACTGGGCCGCGATCTGTGACGCGCTCGGCGCACACCCCGACGACACCGAAGAGACCGCGATGCGCTCGGCCTTCGTCGGCGGTGAGGACGGGTTGGCCAAGGACATCGCCGACTGCGCCGCGCAGACCAGCGCCAGCTACCAGACATTCGCCGCCGACCTCCTGGCCCTGCCGCTGGATCGGCCGGACCGCGCGACGTTCGAGAGCCTGTGCGGCCTGTTCCTTTATAGCAGCGGCGAGAAGGCGGGGCGGTCCAAGTCCGAGAACTTTCCGCAATCGCGCCACACCGGCGCCGTCGCCGCCTTTGCGCCGGTCATGGAGGACCTGCACGCCTTCATGGACCGCGTGGCGGATGCGCGGACGCGCCTCATCTGCGTCGCCCAGGCCCGGCGCACCTACGCCCTGCACGCCTTTGCCAGTGCCTTCCTGCCCCGCTTCGCGGATGCCAAGGAAGCGCGCGGCTGGCTGGATTTCGACGACCTGATCCTCGGGGCCGCCAAGCTTCTGACGGCGCCGGCGGTGGCGCAATGGGTGCTCTACCGGCTGGACGGCGGGATCGACCACATCCTCGTGGACGAGGCGCAGGACACCAGCCCGCCCCAGTGGCGCGTGATCGAACGGCTCGCGCAGGAATTCACCGCCGGCCATGGCGCGCGGGAGGCTGGGGAACGCAGCCTGTTCGTCGTGGGCGACCAGAAACAGTCGATCTACTCGTTCCAGGGGGCGGATCCGGCGGCCTTCGACCGCATGCGCGCGCATTTCGCGCGGCAGCTGGAATCCCAGGGCGGCCTCCGCTCGACCGAGTTGCAACACTCGTTCCGGTCCTCCGCCGCGATCCTGCGCTCGGTCGACGCGGTCTTTGCCGGAGAGCGGGCCGAGGGCCTGGGCGCGAACGCCCATCACCTTGCCTTTCACGAGACGATGCCGGGGCGCGTCGATGTCTGGCCGCTGGTCGAAAGCGAGCCCGCCTCGGATCCGCCCGCCTGGTACGACCCGGTCGACCGCGTCTCGCCCGGCAGCGCGACGGTGCGCCTGGCCGAGGCCGTGGCCCGGCAGATCCGCCAAACCATCGACGGCGGCGTCGCGATACCGCGTGCGGGCGGCGCGGCGAAGGCGGCGGACGAGGGCGATTTCCTGGTGCTGCTCCAGCGGCGCAACACGCTGTTCCACGAGATCATCCGCGCCTGCAAGGCGGCGGGGCTGGAGGTCGCCGGCGCCGACCGGCTGGAACTGGCGAACGAGCTGGCGGTCAAGGATCTCAGGGCGCTTCTGTCGTTCCTGGCCACGCCCGAGGACGATCTATCCCTTGCCGCCCTCCTGCGCTCGCCGCTCTGCGGCTGGACCGAGGGCGCGCTCTACGATCTGGCCGCCGGGCGCGGGCCGAAATACCTCTGGCAGGCCCTGCGCGAAGTCGGCGACGACCATCCCGAAACCTGGGCGATGCTGAAGGACCTTCGCAGCATGGCCGACTTCCTGCGACCCTACGACCTGCTCGAACGGGTGCTGGTGCGTCATGACGGACGCCGGCGCATCCTCGCCCGGCTGGGGGAAGAGGCCGAAGACGGCATCGACGAGCTGCTAACGCAGGCGCTCGCCTATGAACGGACAGATATCCCCAGCCTGACCGGATTCCTCGGCTGGCTCGACGCCGATGACGTTCAGGTGAAGCGCAGCGCCGACAGCGCCGGGGGCAAGGTCCGCGTGATGACGGTTCACGGGGCTAAGGGGCTGGAGGCGCCGGTCGTGATCCTGCCGGACACCACACGCGATCCGCCGCAGCTGCGCGCCGAGCTGCTGGTGCCCGAACCCGGCACGGTCCTGTGGCGCATCGCCAAGGACCGTGCCCCTGCCCCGCTGGCCGATGCCGCCGACGCCGTCGTGGCCGCTGACGAGCGCGAGCGGCTGCGCCTGCTCTACGTGGCGATGACACGGGCCGAAAGCTGGCTGATCGTGGCCGGGGTCGCCCCGGCGAAGACCGGGAAGCTGACGCAGATGTGGTACGGGGCGATCACCGAGGGGATGACGGATCTGCCGCTGGAGCCGGTCGAAACACCGATCGGGCCGGGTGAGCGGATGCAGCACGGCGACTGGCCGGGTGCCGCGGCCGAATCGACACCGGCGGCCGGGGCCGACACACCCGCCCTGCCCGCTTGGCTGAACACGCATGCCCATGTCCCGCCCGAGCCCGAGGGGCCGGTCTCACCCTCGGACCTCGGTGGCCCAAAGGCGCTGCCCGGCGAAGGCCTGGACGAGGAAAGCGCGAAGTTGCGCGGTCATCGCCTGCACCTTCTGATGGAGCATCTGCCGCAACACGACCGCGCTGACTGGTCCGCGCTCGCCGCCCAGATCGCTGGCCTTGCCGACGACGAGACGGGCCCACTGCTGGCCGAGGCGCAGCGCTGCCTCGACGCGCCGGACCTGGCCCATGTCTTTGCGCCCGGCACGCTGGCCGAGGTTCCGCTGCATGCCGACCTGTCCGAACTCGGCGGGCGGGCCGTCAGCGGGATCATCGACCGGCTCCTGGTCGGCGACAACGAGATCCTGGCCGTGGATTTCAAGTCGAACGCCACGATCCCGGCGATACCCGAGCATACGCCCGAGGGCCTGTTGCGACAGATGGGCGCCTATGCCGCAGCGTTGAAGGCGATCTATCCCGGTCACCGGGTCCGCACCGCCCTGCTCTGGACGGCCGAGGCGCGGCTGATGGAACTGCCGGACTGTCTGGTCATGGCCGCCCTGCAGCGGGCGCAGCCGTCTTGACGGGTCTGAGGCCCCTCCTTACGTTCGCACCTCGATATCCGAACAAGGAGTGATCCGATGGCGACCGTGCCCGTGACAGACGACACCTTCGACGCCGAAGTGCGCAATGCAGACCTGCCCGTCGTGGTGGACTTCTGGGCCGAGTGGTGCGGCCCGTGCAAGCAGATCGGCCCCGCGCTGGAAGAACTGAGCGACCAGTACGAAGGCAAGATCAAGATCGTGAAGGTCAATGTGGACGAGAATCCGGGCTCGCCGTCACAGCTGGGCGTGCGCGGGATTCCGGCCCTTTTCATGTTCAAGGACGGCGAAGTCGTCTCGAACAAGGTCGGCGCGGCGCCGAAGGCCGCGCTGCAGAGCTGGATCGAGGAAGCGATCTGATCCGGTACGCTATGCCGGAACGTTCCGAAAAGCCCCGCCGCGCCATCGCGCGACGGGGCTTTTGCGTGGCACGGGTCAGAACATCCAGCCGCGGCGCTTGACCGCCCGCAGGATCTGCGCCTCGGCCTCCGGCGCACCGGCATTGATCGTCGTCTCCTTCAGGAACCAGTGAAGGTACGCAGCATAGTCCGGGCGCATCTCTTCGACCTGGCGAAAGGCCGCCTCCACGCCGCTCTGCCCGACATTCGCGGCGATGTGGAGAAAGTCGATCATCCCGAACAGCACCGCCGGCTTGCGGAAGAAATACCCGGCGAGCGCCGCCGACGAGTTCTGCGTGACGACGAAGTCGCACTCGCGCAGCAGCACCGGCATCTCGCCCGTCCGGATCGACAGGCGCGGATTGAGCCGCGCGAGATCGTCCAGCGCCGCCCGCTCGGCCGGCGAATATGTCTCCTTCGGATGCAGCCCGGCGACAATGCGGCGGTCGCCGGTATGTGCCAGCGTCTCGCCCAGCATGTCGAGCGGACTCATCGTCTGGAAGCTGCGATGTTGCAACAGGCGGCCCTGCAGAGCGACGTAGACGAAACCGTCGCGTCGGGCGTTGGCGGCATCGCCCGGAAAATACCGCTCCCGCGCCCGGCGAAAGAACGTCTCGGCCGCCGCGGGGTCGACATCCCGAGGCGCGAAAGCCGACAGCGCGACCTCCCATTCCCAGCGCTTGGCCGACCTCTCGATCCGCCAGAACGGATAGAAATAGGCCAGCCGCGTCGTGAGCGACCGCGCGTGCAGCGGATCGTCCATGTGGAACAGCGCATAGCCGTCCTTGCCGGCCGAGGCCTGCCGCGCCGTCTCGGAATTGCGCATCAGACGGGTTTCGACGCCGCGCGACGCGAAGGCCGCGATCAGCCGGTTGGTATAGTTGTGCTCTCCGGCGCGGGCGCGGGCGAGAAGCGCGTCATCGTAGAAAATCCGCAGGATCCGGCCGGTCATGCCACGCAGCCTAGCGCCGCCGGATCGGCGGCTCCATGCGAAATGGTTGGCAATCTCGGCGGGGCTCTCCATATCAGCCATCGAATGAAAGGAAGGCAGGAATGACGGAAAGCGCGTTTCCCGGCTGGCACGGGACCACGATCATGGCGGTGCGCAAGGGCGGCAAGGTGGTCGTCGCCGGCGACGGCCAGGTGAGCCTCGGCGACACGGTCATCAAGGGCACGGCCCGCAAGGTGCGCCGGATCAGCCCCGGCGGCTATGACATCGTGGCCGGCTTTGCGGGCTCGACCGCCGACGCCTTCGCCCTGCTCGAGCGGCTCGAGACCAAGCTCGAAAGCACGCCGGGCCAGCTCCAGCGCGCGGCGGTCGAGCTGGCGAAGGACTGGCGCACCGACAAGTACCTGCAGAAGCTTGAGGCGATGCTGATCGTCACCGACGGGTCGGACCTGTACGTGGTGACCGGCGCGGGTGACGTTCTGGAGCCCGAACACGACGTGACCGCCATCGGATCGGGCGGCAACTACGCGCTGGCCGCCGGCCGGGCGATGATGGACAGCGATCACGAGGCCGAAGAGATCGCACGTCGCGCGATGGCCATCGCGAGCGACATCTGTGTCTACACCAACGGCAACCTCACCGTCGAAACCATCTCGAAATAACGGCACGCCTCGCCCCCAGCGGCGACGGAGCGCGGCCCGACCGCAAGGATACGACATGACCGACCTGACCCCCCGCGAGATCGTCTCGGAGCTCGACCGTTACATCATCGGCCAGAAGGACGCCAAGCGCGCCGTCTCGGTGGCACTGCGCAACCGGTGGCGGCGCAAGCAGCTGGGCGCGGACCTGCGCGACGAGGTCTATCCCAAGAACATCCTGATGATCGGCCCCACCGGCGTCGGCAAGACCGAGATCTCGCGCCGGCTGGCGAAGCTGGCCCGCGCGCCGTTCATCAAGGTCGAGGCGACGAAGTTCACCGAGGTCGGCTATGTCGGGCGGGACGTGGAGCAGATCATCCGCGACCTGGTGGAACAGTCGATCACCATGACCCGCGAATTCATGCGCGAGGACGTGAAATCGAAGGCCCAGTCGAACGCCGAGAACCGCGTGCTCGAGGCGATCGCCGGCGAGAACGCCCGCAACCAGACCCGCGAGATGTTCCGCTCCAAGCTGCGCAACGGCGAGCTGGACGATCACGAGATCGAGCTGGACCTGCAGGACACGTCGAATCCGTTGGGCAACATGGAGATGCCCGGCATGCAGGGCGGCCAGATGGGCGGCATGAACCTGGGCGACCTGTTCGGCAAGGCATTCCAGGGCCGGACCGTGCGCAAGAAGATGACCGTGGCCGAAAGCTATGAGGCGCTGATCGGCGAAGAGGCCGACAAGCTGCTGGACGACGAGACGGTGAACAAGGCCGCCGTCGAGGCGGTGCAGGAGAACGGCATCGTCTTTCTCGACGAGATCGACAAGGTCTGTGCCCGGCAGGACGCCCGCAACGCCGATGTCAGCCGCGAGGGCGTGCAGCGCGACCTGCTGCCGTTGATCGAGGGCACGACGGTGTCGACGAAATACGGCCCCGTGAAGACCGACCACATCCTGTTCATCGCGAGCGGCGCGTTCCACATCGCCAAGCCGTCGGACCTGCTGCCCGAACTGCAGGGCCGGCTGCCGATCCGGGTGGAGTTGCGAGCGCTGACCGAGGACGACTTCGTCCGCATCCTGACCGAGACCGACAACGCCCTGACGCGCCAGTACTCGGCCCTGATGGAAACCGAGCAGGTGAACATCGAGTTCACCGAGGACGGCATCGCCGCTCTGGCCCGGATCGCCGCCGAGGTGAACACCAGCGTCGAGAACATCGGCGCGCGGCGTCTCTACACGGTGATGGAGCGCGTGTTCGAGGAACTGTCCTTCACCGCGCCCGACCGCGCGGGCGAGACCGTCACGCTGGACGCGGACTTCGTCGAGGCCAACCTGGGCGAGCTGTCGCGGTCGGTGGACATGAGCCGCTACGTGCTGTGACCCTGCGGCCGCGGCTGCGCCGCGACACGTACATTGCACCGCGCGAGGCGCGCGGTGCGTGCCTCCGGCGGGGATATTTGGGGGACCAAAGAGGTGCCGGCCCGCCCAACGTCAGAGAATGCGGGTTTTCATTTCCGCAGGAGCGGTAGATCAAGGCGGCATGCCGGTTAGGGATTTCATCCGCCGGAATGCCGCCTTTCTCGCCGCGGGGTTCCTGCTGTCCTTCACGTCCAGCTATGGACAGACCTATTTCATCTCGGTCTTCGCGGGAGAGATCCGCGGAGAGTTCGGGCTGAGTCACGGCGCCTGGGGCGGGCTCTATACGCTGGGCACCACCGCCTCGGCGCTGCTGATGGTGTGGGCAGGACTTCTGACCGACCGGTTCCGGGCGCGGCAGCTGGGCATCTTCGTCGCCGCGATCCTGACCTGCGCCTGCCTGGCGATGTCCGTGGTTCCGAACGTCGTGGCGCTGGTCGGCGTCATCTTCCTGCTGCGGTTCTCGGGCCAGGGGATGATGAGCCAGCTGGCGAACGTGTCGATGGCGCGGTGGTTCGTGGCGTCGCGTGGGCTGGCGCTGTCGATCTCGTCGATGGGGTTCGCGGTGGGCCAGGCCGCCCTGCCCGTCGCCTTCGTCGCGCTGTTGGCGGTGTTCGACTGGCGGGTCCTGTGGCTGGTGGCGGCCGCCCTGGTCGTGGTGACCTTCCCGGTGATCTACAGGCTTTTGAAGCTGGAGCGGACGCCGCAATCGCTGGCGTCGGAGGGCGAGTCGGTCACCGGCATGAACAACCGGCACTGGACGCGGGTGGAGGCGGCACGGCACTGGCTGTTCTGGCTGGCGATCCCGGTGATCATCGGGCCGCCCGCCTGGGGCACGGCGCTGTTCTTTCAGCAGGTGCACCTGGCCGAGGTGAAGGGCTGGCGGCTGGTGGAGTTCGTCTCGCTGCTTCCGTTCTTCACCGTCGCGTCGGTGTCGATGACGCTGGCCTCGGGATGGGCGATCGACCGGTTCGGCACCGGCCGCCTGATGCCGTTCTTTCCCCTGCCCTTCGCGGCCGGGTTCCTGGCCTTGTCGTTCGCCCAGACGCTGCCCGCGGCCGGGCTGGGCATGGTGCTGGTCGGGATCGGGTCGGGGATGCAGGCGACGCTGCCCGCGGCCTTCTGGGCCGAGTTCTACGGCACGCGGCACCTGGGCGGACTCAAGGCGTTGTCGATGGCGCTGATGGTGCTGGCCTCGGCCGTGGGGCCCGGTCTGACGGGGGCGCTGATCGACGCGGGCTACGACTTTCCCGAGCAGATGCTGGGGATCGTGGCCTATTACCTCGTCGCGGGCGGCCTGGCGGCCATCGGCGCGGCCTGGGCGCGGCCGCTGCTAACGACGCCGGCTGAGGTAGACGTAGTACGCCCCTGACCCGCCGTGGCTGCGATGGGCGGGGCTGACCTGCAGAACGGCCTGCGCCAGCGGCGGAGTGCGGAGCCATTGCGGCACCTGGTGGCGCAGCACGCCGGGCCGGCGCGGGATGGGGCCGTCATCCTCGCCCCGGCGGCCCTTGCCGGTGATGACGAGGACGAGGCGTTTCCCCTGCCCCTGCGCGTCGAGGATGAAACGGTTCAGCCGCGGATGGGCCTGGTCGAGCGTGAGACCGTGCAGGTCGAGCCGCCCCTCGACCGAGAGCTTGCCGCGCTTCATCTTGCCATAGGCCTTGCGGTCCATGCGGACGGGATCGGCGGCGGTGCGCTCCTCGATCGACGGCGCGAGATCGTAGCGGGCCTCGGTGCGGGTGGCGCCTTCGCCGAGGCTGAAGGGCGCGACGGGATCGGGCTGCGTCTTGCCCTGGGTCCGGGTCGACGGCTTTGACGGGACGGAGGGCCGCGGGCCGTGCCGCCGGCCGGGGAGCGGCTGGGTGGTATCGGTCACCTGACGCCAGAGGTCATGCTCTTCGGGCCGCAGCCCGCGCGGTCGGCGACGGCCGGACATGGCTCAGAATCCCGGCGCGAGGGCGAAGGCCCGCTGGATCGGCATGAGCACGACCATGCGGCCCTGATCGCGGATGCGGCCGGCCTCGCGCCCGGCGTCGTCGCCGGTGCCGTAGAAGATGTCCGCCCGCTGCGACCCCTTGATCGCCGAGCCGGTGTCCTGCGCGATCATCAGCCGGCGCATCGGCTCCGCGCCGGCCTTTTCGATCCAGACGGGCGCACCCAGGGGGGTATGGGACGGATCGACCGCGATGCTGCGCCCCGCCGTGATCGACCGGTTCATCGCCCCGAGGGGGCCTTTGTCGGCGGGCACTTCGCTGACCTCGCGGAAGAACACGTAGGAGGGGTTGTGATGCAGGAGTTCGCGGCCCTCTTCGGGGTTGCGCTTGACCCAGTTGCGGATGACCTCGGCCGAGACCTGGTGCGGCTCGTAGACGTCCCGGCGCACCAGCTCCTTGCCGATCGACTTGTACTCGTGGCCGTTCTTGCCGCCATAGCCGACGCGGAGGCCGGTTCCGTCGCGAAGCCTGATCCGCCCGGAGCCCTGGATCTGCAGGAAGAACACGTCGACCGGGTCGTCGAGCCAGGCGATTTCCAGCCCCTTGCCCTCGAGCACGCCCTCGGTCTCGATCTCTTCGCGGGAATGGAACTGCTCGCCCGAGCTGAGCTCGGACGGGACGCCGTAGATCGGGTACTGGTAGCGCTCGGTCCGTTCGCGGGAGCCTTCTAGTTCGGGCTCGAAATAACCGGTGAACAGCATGGGGTCGCCGTCCTCGATCAGGACGGGGCGGAAGAACAGCTCGAAGAAGCCCTTCGCATCGTCCATGTCGACGGCGGCGTTGCAGAGCGCCTGCCACTGGGGCGGGTCCATGTCGCGGCAGGTTTCCAGGAAGACCGACATCGCTGCATCGTGATCGTCGGTCTCCCAGCCGCGCAGGTCGTCGAAGGACAGGATCTCGTGTGTGAGAGGCGCGGCGCCGGCCGTCTGGCCCGCGACGGCGAGGCTACCGCCCAGCATCATCGCCACGAGCGCGCGCATCCTCACTCTCCGGTGGCGACGAGAATCCAGTTCGGGTCGTCGGTGCCCATCGGCCGCGAGAAGGTCCAGACGTCCTTCTGGCGCTTGATCTCGTTCGGGCTGCCCTCGATCACCTCACCCTCGGCGTTCTTGACCACGGAGGTCAGTTCGCCCGTGAAGCGCACGCTGATCTCGCCCTCATTGGTATCCCGGTCAAAGCGGGCCGACACGATACCGACATCGCGCAGGCCGACGAAGTTCGCGTCGATCGTCAGGCCCTGCTGCCGGCGCTGTTCGATGACCTCGTCGAAGGCGGCGGCGACGTCCTCGGCCAGGAAGAAGCGCACGTCTTCCATATCGCCGTTCTCGAACGCCATGAGCACCATTTCGTAGGCGCCGCGCGCGCCCTGCAGGAACTCACCGACATTGAATTCGGGCTCGGCCATCTTCATCGCGGCAAGCGCCTTGGCGCTGTCGGAGCCGTCATCGACATGGTCGGTGATGTCGCGGTCGGGGCCGCCTTCGATCACCTCGAATTCAGGGCGGCTCGTGCGCTTGGTGTCGTTCGCGTTGACAGGTGGCTTCTCATATCCTTCGCGACTTCCCAGAACGCTCCTGAGGCGCAGGATGAGGAAGACGGCAATTCCGGCGAGGACCAGAAGTTGTAGGGCGGCAGAACTCATCGAAAAAACCTCAAGGCGGGCGGGTTGGTTTCAGCTCGCATCAGACCTTATGTAGGGGAGGGGTCGGCGCGAGTCCACTGCGGCCCCGGAGAAGGAGGCTGGGATGTGGCTGTTTGCCCTATTCGTCGCGGTACCATTGATCGAGATCGCCCTGTTCATTCAGGTCGGCGGGCTGATCGGGCTGTGGCCGACGTTGCTGATCGTTCTGCTGACGGCGATGGCCGGCACCTATCTGGTGCGCACGCAGGGGGCTGGCGCGCTGTCGGACGTGAAGCGCTCGCTCAACGGGATGCGCGATCCGACCGAGCCGCTGGCGCACGGGGCGATGATCCTGGTTGCGGGGCTTCTGCTGCTGACGCCGGGCTTTTTCACCGACGCCGTCGGCTTCGCGCTGCTGACGCCGCCGCTGCGCAAGCTGGCAATCCGCGAGCTGGGCAAACGGATCGAGGTTCATGCGGTGGGCAGCGGTCCCCGGCCAGGTCCGGGCTATGATCCGCGCGGGCCCAGCGGTCCGCGCCCCGGCGGACCGTCCGGCCGTGGCGACACGATCGAGGGGGAGTTCACCGAGGTCGACCCCGAGTCGCAGAAACGGCCCACGCACTCGCCATCCGGATGGACACGGCATTGAGCCCTTCGCGAGCCCTTGGTAAGCATCCGGGCGATATTTGACCCCTAAGGAGCCTATCCATGGCCGAAGAAACCCCGACCAACGGCGCGTCGGATAAACCTGCCACCCAGACGGCGCCCAAGATGCGCATCCTGGGCCAGTACATCCGCGACCTGTCGTTCGAGAACATCGTCGCGCGCAAGGGCATCCAGCAGAGCGGAAAGCCCGACGTGCAGGTTCAGGTGAACCTGGACGCCCGCAAGCGCGACAATGAGAACGAGTACGAAGTTCTCACCAAGTTCAATGTCACCTCCAAGACGCACGATCCCGAGGTGACGCTGTACGTGCTCGAGCTGGAATACAGCGGCATCTTCCACGTCGAGAACGTGCCCGAAGAGCAGCTGCATCCCTTCCTGCTGATCGAGTGCCCGCGTCAGCTGTTCCCGTTCGTGCGCCGGATCGTCAGCGACGTGACGCAGGACGGCGGGTTCCCGGGGCTGAACCTCGAGAACATCGATTTCGTCGCGCTCTATCGTCAGGGCCTGGCGCAGCGTCAGCAGCAGAAGACCGAAGACCAGACGACGCCCACGAACTGAGGCTCAGGCGCCCGACCAGATCCGGGCCCAGAGCGTATCGTCGCCCAGGGCCGCCACGAAGGCGGCATGGGCGGCTTTCTCTTCTTCCGTCAGGCGCGCGGGCAGGGGCTCGGGCCGCGGACGCGGGCGCCAGTCGTCGGCGGCGTCCGCACCGGCCCGCCGGTCGGTATCTGCCGAGAGGCCGAAATCCGGCTGACGGCCGCCGATCAGTTCGAGATACACCTCCGCCAGGATTTCCGAGTCCAGAAGCGCGCCGTGCAGCGTCCGCGACGAGTTGTCGATGCCGAAGCGCCGGCAAAGTGCGTCCAGCGACGCGGGCGAGCCAGGGAACTTGCGGCGGGCGATGGCCACGGTATCGACCGCCCGGTCCATCGGAATCAGCGGTAGCTTGGCCCAACCCAGCTCGGCATTGAGGAATTTCATGTCGAACGCGGCGTTGTGGATCACCAGCTTGGCGTCGTTGCCGATGAAATCGAGGAAATCCTGCCCGACGGCCGCGAACAGCGGCTTGTCCCTCAGGAAATCGTCGCCCAGTCCGTGCACTTGGAACGCCTCGTCCGGCATGCCTCGCTGCGGGTTGATGTACTGGTGATAGGTGCGCCCGGTCGGCATGTGGTTGAGCAGCTCGACCGCGCCGATCTCGACCAGGCGGTCGCCGGTTTCGGGCTCGAAGCCCGTCGTCTCGGTGTCGAGGACGATCTCACGCATCGCTCAGCCTCTTTCTGATCTTCGACAGGATCTCTCTGACCTGACTCCGCGCCGCGTCGAGCGTCCGCGTCTCGACCACGTCGTCGGCCCGCTGTCTTTTCTGCGCATCCGGCAGCTGTTTTGCAAGAATGGCGTCCAGTCGCGCCTCGGTCATGCCGGGCCTTTCGAGCACCCGCCGGCGCTGGACCTCGGGCGGAGCGCTGACCACGACGACGTGGTCCATTTCGGCGTCTGAGCCGGTCTCGAACAGAAGCGGGATGTCGAGCACGACGATGTCCGCATCCGCACCATCAATGAAGGCGGCGCGGTCTGCGGCGACGAGCGGGTGCACGATCCGTTCAATGCGGCGCAGGGCGCTGGGATCCTGCGCGATCCAGTCGGACAGGGCGGTGCGGTCCACGCCGCCCTCGTGCACCGCCTCGGGGCGAAGCTCGCCGATCGGCCCCACGGCGTCGCCACCGGGGCCATACAGCCGGTGCACGGCGGCATCCGCGTCCCAGACGGGCAGACCCTCGTCCGCGAACAACAGCGCCGTCGTGGACTTGCCCATGCCGATCGAGCCGGTGAGCCCGATGACGAACGGACGGGTCATCTGGGCAGCAGCACGTTCCTGGTCGCCTCGTCGACCACCGGCCGCATCCCGAACCAGCGCTCGAAGCCCGGCGCGGCCTGGTAGATCAGCATCCCAAGCCCGTCCACCGTGGTGCAGCCGATCTCGGCCGCGCGTTCCAGGAAATCTGTTCGCAGCGGCGTATAGACAAGGTCGGTCACGACCGCCTTCGGGGACAGCCCGTCGAGCGGGACGCGGAACGCGCCCTTGCCGGTCATCCCGAGCGAGCTGGCGTTCACCGCCGTCATCGCACCGTCGAGCGTGTTGCCGGCCTGCACCCAGTCATAGACGACGACCTTGTTGCCAAACTCCTGCCGCAGCGCCTCGGCGCGAGCTCGGGTGCGGTTGGTCAGCCGGATCTCGGGCACGCCGGCGTCGATCAGCGACGCAAGCACGGCCCGCGCGGCGCCACCGGCCCCGAATACCGCGGCGGGGCCCGATGCGGGCTGCCAGCCTGGGGCGTTCTGGCGCAGGTTCTCGATAAAGCCGTAGCCATCGGTGTTGTCGGCGTGAACGCTGCCGTCCGGACGAAAGATCAACGTGTTGGCCGCCCCGATCAGCGCCGCGCGGTCGGTCACCTGATCGGCGATCTCAAGCATCGCCTCCTTGTGGGGAATCGTCACGTTCGCCCCGACGAAGCCCAGCTTGGGCAGCGTGCGGAGAGCCTCGCGAAGATCGCCCTGCGCGACGTCCATCGGGATGTAATAGCCGGGCAGCGCATTCACGCGCAGCCAATGGCGGTGCAGGGCGGGCGACCGGCTGTGCGCGATGGGCGAGCCGATGACCCCGGCGAGCGGTATGCGGTCGACAGTCATGACGGCAATGTCCCCCGCATCGTGAGATAGGACAAGAGTTCCAGCATCGGCAGCCCCAACACGGTGAAATAGTCGCCGTCGATTCGCGTGAACAGGCGCACGCCTTCTTCCTCGAGCTTGTAGGCGCCGACCGAATGGCGGACGCTTTCCCAGTTCCGCGCTAAATAGTCGTCGAGATACGCCTCGGAGATCTCGCGCATCCGCAGGCGCACCACACCGACATGGCGCCAGAGCGGCTCACCCCCCTGATAGATCACGGCGGCGGATTGCAGCATGTGCGTCTGGCCCGACAGGCGTTGCAGCTGGTCACGGGCGATCTCGGGCGTCTCGGGCTTGGACAGGATCTCGGGGCCGAGGTTCAGGATCTGGTCGCAGCCGATGACCAGCGCGCCGGGTTCCTTGCCGCTGATCTTCCGCGCCTTGGCCTCGGCCAGCGCGTCGGCAACGTCGCGCGGTTGCACACCTTCGGAGACGAGGCCGCCGCGCAGGGCATCCTCGTCGATCCGCGCGGGCATCACCTGGATGTCCAGACCGGCCCGGCGCAGAAGGTCGCGGCGGATTTCCGAGCCAGAGGCGAGGATGATCTGTTCGGTCATGTGCATCACCCGGTGGATAATTCTCGCTGAAACCGGGGGACCGGCTCGGTACGACTCAGGGGGCAATCAGATCCGTTAACAGCCCCCGCCGATATGTGCCCGCTGCGTCCCGCGATGTCCACGCGTGGATGGGTAATCTTTCGATGTGTGGGCAAGTCCGACGGATCCGAGTCGTCAGATCTTCATCCAACGACTTATCCACAGGATGTTTTTTATAACTATATGATTTTCAAACCTATTTTTTTATCCCCGCCTATATGTCCACGGATCCGGCGGGCGTAGATCAACAGGCCTATGACCTGTGCAGAACCCAGGGAGAGATCCGGCAATCCACAACTCCCCAGACCCAACAAACATCATCATCTTTTCTTCTAAAGATCTATTGAGATAGATGGTGGGACCGACCGCTTCGGAGGCCGCCATGAACACGTTCCTCGCCTACGCCTATCCGTGGATTAAGGCGTTCCACATCATCGCGGTGATCGCGTGGATGGCCGGCCTGTTCTATCTGCCCAGATTGTTCGTCTATCACGCCGAACAGGTCGAACCCGGCGGCGGGCGGGACGACCTGTTCCAGACGATGGAGATGAAGCTTCTCCGCGTGATCATGAACCCGGCGATGATCGCCACCTGGCTGTTCGGCCTGATGCTCGTCGGGATTCCGGGGCTCGTGGACTGGTCGATGATCTGGCCGTGGACCAAGGCGGCCGCGGTGCTGGGGATGACGTGGTTTCACATGTGGTGCGCCGTGCGCCGCAAGGATTTCGCGAACGGGCACAACGTCCGCGATGGCCGGACCTACCGGATGATGAACGAGGTCCCGACGCTGTTGTTGCTGGTGATCGTCATCTCGGTGGTCGTGCGCCCGTTCTGAGTCGCCGTTGACAAGACGTCCCGCGATCTCTATCTGACGGCCTCGCTGCCCGTCCGGGCGGAGGACTTCCCACTATAGCAGATGCAACGGCACCCGAGCGGGGCCGCAGGACCGTATTCCATGAGCCAAGACCGCCTGAACCTGTCGGAACTCAAGGCGCAGAGCCCGAAGGATCTGCTTGCCCTCGCCGAAGAACTCGAGATCGAGAACGCGTCGACCATGCGCAAGGGCGACATGATGTTCTCGATCCTGAAGGAGCGCGCCGACGAGGACTGGACGATCGGCGGGGACGGCGTGCTCGAGGTGCTGCAGGACGGCTTCGGCTTCCTGCGCTCGCCCGAGGCCAACTATCTGCCCGGTCCGGACGACATCTACGTCTCGCCCGACATGATCCGCCAGTACGCGCTGCGGACCGGCGACACCGTCGAAGGCGTGATCCGCGGCCCCGACGAGAACGAGCGGTACTTCGCCCTTACCTCGGTCGAGAAGATCAACTTCGAGGAGCCCGACAAGGCACGGCACAAGGTCGCCTTCGACAACCTGACGCCGCTCTATCCCGATGAGCGGCTGCACATGGAGATCGAGGATCCGACGATCAAGGACAAGTCGGCCCGGATAATCGACCTGGTCGCGCCCATCGGCAAGGGCCAGCGGTCGCTGATCGTGGCGCCGCCGCGCACGGGCAAGACCGTTCTGCTACAGAACATCGCCCACTCGATCGAGGCGAACCACCCGGAATGTTACCTGATCGTGCTGCTCATCGACGAGCGGCCCGAAGAGGTGACCGACATGCAGCGTAGCGTGAAGGGCGAGGTCGTGTCGTCAACCTTCGACGAACCCGCCACGCGCCACGTCGCGGTGAGCGACATGGTCATCGAAAAGGCCAAGCGCCTGGTCGAGCACAAGCGCGACGTCGTGATCCTGCTGGACTCGATCACCCGCTTGGGCCGCGCGTTCAACACCGTGGTCCCGAGCTCGGGCAAGGTGCTGACCGGCGGCGTCGACGCCAACGCCCTGCAACGCCCCAAACGCTTTTTCGGCGCGGCTCGGAACATCGAAGAGGGCGGGTCGCTGACCATCATCGCGACCGCGCTGATCGACACCGGCAGCCGCATGGACGAAGTCATCTTCGAAGAGTTCAAGGGCACCGGCAACTCGGAGATCGTGCTGGACCGCAAGGTCGCTGACAAGCGCGTCTATCCGGCGATGGATATCCTCAAGTCCGGCACCCGGAAGGAAGACCTTCTGACCGAGAAGGCCGACCTTCAGAAGACCTACGTGCTGCGGCGGATCCTGAACCCGATGGGCACGACGGACGCGATCGAGTTCCTTCTGTCGAAGCTCAAGCAGACCAAGACGAACTCCGAGTTCTTCGACTCGATGAATACCTAGGACCGGCAGGTGCGCCATGGATACGATCTATGCCCTGGCCTCGGCGCGGGGCAAATCGGGCGTTGCCGTCATTCGGATTTCGGGACCGCAGGCGTTCGCGGCGGGCCGGGCTATCGCCGGAGCCCTGCCGGCGCCCCGGTCCAGTGCCGTGCGGCACCTTCGATCGTCGACCGGTGAGGCCCTGGACAAAGCACTTGTCCTGACATTTTCGTCCGGCGCGAGCTTTACCGGCGAAGATACCGTAGAATTCCAGATACATGGCAGTCCCGCGATTATCGACGCGCTGATGCGCGTGCTCAGCGCGCAGGGCGGTCTGCGCATGGCCGAGCCCGGGGAATTCACGCGGCGGGCGTTGGAGAATGGCCGGCTTGATCTGACCCAGGTCGAAGGCTTGGGCGACCTGATCGACTCGGAAACCGAACTGCAGAGGCGCCAGGCGCTCGACATCATGTCCGGCAAGCTGGGCGGTAAGGTCGACCGGTGGCGGGGTGATCTGATCCGGGCCGCGGCGCTGCTTGAAGCCGTCATCGATTTTGCCGATGAAGAGGTGCCGACCGACGTGTTGCCAGAGGTGCGGGATCTCTTGGCCGGAGTCATTTCCGACTTCAAGGTCGAACTGGCGGGCGCGTCCTCGGCCGAGAGGATACGCGATGGGTTCGAGGTCGCGATCCTTGGGCGCCCGAATGTCGGAAAGTCTACCCTTCTCAATGCATTAGCCGGTCGCGACGCAGCGATTACCTCGTCAGTAGCTGGAACGACGCGCGATGTGATCGAAGTGCGAATGGACATCGGCGGATTGCCGGTGACGTTCCTCGATACCGCGGGCCTGCGGGACACGGAGGATGAGGTCGAGGCAATCGGCGTCGCGCGGGCGCGTCAGCGGGGCGAGGCGGCCGACCTGCGCGTATTCTTGCAGGAAAGCGCGGACGAGCAGCCTGAGATCGCGCTCGGACCAGAAGACCTGCTGCGGCACGCCAAGTCCGATCTGAGCGGCTCTCGCAATGGCGTGTCTGGATTGACCGGCGATGGCGTCGATCAGCTGGTCGCAGAGATCGAGGGGATCTTGTCGACGCGGGTTCGAAACGCCAGTTCTCTGGTCCGGGAAAGGCAAAGAATTGCGTTGACCGAAGCGTTGGGGCTTTTGGAATCGGCGACAGATGCTGTATCCACCGGGAACATGTCGGAAGAGGTTGTCGCCGAAGAGATCCGGCGGGCGATCCGAACTCTCGAGCGTTTGGTTGGGCGCATCTCTGTAGACGACGTGCTCGACGAAATCTTCGCGAGCTTTTGCCTGGGTAAATGAGGGATGTTTCACGTGAAACATTTTGACGTCATCGTAATCGGCGGGGGGCACGCCGGCGCTGAAGCTGCTGCGGCAGCCGCACGCCGCGGATCCCGCACCGCGCTTGTCACCCTGACGCGCGACGGTATCGGCGTCATGTCCTGTAATCCGGCGATCGGTGGTCTGGGCAAAGGCCATCTCGTGCGCGAAATCGACGCCTTCGACGGTATCATGGGACGCGCGGCAGACCGCGCCGGTATTCAGTTTCGCCTCCTCAACCGCCGGAAGGGCCCCGCGGTGCAGGGCCCGCGCGCCCAGGCGGATCGCGCGCTCTACAAGGCCGCCATCGCGGATCTCCTCGCAGAACAAGGCAACCTCGACATCATCGAAGGACAGGTCGTCGATCTGATCGTCGAAGATGGCCGCGCCGCAGGCGTCGTGCTGGAAGATGAAAGCCGCATCGCCTCGCACTCGGTTGTCCTGACGACTGGAACGTTCCTTCGCGGTGTTATCCATATCGGCGATCGTCAGATTGCCGGCGGACGCATGGGTGACGCTCCTGCGGTGCGTCTGGCAGAGCGGCTCGACGACCTGGGCCTGCAATTCGGTCGCCTCAAGACGGGCACGCCGCCACGACTCGACGGAAAGACCATCGATTGGGATCGGCTGGAAAAGCAGCCGGGCGACGATGATCCAACGCTGTTCTCGTTCATGTCCAAAGCGCCAAGCGCGCGTCAGGTCGCGTGCGGCATCACGCATACGAACGACAGGACCCACGATATTATCCGTGCGAACCTGGATCGGTCCGCAATGTATGGCGGGCATATCGACGGGATCGGTCCGCGGTACTGTCCCTCGATCGAGGACAAGATCGTCCGCTTTGCGGAAAAGGACTCGCACCAGATTTTCCTGGAGCCAGAGGGGCTTTCCACGGACACGGTCTATCCGAACGGGATTTCGACGTCCCTTCCGGAAGAGGTCCAGCAAGACTACGTGCGGACGATCGAGGGCCTGGAGAACGCCGAGATCCTGCAGCCCGGATATGCCATCGAGTACGACTTCATCGACCCGAAGCTTCTGACACCGACGCTGGAGCTGCCGCACCTGCCGGGGCTTTATCTGGCCGGTCAGATCAATGGAACGACGGGGTACGAAGAAGCTGCGGCTCAAGGTCTGATTGCCGGCCTGAACGCTGCGGGCGTGGCGCGTGGCCTGGACGACGTGATCCTGTCGCGCGGTGACAGCTATATCGGCGTGATGATCGACGATTTGACGACGCGTGGCGTGACCGAGCCGTACCGCATGTTCACCTCCCGCGCCGAGTTTCGGCTGAGCTTGCGGGCTGATAACGCCGATCAACGTCTGACGCCGATCGCGATGGCGTCTGAATGCGTCGGGGAGGCCCGTCGTGTGGCGTTTTCGCAGAAGATGGAGCGGCTAGACGCTGCTCGAAACCAGTTGAAAACGGGTTCGTTTACGCCGAAGGAGCTTCGCTCTGGTGGCATTTCGGTTTCTGACGACGGAACGCGTCGCTCGCTCTACGAGGTTCTTAGCTTTCCTAAGATGAGTTTCGAGGATCTTGTTGCTGTCAAGCCGGAGCTTTCCGAGATTGGGCCTGAAGTACGGCGCCAGCTGGAACGTGAGGCGCTCTATGCGAACTACTTGCAGCGTCAGGAACTCGACGTTGCCGCGCTCAAGCGTGATGAGGCCGTCGAGATCCCGTCAGACTTCGATTTCTCGACCGTTCCCGGTCTTTCGAACGAACTGACGCAGAAACTGGAGGCTGCGCAGCCGTCGTCTCTGGGGCAGGCGGGTCGGATCGAGGGCATGACGCCCGCTGCGTTGACGGTGATACTTGCGTCCCTACGCCGGGATGTCCGGAAAAGCGCATGACGCTGAAATCCGAGCTCTCGAATGTTTCACGTGAAACAATGGAGCGCCTGCGCCTCCTCGAAGATCTCGTTGCTAAGTGGACCCCCCGGATCAACCTGATCTCGAAACGTGATCGTGCGACGATCTGGGACCGCCACATCGCGGATTCTGCGCAGATCTGGCAGTTTTCGCCTGAAAAACCGGAAACTTGGGCGGATTTCGGATCGGGCGGCGGGTTTCCCGGCCTCGTGATCGGGGCATTCGCTGCAGACGAGAACCCGCGGCTTCAGCTCACGCTGGTTGAATCCGACCAGCGAAAGGCGGCGTTTCTTCGTCAGGCGGTCCGAGAGATGGACATTCGATGCCAGGTGCTTGCTAAGCGTATCGAGGATGTGCAGCCGTTGGCGGCTGACGTAATCTCGGCGCGGGCGCTGGCCTCATTGCCGAAACTGTTGGAGTACCTGCAGCTTCACGGCAAAGAAAACTGCGTCGGCATCTTTCCGAAGGGACGTCGAAGCAACGAAGAAATCGAAGAAGCGCGCCGCGACTACCGCTTCAAGGTGACAGCGACGCCAAGTATAACCGACGAAGAGGCAGCGATATTGCAGATAAGCGAGGTGGCCCGTGCCTGAGCAGCTGAAGGCGAAGATCATTGCTGTCGCGAACCAGAAGGGTGGCGTCGGAAAAACCACGACGGCGATCAACCTCGGTGCGGCGCTTGCACGCGATGGGCGCAACGTCCTGATCGTCGACCTCGATCCGCAGGGCAACGCATCGACGGGGCTGGGGGTCGAGCCGGAAGACCGGGAGAGGACCACGTACGATCTGCTGCTGGACGAAGCGCCGCTGAATTCGGTGATCCGGCGCACGAGCTTTGAGAACCTCTGGATTTGCCCGGCGACGACCGATCTAAGCTCGGCGGATCTCGAAATGATCTCGAACGAAAAGCGGACGCTTCTGCTTCGGACCGCGTTGCGTCAAGGCGGACGAACTGCCGAAGGCTTCGACTACATCCTGATCGATTGCCCGCCATCGCTGAGCCTTCTTACAATCAATGCAATGGTCGCGGCTCATTCGGTGCTCGTTCCGTTGCAGAGCGAATTCTTCGCCCTCGAAGGCCTCTCCCAGCTGATGCTGACCGTGCGCGAGATCCGCGGGTCCGCCAATGCCGACCTTCGTATCGAAGGTGTTGTGCTGACCATGTATGACGGTCGTAACAGGCTGGCGCAGCAGGTCGAGCTGGATGCGCGCGAGACGCTGGGCGATCTGGTGTATCGCACGGTGATCCCGCGAAACGTGCGTGTGAGCGAGGCGCCGTCCTATGCCCAGCCGGTGCTGGATTACGATCCGACATCCAAGGGCAGCATCGCGTATCGCGCCCTGGCGCGGGAAGTCATGCGCAGCCACGAGCCGCAGCCAAGCTGAGGAGAGCAGGAATGAACGATAAGAAGCAGGAACGGCGCGGCTTGGGGCGCGGATTGTCGGCGCTGATGGCGGATGTCGGGCCCGAGGTCGAGGCCCGCGCCGAGGGCGAGACCTCTCGCCGGGCCGAACAGACAATTCCCATCGAAAAGATCGTCGCAAATCCGGATCAGCCGCGGCGCACGTTCACGTCGGAGGCTTTGGAAGAGCTGGCGGCCTCGATCCGCGAAAAGGGGGTCATCCAGCCGCTGATCCTGCGCCGTAGCCCGACGCGCGAGGATGAATACGAGATCGTTGCCGGGGAACGTCGGTGGCGGGCCGCCCAGATGGCGCAGCTGCACGAGTTGCCGGCGATCATTCGCGAATTCAACGATACCGAAGTTCTCGAGGTTGCGATCATCGAGAACATCCAGCGGGCGGATCTGAATCCGGTCGAAGAGGCGGCGGGCTATCGGCAGCTGATGGATCGGTTCGGCCACACGCAGGAGAAGCTTGCCGAAGCGCTCGGCAAGAGCCGCAGCCACATCGCCAACCTGCTTCGCCTGTTGTCGTTGCCCGAGGACGTCCGGGAACATCTGCAAGAGGGACGCCTGAGTGCCGGCCATGCCCGTGCGCTGATCACGTCGGACAATCCATCGGTATTGGCACAACAGGTTGTGTCCAAGGGTCTGTCGGTGCGCGAGACCGAGAAGTTGGCCAAGAAGCCGTCGGATGGTCAGAAGAAGGGCTCTGGCCGCCAAAAGCCGGAAAAGGATGCCGACACGCGTGCGTTGGAGCAGGATCTGTCGGCAACTCTCGACATGAAGGTCAGCGTGAACCATGTCGCCGAGAGCGGCGCCGGACAGGTCGTGATTTCCTATAAGTCATTGGAACAATTGGATGAATTGTGCCGGATGCTGTCCTCCGGCGAGCTTGCGGAAACCTAGGCCCCCAGAAGCTCGCGCAGGACGGCGTTCAACAATGGTCGACCCTGCCGTGTCACGCGCAGGCGCTCGTCCGTGCGTTCGATCAGGCCAAAATCCTCGAGCGAGGTGAGCGCCCGTTCATCCAGAGGTTCGCCCGAGAGCGTCTGATACCGTCCGGTCGACACGCCTTCGTCCAGCCGCAGGCCCATCATCAGCATCTCCTGCGCCTGTTCGGCGCCGGAAATGGTCTCCAGCGTTTCGTGTGTCTGCTGGCCAAGGCCATCAAGCCACGCGCCGGGCTGGCGGACGGCCTCGGTGGCGTGCTTGACGCCAGCCTCGGTCAGTCGTCCGTGGGCGCCGGGGCCGATGCCGATATAGTCCCCATAGCGCCAGTAGATCAGGTTGTGGCGCGACTCAGAGCCGGGTCGGGCGTGGTTCGACACCTCGTAGGCCGGCATCCCGGCCTGATCGCACGTCTCCTGCGTCGCCTCGTAGAGATCCGCCCCCAGATCCTCGTCCGGAAGGCCGCGCAGGCCTCCCTTGGCATACCGGTCGCCAAAGGCGGTGCCCGGTTCGATGGTCAGCTGGTAAAGAGAAAGGTGGTCGATCGCCATCGACAGTGCTTCGCGCAGTTCGGCCTGCCATTGCGCCAGCGTCTGCGACTGCCGGGCGTAGATCATGTCGAAACTGACCCTGTCGAACGTGGATCGGGCCACATCGAACGCCTGCCGCGCCTCTGCGGCGGTGTGCAGACGCCCGAGGCCCCGCAGCGACTGGTCGTCGAGTGCCTGGATCCCCATGGACACCCGCGTGACGCCGGCGTCGCGGTAGCCCCGGAAGCGGCTGGCCTCAACGGAGGTGGGGTTTGCCTCGAGCGTGACCTCGAAATCGTTCGCGATCCGCCACGACCGGCGCACACGCTCCAGTATCGCGGCCACGACGTCGGGGTTCATCAGGCTGGGCGTACCGCCCCCGAAGAACACGCTGTCGAGGATACGGTCGCCGGTGCGGGCCGAGTACCGGTCGATTTCGGCCAGGTACGCGTCGCACCAGCGGCTCTGGTCGATCGACGCCGTGACATGCGAGTTGAAGTCGCAGTAGGGGCACTTGGCCTGGCAGAACGGCCAGTGGATGTAGAGCCCGAAGCCTCCGTTCTGCCAATCCTCAGTCAAAACAGCCCTTGATGAGCTTGTGGAACGCGTCGGCGCGGTGGCTGATGCGGTTCTTTTCCCAACGGTCCATTTCGCCGAACGTCAGGTCGTAGCCATCGGGCTGAAAGATCGGATCGTAGCCGTGACCCTGGTCGCCCCGCATGGGCCAGACGATCTGTCCGGTCATCTCGCCGGGGAAGACCTCGTCGTGGCCATCAGGCCAGGCCAGCACGAGGGTGCAGCAGAAACGGGCCGTGCGCGGCTCTTCCGCGCCTTTTGCATCCAACATCTCGTGGGCCTTTGTCATCGCCATAACGAAATCTCGGCCATCGCCGGTCTCTGCCCAATCGGCGGTATAGACGCCCGGCTGGCCGTCGAGCGCGTCGATCGCCAGCCCGGAATCGTCGGCCAGGGCAGGGAGGCCCGTCGCCTTTGCCGCGGCATGGGCCTTGATCCGCGCGTTTTCGACGAAGGTTGTGCCGGTTTCCTCGGGCTCGGGAAGTTCGTGGTCAGCGTTCGACGTCAGCCGGATGCCATAGGGCGACAGCAGCTGCGCGATCTCTTCAAGTTTGCCCCGGTTGTGCGTCGCGACGATCAGTTGGTCGCCCTCGAACTGCCGGGTCATGCCAGGGCCTTTTTCTGCGCGGCGACGAGATCGGACACGCCCTTGTCGGCGAGGTCCATAAGCTCGGTCATCTCATCGCGTCCGAAGGTGGCGCCCTCGGCCGACATCTGCACCTCGATCAGGCGGCCGCCGCCGGTCATCACGAAATTGCCGTCGGTGCCGGCTTCGCTGTCCTCGGGATAGTCGAGGTCCAGGACCGGCTGCCCGGCATAGATGCCGCACGAGATTGCCGCGACGTGGTCGGTGATCGGGTCCGAGATCACGTCGCCCGCCTTGATCAACGCGTTCACGGCCAATCGCAGCGCGACCCAGCCGCCGGTGATCGACGCGCAGCGGGTGCCGCCATCGGCCTGGATGACGTCGCAATCCACGGTGATCTGCCGCTCGCCCAGGGCGACGCGGTCGATCCCGGCGCGCAACGAGCGGCCGATAAGGCGCTGGATCTCCTGCGTGCGGCCCGACTGCCCGTTCTTGGCCTCGCGACGGCCGCGGGTGTGGGTGGCGCGGGGCAGCATGCCATATTCCGCAGTGACCCAGCCGAGGCCCGTGTTCTTCAGGAACGGCGGCGGACGGTCCTCGATGGAGGCGGTGCACAGGACATGCGTGTCGCCGCAGCGGATCATGCAAGAGCCCTCCGCGTGCCGCGTGACACCCGTTTCAATTGAAATCGGGCGCATTTCGCTTAGGTCTCGACCGGATGGACGCATCGCATTTCCCCTTGTTCACTTGGGGTCTGATATGCGCCCGCCGGGAACAGACGCAACCCCGATTGACGCCATGCGGATGGCCGCTCTAAGGTCCCGAGCTTCGATTTTCGGGTGGGAGACATGACCGAACGGACGCAGATACTGGCCGAGATGAACGACCGCTCGAAAGAGGTCTTTCGCCGCGTGGTGGAAGGCTATCTGGAAAGCGGCGATCCCGTCGGCTCGCGTACGCTCACCCGCGCCATGAGCGAAAAGGTGAGCGCGGCGACGGTCCGCAATGTCATGCAGGATCTCGAGTTTCTCGGCCTGCTCGACAGCCCGCACGTCTCGGCGGGCCGTGTGCCGACACAGCTGGGCCTGCGGATGTTCGTGGACGGATTGATGGAAGTCGGCGACCTGACGGACGACGACCGGGAAAAGATCGACGCCACGATGGGCTCGAACGACCGGGACGTGGGCACGTTGCTGGACAAGGTCGGTTCGGCCCTGTCGGGTCTGACGCATGGGGCGAGTCTTGTGCTGGCACCCAAGCACGAGGCGCCGATCAAGCATATCGAGTTCGTCAGCCTCGCGCCCGAGCGCGCCTTGGTGGTCCTGGTCTTTGCCGACGGTCACGTGGAAAACCGCGTCTTTCACCCGCCGATGGGGCAGACGCCCTCGTCTATGCGCGAGGCGGCGAATTTCCTGAACGCCCTGGCCGAGGGCAAGACCCTCACCGAACTGCGCGGCAGCATGGAGCGCGAGATCTCGGCCCGCCGCCGGGAACTGGACAGGCTGGCCGCGGACATGATCGAGAGCGGGCTTGCCATCTGGGAGAACGAGGGCGAGACCTACGAGCGGCTGATCGTGCGCGGCCGGGCGAATCTTCTTGGCGCGGACGCCCAAGTCGAAGAGCTGGAACGCATCCGCAGCCTGTTCGAGGATCTCGAGCGCAAGCGGGACATCGCCGAGTTCCTCGAACTGGCCGAGGATGGCGAGGGGGTGCGCATTTTCATCGGGTCCGAGAACAAGCTTTTCTCACTTTCGGGTTCCTCTCTGGTGGTGAGCCCATATATGAACGCGGACCGAAAGATCATCGGCGCCGTGGGCGTGATCGGTCCGACCCGGCTGAACTACGGGCGGATTGTGCCCATTGTCGACTATACGGCCCAACTGGTCGGACGGCTGCTGTCCGACCGCGGATAACGAAGGCGAAACATGGCGAATTCCGACAAGGACATCGACAGCGCGATCGAAGAGCTCATGGCCGGTGCGACCGGCACGGACGAAACGGACAAGCCCGAGACCGAAGAGAGCGATGAGCCCGCGGCGACTGACCGCGAGGCCGAGCTCGAGGCGGATATCGAGGCGCTCAAGTCCGAACGCGACGAGATGCGCGACCGCTGGATGCGGGCGCTGGCCGACGCCGAGAACTCTCGCAAGCGTGCCGACCGTGACCGGAAAGAAGCCGAGAACTACGGCGGCTCCAAGCTCGCGCGGGATCTTCTGCCGGTCTACGACAATCTCAGCCGTGCGCTGCACACCGTGACCGACGAACAGCGCGAGGCGAACACCGCGCTGATCGAGGGCATCGAACTGACCCTGCGGGAGCTGGTGAACGTCTATTCCAAGCACGGCATCACCCCGATCGAGCCGAAGGTCGGCGACCGGTTCGACCCGCAGTATCACGAGGCGATGTTCGAGGCCCCCGTGCCCGACACCAAGGCCGGCGACATCATTCAGGTGTCGGCTGTCGGCTTCATGCTGCACGACCGCCTGCTGCGCCCGGCGCATGTGGGTGTCAGCTCGTCTCCGGCGTCGTAACGCTTCGGCGCGGGCCCGGATCCGTCCGGGCCGCGCCGCCTAGAGCATGTTCTTCAGGTCATAGACCAGGGCCAGGGCGTCGAGCGGCGTCATCTGGTCGGGATGCACCTCGCGCAGCCTGTCCTCGACGGCAGAGCCCTTGGGCGCCGGGGCAGGGGGCGCGGGCGGCACCGCCGAGAATAGCGGCAGGTCGTCCAACGGGGTCTTGGCCCGGCCGCCGCCCTCGCGCTCACCCTCTTCCAGTGCGTCCAGCACGACGCGGGCGCGTTCGGTGACCGCATGGGGCAGGCCAGCCAGACGCGCGACCTGCACGCCATAGGATCGGTCGGCCGAACCCTGCCGCACTTCGTGCAGGAAGATGACCTCACCTTCCCATTCCTTGACCGCGACCGTGGCGTTGGTCACCCCGTCCAGCTGATCGGCCAGCCGCGTCAGCTCGTGGTAGTGGGTCGCGAATAGCGCGCGGCAGCGGTTCTGCTGATGCAGATGCTCGAGCGTCGCCCAGGCGATCGACAGGCCGTCATAGGTCGCCGTGCCGCGACCGATCTCGTCGAGGATCACGAGCGCGCGGTCGTCGGCCTGGTTCAGGATCGCCGCCGTTTCGACCATCTCGACCATGAAGGTCGACCGACCCCGCGCCAGGTCGTCGGCGGCGCCCACGCGGCTGAACAGCTGGCTCACCATCCCGATCCGCGCCGATCCAGCGGGCACGAAAGAGCCGATCTGCGCCAGCAGCGCGATCAGCGCGTTCTGTCGGAGGAAGGTCGACTTGCCCGCCATGTTCGGCCCGGTCAGCAGCCAGGTCGCCGCGCCGTCGCCGTCGGACAGGCCGCAATCGTTGGCGATGAACGGACCGGCCCCCTGGCGGCGCAGGGCCTGTTCGACCACCGGATGCCGCCCGGCCCCGACCTCGAACGCGCGGCTGTCGTCGACCACCGGGCGGCACCAGTCCTCGGACCGGGCGATATCGGCCAGCCCCGCAGCGACGTCGATCTCGGCCAGGGCGCGCGCCGTCTCGTTGATCTCGCCTGCGGCGTCGATCACCTCCGTGCGTAGTGCGCCGAAGAGCCGCCGCTCGATCTCCTGCGCGCGGGCCCCGGCGTTGAGGATCCGCGTCTCCAGTTCGCTCAGGGCTACAGTCGTGAAACGCACCGCATTGGCCGTGGTCTGACGGTGGATGAAGGTGTCGGACAAGGGCGGCGACATCATGCGGTCGGCATGGGTCGCCGTCGTCTCGATGAAATAGCCCAGCACGTTGTTGTGCTTGATCTTCAGCGACGAGATGCCTGCCTCTCCGGCATACTCGGCCTGCATCCCGGCGATCACGCCGCGCCCTTCGTCGCGCAGGCGCCGGGTCTCGTCCAGGTCCTCATCATATCCCGGCGCGATCAAACCCCCGTCGCGCAGCATGAGCGGCGGCTCGGCCACCAGCGCCTGATCGAGATGGTCGATCAGGGCGTCATGCCCGGTCAGGCGCGCCGAAGCCTGCGCCAGCCCCTCGGGAAAATCGCCCGACAGCCGCTCTGCCACCGCCTGCGCCTGGATCAGACCGTTCCGGATCGCCGCCAGGTCGCGCGGCCCGCCGCGGTCGAGACCCAGCCGGGACAACGCCCGGTCCATGTCCGGCGCCCGCTTCAGGTCGGCGCGCAGGTCCTCGGCCAGCCGCGTGTTCTCGGTCAGGAAGGCTACGCTTTCCTGCCGGGCCTGAATCACCGAGAGATCGCGCGAGGGGCTCGTCAGGCGCCGTTCCAAAAGCCGCGCGCCCCCGGCGGTCACCGTGCGGTCTACTGCCGAAAGGAGCGACCCGTCCCGTCCGCCCGACAGCGCGTGCGTCAGTTCGAGGTTGCGCCGCGTCGCCGCGTCGATCTGCATCACGCGGTCGGCGCTCTCGCGCATCGGCGGGCGCAGCAGCGGCAGCTTGCCCTTCTGCGTGATCTCCAGATACGCGACGATGGCTGCCATGGCCGACACCTCGGCCCGCCCGAACGTGCCGAACCCCTCCAGCGAGCCGACACCGAACAGCTGCGTCAGCCGCGCCTCGCCGCCGGTGCTGTCGAAGGATCCGCGCGACATCGGAGACAGGGCCGCCCCGGCTTCGGCGGCGATGTCGGCCAGATCCGTCTCTTTCGTCTCGGACACGACCAGTTCACGGGGCGACAGCCGGGCCAGTTCGGGGCCCAGCCGCACCGGCGGGCATTGTGTCACGTGAAACATGCCGGTCGAGATATCGACCCAGGCCAGCGCACATTCATCCCGCACCTCGGCCCAGGCGGCGAGATAGTTGTGCCGCCGCGCTTCCAGCAGGCTTTCCTCGGTCAGCGTGCCTGGCGTGACCAGCCGCACGACCTCGCGCCGGACCACCGACTTCGAGCCGCGTTTCTTCGCCTCGGCGGGATCCTCCATCTGCTCGCACACGGCGACGCGGAATCCCTTGCGGATCAGCGTCAGCAGATAGCCTTCGGCCGCATGGACGGGGACGCCGCACATGGGGATGTCGTCGCCCTCGTGCTTGCCGCGCTTGGTCAGGGCGATGTCCAGTGCCTCGGCGGCGGCGACTGCGTCGCCGAAGAACAGTTCGTAGAAATCCCCCATGCGATAGAACAGCAGCGCCTGGGGATGTTCGGCCTTGATCTCGAGATACTGCGCCATCATCGGCGTCACTGCGCTGGACAACCCGCCCCTCCGTCTCGCCTGGGTTCGCGTCGTCTATCACCGTGGCGCGGGGCCGGAAAGTCAGCGGGCGGCGGCTTCGGCCTCCTCGAGCATCTTCATCGCCTCGTCGGCCTCGCCACGCCCGACGATGTTGAAGGGCCGCTCGATCATGCGATTGTAGGTGTGAAAGAACTCTTCCATGTCCCAGGCAAAGCCTTGCCGCATCTGCGACAGCGTATCGACCCCCTGGAATATGCGCGACATGTTCGCCACCGCGACCACACGATCGTTGCGGGCCATCTTGCCGTCCTCGTCGTTCTCCATCTTCAGCACGCCGATCAGTCGCGACTCGATCAGCGCGCCGGCGGGCACGCCGCCCGCGGTCACCAGGACGATGTCCAGGGCATCGCCATCCGGGGCCTTTGTCGCGGGCACGAAACCGAAGCTGAAGGGAAAGATCTGCCCCTCGGGCAGTTCAAGCGAGATGCGGAACAGACCGCTGGGGTCGATGTCGTATTTGTGCCGGCTGCCCTTGGGCGTCTCGACGAAGACATTGATCGCGCCGTTCTCGGTGCGCGGCGAGGCCGCGTTGATGGCGTCCAGAAACATGGGCCGTCCCTCCGAAATCCCGTATCCCGAGAGAATCTAGCGCGAACGCTCGCACGGCCACCCGTCAGGCTTGTTGACGCTCCAGCCGCTCGCCGATCCGGGCGCGGACGAGGTCGACGTGAAGCCGCGCGGTATAGGCATAGTGCCGGTAGGCCAGCGGCAGGCGCAGCTGGGCGATGGTGCCGTCGATCTCGTCCAGCCGCCGCTGCAGAGCCTCCAGCCGGCCGGCATCCTCGGTCTCGCGAGCCTCGGCGTCGATATCCAGGATCTCGCGATAATGGTGATAGACCTGCGCGCGCATCCGCCACTGGTAGAGACCGGGGATCGACCGCAGCAGTGGCAGCAGCAGGAACACGATGGGCAGAAGCAGGATCGCGAAGCGGTTGACCTGCGCGACCATCCAGTAGGGCAGGAAGGACGACAGCGGGCTGGGCCCCGTTCGGATCAGGTCGCGGGCATAGACATCCAGCGGCATCGTCACGCCCGCTGTCGTGGGAAAACTCTGCTCGTCGGTGATCTGGTCGCGCCCCGAGTGGATCTCGCGCGCCGCCATCACCAGCCGGTCCACCAGGGAAGGGTGCAGATCCGCGTCCGCCACCAGACGCGCCACCATCGCCAGCAGCGGGGTCGGCGCGTCGGGCCGCGGCGGCGCCAGCGACACGGCCGCCGCGGGCAGGCTCACGACTTCGGAATGCTGGACACGGCGGGACAGCGACTCGAGGTAGTCGAGCCGCATCAGCGTGACGCTCGTATCGGCGAAAAGCGGCTCGAGATACGGCGCGGTCAGCGGTGCCACGAAAAAGGCCGCGTCGGCCGCGCCCGAGAGCAGCGCTTCGGCACCGTCCGCACCGCCGCGTGGCACCAGCGTGTTGGCGCCTTCAGGCACCCCGCTCGCCGCCAGCAGCGACCGGACGGCGGCCCGCGTGCCCGACCCCTGGCCGCCGATGGCCAGCCGCAGGTCGCGCCACGCCCCCGGGTTTCGAGGAATCGCCGCATCGGCCCGCGCAAAGACGAACAGCGGTTCGTGGAACACCGCTCCCAACGCCTCGGTCCCCTGCGGTGCCAGGATGCCACCCTGCAGCAGCGCCACGTCCGCGCGCCCCTCGGCCAGCAGCGCCGCGTTCTCGACCGACCCGGCGCTGTCCAGGATCGTCACGTCGATGCCGTCGCGCGCCAGGATGTCGGCATAGCGCTCGGCAAGGGCCGCATAGCCGCCGCCTGGCGTGCCCGCCGCGAAGCTGAGCGATTTCGGCGGAATCAGGTCGCGCCCCAGCAGCCAGATCGCCACCAGCGCGACAAGGACGCCCAGGGTTCCCGCAAGCACTCGCATGGGGTTTCCTAGCGAAATGTCACGCATGAGAGAAGCTGGCGTGAGGTCGCGGGCGGACTCGCCCCGCACCTGTGACGCCCGCACCGCAATCGCCCGGAAGGCTGGTCACTTTTCCGGTGGCACCCGCGCGGCGCTTCGTGCCAGCTAGGAGCCGGAGACGAGGAGGGGATTATGGCCAAGAGATTCACCGACGAGGAGGCGCTCGCCTATCACCTGGAGCCGAGCCCGGGGAAGCTCGACGTTTCGGCCAGCGTTCCGATGACCACCCAGCGGGACCTGAGCCTTGCCTACTCGCCCGGCGTCGCCGTCCCCTGCGAACGGATCGCCGCGCAGCCCGAGCTCGCCTATGACTACACGACCAAGGGCAACCTCGTCGCGGTCATCTCGAACGGCTCGGCGGTGCTCGGGCTGGGCAATCTCGGCGCACTCGCCTCGAAGCCGGTGATGGAGGGCAAGGCCGTCCTGTTCAAGCGTTTCGCCGACGTGAACTCGATCGATGTCGAACTCGACACCGAGGACCCGGACGCGTTCTGCCAGGCGGTCCGGCTGATGGCGCCCACCTTCGGCGGCATCAACCTCGAGGACATCAAGGCGCCCGAGTGCTTCATCATCGAGCAGCGCCTGAAGGAAGAGCTCGACATCCCGGTCTTTCACGACGACCAGCACGGCACCGCCGTGATCTGCGCCGCGGGCCTGATCAACGCGCTGCATCTCAGCGGCAAGAAGCTCGTCGATTGCCGGATCGTGCTGAACGGCGCGGGCGCCGCCGGCATCGCCTGTCTCGAACTGCTGAAGTCGATGGGCGCGCGGCACGACAACTGCATCATGGTCGACACCAAGGGGGTCATCTACCAGGGCCGTCAGGAGGGCATGAACCAGTGGAAGTCGGCCCACGCCGCCGACACGCCCCTGCGCACCCTGGAACAGGCGATGGACGGCGCCGACGTCTTCATCGGCGTCAGCGTCAAGGGTGCGGTCACGCAGGACATGGTCCGCTCGATGGCCCCCGACCCGGTGATCTTCGCCATGGCCAACCCCGACCCCGAGATCACGCCCGAGGACGCGCACGAGGTCCGCCCCGACGCCATCGTCGCCACCGGCCGGTCCGACTATCCCAACCAAGTCAACAACGTCCTGGGCTTTCCCTATCTCTTCCGCGGCGCGCTCGACATCCACGCCCGCGCGATCAACGACGAGATGAAGATCGCCTGCGCCGAGGCGCTGGCCGCCATCGCGCGCGAGGACGTGCCCGACGAGGTCGCCCTGGCCTATGGCCGCAAGCTGACCTTCGGCCGGGACTACATCATACCGACGCCCTTCGATCCCCGCCTGATCTTCCGGGTGCCGCCCGCCGTGGCCCGTGCCGGCATGGATACCGGCGTCGCCCGCCGCCCGATCGTCGACATGGAGCGCTACGAGCTGACGCTCAAGGCGCGGATGGACCCCACCGCCAGCATCCTGCGCGGCCTCTACAACCGCGCCAAGGCCGCCCAGGCTCGCATGATCTTCGCCGAGGGAGACGACGTCCGTGTCCTCAAGGCCGCCGTCGCGTATCAGCGCAACGGCCTGGGCCAGGCACTGGTCGTCGGTCGTGCCGCCGACGTGAAGGCCCGGCTCGAGGCCGAGGGACTCGGCGACGCGGTCGACGAGCTCGAGGTGATCAACGCCGCAACGCCCCCCAATCTCGAGACCTACAAGGCGTTCCTCTACGAACGGCTCCAGCGCCGCGGCTTCGATGCCCAGGACATCCACCGTCTCGCTGCGCGCGACCGGCATGTCTTCGCCTCGCTGCTCCTCGCTCACGGCGAGGGCGACGCGATGGTCACCGGCGCGACGCGCAAGTCCGCCCACGCGCTCGACCTGATCAGCCACGTCTTCGATGCCGGGGCCGAGGACGGTGCGGTCGGCGTCACCGCGCTGCTGCACAAGGGGCGGATCATCCTGATCGCCGACACGCTGGTCAACGAATGGCCGGACGAGATCGATCTCGCCAACATCGCCCAGGCCGCAGCCGCCACCGCCCGCGACCTCGGCCTCGAGCCGCGCGTGGCCTTCGTCAGCTACTCGACGTTCGGCTATCCCGACAGCGAGCGCGCGGGCAAGATGTCCCGCGCCGTCCGCGTCCTCCAAGAAAGGAAGGTCGATTTCGAGTTCGACGGCGAGATGACGGTCGACGTGGCGATGAACGAACGCTCGATGGCGCAATACCCGTTCTGCCGCCTCGGCGGTCCGGCGAACGTCCTCGTCGTGCCTGCCCGACACTCCGCGTCGATCTCGGTCAAGCTGATGCAGGAGATGGCCGGCGCCACGGTGATCGGTCCGATCCTCACCGGCGTGAACAGCCCGATCCAGATCTGCTCGACCAACGCGCAGGTGAACGACATTCTCAACATGGCGGCGATCGCCGCCTGCAAGATGGACTGATGCCGTGACGATCTGGAATTTCGGCTCGATCAACGCCGACTGCGTCTACGCCGTGCCCCACGCGCCCGCTCCGGGCGAGACGATCGCGGCCCGCGCCCTGACCCACGGTCTGGGCGGCAAGGGCGCCAACCAGTCCGTCGCCGCCGCCCGCGCCGGCGCCACGGTGCATCATATCGGCGGCGTGGGCCCCGACGGCCAATGGGCCGTCGACCGCCTCGCCGCGGCGGGCGTAAACACCGCCCATGTCCACCCGGGCGACATGCCAACCGGCCATGCGATCATCACCGTGGCCGACGACGGCGAGAACACGATCGTCATCTTCGCCGGCGCCAATGCAGCGACGAGCCCGGCCCGCATCGCCGAGGCCCTCTCGGGCGCCGCGCCGGACGATCTCCTGCTGCTTCAGAACGAGACGACCTGCCAGGTCGAGGCCGCCCGCATCGCCGACGAGAAGGGCCTGCGCGTGGTCTATTCCGCCGCCCCGTTCGACGCCGAGGCCGTGCGCGCAGTGATGCCCTACGTCTATCTCCTGGTGATGAACGAGGGCGAGGCGGCAGCGCTGACCGCCGCGCTCGGCCGGGATCTCGCCGATCTCGACGTGCCGGCGATTCTCGTCACGCGGGGGGCCGACGGCGCGGACTGGATCACGCCGGGGACCGGCGAACGGGTGAGCGTGCCTGCGCCGCGGGTCACGCCGGTGGACACGACGGGCGCCGGGGACACCTTCACCGGTTACCTCGCCGCGGGCCTCGATACCGGACACCCGCCGGGCGAGGCGATGGCGCTGGCCGCCGCCGCTGCGGCGCTCCAGGTCCAAAGG
This sequence comes from Tranquillimonas rosea, assembly GCF_900111315.1. Taxonomy (GTDB): domain Bacteria; phylum Pseudomonadota; class Alphaproteobacteria; order Rhodobacterales; family Rhodobacteraceae; genus Tranquillimonas; species Tranquillimonas rosea. The sequence continues at coordinate 253,452 of NZ_FOGU01000005.1, forward strand.
CCCGGCGCCGCCGACGCCATTCCCTCCCGCGACGAGGTCGACGCGTCCAGGACCGACTGAACCCTTCTTCTGCCATCAAATATCTCGGGTTCGTGGGGGCAGCGCCCCCACGAACCCGACAGCTCAGGATCCGACAAACGGCGCGTCGTCGCCCCAAAGCTCACGCACTCTCTGGTCGCGACCGCAGCCTTCGCGATAACGCTCATAGGCGACCTTCTTGGGCACCGCGAGGCCGACGGACGACACCGCGAGCCGGTCGTCGCTCTTGTAATAGTCCTGGTGGTAGTCGCCCACGGGATAGAACTCGCCCGCGTCGCGGATCGGGGTGACGATCTCCTGGCCCAGCTCCTGTTCCGCGGCGGCCTTGGCGGCTTCGGCGGCCTGACGTTGCTGGGGATTCTGGACGAAAATCGCCGTGGTGTATTCGCGGCCGCGGTCGCAGAATTGGCCGCCGGCGTCGGTCGGGTCGATCGAGCGGAAGAACAGGTCGGCGAGCTGGCGGTAGCTGACGGTGCCGGGGTCGTAGGGGATGCGCGCGGCTTCGATGTGGTCGCCCGAGCTGCGGTATTCCGGGTTCGGCGTGGTACCGCCGGTAAAGCCCGACACGACGTCGCCGACGCCCTGGACCTTCTCGAAATCGGCTTCGACGCACCAGAAACAGCCGCCGGCGAAGACCGCCGTCTCGGTGCCCTGAGCGCTTGCGAGGCCCGGCGCGGCGAGGCCCAGGGCGAGGGTCGCGGTCAGGGCGAAGGGGGTCTTTGATGTCATGGTGGCTCCTCCTTGCGGTTCGACGGGGATGGTGTGGCGGCCCCCGGCCCGTGGCAACTGAGGCCTTCGTGAGATCACGCAAGGGTGACACCGGACGTGCACGGGGCGTGCACCGCGCGTGCACAAAGCGGCATACGATCGCGGGCCGGGTTTGCCCATCGCGCAGCGACCGGGCATCGTGCGGCCAACGACCGATCCATGCCCCATCCGAAGGTGAGCCCGATGACCGACATGCCCCGTACCTCCCCCGATCACGCCGCCGTCCTGCGCGCCGCCGGACTGTCCGAGGCACGGCTGTCGCGCGGGACATTGTCGGTCCGGTCGCCCATCGACCGCACCGAGGTGGCCCGGCTGACCGAGACGCGGCCCGACGAGATGCCCGACGTCATCGCCCGCGCCACGGCCGCCTTCCGCCACTGGCGCAGCGTCCCCGCGCCGCGCCGGGGAGAGCTGGTGCGGCTGTTGGGCGAAGAGCTGCGCGCGGCGAAGCAGGCGCTGGGCGACGTGGTCACGCTCGAGGCCGGCAAGGTCGTGTCGGAGGGGCTGGGCGAGGTGCAGGAAATGATCGACATCTGCGACTTCGCGCTGGGCCAGTCGCGGCAGCTCTACGGGCTGACCATCGCGTCCGAGCGTCCCGGCCACCGGATGAGCGAGACCTGGCATCCGATGGGCCCCTGCGGCGTCATCACGGCGTTCAACTTTCCCGTCGCCCCGTGGGCCTGGAACGCCGCGCTGGCGCTGGTCTGCGGCGACCCGGTGATCTGGAAGCCGAGCGAGCGGACGCCGCTGACCGCGCTGACCGTGCTGGAGATCTTCAAGCGGGCGGTCGCGCGGTTCGGAGAGGACGCGCCCGATGACCTGCTGCAGGTGGTCGTCGGCGGGGCCGAGGTGGGCGAGGCGCTGGTGACGTCGCGCGACGTGCCGATCCTGTCGGCCACCGGATCGACGGCCATGGGCCGCGCCGTCGGGCCGAAGGTGACGGAGCGGTTCGGCCGCCCGATCCTGGAGCTGGGCGGCAACAACGCGATGATCGTGGCGCCGTCGGCGGATCTGGACATGGCGGTGCGGGCCATCGTGTTCTCGGCCGTGGGCACCGCGGGGCAGCGCTGCACCTCGCTGCGCCGGCTGATCGTGCACGAGTCGATCCGCGAAGAGCTGGTCGCGCGGCTGAAACAGGCCTACGGATCGCTCCGGATCGGCGACCCGCGCGAAAAGGGCATGCTGGTCGGGCCGCTGATCGGGCCCGAGGCGCTGGAGGCGATGCGGGCCGCGCTGTCGGCGGCCGAGGGCGAGGGCGGCACCGTCCACGGGGGCGGCAGCGTGACCGAGGGCGTGCCCGACGGGGTCTATGTCGCCCCCGCGCTGGTCGAGATGCCGGACCAGACCGAGACCGTCTGCACCGAGACCTTCGCGCCGATCCTCTATGTCATGGGCTACGAGACCCTCGATCAGGCGATCGCGATGCACAACGACGTGCCGCAGGGCCTGTCCTCGTGTATCTTCACCCTGGATCTGCGCGAGGCCGAGACATTCCTGTCGGCCACCGGGTCGGATTGCGGAATCGCCAACGTGAATATCGGCCCGTCCGGCGCCGAGATCGGCGGCGCCTTCGGGGGCGAAAAGGACACGGGCGGCGGGCGCGAGAGCGGGTCGGACGCCTGGAAGGGTTACATGCGGCGGCAGACGAGCACGGTGAACTTCTCGACCGAGATGCCGCTGGCACAGGGCGTGACCTTCGACATCTGACCGGTCTCAGCCCGCGCGCAATGGAGCGAGCCGGGTGGCGCTGTCGGGATTCAGCGCGCCCTCGGGCATCCGGCCGGCCAGCAGCGCCTCGACCTGTCGGACGGTGTCGAACGCCTGGTGCGCGATGGCCGGCGGGGTGAGCCCGCCGGTGTGGGGCGTGGCGATCACGTCGTCGCGGCGGGCTAGGGCCGGGTTGGGCATCTGGTCGGGCGCGCGGCCCACGTCCATCGCCGCGCCGGCGATCCCGCCGCAGTCCAGCGCGGCGGCGAGCGCGTCCTCGTCCACCAGCTCGCCCCGCGAGAGGTTGATGAAGAACGCGTCGGACCGCATCCGCGCCAGCGCGTCGGCGTCGATGAGGTTCTCGGTCTCGGCATTGGCCACGGCGAGGCAGACGACGAAATCGGACCGCGCCATCAGAGACCCGAAATCGGTCTGTTCGATCCCGGATTCGTCGATGCGGCTGTGGGGATCGGTGACGAGGATGTGCATCCCCAGCGCGGCGGCGACGCGGGCCAGCCGCTGCCCGATCTCGCCATAGCCGATCACGCCGAGGGTCGCCCCGGCAAGCTGCACGCCCATCCGCGCCTCGGGCGCCGCGCCGCCGCGATAGGCCAGGGCGCTGCGGGTCACGCCCCGCCCGAGATCCACCATGTAGCCAAGCGCCAGTTCCGCCACCGCCGGCGCGAAGCCCGGCGTGGCATGGGTCACGAGGATGCCGGCGGCGCTGGCGGCGGTGATGTCGATGTTGCGCACGTCCACCGCGCATCTGAGGACCGCGCCGATCCCTTCGGCCTGTGCGAAGACCGGGGCCGGGCAGGCGGTCTGCCGGTCGGTGATGACGATACCGCATCCCGCCGCCGCGCCGGGCAGCGTGTCGGCGTCCAGCACGGCGCCGGTGTCGTTGATCCGTACCTCGGCGTGCTGTCGCAGGGCGTCCAGCGCCTCTTGCGGATAGTAGTTCGCCAGCATCTCGGGCGTGTGGGTCAGGAAAACGCGGGTCATGGCACTCTCGTCGTCGGGGACACGGGGCGGGATGGCCGAGCGGTAGCAGAAAGCGGGCCGGGTGCGCGAGCGGTGCGGCAAGACTTGAGGCGAAGGTCGGGGCGTGGCATGGCGAGCACGTTGTCGACAATAAAAATGCACCGGGCCGGCCGCGTTTACGCCGTCCGGCCAAAGAGAGGTCGCACATGACCGAAGAGATCGCCGTCATCGGCGCGGGCGTGGTCGGCGTGAGCATCGCGCTGGAGCTGGCGCGGCGCGGCCATGAGGTGACGCTGATCGACCGGGCGGGCGTCGCGGCCCAGGCCTCGCGCGGGAATGCCGGGGCCTTCGCCTTTTCCGACATCATTCCGCTGGCCACCCCCGGTGTCGTCACCAAGGCGCCTAAATGGCTGCTGGATCCGACCGGGCCGCTGTCCGTGCCGCCGGCCTATTTCCCGCGGCTTCTGCCCTGGCTCGTCCGGTTCTGGCGGGCCAGCTGGCGCGACCGCTATGCCGCGTCGGTGTCGGCGCAGGCGGCGCTGATGGGGCGGTCCTCGGACGCGCTGGAGCGGCTGGTGACGCGGCACGGGCTGGAGCGGGTCCTGCGGCGCGAGGGGCAGCTGAAGCTCTATGAAAGCGCCGCGGCGTACAGGGCGGACGCGCACGAACGGGCGGCGCAGGCGGCCCATGGCGTGCGGACCGTGCCGGTCGAGGGGCTGGGCGCGCTGGCCGAGATCCAGCCGGGCCTGTCGGACCGGTTCACCCACGGCACCTTTGCGCCCGACTGGCTGAACGTGACCGACCCAGCGCTCTGGACCGAGCGGCTGGCCGAACTGCTGGTGCAGGCGGGCGGGACGATCCGGACGGCCGCCGTGACGGCGCTGGAGCGGGGGCCCGCCGGCGTGACCCTGCGCACCGATGGTGCCGACATCACAGCGCGCCGGGTGGTCGTCGCGGCGGGGGCGTGGTCGCATCACCTGAGCCGCACGCTGGGCGACCGGCTGCCGCTGGAGACCGAGCGCGGCTACAACACGACCCTGCCCATGGGGGCGGCGGACGTGCGGACGCAGCTGACCTTCGCGGCGCACGGCTTCGTGGTCTCGCGCATCGGGGACCGGGTGCGCGTGGGCGGCGCGGTCGAGCTGGGCGGGCTGGACCGGCCGCCGGACATGCGCCGGGCCGAGGTGATGCTGGACAAGGCACGGGGCTTCCTTCCGACGTTGGGGTCCGAGGCGGGGGAGCAATGGATGGGCTTCCGCCCGTCGATGCCCGACAGCCTGCCGGTGATCGGACCGGCGCCGGGCGCGGCGGAGGTGATCTATGCCTTCGGGCACGGGCATCTCGGCTTGACCCAGTCGGCGGGAACGGCGGAACTGGTGGCCGACCTTGTGGACGGACGCGAGCCGGGGCTGGACCTTGCCCCCTTCCGCCCCGGCCGGTTCTGAGGGGCGCGGGATGGCACAGCACACCTTTCACTGCATCGACGGGCATACCTGCGGCAATCCCGTCCGGCTCGTCGCCGGGGGCGGGCCACGGCTGGAGGGCGCGACGATGCTGGAGCGGCGGGCGCATTTCCTGGCCGAGTTCGACTGGATCCGCACCGGCCTGATGTTCGAGCCGCGCGGTCACGACATGATGTCCGGCGCGATCCTGTATCCCCCCACGCGGGACGATTGCGACGTGGCGGTGCTGTATATCGAGACCTCCGGCTGCCTGGCGATGTGCGGCCACGGCACGATCGGAACGGTGACGATGGCGCTGGAGAACGGGCTCGTCACCCCGAGAGAGCCGGGGCGTCTGCGGCTGGAGACGCCGGCGGGGCTGGTGGTGGCCGAATACCGGCAGGAGGGCCGCTTCGTCGAGGAGGTGCGGATCACCAACGTGCCCGCGTTCCTCCATTCCGAGGGGCTGGAGGTCGAGGTGCCGGGGCTGGGGCCGCTGGTGGTCGACGTGGCCTATGGCGGCAACTTCTACGCCATCGTCGATCCGCAGCCGGGCTTTCGCGACATGGCCGACCACGGCGCGGGGGATCTCATCGCGTGGAGCCCGCAGATCCGGTCGGCGCTGAACGCGGCGCACGACTTCGTGCATCCCGAGAGCCCGCAGATCTCGGGCCTGACGCACGTGCAATGGACCGGCGCCCCGACGCAGCCCGGCGCCCATGCGCGCAACGCTGTTTTCTACGGCACGCGCGCCATCGACCGCTCGCCCTGCGGCACCGGCACCTCGGCCCGGATGGCGCAATGGGCTGCGCGGGGCCGGCTGTCGGTGGGCGACGATTTCGTGCATGAGAGTATCATCGGCAGCCTGTTCCACGGCCGCGTCGATGCCGCCACGCAGGTGGGCGACCGTGCGGCGATCGTCCCGTCGATCGGCGGCTGGGCGCGGCAGACCGGGTTCAACACGATCTTCATCGACGACCGGGACCCCTACGCGCACGGATTCTCGGTGCCGTGACGGGGATGTCCGATCCACGCGACAATGAATGGATTCCGGCTAAGCTGTAGCCTGCAAACGGATTTCTGGAGCCCCGTGCCATGGCCGACCCCAAGAGCGCCCCGAAACAGCCCAAGGCCAAGCACAAGCGGGGCCAGGGCGTCGCGACCGTATATGACACGATCAAGCGCGAGATCCTGGAACTGCGCATGGCGCCCGGCAGCCCGGTGGACGAGACCAAGCTGACGGAACGCTTCGGCATGTCCCGTACGCCGATCCGCGAGGCGCTGGTGCGGTTGGTGGGTGACGGGCTTGTCGTGACGCTGCCCAACCGCTCGACCATCGTGGCGCCCATCGACTTCTTCGAGCTGCCGCAGTTCTTCGATGCGCTGACGCTGATGTACCGCGTCACCACGCGGCTTGCGGCGACGCACCGCTCGCAGGACGAGATCGCGCGCATCCGCGAGCTGCGCGACGGCTATGCCGCGGCGGTGGCGGAAAAGGACGTGTCGCGCATGATCGAGGTCAACCGCGACTTCCATGCCGAGATCGCGCGGGCGGGCAAGAACCACTATTACACCGAGCTGTTCGAGCGGCTGCTGGACGAGGGGCGGCGGCTGCTGCGGTTCTATTATTCGTCGTTCAACGACGAACTGCCCGAGATCTACCTGGACGAACACGACCGCATGGTCGCCGCGATCGAGGCACGAGACGTGACCGACGCCGACGAGATCGCCCATGCCCACGCCGACCAGATCGTGCGGCAGATCCAGTCCTACATCTCGGCCGACCGCCGCGAGAACGCGTCGATGTCTCTTTAGGACGCATGCGCCGAGCGGGGTGATTCCGCCGCGCGCCGCGGGCCAGATGGCTGATTTCCCGCGCCTGTTCGCGCGATGCAGCAGTAATTATGGGATTGAAAACAGAGTCTTAAGAGGCAGCCGTATCGATTATCGACTCTTTGTATTTTTTAAGTCGACAACAAGTATTCCGGTCGGCTACCGTTCCCTTGCCGCTGTGTAGGGGTGCCTCCCGGTCCAGGGATTTGGCGGCGCTGCGCCTGCCACGGCACCAAAAAACCAGCCGCGAGGCGCGAAAGTGAACGGGTGCGCGTCGCGCGTTCGACCGAAAACGCAACAGGGAAACACAATGCTGAATTCCATGAAGACCATCGCGCTGACCGCGCCGATCGTGCTGGCGGGGCTGCCCGCCCTGGCACAGGACGTAACCTGGCAGGTCCCGACCTCGGTCCCCGAGGGGTCGCCCTACTATGTCAACTTCCTCGAGCGGTTCGCCGACAACGTCGACGTGCTGACCGACGGACGTGTCGAGATCGAGCCGTTCGGGGCCGGTGTGCTCGTTCCCGCGCTGCAGGTCTACGAGGGTGTGAAGGACGGTGTGGTCAAGGCCGGCCATTCCACCCCGAGCTATCTCGTGAACCAGAATCCCGAGAACGCGATCTTCGCGGGCTTCCCCGGTGGCATGGGCCCCGAGGCCTACATCACCTGGATCTACGAGGCCGGCGGCAAGGAAGCCCTGTACGAGATGCGTGCCGAAGAGGGCCTGAAGAGCCTTGTCGTCGGCATCGGCTCGTCCGAGGTCATGGCCCATTCGAACGTGCCGATCCGCAACGCCGAGGATCTGCAGGGCCTCAAGTACCGGACCTCGGGTCCCTGGGCCGAGGTGATGGGCGAGTATTTCGGCGCCGTGCCGACGGTCGTGCCGCCGGGCGAGATCTACACGCTGCTGCAGCGCAAGGGCGTGGACGCGATCGAGTGGGGCCCGCCGTCGGGCAACCTGCCCGAGGGCTTCCACGAGGCGGCCGAATACATCATCGTGCCGGGCGTCCACCAGCCGACCTTCCTGTGGGAACTGGTGATGAAGCAGGTGACCTGGGACGGGCTCGACGATGACCTGAAGCCCCTGCTCGAGAAGGCCGCCGACCTGACGACGATGCAGGCGCTGCTGCACTTCTACAGCGAGGACATCAAGGCGATGGATGTCTATCGCGAGGGCCGCAACGAGATCATCACGCTCGACCCCGAGTTCGTCACCGAACTGTCCGAGGCCGGCGTCGACTGGATCACCAAGACGGCCGCGTCCCGTGCGGAAGAAGGCGACTCCGGCATGTCGGACCTTCTGGACGAGTACATGGCGTTCAAGGACCGCTGGTCTTCCGAGAGCAGCTATCTGATCCGGAACGAAGACTGAGCCAGGGAGGGACCGGGATGAGTTCGCTGTTCCAATGGGTCGATCGGGTGTCGCGCATCCTGTCGCGCGTGGCCGAACTGGTGACGCTCATCCTGGTCGCTTCGATGATCTACGAGGTCGCGGCGCGGTACATTTTCAATGCCCCGACGCTGTGGGCCTTCGACATTTCCTACATGTGCACGGGCGTCCTGTTCGTCCTCGGCGCCGCCTACGCGCTGAAGGAGGACGCCCATGTGCGGATCGACTTTCTCGCGAACAAGATCCCGGCAAGGCCCCGTCGTCTCATCGAGGGGGTCGTCTTCTTCTGCCTCCTGACGCCGATCTTCGGCGCGCTGTCGTGGTTCGCCGTCGGCCGCGCGCTGCGGGCCTGGCGCACGTCGGAGGTCGAGATGGTCAGTCCCTGGGCGCCGCTGATGTGGCCGTTCTTTTCGCTGCTGGCGTTGGGCCTGGTGGCGCTGACGCTGCAGATCGCGGTGCAGGGCCTGCGCGCCTTCCGCGGCCGGACCCACGCCGAATTCGACCTGGAGGCCTGACATGATCGTCGCCGCCGTCATGTTCCCGGCCCTGTTCCTGTTGGTGCTGGCCGGAATACCGATTTCCTTTTCGCTCGCCGTGGTATCCGCAGGGGCCGGCCTGACCGCGTTCGGCATGCACGCGCCGGCGCAGCTTTACGGTTCGTTCTACTCGGCGGCGACGAACTTCATTCTGGCGGCCATCCCGATGTTCGTCCTGATGGGCGCGATCCTTGAGCGATCGGGCATTGCGGAACGGCTGTTCCGGGTCATGCAGCTCTGGCTCTCGCGGCTGCCCGGCGGGCTGGCCGTGGCGACGATCGCCATGGGGGCGGTGTTCGCCGCCGCGGCGGGCGTCGTGGGCGCGGTCGAGGTGATGATCGGCATGATGGCCATCCCGGCGATGCAACGCCACCGCTACCGCAACAGCCTGATCGCCGGCACGATCTGCGCCGGCGGATCGCTCGGCACGATGATCCCGCCGTCGGTGATCGCGGTGATGTACGCCTCGCTCGCGCAGATGTCGGTGGGCGAGCTGCTGGCGGGGATGATGCTGCCGGGGCTGCTGATGATCTGCATCTTCATCCTGTACCTCGTGGTGCAGGGCATGCTCTCTCCGCCGGAACAGGGCACGCTCGAGGACGAGGCGAACGATATTCCCCTGGGCGAGAAGCTGTGGCTGACCCTGACGTCGTTGCTGCCGATCTTCGGCCTGATCGTCGCGGTGCTGGGCTCTCTCCTGGCGGGGATCGCCTCGCCGACCGAGGCGGCGTCGGTGGGGGCGCTGGGCGCGCTTCTGCTCAGCATCGCCTATGGACGGTTCAGCCTGCCCATGCTGCGGGAGTCGCTTCAGATCACGGTCCGCATCTCGGCGATGATCCTGCTGATCGTCGCGACGGGGACGATGTTCATGGGCACTTTCGCCGCGAATGGCGGTTCGCGGCTGATCCGCGCCGCGGTGGAAGGCGCGGGGCTCGGCACCGGCGGAATGATCGTGTTCTTCCTGCTCGTCGTGCTTCTTCTGGGTTTCGTGCTGGACTGGACGGCGAACGTGCTGATCTGCGTGCCGCTGTTCACCCCGTTCATCCGGTCCGCCGGGGTGGACCCGGTGTGGTTCGGCACGATGGTCATCATCGTGATCCAGACCAGCTATCTGACGCCTCCGATGGCGTCGTCGATCTTCTACCTCAAGTCCATCGCGCCCCCGGACATGACCTATGGCCAGATGTGCCGCGGCGTCGTGCCGTTCATCCTTCTGCAGCTACTGACCCTGGCTGCGGTGGCGTCGTTCCCGGCGCTGGCGACCTGGCTGCCCGATCAGATCGTGGGGTTCTGAGCGCCCCGCCACCGAAGAGCCACCCGTTCCCGAGTGCGCTCCGCACGGTCGGAGTGCGCGCTGACATCATACACACCGGCGGTCCCGAACCGCCCCAGAGACCAGAGGACTGACGACATGACCGAGACGATCTTTTCCGGCTGCATCCCGGCGCTGATGACGCCCTGCACGCCCGACAGGCAGCCCGACTACGACGCGCTGGTCGAGACGGGGCGTGGGCTTGTCGCGGCGGGGATGCGGGCGGTGGTCTATTGCGGGTCGATGGGGGACTGGCCGCTGCTGACCGATGCGCAGCGCAAGGAAGGGGTCGCGCGGCTGGTGGCGGCCGGGATTCCGACGATCGTGGGGACCGGGGCGGTGAACACCGCGCAGGCGGTCGGACATGCGGCCCACGCCGCCGAGGTCGGGGCGCAGGGGTTGATGGTGATTCCGCGCGTGCTGTCGCGGGGCACGTCCAGCGCGGCGCAGAAGGCGCATTTCTCGGCGGTGCTGTCCGCCGCGCCGGACCTGCCGGCGGTGATCTACAACAGTCCCTATTACGGCTTTGCCACCCGCGCCGAGCTGTTCTTTGCGCTGCGGTCCGAGTATCCGAACCTCGTCGGGTTCAAGGAATTCGGCGGCGCCGCGGATCTGCGTTATGCGGCCGAGAACATCACCTCGCAGGACCGCGATGTGACCCTGATGGCCGGCGTCGACACCAACGTGTTCCACGGTTTCGTCAATTGCGGCGCGACCGGCGCGATCACCGGGATCGGCAACGCCCTGCCGCGCGAGGTGCTGCACCTGGTCGCCCTGTGCGAGCGCGCGGCCCAGGGCGACGTGGCAGCCCGCCGGTACGCGAAGGAGCTGGACGAGGCGCTGGCCGTCCTGTCGTCCTTCGACGAGGGGCCGGACCTGGTACTCTACTACAAGCACCTCATGGTGATGAACGGCGACAGCGCCTACACCCTGCATTTCAACAAGAGCGACGCGCTGGACGCGGCGCAGCGCAACTATCTCGAGGACCAGTACCGGTTGTTCCGGACGTGGTATGCCGAGTGGTCGGCGCGGCCCGAAGTGGCCGACGCCCTGGCCTGACCCCCTGAGACGAAAACGGCCCCGGCAGAGTGCTGCGCGGGGCCGTCGTGTCCGTGACGCGGGAGGGTGCGGCCGGTCAGCCCTTGAGCCGGCGCTTGCGCGCGGCGAGCAGCTTGAGCCGCAGGGCGTTCAGCTGGATGAAGCCCGCCGCGTCCTTCTGATCGTAGGCGCCCGCGTCGTCCTCGAAGGTGACGTGCGCCTCGGAGTAGAGGCTGTGCTCGGACCAGCGGCCCACGGTGCGCGCCTTGCCCTTGTAGAGTTTCAGGCGGACAGTGCCGGTGACGTGTTCCTGGCTGCGGTCGATCGCGGCCTGCAGCATCTCGCGCTCGGGCGAGAACCAGAAGCCGTTGTAGATCAACTCGGCGTAGCGGGGCATCAGCTCGTCCTTGAGATGCGCCGCGCCGCGGTCGAGCGTGATCTGCTCGATGCCGCGATGCGCCTCGAGCAGCAGCTCGCCGCCCGGCGTCTCGTAGATGCCGCGGGACTTCATGCCGACGAACCGCCCCTCGACCAGGTCGAGCCGGCCGCAGCCGTGCTGTCCGCCCAACTCGTTCAGGCGCGTCAGGATCTCGGCCGGCGACATCGCCTGCCCGTCGATCGACACGGCGTCACCCTTTTCGAACCCGATCTCGACGAATTGCGGCTCGTCCGGCGCATCCTCGGGGTTGGTCGTGCGCTGATAGACGTAGTCCGGCGCGTCCTGTGCCGGATCCTCCAGCACCTTGCCCTCGGACGAGGTGTGCAGAAGGTTCGCATCGACCGAGAACGGCGCCTCGCCGCGCTTGTCCTTGGCGATCGGGATCTGGTTCTTCTCGGCGAAGTCGATCAGCTTGGTCCGGCTGGTCAGGTCCCATTCGCGCCAGGGTGCGATGACCTTGATGTCGGGGTTCAGCGCATAGGCCGCCAGCTCGAACCGGACCTGGTCGTTGCCCTTGCCGGTGGCGCCGTGGGCGACCGCGTCGGCGCCCTCCTGCTCGGCGATCTCGACCAGCCGCTTCGAGATGAGCGGACGCGCGATCGACGTGCCCAGCAGGTACAGCCCCTCGTAGACCGCGTTCGCCCGGAACATCGGGAACACGAAATCGCGGACGAACTCTTCGCGCAGATCCTCGATGTGGATCGAGGCGGCGCCCATCATCTCGGCCTTCTTCCGCGCGGGCTCGAGCTCTTCGCCCTGGCCGAGATCGGCGGTGAAGGTGACGACCTCGCAGCCCATCTCGGTCTGCAGCCATTTCAGGATGATCGAGGTGTCGAGGCCTCCGGAATAGGCGAGAACGACTTTCTTCGGCGCATCCATGCGGGGTGTCTCCTGTTGTCGCGGGCCGGGCGGCGGATACTCGGTTTCGGACGCGGGGGCAAGCACGGGCGCTTGTGCACGACGCGTGGGCGAGGCACATCAGGGGCATGACCGATTTCGCCGATGCCGCCCTCGCCACCACCGCGCGGATGCGCGCCGTCTTTCCGGCGACGCCCTGCATGCGCAACGCCTACCTGTCGCAGAAGTATGACTGCGACCTCTGGCTCAAGCGCGAGGATCTCTCGCCCGTGCGGTCCTACAAGATCCGCGGCGCCTTCAACGCGATGCGCAAGGTGCGGGCCGAGCATCCCGAGCAGGACCTGTTCGTCGCCGCCAGCGCGGGAAACCACGCGCAGGGCGTGGCCTTTGCGTGCCAGCATTTCGGCGTGCGCGGCGTGATCTACATGCCGGTGACCACGCCGCAGCAGAAAATCCAGAAAACCCGGACCTTTGGTGGCGACGCGGTGACGATCGAGCTGACCGGGGACTATTTCGACGACACGCTCGCCGCCGCGCAGGCCTTCTGCGACGAGGCGGGCGGGCATTTCCTGTCGCCCTTCGACGACCCCAACGTGATCGAGGGGCAGGCCAGCGTGGCGGCGGAGATCCTGGCCGAGATGGAGACGCCGCCCGACATCGTCATCATGCCGGTGGGCGGCGGCGGCCTGTCCTCGGGCATCCGGCGTTACCTTTCGGACATGGCGCCGCAGACCCGGATGATCCTTGTCGAGCCCGAGGGCGGCGCCAGCCTGACCGCGGCGCTGGCGGCCGGAGAACCGGTGACGCTGGACGGTGTGGATAACTTTGTGGACGGCGCCGCCGTCGCCCGGATCGGCGCGAAGACCTTCGAGGTTCTGCGCGACGTCGACCCCAAGAACGTGCGCATCGCGCCCGAGGACCGGATCTGCACCCGCATCATCGAGATGCTCAACATCGAGGGCATCGTGCTGGAGCCGGCGGGGGCGCTGGCGCTGGACGTGCTGGACGACCTGGCCGACGAGATCCGCGGCAAGAGCGTCGTCTGCATCACTTCGGGCGGCAATTTCGACTTCGAGCGGCTGCCGGAGGTGCGCGAACGGGCGCAGCGCTATGCCGGGCTGAAGAAGTACTTCATCCTGCGGCTGCCGCAGCGGCCCGGCGCGTTGCGCGACTTTCTCGAGATGCTGGGGCCGAAGGACGACATCGCCCGGTTCGAGTATCTGAAGAAGTCGGCGCGGAACTTCGGTTCGGTCCTGATCGGGATCGAGACCGACGACGCGGCGAACTTTCCGTCGCTGTTCCAGAGGCTCGATGCGGCCGAGTTCGTCTATCGCGACATCACCAATGACGTGACGCTGGCCGAATTCCTGGTCTGACGCCGGCAGCTGCCCGGCGCTTCACGGCATCTTAACCGCCCGGCGCCGATGGTCGCCGGGTACGATTTGGATTCCGCAGATGTTGACCGAGGCCCAGCATGACCGACCCGAGACGACGGCCGCCGAGGCCGTCGAAGGTGTCCGCACGGTTCTGGTGGCCGATGACAGCGCCCTGCAGCGCAAGCTGCTGGCACTGTCGCTGACGCGCTGGGGCTATGCCGTGCTCGAGGCCGGATCGGGGGTCGAGGCGCTGGATATGTGCGCGCACCAGCGGGTCGACCTGATCCTGAGCGACTGGGTCATGGACGGGATGAGCGGCCTGGACCTGTGCAAGACACTGCGGGCACGGGCCGGGCAGGACTATGTCTATTTCATCCTGCTCACCTCGCGCTCGGAAAGCTGCGACATCGCCGAGGGGTTGGATGCCGGCGCCGACGACTACCTGGCCAAGCCCGTGCATGGCGAGGAACTGCGCGCGCGCATCGCCGCCGCCGACCGGCTGGTGCGCATGGGCCGCGAATTGCGAGCGCGCAACCGCGTCGTGTCGTCGACACTGGCGCAGCTCCAATCGCTGTATTCCGCGCTGGACCGCGACCTGGCCGAGGCGCGGAAGCTGCAACATTCCCTGCTGCGCGAACGCAGCGTCTCCGTCGGCCCGGTCGAGGGGACGCTGACGCTCAAGTCCTGCGGTCATGTCGGCGGCGACATGGTGGGACATTTCCGCGCCGATGACGGGCGGGTCGGGTTCTGGGCGATCGACGTCTCCGGGCACGGTATCGCCCCGGCCTTGCTGACGGCGCGGCTGGCGGGGTTCCTGAGCCCCGTGTCGGCCGACCAGAACGTCGCGCTCGAAACGCGCGATGACGGGCGGCGGATCGTGCGGGACCTCGGCGAGATCGGGACGCGGCTGAACACCCTGATGCTCGAGGACCTGACGACCGAACACTACTTCACCATGGTGCTCTGCGTCGTGGAGTCCGGCACGGGACAGGTCGACCTGCTGCTGGCCGGGCATCCCCTGCCGCTGGTGCAGCGCACGTCCGGCGGGATCGAGCGGCTGGGTACGGGGGGCATGCCGATGGGCCTGTTGCCCGCGCCGCATTTCGACCGTGTCACCACGCGGCTGGGGCAGGGCGACAGGCTGCTGATCGTGTCGGACGGCGTGACCGAATGCATGGACGCCGCCGGCGGCCTGCTGGGCGAGAGTGGCGTCGCGGCCTCGCTCGAGCGCAGCCGCACGCTGTCAGGCCAGGCGCTGTTCGACGCGCTGATGTGGGACGTCGCGGATCACTCCGGAACCGATGATCTGACCGACGACCTGTCCGGCATCCTGATCGAATACGGGCGGTGCGATCAGCCCAGGCCGAAGTAATCCGCGGTGAAGGCCCGGTCGCCCTCGCTGCCGAGTATGCCGGCGGCCAGCGGCGCGGGCACCCAGTGCGCCGAATGACCGGCCTCGTGCGGGTCACCGTGGCGGCTGACGGGGCGGGCGACGTAGATCGTGCACACCTTCTCGGCCCAGATGCGGTATTCCGGCATGTAGGTGAAGCGGCGGAAGGCCCCGATGCGGCGCGGCTCGGCGATGCGCCAGCCGGTTTCCTCCAGCACCTCGCGGTGCAGGGCGCGCAGGGGGGATTCGCCCGGATCGATGCCGCCGCCGGGCAGCTGGAACTCGGGGTGCGGCTCGGTCTGGTGGGTCAGCAACAGGCTTTCCCCGCGCGGAAGGATCGCGTAGACGCCGGGCCGGAACACGTAGGTGCGGCCGTTCTCGACCGTTTCGCCATACCGTCTGATCATGTCTGCTCCATGCCGCGTGCCCCTTGGACCGTCTGTTGTTGTCCTTAGGTAGACGCGGTATGCCAAGCCAAAAGCCGCAGGAAAACCCCATGACCCTCGGATCTCAGATCGCCTGGGACGACACCGTCCTTCCCTTTCAGCTCGACCGTTCGGATATTCGCGGCCGCGTCGCCCGGCTCGACGGTGTCCTGGAACAGGTCCTGGCACAGCATGACTATCCGCCCGAGATCGAGGCGCTCGTGGCCGAGGCGGCGCTGCTGACCGCGCTGATCGGGCAGACGATCAAGCTGCGCTGGAAGCTGTCCCTGCAGGTCCGCGGCGACGGTCCGGCGCGTCTGATCGCGACCGACTATTTCGCGCCGTCCGACGACGGACGCCCCGCGCGCATCCGGGCCTATGCCAGCTATGACCGCGAGGCGACGATCGAGGGGAAGGAGCCGTTCGACCTGATCGGCAAGGGCTATTTCGCGATCCTGATCGACCAGGGCGAAGGGATGACCCCCTACCAGGGCATCACGCCCATCGCCGGCGGGTCGCTGTCATCCTGCGCCGAGACCTACTTTGCCCAGTCCGAACAGCTGCCGACCCGCTTCGCGCTGAGCTTTGGCGAATCGCAGCTGAACGGGCAGGACACCCATTGGCGCGGCGGCGGCGTGATGCTGCAGCACATGCCCGAGGCGTCGCCGCTGGCCCCCGGCGCCGACGGCGGATCCGGCGACAGCGGCCTGATGAAGCCCGAGGACATCCTCGACGGCGAGGAGGCCGAGCACTGGAACCGCGCGAACGTGCTGCTGGACACGGTGGAAGAGGTCGAGCTGATCGGACCCAAGGTGCAGCCGACGGACCTTCTCGTCCGGCTGTTCCACGAGGAAGCGCCGCGGGTCTTCGATGCGCAGCCGGTGTCGTTCGGCTGCACCTGCTCGGAGGACAAGGTGCGTCAGAGCATGTCGATCTATTCGGCCAAGGACATCGCGCACATGACCACCGAAGAGGGCCTGGTGACCGCCGACTGCCAGTTCTGCGGCGCGCATTACGAGCTCGACCCGGCGACGCTGGGATTCGAGGCGAGCAAGCGCGACGATGACGACGGATGACATCCGCGCCCGGATCGCCGATCGTCTGGCGGCACCGGGCCGGCCGAGTTCCGATTTCGACCTGAACACCGAGGGCGCCGGTCCTGGCCAGCATGCGCTGCGCGGGGCCGGCGTCCTTGTTCCTCTGCATGCGCAGGACGGCGCGGTGCGGGTGATCCTGACCAAGCGGTCCTCGGCGCTGAAACATCACCCCGGCCAGATCGCCTTTCCCGGCGGCAAGATCGAACCCGGCGACGGCGATGCCGCCACCGCCGCGCTGCGCGAGGCCGAGGAAGAGATCGGCCTGCCGCGCGAGCGGGTCACGCTTCTTGGCACGCTGCCTCCGCACGAGACGGTCACCCGGTTCACGATGACGCCGCTCGTGGGCTGGATCGAGGGGCCGTTCGACCCCGTGCCCGAGGCGGGCGAGGTGGCCGAGGTCTTTTCCGTGCCGCTGTCGCACGCGACGGAACCGGCCCGGTTCCGCGTCGAGGGACGCCGGTGGCAGGGGCGCCGCCGCTATTACTATGCCGTGCCGTGGGGGCCCTACTACATCTGGGGCGCGACCGCCCGGATCCTGCGTGGCTTTGCCGAGGCGATGCGATGACCCGGCTGGACCATACCTTCGTGACCCGCGAGGCGACCCGTGCGGTGATGACCGCACTCTCGGACGGGGGGCACACGGCGCTATTCGTCGGGGGCTGCGTGCGCAACGCGCTGCTGGGGGCCCGGGTGGACGACATCGACATCGCCACCGACGCCCATCCCGACGCGGTCATCGCGCTGACCGAAGCTGCGGGGCTGAAGCCGGTTCCGACCGGCGTGGCGCATGGTACGGTGACGGTGGTGTCGGACGGCATGCCGCACGAGGTCACGACCTTTCGCCGCGATGTCGAGACCGACGGGCGCCACGCGGTCGTCGCGTTTGCCGACACCGTCGAAGAGGACGCGGCGCGGCGCGACTTCACCATGAACGCGCTTTATGCCGACGGGGACGGCAACGTTCTGGACCCGATGGGGACGGGGTTGAGCGACCTGTCGCGGCGGCATGTCCGGTTCATCGGCGAAGCGGCCCGCCGGATTGCCGAGGATTACTTGCGGATCCTGCGGTTCTTTCGCTTCCATGCCTGGTACGGCGATGCCGAAGCCGGGCTCGACGCCGAGGGCCTGGCCGCCTGCGCCGACGCGATTGAAGGGCTTGCCGGCCTCTCGCGCGAAAGGGTGGGCCACGAGATGCGCAAGCTTCTGGCCGCACCCGATCCGGCGCCCGGCGTGGCTTCGATGCAGGCCTGCGGCGCGCTGGGCCAGGTCCTGCCCGGCGCCGATGCCGAGCGGCTGGCCCCGCTGGTTCACCTGGAACAGCAGACCGGGACCGCGCCCGACGCGCTGCGCAGGCTCGCCTGCCTGGGTGGGGACGAGACCGCGACGCGCCTGAGGCTGTCGAAGATCGAGGCACGGCGGCTGGACGTCCTGCGCGCTGGCATTGGGGACGAGGCGGGGACGGCCGAGCTTGCCTATCGCCACGGCGCCGAGGCCGCGCACGACATCGAACTGCTGCGTGCGGTGACGTTCGAGGCGCCGCTGCCCGCCACGCTCGAGGCGGACCTGATCCGGGGGGCAGAGGCGGTCTTTCCGGTCAGAGCGGCGGATCTGATGCCCGAATACAGCGGCGCCGAGCTGGGCGCGAAGCTGGCCGATCTGGAACGGCGATGGATCGCATCACAATTCACGTTGGACCGGGACGCGCTTCTGGCTTGAATCCCGCCGCCGGCTGGTCTGTCGTGGGATCGCCGTCCGGAAGTATGCATCATGCCGCTCGACCTGTTCTTCGCCCTCGTGGGGCTCGCCATCGCCGCGGCGTGGACGCCGGGCCCGAACAATGCGCTGGTCGCGGCGTCGGGGGCGACCTTCGGCATGCGCAGGACGCTGCCGCACATCCTTGGGATTGCCGTGGGCTTTCCGGTGATGGTGTTCATCGTGGGGTTCTTCCTGGCAGAGGTGTTTCAGGAAAGCGAGCTTCTGCGCCAGGCCGTGCGCCTTCTTGGGGCCGCGCTGCTTCTGTGGATCGCCTGGAAGGTGGCCCAGGGCGGCAGCGGCAAGGAAAGCGGGCCGCCGCGGCCTTTCACCTTCGTCGAGGCGGCGGCGTTCCAGTGGATCAATCCGAAGGGCTGGTCGATGGCCATCGCCGTGACCGCGCAGTTCGTCGACGGCTCGAACCCCGCCCGGACGGCGATGATCGTGGCGCTGGTGTTTGTGCTCGTGGGGCTCGGCAGCGCGTCGACCTGGGCCTTTGCCGGGCACAGCCTGATCCGGCAGCTCGGCCCGGAACGGCTTGTCTGGGTCAACCGGGCGATGGCGGCGATGATCGCGGCCTGCGTCGTGGTCCTGTTCATCTGACGTGATCGATCCGCTCTATCTCTTCGTCTTCGCGGGGCTGTTCTCGCCGGGACCGAACGTCATCCTCCTGACGGCGTCGGGGGCGCGGTTCGGCGTGCGCCGGACGGTGCCGCATATCCTGGGTGTCGCGCTGGGTGTCGGCGTCACGGCGGGGCTGACCGGGCTGGGCATCGGCGCGCTTCTGGCCACGCAGCCGGGGATCGAGTGGATTCTGAAGCTGCTGGCGGCGGGCTGGATCCTGTGGATGGCGCGCACGCTGGCAGTGCGGGCGGGCTCGCCCCGGGCCGAGACCCGCGACCGCCCCTTCACGGTGATCGAGGCGATGCTGTTCCAGTGGGTGAACCCCAAGGTCTGGGCCGTCGCCCTGGCGGCCGCGTCGGGCTATGCCGCCGGGCTGTCCCCGGCGGGCGAGGCCGCGCGGCTGGCAGTGGCCTTTTCGGGCATCAACCTGGGCGTCTGCACGTTCTGGACGATTGCCGGGGGACTCGTCGGGCGGTACCTGTCGACGGACGCGGCGTGGCGTGTCTTTCTGCGGATCATGGCCGCCGCGCTGGCGCTGTCGGCGATTGCCGTGTTCCTGTGATACGGATGCGCTAGGTTGGGCCTCCGCCCGCACCTGAGGCCCGTGATGTTCAGATTCTTCGAAACGCTCGTCGATCCCTACGCCGAGGCGCCGCGCGACGACGCCCCGCCGCGGCGGCTGTGGCCGTTCATGCGGGACTATTCGCGCCCCTTCTACCGAATCTTCGCGCTTGCGACGCTGATGTCTGTGCTGGTCGCGGCGATCGAGGTCTGGCTGATCTACTACATGGGCCGGATCGTCGACATCCTGACGACGTCCGAACCCGGCGAGGTCTGGGTCCGGCACGGTATCGAGCTGATCGCGGTGGCGGTGTTCCTGCTGCTGATCCGCCCGGCGGTGCAGGCGGTGGACGTGCTGCTGCTGAACAACACGATCATCCCGAACTACGGCACCCTGTTCCGGTGGCGGGCGCACGGTCATGTCCTGCGGCAGTCCGTCGGCTGGTTCGAGAACGACTTTGCCGGACGTCTCGCGAACCGGATCATGCAGGCGCCGTCGGCGGCGGGCGAGGCCGTGTTCCAGATGTTCGACGCGATCACCTTTGCCCTGGCCTATTTCGTGGGTTCGGCGTTCCTGCTGTCGCAGGCCGATCCGCGGTTGGCGCTGCCGCTGATCCTGTGGGCGGGGCTCTATGCCCTGCTGATCCGCTGGACCCTGCGCCGGGTCGCGCCCGCCTCCAAGGCGGCGTCGGATGCGCGCAGCGCTGTGACGGGGCGCGTCGTCGACAGCTACAGCAACATCCACTCGGTCAAGATGTTCGCCCAGGACGACCGCGAGCTGTCGCTGGCGCACGAGTCGATCGAGTCCGCGCGGCGGACCTTCTTTGCCGAGATGCGGCTCTACACGATCATGGACGTGGCGCTGACCGTGCTGAACGGCGTGCTGATCGTCGGTGTCGTGGGCTGGGCCGTGTGGATGTATGCCGGCGGCAGCGCCACGGTGGGCGTCGTCGCGGCGGCGACGGCGCTGACCTTGCGGCTCAATGCCATGACCGGGTGGATCATGTGGGCGCTGACCTCGTTCTTCCGCAATCTCGGCGTCGTGGCCGAGGGGATGGAGAGCATTGCGCATCCCATCGGCCTGACGGACAGGCCCGACGCGACCGAGCTGCGGCTGACCGAAGGCGAGGTCCGGATCGAGAACCTGCATCATCACTACGGGCGCGAGGCCGGCGGGGTCGACGGGCTGTCGCTGACCGTTCGTCCCGGCGAAAGGATCGGTATCGTCGGGCGGTCGGGCGCGGGAAAGTCTACGCTGGTGAAGCTGCTGCTGCGGTTCTACGACGCCGAGGCGGGGCGCATCCTGATCGACGGGCAGGACATCGCGCAGGTCACGCAGGACAGCCTGCGCCGGCAGATCGGCATGGTGCAGCAGGACAGCGCGCTGCTGCACCGGTCGGTGCGGGACAACATCCTGTACGGTCGTCCCGAGGCAACCGACGACCAGATGATCGCCGCGGCCCGGCAGGCGCAGGCGCACGAGTTCATCCTCGATCTCGAGGATGGGCAGGGGCGGCGCGGATACGACGCCCATGTCGGCGAGCGGGGCGTCAAGCTGTCGGGCGGCCAGCGCCAACGCATCGCGCTGGCCCGCGTGATTCTGAAGGACGCGCCGATCCTGATCCTCGACGAGGCGACAAGCGCGCTTGATTCCGAAGTCGAGGCGGCGATCCAGGAAACGTTGAGCGGGATGATGCAGGGCAAGACGGTGATCGCCATCGCGCACCGCCTGTCGACCATCTCGGCGCTGGATAGAATTGTCGTGATCGAGGACGGACGCATTGTCGAGGATGGCGACCACGATAGTTTGGTCGCCATGAACGGACATTACGCGCGGTTCTGGGCGCGGCAATCGGGCGGCTTCCTCGCCGTGACGGACGCCGCCGAATGACCGGACTGAAACGCCTTGCAGAGCTGATCGACGCCTTTCGCCCGGCTGCCGGTGCGCCGCCGCGGACACTGGGCAAGTTCTTTCTCTGGGCGCTCGAGGGGGCGTGGCGCTGGCTGTGGATCGCCGGCGGGCTGTCGGCGCTTGCCGGCACGGCCGAAGTCGTGACCGCCATCCTGCTGGGCGCCGTCATCGACGCGGCGCTGGCGGGCGGGCCCGAAGGGTTCCTGCAGGACAGCCTGTGGGTCTATGCCGGGGCGGCGGCGTTCTTCCTGCTGTTGCGGCCGGTCCTGTTCGGCCTGTCCTCGGCCTCGAACTCGATCATCGTGGCGCCGAACGTGAACCCGCTGGTGCTGACGCGCCTGCATCGCTGGACGCTGGGCCAGTCGGTGACGTTCTTCGACGACGATTTCGCCGGGCGCATCGCGCAGAAGCAGATGCAGGCGAGCCGCGCGATCACCGAGGTCGCGACCGAGACGATCAACGTGGTGTTCTTCGCGCTGGCGTCCCTTGTCGGGTCGGCTTTGCTGCTGACCACGATCAACGTCTACATGGCGCTTGCGCTGGCACTCTGGGTCGTTGCCTATATCGGGCTGATCCGCTGGTTCCTGCCGCGCATCCGAAGCCGCGCGATGGGCCGGGCGGCGGCGCGGGCGATGGTGTCGGGCCAGGTCGTCGACACGATCACCAACATCAAGACGGTCAAGCTGTTCGCCCATGCCGACCACGAGGACCGCGCGGCGCTGGGGGCGATCTCGACGTTCCGCGAGCGGGTGGTCGAGTTCGGCATCATGGCCGCCGGGTTTCGCTTCGCGCTGATGTCGCTGGCGGGGATCCTGCCGGTCTTGCTGGTGGGCGGGACGCTTTACCTCTGGTCCAACGGTGCGGCCACGCCGGGCGACATCGCGGCGGCGGGGACCATCGCGATCCGCATCGCGCAGATGACCGGCTGGGTCAGTTTCACGCTGATGGCGATCTATTCCAACGTGGGCGAGGTCGAGGACGGGATGAACACCCTGACCCCGCCGCACACGCTGGTCGACGCGCCCGACGCGACCGAGCTGACGCAGGCCGATGGCATCCGCTTCGACGGCGTGACCTTCACCTACGGGCGCGAGATCGGCGGCGTCGAGGATATCGACCTGACCATCGGGCAGGGCGAAAAGCTGGGCATCGTCGGGGCCTCGGGCGCGGGGAAGTCGACGCTGGTGGCTCTGCTTCTGCGGCTCTACTCGCCCGAGACCGGGCGGATCGAGGTGGGCGGCGAGGACGTGGCCCGCGTCACCCAGGAAAGCCTGCGCCGCAAGGTCGGGATGGTCACGCAGGAGACGGCGATGTTCAATCGCTCGGCCCGCGAGAACATCCTCTACGGCAACCCCGACGCCACCGAGGACGAAATGATCGCTGCCGCCAGGAAGGCCGAGGCGCACGACTTCATCCTGAACCTCAAGGACTTCAAGGGCCGGACGGGTTACGAGGCGCATCTGGGCGAGCGGGGCGTGAAGCTGTCGGGCGGCCAGCGCCAGCGCATCGCGCTGGCCCGCGCGATCCTGAAGGACGCGCCGATTCTGGTGCTGGACGAGGCGACGAGCGCGCTCGATTCCGAGGTCGAGGCCGCCATCCAGTCGGCGCTCGACCGGGTGATGGAGGGAAAGACGGTACTGGCCATCGCCCACCGGCTGTCGACGATTTCCCAAATGGACCGGATTGTCGTGCTCGAGAACGGCCGGATCGTCGAAGAAGGGACCCACGAGGACCTGCTGGCCAAGGACGGCACCTATGCCCGCTATTGGCGGCGGCAGTCGGGCGGTTTCATGGATTATCGCGATGCGGCCGAGTAACGCGCTGGATTGAACGCGGGCGGTGCAACGGCTACGCGATCCGGCATGGACACCTACACCATAGAGCGGCTCGGCCGCCACGGCGACGGGATCGCACCGGGGCCGGTCTACGTGCCGCGCACGCTGCCGGGCGAAACGGTCAGCGGCACCGTCGAGGGCGACCGCATCCCCGCGCCGCGCATTGTCACGCCCGCGGCGGAACGGGTCAGCCCGCGCTGCCGCCACTACAAGGGCTGCGGCGGATGCCACCTGATGCACGCGGACGATGCGTTCGTCTCGGGGTGGAAGGCCGATGTCGTGCGCACCGCGCTCGCCGCGCAGGGGATCGAAGCCGGGATCCGGGGCGTGACCACGTCGCCGCCCAATAGCCGCCGCCGGGCGACACTTTCGGGGCGGCGGACCAAGAAGGGGGCTCTCGTCGGGTTCCACGGGCGGGCCTCGGGCACGATCACCGAAATACCGGACTGTCACCTGCTGGAGCCGGCACTGATCGACGCGCTGCCCGCGCTCGAAGCGATCACCGAGGCCGGCGCATCGCGCAAGGGTGAGCTGGACCTGGCCGTCACCCTGTCCGAGGCCGGCGTCGACCTTGAGGTGCGCGGCGGCAAGCCGCTCGACCCGACGCTGACGGTCGAGCTGACCCGGCTGGCCGGCCATCACGGCCTGGCCCGGCTGTCGTGGGAGGGCGAGGTCATCTTGACCGCGCGTCCGCCAGTTCAGCGGCTGGGCGCGGCGCAGGTCGTCCCGCCGCCGGGCGGCTTCCTGCAGGCCACCGCGCACGGGCAGGCCGCGCTGACCGATGCGGTGCGGCAGGCGGTCGGCGGAGCCCGGCATGTGATCGACCTGTTCGCGGGCTGCGGCACGTTCACGCTGCCGTTGGCGGAGACGGCCGAGATCCGCGCGGTCGAGGGTGAGGCTGCGATGCTAGCCGCGCTCGACCGGGGCTGGCGCCATGCGCAGGGGCTGCGACGGGTGACGACCGAGACGCGCGACCTGTTCCGCCGCCCGCTGATGGCCGACGAGCTGAAGGGCTACGAAGCCGCCGTGATCGACCCGCCCCGCGCCGGGGCCGAGGCGCAGACCGCCGAGCTGGCCGCGGGCGGGCCGCCCGTCATCGCGGCGGTGTCGTGCAATCCGGCCACCTTCGCCCGCGATGCGCGGCTGCTGGTCGATGCCGGCTATCGCATCGACTGGATCGAGGTCGTGGACCAGTTCCGCTGGTCCCCGCACGTAGAGCTTGCGGCCCGGTTGAGCCGCGACCATATCGCAGCCCGGTAAAGGGGATACAGAGATGCGCGACAGGCTCACCGCCTTCATGGAGCGTTCGGACGTGCGCAACACGATTCTCGCCGTGATCGTGTTCAACGCGGTGCTGCTGGGGCTGGAGACGTCCGACGCGGTGATGACGGCGACGGGGCCGCTGATCCCGCTTCTCGACAAGCTGTGCCTTGCTGTGTTCGTCGCGGAACTGCTGGCCAAGATGATCGGGCAGGGGCGCCGGTTCTGGTCGCAGGGTTGGAACCTGTTCGACTTCTTCATCGTGGGCGTGTCGCTGGTGCCCGGTGCGCAGACGATCAGCGTGTTGCGGGCGCTGCGCATCCTGCGGGTGCTGCGCGTCATCTCGGCCGCGCCGCGCCTGCGCCGGGTCGTCGAGGGGTTCGTGACCGCGCTGCCGGGGATGGCGTCGGTCTTCCTGCTGATGGGGCTGATCTTCTATATCGGCGCGGTGATGTCGACCAAGCTGTTCGGCGACCGCTTTCCCGACTGGTTCGGCACCCTCGGGCAGAGCGCCTACAGCCTGTTCCAGATCATGACGCTCGAATCATGGTCGATGGGAATCGTCCGCCCGGTGATGGAGGTTTATCCCCATGCCTGGCTGTTCTTCGTGCCGTTCATCCTGCTGACGACCTTCGCCGTGGTGAACCTTCTGGTGGGCCTGATCGTCAATTCCATGCAGGACGCGCACCAGGTCGAATCGAACGAGCGGACCGACACCTACCGCGACGAAGTGCTGTCGCGGCTCGCCGCGATCGAGAAAAAGCTTGATGATTCAGCGCAAGAAGGCCGTTCCGAGATTGCCCATGATCGGCTATAGTCCCGAGCGCAGGCAGAAAAAACAGGCAACGACCAATGAATCTCATCAAGGTGCTGGCAACGCTCGCACTGGTGCTCGCGATTGCGGGGTGCGGGAATAATTCCAAGTTCCGGTCCTATGACGGTCCGGAAGTAACCCAGCTGATGCTCTTCAAGGAGCAGCGGCAACTCTACCTGATGCACGGGCAGCAGACGCTCAAGAAATACGATGTCGGCCTCGGCTTCGCGCCGGAAGGACACAAACGGGTCGAGGGCGACGGGCGCACGCCCGAAGGCTATTACTACATCGACAAGCGCAATCCGAACAGCAAGTACCACCTGTCGATCGGGATCTCGTATCCCAACCCGCAGGATGTCGAGGTTGCCCGGTCGATGAATCTCAGCCCCGGCGGCAACATCTTCATCCATGGGCGCGGGCCGCTTTATCGGCGGGGGCTTCCCGACGACTGGACGGCCGGCTGCATCTCGGTGAAGGACAAGGAGATCGAGCAGATCTACGCGATGGTCGAGGACGGGACGCCGATCGCGATCTATCCCTGAGACGCGCTCTCACCCTGGAGCCCGAGCGCCGAACCGGCCTGCACCTGCGAGGTGGGGACCGAGCGGCGGTTGGGCTGACCCAGGATCAGCGTCCACCAGATCTTGCCCGACGGCTCCTGGAACCAGGCAAAGCCCATGTCGCGCGCGCGGTCGTCCACGATGATGTCGCGCGTGTCCGGCTGCTCCATCCAGGCGGCCAGTGTCTCGATCTCGGTTTCGTAGGTCTCCGAGATGTTCTCGCCCAGTAGGCCGCCGGTGTAGCCGACGCGCTGCACGCGCTCCAGCGGCGAGGACCCGTCAGAGCCGAAGTGCCACGGGCGGTTCTGCACGCTCATGTCGCGCGAATGGGTGGCGGCGGCGGCGTTGAGCGCGGCGTTCAGCTGCACCGGCGGAGCGCCGCGCGCCTCGCGCAGCGAATTGACGGCGTCGAGCATGCGGAACTGGACGCGGTCGTCATTCTGCGCCGCCAGGTTGTAGACCTGCGGCAGCGGTCGCCCGTCCGGACCCAGGCGCAGCTGGCTGCTGGGTTGTGGCGCACATCCGGCCAGAACGGCACCGACCAGCAGAAGCCCGACAATCTTGGTTCGCATCATGGATCACCCCTCGCACGCTCAGCGGCCGATGTATCGGCAATGCCGCGCCGGTTCAAACCACATCCGGCCCTGTCCAAGCGAGTTGACGCCTGTTTGATTTGCGCGACAGGCCCGACGGGCTTACTGACGGTCACAAATTCAAGAGCGATAACTGAGAGGCAGCTTATGTCGACCCGCACCATGTCCAGCATGAAGCGCCGAAGCTTCCTGACCGGCGCAGCGGCCCTTGGGCTTGCATCGCCGGCGCTCGGCCAGGCCACCAACAGCACCGAGTTCCGCCGCGGCATCTCGGACGACGTCAAGCGCAACGCGTCGAGCTTTCGGGCCCTGGACTGGCAGCCGTACTTCTCGGACCTGACGAACGGGGCGATCCTCGTCGACATCACGTCGCGGGCGCTGCACTACTGGGACGAGACGGGTACGACCTACAAGCTCTACCCGACTTCGGTGCCGCTGACCGAGGACCTGACCCGCCGCGGCCGCACCGAGATCGTGCGCAAGGTCGACGGGCCGGACTGGCGCCCCACGCCGTCGATGAAGGAGCGGAACCCGGAATGGCCGGATTATGTCCCGCCGGGGCCCGACAATCCGCTCGGAACGCACGCGCTGTACCTCAGCTGGCAGTACTATCGGATCCACGGCACCCACGACACGCGCAAGATCGGGCGGCGCTCGTCCAACGGCTGCATCGGCCTCTACAACGAGGATATCGCCGAGCTATTCGGGATGAGCACGGTCGGAACGCAGGTGTTGCTTATTTGACGAAACGTAGCATTGAGCGGCACTTGCGAGGTCAAGCGGTATTTGCATGAGTCGGCAATTGCCGCATATACCGAAGTCACGAGGTATAGTCTGAAGTTGCCTGCGCTGTCCTCAAGTCAATGGCGCAGGCGGATACTGGAGGAAGACATGAAGAAACTCGCTCTCGCCGCCGCAATGTCGGTTGCCGCCACCTCCGCTTTTGCCGGTGGCATGGCCGAGCCGGCTCCCGTGATGGAGCCCGCCGTGGTCGTGGAAGAAACCCAGTCGTCCTCGGGCGGCATCGTGGTTCCGCTCCTGCTGCTGGCCGTGGTCGCTGCGGTCGTCGCTGACTGATCGCTTCGCGAGCATGACTTAAAAAAGGGGCGGTCCCTGGGGCCGCCCCTTTTCCTTTGCGCGATGCCGTCCGTCCGGCGGCGAGGTCAGCCCAGCCAGCCGGCGGTGTTTTCGCGGATCACCTCGCACAGCGCGTCGATATGCGCCTCGTCGTCGTTGAGGCAGGGGATGTAGGTGAAGCTTTCGCCGCCCGCCTCCTCGAAGCTCTCGCGGATCTCCTCGTTGATCTCTTCGAGCGTCTCGATGCAGTCGGAGCTGAAGGCCGGGGCGATCACGGCGATTCGCTTCTTGCCGCGCTTGGCCAGCTCGGCGACTTCCTCGACGGTATAGGGCTTGAGCCATTCCTCGGGGCCGAAGCGTGACTGGAACGTCGTCGTGATCTTGTCGTCCGACCAGCCCAGCCGTTCCTTCAACAGGCGCGTCGTCTTCTGGCACTGGCAGTGATACGGATCGCCCTCCAGCAGGTAGCGCTTGGGCACTCCGTGATACGATGTCACCAAGATGTCTGGCTCATGCTCCATCGTCGCGTAGCTGCGCTCGACCGATTTCGCCAGCGCGTCGATATAGGTCGGGTGATTGAAGTAGGGCGGCACCGTGCGAACCGATGGCTGCCACTTCTCCTCCATCAGCGCGCGGAAGAACTGGTCGTTCGCGGTGGCGGTCGTCGCGCCCGCGGTCTGCGGATAGAGCGGGAAGAAGACGATCTTCTGGCAGCCCTGCCGCACCATCTCGTGCACCTTCGACTTGGTCGAGGGATTGCCGTAGCGCATGCAGAAATCGACCATCACGTCGTCGCCGTATTCGGCCTTGAGCCGCGCCTTGATCTTGGCGGTCTGAGCCTTGGTGATGGTCATCAGGGGGCTTTCGCCCGCTTCCTCGTTCCAAATCGACTTGTACGCCGCGCCGGACGAGAACGGGCGCTTGGACAGGATCACCAGCTGCAGCAGCGGCTGCCAGATGAACGCGGAATAATCGACGACGCGCTTGTCCGAGAGGAACTCGCCCAGGTAGCGGCGCATCGACCAGTAGTCATAGCCGTCCGGCGTCCCGAGATTGGCCAAAAGCACGCCGACCCGCGCCGGCGGAACCTTGGGATGGTCTGCCGGGGCCTCGTCGGGCCTCGTCGCGTCCGTGGCGTCGAAGAATCCCTCGTCGGGCTTGGAAGTCGCGTCCAGCATCGCACCGTCCGTTTGTTTTTCTGACGTTCCCGCTCAGATAACGAGTTTGGCAACGGGGTCAATCGCGCCGCGGTGGCACGGTGTCGCGGGCCGGTTGTTCCTCGGTCCCCAGAGCGTCGGCCAGCCGCGTCGTCGCGCTGCCGGGGCGGGCGGGCTTCTGCTGGCTTTCGTGGGGTACCCAGCCCGACACGAAGATCAGCTCGAACGTCGCGTGGATGCGGTTGTCCGGCGCGGGGAACATCTCGGCATAGAGGTCGGCGGCGCGCGAGAACAGCGCGCGCGGCGGGACGCGGCGGTCACGCTCGTTCAGCGCGTTCGTCTCGCCCATCGCGCGCAGGTCCCGCATCAGGTGGAACAGGCTGGCATAGGTCACCGGCAGCGGCACCGTGTCGGTCACCGGCAGCGCCATGCCCGCCCGTTGTAGCAGGCTGCCCAGATCGCGCGTCTCGGCCATCGGCGCCACCCGTGGCGACAGCCCGCCCGTCACGTCGCTTTCCGCCTGGGCAAGAACGGTGCGCAATTCGTGCAGCGTCCGGCCGCCAAAGCCGACGCCCAGGAACAGGCCGTCGGGCCGCAGCCCGCGCCGGCCCTGGATGATCTGCCCGACCGGGTCGTTCGCCCAATGCAGCCCCATCGCGTGCACGACGAGGTCGTGCGACCCGGGTTCGAGCTGCAGGATCTCGTCATCCGGCACGACGACCGCGTCGGGCAGGACCGGGCGCCACGTGTCGGGGAATCCGGTCACCAGCGCGGCGTCGCTAAACGTCCTGTTAATGTCCGCGAGCCTCTCCTGAACCTCGAACTTCGCCTCTTCGTGCAGGAACATGCCCTGCGCGGTGCTGCGGGCGCGGGCGCGGAACAGGGCGGTGCGGTCGGTCAGTTCGGGGCGCTGTTGCATCCGAGTCATCCTTTCGGCGCATACGTAATGGGGCAGCGGCGGAATGCAAAACCTCCTCAAGCTGATCTTTCCCCCTCAATGCGCCTCCTGCGGGGCTCTGGTCGACGCGCCGCACGGGTTGTGCGGGGCCTGCTGGCGCGACACGCCGTTCCTCATCGGTCTTGTCTGCGACCTTTGCGGGGCCCCCCTGCCCGGCGAGGATGGGGAGACGCCCGAGATCTGCGACGATTGCCTGACGATCGAGCGGCCCTGGGACCGGGGCCGCGCCGCGCTGGCCTATCGCGACACGGCACGGCGGCTGGTCCTGGCGCTGAAGCATGGCGACCGGCTTGATCTCGTGCCGGCGACCGTGGGCTGGCTGCACCGGGCCGCCGCGCCGCTGCTGTCCGACGGCCCGCTGGTGGTGCCGGTCCCGGTGCACTGGCGCCGCCGCATCGCCCGTCGCTACAATCAGGCGGCGTTGCTGGCCAACGCGCTGGCGCGGCGGTCGGGCTGCGCGGTCGAGCCGCGGGCGCTGATCCGGTCACGGGCGACGCCGATCCAGGACGGGCTGGGGCTCGACGCCCGGTTCGCCAATGTCCACGGCACGATCGGGCCGCATCCCGTGCATGGCGCTCGGATGGCGGGGGCCAACGTCCTGCTGGTCGATGACGTGATGACCTCCGGCGCGACCCTCGGGGCGGCGGCCGAGGCGGCGCGCGCGGCGGGGGCCGCCAGCGTGTCGGTCGCGGTACTGGCGCGGGCCGTCAAGGATGCCTAGGTTTCCCGCGACGGAAAGAGGACACCAAAATGGCGACCATCGAAATCTACACCACCCCGCTCTGCGGCTTCTGCCACGCCGCGAAGCGGCTGCTGAAGGACAAGGGTGCGAGCTATGCCGAGATCGACGTCTCGGGCGACAGCGAGAAGCGCCAGTCGATGATGCAGCGGGCCAACGGCAAGCATACCGTGCCGCAGATCTTCATCGACGGCACCCATGTCGGCGGCTGCGACGAGCTTTACGCGCTGGAGCGGTCCGGCAAGCTGGACCCGATGCTGGCGGCCTGAGCCGGTGCGCTCGGGCCTGATCCAGCTGCGGTCGAGCGACGATCCGGCCGAGAACCTGGACTCCGTGGTGGGCCGGCTGCGCGAGGCAGCCGGGCAGGGAGCTGACCTGATCCTCACCCCCGAGGTGACGAATTGTGTCTCGGCCAGCCGCACCCGTCAGACCGAGGTGCTGCGGCACGAGCACGACGACCCGACCCTCGCCGGACTGCGCGACGAGGCGTCCGCGCTCGGGCGGTGGGTGCTGATCGGATCGCTGGCGCTCAAGACCGACGACGCGGACGGGCGTTTCGCCAACCGGTCGTTCCTGATCGCACCGGACGGGTCCGTCGCTGCGCGCTATGACAAGATCCACATGTTCGACGTCGCCGTGTCCGAGACCGAGACCTACCGCGAATCGGCGGGCTATCGTCCCGGCGACCGCGCCGTCACGGCGGACTCGCCGTTCGGGCGTCTCGGCCTGACGATCTGCTACGACGTCCGGTTCCCTGCCCTGTACCGCACGCTGGCGCAGGCCGGGGCCGGCATCCTGACGGTGCCCTCCGCCTTTTCGCCCGTCACCGGTGCCGCCCATTGGGAGCCGCTTTTGCGCGCGCGGGCGATCGAGTGCGGCGCTTTCGTCCTCGCGCCGGCCCAGTGCGGCACCCATGCCGCGAGCCGCGGAAAGCAGCGACAGACCCACGGCCATTCCCTGGCCGTATCGCCCTGGGGCGAGGTGCTGGCCGATGGCGGGACCGAGCCGGGGCTGACGCTGGTGGACCTGGACCTGAGCGCCGTGGACGACGCGCGCGGCAAGGTGCCGTCGCTGACCCACGACCGGCCGTTCAGCGGGCCGGATTGAGGCTGGTCGTGACGTAGTTCACGGCAAGGTCGCGATCGTTCAGAGACCATTGCCAAGTGACCGGGTTGAAGACCATGCCCTGCCGGTCCACCGGGTCCAGCCCGGCCTGTCGCAGCAGGGAATACAGCTCGTCCGGGGTGATGAACTTGCGCCAGTCATGGGTGCCGCGCGGGAGCCAGCGCATGATGTGCTCCGCCCCGACGATGGCCGCGCCGAAGCTGCGCATGGTGCGGTTGAGCGTCGAGCATATCATCAGCCCGCCGGGCTTCAGCAGGCGGCGGCAGGCGGTGAGATAGGCGGCCGGGTCCGACACGTGCTCGACCACTTCCATGTTCAGGACGACGTCGAACGTCTCGCCCTCGGCGGCCAGGGCCTCGGCCGTGGTGTGGCGATAGTCGATGTCCAGCCCGCCTTGCCGGGCGTGGACCTCGGCGACGGGGATGTTGCCGGCCGCGGCGTCCGCGCCGACCACCTCGGCCCCGCGGCGGGCCATCGGTTCGGACAGCAACCCGCCGCCGCAGCCGATATCCAGAAGCCGCAGCCCCTCGAACGGGCGCTGCTGCGACAGGTCCCTGTCGAACTCGGCCGCGATCTGGCGGCAGATATAATCCAGCCGGCACGGGTTCTGCATGTGGAGCGGTTTGAACTTGCCGCGCGGATCCCACCACTCGGCTGCCATCGCCTCGAACTTGGCGACTTCGGTGGTGTCGATCGTGCTTTCGGTCATTCGCGGCACTCATTTTCCTGCTTTGCCCCGTGGCGGGGCCGGTTTCACGCATATATAGATCGACCATGGACAAGTCGGCAGGTCAAAAGAACGCGGCGCATTTCCTCTATCCGCCGATCGATCCCTTCGACCAGAGGGTTCTCGACGTGGGCGATGGACACCGGATCTACGTCGAACAATGCGGCAAACGTGACGGAATCCCCGTGATCGTGCTTCACGGCGGGCCCGGCGGCGGGTGCAGCCCGGCGATGCGCCGGTATTTCGATCCCTCGGTCTACCGCATCGTGCTGTTCGACCAGCGGGGCTGCGGACGCTCGCGCCCCCATGCCAGCGTCAGCGCCAACACGACGTGGCACCTGGTCGACGATATCGAGCGGATCCGCACCGAGCTGGGCATCGAGTCGTGGGCCGTCTTCGGCGGCAGCTGGGGCGCGACGCTGGCCCTGATCTATGGTGAGACGCATCCCGAGCGGGTGCGCCACCTGATCCTGCGCGGCGTATTCTTGATGACCCAGCGCGAGCTCGGCTGGTTCTACGGCGGTGGGGCCGGGCAGTTCTGGCCCGACGTCTGGAAGCGGTTCGCCGATCTCATCCCCGAGGACGAGCATGACGACCTGATCGCCGCCTATCACCGGCGCCTGTTCTCGGGCGACCTGATGATGGAGACCCGGTTCGCACGCGCCTGGGCCAGCTGGGAGAACACGCTCGCCTCGATCGACAACGAGGGGCCCGGTGGCGAAAGCCCGGCGGAATACGCTCGGGCCTTCGCGCGGCTGGAGAATCACTATTTCACCAATGCCGGCTTCCTCGAACGGGATGGCCAGATCCTCGAGGATGCGGATGCGCTGGCGGATATTCCGGGAACGATCGTCCAGGGCCGTTACGACATGATCTGCCCGCCGCTCTCGGCGCATCTCCTGTCCCGTGCCTGGCCCGCCGCGCGGCTGGTGATGGTGCCGCGGGCGGGCCATGCGCTGTCCGAGCCGGGCATCAGCCGCGAGCTGGTCGGGACGATGGATTCGCTGCGCAGCAGGCTCTGATCGGCGGGGGTCCGCGCTGGCGGGTGAGCCGCCTGACGCACGGTCATCGCGGCGCCTGTGGCAAGAAGGGTGGCGATTCGCCGGCCCGATCGGTGTAGACTCGGGCCGCGACGGGGTGAGGACCGATGACACGCATCTCAAGACGCGGGCTTCTGCAGAGCGGTGCCGCTGCCGGTGTTCTGGCGGCGACCGGCCTGCCGGGGCGCGCGCAGGGCAAGCGGGGCGGGTGCCTGCGGCTTGGACTGGCCGGGGCGCATGCGTCCGACACCTGGGATGCCCGCAGCCACGCCGACACGTTCATGGTCATGGCCACGATGGGGGGCGTCTTCGACTGCCTGACCGAGATCGCGTCGAATGGCGAGCTTGTGGGCGAACTGGCCGAAAGCTGGGAGGCCAGCTCGGACGCCCGAGTCTGGACCTTCAACCTGCGCCGCGGCGTGGCCTTCCACAACGGCAAGGCGTTCGGCGCCGAGGACGTGATCGCGTCGCTCAACCTGCATGTCGCCGATGGCAGCACATCGGCCGCGCGGCCCATCGTCGAGAACATCGCCGAGATGAAGCGGCTCGGCGACCACCAGGTGCAGATGGTGCTCAGGGCCGGCAACGCCGATTTCCCGTTCCTGCTGTCGGACTATCACCTGGCGATCTACCCCGCGGGACAGATCGACGAAGCCATCGCGGCGGGGATCGGCACCGGTCTCTACCGGGTGGAGCGGTTCGAGCCGGGCGTGCGCGCGGCGCTCCGCCGGGTCGAGGGGCACTACAAGGACGGCCAGGCCGGCTGGTTCGACACGGTCGAGCTGATCGCCATGACCGACCCGGCCACTCGGATGGCCGCGCTGCGGGCGGGGCAGGTCGATGCGGTGAACCGTGTCGACGTCCGAGACGAGGCGCAGATGACCGGGGGCCGCGACGTCTCGATCTTCGAGGTTTCGGGCAATCGGCACCTGGGCTTCCCGATGCGCACCGATATCGCGCCGTTCGACGACGTGGATGTGCGGCGCGCGCTGAAGCACGCGGTCGACCGGCAAGAGATGGTGGACAACGTCCTGCGCGGTCATGGCCGGGTGGCGAACGATCATCCGATCGGTCCCGTGAACCAGTATCTTGCCGGGACCCTGCCGCAGCACGGCTACGACCCCGACAAGGCGCGGTTCCACCTGAGGAAGGCTGGCTACGAGTCGTTGGACCTGACGCTCTGGGCGTCCGACGCCGCGTTCGGCGGCGCGGTCGATGCGGCCGGTCTGCTGCGGGCGTCGGCCCGTGCGGCCGGGATCGACATCGACGTCCGCGAGGTGCCTGCGGACGGCTACTGGTCCGGCGTCTGGGGGACCGCGCCGTGGCGCGCGAGCAGCTCGTCCGGCCGGGTCACCGAGGACTGGATGTTCTCGACGGTCGCCGGGGTCGGGGCCCCGTGGAACGAGACGCGTTGGACCGAGGAGCCGTTCCAGAAACGCCTGATCGAAGCCCGCGCGACGCTCGACACCGCGCGGCGGGCCGAGATGTATGCCGAGATGCAGGCCAGCTTCAGCGCGGATGGCGGCGCCCTGATCCCAATGTATGCAACCCACGTCGATGCGGCCTCGTCGAAGCTGACCAATGCCGGCACGATCAGCGACGTTCTGGAGATGGACGGCAGCCGGCTGATCGAGCGTTGGTGGTTCGCCTGAACCGGGAAGGCGGCGAATCACTCCGCGTCGGCCACGTCCCTCTACCTCGCCCGATCCGGCCGGCCAAAGCGCCCGTAACTGCCCGTTCACGATGTCGTGGCCACACAGCCGGCCCGATAGCGCCGACGCGACGGCGATCCGGGCTTGTGCCAGCAGCGCAAGCCGGTAGGACACGCCCCATGATCCGAGCGGTGCGATACCTGTCGCGGCGGCAGCCGCTTGTCCTGGCGGCGTTCGTCATCTCGACGGCCTGCACGGGGTATTTCGGCGTGAAGGTCTGGCGCAATGCCGTCTATTTCAGCGACCCCGTCCACCGAGCGACGCCGATCTCGGGCTGGATGACGCCGGGCTATGCGGCCATGTCCTCGGGCGTCGAGCCCGCGGCGCTGTTACAAGCGCTCGAACTGGACCCCTCGGTCCGGCGCGGGGGTCGCACCCTGTCCGAGATCGCCCGGTCGCGCGACGTTCCGGTGAGCGAGCTTCTGGACGAGGTCGAATCGATTTTGGCCGAAGAGCGGTCTGGCGGATGACGGAAACGCTGCTGGCCCTTCTTCCGATCTACGGCGTCTACCTTCTGGCCGTGCTGATCGCGATCAGCTGCTTCGGTGTGCCGTTTCCAACCGCGATGCTCGTGCTCGCGGCGGGGGCGCTGGCGGCAAGCGCCGACCTGGTGCTGTGGCAGGTGATCGCCGCGGTGACGATCGGCTTCGTGATCGGCGACCAGGGGGTCTATGCCCTGGCGCGACGGGCCGGGCCCGGACTTCTGGCGCGGATGCGCACCGCCAAGAGCAGCGCGGCCACGGTGGCGCGGGCGGAAAAGCTGCTCAACCGTCGGGGGACACTGGCGATCTTCCTGTCGCGCACCGTGATCTCGCCGCTCGGTCCCTATGTGGGCTATATCAGCGGGGCCGCCGGACTGGGCTGGGCGCGGTTCACCATGGCCTCGGTGCCGGCGGCGGTGGTCTGGTCGTCGTTCTATGCGGCGCTGGGCAACGCCTTCGCCGCGCAGCTCTCGGCGACGTCGGCGCTGTTGGGGAATGCCATCGGGCTGGCGTCGTCGATCACGGTGATGCTGGTGTCGGCGTTGTGGCTGAGGCGCAGCTGGGCGCGGCGGCAGGCCTCTACCCACAAGCGGTGACGACGCCTCTTGCGCCGGCGGGACCGGAGGCGTATATGGGCTTCGAACAGCGGCGTCTCAGGGTCCAAACCTGAAGGCTCCACCGGGAAATTGTGACGGGCCGCGTGCCCGTTTTTTTGTGTTCGGACCAATGTCAGACCTAATCGCCAAAGCGCAGATCGACCGCCGCCTTGCCGAAGTGATCCGGCCCGTGATCGAGGATCTCGGGTTCGAGCTGGTTCGCGTTCGGTATCAGGGTGGCAAGCAACCCACCGTCCAGATCATGGCCGACCGTCCCGACGGCGGCATCGAGGTGGACGAATGTGCCACCATCTCGACCGCCGTCAGCGCCACGCTCGACGTCGAGGACCCGATCGAGGACCACTACACGCTCGAGGTGTCGAGCCCCGGCATCGACCGGCCGCTGACGCGGCTCAAGGATTTCGACCAGTGGGAAGGCTACGTCGCCAAGATCGAGACGACCGAGCTGATCGACGGCCGCCGCCGATTCAAGGGTGTGCTCGCCGGGATCGAGGGATCCGAAGTCCTGATCGAGATCGAGGAAGGCACAATCGGCCTTCAGTTCGACTGGCTCTCGGATGCCAAGCTGGTGCTGACCGACGACCTGATCCGTGACGTCCTGAAGGGGCGCAAGGACTCCGGCCACCTCGACGACAAGGAAGTCGATGCGGTCGAAAACGTGCTCGACGATGACGCGGCCGACGGCCACGAGAAGGAGTAAGCAAGATGGCGATCACATCGGCCAACCAACTGGAACTGCTGCAGACCGCCGAGGCCGTCGCGCGCGAGAAGATGATCGACCCCGGCCTCGTGGTCGAGGCGATGGAAGAGAGCCTCGCCCGCGCCGCCAAGTCCCGCTACGGCGCCGAGATGGACATCCGCGTCAAGATCGACCGCAAGACCGGGCGGGCGACCTTCACCCGCGTGCGGACCGTCATCGGTGACGACGACGAGCTCGAGAACTACCAGGCGCAGCTGACCGTCGATCAGGCCAAGCAGTATCTCGACGACCCGCAGCCCGGCGACGAGATCCGCGACGAGGTTCCGCCGGTCGAGATGGGCCGGATCGCCGCGCAGTCGGCCAAGCAGGTGATCCTGCAGAAGGTCCGCGAGGCCGAGCGCGACCGCCAGTACGAGGACTTCAAGGACCGCGCCGGCACGATCATCAACGGCATCGTCAAGCGCGAGGAATACGGCAACGTCATCGTCGACATCGGCACCGGCGAGGGTGTCCTGCGCCGGAACGAGAAGATCGGCCGCGAAAGCTATCGCCCGAACGACCGCATCCGCTGCTACATCAAGGACGTGCGGCGCGAGGTGCGCGGCCCGCAGATCTTCCTCAGCCGGACCGACCCGCAGTTCATGGCCGAGCTGTTCAAGATGGAAGTGCCCGAGATCTACGACGGCATTATCGAGATCAAGGCCGTGGCCCGCGATCCGGGCAGCCGCGCAAAGATCGGCGTCGTCTCGTATGACGGCTCGATCGACCCGGTCGGCGCCTGCGTCGGCATGCGCGGCAGCCGTGTCCAGGCCGTCGTGAACGAGCTTCAGGGCGAGAAGATCGACATCATCCCGTGGAACGAGGACATGCCGACGTTCCTGGTCAACGCGCTGCAGCCGGCCGAGGTCAGCAAGGTCGTGCTCGATGAAGAGGCCGAGCGTATCGAGGTCGTCGTTCCCGACGAGCAGCTGTCGCTCGCCATCGGTCGCCGCGGCCAGAACGTGCGTCTCGCGTCGCAGCTGACCGGTCTGGATATCGACATCATGACCGAGGAAGAGGAAAGTCAGCGCCGCCAGGCCGAGTTCGAGGAGCGCACCAAGCTGTTCGTCGACACGCTGGACCTGGACGAGTTCTTTGCCCAGCTGCTGGTCTCGGAAGGGTTCACCAACCTCGAAGAGGTGGCCTATGTCGAGGCCGACGAGCTGCTGGTCATCGACGGCGTCGACGAGGACACTGCGTCCGAGTTGCAGGCGCGGGCCCGCGACTATCTCGAAGAGCAGAACCGCAAGGCGATGGAGCATGCCCGCGAGCTGGGCGTCGAGGACAGCCTGGTTGAATTCGAGGGCCTCACGCCCCAGATGATCGAGGCGCTGGCCAAGGATGACGTCAAGACGCTTGAAGACTTCGCCACCTGTGCGGACTGGGAGCTGGCCGGTGGCTGGACCACCGTGGACGGCGAGCGCGTCAAGGACGACGGCTTGCTCGAGAAGTTCGACGTCAGCCTAGCCGAAGCGCAGAACATGGTGATGACCGCCCGTATCCAGCTGGGCTGGGTCGATCCCGAAGAGCTCGAGTCCGACGACGCCGACGAAGAGGGCGCCGAGCCGGAAGAGAGCGAAGAAGAGGCGAGCGCCTGAACACGTTGATCCCGAGGCAGACCCAAATGAGCCGCGGTGGCGCAAAGAAGGAGCGGAGCGATCCGGAACGGCGCTGCATCGCCACGGGCGAGCGGCACCCGAAGAGGGGGCTGATACGGTTTGTCGTCAGCCCGGAAAACGCTATAATCCCGGATGTGGCCGAGAAGTTGCCCGGACGGGGCATCTGGGTCAGCGCCGAACGGTCGGCGCTCGACACGGCGGTCTCAAAGCGGCTCTTCTCGCGCGCGGCCCGGCAGCAGGTGACCGTTCCCGAGACCCTGGTCTCGGATGTTGAGGGTATTTTGTTGCGCCGGGTGCAGGACCGGCTGGCCCTGGCCCGCAAGGCGGGCAAGGCCGTCGCCGGGTACGAGAAGGTGAAGGACTGGCTGGGCAAGGACGAGGCGGCAATCCTGTTGCAGGCCTCGGACGGCTCCGACCGCGGCAAGTCCAAGCTGCACCGGCCGCGCGGGCGGGGGTCGTACTTCGACATCCTGAGCGCGGTGGAATTGGGTTTGTCCTTCGGTCGGGAACATGTGATACATGCGGCGCTTGCCGCAGGCGGACTCACTGACTCGTTCAGGGATGACGCCGTGCGGCTTTCGGGCGTTCGCGACGATGGCGGTGGCGATGCCACCGGAAAGGTAAAGAAGACCATATGAGCGATAATGACGGCAAAAAGACCCTCGGCGTTCGCGGCGGACAGCGTTCGGGTCAGGTGAAGCAGAGCTTCAGCCACGGCCGGACCAAGAACGTCGTCGTCGAGACCAAGCGCAAGCGCGTGGTCGTGCCCAAGCCCGCATCCGGCAAGTCGGGCGGAGGCTCCGGCCAGTCCGCGCCCAAGACAGATCCCTCCAAGCGACCCGCCGGCATCTCCGATGCCGAGATGGAGCGTCGCATGAAGGCACTCGCGGCCGCCAAGTCGCGCGAGGCCGAAGAGGAAGAGCGTCGCCAGGCGGAAGAGAAGGCCCGCGCCGAAGAGCGCGAGCGTCGCCGTCGCGAGCTTGAAGAGAAAGAGCGCGAAGAGCGCGAGCGCGAAGAAAAAGCGCGCCAGAAGGCTGAAGAGGACGCCCGCCGCCTTGCCGAGCAGGAAGCTGCGAAGAAGCAGGAGGCCGCGCCCCAGCCCGAGGAACAGCAGCCCGCGGCCGAGGCCCCGAAGCCCGCCCCCGGCGGCAAGGGCGGCCAGCCCGCCCGCAAGCAGCCCGAGCGTGACAACCGCGACCGGACGGCAAAGCCGAGCAAGGGCGACGACAAGCGCCGCTCGGGCAAGCTGACGCTGAACCAGGCCCTGTCGGGCGGCGAAGGCGGCCGTCAGAAATCGCTTGCTTCGATGAAGCGCAAGCAGGAGCGCGCCCGCCAGAAGGCGATGGGCGGCTCGGCGCAGCGCGAAAAGATCGTGCGCGACGTTCAGCTGCCCGAGGCGATCGTCGTCTCGGAGCTCGCCAACCGCATGGCCGAGCGTGTCGCCGACGTTGTGAAGTCGCTGATGCAGAACGGCATCATGGCGACGCAGAACCAGACGATCGACGCCGATACCGCCGAGCTCATCATCGAGGAGTTCGGTCACAAGGTGACGCGTGTCTCGGACGCCGATGTCGAGGACGTGATCGAGCAGGTCGAGGACAAGGCCGAGGACCTGAAGCAGCGTCCGCCGGTCATCACCGTCATGGGCCACGTCGACCACGGCAAGACCTCGGTGCTTGACGCGATCCGCAAGACCAAGGTGGTCTCAGGCGAGGCGGGCGGCATCACGCAGCACATCGGCGCCTACCAGGTCGAAAGCGAAGGCGGCAAGACGCTGACCTTCCTCGACACGCCCGGCCACGCGGCGTTCACGTCGATGCGTGCCCGCGGTGCCCAGGTAACGGACATCGTCGTGCTGGTGGTTGCCGCGGATGACGCGGTGATGCCGCAGACGGTCGAGGCTATCCACCACGCCAAGGCGGCGGGTGTGCCGATGATCGTTGCCATCAACAAGTGCGACAAGCCTTCGGCGAATCCCGACAAGGTCCGGACCGATCTGCTTCAGCACGAAGTGATCGTCGAAGGCCTGTCGGGCGACGTGCAGGATGTCGAGGTTTCGGCCATCAACGGCACCGGTCTCGACGACCTGATCGAATCGATCGCGCTGCAGGCCGAGATCCTGGATCTCAAGGCGAACCCCGACCGCGCCGCCGAAGGCGCCGTTATCGAGGCGCAGCTGGACGTGGGCCGCGGTCCCGTGGCGACCGTCCTGGTGCAGCACGGCACCCTGCGTCGCGGCGACATCTTCGTCGTGGGCGAGCAGTGGGGCAAGGTCCGCGCCCTGATCAACGATCAGGGCAACCGCGTGGACGAGGCCGGCCCGTCGGTTCCGGTCGAGGTCCTGGGCCTCAACGGCACGCCCGAGGCGGGCGACGTCCTGAACGTCGTCGAGACCGAGGCGCAGGCCCGCGAGATCGCCGAGTACCGCCAGGAACAGGCGAAGGACAAGCGCGCCGCCGCTGGCGCCGCCACCACGCTCGAACAGATGATGGCCAAGGCGAAGGCGGACGAGAACGTCACCGAGCTCCCCATCCTCGTGAAGGCGGACGTTCAGGGCTCGGCCGAGGCGATCGTTCAGGCGATGGAGAAGATCGGCAACGACGAGGTACGCGTTCGCGTGCTGCACTCGGGCGTCGGCGCCATCACCGAGACGGATATCGGCCTGGCCGAGGCGTCCGGTGCCCCGGTGTTCGGCTTCAACGTCCGTGCCAACGCATCGGCGCGGAACACGGCCAACCAGAAGGGCGTCGAGATCCGCTATTACAGCGTGATCTACGACCTCGTGGACGACGTGAAAGCCGCGGCCTCGGGCCTGCTGTCGAACGAGATCCGCGAGAACTTCATCGGCTACGCCGAGATCCGCGAAGTGTTCAAGGTCTCGGGCGTGGGCAAGGTTGCCGGCTGCCTCGTGACCGAGGGCGTCGCGCGCCGCTCGGCCGGTGTGCGCCTCCTGCGCGACGATGTCGTGATCCACGAGGGCACGCTGAAGACGCTGAAGCGCTTCAAGGACGAGGTGTCCGAGGTCATCTCGGGCCAGGAATGCGGCATGGCGTTCGAGAACTACGAGGACGTCCGCCCCGGCGACGTCATCGAGATCTTCACCCGCGAAGAGGTGGAGCGCGCTCTGGACTGAGCGCGCCCCTCCACCGGGACAAAATGAAAGGGCGGCACGCCATCGTGCCGCCCTTTTTGCATCCGGATTTTCGCTGCGCTCAGACCGCGGCCAGGGTCGGCTGCGGCGGCGTGCGAACCGGGAAACCGGTATAGGCCTGCTCGCCCACCTGAATGGTCACACGCCCATCTTCGAGATTGCGCACGACATTACCCTGCACCGAAACGCAGCTTCCGATTGTGATCGTCTGGACCATTGGACCTCTCCTAAAGCTGTCGTTTCAGTATGTCGGGAGATGGTTCCAAAATCACTAATAAAAAATGCACAACCCAGCAAAATACGCTCAAAGTATGTGCAAATTATGTAATCCGTAGGTCGGCGTGGCTTGCGCGCGACACGGTCCAGGCGATTACAGCCAGTCGCGGAGAATCGGGATCAGGGGCAGATCGGCCGGCGGCATCGGGTAGTCGCGCAGCGCGGTCGGGCGCACCCATTTCAGCGCCTGCCCCTCCCGTCCCTGCGGCTGCCCGGCCCATTTCCGACAGGCGAAGAGCGGCATCAGAAGGTGGAAATCGGGGTAGGCGTGGCTGGCGAAGGTCAGCGGTGCGAGGCAGCTGTCCCAGGTTTCGATCCCGAGTTCTTCGTGCAACTCGCGGACCAGCGCCGCTTCGGGCGACTCGCCGTCCTCGACCTTGCCGCCCGGAAACTCCCACAGGCCGGCCATCGACTTGCCCTCGGGCCGCTGGGTCAGCAGTACACGCCCATCGGCATCGACGAGCGCGACGGCCGAGACCAGCACCATCTTCACGACCGGTAGTCCGCGTTGATGTCGATGTAGCCGTGGGTCAGATCGCAGGTCCAGACCGTCGCCGCGGCCTCACCCAGTCCCAGGTCCACACCGATGGCAAGCTCGGGCTGGGTCATGTACGCGGCCGCCGCCTCTTCGCTGTAGCTGGGGGCGACCCATCCGTTCTCGGCGACGAGGATGTCGCCGAATCGGATCGAGAGGCGGTCGCGGTCGGCCTCGGCGCCGGACTTGCCGACGGCCATCACGATGCGGCCCCAGTTCGGATCCTCACCCGCGATCGCCGTCTTGACCAGCGGCGAGTTCGCTATGGCAAAGCCCACCTTCCGTGCGTCGCCTTCGCTCCGGGCGCCGGTGACCGTCACCTCGACGAACTTGGTCGCACCCTCGCCGTCCCGCACGACCTGATGCGCGAGGTCCAGCATGACGCGGCCCATCGCCTCTCTGAACGGGGCTGCGTCGGCGGACGCGGGGTCGGTGATGGCCGCCGCGCCCGAGGCGCCGGTGGCCGCCACCATCAGCGTGTCGGACGTCGAGGTGTCGCTGTCCACCGTGATCGCGTTGAAGGTGGAATGGTTCAGTTCCGCCAGCATCGATTGCAGCGCCGGCTGGCTGATCGCGGCATCGGTGAAGATGTAGACCAGCATCGTCGCCATGTCGGGCGCGATCATGCCCGAACCCTTCGCGATCCCTGCGATCGTCATCGTCTTGCCGCCGACCTCGCAGCGCGTCGTCGCGCCCTTGGCGAAGGTGTCGGTCGTCATGATGGCGCGCGCGGCCTCCTCCATGCCGGTGGCGGTCAGGCCATCCTTCAGGTCGTCCAGGCGGGCGGTGATGCGCTCGTCGGGGAGCGGTTCGCCGATCACCCCGGTCGAGGCTGAGAACACGCGCTCGGGCGGCAGGCCCAGGCGCTCGGCGACGCCGCCGGTGACGCGGGCCACCGAT
Source organism: Tranquillimonas rosea (assembly GCF_900111315.1). Lineage (GTDB taxonomy): Bacteria > Pseudomonadota > Alphaproteobacteria > Rhodobacterales > Rhodobacteraceae > Tranquillimonas > Tranquillimonas rosea. The sequence continues at coordinate 296,848 of NZ_FOGU01000005.1, forward strand.
TCCTGCCCACGTCCGCCGGTAAAGGCGTTCGCGTTGCCGGAATTGACGATGATCGCGGCGCCGTCGTCCGACCCGCGCCCGATCTTCTCCTGACAGTCCAGCACCGGCGCGGCCCGCGTCGCGGACCTGGTGAACACCCCGGCCACGCTGGTGCCGGGTGACAGTTCCGCCAGCATCACGTCGGTGCGGTCGGCATAGCGTACGCCAGCGGCGACGGTGGCGAAGCGCACGCCGCCGATCTCGGGCAGGTCGGGAAAGCGCGGCGGGGCAAGGGGAGAGACCGGAAGCTTGGCCATCACACCACGCCCCGCGCAATCGTCCGGCAGGTCATCGCGGCTCAGTCGAACAGCGCGGAGTCGCGGACGACCGAGGGGTCGATCTCTGGTGTCTCGGGCCGCTCGACCTCGGCCGAGGCGGTGGCCTCGTCGATCATCTCCTGCACGGCCGTCTGCTGGATCTGCGCGGCGATCTCGTCACGCACCTCGTCCAGCGACGGCGCTTCCTGCTCGCGGGTCTCGTTCAGCTTGATGACGTGCCAGCCGAACTGCGTCTGCACGGGCTCGGACACGTCGCCGGTCTCGAGCTCGGCCACCGCGTTCTGGAACGGCTCGACCATCATGCCGTCACCGAACCAGCCCAGCTCGCCGCCATTCGGGCCGGAGGGGCCGGTGGAGTTCTCGCGCGCCAGCTCGGCGAAATCGGCGCCGCCGTCCAGCTCTTCGATCAGGCTCTGCGCCTCTTCCTCGGTTTCCACCAGGATATGCGAGGCGTTGTATTCGGTGCCGCCCTCGCCGTTGGCGTAGTTCTCGTCGTACATCTGCTGGATCGCCTCGTCGCTCACCGCCTGTTCCGAGACGGATTCGAGCACCTCGGTCGCGAACAGCGCACGGCGCTCGTTCTCGATCACCAGCTCGCCGCGGCGCGACAGCTCTTCCTTCTGGTCGGCCAGCGCGGTCTGCTGCACCAGCTGGTCCAGGATGCCGTCGAACAGCGCCTGGTCGGGCAGCTGGCTGTATTGCTCGGGCAGACGCTCGGCAAGCACGGCCATGTGTCCAAGGGTGATGTCGGTGCCATTCACCGTGGCGACGACCGTATCGGCATCCTGCGCGGCCGCGGGAAGCGCCAGCGAGGCGGCAAGAGCGGTGCCGAGCATCATGGAACGTGGTGCAAGCATGCGATGTCCTTCCTTCCGGCCCGTGGCCGTGACGTTGACACTATCTGTGCAGCCCCTTACATCGCCAAGCGTGCCGCGAGGGGCCGTCTTGACCGCCTGCATAAGGGGGCGTGCCGATACGGGCAAGCATTCCCCGCGCATCTTGCTGTCAGGAGACCACATGCTCGGAATCGGATCGATCGCGAAGAAGGTCTTCGGCACGCCGAACGATCGCAAGATCAAGGCGACGCAGCCGCTGATCGACCGGATCAACGCGCTGGAGCCCGAGTTCGAGGCGCTGTCGGATGCCGCCATCCAGGAACGCACCGCCGACCTCAAGGCGCGGGTGGAAAAGGGCGAGAGCCTGGACGCCCTGCTGCCCGAGGCCTTCGCCAACTGCCGCGAGGCCGCCCGCCGTGCGCTGGGGCTGAGGGCGTTCGACGTGCAGTTGATGGGCGGGATTTTCCTGCACCAGGGCAATATCTCCGAGATGAAGACGGGCGAGGGCAAGACGCTGGTCGCCACCTTCCCCGCCTATCTGAACGCGCTCGGCGGCAAGGGCGTGCACATCGTCACGGTGAACGACTACCTCGTGCGGCGTGACGCCGAGTGGATGGGCAAGGTCTATGGTCTGCTGGGCATGACCACCGGCGCCGTCTACCCGCAGCAGCCCGAGCTGGAAAAGCGCGCCGCCTACCAGGCCGACATCACCTACGCGACGAACAACGAGCTGGGCTTCGATTACCTGCGCGACAACATGAAGTCCGAGCTGAACGACATGTTCCAGCGCGGCCACAACTTCGCCATCGTGGACGAGGTCGACTCGATCCTCATCGACGAGGCGCGGACGCCGCTGATCATCTCGGGCCCCAGCCAGGACCGCAGCGATCTGTACCGCACGATCGACCGGGTCATTCCGCTTCTGACGGAAGACCACTACACGATCGACGAAAAGACCCGGAACGTGACCTTCACCGACGAGGGCAACGAGTTCCTCGAAGAGCACCTTTCCGGCGCGGGAATCCTGCCCGAGGGCCAGACCCTCTACGACCCGGAATCGACCACGATCGTGCACCACGTGAACCAGGGCCTGCGCGCCCACAAGCTGTTCACGCGGGACAAGGATTACATCGTCCGCGACGGCGAGGTCGTGCTGATCGACGAGTTCACCGGCCGGATGATGGCTGGCCGCCGACTGTCCGACGGTCTGCATCAGGCGATCGAAGCGAAGGAGGGCGCGAACATCCAGCCCGAGAACGTCACGCTCGCCAGCGTCACGTTCCAGAACTATTTCCGCCTCTACGACAAGCTGTCGGGCATGACCGGCACCGCGCTGACCGAGGCCGACGAATTCGCCGAGATCTACAAGCTGGGCGTCGTCGCCGTGCCGACGAACAAGCCCATCGCCCGCGATGACCAAGACGACGCCGTCTACCGCACCGCGAAAGAGAAATACGACGCCATCGCCGAGGCGATCCGCGAGTCGTACGAGCGCCGGCAGCCGGTGCTGGTCGGGACCACCTCGATCGAGAAGTCCGAGCAGCTGAGCCAGATGCTGACGGCGGCCGAGATCCCGCACAATGTCCTGAACGCCCGCCAGCACGAGAAAGAGGCCCAGATCATCGCCGAGGCCGGCACGCCGGGCGCGGTGACCATCGCCACCAACATGGCCGGCCGCGGCACCGACATCCAGCTTGGCGGCAACGTCGACATGAAGGTGATGGAGGCGCTCGCCGCCGATCCCGAGGCCAACCCCGACGAATTGCGCGCCCGGATCGAGGCCGAGCATGCCGAGGCGAAGCAGAAGGTGATCGAGTCCGGCGGCCTGTTCGTCCTGGCGACCGAGCGCCACGAAAGCCGCCGGATCGACAACCAGCTGCGCGGCCGGTCGGGCCGGCAGGGCGATCCGGGCCGTTCGGCGTTCTACCTGTCGCTCGAGGATGACCTGATGCGCATCTTCGGCTCGGACCGGCTGGACAAGATGCTGTCGCGCCTCGGCATGAAGGAAGGCGAGGCGATCATCCACCCGTGGGTGAACAAGTCGCTCGAGAAGGCGCAGGCGAAGGTCGAGGGGCGCAACTTCGACATCCGCAAGCAGCTGCTGAAATTCGACGATGTGATGAACGATCAGCGGAAGGTCATCTTCGGCCAGCGGCGCGAGATCATGGAGGCGGACGACCTGCACGAGATCACGCAGGACATGCGCCACCAGGTCATCGACGACCTTGTCGATCAGCACATCCCGGCCAAGAGCTATGCCGACCAGTGGGACGGTGAGGGCCTGTACGTGGCCGTCATGGAAAAGCTGGGCCTCGACCAACCGGTCATCGCCTGGACCGAGGAAGAGGGCGTGGACGGCGAAGTCATCCGCGAGCGGCTCTATACCGCCTCGGACGAGCTGATGGCAAAGAAGGCCGCCGATTTCGGTCCCGACAACATGCGGCAGATCGAAAAGCAGATCCTGCTGCAGACGATCGACCAGAAATGGCGCGACCACCTGCTGATGCTGGAACACCTGCGCTCGGTCGTGGGCTTCCGCGGCTACGCGCAGCGCGACCCGCTGAACGAGTACAAGACCGAGGCCTTCCAGCTTTTCGAGGGGATGCTCGACTCGCTGCGGGCCGACGTGTCGCAGAAGCTGTCGCAGATCCGCCCGCTCTCGGAAGAAGAGCAGAAGGCGATGCTGGACCAGATGAAGGCCCAGCGGAGCGAGGTCGAGGACGCCGCGCGGGCGGTACCGCCGGAAGGCGAAGCCGAGGCAGAGGCCGCCGCGCCGGGCTTTGTCGAAGCGGACCCCGACACCTGGGGAAATCCGGGCCGCAACGATGCCTGCCCTTGCGGCTCGGGCCGCAAGTTCAAGCACTGCCACGGCCGCATCAGCTGACCTCCGCCTCTCGGGCATGATCCCGCCCCGTCGGGGCGGGGCGCCCGCGGTGTGACGCCACGGGGTCCTATTCTGCTGTTGAAAATCCGCCGACGGGACCCGAAGATCGATCGCAGTGAAAGCGGTCTCCCTGGGAAGCCCATGATACCATTTCGCGCGGCGGTCTTCGCCGCGTTTTGTCTTTGCGCAGCCGCGGTCTCCGCGACCGCCGACGAGGTGACGCTCACGTCCCGCGAGGGCACGGTCACCATTTCCGGCGAGCTTCTCGGATACGATGGCGAGTTCTATCGCCTGAGCACGCAGTACGGCATCCTCACCGTCGACGGCACCCGCGTGGAATGCGGCGGCGAGGGCTGCCCCGATGTCGACGCCTATGTTGCCGAGGTCGGTTTCGCGGGGGCGCAGCGCATGGGCGAGGTGCTGATGCCCGCGCTGATCGAGTCCTTCGCGATCCGCAACGGCCTGAACCTGTCGCGGGACGACACGGGCAGCGACGATTTCACCTATGTCCTGCGCGACCCCGAGGCCGACCGCGTGGTGGGCCGGTTCGGGTTCCGCCTGCACTCGTCGGCCGAGGGGTTCGCCGACCTCGTCGCCGAAGAGGCCGACATCGTGATGTCCCTGCGGCCCGTCCTGGCGCGCGAGGCGCGGCTGGCCCGGACCGCCGGCCTGGGTGATCTCGTCAGTGGTGACCGCGCCCGCATCGTGGCGCTGGACGCGGTCGTGCCGCTGGTCGCGCTGTCGAACCCGGTGCGGGACATCTCCCTCGAGGACCTGCGCGCGGCGTTCCGGGGCGAGATCGGATCGTGGGCCGAACTCGGCGGGCCGGACCAGCCCATCGCGCTGCATGCGATGGCGCCGGGCATGGGCATCGCGCAGTCGGCGACGGTGGATATCGGCGAGGACGTTCTCGAGTCGAACGACGCCATCACGCGGCACGAGTCCGCGCGTGACCTCGCGTCGGCCGTGGCCGACGATCCTGATGCCCTCGGGATCGGCAGCTTCATCGAGCAGGGGGACGCCGTGCCGCTGGCGTTGCGTGGCCCGTGCGGCACCAGCAGCCAAGCGAGCGAGACGACGCTCAAGACCGAGGATTACCCGCTGACGGCGCCCATGTTCCTCTATACGCCCGCTGTGCGGCTGCCGCGGCTGGCGCGGGAGTTCATGTCCTTCGCCGGGTCCCCGGCGGCGCAGCCGGTGATCGAACGGGCCGGCTTCGTCGACCAGTTCCCACGCGCGATCCCCCTGGACGATCAGGGCGAGCGCTTTGCCAACGCGATCCGTAGGGCGGGGGTCGAGACCGATCTGCAAGACCTGCAGCAGCTTGTCAGCGCCCTGTCGGGCAAGAGCCGCCTCACCCTGACATTCCGGTTCGAGAACGCGTCGAGCGCGCTGGATGCGCAGTCCCGGTCGAACGTGGCGCTTCTGAGCGCGGCATTGGAGCGCGGCGTGTTCGACCAGCGGTCGCTGGTCTTCGTGGGCTTTGGTGACGGCGCCGGGCCCGCCGGGATCAACCGGCGCCTGTCGAACAGCCGGGCGCGGACGGTGCGGGATGCGGTCCGGGCCTCGGCGGAATCGGCGGATCCCGACCGCGTGAACCTCAGGGTCGAAGCGTTCGGAGAGGCGATGCCGATGGCCTGCGACGAGACGGCCTGGGGGCGCCGGGTCAATCGCCGCGTCGAAGTCTGGATCGAGTGACGGTCACAGATAGCCGCTGCCGCGAAAGCTGAGCTCGGTGTCCTTTCCCACGATCAGGTGGTCATGCAGTGCCAGGTCGAGCGCCGCGCAGGCGTCGGCAACCCGGTTCGTCATCGTGATGTCGGCCTGCGACGGTGTCGGGTCGCCCGATGGATGGTTGTGCACGAGGATCAGCGCCGAGGCGTTGAGTTCGAGCGCCCGCTTGACGATCTCGCGCGGATAGACCGGGACGTGATCGACGGTGCCCTTGGCCTGTTCCTCGTCGGCCACGAGCACGTTCTTCCGGTCGAGGTAGAGCACGCGGAACTGCTCGGTCTCACGGTGGGACATGGTGGTGTGGCAATAGTCCAGCACAGCCTGCCAGCTGGAAATGACCGGCCGCTGCATCACGCGAGAGCGTGACAGCCGGTGCGCCGCCGCCTCGACGATCTTGAGCTCTTGCACGACGGCATCGCCCAGCCCCTTCACCGCCTTCAGGCGCGACGGCTCGGCCGACAGGACGCGGTTGAAGTCGCCGAATGTGTCCAGCAGCGCGCGCGACAGGGGTTTGACGTCGCGGCGGGGGATGGCGCGGAAGAGGACCAGCTCGAGCAGTTCGTAATCCGGCATCGCGCCCGCGCCGCCGTCCATGAAGCGCTGTCGCAACCGGGAGCGGTGGTCGCGGATATACGAGGGCAGGCGCTCCTTCTGATCCTCCGGTCGCATGAGGAAGGGCAGGGTCGCTTCGTCGATGTCATGGCGGGATTTCGGCATCCCCGTCAGGATGTCGCCGCTTGGTTAGCGAACGGTTAATCCTACCCGAAACGACGAACGCCGCGCCCGGTCGGACGCGGCGTCTGCCGATTTCAACGGATCTCCGGGGTCAGGACTTCATCCCGTCCCAGAAGCTCTTCACCTTCTTGAAGAAGCCGGCGGTCTCGGGGCTGTTGTCCTGCCCGGCGCGGTCGAACTCGCGCAGCAGGTCCTTCTGCTTCGACGAGAGGTTCACCGGGGTCTCGACGGCCAGCTCGATATACATGTCGCCGTAGCCGCCGCCGCGAAGCTGCGGCATGCCCTTGCCGCGCAGGCGCATCTGCTTGCCGGACTGGCTGCCGGCGGGCACCTTCACGCGGCTGCGTCCGCCGTCGATCGTCGGCACCTCGATGTCGCCGCCCAGCGAGGCCGCGATCATCGACACCGGCACGCGGCAGTGCAGGTGCTGTGCTTCGCGTTGGAACAGCTGGTGCTCGGCCACCTCGATGAAGATGTAGAGGTCGCCGGCCGGACCGCCGCGCAGACCGGCTTCGCCCTCGCCGCCGAGGCGGATGCGGGTGCCCGTTTCGACGCCCGGCGGGATGTTCACGCTGAGCGCCCGGTCCCGGGTCACGCGGCCCGAGCCGCTGCACGCGCCACAGGGGTTCTTGACGATCTGGCCCGCGCCCGAGCAGGTCGGGCAGGTGCGTTCGACGGTAAAGAAGCCCTGCTGCGCCCGGACCTTGCCCATGCCGGAGCAGGTCGGACACATCTGCGGTTCGGCCCCGCCTTCCGAGCCGGAGCCCTCGCAGACGTCGCAGGTCACCGCAGAGGGCACGTTGATCGTCTTTTGCAGGCCCTGGTGCGCCTCTTCGAGCGTGACGCGCATGTCGTAGCGCAGGTCGGAGCCGCGGGTCGCCCGCTGGCCGCGGCCGCGGCCGCCGCCCATCATGTCGCCGAAGAGGTCGTCGAATACGTCGGAGAAGGCGCTGGCGAAATCGCCGCCGCCATAGGCCGCTCCCCGGCCACCGCCGCGGGCGCCACCCATGCCGCCCATGCCACCGTCGAACGCGGCGTGGCCGTAGCGGTCATACGCCGCCTTCTTGTCGGCGTCGCGGAGAACTTCGTAGGCCTCGTTGGCCTCCTTGAACTGGGTCTCGGCTTCGGGGTTGTCGGAGTTGCGGTCCGGGTGAAGCTCCTTCGCCTTGCGGCGATAGGCTTTCTTGATTTCGTCCGCGTCGGCCCCCTTGGAGACCCCGAGAATGTCGTAATAGTCGCGCTTTGCCATCGATCACACTTCCCAAGCTTTGGAACGCAAGGACCGGCCTGACGTGTCAGGCCGGTCCACGGTGGCGCGTTCCGGCACGCGTTACGATGCGCGCTTGTCGTCGTCGAGGTCTTCGAAATCGGCGTCGACGATGTCGTCCTGATCGCCGTTGCCGTCCGAGTTGCCGCCCTCGGGGTCTTCACCGCCCTCGGACTTCGCCTGCTCGGAGTTGTAGATGGCCTCGCCCAGTTTCATCGACGCTTCGGTCACGTTCTGGATGCCCGACTTGATCTTGCCGGCGTCCTCGCTCTCGAGCGTCTCCTTCAGGTTGGCGATGGCCAGTTCGATCGCCTCGATCGTCGACGGATCGACCTTGTCGGAATGCTCTTCCATCGACTTCTCGGTCGAGTGGATCAGGCTTTCCGCCTGGTTCCGGGCCTCGATCACCTCGCGGCGGTTCTTGTCCGCCTCGGCGTTTTCTTCGGCGTCGTGAACCATCCGCTCGATATCTTCCTCGGACAGGCCGCCCGACGCCTGGATGGTGATCTTCTGCTCCTTGTTCGTGCCCTTGTCCTTGGCCGACACGGAGACGATGCCGTTGGCGTCGATGTCGAACGTCACCTCGATCTGGGGCATGCCGCGGGGTGCCGGCGGGATGTCCTCGAGGTTGAACTGGCCGAGCATCTTGTTGTCGGCCGCCATCTCGCGCTCACCCTGGAAGACCCGGATCGTCACGGCGTTCTGGTTGTCCTCGGCCGTGGAGAAGATCTGCGACTTCTTGGTCGGGATCGTGGTGTTGCGGTCGATCAGGCGGGTGAACACGCCACCCAGCGTCTCGATGCCGAGGCTCAGCGGCGTCACGTCAAGCAGGACCACGTCCTTCACGTCGCCCTGCAGCACGCCGGCCTGAATGGCGGCGCCCAGAGCCACGACCTCGTCGGGGTTCACGCCCTTGTGCGGCTCCTTGCCGAAGAACTTGGACACTTCCTCGTACACCTTGGGCATACGGGTCATGCCGCCGACCATGACGACCTCGTCGACATCATCGACCGACACGCCGGCGTCCTTCAGCGCGGCCTTGCACGGATTGATCGAGTTCTTGATCAGGTCGCCGACCAGGCTTTCCAGCTTCGCACGGGTGAGCTTCATCACCATGTGCAGCGGCGAGCCGGTGTCCTTGTCCATCGAGATGAACGGCTGGTTGATCTCGGTCTGGCTGGCTGCGGACAGCTCGATCTTGGCCTTCTCGGCGGCTTCCTTCAGGCGCTGCAGGGCCATCTTGTCCTGCGTGAGGTCGACGCCATGCTCCTTTTTGAACTCCTCGGCGAGGTAGTTCACGATCCGCATGTCGAAGTCTTCGCCGCCCAGGAACGTGTCGCCGTTCGTCGACTTCACCTCGAACAGACCGTCGTCGATCTCGAGGATCGTGATGTCGAACGTGCCGCCGCCGAGGTCATAGACGGCGATCGTCTTGGAGTCCTTCTTGTCGAGCCCGTAGGCCAGCGCGGCGGCCGTCGGCTCGTTGATGATGCGCAGGACTTCGAGACCGGCGATCTTGCCCGCGTCCTTGGTCGCCTGGCGCTGCTGGTCGTTGAAGTAGGCCGGAACCGTGATGACGGCCTGATCGACTTCCTCGCCGAGATAGCTCTCGGCGGTTTCCTTCATCTTCTGCAGGATGAAGGCCGAAATCTGGCTCGGCGAATACTTGTCGCCCTTCACCTCGACCCACGCGTCGCCCTGGCCGCCATCGACGATTTGGAACGGAAGGTTCTTCTTGTCCTTCGTGATCTGCTCGTCCTCGAGCCGGCGACCGACAAGGCGCTTCACGGCGAAGACGGTGTTCGTCGGGTTGGTCACGGCCTGGCGCTTGGCCGACTGCCCCACAAGCCGCTCGTCATCCGTAAAGGCGACGATCGACGGCGTGGTGCGGGCGCCCTCGGCGTTCTCGATCACACGCGGCTGGCTGCCATCCATGATGGCGACGCAGCTGTTCGTGGTCCCAAGGTCGATCCCGATCACTTTGCCCATGGTCAAAATCCTCTCATTGGCGATGTCTTAGCGGACGAACCCGCGGAGCGGCATCCATCCGGCGATCCCAGAAGTCTGCCGGCCGGGGCATCCCCATCCGGCGTCTGGGCGTATATAAGGAGGGGGTCTGGACCCTGCAAGCCGCCCACGGGGGCAGATCCGGGCAAAAATGCAACGCTCTTTCCGGAGGCCGCATGGACCTGCGAAACCGCGTAAATCTTCGCGGCATCAATGTTTTTCGCGAGGCGCTCGATTCGGGGGAACAGCGCGGCATGCTGGACGACCTGCGCGAGGTCATCCGCGCCGCCCCGCTGGTGCAGCCCGAAACCGCCCGCGGACGGAAGATGTCCGTCCGAATGACGGCGGCCGGACGGCTGGGCTGGGTGTCCGATCGCCGGGGCTATCGCTACGAGTCGCGGCATCCTTCAGGCGTCGACTGGCCGCCGATTCCGGCCTCGGTGCTGGCCGTCTGGCACGCCGTCACGGGCAACGACCGGGTGCCCGATTGCTGTCTCGTGAACCATTACGGCGAAGGCGCGCGGATGGGCCTGCACCAGGATCGCGACGAGGGCGATTTCTCGTGGCCGGTCGTGTCGATCTCGTTGGGCGATGAGGGGCTGTTCCGCGTCGGCAACATCGAGAGGGGCGGCAAGACCGAAAGCCTGTGGCTGACCTCGGGCGACGTGCTGGAGATGGGCGGCGAGGCCCGTCTCGTGCATCACGGGGTGGACCGGATCCGGTTCGGGACGTCGTCACTTATGCCGAAGGGCGGGCGGGTGAACGTCACGCTGCGCGTCGTGGATCACGGCGAGACGGAGCAGCACCCGGTCAAATAGGTGGGCGCGCCGGGGTCAGATCGCAGCAGGTCGATGGTCAGGCCGTAGGCCCGCGACGACATCCCGTCCGAGCAGCTGGCGCGTGCCAGGATCGCGGTCGTGCCGCCGTAGACGCCGATGACGCTCCACCGGTCGGTGCGGCCTGACGCCTTGACCGGTTCGGCCAGCGCCACGGTCTCGTCGTCCTGATCCGGTGCGCCGAACGTCGCCTCGTCCCCGTCGATGGAGAAGGACCAGAAGGGTTCGGTGCCCGAGCAGGACAGCCGCGCGATGGGTTCGCCCGCCGTCTGATCGGGCTGCCGCTCGAGGAACGACAGAGAGGCCCATCCGCTCTGTTCGCCCGCATTCACCTGGCCCCAGCTGCCGTCGGGCCCCGAGGCCACGACCTCGACGTCCTGTCGGTCGGCGGCGAACTCTCCGATGATCTCGGCCTGTGCGTTCGGCTCGGCCCGGATGTTCAGGACGTCGTCCGTGGCGACCCCGCTCACCTCGTAGAGCGCCGGGAAGTCCTGCGCGGCGACGATCGAGGGGGCGAGGACGAGGGCGGCGGCAAGGCGTTTCATCTTCGGGCGCTCCAGCTGATCGAGGCGTGCTTGCGTGTATAGAACTCGCCCATCATGCCGACCATCAGCAGCCCGAGCGAGACATAGACTGGATACATGACCGCCGAGTTGTGCGGCCAGTAGTTCACGAAGGTGAAGCCCCGCGCCTGGTCGATCACGTGGAACAGCGGGTTCCAGGTGAAATAGGGCAGCATGACGGCCGGCAGCGTGTTGGCGACGAACATCTTGCCCGAGGCGATCATGTTCGCGCGGGTATAGATCATCGACGTCATGCTGACGAAGCTGGGGGCCCAGGGCTTGATCGCAAGGAAGATGATCCCGACGCCGACGCCCGAGAACCAGGCGAGGAACACCATCCCGAAGGCGCCCCTGGGGTCGTGGATCGTGATCGGGCCCCAGCCGACATGGTAGACATACAGCACGCAGGCCATCGACAGGACCTGGATATAGAGAGAGCCGAGCGCCGCCGAGGCGATCGAGATCGCCGTGGTCATCGGGGCGTGCTTCATCATCGGAGAGGCCGGCCCCTCGGACGAGATGATCGACTGCACGACCCGCGTGTGCACCATGTAGAGGAAAATCCCCGTCATGATGTACAGCATGAAGTCGCCCCGGATCGCCTGCCCCCGCATGCCCAGCACCACGAACAGCAGGTAGAAGATCATCACGAAGACGACCGTCTGGAAGATGTTGATCAGGATGGCGAACAGCGCGTTCGAGTGCGTCTTGCGCACGTTCCGGACGGTGTTGTGGTAGATCAGGTCCGCGATGCCGGCGGCCGAGGCGAGACCCGTTTCCCGTTGGGGGCGCTGGAACATGGACGTGTCTGCCTGTGCTCTCCCGTCGCCGACCCGGCCGGCCCCGTCGGTGTCGCATCGGCACCTTGCCGTGCGCTTAATCCGAAAGCATAAGGACAGGCAGAAATTTTATCAACTGCGGCGCGTGGACGGCCCGGGCGTCGTGCCAAGGAGGACGTATGGATTACGACACGCTGACTACGACGATGCGCCGGCTGGCCCTGGAAGCAGGGGCGAAGATCATGGAGATCTACGAGGCCGACGACTTCGACGTGCGCGCGAAATCCGACGATAGCCCCGTGACCGCCGCCGACGAGGCCGCGGACGCCCTGATCTCGGCCGGTCTGCGCGAGGTCTTTCCCGACGTCGCCCTGGTCACCGAAGAGCAGGCGGCCTCCCACGGCATCGACGCCAGCACGTTCCTGATCGTCGATCCGCTCGACGGCACGAAGGAGTTCGTGCAGCGGCGCGGCGACTTCACCGTGAACATCGCCTATGTCGAAGACGGCATCCCGGTCCGCGGCGTCGTCTACGCGCCCGCAAAGCAGCGGATGTTCTACACCGACTCCAAGGGGTTCACCTTCGAGGAAGTGGGCGAGCTGAAAATCGACGAGGTCGGCGAGACGCGGCCGCTCAAGGTCGCCGAGGCGGACAATTCCGCGCTGCGCGTGGTCGCCTCCAAATCCCACCGCGACCAGGCGACCGACGACTACATCTCGAAATACGAAGTCGAGGACGCCAAGAGCGCGGGCTCGTCGCTCAAGTTCTGCCTCGTGGCGACCGGAGAGGCCGATTTCTATCCGCGCCTCGGCCGCACGATGGAATGGGACACCGCCGCGGGGCATGCCGTGCTGCTCGGGGCAGGGGGCCACGTGGTGCGGTTCGACGATCACACGCCGCTGGCCTATGGCAAGGGCGGCTTCGCCAACCCGTTCTTCATCGCCTACGCACCGAGCGTGGATCTGAAGCCGGCCTGATGCCGGACCGTGGGCGGTGACGGCCCTTTCCGCGAGTGTCGTGATCGTCAGCCGCGCGCGATCCGATGACCTTGCCATGTGCCTGACCGCCGTGTCGCAGCTCTACTACCACCCCTACGAGGTGGTTGTGGTCGCGGACGCGGCGGGACTGGCCGCCGCGCGGGCCTCGCCGCTGGCCGGCCGGCTGAAGCTCGTCCCGTGCGAGCGGGCCAACATCTCCCACGCGCGAAATCTCGGGATCGAGGCGGCGGGCGGCGACGTGGTGGCCTTTCTCGACGACGACGCGGTGCCCGAACCGGCGTGGCTCGATCATCTGCTCGCGCCGTTCCGCGACGCCGAGGTCGGGGCGACCGGCGGTTTCGTGCGGGGGCGCAACGGTATCTCGTTGCAATGGGGCGCGCGGCGGGTCCGGTCGGACGGGCGCTGCGCCCCGCTGACGCTCGCGGGGGACGAGCCCGTCACCGTCGCCCCCGAGAGCGGGATCGTCGCCAAGACCGAGGGCACGAACATGGCCGTGCGACGCGCGGTCCTCGTGGCGCTTGGCGGCTTCGACACCGCCTTTGCCTTCTATCTGGACGAAACCGATCTGAACCTCCGCCTCGCCCGGAGCGGGCACGCCACGACCCTCGTCCCACGCGCGCAGGTCCAGCACGGCATGGCGCCGTCGGCCCGCCGCCGGGCGGATCGGATGCCGGCCGATCTGCACGACATCGGTGCCTCCAGCGCGGTGTTCTGGCGAAAGCACGGGGTTACGGACACCGCCATGGCCCGCGCCGCGCTGATCGCGGAGCAGCGGGGCAGGCTGGTCCGCCACATGATCGCGGGCCGCTGCGAGCCGCGGGATGTGAGCCGCGTTCTGGCGACGCTTCTTGCCGGTCTGGACGATGGGCAGGGCCGGCCCTTCGGGCTGGCGGCGATGCTGTCCGTACCGCCGCCCCTCGCGCCGGCCCGCGATGCGCCGCCGGTTCGGCAATGGGCGGTTCACGGCGGCCCAATCTGGAGGCACCGTCGGCTGAAAGATGCCGCAATAAACAGCGTGATGCGCGGCGTTCCGGCCACCGTCTTGCGGCTGTCACCAACCGCACTCTACCATAGGATGAGCTATACGTCGGAAGGCTACTGGTTGCAGACGGGTGGTTGGCTCGGACGCTCGGTCAGGAACGCGGCGGCCTTACAGGCGTTATCGTGTCGGACACGAGTAGGTGAAGAGTGTGACCGCCTCGCAAGCGTGCGTGCGCCGATCGACGGCCCAGGAATGAGTAATGGAAGTCGAACGGCCGGCCTCTTATACAACGAATGTTGATAAGGCCCGGCGCGGGCAAGATGATTTTCGGAATGCTGAAAGAAAAGGTGCGATCAAAATGAAGCGCAAGGTAACCAAGGCGATCTTCCCGGTGGCGGGTCTTGGAACCCGGTTCCTGCCGGCGACCAAGTCCATCCCCAAGGAGATCATGACGCTCGTTGATCGCCCCCTGATCCAGTACGCGATCGACGAAGCCCGCGCCGCCGGAATCACCGAGTTCATCTTCGTGACCTCGCGCGGCAAGAGCGCGCTCGAGGATTACTTCGACCGCGCCCCGGAACTGGAGATGTCGCTCGAGCAGAAGCAGAAGCACGAGCTGATGGAAGTGCTCGAGAGCACGAACATGGAATCGGGGGCGATCGCCTATATCCGCCAGCATCAGGCTCTCGGGCTTGGCCACGCCGTGTGGTGCGCCCGCCGCCTGATCGCCGAGGATGAACCCTATGCGGTGATCCTTCCGGACGACGTGATCGCGGCCGAGAAGTCCTGCCTCGCGCAGATGACCGAGGCCTACGAGGACACCGGCGGCTGCATGGTCGCGGCGATGGAGGTCGCGCCCGAGAAGGCGTCGTCCTATGGCGTGCTCGATGTCGAGAAGGACATGGGCGACAAGGTCAAGATCAAGGGCATGGTCGAAAAGCCCAAGGTCGACGAGGCCCCGTCGAACCTGGCCGTGATCGGCCGCTATATCCTGACGCCGAAGGTGCTCAAGAACATCTCGTCGATGAAGGAAGGCGCGGGCGGAGAGATCCAGCTGACCGACGCCATCGCCCAGGAAATCCCCAGCGACGAGGGTGTCTACGGCCTGCGCTTCCGCGGCCAGCGGTTCGATTGCGGGTCCAAGGCGGGCTTCCTGCAGGCGACGGTGGCCTTCGGCCTGAGCCGTCCGGACCTCGGCGAAGAGTTCTCGAAGTACCTCGACGAGATGGTGTCGCAGAAGAAGGCGGCACAATAACCGACGCGCCCCGCAGGGCCAGTGACCAGGGCACGTTGCCTTGATCTGACGCGACTCGTCAGCCGGGCCGGAACGGGCCCGGCCACGGGTATCGACCGGGTCGAGCGCGCCTATCTCGACCGACTGCTGTCCGAGGACGCGCCGCTCTACTGCCTCGTGCGGACGGCGGTCGGCCTTTCGCTTCTCGACCGGGACGGCGCTCAGGCGGTGCGCCGTCATCTCGACGGCCTGCCCTGGGGGCCGGGCGACCTTGCCGCGCGGGTCTCGCGAAGGCTTTCCCCGGTGCGGCGGCAGGCCGAGGCCACGGTGCGGCGGCTTGCCCTCGCCACTGCGCCGCGTCTTGCGCAGCGCCTGATGCTGTGCCGGTGGTTGCCGCCGGGCACCGTCTATTACAACACCGGTCATTCCAACCTGGACCCTCGGACGTTCGCCGCTTTGGCGGCGGTGCCGGACCGTCGCGTGGCCGTGCTGATCCACGACACGATCCCGATCGATCATCCCGAGTTCCAGCGTCCCGGCACCCCGGCGCGCTTCTCGGACAGGCTCGCCACCGCCGCGCGTCATGCAGACCGACTGATCTGCATCTCGCGTCACACCGAACAGGGCGTTCGCCGGCATGCGGGCGCGGCCCTGCCCTGTGTCGTCGCCCCGCTCGGGATCGACCCGCCGTCGCCGGACCCGGATGCGCTGCCGCCGGGCTTGCCGACGGAAAGGCCTTTTTTCGTCGCGCTCGGAACCATCGAGCCGCGCAAGAACCACGCCTTCCTGCTGGACCTCTGGGCCGCGCTCGAAGCCGGTCCGGACGAGACGCCGGCGCTGTTCATCGTAGGCCGACGCGGCTGGAACAATGCCGAGGTGTTCCGGCGGCTGGACAGCGACCCGATGATGGGCCGCAGCGTGTTCGAGCTGTCGGACCTTGGCGACGGGGCCGTGGCGGCCCTGTTGCGGGACGCCGCCGGCCTTCTTCATCCCAGCCATGCCGAGGGGTTCGGCCTGCCCCCGGCCGAGGCGGCGGCGCTGGGGACGCCAGTGATCGCTGCGCCGTTGGAGGTAACCCGAGAGGTGCTGGGTCACCTTCCGGTTTACGCCGATACGGCGGATCGGTATCTCTGGATGTCAGAGATCGGGCGGCTTTCCGCGGCACGACGGAAGAGGCAGGACGGCGCGCCGCGCCCGGCGACGGCTCTTCCGACCTGGCAGTCGCATTTCGAGACTGTGTTCGACGCGGTGGAGCCGGCCCGTCCGGTCGATGGTGCTGGCTGAGGGCAGGTAGTGAGTCTCACGCGGTTATACGCTCTGCGTCTTCAGCGCAAACGCTGGCTTGTCCGCGCCTTTCGCAAACGCCGCGACCTGACCCCGCTGAAGGACCGCACCCGGTCGATCCGGCGGGGGCACATCCTCGTCGCCTCGACCGTGCGGAACGAGCGCATCCGCCTGCCGTACTTTCTGCAGTACTACCGCGCTCTCGGGATCAATCACTTCCTGTTCGTCGACAACGGCTCGACCGACGGCACGGGCGTGTATCTCGCCGGCCAGCCCGACGTCTCGGTCTGGTACACGACCGCCAGCTACAAGCGCGCCCGGTTTGGAATGGACTGGATCAACCGGCTTCTGCGGCAGTACGCCCATGCGCACTGGACGCTGACCGTCGACGTCGACGAGTTCTTCGTGTTCCCGTTCTCGGACACCCGTCCGATCCGGGCGTTGACCGACTGGCTCGATGCGTCCTCGATCCGGTCGTTCGGGACGATCATGCTGGACATGTATCCCAAGGGCCAGCTGACCGAGCATCCCTATCGCGAGGGCCAGAACCCGATCGAGATCGCGACGTGGTTCGATGCCGGCAACTACATGATCTCGCGGAACCACCGCTACGCGAACCTCTGGATACAGGGCGGGGCGCGGGCGCGGGCGTTCTTTCCCGAGCAGCCCTGGCGGGCGCCGGCGCTGAACAAGATCCCGCTGGTGAAGTGGCACCGCGATTTCACCTATGTCAGCTCGACCCACATGCTGCTGCCGCGGGGGCTGAACCTGGTCTATGACGAGTGGGGCGGGGAAAAGCCGTCGGGGGTGCTGCTCCACGCCAAGTTTCTCGACACCCTGACCGAGAAGGCATCGGAAGAGATGGCACGGGGCGAGCATTACGCGGCTTCGGCCGAATACCTGTCCTATTACCGGACGCTGCAGAACAACCCCGTCATGTGGTGCAAGTGGTCCGAGCGGTACATCAACTGGCGGCAGCTCGAGATTCTCGGGCTCATGTCCAAGGGAAACTGGGCGTGACGGTCGGGTTCGTGATGCTGTGCCACGAGGCGCTGAACCGGGCGGCGCAGGTCGCGCGCCACTGGGCCGAGCGGGATTGTCCCGTGGTGATCCATGTCGATCGCCGGGTCGCGGACAAGCGCTTCGACCGGCTGGTCGCGGCCATGTCCGGCTATCCGAACGTCACCTTTTCCGAGCGGCGGCGCTGCGAATGGGGGACATGGTCGCTGGTCGAGGCGACGCAGCTCGCCGTGGACAAGATGCTGCACCAGTTTCCGGAGGTGCGGCACGTCTACCTCGCCTCCGGCTCGTGCCTGCCGCTGCGCCCGGTGGAAGAGCTCAAGGCATATCTCGACCGGCATCACGATGTGGACTTCATCGAAAGCGTCACGACCGAGGACGTGCCCTGGACAGTCGGCGGGCTGGATGCAGAGCGGTTCACGCTGCGCTTTCCGTTCTCGTGGAAGCGGCGCCGACGGCTGTTCGACACCTATGTCCGCCTGCAGCGTCGCGTGGGATTCCGGCGGCGCATCCCGCCGGGGCTCGAGCCGCACATGGGGTCGCAATGGTGGTGCCTGACCCGCCGCACCCTGACCCGGATCCAGGACTCGCCCGAGCGCGCCGCGCACGAGCGGTATTTCAGGCGCGTCTGGATCCCGGACGAGAGCTATTACCAGACGCTCGTGCGGCAACATAGCGAGCGCATCGAGAGCCGGTCGCTGACGCTCAGCAAGTTCGATTTCCAGGGCAAGCCGCACGTCTTCTACGACGATCACCTGCAACTGCTTCACCGCTCGGACTGCTTCGTCGCGCGCAAGATCTGGCCGTGGTCCGACCGGCTCTATGACGTGTTCCTCAAGGGCGGTGACGGGATGGCCCGGCGGGCCGAGCCCAATCCGGGCAAGATCGACCGCATCTTCGCCAAGGCGGTCGAGCGGCGCACGCGGGGGCGGTCGGGCCTGTACATGCAGAGCCGGTTTCCGAACCGCGGCTGGGAAAACGGCGTGACCTGCGCGCCCTATTCGGTGCTTCACGGATTTGGCGACCTGATCGAGGATTTCCCGACCTGGCTGCACCGGGCGACGGATTGCCGCGTTCACGGGCATCTGTTCGGACCCGACCGGGCCGAGTTCGCGGACGGCCAACGCGTCTATACGGGTGCGTTGTCGGATTCCGTCGACCTGCGCGACTACAACCCCGAGGCCTTCCTGACCTCGCTCTTGTGGAACACGCGCGGCGAGCGGCAGTCGTTCCTGTACGGACCGCGCGACACGGGCGGAATTCTGTCCTTGATGGTGGCCGATCCCAATGCGCAGATCTCCGTGGTGAGCGGGGCGTGGGCAGTGCCGCTGTTCCGTTCGGCGCAGGATTTCGCCGCGGTCCGGCGCGAGGCGGCACGGCTGCAGAAGATCGAGTCCGCGCAGCTCGCGCTGTTGCGAAGCGGGCAGACCAAGGCAAGAGTGCGGATCTGGTCGATGGCCGATTTCGTCGAGGCGCCGATGGAACCGCTGCAGAGCATCATCGACGAGATCGGCACCCGCGCCGCGCGCAACGTGAGCGAGGCGCCGACGATGGTTGACCTGACCGGCTTCGGACAGTTCCTGCAGAACCTAAAGAACGAGGGGATGCAGCCGCACCTGATGGGCGACTTCCCGGTCAACCCGAACTACGACCCGGCGCCCGCCGAACCGCGCAGGCGCCCCTACCTGATGAGGTGACGCATGGCTCCGCGGTTCGACTACTTCATGATCTGCGCCGAAATGCGGACCGGCTCGAACTTTCTTGAAGAGAACGTCAACGCGATCCCCGGCCTGCGGTGCTGGGGCGAGGCGTTCAACCCGGTCTTCGTTGGCCGGGCCGGGTCCACGAAGATGGCCGGTGTCACGATGGAAGAGCGGGACGCCGACCCGATGGTCCTGCTGTCGGCGATGCGGGCCCAAAGCCCGGGACTGGCCGGGTTCCGATATTTCCATGACCATGACCCGCGGATCGAAGAGCACTGCGTCGACGACCCGGCCTGCGCCAAGATCGTGCTGACCCGGAACCCGGTGGACAGCTACGTGAGCCTGAAGATCGCCCGCAGCACCGGGCAGTGGCGCCTGGGCGATCTCAAACAGGCCCGCAGCGCGAAGGTCCGGTTCGATCCGAAGGAGTTCGCCGCGCATCTGGACCGTGTGCGCGGGGCGCAGGAACGGCTGCTCCGCCGGCTGCAGGTGACTGGCCAGACGGCCTTTTACATCGGTTACGAGGACTTGGCCGACCTCGACGTGATGAACGGGCTCGCCGCGTTTCTCGGCGTGTCGGGACGGTTGGAGAAGAAGGCGACGCGGACGAAGGTCCAGAACCCGGCGCCGCTGTCGTCCAAGGTCGAGAACTACGACGAGATGACGGCGGCCCTGGGCGACCTCGACCGCTTCGCGATCTCGCGCACGCCGAATTTCGAGCCGCGCCGCGGGCCGAACGTGCCCGGCTACGTCGCGTCGTGCGATGTGCCCCTGCTGTACCTGCCGGTCGAGGGCGGGCCGCGCGCCGCGGTCGAGGGCTGGCTGGAGGGATTCGGCCCGACTCCCCTGATCCGCGGGCAGAGTCAGAAGGAGCTGCGCCAGTGGAAACGGAAAAGTCCGGGCCATCGCAGCTTTACCGTCGTGCGGCACCCGATCCGACGAATCCACGATACGTTCTGCCGCCGCATCCTGATGCCCGGCCGGGCCTGTTACGGCGAGATCCGCGCCACGCTGCGCAGCCATTACGGGGTGCCGCTGCCCGAGGGGGCGCCTGACGATCGCTACGATGCCGCGGCGCACCGCGCGGCGTTCCTGGGCTTCCTGGCGTTCGTGAAGGGCAACCTTGGCAACCAGACCAGCCTGCGGGTCGATGCCGCGTGGGCGTCGCAGTGGATGATCCTGCAGGGGATGTCCAAGGTGCAGCTGCCGGACATGATCCTGCGCGACGATCAGCTGTCTCAGGGGCTGCACCAGCTGTGCGCCCAGGTCGGCGCCGAAGCGCCCCCCGTCCCGGCGGAAGAGCCGGTCGGCCCGGTTCCGCTGGACGCGATCTACGATGCCGAGGTCGAGGCGACCGTGCGCGACATCTATCAGCGGGATTACGTGATGTTCGGGTTCCGCGCGCTGGCCTGAGCCGCGCGCGGAACGATCTCAGGCGGCCTGGATCGACGCCCCTTCGGTCAGCACGGCGTGCAGGGTCAGCGGGTCGACATTCGCCCGCAGCTTGGTGCACAGCGCGCTGTCCCGCATCGTCCGCGACACCGTCGCCAACGCCTTGAGATGTTCGACACCGGCATCCTCGGGGGCGAACAGGGCAAAGACCAGGTCGACGGGCTTGCGGTCCACGGCATCGAACTCGATCGGCTTTTCAAGGCGTACGAACGCGCCCTGCACCGATTCGAGGCCGGCGAGCCGGGCATGGGGCAGGGCAACGCCCTGCCCGACACCCGTGGGGCCCAGCCCCTCGCGTTCCAGAAGCGCCTCGACGACGTCCTGCGTGCGCAATCCATGCACGCTGGCCGCGATGTCTCCCAGTTCCTGGAAGAGACGCTTCTTGCTCGACAGGGTGCCGATCACCCGTACCGCAGACGGCTTGAGTAAGGTCGAAAGCTGCATGTGGTCCTGTCGTTTACGATCCGCTCAGGTTGCGGGGTTGGTTCGCTTAGGTGGTCGCGTTCGGGTCGATCCACCCTATGTTTCCATCGTCGCGCCGATAGACAATGTTCACCCCAGTGTCCTGCCTGTCGTTGCGGAAGACCAGCAACGGGGCACCTGCCAATTCCATCTGCATAACCGCTTCGCCGACCGAGAGCGAGGGAATGCTCGTCTCAATCTCGGCGATGATCATCGGGTTAAGGCTGTCGGGTTCGGTGTCCTCGTCGGCTGTCGATGAGGCGAGGATATACGAGGCGGCAGAAGAGAGTTCAACCGGCTGCGAGCGGTCCTTGTGATGGTCCTTCAGCCGCCGCTTGTAACGGCGCAACTGCTTTTCCATCTTCTCGTTCGCCTGGTCGAAGGCGGAATAAATCTCGGTCGCGACACCCTTGGCCTGGACGGTCAGGCCGGTGGACAGGTGCACCACGCTTTCGCAGCAATACTCGTGAGCGCTCTTGGAAAAGATCACCAGGGCGTCCGTCGGCCGGCCCGGATACTTGGCGATGACCGAATCGATCTCGGTGCGAACGTGGGTCTGCAGCGCCTCGCCAATGTCGATCTGCTTCCCACTGATCTGATACCGCATATCTCCTCCTTCTTGTTCACGTGGGGGATCTCTTGACCCGAGCCTGTCAGGGCTGCGTGGCCTTGAGCGTGGAAAATCCTGGAAAGCTACGTCGACACGTCCGGCTCGACCGGAAGGGAGCGGGGTTTGGTCTGGCCGGCGGCCTGACGCAAACGGGGCGGATCGCGTCTTTCATCCTACGTATTTGGCGATACTTGGCGGGCCGCGTCAATGTTCCAGACTCGACAAAGATAGTCAGGAAATCCGGAAGCCCTCGCCCAGATAGACGCGGCGCACGTTCTCGTCGCTGACGACCTCGTCGCTCGTTCCGCTCATCAGGATGCTGCCGGCATGAAGGATATAGGCCCGGTCCACGACGCCGAGGGTCTCGCGCACGTTGTGGTCGGTGATCAACACGCCGATTCCCCGTGTCTTTAGGTCCGCGACGAGCTGCCGGATCTCGGCGACGGCGATCGGATCGACGCCTGCGAAGGGTTCGTCCAGCAAGAGGTACTTCGGATCGGCGGCCAGGCAGCGGGCAATCTCGACCCGGCGCCGTTCGCCGCCCGATAGGGCCGGCGCGGGAGTCCGGCGCAGGTGGCTGATCGAGAACTCGCTCAGCAGCTGCTCCAGCCGTTCGCGCCGTTTGGCGCGCCCCGGCATCGCGATCTCGAGAATCGAGAGGATGTTGTCCTCGACGCTGAGGCCCCGGAAGATCGAGATCTCCTGCGGCAGGTAGCCGATTCCCAGCTTGGCCCGCCGGTACATCGGCAGTGCGGTCACGTCGCGCCCGTCGATGGTGACGGTGCCGCCTTCGAACCCCACGAGGCCCGCGACCGAGTAGAAGCACGTCGTCTTGCCCGACCCGTTCGGCCCCAGCAAGGCCACGACCTCGCCGCGCTGAAGCTCGAGGCTGACATCGCGCAGCACTGGCTTCTTGCGATAGCTCTTCTGGAGGTGGCTCACCCGGAGCCCGCCCGAGCCCTCGGCCAGTTTCAGATCGGGCTGCGCCATCTCAGTTGTCGCCGGTCTGGAAGATCGTGCGCACACCGCCTTCCATGGTTCCCGTCCCGGTGGTCAGATCTATCACCAGCCGGTCCGACGAGAGCGTGTTGGGCCCCTGGGTCAGCAGCACCTCGCCGGTCATCGTCACGTTGCCGCTTTCGATCTCGTAGACGGCCTCCTGCGACTCGGCGGCTTCCTCCGGGGTCACCAGGGTGACGCCGCCGCTGGCCTGCATTTCCTGGATGCGGCCCTGCTCGCCCGAGGCATAGACGACCTGCACACGCTCGGCGGTCAGGGTCATCTCCCCCTGCGTCACGGTCACGCCGCCGGTGAAGACGGCCGTTCCGTCGGTCTGGTTCACCTCGAGCTGCTCGGCGTCGACCTCGACCGGAAGGCCCGTGTCCTGCGTCAGCCCGCCCATGTCGATACCCGTTCCCTGCGACCACGCCGCCGGGGCGACGAGAAGGGCGGTGGCAAGGACGGCGAGGTGGCGGCGCATCGGCATCTCCTAACGACTTGGCGGCGTGTATACCAAGTGAACGCCGTCATTGAACACCACATGATAATCGCCCGCGCCGGTGCTGCCACGTTCGACGCGCATGCCGCCCGCCGTGAGCGTGCCCGGCGGTCCCTCGGCGCGAACCTCTCCGGGCGCTTCCGCAAGTGCGGAATCGAGCCGGGCCTGCATGGTGTCGGTCTCGGCGACATAGCCCGTCGACGTCTCGACGCGCACGCCGCCATCCAGCGTCGCAATGCGGTCGGGGTCGTCGAACAGGCCCCCGCCCGAGCGCAGGTCGAGCCACCCGCCGCCGGGCGTTTCGAGACGGCCCGAGACGCCATCGGCCCTGAGCCGCGTGGTGTCCCCGTCCTGGGGTCGTGCGGCCTCGGCGCTGAGCCGGATGCGCGCGCCGTCATCGGCCACGCCGGCGAAGTCGGGCTTGCCGATCCGCTGTTCGCGCAGCACCTCTTCGACGTCTCCCTCGGCGTAGGGCAACGCGGATTCGGGGTCGAGCCGCTCGGAGATCAGGAACACGGTCGACAGGATGGCGAGCGCGAGCAGGGGCAGCAGCACCTTCAGCCAGGCGACGATCCGCGAATATGTGTTGTCGTAGTTGGCCACGCGCCCCCACACCTCCGGTTGGCGGTTAATGTAATGTTGTGGACGGGCGGACAGAAGACCGGCATGCGCGCCGCTCAGTGTGCGAAAATGTCGAGCTCGGGCCAACCGGCCAGGTCGAGGCGGGCGCGCGTCGGCAGGAACTCGAAACAGGCCTGCGCCAAATCGCCGCGATCTTCGCGCAGCAGCCGCGAGTCCAGCGCCTCTTTCAGCTGGTGCAGGTAGAGCACGTCCGAGGCGGCGTAATCGACCTGCGCCGAACTGAGCGTGTCGGCGCCCCAGTCCGACATCTGCTGCTGTTTCGAGATGTCGATGCCGAGCAGCTCCTGGCACAATTGCTTGAGCCCGTGCCGGTCGGTGTAGGTGCGGATCAGCTTGCTCGCGATCTTGGTGCAGTAGACGGGCGTCGCCAGGGCGCCGAAGGCATTGTACATCGCCGCGATGTCGAACCGTCCGAAATGAAAGAGCTTCAGCACGGCGGGGTCGCGCAGGATCGCCTCGATGTTCGGCGCGCTGGTCTGGCCCTTGGCGATCTGGACGACATGCGCGTTCCCGTCACCGCCCGACAGCTGCACGACGCACAGCCGGTCGCGGTGCGGGTTCAGGCCCATCGTCTCGCAGTCGATCGCCACCATCGCGCCCAGGTCCAGACCGTCGGGCAGATCGCCGAGATGCAGGTGGTTGGCCATGGCGTTTCGCTCCTTCTCTGCACCGCTGCGGCATAGCGGAGCCCCGGACGCCGCGCAACTCGGGCGCTTGTGCCGGTGCCATCGCGATGTTTAGCCTCTGTGAACTTTTTGTGACGGAGCCCCATGCCGCCAGTGATGAAGGACGAGGTGATCGAGGACGCGTTCGCGACCGCCGCGCGCGTCACCGGCCCCAATGCAATCGAACACGGCTCGCTCGAGCTTGTCACCTGCAATGACAAGCCCCAGGGCAGGACTGTGGTACTTCGGGCGCGGCTGGCCGAGACCGGAGCGCCGGTGGTCGTGAAGCGGCATTTCGGACCCGGTGCGAGCGACGTGACCACCCACGAGATACGAAAGAGCCGCCAGATCGCTCGAGGGCTGGACGGGCCCTTGCACCGCGTTCCGACAATCCATCAGCACATTCCGGCCGAGAATGCCTATATCGCCGAAGAGTTGCGGGGCCCGACGCTGCAATCCCGCCTTCTGACGAAAAATGTGTCGCGCGAGGCGTTGCTCGACCCGATCGAGCAGACCGGCGCGATGCTGGCGCGGGTTCACGCGATCACGCCCGAAGAGCGGCGGGAGCCGTCGCTCGCACGCTTCACGAGCTTCGCCGAGACGTTCGCCGCACGTGCCGCGCGGCGCGGCGCGGACGATCCGGGCCACGTGCTCGCACGGCGGCTGATCGAACTGCTGCCGCGCTGCGGGCACCTGACCGACGGGTTCGGACTGACCCACGGCGACGCCAACCCGCGGAACGTGCTGTTGCTGGAGGCCGGGCTGGGGCTCATCGATTTCGAGCAGGCCGGCAAGCGGATCTTTTCGTACGATTTGGCCGCTTTCCTGGTCAGGATCGGCATGATCTGTGATCCGGATGGAACCCGCGGACCGTTGCCGGAACCCTTCGTGTCGCGGTTCGAGCGTGGCTACGGTGCGGCGGTCGCGGACGATCCGGTCGTCAGGCTCCGGACCAAGCTGGCCCTTCTGCAATGCCGCGACTGGGAGATGTGGGACATGCCCGACGAGTTTCCCGAAAAGGCCCAGAGGCGCGCCCGGTTGGACCGCATGATGCGGCAGGCCGCCGATGACGTCGAGGTGTTCGGCTGACGGCTTGCCGCAGCCGCCAGTGCCCTAGACTTCGGGACGGAGGTGACACATGCGATCGAGACTCATGGCGACATGCATGGCCGGCGCGGCGCTGGCGGTGTTCGGAATGGCGTTCGGGCCGGCCGATGGCCGGGCCGCGGCCGGGGATGACGTGTTCGGCCCGCTCCCGGCGGACACCGCGACGCTGGATGCCTACAAGTGGCAGAACCGCCCCGTTCTTCTGTTCGCACCCGGCAAGGACGATTCCGCCTACGCCGAGCAGATGCGCATCTTCGAGACGGCGCGTGCGGGTCTTGCCGAGCGCGAGGTCGTGGTCCTGAGCGACACCGCGCCCGACGTTGGCGGTGCACTGCGCGAGGCCTACGGGATCGACGGCTTCACGATGATCCTCGTCGGCAAGGACGGCACCATGAAGCTGCGGGATCATGCGCCGATTCCTGCCGCCGAACTGTTCGCGCGCATCGACTCGATGCCGATGCGCCGACGCGAGATGCGAGAGTGACGGCAGCGCCGCGTTAGCCCGCGCAGTCCGCGATCGTCCGGGCCATGCCGCGTAGCAGGTCGGAATAGAGACTGGCCCCCGGCTCGTACGCGATCCCGAGCGGATCGAGCACGCCGGTCTGGACCGTGCCCTCGAAGACGCTTTCGACAAGGCCGGGATCGAACTGCGGTTCGGCAAAGACGCAGGCGACGCCGAGATCCGCCACCTGATCACGGATCGTGTCGATCCGCGCGGGGCTGGGATCGCTGGCGTCGCTGACCGACAGCGCGGCGGCCGCGGGAATGCCGAAGCGATGCTCGAAATAGTGGTAGGCGTCGTGGAAGACGACGAAACCGCCCGCGCGGACGTCCGACAGCTCTGTCCGGATGTCGTCGCTCAGGGTCTGCAGGTCTGCCACGGCGTCCGCCGCGTTGTTCCGATAGGTCTCGGCGTTCTCCGGGTCTGCCTCGGCCAGCGCGTCGGCGATGTGCCGGGTCCAGACAATCGCGTTCTGCGGGTCCAGCCAGGCATGCGGATCGACACCCTCGTGGGCGTGATCGTCATGGGCCTCGCCATGGTGGGCGCTTTCGTCGTGCTCGTGGTTATGCCCGCCGTGTTCGTGCTCGTGACCGAAAATCGGGCCGTCGCGGAAGTCGAGGCGGGTGGTCCCCTCGGTTTCCAGTAGCTCGACGATCATGGCATCCGATCCCAGCGTCTCGATGCTGGAGGCGAGCCAGGGGGTCAGCGTGCCGCCGGTCCAGACGACGAGGTCCGCGTTCTGCAGGGCGCGCGCCTCGGAAGGACGCATGGAATACCCGTGGGGCGAGGCACCCGGCTGCACCAGCAGCTCGGGGGCGCCGACATCGCCCATCACAGACGCGACGAGAGAATGGACCGGGGGAATGTCCGCGACGACGGTGGGCGCCTGGGCCGAGGCCGGCAGGACGCCCCCGAGGCTCAGCCCGAGGGCCAGGACGAGACGTTTCATTTCAACTCCAATGTTATTGTGTAACATGGCTTGCGGTCGTACATGTGATGCTATTACATTGCAAGCTCTGGATGATGGAGCACGATATGGCACTCTTGGGGTTCGAGCGGCACGATCACGACAGCTGCGTCAGCGACACGCTGTCGGCGGCCGAGGCGCATTGTGCCGAAGCCGGCCTGCGCCTGACGCCCGTGCGGCGGCGGGTGCTGGAGATCCTTCTGGAGCGGCATCGCGCCCTCGGCGCCTACGATATCCTCGAGACGCTCGCGGCCGAGGGACTGGGTTCCCAGCCGCCGGTGGCCTACCGGGCGCTCGACTTTCTCGTGAAGGCAGGGTTCGTGCACAAGATCGAACGCCTGAACGCCTATGTGGCATGTGCCCACCCCGGCGACAGCCACGCGCCGGCCTTCATGATCTGCCGCTCGTGCGATTCGGTGGCCGAGGCGCAGGCGTCGCTGGCCGCGGGCGCGCTGGGGGACGCCGCGAAGGCCGCCGGGTTCCGCATCGAGCGCACCGTGGTCGAGGCCGAGGGGCTCTGCCCGGGCTGCCTAAAGCGCGGGGACGCCACATGAGCCTCGTCAGTCTGAAGGATGTGTCGGTGTCCCTCGGGGCGCAGCGGGTGCTGGACCACGTCGACCTGTCGATCGAGCCCGGAGAGATCGTGACCGTCGTCGGGCCGAACGGTTCGGGCAAGTCAACGCTGCTGCGCACGATCATCGGGGCGCTCAAGCCACGGGGCGGACAGGTCAGCCGGCAATCCGGGCTCAGGATCGGCTATGTGCCGCAGCGGCTGCACGTGGACCCGACCCTGCCGCTCACGGTTCACCGGTTCCTCGGCCTGCCGCGCCGCGTGTCGCGTGCGGCGGCCCGCGAGGCGTTGGACAGGGCGGGGGCCGGCGGGCTGGACGGGCGGCAGATGGCGGGTCTCAGCGGCGGGCAGTTCCAGCGTGTCCTGCTGGCGCGGGCGCTTTTGGAAAAGCCGGACCTGCTGATCCTCGACGAGGCGACTCAGGGGCTGGACCAGCCGGGGGCGGCCTCTTTCTATCGCCAGCTGGAGGGGGTGCGCGCGCAGATGGGCTGTGCCGTGCTGATGGTCAGCCATGATCTGCACGTGGTGATGAGCGCGAGTGACCGCGTGATCTGCCTGAATGGCCATGTTTGCTGCGAGGGCACGCCGGATGTCGTCGCCTCGGCGCCGGAATACCGGGCGCTGTTCGGGTCGGGCACGCAAGGCGCGCTGGCGCTGTACCGGCACAGTCACAGTCATTCGCACGATTCGTGCGGATCACATCACGCGAGTGCGGCGGAATGATGCTGGACGATTTCCTGGTGCGGGCCGTGCTCGCGGGTCTTGGCGTGGCGCTGGCGGCGGGGCCGCTCGGCTGTTTCGTCGTATGGCGGCGGATGGCCTATTTCGGGGACGCGACGGCCCATGCCGCGATCCTCGGCGTGGCGCTGTCTCTGGCGCTGTCGACCTCGATCTTTGCCGGCGTTCTCGTCGTGTCGCTGCTGATGGCGGTGACGGTCTCGGCTCTGAGCGGGCGGGGCTATGCGATGGATACGCTGCTGGGGGTCATGTCCCATTCGGCGCTGGCCTTCGGGCTGGTCGCCGTGTCGTTCCTGAGCGGGGTGCGCGTCGACCTGATGGCCTATCTCTTCGGCGACATCCTCGCCGTGACGCGGGGGGATCTGGCGGTGATCTGGGGCGGTGCGGTGCTGGTCCTGTTGCTGGTCGGGCTGCGCTGGTCGGCGCTGCTGACCTCGACGCTGAACCCGGACCTCGCGCGGGCCAGCGGCGTGAACCCGGGGCGTGAACAGACCGTGCTGACCGTGGCGCTGGCGGTGACGGTCGCGGTCGCGATCAAGGTGGTCGGCGTGCTTCTGGTGGCGGCGATGCTGATCGTGCCCGCGGCGACCGCACGGCCCTTTTCCCGCACGCCAGAGATGATGGCGGCGGTGGCGGGCGGGGTCGGCGTCGTGTCGGTGCTGGGCGGGCTCCGCGCGGCCTTCGTGCTCGACACGCCGGCGGGTCCCACGATCGTCTGCGTGGCGGCGGTGCTGTTCACGGCGGCCAGCACTGCGTCGATGCTTCTTCCCTCCCGATCCTAGCCGTCGCGCGACTTGACCCACGTCAACGCACCGGCGGTCTGTCGCCCGTTAACGGATGAAGGCGGGAACGCAGGCGCGGTGCCAGACGCTTCTGTCCGGTGCGGCCGGGCCGCGGCATGAACAGAGACGACGAGGTAGCGATGGCCGAGCAGGACGATGTGATCGCCTTTCTCTCGGATCCCGCAACGCATGGCGGGGCCGAGGTGAACACGGTCGAGACCCATGGCGCGTTCGTCTTTCTGGCCGGGGACAACGCGCTGAAGGTCAAGCGCGACGTGGCCTACGACTACATGGATTTCTCGACCCTCGAATCGCGTGAGACGATGCTGCGTCGCGAGCTGGACCTGAACCGTCCGGCAGCCCCGGAGATCTATCGTGACGTGGTTCCGGTCACGCGGGACGGCGACGGTCTGGCGCTGAATGGCGACGGCGAGCCGGTGGAGTGGGTGCTGCGGATGTCCCGCTTCGACACCGAGGACGAGCTGTCGCGCGTGGCCGAGCGTGGCGAGCTGTCCGACGACCTTGCCGACGCGCTGGGGAGCGTCGTGGCCGGGTATCACCGGGACGCGCCGCGCCGCGACGCCGACGGCGCCACGCTCATCGCCGAGATCGTCGACGAGCTGGCCACCGCCTTTGACCGGATGCGGCACGAGCTTGGCTCGGACGAGGTCGACGTGTTCATCGCGCGGCTGCGGGCCGAACACGCCACGCAAGCCGCGCTGTTGACCCGCCGGGGCGAGGCAGGGCGCGTGCGGCGGTGCCACGGGGATTTGCACCTGCGGAACCTTGTCCTGATCGAAGGCCGGCCCGTGCCCTTCGACGCGCTGGAATTCGACGAGACCCTGGGCACCTGCGACGTACTCTACGATCTGGCCTTCCTCTTGATGGACCTGCGGCACAGGGGGCTCGGGGCGCAGGCCAACCGCACCCTGAACGCATGGCTGCGCGAGTCGGACGAGGCGGACGATGCGGGGCTTGCGGCGCTGCCGTTGTTCTTGGCCGTGCGGGCCGCGATCCGGGCTATGGTCGATGTCCAGACCGATGCGGCCGCGGGTCACGAGGGGCAGTCGACGGATGACGCGCGGGCCTATCTCGCCGAAGCGATCGGCGATCTCGCGCCGCGCGCGCCGCGGCTGGTGGCCGTGGGCGGGCTGTCGGGCACCGGCAAGACGACCGTGGCGCGTGGATTGGCGCCCCATGTCGGGGCCGGCGTCGGCGCCGTCCACCTGCGCAGCGACGTCGAGCGCAAGCGGTTGGCCGGGGTCGACCCGCTGACCCGACTGTCGCCCGACGCCTATGACAGCGCAAGCGCCGCGCAGGTCTATGACCGCCTGTCCGGGCGGGCGGCGGCGCTGCTGGCCGCGGGGCAGTCCGTGGTGATCGACGCGACCTGCCTCGATCCCGGCGAGCGCGACGCGCTGCGCCGCCTGGCCGAAGGGGCGGAGGTGCCGTTCACCGGCCTCTGGCTCGAGGCCGATGCCGAGGTTCTCGCGCGGCGGGTGTCCGACCGGCACGGCGACGCCTCCGACGCGGATGCCGAAGTGGTGGCGAAACAGGCCGAACGCGATATCGGCCCGCTCGACTGGGAGCGGGTCGATGCAGGTGGCCCACCGGAGACGGTCATCGCGGCGGCGCGCGCGCGCCTTCCCTTCGATCAGGACCTGGGCGGCAGTTCGTAGAGCCGAAGGATGTCCGTCTGGTTGCGCCCGCCCAGTCCGGCGGCATCCGCGTTGCGGAAGCTCTGTTGCGTCGCCCGCGCGACCGGAACCTCGGCCCCGGCCTGCGCCGCGGTCTGGTCGATGATGCCGAGGTCCTTCAGGATGCCCGAGACGGGGAAGTTCACGGCGTCCGTGCCCTCCAGCATCTGCGTGCCATAGGTCTGCATCATCGGGCTGGCCACCGGCGTCTGGCAGAAGATGTCGAACGCCCGGCGCCGGTCCACGCCCAGCCGTTCCGCCATGCCCAGCAGTTCGGCCATCTGCGCCTCCTGCGCCGCCAGCATGCCGTTGATCACCAGCTTCACGGTCGTCGCGGCGCCATTGTCGCCGGCATGATGCGTGGCCTTGCCCATCGCGTCGAAGGCGGGCTGCGCGCGGCGGGCCGCGTCGGGATCGCCGCCGACGATGATGACCAACTCGCCGCTTTCCGCCGGCGGCAGCGTGCCGGCCACCGGCGCGTCGATCAGGTCGATGCCGCGTTCCCGCGCGACCGCGGCCAGTTCGCGGCACCACGCAACGGAGATGGTCGAACATTCGACCGCAACGGCCTGCCGGTCCATCCCGCCGAGGGCGCCGGTCTCCTCGTCGGCCCACAGCGCGCGCGAAGCGTCGTCGTCCAGCACCATCGAGACGACGATCGCGGCGCCGCGAGCCGCCTCGCGCGGGGTCTGCGCCTCGGTGGCGCCCTTGCGGATCAGGTCGTCGGCCTTGCCGGGCGAGCGGTTCCAGACGGTCAGGTCGTGCCCCGCGTCGAGGATGTTCCGGGCCATGCGCGACCCCATCGCGCCGAGCCCGAGGAATGCGATCTTCATTGTCGTCTCCTTCGGTCGTCGGAGCCGTCAGCTAGGGCCGCGCGCCGCGATGACGACCCCGCTCAGCCCCACGGCCCACGCGTGTGCTGCGGGTCGGGCTGAGATGGCGCGGCCTTGCCCCACGGCGTGCCCTGTTCCGACGTCCGCGGTGCCGAGCCGCCGCCGCTCATCCGGCGCAGCTCGGCGACACGGTTCTCTGTCGCGGGGTGTGTGGCGAACAGGCTGTCCCTCTTGTGCGCATGCAGCGGGTTGATGATGAACATGTGTGCCGTCGCGGGATTGCGCTCGGCCGCGTCGTTGTCGATCCGCGAGGCGCCCTGCTGGATGCGCTCGAGCGCCGAGGCGAGCCACAGCGGGTTGCGGCAGATCTCGGCCCCCGCCTTGTCGGCGGCGTATTCGCGCGTGCGGCTGATCGCCATCTGCACCAGGGCCGCCGCCATCGGGGCGAGGAACATCATCGCCAGCGTCCCCACGAGGCCCAGCCTCTCGCGGCTGCCGCCGAAGAACAGCGCGAAGTTCGCCAGCATCGAGATCGCACCGGCAAAGGTCGCGGTCACGGTCATGATCGCCGTGTCGTGGTTGCGGATATGTGCGAGCTCGTGCGCGATCACGCCCGCCAGCTCTTCGCGGCTGAGGCTGCGCATGAGCCCGGCGGTGACGGCGACGGCGGCGTTGTTCGGGCTTCGCCCGGTGGCAAAGGCGTTCGGCTGCGGCGTGTCGATCAGGTAGACCGCCGGCATCGGCAGGTCGGCCTGCTTCGCCAGCTGCGCGACGAGCTCGTTCAGGCCCGTGCGGTCGTCGGGGGGAACCTGCCGCGCATTGTGCATGCGCAGCACCATCTTGTCGGAGTTCCACCAGGTGAAGACGTTCATCGCGGCCGCCACCGCGAGCGCGATGACCATGCCGCCGGTCCCGGCCAGAAGATAGCCGATTCCCATGAAAAGGGCGGTCATCGCCGCCATCAGCATCGCTGTCTTGACGTACCCCATCTCGTCTCCTCCGGCGCCGCCGGTCGTGGCGGCCGAGAGGGATATAGGTGCGCCCGGAGGGTGCGCAAAGCGCCACTGGCCCGCACCGCGCCACGCCGGCGGGCGCTGCGCGGTGCGCGCCGGGCGGATCAGTCGCCGCCCAGACCCATGTTGTCCATCATGTGACGGTTCATCTGCTGCGACTCTTCGTCGGTCGTGCCGGCCAGCACCATTGCCTCGATCGCGCGCTCGCGGATCTGAGAGATCAGCGAAAGCAGTTCGTCGCGCGAGAAGCGATCGGTGCTTTCCTGCACCAGCGTGGCGGTCAGGCTGATCTGGGTCAGGCGTTCGAGAATGGCGGTGAATTGCTCTCCGTCCAGATCGCGTCCGGGCAGTTCCAGTTGATCGGCCAAGGTGGCTCCTTTCCAGTATCGTGCGGGCGTCGTTTCGTGGCCGCGGGCTTGAAGGTGCGGGCGTCCGGAGTTCAAGCCTTTTCCACGCACATGGGCACACTGCCGACTTTGAGACCGGCGCTTCTTCTCGCGGCGATGCGGGGAAAAGGAGCGGGGCAAGCGCCTAGAAGGCAAGGATTGCGCAATTCGGGCGGCCGCGGGCACCTGCCCACGCCTAGTGTCGTCGGCGCAGTCGAACGGTACCGGCGCGGCATTGCTCGGGCGATGCGCGACCACCCGTCCTGACGGTACCGCGGCGTCGTCGGCGATCAGCTCTTGGTTTTGGCCTTTCCGGCCTTGCGCTTGGGGGGCTTTTCCGGGGCGTTCGCCGCGTCTTCGCGGATCTCGGCATCCCGTTGAAGCCGGGCGGCTCGCAGGCGCTCGGTCTTCTTGGCGCGCTCGCTGGCTTCACGGTCGATGATCTCGGTCGCGATCGCCGTCGTCTGTTCGGCGCGCGTCTCCGATTTCGACGGGCCCGGAACAGATTTCTTCGAACTCATGGGACCACCTTTATGGATCATCTCGGCCGCCTTGGGCGGCAAGAGGCCGGAGCGCGAAAGCCGCGCTCCGTCGAGCTTCGTATCCGGCAGGGGACGTCGGAACGCCCGCTGCCGGCATTAGATCACGCGAGTTCGAGGTTCGTCGCGGACTGACGGCCGTCGCGGCCGTTCTCGATCTCGAAGGTCACCTTCTGGTTGTCCTTGAGTTCAGAGAGGCCCGACCGCTCGACGGCCGAGATGTGGACGAACACGTCCTTGCCGCCGGATTCCGGCTCGATGAAGCCGAAGCCTTTGGTGGAATTGAACCATTTCACGGTGCCAGTAGCCATACCGTTATCTCCAGTTGTTGCGCCGTCCGCGGAATGCGACGGCATTGGCCGTGTCAGTTTCGATCAGTCAACTGAGGCCGACGAAGCGGAGACAGAGGGTCGAGCAAAAGACGTAAGCATCCCAGAGATGGCTACTCGGCAGATGAATTGCAATATGCGCAGGGATTTATCGTCTGCCCGGTGGAAGAATCTTTTCAGCATCCGGTCGGGTCTGGAAGCGGGTCTAGGCTGTCATGTGCCCGAAGACAGGCAAGAAAAAGGCCCTCGAAAACTTAAGTTTTCGAGGGCCTTTTTGATTGCACATTGGTGCCCAGGAGTGGACTCGAACCACCACGTCCATACGGACACTAGCACCTGAAGCTAGCGCGTCTACCAATTCCGCCACCTGGGCCGGTGTGCGTGGCGGGCTGATAAAGGCCCTGTCAGGGGGTGTCAACGGGGATTCGCGCCTTGTCTGCAATCGGGCCGGTCGATAAGACCTGAACAGCCGAGAAGGGGATCCGACACATGTCTAAGCTCGTCACGATCTATGGCGGTTCCGGCTTCGTCGGGCGGTATATCGCCCGTCGCATGGCCCAGCAGGACTGGCGCGTGCGCGTCGCCGTTCGCCATCCGCACGAAGCGGGATTCGTGCGCACCTACGGTGTGGTCGGTCAGGTCGAGCCCGTGTTCTGCAATGTCCGCGACGATGATTCCGTCAATTCGGTCGTCGGCGGGTCGGATGCTGTCGTCAACTGTGTCGGCATCCTGGCCGAGCGTCGTCGCCAGACCTTCGAGGCGGTGCAGTCGCAGGGCGCTGCCCGGATCGCGCGGGCCTGCGCCAACGAGGGCGTGCCGCGGCTGGTACAGCTTTCCGCCATCGGCGCCGACGAGAACAGCCCGTCGGAATACGCCCGCACCAAGGCCGCGGGCGAGCAGGCCGTGCTCGACGCCTTTCCCGATGCGATGATCCTGCGGCCCTCGATCGTGTTCGGACCCGAGGACGATTTCTTCAACCGCTTCGCGGGCATGACCCGGCTCTCGCCCGTCCTGCCGGTCGTCGGCGCCAAGACGCGGTTCCAGCCGGTCTATGCCGACGACGTCGCGCGCGCGGCCGTCATGGGCGTGCTGGGACAGGCCGGTCCGGGCATCTACGAACTCGGCGGCCCCGACGTGCAGACGTTCCGCGAGCTGATGGTCGAGATGCTGCAGTTGATCCAGAAGCGCCGGATGGTCGTGAACGTGCCCTTCGGCGTCGCGTCGTTGATGGGGCGCGGGTTCGACGGCATCACCAAGGCGACCGGGGGGCTGGTGACCGGTCCGCTGACGCGCGACCAGGTGGCCAACCTGCGGGTCGACAACGTGCCGTCGGGCCAGTATCCGGGCCTGAAGGAGCTTGGCATCGACGCCACCGCGATGGAGGCGGTGCTGCCTGAGTACCTGTGGCGCTTCCGTCCCGGCGGGCAGTACGCGGCGATCAAGGATTCGGCGAAGAACTTCCGCCGGACCCGCTCCTAGGTATAAGCAATCGCCAGCAGGACGATCCCCAGCACGACGCGGTAGATCACGTAGGGCGTGAAGCTGACCACCCGCGTCAGCCGCATCATCAGGTGCAGCGCCAGCAGCGCCGAGACGAAGGCGAACAGCGCGCCGATGGCCGCGTCCCGCGCCAGGGTCGCGTCGGCGTCCATCACGACTTCGGCCCCCAGCAGCAGGCCCGAGGCCATGATCGTCGGTATCGACATCAGCATGGCCAGGCGCGCGCCATCGTGCCGCTTGTAGCCCAGATACCGCGCCGCCGAGATCGTGATCCCCGAGCGCGAGGTGCCGGGAATCAGGGCGACTGCCTGCCACAGCCCCATCGTCAGCGCGTGGCGCAGCGTCCACTGGTCGGCGGTGCGTTCCAGTCGGCCGGCGTGGTCTGCCCAGTAGAGCACGACGCCGAAGATCAGCATGGTCCAGCCGATCACCGCGGTCGAGCGCATCATGTCGCTCAGCCCCGTGATGTTAATAACCAGTCCGAGAAGCACGACCGGAATCGTCGCGATGACGAGGCACAGAGCCAGCCAGCCGCCCTGGCTTTGGACGCGGCCGCGCAGCAGTTCAGGGATGCCGGCGAGGGCCCGCGCGACGTCGCTTCGGAAGTAGAGGATCACCGCCCCGAGCGTGCCCACGTGAACGGCGAC
The DNA here is from genome assembly GCF_900111315.1 of Tranquillimonas rosea. Classification (GTDB taxonomy): domain Bacteria; phylum Pseudomonadota; class Alphaproteobacteria; order Rhodobacterales; family Rhodobacteraceae; genus Tranquillimonas; species Tranquillimonas rosea. The sequence continues at coordinate 332,967 of NZ_FOGU01000005.1, forward strand.
GTCGATCGTCTGGCCCTGGTCTGCGAGCCCCGTCAGCTGAGGAAGGAGAATCAGGTGTCCGGATGATGAGATCGGAAGAAACTCGGTGAGCCCCTGAATGACGGCCACCAGCAGAAGATGCAGCAACGGCATCGAGACACCTTTCGCGCGAGGTTTGGCGCCACCCTAGCGCCCGGATTTTGAATGAAAAGCACCTAATTGAGACCGGAACGGACCTAGTTTCGGGTGAAATATTCCAAATGCATGAGCGGTGTTTGAGGAAAATCGTCAACTAGGTCAGTAGTTGTGACTTTTATTTCGTCCCCAAGCCGGGTATTTGGGGGCCTCCGCCAGCTAGGGAGATCGGGACATGGCGTCTCAGAAGATGTTGAAGTTTGTCTCTGTCCCGCGCGAGATGCCGGACAAGAGGCCGCCGGATCTGCGCAACCGGGATTTCGACGAAATTTATGCCGAGTTCGCGGACGATCAGGCCGGTGACCAGGCCGGCCGTTGCAGCCAGTGCGGCGTGCCGTACTGCCAGACCCATTGTCCGTTGCACAACAACATCCCCGACTGGCTCAAGCTCACCGCCGAGGGCCGGCTGCAGGAGGCCTACGAGGTCAGCCAGCAGACCAACACCTTCCCCGAGATCTGCGGCCGCATCTGCCCGCAGGACCGCCTGTGCGAGGGCAACTGCGTGATCGAGCAGTCCGGCCACGGCACGGTGACGATCGGGCAGGTCGAGAAGTACATCACCGACACCGCCTGGGACGAGGGCTGGGTCAAGCCGATCCGCCCGTCGTTCGAGCGCTCGGAAAGCGTCGGCATCATCGGCGCCGGCCCCGGTGGGCTGGCGGCGGCCGACATGCTGCGCCGCGAGGGCGTGCAGGTCACTGTCTATGACCGATACGACCGCGCGGGCGGGCTGATGACCTACGGCATCCCCGGCTTCAAGCTGGAGAAGGATGTCGTGATGAAGCGGATCGACCAGCTCGAGGACGGAGGCGTGACCTTCCGCCTGAACTGCGACGTGGGCGTCGACATCTCGTTCGAGGAGCTGCGCGGCGCACATGATGCCGTGCTGATCGCCACCGGCGTCTACAAGACGCGCGACCTGCAGGCGCCCGGCGTCGGCGCGGCGGGCATCGTCCGCGCGATCGACTATCTCACGGCCTCGAACCGCAAGGGATTTGGCGACGACGTGCCGGAATACGAGTCGGGCGAGCTGAACGCCGAGGGCAAGAATGTCGTCGTCATCGGCGGCGGCGACACGGCGATGGACTGCGTGCGGACCGCCGTGCGGCAGGGCGCCAAGAGCGTGAAATGCCTGTATCGCCGCGACCGCCACAACATGCCCGGCAGCCAGCGCGAGGTCGCCAACGCCGAGGACGAGGGCGTCGAGTTCGTGTGGCTGTCCGCGCCCAAGGGCTTTACCGGCGATACCGTCGCGGGCGTGATGGTGCAGAAGATGCGCCTGGGCCAGCCCGACGCGACCGGCCGGCAGGTGCCCGAGCTGATCGATGGATCGGACTACACCGAGGATGCCGACCTGGTCATCAAGGCGCTGGGCTTCGAGCCCGAGGATCTGCCGAAGCTGTGGGGCGTCGACGGGCTGGAAGTGACCCGCTGGGGCACCGTGAAGGCCGATTTCCGCACCCACGAGACGAGCCTTCCCGGCGTCTATGCCTGCGGCGACATCCAGCGCGGTGCGAGCCTGGTGGTCTGGGCGATCCGCGACGGCCGCGAGGCCGCCGAGGCGATCATGGCGCAGATCGGCGAGCCGGCGCAGGTCGCCGCGGAGTGAGTCACATTACGTGCACAGGGTGTGCACAAAGGGAGCACAGGGCGGCATACGATTTGTGCCGCCCCAGTCACCGGAACCCGGCGGGTAGGACAGCATTACTGACCCGTCCGGTTAGCAAAGGATGACCGACATGACCAAGTACGACGCCGCCTGGGTCGCCGAAGAGGAAGCCAAGCGGGCCTACATGGCCGAACACGGGCTCTATAACCCCGAGGACGAACACGCGTCCTGCGGCGTGGGCTTTGTCGTCAGCATCGACGGGCAGCCGTCGCGCCGCGTCGTGCAGAACGGCATCGACGCGCTGAAGGCGATCTGGCACCGCGGCGCGGTCGACGCCGACGGCAAGACCGGCGACGGGGCGGGCATCCATGTCCAGATCCCCGCCAAGTTCTTCTACGACCAGATTAAACGCACCGGCCATGCGCCCTACGAGGATCAGCTGATGGCCGTGGGGCAGGTGTTCCTGCCGCGCACCGATTTCGGCGCGCAGGAGACCTGCCGCACGATCGTCGAGACCGAAGTGCTGAAGCTGGGCTACTATATCTATGGCTGGCGTCACGTCCCCGTCGACGTGACCTGCCTGGGCGAGAAGGCGAACGCGACCCGGCCCGAGATCGAGCAGATCCTGATCTCGAACTCGAAGGGTGTGGACGAGGAGACGTTCGAGCGTGAACTCTACGTCATCCGCCGCCGGATCGAGAAGGCCGCCGCCGCCGCAGGCGTGCAGCAGCTGTACCTGGCGTCGCTGTCCTGCCGGTCGATCATCTACAAGGGCATGATGCTGGCCGAGCAGGTGGCCGAGTTCTATCCCGATCTGAAGGACGAGCGGTTCGAGAGCGCCTTCGCGATCTATCACCAGCGCTATTCGACCAACACCTTCCCGCAATGGTGGCTGGCGCAGCCCTTCCGCATGCTGGCGCACAACGGCGAGATCAACACGCTCAAGGGCAACCTGAACTGGATGAAGAGCCACGAGATCCGCATGGCCTCGTCCGCGTTCGGTGACCTGGCGGACGACATCAAGCCGATCGTCGCCAGCGGCTCGTCGGATTCGGCCGCGCTGGACGCAGTGTTCGAGGTGCTGGTGCGCGCGGGCCGCAACGCGCCGATGGCCAAGACCATGCTGGTGCCGGAGTCCTGGTCGAAGCAGGCCGAGGAGCTGCCCGAGGCGTGGCGCGATATGTATTCCTACTGCAACTCGGTGATGGAACCGTGGGACGGCCCCGCCGCCCTGGCGATGACCGACGGACGCTGGGTCTGCGCCGGGCTCGACCGTAACGGCCTGCGGCCGATGCGGTACGTCGTGACGGGCGATGGCCTGGTGATCGCGGGGTCCGAGGCGGGCATGGTGCCCGTGGACGAGGCCACGGTCGTCGAGAAGGGCGCGCTGGGACCGGGGCAGATGCTGGCCATCGACATGAAGGAAGGCCAGCTGTTCCATGATGTCGAGATCAAGGACAAGTTGTCCGCCAGCCAGCCCTTCGGCGAGTGGGTTGGCAAGATCACCGAACTGGACGAAGCCCTGGCCGCCGTGAACGAGACGCCGATGTTCACGGGCGCCGAACTGCGCCGCCGCCAGATCGCCGCAGGTTACTCGGTGGAAGAGCTGGAACAGATCCTCGCGCCCATGGCCGAGGACGGCAAGGAGGCGATCGGTTCGATGGGCGACGACACGCCCTCGGCCGTGCTGTCCGAAAAGTACCGCCCGCTGAGCCATTTCTTCCGGCAGAACTTCAGCCAGGTGACGAACCCGCCGATCGACTCGCTGCGCGAGTTCCGGGTGATGTCGCTCAAGACCCGGTTCGGCAACCTCAAGAACGTGCTCGACGAATCCTCGGCGCAGACCGAGATCCTGGTGCTGGACAGTCCGTTCGTGGGCAACGCGCAGTTCGAGACGCTGGTCGAGAACTTCAACGCGCCGATGGTCGAGATCGACTGCACCTTCCCGGTGGGCGCCGGCCAGCGCGCGCTGATCGAGGGGCTGAAGCGCATCCGCTCGGAGGCGGAGGATGCCGTGCGCTCGGGCGCCGGGCACATCGTGCTGACGGATCATCAGCAGGGCGAGGACAAGATCGCCATGCCGATGATCCTGGCGACCTCGGCCGTCCATTCCTGGCTGACGCGCAAGGGACTGCGGACCTTCTGCAGCCTCAACGTGCGCTCGGCCGAGTGCATCGACCCGCATTATTTCGCGGTCCTGATCTCGTGCGGGGCGACGGTGGTGAACGCCTATCTCGCCGAGGACTCGCTGGCCGACCGGATCGAGCGGGGACTGTTGGACTGCTCGTTGACCGAGGCAGTCGCGCGGTTCCGCAAGGCGATCGACCTGGGTATCCTCAAGATCATGTCGAAGATGGGGATCTCGGTGATCTCGTCCTATCGCGGCGGCATCAACTTCGAATCCGTCGGCCTGAGCCGGGCGATGGTGGCCGAGTATTTCCCCGGCATGCCCAGCCGCATCTCGGGGATCGGTGTCATCGGCATCCAGCGCAAGCTGGAGGCGGTGCACAAGCAGGGCTTCCGCGGGGGGCAGGACGTGCTGCCGATCGGCGGCTTCTACAAGTACCGCCGCTCGGGCGAAAAGCACGCCTGGGAAGCGCAGTCGATGCACATGCTGCAGGCGGCGTGCAACAAGTCGTCCTACGAACTGTGGAAGCAGTACTCGGCCAAGATGCAGGCGAACCCGCCGATCCATCTGCGCGACCTGATGGACTTCAAGCCGATGAGCGAGGCCGTGCCGCTGGAAGAGGTCGAGAGCATCACCTCGATCCGCAAGCGCTTCGTCACGCCGGGGATGTCGCTGGGGGCGCTGTCGCCCGAGGCGCACAAGACCCTGAACGTCGCCATGAACCGGATCGGCGCCAAGTCGGACTCGGGCGAGGGCGGCGAGGATCCCAAGCACTTCCACCCCGAGCCGAACGGCGACAACCCGTCGGCCAAGATCAAGCAGGTCGCCTCTGGCCGGTTCGGCGTGACGGCCGAGTACCTGAACCAGTGCGAAGAGCTGGAGATCAAGGTCGCCCAGGGCGCCAAGCCGGGCGAGGGCGGGCAGCTGCCGGGGATGAAGGTGACCGAGCTGATCGCGAAGCTCCGCCACTCGACGCCGGGGGTGACGCTGATCTCGCCGCCGCCGCACCACGACATCTACTCGATCGAGGACCTCGCGCAGCTGATCTACGACCTCAAGCAGATCAACCCGCGCGCCAAGGTGACGGTCAAGCTGGTGGCGTCCTCGGGCGTCGGCACCATCGCGGCGGGCGTGGCGAAGGCGAAGGCCGACGTCATCCTGATCTCGGGGCATAACGGCGGCACGGGGGCGTCTCCGGCGACCTCGATCAAGTATGCCGGCCTGCCGTGGGAGATGGGCCTGACAGAGGCGCACCAGGTGCTGTCGATGAACAACCTGCGGTCGCGCGTGACGCTCAGGACCGATGGCGGCCTGCGCACCGGCCGCGACATCGTGATGGCGGCGATGCTGGGCGCGGAAGAGTTCGGCATCGGCACCGCCGCGCTGATCTCGATGGGCTGCATCATGGTTCGCCAGTGCCAGTCGAACACCTGCCCGGTGGGCGTCTGCACCCAGGACGAGAGCCTGCGGGACAAGTTCACAGGCAACGCCGACAAGGTGGTGAACCTGATCACCTTCTACGCCCAGGAAGTGCGCGAGATCCTCGCCCGGATCGGCGCGCGGTCGCTGGACGAGGTGATCGGCCGGGCCGACCTGCTGAGCCAGGTGAGCCGCGGCTCGGCGCATCTGGACGACCTGGACCTGAACCCGCTGCTGATCACCGTCGACGGCGCCGAGCGCACCCGCTACGACCGCGACCGCGGCAGGAACGAGGTGCTGGACACGCTGGATGCCGAGATCGTGCGCGACGCGCAGCGGTTCCTCGACGACGGCGAGAAGATGCAGCTGTCCTATGCCGTGCGGAACACCTACCGCACCATCGGCACGCGCACGTCGAGCCACATCGTCAAGCGCTTCGGCATGCGCAACAAGCTGCAGCCAGACCACCTGCACGTGAAGCTCACGGGCAGCGCCGGGCAGTCGCTGGGCGCGTTCCTGGCGCCGGGCGTCAAGCTGGAGGTCTCGGGCGATGCGAACGACTATGTCGCCAAGGGCCTGTCCGGCGGCACGGTCGTCGTCCGGCCGCCGATGGCGAGCCCGCTGGTGGCGTCCGAGAACACGATCATCGGCAACACCGTGCTGTACGGCGCGACCTTCGGCTATCTCTTCGCCGCCGGCCGCGCGGGCGAACGCTTCGCGGTCCGGAACTCGGGCGCGCATACGGTGGTCGAGGGCTGCGGCTCGAACGGGTGCGAGTACATGACCGGCGGCGTCGCCGTGATCCTGGGCTCGATCGGAGCGAATTTCGGCGCCGGGATGACCGGCGGGATGGCCTATCTCTATGACCCCGAGGGGCGCGCCAAGACGCTGATGAACGGCGAGACGCTGGTCGTCGGCCCGGTGACCGAGGCCTACTGGGAAGAAGAGCTGAAGGGCCTGATCGAGCGCCACCTCGCCGAAACCGGCAGCCGCAAGGCCGCCGACCTCCTGCAGCACTGGGACGTGGAGCTGGGCAATTTCCTGCAGATCGTCCCGACCGAGATGATCGGCAAGCTCGAGCATCCGATCGGCGACAGCAAGATCGCGGTCCCGGCGGAGTAACCCGCCGCTGCCGGCGCGCCACACGACAGCATTGCGCCCGGCGGTCCCCGCCGGGCGTTTTTCGTTGCGCCACCGAAGCCCCTGAGGGGGGTGTTGCCGCGACGCGCCGTTTCGCGCATCTGCCGCAAGGGAGCGCTTTTGCGGCGGCGCGGCGGCCTGTAGATTGCGGCACATGCCGAAACGGTCGACCAAATCCGACGCGCGGACGCCGCGCCGCCGCCTGCAACCCCTGCGCGTGCTGCGCCGCTGGGCGCTGCGCGGCGTGCTGGGCGCGGTGGCGATCCTGACCCTGTGGATCCTCGCCTATGTCGTCATCAATCCGCCGACGACGCCCTATATGGCGGCCGAGTCGCGCCGGCTGGGCGGCATCGACCACGAATGGGTGCCGATGTCGGGGATCGCGCCGGTGATGGCGCGCGCCGCCGTTGCCGCCGAGGATGCCGATTACTGCCTGCACTGGGGATTCGACATGGGCGCGATCCGCGCCGCGCTGGAAGAGGGCGCGAACCGGGGCGCCTCGACCATCAGCCAGCAGACCGTGAAGAACGTGTTTCTCTGGCAGGGGCGGAGCTGGCCGCGCAAGGCGCTGGAGGCGCTGATCACCCCGGCGGTCGAAGCGGTGTGGTCCAAGCGACGTATCCTCGAGGTCTATCTGAACGTCGCCGAGTTCGGCGAGGGCGTGTTCGGCATCGACGCCGCCGCGCATGACGCTTTCGGCGTTACCCCCGATCAACTGACGGCGGCGCAGGCCGCCGCGCTGGCCGCCGTCCTGCCGAACCCCAAGGAGCGGTCCGCCGCGCAACCCAGCGGCTTCCTGCGTGAGCGCGCCGCCTCGATCCGCAGCGGCGCGGCCACGATCGCCGCCGACGGGCGCGACGACTGCTTCGAGAGTTGAATTAGAGAGCCCGACGCGTCATGCAGGGCGCGATATCCCACATACCGGCCGCCATTGCACATGATCCGTCTGTTTCACGTTCCCCTGTCCCCGTTCTGCCGAAAGGTGCGTCTGAGCCTCGCCGAGAAGCGGCTGGAGGTCGAGCTTGTCGAGGAGCGCTACTGGGAGCAGGACGGCGACTTTCTGCGCCGCAATCCCGCCGGCAAGGTGCCGGTGCTGAAGATGAACGGCATGACGATGGCCGAGTCGAACGCAATCTGCGAATACGTCGAGGAGATGCACCCCGAGCCGCCGCTGCTGCCGGCGACGCCCGAGGGCCGCTACGAGACGCGGCGGCTGGTGGCGTGGTTCGACGACAAGTTCCACACCGAAGTGACGTCGAAACTGCTCTACGAGCGGGTGAACAAGAAGGTCATGGGTCTCGGCACGCCGAATTCGTCGAACGTCAAGGCCGGCGCCAAGGCGATCAAGTTCCACCTGGACTACATGGGGTGGCTGCTGGACCAGCGGCGCTGGCTGGCGGGCGACCAGATGACGCTGGCGGATTTCACCGCCGCGGCGCATTTCTCGTGCCTCGACTACATCAGCGATGTGGACTGGAACCGCAGCGAGCAGGTCAAGGACTGGTACGCCAAGATCAAGTCGCGGCCGGCGTTCCGCTCTCTTCTGGCCGACCACATCCCGAGCTTCGTGCCGCCGCCGCATTACGCCGACCTGGATTTCTGACGCGGGGGCCGAGGGGGCTGTCCGCCCCCTCTTGGGCTGACGCCCAATTCACCCCCGAGGATACTTGAGGACAGAAGAAGGAGGCCGTGTGAGCGCCGACCTGAAAGCGCGGCTCGACGCCGAGGCCCGGCAGGCCGGGTTCGCGGCGATGGGCGTGACCACGCCCGATGCCGTCCCCCAGGCCGCGGGGCGGCTGGAGGCGTTCGTCGGGGCGGGACGACACGGGCAGATGCAGTGGATGGCCGAGCGGATGGGCTGGCGTGGCGACCCGGCGGCGCTGTGGCCCGCGGCGCGGTCGGTGGTGATGCTGGCCGAGTCCTATACCCCCGAGCGCGATCCGCTGGCGGTGCTCGGCCAGCGCGAGCGGGGCGCGGTCAGTGTCTATGCCCAGGGCAAGGATTACCACGACCTCGTGAAGAAGCGGCTGAAGCGGGTGGGCCGCTGGCTGCTGGAGCAGTGCCCGGAGGCGGAGATCAAGGTCTTCGTCGATACCGCGCCGGTGATGGAGAAGCCGCTCGCACAGGCCGCCGGTCTGGGCTGGCAGGGCAAGCATACCAACCTGCTGGGCCGGGGCATTGGCAACTGGGTGTTCCTCGGCGCGATCTTCACCACCGTGGAGCTGCCGCCGGACCCGGCGGAGGGGGAGCATTGCGGCTCGTGCACGCGGTGCCTGGACGTGTGCCCGACGGATGCGTTTCCGGCCCCGTTCCAGCTCGATGCGCGGCGCTGCATCTCGTACCTGACGATCGAGCATCGCGGGCCGGTGGACGAGGCATTGCGCGGCAAGATGGGAAACCGGATCTACGGCTGCGACGATTGCCTTGCGGTCTGCCCCTGGAACAAGTTCGCAGCCGAGGCCCGCGAGACCCGCTATGCCGCGCGCGACGACCTGCGCGCGCCGCCGCTGGAAGAGCTGGCCGCGCTGGACGATGCGGGGTTCCGGGCGCGGTTCTCTGGCTCTCCGATCAAGCGGATCGGGCGCGACCGCATGGTGCGCAACGTGCTCTACGCGATCGGCAATTCCGGCGCGGCGCGGCTGCGGCCCGTGGCCCAGGGGCTGACCGGGGATGCCGATCCGGCGGTGGCGGACGCGGCGCGCTGGGCGGCGCTGCGGCTGGAGGCGGCATGAGACGGCCGGCGCTGAAGGCCGCGCTGGCGGTGGAGCGGGTGTTCGAGCGGCTGTTTCCGAACCGCGCGCCGGGGGAGGTTCCGGTGCTTGAGGCCTATCGGGGCTTTGCCACGCCCGAGAAGCTGGTGCTGCGGGGGCGGGTGCTGACGGCGCTCCGCCGCACCTCGCCCGCGCCGGAGGCGAGTCGCTGGCGCAACCTGCGGCAGATGGTGTCGCTGTTCCTGACCGACGAGGTGCGCCATGTCGCGGCCGAGGCGCGGGGGGTCCGGGCCGAGAGCGACGACGAGGGCTATCTCTGGATGGAGGTGCCGCGCGAGGACGTCTCGCCGGGCTGGGTCTCGGTCGAGGTGCGGCTGCCGGCGCATCCCGAGGTCGCCGCGCCGTTCCCGGTGCGCGTGCCGGACCCGGCGGCGCGGCTGGGCGTGATTTCCGACATCGACGACACGATGATGGAGACCGGCGCCTATTCCATCGCCCGCAACCTGTGGACCACCTTCACCGGCTCGGCGCTGACTCGGCGGGTCTTTCCCGACGCGGTGGTGCTGATGGATTACCTGAGCGACCACGGCCGCAACCCGGTCTATTACGTCAGCTCGTCGCCGTGGAACCTGCATGCCTTCCTCGAGAAGGTGTTCGCGCGGGCGGGGCTGCAGCGCGGGCCGATGTTCCTGCGCGACCTGGGCCTCAGCGAGGGCGGCTTCTTCGCCTCGGGGCACGGCGACCACAAGGGATCGGCGATCGACCGGATCATGGCGGCGAACCCGGACCTGCCCTTCGTGCTGATCGGGGATACCGGGCAGAAGGACGCGGAGGTCTATCTGCAGGCCTGCCTGCGCCATGGCGGGCGGATCGCGGGGGTGATCCTGCGCGAGCCGGGGCCGGGGCCCGACGACCGCAGCCGCGCGGCGATCGCCGAGATCCGCCGGCTGGGCGTGCGGGTCGCCCACGGGCGGGACTTTGCCACGGTGCCCGACACGCTGGCGGCTGCCGGGCTAAGGGTGTAAGCCGGCCGCGTACCTGCCCTTTTCCCCGGAGTAACGATGCGGCCCGGTCTCGCCATCGCCCTGAAACTCGTCTCTGTCACGCTGTTCGTGGGGATGCAGGCCATCGTCAAGGCCGCCTCGGAGGTCGTGCCGGCGGGGCAGGCGGTGTTCTTCCGCTCGTTCTTTGCGATCCCGGTGATCCTGGTCTGGCTGGCGGCGACGGGCCATCTGCGGACGGGGCTCAAGACGGCCTATCCGGTGGGGCACGCCTGGCGCGGCACGGTGGGGTCGATGGCGATGGGGCTGATGTTCGCGGGGCTGGCCTACCTGCCGCTGGCCGAGGTGCAGGCGATCAACTATGCCGCGCCGCTCCTGGTGGTGGTCTTTGCCGCGCTGTTCCTGGGCGAGCGGCTGCGCTGGTTCCGGATCACGGCGGTGGCGATGGGGCTGACCGGGGTGCTGATCGTGCTGTCGGGGCGGCTGACCATGCTGGACGAGGGCGAGGCTGGCGCCCGCGCCGCCCTCGGGGCGATGCTGGTGCTTGGATCGGCCACCTGCGCGGCGCTGGCGCAGATCCAGATCCGCCGCATGGTGTCGAGCGGCGAGACGATCTCGTCCGTGGTGTTCTGGTTCTCGGTCACCGCCAGCGTGCTGTCGCTGGTGAGCGCGCCGTTCTTTCCGTGGACCTATCCCGGTGTGGGGATGACCACGCTTCTGGTCGTGGCTGGGCTTATCGGCGGGGTGGGGCAGATCTGCCTGACCTCGGCCTACCGGTATGGCGACGCCTCGCTGGTGGCGCCGATCGACTATGCCTCGATCATCCTGGCGGTGGCAATCGGCTATGTCGTGTTCGCCGAACTGCCGACGCCCCGGATGTATGCAGGCGTTGCGCTGGTGGTGGCGGCCGGTGGCCTCATCATCTGGCGCGAGCGCAAGCTGGGGATCGAGCGGGGCCGGGCGCGGCGCGGCATGACTCCGCCGGGCTGAGCGCCGGGCCGACTCGAGGTGAAACCGTGGCCCGCCTGTGGTAGTTTCCGGGACACATCCAGGACAACCACAGGAGGACACGATGCACCGCCACATCCTCGACAAGAACCGCCCGTCCGACAGCGTCCGGCACGCGCGCTACCTCGACCTGGAGCGCCGTCTGCGTATGCATGGCCCGCACCGGGCCATCGACATCCTGCGCCGCCAGCCCAAGGAGCGCGGTCCGGGCCGGGCCAAGGCCTATATGGCGATCGAGCGGTTCGCCTGACGGGCTCGGGTGCGGCGCCTCAGCGCCGCACGAGCTCCTCGTAGCTCTTCGCGATGTCGCGGGCCATCTCGCCGACCTCGAAGCTGTAGTCGCCGATCTGCCCGACCGGTGTGACCTCGGCCGCCGTGCCGGTGAGCCAGCACTGCTCGAAGCCCTCGAGCTCTTCGGGCATGATGTGGCGCTCGTGCACGGCGATGCCGCGCTCCTTCAGCATGCCGATCACCGTCTGCCGGGTGATTCCGTTCAGGAAGCAATCCGGCAGCGGGGTGTGCACCTCTCCGTCCTTGACGAAGAAGATGTTCGCGCCGGTCGCCTCGGCCACGTAGCCGCGATAGTCGAACATCAGCGCGTCGCCGCAGCCTTTCGCCTCGGCGGAGTGCTTGGACATTGTGCAGATCATGTAGAGACCCGCGGCCTTGGCGGCCGACGGGATCGTCTCGGGCGAGGGGCGTTTCCACTTGGAGATGTCGAGCTTGGCGCCCTTCATCTTGGCATCGCCGTAATAGGCGCCCCATTCCCAAGCCGCGACGGCCATCCGCACCGGGTTGCGCGCAGAGGCGACGCCCATGTCCTCACCCGCGCCGCGCCAGGCGACGGCGCGCACATAGGCGTCGGAGAATCCATTCGCCTCGAGCACCTGCTGCTTGGCGGTTTCGATCTCGTCGACGGAATAGGGGATCTCGAAGTCGATCATCTCGGCCGAGCCGCGCAGGCGTTCTGAGTGCTTGCGCGATTCGAAAATGCGGCCGCCATAGGCGCGCTCGCCCTCGAATACCGAGGAGGCATAGTGCAGCGCATGGGTCAGGATGTGCACGTTCGCATCGCGCCACTCGACCAACTGGCCGTCCATCCAGATTTTCCCGTCGCGGTCGTCGTAAGCGCCAGCCATCCTCGGCCTCCGTCCTGAATTTGCAGAAGTTGCGTACAATACGTCCGGATCGGACATAAAGTTACGCCAAAACCGAAATGCGGCTAACACTCGCCTGTTGGAATGTCAATAAAGCTGACATAAAGTCGCTCAAAACGTGAGCAGAACGGAGACGGCATGGCCGAGAACGGCAGAGTCGGTGGTCCGGGGGGCGAAAGCCTGCTGTTCCTGACCGACGCACAGCTGCGCAAGGGGATCGAGGCGATGTTCTTCGCCTATCGCGGCTTTACCGCCGATCCCGACCGGATCCTCGCCGAGCACGGCTATGGCCGCGCGCATCACCGTGCGATCCATTTCATCCATCGCGAGCCGGGCAGCACGGTGAACAACCTGTTGACGATCCTGGGCGTCACCAAGCAATCGCTGAACCGGGTGCTGCGGACGATGATGGCCGACGGTCTGGTCGAGGCGCGGGTCGGGCGGCGCGACCGGCGCGAGCGGCATCTCTACCTGACCGAGGCCGGCGCGGCGCTGGAGCGGGAACTGGCCGAGGTGCAGGGCCGGCGGATGCGCGCCGCCTATCGGGCCGCCGGGCCCGAGGCGGTGGCCGGGTTCCGCGCGGTGCTTGAGCAGATGATGGATCCCGAACTGCGCCGGCTGTTCCGTCGGATCGAGGAGGATATCGAATGAGCGAGGGCGCCGAGGCGCATCTGCTGATCGTGGACGACGACGCGCGCATCCGCGAGCTTCTCAAGCGGTTCCTGCAGCGGCAGGGTTTCTACGTGTCGGCGGCCAAGGACGCGGCGCATGCGCGGCGGCTTCTGGCGGGGTTGGACTTCGACATGATCGTGCTGGACGTGATGATGCCGGGCGAGGACGGCATCGCCTTTACCACCGCCCTGCGCGAGACGCTGGACGTCCCGATCCTGTTGCTTACGGCGAAGGGCGAGACCGGCGACCGGATCAACGGGCTCGAGGCCGGGGCGGACGATTACCTGTCGAAACCCTTCGAGCCGAAGGAGCTGCTGCTGCGGATCAACGCGATCCTGCGGCGCGTGCCGCATCCCGCGCAGTCGGTGGGACCGAAGATGCTGCATCTGGGCGGCGTGCGCTACGACGTGGAGAACGGCGAGATGTGGAACGGCGAGGCCCCCGTGCGGCTGACGGCGACGGAATCGATGCTGATGAAGATCTTCTCGGCCCGGCCGGGCGAGGTGGTCGGCCGGGCGCAGCTGGTCGAGGACCTGGGCCGCGGCGGCGGCCCGGACGGCGGCGGTGCGCAGGAGCGCGCGGTCGACGTGCAGATCACCCGCCTGCGCCGCAAGATCGAGGCCGATCCGAAACAGCCCCGCTACCTGCAGACGGTGCGGGGCGCGGGCTACATGCTGGTCTGCGACTGATCCGGCGGCGCCGCGCGGGCGCGCGGCATGCGATCTTTCGCCGGCCCCGCCTGCGGCGGGCCCGGTGTCGCCTTCGGCGAGGATATTTCCGGGACCAAAGAGTCGCCGGTTTGCGCTGCCCCGTCCGGGCGCGGTAGCGTCGCGGCCATGACGCTGTATTTCTCGCACGACGAATGCCTGTCGCATCTCACGCCCTATGGCCATCCCGAACGGTCGGACCGCCTGCGGGCGATCGCCTGGGCGTTGTCGGACGAGGCGTTTGCCGATCTCGACCAGAGGGACGCGCCGCTGGGCGAGGACGCGGAGATCCTGCGCTGTCACCCCCCGGCCTATCTCGACCGGATCGCCGGGGCGGTGCCGGTGTCGGGGCGGCGCCAGCTCGACGCGGACACCACGCTGTCGCCGGGATCGCTGAAGGCGGCGCGGCGCGGCGTGGGCGGCTGCGTGGCGGCGGTCGACGCGGTGCTGTCGGGCGAGGCGGTCAACGCCTTCGTCGGCTGCCGGCCGCCGGGCCACCATGCCGAGCGGGAGACGGCGATGGGGTTCTGCCTGTTCGGCAATGCCGCGATCGCGGCGAAGCGGGCGCTCGACCATCACGGGCTGGACCGGGTGGCCGTGGTGGATTTCGATGTGCATCACGGCAACGGCACACAGGATCTGCTGTGGGACGAGCGCCGGGCGATGTTCGCCTCGACCCACCAGATGCCACTCTATCCCGGCACCGGGGCGGCGTCGGAACGCGGCGCGCACGGGCAGATCGTGAACGTGCCGCTGGCGCCGGGCAGCGGCGGCGCGGAGATGCGCGCGGCCTACGACGAGCACGTGCTGCCGGCCCTGCGCGCCTTCGCGCCGGAGCTGATCGTGATCTCGGCAGGGTTCGACGCCGCGGCGGACGATCCGTTGGCGGAACTGCAGTGGGAGACCGCCGATTTCACCTGGGTGACGCGGGCGCTCTGCGGCGTGGCACGAGAAGTCTGCGAGGGGCGCGTGGTCTCGACACTGGAGGGCGGCTATGATCTTTCGTCGCTGGGCGCGGGGGTCGCGGCCCATCTTGCGGTACTGATGGAAGAGGCGCGATGAGCGAGGAGACACCGGTCGAGGAGATGTCCTTCGAGGAAGCGATGCGGGCGCTGGAGGCGGTCGTGGCGCAGCTCGAGTCGGGCGAGGTCGAGCTGGAGAAGTCGATCCAGCTCTACGAGCGGGGCGCGGCGCTGAAGGCGCGCTGCGAGACCAAGCTCAAGGAGGCGGAGGAGAAGGTGGCCGCGATCACGCTCGACGAGGGCGGCCGTCCCGCCGGGACGACGCCGCTCGACCCGTCGTGAGCTTCGAGGACCGGCTGGGCGCCGTGGCGTCCGCCGTCGGCGTGCGGCTGGAATCGGCGCTGGCGGACTATGGCGACCTGGACGTGGCGCAGGCGATGCGGTGGGCCACGAAGGGCGGCAAGCGCCTGCGCGGCTTCCTGGTGATCGAGGGCGCGATCCTTCACGACGTGCCCGAGCGGCACGCGATCGAGGTCGCGGCGGCGATCGAGGCGGTGCATGCCTATTCGCTGGTGCACGACGACCTGCCCTGCATGGACGACGACGCGCTGCGCCGGGGTCAGCCCACGGTGCATATCCGCTGGGACGAGGCGACCGCGGTTCTGGCGGGCGACGCCCTGCAGACCCTCGCGTTCGAACTGTTGACCGACCCGGCCTGCCATCCGGATGGGGCCGTGCGAGCGGACCTCGCCCTGTCGCTGGCGCGGGCCGCGGGGGCCGGTGGCATGGTCCGGGGGCAGGCCCTGGATATCGCCGCCGAGCGGGCCGATACACCGCTGACGCTGGAGGGCACGCGCGCGCTGCAGGCGGGCAAGACCGGCGCCCTGATCGGCTGGGCGGCTGAGGCGGGGCCGCGCCTCGCCGCGTCGGACATCGGACCGCTGTCTGATTATGCCCGCGCGCTGGGACTGGCGTTCCAGATCGCCGATGACGTGCTCGACATCGAGGGCGACGCGGCCGTGGCCGGCAAGGCGGTGGGCAAGGACGCGGCGGCGGGCAAGTCGACCTTCGTGGCGCATCTGGGGCTGGACGGCGCCAAGGCCGAGGCCGACCGGCTGGTGCAGGAGGCCTGCGACGCGCTTGCCCCCTATGGTGATCGCGCGGATGTGCTGCGCGACTGCGCGGCCTATGTCGTGGCCCGCGACCGGTAGAGTGGACGCGGCGTTGCGGGGCCCTAATGCTTTCGCTATTGGCCTGTGACGCTTAGGTGACGGCGCGGGAGGCCGTGAATGACCGACAGACCCGAGACCCCGCTGCTGGATCGTATTTCCAGCCCCGCCGACCTGAGGCGGCTCAGCGATGGCGAACTGCGCCGTCTTGCAGGAGAGTTGCGCACCGAGACGATCTCGGCCGTCAGCCAGACCGGTGGACATCTGGGCGCGGGGCTGGGCGTGGTCGAGCTGACCGTGGCGCTGCACGCGGTGTTCGACACGCCGAAGGACCGGCTGATCTGGGATGTCAGCCATCAGTGCTATCCGCACAAGATCCTGACCGGACGGCGCGACCGCATCCGCACCCTGCGCCAGAAGGACGGCCTGTCGGGCTTTACCAAGCGCAGCGAGAGCGATTTCGACCCGTTCGGCGCCGCCCACTCGTCAACCTCGATCAGCGCGGCGCTCGGTTTTGCGACGGCGCGGGATCTTGGCGCGACGCCCGAGCCGGCCCTGGGCGATGCGATCGCGGTGATCGGCGACGGCGCGTTGTCGGCGGGCATGGCCTACGAGGCGATGAACAATGCCGGGCATCTCGGCAAGCGGCTGATCGTGATCCTGAACGACAACGAGATGTCCATCGCGCCGCCGGTCGGGGCGATGTCGTCCTATCTCAGCCGGCTCTATGCCGGGGCGCCGTTCCAGGAGTTCAAGTCGATGGCGAAGGGCGCCGTCAGCTTCCTGCCGCCGCCGTTCCAGGAGGGCGCGCGCCGCGCCAAGGACCTGCTCAAGCACATGACCGTCGGCGGCACGCTGTTCGAGGCGCTAGGGTTCTCCTATGTCGGGCCGATCGATGGGCACGACATGGATCAGCTGCTGCCGGTCCTGCGCACGGTCAAGGACCGCGCCCACGGGCCGATTCTGATTCACGCCATTACGCGCAAGGGCAAGGGCTACGCCCCGGCGGAAGAGGCCGCCGACCGCGGGCACGGGGTGTCGAAGTTCGATGTCGTCACCGGCGAGCAGAAGAAGGCCGCCTCGAACGCGCCGTCCTATACAAAGGTGTTCGCCCGGTCGCTCCTGCAGGAGGCGGCGGACGACGACCGCATCTGCGCGGTGACCGCCGCGATGCCGGATGGCACCGGGCTGGACCTGTTCGCCGAGCGCTATCCCTCGCGCTGCTTCGACGTCGGCATCGCCGAACAGCATGGGGTGACCTTCTGCGCGGGCCTCGCGGCCGGCGGGATGAAGCCCTTCGCGGCGATCTACTCGACCTTCCTTCAGCGCGGCTACGACCAGGTGGTGCACGACGTGGCGATCCAGCGGCTGCCGGTGCGCTTCGCCATCGACCGCGCCGGGCTTGTGGGCGCCGACGGGGCCACCCATGCCGGCGCCTTCGACGTGGCCTACCTGTCGAACCTTCCGGGCTTCACCGTGATGGCCGCCGCCGACGAGGCGGAGCTCGCCCACATGGTGGCCACGGCGGCCGCCCATGACGACGGCCCGATTGCCTTCCGCTTTCCCCGGGGCGAGGGCGCGGGCGTCGAGATGCCCGAGCGCGGCGTGCCGCTCGAGATCGGCAAGGGCCGGATCATCTCCGAAGGCCGCGACGTGGCGATCCTGTCCTTCGGCGCGCGTCTCTCCGAGGTGCGGCGCGCCGAAGAGGCGCTCGGCGCGCGGGGCATCCGCCCGACCGTCGCCGACGCGCGCTTCGCCAAGCCGCTCGACCGCGAGATGATCCTCGACCTCGCCGCCCGGCACGAGGCACTGATCACGATCGAGGAAGGCGCCGTGGGCGGATTCGGCAGCCACGTGGCGCAGCTCTTGGCCGAGGAGGGCGTGTTCGACACCGGCCTCCGGTTCCGCTCGATGGTGCTGCCCGACACCTTCATCGACCAGGCGAGCCCCCAGGACATGTACGCCGTGGCCCGGCTCAACGCCGAGGACATCGAGGACAAGGTCATGTCGGTGCTGGAAAGCGGCGTGCGGGACAAGCGGGCGTGAGGCTTCTTCTGCCGACAAATATCCCCGCCGGAGGCGCGCCCCGAAAGGGCGCAGTGTGACGCCGGCCGCCTCGCGACGCGCCGCGTTCCGGGGCGCGGCGTTCGCGCTTGCCCTCGGCTATTGGCTCTACCAGTTCCCCGCGGCGCCCGACACCTTCGGCGGGCAGTTCCGCTTTCTCACGATCTGGGCGCTGACCGGTAGCGTGCTCTCCTTCGCCGCGACCCTGCGGCTGTCCCTCGGCGGCGGGCGCGCGCCCGCCACGCTCGTCGCGGTCGCGGCGGTGGTGAACGCGCTCGTCGTGCTGCTCTACTGGCGGCTCTACTTCACCGATCCGGCACTGGTGAACGGCGGCAACGCCATCGATCCCTGGCAGGAATACTACCTGCACTTCGCCGGGCCGCTTCTGCAGTGGATCGACGCGCTGGTGCTACTGGGCGCGTTCCGGCGTCCGGGGCGGATCGCGGTCGTCCTGGCGGCGGTGATCGTCGCCTATCTTGGCTGGTCCGAGTGGATCGTCGCCCCGCTCAGCGACCGGCCGGTGGGACGTGTCACGACCGGGCTGCCCTATCCGTTCCTCAACGACATGGCGGCGGCGGAGCGGATCGTCTTCTACGCTAAAGCCAGCCTGACGGCGCTCATCTTCGTCGGCGCCGGCTGGGGGCTGACGCGGCTCGGCGCGCATCTGGTGCGGGCCGGTTAGGTTATCCGGTCTCGTCACCAACCAGCGCCGCCAGCCCGTCGCGATAGCCGGGATAGAGCAGCCGGACGCCCAGCTCTTCCTTCACCCGGTCGTTCCGCACGCGCTTGGATTCGGCGTAGAAGCTGCGCGCCATCGCCGACATCTCGGCCTCTTCGATCGGCACCTCGGGAGGGCGCTCGACGCCGAGCAGGTCGGCGGCATGCGCGATCACGTCCTGCGGCGGGGCGGGATCGTCGTCGCAGACGTTGTAGATCGCGCCCGGATTGGGCTGCTCGATCGAGGCGTGCAGCACCTGGGCGATGTCGTCCACGTGGATCCGGCTGAACACCTGGCCCTCTTTCACGATGCGCCGGGCCGTGCCCTTGCGCACCTTCGAGAACGGCCCGCGTCCGGGGCCGTAGATGCCGGCCAGCCGGAAGATGTGCAGCGGCAGGCTCGTCTCGGCGGCGAGACCCTGCCACTGCGCCTCGGCCACGACGCGGTGATGGCCGCGCAGGGTTGTAGGGGCCAGCGCGGTGGTCTCGTCCACCCAGCCGCCCTTGTGGTCTCCGTAGACACCCGTGGTCGACAGGTAGCCGACCCAGTCGAGATGCGGCGCGGCCTTGCCGATCGCCTCGGCGCATTCGGCCAGGACAGGGTCGCCGTCCTCGTCGGGGCCGGCCGAGATCAGCAGGTGCGTGGCCTCCGCGAGCGCGGCCGAGATGTCGGTCCCCGGCCAGACGAGGGGCTGGATGCCGGTCGCCGCCAGCCGCTCGGCCTTCTCGTCGCTGCGGGTCGTGCCGGTGATCGACCAGCCGAGCGGCAGGAGGCGCCGGGCGAGCGCCTGCGCCGAATAGCCGTGGCCGAAGGACAGAAGCGTGCCGCTCATCCCAGGCGCTCTTCGGTATGGGGGCACCGTTCACCGTCGTAGAAGCTGTCGAGGACGCGGGTGAACGGTCCGGGGGCGGGGGCCGTCCGCTCGAACAGGGTGGCGGACGACCGCAGCTTGAGCGCATCGGTGTCGCCCAGGATGTCCTGGATCGGCGTGTCGGCGTGGTTCAGGAGCAGGCGGGTCGCCTCGTCCAGCCGCGACCCGAGAACCGGGTGGCGGGCATAGGCTTCGGCCTCGTCGCGGTCCGAGATGCCGAAGAAGCGCGCGGTCTCCGAGCGGCCGAGGCCGCGCAGTTGCGGAAAAACGAACCACATCCAATGGCTCGTCTTGCGGCCGGACGAAAGCTCGCGGCGCACGTCGTCCCAGACGGGATCCTGCGCACGGACGAAACGGTCGAGATCGGTGTCGTCAGTCATGTGCGACAGGGTAGGGCGTGGGCACCGGGACGGAAAGGCCGTCCGCGTCCGATCACGTGCCGGAGGGCGCCGAACCCCGCGTCATGCCGCCGGGTTTCGCGGCTGGGCGCTTGTGGCACGGGGGCGGATCGCGGTATCGCTCGGCCAATTACGCCGGCCCGAGGAGCGCCCCGATGAACATCCGCCAGCCGAATCTTCCCGTCGTCAGCCCGCCGATGCCCGAGCCCGAGAGCTTTTCGGATCCGGCGGCGGCCGTCGACCGGCTGATGGAGCTTTACGACGGCGCCACCGCCTTCCTGCGCGAGCGGTTTTCCGAGACGGTGAAGGCGGGACACCCGCAGGCACGCTACCGCGCCTTCTATCCCGAGATCCGCATCTCGACGACCACCTTCGCCAGCACCGACAGCAGGCTGAGCTTCGGTCACGTCGCCTCGCCCGGTGTCTACTCGACGACGATCACCCGGCCCGACCTGTTCGGGAACTACCTGCGCCAGCAGATCGGCCTGCTGATGAAGAACCATGGGGTCCCGGTCACGATCGGCCCGTCGATCACGCCGATGCCGATCCACTTCGCCGTCTCGGGCGAGGCCGAGGTCGCGATTCCGCAGGAAGGTGTGCTGGACTTCACGCTGCGGGACGTCTTCGACGTGCCGGACCTGACCACCACCCATGACGATATCGTCAACGGCGAGGGCTACGTCCACGGCGACGGCTCTTTCCCGCTGGCCGCCTTCACCGCGCAGCGGATCGACTATTCGCTGGCGCGGCTGTCGCACTATACCGCGACGGCGGCCGACCATTTCCAGAACCACGTCCTGTTCACGAACTACCAGTTCTACATCGACGAATTCGAAGTCTACGCCCGCGCGGCGCTGGACGATCCCGATAGCGGCTATACCGCCTTCGTCGGGCCAGGCAACGCCACGATCACCAGCGGCGACGGCAAGCTGGCCGCGCCCGCCAAGCTGCCGCAGATGCCGTCCTATCACCTCAAGCGCGAGGACGGCTCGGGCATCACGCTGGTCAATATCGGTGTCGGCCCGTCGAACGCCAAGACGGCAACCGACCACATCGCCGTGCTGCGGCCCCATGCCTGGCTGATGGTCGGGCATTGCGCGGGCCTGCGGAATTCGCAGCGGCTGGGGGACTTCGTGCTGGCCCACGCCTATCTGCGCGAGGATCACGTTCTGGACGACGATCTGCCGACGTGGGTGCCGATCCCGGCGCTGGCCGAGATCCAGGTCGCGCTGGAGAATGCCGTCGAAACCGTGACCGAGCTGGAAGGCTACGAGCTGAAGCGGATCATGCGGACCGGCACGGTCGCGACGATCGACAATCGCAACTGGGAACTGCGCGACCAGTCCGGCCCGGTGCAGCGCCTCAGCCAGAGCCGGGCGGTGGCCCTGGACATGGAAAGCGCGACCATCGCGGCGAACGGGTTCCGCTTCCGCGTGCCCTACGGCACGCTTCTGTGCGTGTCCGACAAGCCCCTTCACGGAGAGCTGAAGCTGCCCGGCATGGCGTCGGATTTCTACCGCACGCAGGTCGCGCGGCACCTTCTGATCGGGGTTCGGGCGATGGAGTCGCTGCACGACATGCCGCTGGAGAAACTCCATTCGCGGAAGCTGCGCTCCTTCGAGGAGACGGCATTTCTGTAAAATTCCGGCGAAAATAGGCCACAAAATGCGCTGCAGGCCTTGTTTTGCTGACACTAATAGTTGTGCCGGACCGCAAGATACCGTTAGATTCCCGGAAATGGCCCACTGACAGGGCGCGACGAGGAGAGCGAAAGAATGTCGAAACCGTTGACGAAAACACAGCTTGTGGCCGCCCTGTCGGACGAGATGGGTTCTGACAAGAAGACCGCCGGCGAAGCGCTGGACGCGATCACCTCGGTGATCACCAAGGAAGTCGCCAACGGCGGCGCGGTCACGCTGCCGGGCGTCGGCAAGATCTACTGCCGCGAGCGTCCCGAGCGGATGGTCCGCAACCCCGCCACGGGCGAGCAGATCAAGAAGGACGCCGACAAGGTGGTCAAGATGACCATCGCCAAGGCCCTCAAGGACAGCGTCAACGGCTGATCTCCGAAAGAGTTACCTCGTGAGGAGGGTCGTCCCACACCGGGGCGGCCCTCTTTTGTTCGTGAGGCCCCTTCTGCCCGCCCCGGCTTGCAGTCGCCCCGCGCGCCGCGATATTGCCGGTACAACCCCATGACCGGGACGGAGATCCGCGCATGCGACTGACCCATCTGCAATCCTCGACCGAACTCGTCGAAATCGGCGGCACCCGGATCCTGACCGATCCGTGGCTGGTCGATGGCGAGTACTACGGCAGCTGGTATCATTACCCGCCGCTGCCGATGGCGCCCGAGGACCTGAAGTATGACTATATCTACATCAGTCATATCCATCCCGATCACATGAGCCGACGCACGCTGGAGCGGCTGGACCGCTCCAAGCCCGTGCTGATCCACAATTTCGATGAGAAGTTCCTGAAGCGGAACATCGAGTCGCTCGGCTACGAGGTGATCGAGCTGGATCATGGCGCCCCGTTCGAGCTGCCCGGCGGTGGACGGATCGAGATCTGGGCCGCCGACAACTGCGACCCGGAGCTCTGCGCCAAGTTCATCGGCTGCGCGCCGGTCGAGTCCAAGTTCAAGTTCACGCAGATCGACAGCCTGTGCGTAATGACCGACGGCGAGCGGGTGATCCTGAACACCAACGATTGCCCCTTCGACCTGTCGCGCACGGTGGTGGAGCGTATCCTCGATCGCTACGGCAAGATCGACCTGCTGCTCGTGGGCTATGCCGGGGCGGGCCCGTTCCCGCAGTGCTTCGCGTTCTCGGACGACACGGCCAAGCGCAAGGCGGCCGACCGCAAGCGGGACCAGTTCATCGCGCAGGCGATCAAGTACATCGAGGCGACCGACCCGGTGGCCTACATGCCCTTTGCGGGGACCTACGTTCTGGGCGGCCGGCTGGCCGATCTGAACGACAAGCGCGGCGTGCCGCCGCTGGACGATGCGCTGCAGCGGATCGAGGCGGGGCTGTGCAAGACCGGCCGCGGGTTCCTGCTGAACGCCGGGGTCGGCTATGATCTCGAGACGGGGCTGCCCGACGCGCCCTACGAGTCCAACGATCCCGAGCGGATGGAGGCGTTCGTCAACGCGACGAAGGCCGCGCCCTACGACTACGACGCCGACACCCCGCAGGACGAGGATGCGCTGCTCGCACAGGCGAAAGTGGCGCATGAACGCTTCGTCCGGACCGCGCAGAACATCGGCTACGACTCGGAAACGCGCATCGTTCTGCGTGACGGCGAAGGCTTCTCGGTCAGCTTCGACGCGACCAACGCGCCCGAACCGATCGCCGAGGACGAGGTCGAGACGCTGCCGGCCTTCGTCGAGATCACGGTCGATCGCCGCCTTCTGGGGCGTCTGCTGAAGGGGCCGCGCTACGCGCATTGGAACAATGCCGAGATCGGGTCGCACCTGCGGTACCGGCGGGTGCCCGACACGTTCGAGCGGGGCCTCTACTACTGCATGTCGTCGTTCTGTGCCTGAGTTTTCCCTGACCGCGGCAGGTGCCTGATGGATATTCGCGCGCTCCTGATGGGCCTCGCCTTCGCGGTGATGTGGTCTTCGGCCTTCACCTCGGCCCGGATGATCGTGACCGAGGCGCCGCCGCTCACGGCGCTGGCGCTCCGCTTCCTGATCTCCGGCCTGATCGGCGTGGGGATCGCGCTGGCGATGGGGCAGTCATGGCGGCTGACCCGTGGCCAGTGGAAGGCGACGATCCTGTTCGGCCTCTGTCAGAACAGCCTCTACCTGGGGTTCAACTTCGTCGCGATGCAGACGGTGCAGGCCAGCCTAGCGGCCATCATCGCCTCGACCATGCCGCTTCTGGTGGCGTTGGTCGGGTGGCTCGCCTTCGGGCAGGCGGTACGGCGCCTTGGCGTGGCCGGGCTGGTCGCCGGCTTCGTCGGAGTCGCGCTGATCATGGGCGCCCGGATCGGCGGCGGCGTCGATCTGTTCGGGCTGATGCTGTGCTGCGCCGGCGTGCTGGCGCTGACGCTGGCGACGCTGTCGGTGCGTGGCGCATCCTCGGGGGGCAACGTCCTGATGATCGTGGGCCTGCAGATGCTGATCGGCAGCGCGGCGCTCGGCGTCGCGGCGATCGCGCTCGAAGAGTGGCAGGTCGACTGGAGCCCGCGTCTGGTCGCGGCGTTCTTCTACACGACGCTGGTGCCCGGATTGCTGGCGACCTTCACTTGGTTCGTCCTCGTCCGCCGCATTGGCGCCGTCAAGGCGGCGACGTTCCACTTTCTCAACCCGTTCCTCGGCGTGCTGATCGCAGCGGTGTTCCTGGGCGAACGGCTGGGGCCGCTGGACGTGATCGGTGTTGCGGTGATCGCCGCGGGCATCCTTGCGGTGCAGCTGTCGAAGGTGGCGCCTCAGCAGGCGGCAGCGTCAGGTCAATAACACCAGAAGTGCGTTCACTGTCAGGAACGCGCCTGCCGTCGCCGTCAGCAGCGCGATCGACGCCACGCCGTCGTGGCCGTAGGGTTGCGCGAGGATGGCGTAGATCCCGAGCATCGGCATCGCGGCAGACAGCACGACCGCCGCCTTCAGCTCGGCGTCGAGCGCCGGAAGCCCCAGCGCGGGCAGGACCAGCAGCATCAGGGCGATCATCGCGGGATGCAGCAGCAGCTTGCCGCCCGCGATGAGCCCGGCCAGCGCCCGTTCGCCGCGCATTGGCAGGCCATAGAGCGTGCCGCCCACGACGACCAGCGCCAGCGCGCTGGCCGAGGCCGCCAGAATGTCGGCCAGCCGCGTCAGCCCGGTCGGAAGCGGCAGGCCGCTGACCGACACAGCGAGCCCCAGCAGCAGGCCGATGACAAAGGGGCGGGTCACGACGCTCCACGCGACACTGCCGAGCACGGCGAGGGGGCCGCGCCCCTCCTGCGGGCGGGACATGTCGAGAAGCGCGAGCGAGAGCGGAACGCAGAGAAAATTCTCGATGATCACGTTCTGCGCCAGTACCGTGGCTGCGATGTCCGGCATCGCCAGCAGCAGGATCGGGTAGCCGACATAGCCAGAGTTCGGACAGGACATGCCCATGACCCCGACCGCACGCCGCGCGGGACCGGTGCCCGTGGCCCGCAGTGCGCCATAGCCGATCACGATGGTGACGAGCGACCCCAGAGCGTAGACCGCCAGGTAGGTGGGGTGCAGCACCTCGCCGAGGTCGCGCGTCGCCACGGCCGAGAACAGCAGCGCCGGCAGCGCGATGTTGACGACGTACCGCCCCAGAACGCGAAGATCCGCGGCGGTGAACAGGCCGATGGCGACGGCCCCGTACCCGATCCCGATCGTGGCGAAGATCGGGAAGGTGATCGACAGGATGTCGAGCATGTCAGCTCGGGCCGATCGCGCCCCGCGGCCCGTCTCCGACCTGGCCGCGATGCAGCAGCAGGTGGTCCAGCAGGACGCAGGCGACCATCGCCTCGGCGACGGGCACCGCGCGGATGCCGACGCAGGGGTCGTGGCGGCCCTTCGTGACGATCTCGGCAGGCTCGCCTTGCTTGGTGATCGTCTTGCGTGGGGTCAGGATCGAGCTGGTCGGCTTGACGGCAAAGCGCAGAACGACGTCCTGCCCGGTCGAGATGCCGCCCAGAATACCGCCCGCATGGTTCGAGTTGTAGACCGGCCCGTCCGGGCCCATCGCGATCTCGTCGGCGTTGGTGCTGCCGGTGAGGCCGGCGGCCGCCATGCCCTCGCCGATCTCGACCCCCTTCACCGCGTTGATCGACATCAGGGCCGCAGTCAGGTCGGTGTCGAGCTTGCCGTAGACGGGGGCGCCCAGCCCCACCGGAACGCCGCGCGCCGTGACTTCGATCAGCGCGCCGGCGCTGTCGCCGGACTTGCGCAGATCGTCGAGATACCCGGCCCAGGTCTCGGCCGCCTGCGCATCGGGGGTCCAGAACGGGTTGCGCGCGATCTGGTCCCAATCGAACCGCTCGCGGTCGATGCCGTGCGGCCCCATGCCGACCATGTAGCCGGTGACGGCGAGGCCAGGCGCCAGTTCTGCCAGCGCCGCCCGCGCCAGGCCGCCCGCGGCCACCCGCGCCGCCGTTTCCCGCGCCGAGGACCGGCCGCCGCCGCGATAGTCGCGGATGCCGTACTTCTGCCAGTAGGTGATGTCGGCGTGACCGGGCCGGAATTTCTCGGCGATGTCGCCGTAATCCTTCGACCGCTGATCGGTGTTGCGGATCATCAGCTGCACCGGGGTGCCGGTGGTCTGTCCCTCGAACACGCCGGACAGGATCTCGACCTCGTCGGCTTCCTTGCGCTGGGTCGTGTACTTGTTCTGGCCCGGTTTGCGGCGGTCCATCCAGTGCTGGATGTCGGTCTCGTTCACCGGCACGCCGGGTGGGCAGCCGTCGATTGTGGCGCCCAGGGCGGGGCCGTGGCTTTCGCCCCAAGTGGTGACGCGGAACAGGTGGCCGAAGGTATTGAGGCTCATTGCGGCGGGAGCTCCCGGTTATTCATCGCCTTGCTAGACGTGGGGGCAGAGGGGCTCAAGCGGTTTCGGGCCAGGCGGTGAAGGGGGTGGGAAACGAAAAAGGGCGCGCCCGAAAGGCGCGCCCCATGTCTGCGTCAGGCTGGGCCCGGCTCACTCGGCCGACTTGTCGCCCTCGTGCCGATGCTTGATCGGCGCCCAGATCCGCTTGTTGGTGAGGTACAGCAGCACCGCCAGCACCGACAGCATCAACACGCCGGTAAAGCCGGCCTGCTTGCGTGCCGCCAGTTTCGGCTCGGCCGTCCACATCAGGAAGGCCGACACGTCCTTGGACAGGCTCTCCAGATCGGTCGGCGCATCGGTGTCGAACGACACGTCGTCGCCGTAGAGCGGCGGAGGCATCGCGATCCAGCCGCCGGGAAAGGCGGTGTTCTCGTAGAGGGTCGCCCCGGCCTGCGTGCGTTGCTCGCCGGTGTACCCGGTCATCAGCGAGGCGATGTATTCCGGACCGCCCATTCCCTTGAGGAACTGGTTGATGCCCAGGCCGTAGGGCCCGTGGAAGCCGGCTCGCGCCTTGGCCATCAGGCTGAGGTCGGGCGCGTTCGCCATCGAGCTTTCGGGGAAGGTGTCAGTGGGCGTGGCCGGGCGGAAGTCGCCCTGACCGTCGGCCATCGTCGGATCCCAGATCTCGAAGAACTCGGCATAGGCCCGAACCTGCGCATCCGGCAGGTTCGGGCCGCTCTCGTCACCGACACTGCGAATCGGCACGAACTTGAGCCCGTGGCACGACGAGCAGACCTCGGTATAGACCTTCATCCCCCGCTGCAGCTGCGCCTGGTCGTAGGTGCCGAACGGCCCCTCGAACGGGAAGCTGTAGTCGGTGATGTGGCTTTCCTCGTGGCCGCCACCGCCGCCACCCTCTTCTTCGCCGTGGTCGTCCTGGGCCAGTGCCGGGCCGGCGACGAGGCCGAGCGCCAGTGTCGCGGCGAGCGCGAATTTATCGAACATGCGTCGGTCCTTTCTCACTCGGCCGGTTTGACGACGGTTTCGGTGCCGCCGGTCGCCGGCGCGTAGTGCGCGTCGAAGTCTTCCTCGATGGTCTTGGGCTGCGGCAGCGGCTTCTCGAAGACACCGAGCAGCGGCAGGATCACGAGGAAATAGGCGAACCAGTAGGCCGCGCCGATCAGCGAGATCGAGGCGTAGGGCTCTTCCGCCGGCATCGCGCCGCACCACATCAGCACGACGAAGTCGATGACCAGCAGCGCGAACCACCACTTGAACTGCGGCCGGAAGCGTCCCGAGCGGACCGACGAGGTATCGAGCCACGGCACCAGCGCCATCACCGCGATCGCGCCGAACATCGCCAGCACGCCGAAGAACTTGGCGTCGATGATGCCGCCGGTAATGAAGCTCGCGATCTGGACGACCCAGACCTCGGAGGTGAACGCACGCAGGATCGCGTAGAACGGGAGGAAGTACCATTCCGGCACGATGTGCGACGGCGTCGCCATCGGGTTCGCCTCGATGTAGTTGTCGGGGTGTCCCAGATAGTTGGGCATGAAGCCGACGATGGCGAAGAACACCGCGAGGATCACGGCAAGGGCGAACAGGTCCTTCAGTACGAAGTAGGGCCAGAACGGGACGGTGTCCTTCTTGGCCTCTTCCTTGGAGGTGCGTCGAACTTCCACGCCGGTCGGGTTGTTGTTGCCCGTCGAGTGGAACGCCCAGATGTGCACGACGACGAGCCCGGCGATCAGGAACGGCATCAGGTAGTGCAGCGAGAAGAAGCGCGTCAGGGTGTATTCACCCACCGCGGGCCCGCCGAGAAGCCACGTCTGCAGCGTCTCGCCCACGAAGGGGATCGCGCCGAACAGGCCGGTGATCACGGTGGCGCCCCAGAACGACATCTGGCCCCACGGCAGCACGTAGCCCATGAACGCGGTCGCCATCATCAGCAGGTAGATCAGGATGCCGATGATCCACGTGACCTCGCGCGGCTCTTTGTACGAACCGTAGTAGAGGCCGCGGAAGATGTGGGCGTAGACCGCCACGAAGAACAGCGACGCGCCGTTCGCGTGGATATAGCGCAGCGCCCAGCCGCCGTTCACGTCGCGCATGATGTGCTCGACGCTGGCGAAGGCGGTCTCGGTCGACGGGACGTAGTGCATCACCAGCGTGATGCCGGTGATGATCTGCAGCGCCAGGGTAAAGGTCAGGACGATCCCCCAGATCCACATCCAGTTGAGGTTCTTGGGAGTGGGGATCATCAGCGTGTCGTAGAGTAGGCCAACCACGGGCAGGCGGCGGTGAAGCCACTTCTCGCCACCCGTCTTGGGCTCGTAATGATCGTGCGGAATTCCGGCCATCTGTCGTCCTCCTCAGCCCAGAACGATCGTCGATTCGTCGGCGAAGGCCGCCACCGGAACCGGCAGGTTTTCAGGTGCCGGACCCCTGCGGATTCGTCCGGCGGTGTCGTAGTGCGAGCCGTGGCACGGGCAGAACCAGCCGCCGAAATCGCCGGCCTCGCCCAGCGGCACACAGCCCAGGTGGGTGCACACGCCCATCATCACCAGCCACTCTTCCGAGCCTTCGGTGCCCTCGGACGTCGCCAGCGCGCGGTTCGCGTCGGTCGCGGGCGCTTCGCCCTGGATGTTGGCGTTGCGCGCGACCGGATCCGGCAGCGACGAGACGTCGACTTCATTCGCGGCGTTGATTTCTTCCTCGGTGCGGCGGCGGATGAAGACCGGCTTGCCCAGCCACTGCACCGTCAGCTGGGTGCCCTGGTCGATACCGCTGATGTCGACACGGATCGAGGACAACGCCTGCACGTCGGCGGAGGGGTTCATCTGGTTGATAAGAGGCCACACGGCGGCACCTGTGACAACGGCCCCGGCTCCGGCGGTCGCGTAGAACAGGAAATCCCGGCGCGTGCCTGCGTGGTCTTCAGCGTGGGACACGAGATTCTCCATGGCAAAGCCCGGCGCGTCCGGGCGGACGAATAACGGGGGGCGCGCAGCAGCGCGCCCGAGATGTGCCTCTCTCTATCGGCGTGCCATGGCTGCGTCCAGACGACATTCGAGCGCAGATACGCGGCCGTGGCCGGAAAACCCGATAATGTGGACAGGTTTGTGCGGATCAGGCCGCCGGGGGTTGCGTCGCCTGCATCGACTCGCGCGCCTCGATCTTGGCGAACCACTCGGCAAGCGGGGCGTGCCCCGCGCGCCAGTTGCGGTCGCCGTGGCGGAAATCGACATAGGCCAGCGCGCAGGCCAGCGCGATCTGCCCCATGTCGAGCCGTCCGGCGAGGTGGCTCATCCAGCGCGTCTCGAGCGCGTCGAGACTGCGGGCGATCTTGCCCCATTGTCCGTCGACCCACTCCTGCGAGCGCATCTCCGCGGGCCGGAAGCGGGCCTCGTAGGTCATCAGCACGGCGGCATCCATTATGCCGTCGGCCGTCGCCTCGAGCGTCAGGACGTCCCAGATCCGCGTCTCGGGATACAGGCCGGCGTCCCAGTGCGCGTCCAGATACCGGCAGATCACCCGGCTGTCGTACAGCGCCGGACCGTCCGGCCGCTGCAGGGTGGGGATCTTGCCCAGCGGATTGTGCGCCAGCGTCGCATCGCCGGACGTCACGGGCGACACCGTGGCGGGGACCAGCGCGAGATCCCCCACGCGCCCCGCCTCGTGGACAAGTGCCACGACCTTGCGGACGAAGGGTGAGCCGGGGCTGTGGAACAATTGCATCGCGGACCTCCTGAGTGCGGTTGCCGCGACCCTATGGAGCGGTAGACGGAGTGTCCATCGAGGCGCGGTGCCCGTCGCGGCGGGCGGCCGCGATTCGCCTCAGGCCGCGGTCAGGTGGCTTTCGGTGGCGCCGGTGATCTCGGTCTCGACGATCTGGCCGACCGGCTGCTCGGAGTCGAACCGGACTTCGGCGAAGTGTTCGGTGCGGCCCATCCGAGGCGCTTCCATCAGCACGGCGTGGCGGCCGCGCCATCCGGCCATGTGCGCCGCCTGCCGCTCGGACCCGGCGGCGCGCAGTCGGGCGGCGCGATCCTTGATCGTCTTGCGGTCGAGCTGCGGCATCCGGGCTGCCGGCGTCCCTGGCCGAGGTGAGTAGGGGAACACGTGCAGCCATGTCAGGTCGCATTCCTCGACCAGCCTGAGGCTGTCGGCGAAGTGCTCTTCCGTCTCGGTCGGGAAGCCGGCGATGATGTCGGCGCCGAACGTCATGCCGGGGCGCAGCCGCCGCGCCTCTTCGCAGAAGGCGATGGCGTCGTCGCGCAGGTGGCGCCGCTTCATCCGCTTGAGGATCAGGTCGCTGCCGTGCTGGAGCGACAGGTGCATGTGCGGCATCAGCCGCGGCTCGGTCGCGATCGCTTCCATCAGCGCCGGGTCGGCCTCGATCGAGTCGATGGACGATATCCGCAGGCGCGGCAGGTCGGGGACCAGTTTGAGAATGCGCCGCACGAGATCGCCGAGCTGCGGCGTCTGCGGCAGGTCCGCCCCCCAGCTGGTGAGATCCACGCCGGTCAGCACGACCTCGTTGTAGCCGCTTTCGACCAGCCGCTTGATCTGGTCGACCACCACGCCCGCGGGCACGCTGCGCGAATTGCCCCGGCCATAGGGGATGATGCAGAAGGTGCAGCGATGGTCGCAGCCGTTCTGCAC
This sequence comes from Tranquillimonas rosea, assembly GCF_900111315.1. Classification (GTDB taxonomy): domain Bacteria; phylum Pseudomonadota; class Alphaproteobacteria; order Rhodobacterales; family Rhodobacteraceae; genus Tranquillimonas; species Tranquillimonas rosea. The sequence continues at coordinate 364,049 of NZ_FOGU01000005.1, forward strand.
CTGGACATAGGCGCGCGAGCGGCTGCCGAAGCCGTCGATCAGGTGCCCGGCGGTCTCGCGCACGGACATGATGTCGTCGACCTGCACCGGCTCGGTCGTGCCGATCAGGTCGGGCGCCATGTTCGCCCAGGTCTCGGGGCGCATCTTCTCGGCATTGCCGACGACGCGGTCGACCTCGTCCATCGCGGCAAAGCTGTCGGGGTCGGTCTGGGCGGCGCAGCCGGTGACGATCAGCGTCGCGCCAGGGTTCTCGCGGCGCAGGCGGCGGATGTCCTGCCGCGCCTTGCGCACGGCCTCGGAGGTGACGGCGCAGGTGTTGACGATCACCGCGTCGTCCAGCCCGGCCTGTTTCGACATCTCTGCCATCGCCTCGGATTCGTAGGCGTTCAGGCGGCAGCCGTGGGTGGCGAAGATCGGCGCGCTCATGCCAGCGCCTCCAGGAAATCGGGTGTCAGAATGCCATCGAAGACATGGGCGGTGGGCCCGGTCATCCAGACCCCGTCCTCGCGCCAGTCTATCTCCAGCGTGCCGCCGTCGACGCGGACGGTCACGTCGCGTCCTGTCAGCCCGCGCCGCGCCGCGGCCACGGCGGCGGCGCAGGAGCACGAGCCCGACGCGAGCGTCACGCCGGTCCCGCGCTCCCATATGCGGAGGCGAATCTCGGAGTCGGACAGAACCTGCACGACCTCGACATTGGTGCGCTCGGGGAACAGCGGATGGTGTTCGTGCGCGGCGCCGAAGGCGGGCACGTCCACGTCCTCGACCGCGGGGACGAAGAACGTGCAATGGGGGTTGCCCATGCCGCAGGCCACGGGGTCGCCCGCGATCGGAAGATGCAGCGTGTCGCAGTGCCGCGCCAGCGGCACCTCGTGCCAGTCCAGCAGCGGAGCCCCCATGTTCACGCGCGTCAGCCCGCCGCCGGCATCCTCGGCCGCGAGCAGCCCGCGCTCGGTCCGCAGCGACAGCGACCGCGCCCCGGTGTCGTCCATCAGGAACCGCGCGATGCAGCGCGTGGCGTTCCCGCAGGCCGCCGAGGGCGAGCCGTCGGCATTGTAGAAGATCAGCCGCGCATCGGCGTCCGGGTCGGGTTCGATCACGGCGAGCTGGTCGAAGCCGACGCCGAAATGCCGGTCGCCGAGCGCGCGGGCAAGCGCAGGCGTCACCGAGGCGCTTCCCGAGCGGCGGTCGATGACGACGAAGTCGTTGCCCAGCCCGTGCATCTTCATGAATCGGGTGGCGGTGGCGGCGGCGGTCTCTGTCATGGCGCGCGTGATGTATCGTGCTCGTGAAAAAAGGAAAAGAGACTGCGTATTTTCCTGCTCCTTTCCGCTTGACGCCCGTTTCTCTCGCGGCTAGCTACGCCGCCTGAGTGGGCCGTTAGCTCAGTTGGTAGAGCAACTGACTTTTAATCAGTGGGTCGCAGGTTCGAATCCTGCACGGCTCACCACTGAAATCAGATAGTTATAGACGGTATCGAGAGCTCCTCGTGAGGTTCGTCCTTGCCTAGTGGCACCGTGGTGGCGCCGTAGCGTTGTCGGTTTCTCTCTATACGCCGAGAAGTCCTTCGGTGGGATCGTGCGACGAGCCCGTTGAAATGGATAGTGCGGGCAGCCGTGGAAGACCGTCACCGCCGGCGCGGCGCTGCCGCGGGCTACCTCCTTTCAACGGTGACTGGGTGCCGCATACCCGACTAGGTGTGACCCAAGGCCAAATGGGCCGACGCCAATGACAAGGCTTCGGTCCTGACTGCTCAATTCGCCCTGTAAGAGAAAGCACCGGTCGAAGGACATAAGGTCGACCAGACGCATTCCCGCGGTGGTCGCTCCTGCAAAGTGGTCTTGGGACTGATCGGGGCAGGGGCGGCCTGTCAGGGTAGGTCGCCCTCGTTCTCGACGTAGTCGGGATAGTCCCTGGCGACCATCTCGGCCATTTTCGGCGTGCGGGACATGTGCTCGCGCATCGCGGCGGCGGCGGCTTCGCCGTCGCCGGCCGCGATCCCGTCGATGATCTGTTCGTGCAGTTGCACGACCCGGCCCATCCCCAGGCTCGGCAGCGCCAGCAGGCGCACGCGGTCGAGATGGCCGCTCTTGCGCTGGAGGATCTGCCACAGGTCCCGGATGCGGGCGTGGTCGAAGATGATCCGGTGGAACGCCTTGTCGGCCTTCTGGAACCCCGGCGCGTCGTCCCGGTCGCGCAT
>NZ_FOGU01000010.1 GCF_900111315.1 Tranquillimonas rosea
CCGCCCATCTCGTCGGGGCGGAGCTTGCGGTCGCGGGCCTTTGCGGCGAGGGCGTCGATCTCGGCGGCGATGCGCCAGAGGCCCTTGCGGTCGGCGTCGCGGATCACGGGGACCATGAGGCCGTGGGGTGTGTCGACGGCGATGCCGACATGGACGTAGCGCTTGAGGATCAGGGTCTCGCCGTCGGGCGAGAGGGAGGCGTTGAAGCGGGGATGGCGCCTGAGGGTCCGGGCGAGGGCGCGGACATGAAAGGCGAGGGCGGTGAGCCGGAGGCCGCGGGCGGCGGCGTCGGGGGCGAGCCGGGCGCGGAAGGCGTCGAGGGCGGTGGTGTCGGCGCGGTCGTGATGGGTGACGGCTGGGATCATCGCCTGTGCGGCGGCGAGGTTCTTGGCGGCGACGCGGGCGAGGCGGGAGACGGGCTCGTGCTCGACGGGGCCGTACCGGGCGTGGTCGACGTCCCAGTAGGCGGCGGGATCGTCGCGTTGGGCCGCGCCGCCGATCCTGGCGTCACCGTTGTTTGCGCCGCCGATCCTGGCGTCGCCTTTGTTTGCGCCGCCGATCTTGGCGTCGACGTCCTCGCGGCCGATTGTGGTGCGGCCGGTCTCGGCGGCGAGGGCCTGGAGGTCGACGCCGTTGCGGGCGGCATAGGCGCGGGTTGCGGGGGAGGTCTTGAGGTCGTCCATCGTCACCACTCCGCGGAGATGTACTGCGTTTCCATGAACTCGAGCATGCCCTCGTGTCCGCCCTCGCGGCCGAGGCCGGACTGCTTCATGCCGCCGAAGGGGGCGGCGGGGTCGCTGACGAGGCCGCGGTTGAGACCGACCATGCCGTAGTCGAGGCGCTCGCAGACCTGCAGGCCGCGGCGGAAGTCGCCGGAGAAGACATAGGCGACGAGGCCGTACTCGGTGTCGTTGGCGCGGGCGACGACGTCGTCGGTGTCCGAGAAGGTCTGGATCGCGGCGACGGGGCCGAAGATCTCCTCGCGTTGGCAGAGGGCGTCGGGGGGCACTTCGGCGAGGACGGTGGGGGGATAGAAGAAGCCCTTGCCGTCGGGGACGGCACCGCCGAGGCGGAGGGTGGCGCCGCGGGCGAGGGCGTCCTCGACCAGCTCGGCGACCTTGTCGCGGGTTGCGGCGTTGACGAGGGGCCCGACATCGACGCCGTCCTCGAGGCCGTTGCCCAGGGTGAGGGCGGCCATGGCGTCGGTGAGGCGGCGGGTGAAGTCCTCGGCGATGTCGCGGTGGACGTAGATGCGGTTGGCGGCGGTGCAGGCCTCGCCGAGGTTGCGCATCTTTGCGAGCATGGTGCCGGTGACGGCGGTGTCGAGATCGGCGTCGTCGAAGACGACGACGGGGGCGTTGCCACCGAGCTCCATGGCGGGCTTGAGGACCTGGTCTGCGGCGGTCCTGAGCAGGGTGCGGCCGACGCCGGTGGAGCCGGTGAACGAGATCACGCGGACGCGGGGGTCGTGCATGATGTGGTCGACGAGGGGCCCCGAGGCGCGGGTGGGCAGCACGTTGACGAGGCCCCTGGGCACGCCGGCCTCCTCGAGGAGGGGCATCAGGGCGAGCATGGTGAGGGGGGTCTCGGCGGCGGGCTTGATGATGACGGGACATCCGGCGGCGAGGGCGGGTGCGATCTTGCGGGTGCCCATGGCGGCGGGATAGTTCCAGGGCGTGACGAGGGCGGCGATGCCGGCGGGGCGGTGCTGGACCATGATGCGGGCGCCGCTGGCGGGGGCGGGTGTGAGCATGCCGTCGGCGCGGACGGCCTCCTCGGCGAACCATCGGAAGAACTCTGCGGCATAGAGGGTCTCGCCCATGGCGTCGGCGCGGGCCTTGCCGTTCTCGAGGGTGATGAGGCGGGCGATGTCCTCCTTGTGGGCGTGCATCAGCTCGAAGGCGCGGCGGAGGATCTCGGCGCGCTCGCGCGGGGGGCGGGCGGCCCAGTCGGGCATCGCGGCTGCGGCGGCGTCGAGGGCGGCGTCGGCGTCGTCGATATCGGCGGCGGCGACCGAGGCGATGACGGTCTCGTCGGCGGGGTTGAGGACGTCGAAGCGGGCGCCGCCCGTGGCGGGGCGCCAGGCGCCGTCGATATAGAGGTCGGTCTCGAGATGGGGCGTGGCGGTCTGCGTCATGGGGCCTCCGGGGGCTGTCAGAGCAATTGGCGCAGCGGGTCTTCGATGCGCTCGGCGGTGCCGGCGAGAAGGGCGATGGCGTCGTCCTCGGCGATCGCGCCGGGGGCTGCGGCGAGGGCGATCTCGAGCGTGTCGTCGCGGCGGGTGAGGGTCAGGCGGGGCGTCGGGCCGGCGCCGGTGTCGAGGCTGGCGAGGCGGGTGGCGGAGAGGTCGCGCACGGCGAGGCCGGGGGCGGCGGTGCCGCCGGTGTCGAGCGCGCCGAGCCCGGTGAGGTCGGGATCGGTGAGCGGCCCCGCCTCGGTGTCGACGGCGATGGCGCCGGTGTCGCCGGCGATGTCGCGCAGCGCGCCGGCGGCGGCGAGGGCGAGGAAGGCGTCGGCGGGGGGCGGCGCGCCGAGGCGCTCGGCGACGCGGGCGCGGAAGCCGTCGAAGGCGGCGGCGGGCACGCGGGCGGTGAGCCGCAGCGCCGGCGCCGCTGCGGGGCCGGCGGCCGCGCCGGGCGCGGTGCCGGCGGCGGTGTCCGGCAGGGCGGCGAGGGTCTCGATATCGGCGGCGTGGTAGGGCTGGGGATGGCCGGCCTCGGCCAGGCGGGCGAGGTCGAGGCCGCGCTCGGCGGCGAGGCGCCTTGCCTTGGGCGAGGCCAGGATGCGGCCGCCGGGCTCCGGCGCCGGGGCGTCGGTCGTGGCGTCGACCGCGGGCTCAGGTGCGGGCGCGTCCGCTGCGGCCTCCGGCGCGGGGGCTGTGCCGGAGGCTGTATCGGGCGCGGGCGTGGCGCCGCGGGCGCGGTGGCGCGGTGCGGCGGGCGCCTCGGGGGTGATGCGGGCGATCACCTCGCCCACGGGGATCGCCTCTCCGGCCTCGCCGACCAGCTCGGCGACATAGCCGTCATGGCCGGCCTCGATCTCCATCGTGGCCTTGTCGGTCTCGACCTCCAAGAGCGGGTCGCCGGCGGCGACGGCGTCGCCGGGGGCCTTGAGCCAGGCGACGATGGTGCCGCTGTCCTGGGCCATGCCGAGGGCGGGCATGATCACCGGGGCGCCCTCGGGGGCCGCCTCGGGCGCGGCGGCGCCGTCGTCCGCGGCGGCCGTGTCGTCGGCGGTCCCGGCGGCGTCCCCGGTGTCCTTCGCGGCATCCCCGGCCGGGGCGTCGGGCACGGGGGCGTCGGCGGTCTCGGCGATGGTGGCGACGACCTGTCCGACGGGGACGTTGTCGCCCGCGGCGGCGCGGAGGCCGACGAGGAAGCCGTCATGGGCGGCCTCGACCTCCATCGTGGCCTTGTCGGTCTCGACCTCCATGATCGGGTCGCCGGCCTTGACGGCGTCGCCCTCGGCCTTGAGCCAGGCGACGATCTGCCCGGTGTCCTGGGCCATGCCGAGGGCGGGCATGATCACCTCATGCGGCATCGGCCCATCCTCCCTTGCACAGCGCGCGGGCGCGGTCGGCGACGGCATCGGGCGTGGGGACGGTGAGGTCCTCGAGGGCCGGCGAGAACGGCACGGGGACATCCATCGCGCCGATCCGGCCGACGGGGGCGTCGAGATGGTAGAAGGCGCGCTCGGCGATCCGGGCGGCGATCTCGGCGGTGACGCCGTAGGATTGGTGGCCCTCGTCGACGACCAGCGCGCGCGAGGTCTTCCTGACCGAGGCGACGATGGTGGCCTCGTCGAGGGGGACGATGGTGCGCGGGTCGATCACCTCGGCGGAGATGCCCTCGGCGGCGAGGGTCTCGGCGGCCTTGCTGCAGACCTGGACCATCGAGGAGGTGGCCACGAGGGTGATGTCGCGTCCCTCGCGCAGGACGTTGGCCTGGCCGAAGGGGATGAGGTACTCCTCTTCGGGGACCGGGGCCTTGTCCTGGTACATCAGCTTGTCCTCGAAGATCACCACCGGGTTGTCGTCCCGGATCGCGGTCTTCAGCAGGCCCTTGGCCTCGTAGGCCGAGGAGGGCATCGCCACCTTCAGTCCCGGGATATGCGCGACCAGCGCGTGCAGGCTCTGGCTGTGCTGGGCGGCCGAGCGGCGGGTGGCGCCGAGATTGGTGCGCAGCACCATCGGCACCGTCATCGTGCCGCCGGACATGTAGTGGATCTTGGCGGCCTGGTTGCACAGCTGGTCCATCACCAGGAACAGGAAGTCGCCGAACATCAGGTCGACGATGGGGCGCGATCCGGTCATCGCGGCGCCGACGGCGAGGCCGGTGAAGCCCGGCTCGGAGATCGGCGTGTCGATCACGCGCTCGGTGCCGAACTCGTCGACGAGCCCGGCGAGCACCTTGAACGGGGTGCCGGCCTCGGCGACGTCCTCGCCGATGACAAAGACGGTGGGATCGCGCCGCATCTCCTCCGCGATCGCCTCGTTGACGGCCTTCGAGAGGGTGAGTTCTCTGGTCATCGCGGCCTCCTCAGGCGCTCAGGGCATGGGGGATGCCGGCATGGACGTGCATGTCGACCTCCGAGACGTCGGGATAGGCCGCGGCCTCGGCATGGGCGACGGCCGCCTCGGCCTCGCGGCGGACGGCGTCGTTGATGCCGACGAGCTCCTCGGCCGAGGCGATGTTCTGCGCCTCCAGCCACTTGCCGAAGTTGGTGATCGGGTCGCGGTGCTGCTTCCACTCGCTCTCCTCGTCCTTCGAGCGGTAGTAGTCGCGGTTGATGTCGCCGACATGGTGGCCGTGGTAGCGGTAGGTGGCGAGGTTGACGAAGAACGGCCCCTCGCCCTTGCGGCAGCGCTCGACCAGGCCGCGCGCCAGCTCGTTGACCGCCAGCACGTCCTGGCCGTCGACCTCGAAGCTCTCGATGCCGAAGGCCTCGGCGCGGGCGGTGATCGATCCGGCGGCGATCTCGTCGGTGCGGGTGTACTCGGAATAGCCGTTGTTCTCGCAGGCATAGATCACCGGCAGCTTCCACAGCGCGGCCATGTTCATCACCTCGTACCACAGCCCCTGGGCGGTGGCGCCGTCGCCGAAGAAGCAGACCGCGATGCGGCCGGTCTTCTGCAGCTTGGCGCTCAGCGCCGCGCCGGTGGCGATGCCCATCGAGCCGCCGACGATGGCGTTGGCGCCGAGATTGCCGTGGCTGGTGTCGGCGATGTGCATCGAGCCGCCCTTGCCGCGGCAATAGCCCTCGGCCTTGCCCAGCAGCTCGCAGAACATCTGCTTGAACTCGGCCCCCTTGGCGACGCAATGGCCGTGGCCGCGATGGGTGGAGGTGATCCTGTCGTCGTCCTCCAGCGCCTCGCAGATCCCCACCGCGACCGCCTCCTGGCCGGAATACATGTGGGTCAGCCCCGGCATCTTGGCCGCGAGGTACAGCTGGTTGGCGTTGTCCTCGAAGGCGCGGATGCGCACCATCTGGGTGTACATCCGGATGTAGTCCTCGGTGTTGGTCTTCGCCGTGGCCCTCGCCATGACAGAACTCCTCCCTGGTCGGCCGGACCCCCGCCGCGCCGCGTTCGCGGGCGCGGGGGACATCCCGGCGGGGCGCCGCGCCCCTTCATCTTCGTCCAAATACTCCCGCCGGAGGCGGGCCGCCCGCCCGGGACCCGGGGGACGGCGGGCACGCAGCCCGCGCGCCCCAGCGCCCCCCGGGCGGCGTCGCGTCAGTAGCGGTGCGAGATCGGCAGGTCCTCGGCCGGGAACAGCGAGATCACCTCGCAGCCGGTGTCGGTCACCACCACCTCCTCCTCGATCCGCGCCGCGGAATAGCCGTCGGCGGCGGGGCAGTAGGTCTCCAGCGCGAAGACCATGCCGGTCTCGATCTCCATCGGATGCTCGAGCGACACCGCGCGGCTGATGATCGGCCGCTCGTGCAGCGCCAGCCCCAGCCCGTGGCCGAACTGCAGCCCGAAGGCGGCGAGCTCGTTGGGAAAGCCCAGCGATTCCGCCGTCGGCCAGACCTTGGCCACGGTGTCGGTCGTCACCCCCGGCTTGATCAGCTCGATCGAGGCGTCCAGCCATTCGCGGCACTTGACGTAGGCGTCGTGCTGCGCCGGCGTCGCCCGGCCGATGTTGAAGGTCCGGTAATAGCAGGTCCGGTAGCCCTGGTAGCTCTGCAGGATGTCGAAGAACGCCTGGTCGCCGGGCCGGAAGTAGCGGTCGGTGAAGTTGTGCGGATGCGGGTTGCAGCGCTCGCCCGCGATCGCGTTGATCGCCTCGACGTCGTCCGAGCCCATCTCGTAGAGCATCTTGTTGGACATCGCGACGATGTCGTTCTCGCGGATCCCCGGCCGCAGCTCCTGCCAGATCATGTGGTAGACCCCGTCCACCATCGACGCCGCCTGGGTCAGCAGCTGGATCTCGTCCCAGTTCTTGATCTCGCGCGCCCCCAGCATCACCTGCTGGCCGTCGACCACGTTCAGACCCGCCTCCTGCAGCGCGAAGAACATCGCCGTCTCGGCATAGTCCACGCCCACCGGCATGTCCGCCATCCCCGCCTTGCGGATCAGCGCGGCGATCTCCTCGGCGTACTTCTTCATCAGACCGAAGGACGGCGGGATCGTCCCCCGCATCCCCGTCACCCCCGCAAGGCACTTGTCGGGGTCGAGCCAGTCGCAATACTCCTTGTGGTGCATCGCCGCCGAGCCGAAATCCCACACATACGGCTCCTCGTCGCCGGTCAGCAGGCAGAACCGGCACAGCTTGTCGCGCTCCCACTCGCCGATCTTCGTGCCCGACACGTAGCGGATGTTGTTCACGTCGAACATCAGAAGCGAGCCGCACCCGCTCTGCGCCAGCGCGTCCTTCGCCCGGCTCAGCCGGTACCGCCGCAACCGGTCGTGGTCCACACGACGCTCGAAATCCACCGACGAATGACCCCACGCCGGCAGATGCTTGTCCCACCGCCAGTGCGGATCCATGTCGCCAGGCTGCAATATCCGCGGGTTCAACGCATTCTGCATCTATGATCCTCCTCTGGCACGGTCGACGCGAAACGTACGCAATCGTTTGCGGACAATCGCGGATTGTCAAGCGCGGTGTTCGGAGGGAAGGTATGGGCCGCCGCGAGAGCGCCTGACGCGAGGTGGGGTGCGGCCCAAGGATGCCAGGGAGCCGACCGACAGGATGTCCAACAGAAGAGTGATCACGATCAAGGACATCGCCAGAGAGGTCGGCGTCCATCCCTCCACCGTGTCGCGGGCGCTGAAGAAGGATTCCAAGACCCCGCCGTCGCAGGACGTGGTCGACCGCATCCTCGCCGCCGCCGAGACGATGGGCTACCGGCCGAACCGCCTGGCATCGGGTCTGCGGACCAGTCGGAGCATGCTGATCGGGGTCATGGTGACCGACATCGCCGACCCGCTCTATCCCCGGATTCTGCGCGGAATCGAAAGCGTGATGGAGCCGCTCGGCTACAATTCCCTGATCGTGAACACCGATGACGACCCGGTGCGCGCCTGCAAGCTGATCGAGGTCCTGGGCGAGCGCGGCGTGGACGGTATCCTGAACGGCGCCGTCTATTTCGGCGATTCGCCGACGCTGTCCGCCGTCGAGAACGGGTTGCCGATCGTCACCTTCAACCGCCGCCTCGAAGGTGAGGCGGTGTCCAGCGTCGTGAGCGACCAGGAAGAGGGAATGTCCGCCGTCGTCAAACACTTGTACGGCCTCGGACATCGCCGCATCGGCCTCATCTGCGGGCCCCAGAACCGCTCGACGGGACAGGGGCGCGCGAAGGCATGTTTCGAGACGATGGCCGAGCTGGGCGTCACGCCGCCAGGCGAGGCGGTCGTCAGCGCGCGCAGCTGGCAGGAGGACGAAGGCGCCCGCGGGGCGGCCGCTATCCTTGGCACCGACTTCGATCCCACGGCCATCGTCTGCTGCAACGATCGGCTCGCGATCGGCGCCCTGCGCGAGATGAAGGTGCGCCGGATTGCGTGCCCCGACCGGATCTCGATCACGGGGTTCAACGATTCGCTCAACGTCGACCTGCTGGAGCCCCCGCTGACCACGGTGAGGGTGCCAAAACAGGAGATGGGGGCGATGGCCGCGCGGACCCTGCTGGACCAGATCGAGTCGCCCGGACCGGTGCGCGGGGCGCATTCGATCCTGCCCGTCGAGCTGCTCGTGCGCCGCTCCACCGGGCCCGCCAGACCGTAGATCCTTCCTAAACCTGCGACCCCGCTGCCGTTTTTCGCCTTGGTCGGGCGGGAATCGCCCCGCGACTTTCGCGGTTGACAGGTGCGCTGTCTGTCTCGCACGATACGCAAACGTTTGCGCTATGGTCGCACGGAAGCTTGCGATGCGCGCCGCGGGAGGAGTTGTCGATGATGCATGTCGCCGTAGCCGGCCTTGGGTGGTGGGGACGACAGATCTGCGCCGCGCTGGCCGACAGCGATGTCGTGCGGGTCGTCGCGGCCCACGATCCGCAGGTCGAACTATCCGGCGCGGGGATCGACGTGCGGCTGGTCGAGACCTTCGACGAGTTGCTGGCGGATCCGAATGTCGACGGCATCGTCCTGGCCACGCCGCACAGCCTGCACGACGCACAGGTCAAGGCGGCCGCCGCGGCGGGTAAGCACGTGTTCTGCGAAAAGCCTCTGAGCCTTACCGCGCAGGGCGCCCGCGCCTCGCTTGCGGCCTGCCGGGAGAACGGCGTGACGCTCGGCGTCGGGCACGAGCGCCGCTATGAGCCGGGGCTGGAGCGGATCGCCCGGATGGCGGCCGACGGTACACTCGGCACGATCGTGTCGATGGATGCGAATTTCAGCCACGACAAGTTCAAGGCGATGGATCGCGACAACTGGCGACTGCGGAAGGCGGACGCGCCGGCCGGGAACATGACCGCGCTCGGCATCCATCTGACCGACCTGTTCATCTCGCTCGCCGGTCCGGTCGAGACGGTCTATGCGCGCTCGGCCCGGCGGGTGTTCGAGCCGCCGCTGGAGGATTCCCTTTCGGTCGTTCTGGGCTTCCACTCGGGGCTGACCGCCACGTTCACCTGCCTGTCCACGGTTCCATTCTATGGACGGATCACCGTGATGGGCGAGCATGCCTGGGCCGAATTGCGCGACTATTCCAACGTCGACGTCGACGAGCCCGCGATCCTGACCGTCCGCACCGCGGATGGCGACCGGGACGAGACCGCGCTCGACAGTGCCGAGACGGTCCGCATGAACATCGAGGCCTGGGCGCGCGCCGCCTTCGGCCAGGACAGCTACAGGTTCACCGAGGAAGAGCTGGTCGGAAACATCGACGTGCTCGAGGCGATCACCCTTTCCGCCGAAAGAGGGGCGCCCGTCGCGATATCCGAGCTGGCCGGTGGCGCCCATGCCTGAACACCGCGCCGGCGCCACGCGCCTGCCGACCCGAAACGCAATCCGGAGGACACTCAATGGCCGATCAGACGGCTAAGCCCATCTTCGAGGTAAAGTTCGACGCAGCTGGCAAGGCTGTCGGCAAGATGCGGAACGAGGTCACGCTTGTCGCCCGTCAGCCGTTCCAGACGACCAACATGCTCGCGACGGACGAGGGCGCCTTTCAGGGCGGCGAGGAAACGGCGCCGACGCCGCTTGAATACTTCCTGACAGGGCTGGTGGGCTGCCTGATGACGCAAATCCGCGTCTTCGCCAAGCGCATGAAGGTCCAGATCGACGATCTGGAGGTCACGTGCCAGGCGCATTGGTCCGCCCACAAGGACGAGGTCGGACCGTATCAGGGCCGCCCCGAGGGATTTCAAATCAACGTGCGCGTGGAGACCCCCGAGGGACGCGCGCGGATCGAGGAACTCGTCGGCGCCGCGCGCCGGGGATGCTTCGTCGAAGCGACGCTGGCGCAGGCCAACACCATAGAACACAGCATCGACGTCGTCGGGGAGACGTCCGCCAGCGCCTGATCTGAACACTTGAATGCTGGATAGGGAGGAAAGCATGACGAAGAGGTTCGAACTCTTGAGGGCCACGCCGGTCGCAGCGGTGCTCGCCGCGGGATTGGGCGCCGGCGGCGCCGCGACGGCGCAGGAAACGGTTCAGGCGTCGATCGTGTCGGGGTTCTCGCCCTCGGTGGCGGTCGTGAAGATCATGCAAGAAGTCTTCATGCCCCGCACCAACGAGATTCTCGCCGAGAACGGCAACAACTATCAGGTCGAGTGGCAGGAGGCCTTTTCCGGCACGCTCGCAAAGCCGGGCGGTGAGCTCGAGGCCGTCGAGACCGGGCTGGCGGATGTGGGGGCCATCGTGACGGCGATCCACTCGGACAAGCTGCCGCTCTACAGCATCGGCTACGTGACGCCCTTCACGACGACGGATCTCGTGCTGATCCACGAGGTTATGGACGACCTGACAGAGGAATACCCCGCCTTCCGTGAATCCTGGGAGCCGTTCAACCAGGTGCCCCTGTCGGTCAGCGGGATCGGCGACAACTACATCCTGTGCTCGCGTGAGCCGATCGAGTCCACCGACGACATCGACGGACTGAAGGTGACCGGCATCGGCCCGAACCTCCGCTGGGTGCAGCCGATGGGCGCCGCGGGCGTGAACGGGTCGCTCGGAGACTTCTACCAGCTCGTCGAGACGGGCGTGGCGGATGCCATGCTGGTCTGGGGCGAGGCGGTCGTGTCGCTGAAATACTACGAGGTCTGCTCGAACTACTACGACGCGCGCCTTGGCGGCGCCAACGCCTATGTCATCTCGGTCAACCAGCAGGCCTGGGACAGCTATCCCGAGGAAGTGCAGCAGGCGATGACCACCGCCGCGCAGGAGTTCGGCGTGGCGATCGGTGAGTTCTCGCACGAGATGGGCGCCAAGGCCCGCGAGATCGTCAAGGAGAACGGTGGCCAGGTCACCGAGATCACCGACGAAGAGCGCGAGGCCTGGGCCGAGACGCTCCCCGATATCGCCGGCGAGTGGGCCGGACGGCTCGAAGAGCAAGGCATCCCGGCCGAGGCGATCCTCGACGACTACATGCAGGCAATGCGCGACGCCGGTGCCCCGGCCGTGCGGGACTGGGACGAGTGACGGACCAGAACCGCGATACCAACGAGACGGACGGGGGAGAGATCTCCCGTCCCGACCTTGGCCCGCTGTCCCGCGGCTTCGGCACCACCGTGGTCGGGATGGACATCCTCGGCGCTCTGGTCGTGCTGGGCATGATGATCGTCGTCAATCTCGACGTCTTCGGACGCTGGCTGTTCAACGCCCCGTTCCAGGGCACGGTCGAGCTGAGCGAGATGGGCATCGTCGCGATGGTGTATCTCCAGATCGCGCTGACGATCCGGAAGGGACGTCTCACACGTGCGGATACGCTGCTGTCCTTCCTGGCGCGGACCGGGCGCGATCGGATCGGATTCGTCCTGCGGGCGGCGTTCAACCTCTCTGGCACCGCCGTTTTCGCGATCATCGCCTACGGACAGTTTCCGCGCCTGATCGCGTCCTATAACGGGGGCTACTTCAAGGGGAATGTCGGCGTGTTCACCGCACCGGTCTGGCCGCTGGACACGATCATCCTGATCGGCTCGATCTTCGCGAGTCTGCAATTCCTCGGCCTCGCCATCTCAAACATTCGCAACCTGACGCCCCGCGGTCGGGCCACGGAGTCGTCATGACGGGACTGGAAATCGGCCTTATCTCGGTCCTCGCGATCGTCGCGCTGATCTATGCCGGCATGCATGTCGGCATCGCGCTGAGCCTCGTTTCCTTCGTCTCGGTCGTGCTGCAGAAAAGCAGCTTCGGCCTGGCCACGAAGCTGCTGACGCTGGCCGCCGTTGACGGCATCGCGAACCAGACATTCGCGGTGATCCCGCTCTTCGTGCTGATGGGGCTGATAATGAGCGACGCCGATGTCGGGCGGGATTCGTTCGAGGTCGGGGATTTCTTCCTGCGCCGGATCCGCGGCGGGCTGGGCCTGGCCACGATCGGCGCGAACGCGGTGTTCGCCGCGGTCACCGGCGTCTCGATCGCTTCGGCTGCCGTGTTCACCAAGGTCGCCGTGCCCGAGATGCTGCGCTATGGCTACAACCCACGCTTCGCCGTGGGGGCGGTCGCCGGCAGTTCGGTCCTGGGCATGCTGATCCCGCCGTCGATCCTGCTGATCATTTACGGCATCCTGACCGAGCAATCGATCGGCCAGATGTTCTTTGCCGGAATCGGGCCGGGCCTGCTGCTGACGGCGGTCTACTGCATCGGCATCGTCGGGATGGCCTTCCTGATGCCCGGCTATGTCTATGACCTGAAGAACCGGTTCGCGGACCTGCACGTGCCCCAGGACAGCGGGCGAGAGCTCACCTGGACCGAGGTCGCCATCAAGATGGTGCCACTGCTCGCGCTGATCTTCGTCGTTCTGGGCGGCATCTATGGCGGCGTGATGACCCCGACCGAGGCCGGGGCCGTCGGCGCGCTCGGCGCCCTGGTCATCGCCATTGCCCGGCGGCGGATCACGCTGCGTTCGTTCTGGAACACCATGCTCGAGACCGGGCGCATCACCGCGTCGGTCTGCTTCCTGATCATCGCGGCGACCATGTACAGCCGCTCCCTCGCGCTTGCGGGCATGCCGATGGACATCGCCCAGGCGGTCAACGCGCTGGATGCCCAATTCGGGATGGTGCTGCTGATCTACATCATCGCGCTGCTGCTGCTGGGCACGATCCTGGATTCGGTGTCGATCCTGCTGATCATGGTCCCGATCTTCCTGCCCGTGGTCGAGGCCTTTGGCGCCGACCCGGTCTGGTTCGGCATCCTGTCGGTCATCGGGGTCGAGGTCGGGTTGCTGACGCCGCCGCTGGGGCTGGCCTGTTTCGTCGTCAAGGGATGCCTGGATGACAAGAGGATCACGCTGGTCGACGTGTTCCTCGGGGCGCTGCCCTTTGCGCTGATGATGGTGTTCGTGCTGATCCTGATCTCGGTCTGGCCGCACCTAGTCTACATCAACCAGTGGTTCTGAACGGCCAACCGGTGGCGTGATCCCTGACGGGTGCCGTGGTTTCACGGCACCCGTCCTTTTCAGAACCGGGCCGTCAGCCCGGAACCGGCACGTCCTGCGGCAGCAGGCCCTCGGCCTTCATCTCGTCCCACAGCCCGGACGGAATGGTGGCCCGCATCAGGTCGACATTCGCGTGCACGCGGTCCGGCCCCTTCGCGCCGGGGATCACCGAGGCGACCGCCGGGTGCGCCGCGCAGAACTGCAGCGCCGCGGCGCGCAGGTCCACGTCGTGCCGCCGGCAGATCGCGTCCAGCCTGTCGCGGCGGTCGACCATCTCTTGCGGCGCCTCGGCGTAGTCATAGGTCGACCGACCCGCGAGCAGCCCCGAGTTGTAGGGACCGCCCACCACGACGTTCACGCCCCGGTCGACGCAATTCGGGAAGAGCCGCTCGAGCGCAGGCTGGTTCAGCAGGGAATAGCGGCCGGCAAGCAGGAAGACGTCCGGGTCTGCCTCGGCCAGGGCGCGTTCGCAGGGCTCGACGTTGTTCACGCCAAGGCCCCAGCCCCGGATCGTGCCCTCGTCCCGCAGACGGGTCAGCGCCATCATCGCGCCATCGCGGGCGATCTCGAACTGCTCGTGCCACTCGTCGCCCAAATGATCGGGGGCAAGGTCGTGGATATACACGAAGTCGATGCGGGCCAGGCCGAGACGCTGGAAGCTGTCGTCGAGCGACCGCATCGTGGCGTCATAGCCGTAATCCATGCGCTGTTCGAACGGCAGGCCCGACTTGAACGGCCCGTCGTTTCCGCCGTCGGGATCGGGCGACAGCAGCCGGCCGACCTTGGTCGACAGGGTGAACGCGTCGCGCGGTTTCGTCCGCAGCACCTCGCCGAAGCGGTGTTCGGACAGGCCCGCGCCGTAATGCGGCGCCGTGTCGAAGTAACGGACGCCCTCGTCCCACGCGGCCTCAAGCGTGGCGCGGGCGGTGTCTTCGTCGACGGTATCGAACATGTTGCCGAGCGGTGCGCCCCCGAACCCGAGCGGGCCGGGCGGGGCGGCATGTGCGTCTGTCATCTTGGCCTCGTCGCGTTGCGGCGCTCCGGTGCAGAGCGCGGTCGGGCCGTCAGATGTTGCGCGAGCAGTTCTTGGCAACCCCGCCGGGCGCAGTCACTCGTCGATCGCGGCCTCGCCGTCGCCAGTGTCCGAGGGAAGGCGGGTGGTGTCGCTGGCCTGACGTTCCGCCGACGAGAACCCGATGTTATTCAGCCCGAAATTGGCGCCGAACGCGATCAGGACGATGGCGGCAAAGGCAACATACATGGCTTTCATTCTCGTCTCTCCTCGGGTGCCGTGGCGCGGCGCAGATAGGCGATCAGGTCGGAGCGGTCGTCGGAACCGGTGATCCGCTGCATCGGCATCTTGCTGCCGGGAATGTAGTGGTCGGGACCGAGATCGAACAGCGCGTCGATCGTCGTGTCGTCCCAGACGATGTCGGTGTGGATGAGGGCTTCGGAATAGGCGTAGTCGCCGACGCTGCCCGCCGGGCGGCCGAACAGGCCGTAAAGCGTCGGCCCCGCCCGCCGCGCGCTGCCTGGCGTCAGGCTGTGACAGATCGAGCACTTGCGGACGAATTGCCGCTCACCGTTCTCCATCGTCTCGGGCGCCCGCAGGAAGCTCTCGTCGCCCGAGGCCATGGCCTGGTAGGTGTCCATCGTGGCGATCGGCCAGGAATAGACCTTCGGGTCCAGCCCGCCGGCCAGGATGTTCGTCCCGTCCGGCGAAAAGGCCAGGGCCCAGATCGGGCCGCGCTCGGCGGCCCGGAAATCCCGCCGGATGCTCCAGTCGGTCGTGTCGACCACGGTGATGAACCCCTCGCCGTCGCCGATGGCCAGCTGCGTGCCTTGCGGATCGGCCGCGAGGGCCAGGATCGGCCGGCGGTCGAGAGACAGGTCCACGATGGCCGCGCCGCTCTCGACGTCGGTCACGCGGGTGACACCGTCGACCGCGCCGTAGGCGAGCCATCCAGCGTCCTCGTCCAGGACGATCCGATTGATGCCGAAGCCGTGCCGCACGAGCTGCCGCCGCTCGGTGCCCGTGGCGACGTCCCATACCCGGATCGTGCCGTCCGCCCCGGCCGAGAACAGGCGGCTGCCGTCGGCCGAGAAGGCCACCGCGTTCACCGCCGCGTCGTGCCCGGTCAGGAACCGCGCGGGCCCGTCGGGCAGGGGCCAGAGGCCGACGCTGCCGTCCCAGCTGGCCGAGGCGGCGATGCTGCCGTCTGGTGCCACGGCGATGTCCATCACCTTGCCCTCGTGCCCGTCGCGCCGGGCGGGGGTGCCCGCCGTCCAGACCAGCACGTCGAAATCGTCGCCGCCCGAGATCACGCCGTCATCGGTGAAGGTCACGGTGTTGACCGCCGCCGCGTGTCCGTCGAGCCACCGCGGG
Organism: Tranquillimonas rosea; assembly: GCF_900111315.1. Classification (GTDB taxonomy): domain Bacteria; phylum Pseudomonadota; class Alphaproteobacteria; order Rhodobacterales; family Rhodobacteraceae; genus Tranquillimonas; species Tranquillimonas rosea. The sequence continues at coordinate 15,430 of NZ_FOGU01000010.1, forward strand.
CTCCGGTCGGTCCACAGTCCGAGGGCGTTGTCGAAGCTCGCGGTTGCGATGCGGCCGTCATTGGGTGAGACGGCAATGTCCATCACCGGCCCGCCATGCCCTTCGAGTGTATGGAACTCTCCGGCCGCGACGGGCGCGGCCGGCGCGAGGGCCAGGCACAGCGCGGCGAGGCGCATCGGCTATTCCGCCGGGTGGGCCGGCCGGCCGCGTGCCGGGGCGCCGCGTTTCTTGCGCTTCATCTGCTCGACCCAGAGGCCGTGGTGCTCTTTCGCCCACTGCTCTTCGACCCGGCCGGACCCCATGGCATCGAAGGCGCCCTCCATCCCGACCGTGCCGATGTAGATGTGGCCCAGGATCACCGCCATGAACAGGAAGGCGACGATGGCGTGCCAGACCTGCGACAGCTGCATTTCCTCGTGCGGCGCAAGGTCGGTGGGCAGCGGGCCGTAGCCGAACCATCCGGGGATGCCCATGCCGTTGATGACCTCGAAGGTCTTGGCGAAGAGCGGCATCTCGAACGGGAACAGCAGTGACAGCCCCGAAAGCGAGATCGACGCGCCCAGAAGAACAACCGCCCAGAAGATCAGCTTCTGTCCGGCGTTGAACTTGTAGGCCGGCGGGTGGACGTTGCGCGAGAAGATCCCGCCGCCGACGGCGAGCCATTTCAGGTCCGTCTTGTTCGGGATGTTGTCGGCGATCCACATCACCGTCACCAGCACGAGCCCCAGCATGAAGGCCCACGAGATGTTGTTGTGGGACCAGATCGCGACGGCCGCGATGTCGGCGTAGAAGTCCTTGCCGATCAGCTCGATCAGTCCGAGCCGCCCGAACAGCAGGAAGAGCCCGGACAGCGCGAGGACGATGAACGAGCCCGCCAGCAGCCAGTGCCCGAAGCGCTCGATCGACTGGAAGCGCAGGATGCGCCGCCCCGTGATCGCGCCGTCGATCCGGATGCGGCCGCGGATCAGGTAGAACAGGGCGAGGATGGCCAGAACGCCCAGCAGCAGATAGCCGCCATAGGTGGCTAGCGGTCCCTCGCGGAACTGCAGCCAGCGCATGCCGCCGTCCTGGATCAGCACGTCCGCGGCCGGGCCCCGCGCGCTGGCCTGGACCTGCGCGGTGTCATACCGCAGCTGTCGCCAGATCTCGGGGTCCGAGGCGCCGCCGAGGGTGCCCAGCTGACCCGCCGTGGGCGCGTCGCCGTCGTTGCGGCCCGTCGCCTCGCGGCGGAAGCTGTCGTCGAGCTCTTCGCCGTTCTGGCGGCGCAGGATGTCCTCGAGCGTCTGCGCCCCGCCGGTTTCCGGCCGGGCCTCGACCGCGGGCGGCGCGCCCTGGGGCACCGAGTCGGACGGAGGGCGCACCGTCTCGCCGCTGTCGAAGCCACCGCCGACCGCGCTTTCCGGCGGGCGCACGTTGTCCTGCGCGGCGAGGGGCATCGCCAGCAGGAGGGACAGCAGAAGCGGCAGTAGGGCGCTGAGACGCATCGCGACGATCCTCGGACTGACTAAATGTGCTCTTGTCGCAGCAGGGCAGGCGATCCTGCCCTGGTGAAACCAGAGACGGGGCGGCGACGTCCCGCGCCGCCGCCCCCTGCTGGGTCAGTTGGCCTTCTGGTCGTAGGCGGTTCCCCACCCCCAGGCGCCCGAGCCGAAGCCGCGGGCGACCACGCGCTCGCGGTAGATGTCCGAGACGGTGTCGCCATCACCGGCGAGCAGCGCCTTGGTCGAGCACATCTCGGCGCAGATCGGCAGCTTGCCCTCGGCGATCCGGTTCCGGCCGTACTTCTGGAACTCGGCGGTGGAGTTGGTCTCTTCCGGGCCGCCGGCGCAGAAGGTGCACTTGTCCATCTTGCCGCGGCTGCCGAAGTTGCCGGCCTGCGGGTATTGCGGCGCGCCGAACGGGCAGGCGTAGAAGCAGTAGCCGCAGCCGATGCACAGGTCCTTCGAGTGCAGGACGATGCCTTCCTCGTTCTGGTAGAAGCAGTCCACCGGGCAGACCGCCATGCAGGGCGCGTCCGAGCAGTGCATGCAGGCGACCGAGATCGACCGCTCGCCGGGACTGCCGTCGTTGATCGTCACGACGCGCCGGCGGTTGATGCCCCAAGGAACCTCGTGCTCGTTCTTGCACGCGGTGACGCAGGCGTTGCATTCGATGCAGCGTTCGGCGTCGCAGAGAAACTTCGCTCGTGCCATTTTTCGTAATCCTCCCTTACGCGACGCTGATCCTGCAGAGAGTCGCCTTCGTCTCCTGCATCTGTGTCACGCTGTCATAGCCATAGGTCTGCGCGGTGTTGGACGACTCACCCAGCACATAGGGGTCGGCGCCCTCGGGGTACTTGTCGCGCAGGTTCTCGCCCTGCCACATGCCGCCGAAGTGGAACGGCATGAACACGACGCCCGCGTTGACCCGCGGGGTGACCATCGCCATCACCTTGACCCGGCCGCCCTCGGGGCTTTCGACCCAGACCATGTTGCCGTCCCGGACGCCGATATTGTTGGCGTCGCGTGGGTTGATCTCGACGAACATGTCCTGCTGCAGCTCGGCCAGCCACGGGTTCGACCGCGTCTCGTCGCCGCCGCCCTCGTATTCGACCAGACGGCCCGAGGTCAGGATGATCGGAAACTCCTCGGAGAAATCCTGCTCCTGGATCGAGGCGTACATGGTCGGGACGCGCCAGAACTTCTTGTCCTGGTAGGTCGGATAGTCCGCCACGAGGTCGCGCCGGTTCGAGTAGAGCGGCTCGCGGTGCAGCGGCACCGGGTCGGGGAAGGTCCAGACGACCGCGCGGGCCTTGGCATTGCCGTAGGGCGCGCAGCCATGGGCGATGGCGACCCGCTGGATGCCACCCGAGAGGTCGGTCTTCCAGTTCACGCCGCCGACCTGGTCGGAATAGTCCGAGGGACGGTCGCCCTGTTGCGAGGTCTCGCCGACCTCTTCCTGGTTCGGCCGCGTGTCGGTAAAGCCCGAGACCCATTCGATCATCCGCCGCTCGTAGGGCGTGAGATCGCCGTCCCAGCCCATGTCGATCAGCATCTGCATCGTGAACTCGGGGTAGCCGTCCTCGATCTCGGACCCGACGGGCGCGACGCCCTCGGCCAGGAGGTTGTCCCCCTCGTGCTCGACACCGAAGCGGGCGCGGAAGCCCATGCCGCCCTCTGCCACCGGCAGCGACACGTCATAGAGGTTGGCCGAGCCCGGATGCTTCATCTCGGGCGTGCCCCAGCTCGGCCAGGGCAGGCCGTAGAAATCGCCGTCGGCCGGCCCGCCGAGCGCCCGCAGCGTGGTGCGGTCGAACGTGTGCTGGTTCTGCATGTGGGTGCGCATTCGCTCGGGACTCTGCCCGGTATAACCGATGGTCCACATGCCGCGGTTGAACTCGCGGGTAATGTCCTCGATCAGCGGCTCGTCGCCGTTCACCTCGATGTTGCGGAAGAGCCGGTCCGAGAAGCCGAACTTGTCCGCGAACAGTTTCATGATGGTGTGGTCGGTCTTGGCTTCGAACAGCGGATCGACGACCCGCTCGCGCCATTGCAGCGACCGGTTCGACGCAGTGACCGAGCCGTAGGTCTCGAACTGGGTGGCCGCCGGCAGCAGGTAGACGCCGTCGGTCCGGTCCTGCATCACCGCCGAGACGGTGGGATAGGGGTCCACCACGACCATGAGGTCGAGCTGTTCCATCGCCGTCTTCATCTCGGGCAGGCGGGTCTGCGAGTTCGGCGCGTGTCCCCAGAGAACCATCGCCCGCGTGTTCGCCGGCTGGTCCAGGTTCTCGGCATCCTCGAGCACGCCGTCGATCCAGCGAGAGACGGGAATCCCGGTCTCGTTGATCATCATGCGGTCCGAGCCGTCGGGGTTCGACCCCTCCATCACGGCGAAGCGGCCGCGCAGCCACTCCTCGTCCTCTTCCCAGACGCGGGCCCAGTGCCCCCAGGCGCCGTCGGACAGGCCGTAATATCCGGGCAGGGTGTCGGCCAGCACGCCGAGGTCGGTCGCGCCCTGCACGTTGTCATGGCCGCGGAAGATGTTCGTGCCGCCGCCCGCGGTGCCCATGTTGCCCAGGGCGAGCTGCAGGATGCAGTAGGCGCGGGTGTTGTTGTTGCCATTGGTGTGCTGCGTGCCGCCCATGCACCAGATGACCGTGCCCGGCCGGTTGTTGGCCAGCGTCCGCGCGACCCGCTCGAGTTGCGAGCCCGGCGCGCCGGTAACACGCTCGACCTCTTCGGGGGTCCATTGCGCCACCTCCTCGCGGATCTGGTCCATCCCCCAGACGCGGGTGCGGATGAATTCCTGATCCTCCCACCCGTTCTCGAAGATGTGCCAGAGGATCCCCCAGACCAGCGCCACGTCGCTGCCCGGCCGGAACCGGACGAATTCGTCGGCATGGGCAGCGGTGCGGGTGAAACGCGGGTCGCAGACGATCAGCGGCGCGTTATTCTGCTCCTTCGCCTTGAGCACGTGCAGCAGCGAGACGGGGTGCGCCTCGGCCGGGTTGCCGCCGATGATGAAGATCGCGCGGGAATTGTGGATGTCGTTGTAGGAGTTCGTCATGGCGCCGTAGCCCCATGTATTCGCGACCCCCGCAACCGTCGTCGAGTGGCAGATGCGTGCCTGGTGATCGACGTTGTTCGTGCCCCAGTAGGCCGCGAACTTGCGGAAGAGATAGGCCTGCTCGTTGTTGTGCTTGGCCGAGCCGAGCCAGTAGACGCTGTCAGGGCCGCTTTCCTCGCGGATCGCGAGCATCTGGTCGCCGATCTCGTTGATCGCCTGCTCCCAGCTGATCTTGACCCACTCGCCGCCTTCCTTCTTCATCGGATATTTCAGGCGGCGCTCGCCATGGGCATGCTCGCGGACCGACGCGCCCTTGGCGCAATGCGCGCCCATGTTGAACGGGCTGTCCCAGCCGGGCTCCTGCCCGACCCAGACGCCGTTCGACACCTCGGCGATCACTGTGCAGCCGACCGAGCAGTGCGTGCAGACCGATTTGATGGTTTCGATGCTGCCGTCGACGGCCTCTTGCGCACTGGCCTGGGTGACGGTGCCGCCGACCGCGCCGATCGTGGCGAGACCGCCGATGGCAAGACCGGAACCGCGCAGGAACCCGCGGCGGTCCAGTCCCGTTTCGCTATGAGTTGCTACAGGCCCGCCGCGCTGCGGACGTGTGGCCACCCTGTTGGACTTCTTCTTAAGCATGGAATGACTCCTGTTCTTGCCGCACCCCCGTTGGCCGGGGCTTGGCAGATGCCGGCGTTCGCGGCGCCGGCCGGACGAATGGCGGGAAAGGGCTCAGAAACGGGCGGTTTCGTAGAACGCGCGCGTGTGGGCCGTGTCCTGCATCTTGCCGTCGTCGACCGCGGCTGCCTGCGCTTCGGCCTTCGCGCCGGGAACCGCGATGGCGGCCGCCGCGGCCGGGGCCGAAACGGATGCAAGTTTCAGGAAGTCGCGGCGGCTCGCGGCTTTGTCGTTCTGGCTCATCGGGTATCCTCCCTTTCGCTTGAATGTGGCCGTGGCCCGCATGGGCTGGCCTGATATGTGCCGACCGCTTATGCCGCGGTCATGCGGAACCCCTCACGTTCGATTTCCATGAACACCCGTCCGGCGGTGCCGATCGAGGCGTAAAAGACCGAGGCCTTGGCGGCCTCGAGGTCGGAAAAGAAGTGCTCGGCCCAGGGGCCGATATGACGGTTCCAGAAGACCTTCTGCGTCTCGAGGTCCGCGGGGACGCCGAAGCGGCCCAGGATCAGGCCCGCCATCATCTCCATCAGAGAGGCGATGTTGTCCTCGGGTTCGAAGACGTTGGGGGCGCGGCTGATGCGTTGCGCCGCCATGTCGCTGCGCAGTATCGCGAGCGGCTTTTCGTTCAGGAAGCCGGTCAGGTAGTAGCTCGCATAGGGCAGAAGCTCGCCCCGGCCGAGGCCGATGAAGAGCTTGTTGAACTCGGTCTTCACCGCGCTTTCACTGGTCACCTTGGCCACGCGCGACAGCGAGTCCATTGCCTGACCCAGCGCGCTCTCGTCGCCGGTGAGCGCGGCGGCGTGGCGCAGAAGATCGGCCTGCGGCGGATGCGCCAGCATGAGCGCGAGAAAATCGTAGAGCTGCGCGCGCAGACGATCCTCTTCGGGGATGTCCGTGGGGGTCGCGGTCATGGTCATCCGTTCTGTCCCGAATTGCTGCTGTCGTCGAAGGCAAAGCGCATGCGCCGGCGCGGTGCGGGCGGTTCGGCGGATTCGGGCGCTTCGTCCGGTGTGTCCGTCTCTTCGGGCGCCGCCGCCACGGCGACGTCCGGCTCCTCAGCGGCGGCGGGGACCGGCGGCTCTTCCGCGGCGTCCGGTTCCCGAGGCGCGGTCAGCCGTCGCGCCAGCCCTTCGCCGACGCGATAGGCGGTCTTGAGCGTCCCGGTGGCGACGCCGCCACCGGTATAGTCGTCGTCGTAGTCGTTCAGCCCGTCGACGCAGGCCAGGACCGGGTCCGACCGCCACAGCCGGCGCAGGGCGCGGCGGCGCAGACGCTCGGGGATCTCACGGGCCATGAACGCGGAGAAGTCGTCGCCCTTGGAGAGCGTCTCCGGCTCGGGCAGGCCGAACTGCTCGAGCAGTTCCTCGTCGGTCTTCTCCTCGAGATCGGCCTCCCGCGCCGCGTCCTCGGACCGGGCCCTGGCCGCAGCCTCGGCGGCCTCTTCCTCGGCGACGCGGGCGCGCCGTCGGGACCAGAAGTCGGCGCTCATGGCATCCGCTCCCGGCTCGGGGCGCGGTAGACGTCGGACAACTGCCGCACCCGCGGGTCGCCCTTGCCGGTTCCGGCGCCCTCCATGCGGGCGCGGTCGCGGCGGCGCTTCACGAAGGCCTCGTCTCGGTGATGCACATCGCAGAACTCGGCCACCAGGGCGACGAGCCCCTCGGGCATCGGCACGAGCTCGACCACCTCTTCGCCGCTATCCTGATAATCCTGCGACTCATAGGCCGAGGCGGTGACCTTGAAGACGTCGAGCGGACGCGCGCGCCGCCCTGTCGGGCGCATGATCACCGCCACGCTGGGCGTGCGCGACGACAGGGTGGTCAGATACGCCTCGGTGTCCGTGCGCCAGAGGTCCAGCGTCAGGGTGCGGGCGTGGAATTCGGTGACGTCGCCGTCGCGGCGCAGCTCCTGCCACTCGGCCGGCGCGGCGCCCGGTAGCACGCCCACTGCACGCCAGTTCCAGGCTGCCCAACGGGTCACGCCTGGGCTCCGGCGGACGATCACGCCCAGCGGAATGGCAACGTGTCTGGCGGTCGTGTCGGTCATTGTCCTCCGCGCGGCACGCGGTGCGGTGCCGCATTTCCTCCCGGCTCCAGTTTGCGGCGGCGCACCTCCGGAGTCCAAAGAATTTTTTCCACGTATGTACACAATCCTATCTGTCCCCTCTTGTCACGCGCCGTGTCACGTTCCACCGTTCCGCGCGGTGCGGCTTTACGTTCCACGGGAAGTGTGACTTCCTTGCGCGTCCCCCGCCGCACCGGCTCCGTGATCGAGAGGGATCAATGCCCAAAACCCTTTATGTCTGCGATTGCGAGCACTCGCAGAACGTGGACACGGCGGCGATCGAAGCCGCCACCGGACTCAGCTGCTCCAGGCTGCACACCGCCCTTTGCACCCGCGACCTCGACAAGGCCGAGGCCGCGATCGAAAGCGGCGAGGCGGTGATCGCCTGCCAGCAGGAACGCGCGACGTTCGAGGCGCTGGCCGAGGAACTGGGCCGCGAGGCCCCCGCATTTGTCGACATTCGCGACCGGGCCGGCTGGTCCGACGAGGGGGCAGACGCCGGGCCGAAACAGGCGGCGCTCGCCGCCGAGGCCGATCTGGCGGTGCCCTCGACCCGAAGCGTCGACGTCACGTCCGAGGGCCTGTGCCTGATCGCCGGCCCGGCCGAGGCGGCGGTGCAGGCGGCCGGGCAGCTTGCCGACATCCTCTCGGTGACCGTCCTGATCACCGACGACGGCGAGGTCCCGCTCGACCGGCGGTTCGACGTGGTGCGCGGCAGGTTGTCGCGCGTGACCGGCGCGCTGGGGGATTTCTCGGTCCGGATCGACGCGTTCCAGGAGCTGATCCCCGGCGGCCGCGGTGCGTTCGACTTCACCGCGCCGCGCGACGGGGCGAACTCGCAGTGCGACGTGCTGATGGACCTGACCGGTGACATCTCCAGGGTCACGGCCCCCGACAAGCGCGAGGGCTACGTCCGTGCCGACCCGCGGGACCCCAGCGGCATGACGGCGGCGATCCTGGCGGCCGGGCAGCTGATCGGCACGTTCGAGAAGCCGCTCTATGTCCGCCTCACGGAGTCGCTCTGCGCCCATTCCCGCGCGCAGCAGACGGGTTGCACCCGCTGCCTCGACGCGTGCCCGACCGGGGCGATCACGCCGGACGGCGATCACGTCGCGGTCGATCCGATGATCTGCGCCGGCTGCGGCGCCTGCGCCGCGCTGTGCCCGTCCGGGGCGATCAGCTATGACGATCCGCCGGCCGATCACCTGTTCCGCCGGCTCGAGACGCTGGGCCGCACGTATCGCAAGGCCGGCGGCGCGGCGCCGCGGCTTCTGGTGCACGACCAGACCTTCGGGCGCGAGATGATCGGCCTGGCGGCGCGGTTCGGGCGCGGTCTGCCGGCGGATGTGATACCCTTGGAGGTGACGGCGCTGGCGGGCTTCGGCCATGCCGAGATGCTGGCCGCGCTGGCCTGCGGCTTCGCCCGGATCGACCTTCTCCTGTCGCCGACGACCGAGCGCGAGGCGCCCGAGCGCGAGACCGGTCTGACGCGCGCCGTGGCCGGCGAGGCGTCGGTCCGCCTGCTGGAGCCGGCCGAGCCCGACGCGCTGTCCGACCAGCTTTACGGTGCCGGGGCGGATGCTCCGATCGGAACGCCGATCCTGCCGATGGGCTCGCGCCGCCAGGTGGCGCGCACCGCCGCCAAGAGCGTCGTCGGAGAGGTCGATCAGCCCCTGCCGCTGCCCGATGGCGCCCCCTATGGCGCGGTGCTGGTCGATACCGACGCCTGCACCCTCTGCCTCAGCTGCGTCGGCCTGTGCCCCTCGGGCGCGCTGGGCGACAATCCCGACAAGCCGCAGCTGCTGTTCCAGGAGGAGGCCTGCCTGCAATGCGGCATCTGCGCCAATGTCTGCCCCGAGGATGCGATCGCGCTCGAAACGCGCTTCGACCTGAGCGACGACGCCCTGTCGCAGCGCGTGCTGCACGAGGAAGAGCCATTCGCCTGCATCGAGTGCGGCGCGCTCTTCGGGGTGAAGTCGACGGTGGAGAAGATCACCGAGAAGCTCGCCGGCAAGCACGCGATGTTCGCCAATCCGCAGGCGGCGCGGATGATCCAGATGTGCGACGATTGCCGCGTGAACGCGCAGTACCACTCGCAGAACAACCCGTTCGCCGCCGGGGACCGGCCCAAGCCGCGGACCACCGACGACTATTATTCCGGCCGCAAGGATCACTGACCGGCGGGCCCTGGCACCAAGGGGCGGCCCGGCGCGTTATCCGCTTGTCGGCGCCCGCCGCGTGGGTGCACACAGGCTGTGATCCGGCATGACCGGCCAAGAGATATCGGGGAGACCGAGGATGGACGAAGACTTCAACATGTCGATGCGCAAGTTCCTCAAGCAGGTCGGCGTGACCTCGCAGCAGGCCATCGAGGAGGCGATGCGCGGCAAGGACACCGCGGGCAAGAGCTTTCCGGTGAAGGTCGTTCTGACCTGCGAGGATCTGGACCTGACCCACGAGGTCGAGGGCGAGATCAAGGGGCAGGCCTGACGTGTCGGTGACCCGTGACGAAGTTCTCGATCTTCTCAAGAAGGTGACCGATCCGGTCGGCGGCAGCGACATCGTCGCCGCCGGACTGGTCCGGGCGCTCAACGTCGAAGGCGGAGCGGTGCGCTTCGTGCTCGAGGTCGATCCCGCCAGGGCCGAAGACTACGAGCCCGTGCGCGCTGAGGCCGAGGCCAAGCTCAAGGGGCTGCGCGGCGTGACCACCGTCTCGGCGGTGATGACGGCCCACAGCAAGGAAGCGCCGCCGGACCTGAAGCCTCAGCGCAAGGCCGAGCCGGAGGGGCCGCAGAAGATCCCCGGTATCGACCGGATCATCGCGATCGCCAGCGGCAAGGGCGGCGTGGGCAAGTCCACGGTGTCGGCCAACCTCGCCTGTGCACTGGCGGCCGAGGGGCGCCGCGTCGGTCTGCTGGATGCGGATGTCTACGGGCCGTCGCAGCCGCGGATGCTGGGTGTCTCTGGGCGGCCGGCCAGCCCGGACGGCAAGACCATCCTGCCGATGCGGAACCACGGCGTCACGATGATGTCGATCGGGCTGATGACGAATGAAGGTCAGGCCGTCGTCTGGCGCGGGCCGATGCTGATGGGCGCCCTGCAGCAGATGCTGAACCAGGTGCAGTGGGGCGCGCTCGACGTGCTGCTCGTCGACCTGCCGCCGGGCACAGGCGACGTGGCGATGACGCTGGCGCAGAAGGCCGACGTCTCGGGCGCGATCATCGTGTCGACGCCGCAGGACGTGGCGCTGCTGGACGCCCGCAAGGGCATCGACATGTTCCAGCAGCTGAACGTGCCGATCCTCGGCATGATCGAGAACATGAGCACGCATATCTGCTCGAACTGCGGCCACGAAGAGCACGTCTTCGGCCACGGCGGCGTCGCGACCGAGGCCGAGAAGCTGGGCGTGCCGCTGCTGGCGGAGGTGCCGCTGGATCTGCAGATCCGGCTGGCCTCGGACGGCGGGGCGCCGATCGTGATGACGCAGCCCGAAAGCGCGCAGGCCCAGGCGTTCCGCACCGTGGCGCGCGACCTGGTGGCGGCGGGGCAGGCGTGATGGACGATCTGAGCTTCCCCCCGCTGTTCCGCCCGCATGCCACGCGCGATCCGTTCCACGCGGCGGTCGAGGCCGCCCGCGGCGGATCCGAGCCTGGCCTGGTCTGCCACGACATCCAGGCCGACACGCTGCGCGCCGCGATCGCCTTCGTTCCCGCGCTGCCGCTGAAACAGGCGGTCACTGCGCTGCCCGTGTGCGGCGTAGGATTCCAGAATGCCTTCGGCGCGCTGTCACCGCCGAACGTGGCCGTGCATCTCGACTGGGACGGCGGCGTGCGGATCAACGGCGCACTGGCCGGGCGGCTCCAGATGACGGCGGACAGGTCCGATCCCGAGGCCGAGCCGGACTGGCTGGTCGTGGGGCTGGAACTCGACCTGATGCCGCGGAGCGACGATCCCGGCGCCGAGCCGGACCGCACCTCGCTCTACGACGAGGGCTGCGGCGACATCGATCCGCCGCGGCTGCTCGAGGCTTGGGTGCGCCACACGCTCACGTGGATCAACACCTGGCTGGAAGAGGGCGTGAAGCCTGTCCACGCCGAGTGGTCGCAGCTGGTGCACGGGCAGGGTGGCCCGATCACGGTCGAGGGCGACGAGGGCACGTTCGTCGGCGTCGACGAGGGGCTCGGCCTGCTCATCAAGTCGGACGAGGAAACCCGGCTGATCCCTCTGACACGGCTGCTCAAGGAGGTCTGAGCGATGAACCTCGCCCGCGCGATCCATTTCGACGAGAGCGACCGCAACGTGTTCCATTCGCCGGCGCGGACCGGCGAATGGTGCGTCTCGGGCGGGTTCGAATTCTCGAACTGGACCGAGGGCGACCTGAGCGGAAAGGCCCGGCAGGCCTTCTCGAACGGTTGGCTGGGGCTCGAGACCTTCGGCCGCGTCACCTTTGTCGCCGTCACCAAGGTCGAGCCCGCCGAGGTCGAGACCTTGGCAAGGTCCCTCGCGAACCACTTCGTGCATTTCTACGGCGCGCCCTCGATCGATGCCGCGCTGCCCGTCGCGCGGGACGAGATTGCGCAGATGTCCGAACTTTGCGACGAGCACGATCAGAACACCCTGCTGACAGTCGCTCGCGAGCTGACCGACACCGGCGTGCGCGAAAGCTATCGCGTCATCGCGGCCGAGGCGGCGGGGCTGGAGCAATTCGCGATCCACGTCGATCAGGACGACGGCTGACCGAAGCTCTTCGCTTCGCGTAATTTTGCTGCACTCGCGGGGATTTCGCCCCCGGCGAGTGCATACGTTCTTCTAAGGACCGGCGGGCTGTGGAACGATCCCGCGAGCCCGCCGCCCGAAGGATGCCCATGTCGATCACCGCCTCGATCCACCACCTGACGCAGTATCGCTACGACCGTCTCGTCACGCTGGCCCCCCAGATCATTCGCCTGCGGCCCGCGCCGCACAGCCGGACGCGCGTGATCTCCCATTCCCTTCAGGTGACGCCGCGCACGCACTTCGTGAACCATCAGCAGGATGTCTACGGCAACTGGCTGGCGCGGTTCGTTTTCCCCGAGCCGGTGCGCGAACTGAAGATCGAGGTCGACCTGACCGCCGACATGTCCGTCTACAACCCGTTCGACTTCTTCGTCGAGGAAAGCGCCGAGGCGTGGCCGTTCGAGTATCCGTCTGACATCCGGGACGACCTGGCCGTCTATCTGCGGACCGAGCCGGTGGGTCCGCATCTGCGGGCCTTCCTCGACACGATTCCGCGAGACGAGCAACGCACCGTCGATTTCGTCGTCGGCCTCAACAGCCGGATCGCCGAAACGGTCGGTTATGTCATCCGCATGGAGCCGGGGGTGCAGACGCCCGAGCAGACCTTCGAGCGGAGCACAGGCTCGTGCCGCGACAGCTCGTGGTTGCTGGTGCAGGTGCTGCGCAACCTCGGCCTCGCGGCGCGCTTTGTCTCGGGCTATCTGATCCAGCTCAAGCCCGACCTGAAGGCGCTGGATGGCCCTTCGGGCACCGAGCACGACTTCACCGATCTGCACGCCTGGGTCGAGGTCTATCTGCCGGGTGCGGGCTGGATCGGTCTCGATCCGACATCGGGCCTGCTGGCGGGCGAAAGCCACATCCCGCTGGCGGCGACGCCGCACTATCGCACCGCGGCCCCGATCGCCGGCGGTTTCACCGCAGCGGGCCAGCCCGAGGTCGAGTTCAACTTCGACATGACGGTGATCCGCACGGCCGAGCATCCGCGCATAACCAAGCCGTTCTCGGACGAAAGCTGGGACGCGCTGAATGCCCTGGGGCAAAGGGTCGACGCCGCGCTGGCCGAGGGGGACGTGCGCCTGACGATGGGCGGCGAGCCGACCTTCGTCTCGATCGACGATTTCGAGGCGCCGGAATGGAACACCGAGGCCGTCGGCCCCACGAAGCGCGCGCTGGCCGACGACCTGATCCGCCGTCTGCGCCAGCGTTTCGCACCCGGCGGCTTCCTGCATTACGGCCAGGGCAAGTGGTATCCGGGCGAAACCCTGCCGCGCTGGACCTTCTCGCTGTATTGGCGAAAGGACGGCAGACCGATCTGGCGCGACCCGGTGCTGATCGCCGGTGAGACCGCGCAGACCGGCGCCGCGCCCGAAACCGCCCGGGCCTTCCTGGAAGGGATGGCCGAGCGGCTGGGCGTCGATCCCGCCATGACGCTGCCGGCCTACGAGGATCCCGCCGAGTGGCTGGTCAGGGAACAGAACCTGCCCGAAAACGTCACGCCCGAGAACGCGCGCCTGAAAGACCCCGAGGAACGGCACAGGATCGCGACCGTCTTCAACCGCGGCCTGACGACGCCCAGCGGCTATGTCCTGCCGATCCAGGAACAGCAAGCGCGCGCCTCGGGCCGGCGCTGGCGGACCGAGCGGTGGACGCTGCGCCGGGGCCATGTCTTTCTCGTGCCCGGCGACAGTCCCGTCGGGTATCGCATCCCGCTGAACGCGCTGCCCTACGTGCCACCGGCCAACTATCCCTATACGTATATCGTCGACCCGACCGTCCCGCGCGGTCCCTTGCCCGACCACGCCTCCCGGCACGGCAACGGCACGACCGGTCCCGCCCAACGGACCAGCCACGTCACCGCCGCGGCGCCGGTGCAGGACGTCATCCGGCAGGAGATCGCGCCGGAGGGCGAGCCGGTGCGCACCGCGCTGTCGGTCGAACCGCGCGACGGCCGTCTCTGCGTGTTCATGCCGCCCTGCGAAAGCCTGGAGGGGTATCTCGACCTTGTCGCCGCGGCCGAGGACACCGCCGCGGCCATGAAGCTGCCGGTGCATATCGAGGGCTACGCGCCCCCGCACGATCCGCGGATGAACGTGATCCGTGTCGCGCCCGATCCCGGCGTGATCGAGGTCAACATCCACCCCGCCGACACCTGGCAGGACTGCGTCGCCACGACCGAGGCGATCTACGAGGAGGCGCGGCAATCCCGCCTTGGCGCCGACAAGTTCATGATCGACGGGCGCCACACCGGCACCGGGGGCGGCAACCACGTCGTCGTTGGCGGGGCCACCCCGAACGACAGCCCGTTCCTGCGCCGGCCTGACATGCTGCGGTCGCTGATCCTGCACTGGAACCGGCATCCCTCTCTCTCCTACCTCTTCGCCGGGCTCTTCATCGGCCCGACATCGCAGGCGCCGCGGATCGACGAGGCGCGGCACGACAGCCTTTACGAGCTGGAAATCGCTTTGGCGCAGATCCCCGACCCGGGCGATGGACCGCCGCCGCAGCCCTGGCTCGTGGACCGGCTGCTGCGGAACATTCTGATCGACGTCACCGGCAACACCCACCGGGCCGAGATCTGCATCGACAAGCTCTATTCTCCCGACGGTCCGACGGGCCGGCTGGGACTGGTGGAATTCCGCGGCTTCGAGATGCCGCCCAACGCCCGTATGAGCCTGGCCCAGCAGCTTCTGATGCGCGCGCTGATCGCCCGCTTCTGGCAGAGTCCGCTCAAGGGCGCGCCGGTGCGCTGGGGAACCTCGCTGCACGACCGGTTCATGCTACCCGAACACATCTGGGCCGACTTCCGAGAGGTCCTCGCCGACCTGCGCGACCATGGTTTCGAGATGTCCGAGGACTGGTTCCGGGCGCTGGCCGAGTTCCGCTTTCCGTTCTGCGGCGAGGTCACCTACGAGGGCGCGACGCTGGAACTCCGCCAGGCGCTCGAGCCGTGGCACGTGCTGGGCGAGACCGGCGCGATCGGCGGCACCGTGCGCTACACCGACAGCTCGGTCGAACGCCTGCAGGTCAAGCTGAGCGGCGCCGATCCCGACCGCTACACGGTCACGTGCAACGGCCGCATCGTGCCCCTCCGGCCGGGGCTCGAGGCGGGGTCGGCGGTCGGGGGCGTGCGGTTCAAGGCGTGGCAGCCCGCGCTGGCCCTGCATCCGACACTGCCCGTCGATGCGCCGCTGACCTTCGACATCTATGACCGCTGGACAGGCCGGGCCGTCGGCGGCTGCACCTATCACGTCGCCCATCCGGGAGGCCGCAACTACGAGACTTTCCCGGTCAACGGCAACGAGGCCGAGGCCCGCCGGCTGGCACGGTTCGAGGCCCACGGCCACCGGCCCGGCCGCTACGATCCTCCGGCCGAGACCCCGCATCCCGAGGCGCCCATGACCCTCGATCTGCGGCGGCCTCCAGGGGTGTGAGATGACGGGGGACGGCGAACAGGACTGGTCCGGCGGCTACGCGCCCCAGCCTGGCGTGCCGGACGAGCTGATGACGGCCGACGGCAGCATCCGCCCCGCCTGGGCCGCGTTCCACGCCCATCTCAGCCGGCTCGACCGCGACGAGCTGTCCCGACGCTTCGCGCTGGGCGACCAGTATCTCCGCGACGCGGGCGTTTTCTTCCGGCAGTACGGCGACCCGGACGCGACCGAGCGCGCCTGGCCGCTCTCGCACATCCCGATGATACTGGGCCGACAGGATCACGGGGCGATCGAAGAGGGGCTCGTCCAGCGCGCCGAGCTTCTGGAACGGGTGATGGCCGACCTCTACGGCGCGGGCAGCCTCGTGCGGAACGGACAGCTACCCGCCCGTCTCGTGGCTCAGAATCCCGAATGGCTCCGGCCCCTCGTCGGCCTGACGCCACGCGGCGGCCACTTCCTGCATTTCCTGGCGTTTGAGCTGGGCCGCAGCCCCGACGGCACCTGGTTCGTGCTGGGTGACCGGACACAGGCCCCGTCGGGCGCCGGCTTCGCGGTCGAGAACCGGCTGGCGACCTCGCGCGTCTTTCCCGACTTCTACGCGCGCGGCGATATCCACCGGCTCGCGGGCTTCTTCCGGCGGTTCCGCGATGGCCTGAACGACCTCAAGGGCGCCGAGGCCGAACGGATCGGCATCCTGTCGCCCGGCCCGCTGAACGACACCTATTTCGAACACGCCTACATCGCCCGCTACCTCGGCTTCATGCTGCTCGAGGGCGAGGACCTGATCGTCCGCGACGGCCGGGTGATGGTGCGCACGGTGGCCGGTCCGCAGCCGGTCGACGTGCTCTGGCGGCGCCTCGATTCCCGCTTCGCGGACCCGCTGGAGCTTGACCAGGCATCGGCGATCGGCACGCCCGGCATGGTCGGGGCGATCCGGTCGGGCAACCTGACGATGGTCAACGCGCTCGGCTCCGGCGTACTCGAGACCCGCGCCTTTCTCGCCTTCCTGCCGCGCATCTGCCGCGCGCTCCTGGGCGAGCCGCTGAAGATGCCCAACATCGCGACCTGGTGGTGCGGCCAGACGGCCGAGCGCGACTACACCAAGGCCAACGCCCACCGCGTGATGATCGGCCCGGCGATGTCCCAGCGCCTGCCCTTCGAGGACGAGGAGACGACGGCCCTCGGCGCCTGGGCCCGGGACAGCGCGCGGCAGGCCGTGGACGACTGGCTCGACCGCGAGGGCGCCCACGTGGTCGGGCAGGAGGCGGTTACCCTGTCGACCACGCCCGCCTTTGTTGACGGACGCCTGCGTCCCCGCCCGATGACGCTGCGGGTGTTCCTTGCGCGAGGGGCCGAAGGCTGGCGGATGATGCCCGGCGGCTATGCCCGGATCGGCCTGGGCGACGACCCCACGGCGATCGGCATGCAGGCCGGAGGCTCGGTGGCCGACGTCTGGGTCCGCGCGGACGAATCCGTCTCCCCCGAAAGCATGATCGCCGGCCCCGCCACCTTTACCCGCGCGCGGCGCGGCGTGCTTCCGTCGCGGGCGGCCGATAACCTCTACTGGCTCGGCCGCTACGTCGACCGCGCCGAAAGCGCGATCCGCATGCTGCGCTGCTACCACCTGCGCCTCGCCGAAAGCGGCGAGCGTCCCGCGCCGATCCTCGACCGGATCGCGGGGTACCTGGCGCAATACGGCCTCGACCCGCGCACGGAACCGATCCCGGCGGGCGTCTGCGCCACCCTGGACGCAGCGCAGGCCAGCGCCGGAAAGGTGCGCGACCGCTTTTCCGTCGACGGCTGGACCGCGCTGACCGGGCTGGCCCGCGCGGCCCGCGACAGCACCGACCGCTTGGCGCCGGGGGACGAGACCGCGCGCACCCTGGGCGAGCTGCTGCGCCAGATCGCCGGCTTCACCGGCCTCGTGCAGGACAACATGTTCCGCTTCACCGGCTGGCGGTTCCTCACCATCGGCCGGGCGCTGGAGCGGGCCGACCGGATGGCGGCGGTGCTGGCGGACTTCGCCGATCCCGGTGCGCCGGCGGGGTCGCTCGACGTCGCGGTCGAGGCGGCCGACAGCGTGATGTCGCACCGCCGCCGCTACGCGGTCGAGACGAACCGCGCCACGGTCGTCGACCTGCTCGCGCTCGACACGCTGAACCCGCGCGCGATCCTCCACCAGCTCGGCCGCATCCGCGAACAGGTCGGCTGCCTTCCGGGGGCCGAGGTCGAGGGCCAGATGTCGGACCTGAGCCGGGCGGTGCTCCGCGCCCATACCGGGCTGGCGGTGCGGATGCCGGCCGACATCGACACCCCGGTCCTGACCGACCTGCGCCGCGAGATCGCGGGCCTGTCGGAACTGCTGGGGCGGGATTACCTGCGCTGAGGGGGAGGGCGATGATCTACGACATCACCGCGCGGATCACGACAAGCTACATCCCCGCCGCCGGCGCGGGCCGCCACGTGGTGCGGCTCGAACCGCTGTCGATCCCCGGCACCCAGCGGCTGATCGCGGGAGAGGTCCGCGCCGATCCGCCGCCCGACGAACGCCTCGACCGGACCGACTTCTTCGGCAACGCCGTGACCGAATGTGCCTATCTCGCGGGGCTCGACGCGCTGACCTTCTCGCTCCGGGCCACGGTCGAGCGGCTGGCGCAGCCGGTGACGCTGGACCTCTCGCCGCCGCTCCCCCGCCTCGCGGCCGAGCTGGACGAGAGGCCGAGCCTCGCCGCGGACGCGCCGCACCACTTCCTCGCCGCCTCCGACCGCGTCGCGCCGCTCCCCGCGATCACCCGCTATGCCCGCGAGGTCACGGCAGGCGCGTCGACCACGCTCGAGACGGTGCGCGCCCTTGGCGCCGCGCTGCACCGCGACATGAGCTTCGACCCGTCGGCCACCACGGTCGAGACCCTGCCGATCGAGGCGTTCGAGGCCCGCCATGGCGTCTGCCAGGATTTCGCCCACGTGATGATCGCGGCGCTGCGCGGCCTGGGCGTGCCCGCCGCCTACGTGTCGGGCTTCCTGCGCACGCTGCCGCCGCCGGGACAGGAGCGCCTCGAGGGCGCTGATGCCATGCATGCGTGGATCCGCGCCTGGACCGGGATCGAGACCGGCTGGATCGAGTTCGACCCGACGAACGACTGCCTCGCCGGCACCGACCACATCGTCGTCGGCTACGGCCGGGATTACGGCGACGTCGCCCCGGTCCGCGGCATCCTGCGCCTGTCCGGCCGCCAGAAGGGCACCCAGGCCGTCGACGTCGTCCCGCGCCCCTGATCCCCTTCTTCTGTCCCCAAATATCCCGGGGGAGTCGCCGCCAGGCGACGGGGGCAGAGCCCCCTGTAAGATGATGTGCGCCGCTGGCGCGCCGCTCGACCGGTCTCTCAGAATCCGCGCACCGCTCCATAGGCCTCGCGGTAGCGCGCGTGCCCCTCGTCGAACGCCCCGGCCAGCGACGGGTCCGGCTCGACGGTCCGGGCGATGGGCGGCGTGGCCGCGATCTCGGGCCCGGCGCCCGTGGCCGCCATCAGCCCAAGCCGCGCCGCGCCGAAGGCCGCGCCGAAATCGCCCGACTGCGGGACATCCAACGGGATTTGCAGCGCCGTCGCCAGGCAGGACAGCCAGTATTGCGACCGCGCGCCGCCGCCGAGCGCGAGGGCGCGTTCCAGCTTCGTGCCGGTTGCCGCGAGCGCGTCGCGGCTGTCGCGGAAGGCGAAGGCCACGCCCTCCATCACCGCCCGGGTCGCCGCGGGGCGGTCGGTCGCGTGCTCCAGTCCCAGGAACGCGCCCCGCACCGAGGCGTCGTTGTGCGGTGTCCGCTCGCCGCCGAGATAGGGCAGGAACAGCGTGCGGCCGGGGGCCTGCAGGTCGCCCAGGTCGCCGGTCAGCGTGGCCGGGGCGTCGCCGGTCAGCTTGCCCAGCCATTCCAGCGCGTCCGAGGCCGCCAGGATCACGCCCATCTGGTGCCAGGTGCCGGGCAGGGAGTGGCAGAAGGTGTGCACGGCGGTGTCGGGCGCCGGGCGGTAGCCATCGTTCGCCACCAGAAGGACACCCGATGTCCCGAGCGACAGGAACGCCGTGCCGTCCGCCACCACGCCCGCGCCGATGGCAGAGGCGGCGTTGTCTCCGCCGCCGCCCGCCACGACGACGCCGCCGGGTGCGCCCCAGCGCTCGGCCAGCTTTGCCCGCAGACGGCCCGAGACCTCGCTGCCCTCGACCAGGCGGGGCATGTGGTCGCGCGTCAGGCCGGTGCGCGACAGCAGCTCCTCGGACCAGTCCCGCGCCCCGGTGTCGAGCCAGGCGGTGCCGGCGGCGTCCGACATCTCGGCCGCGTGCTCGCCCGTCAGCCAGAGCCGCAGGTAATCCTTCGGCAGCAGGACCTTTGCCGCCTTCGCGAACAGGTCGGGCTCGTGCTCGCGCATCCAGGCCAGCTTGGGCGCGGTGAAACCCGGAAAGACGATGTTGCCGGTCGTCGCCCGCCAGGCGGGCTCGGAATCCATCGCCGCCGCCTGGGCGTGGCTGCGCGTGTCGTTCCACAGGATGCAGGGCCGCAGCACCTCGTCGCCCGAATCCATCACCGTGGCGCCGTGCATGTGCCCCGACAGCCCGATCGAGGCGAGCCCCGACAGGCGCCCGTCGGCGGCCAGCTTGTCCAGCACCGTCTCGGCTGCGGCGATCCAGTCGGCGGGATCCTGTTCGGACCAGCCGGGATGGGGGCGCGAGACGGAGAGGGGCGCGCTCGCCTCGGCGACGAGCTGCTGGTCGTCGTCGATCAGCAGGGCCTTGAGGGACGAGGTTCCGAGGTCGAGTCCGAGATGCATGGCGGCGCGTATCCCTGTTGCCTAAAACGTCGTGCGGCGGACGATCACCGCCCGCCGCACCATTGTCCAGATCGCGCCGGAACCCAAGGGGCCCGGCCACGGTCGGCCGCCGCGCTCAGGCGGCCTTCTCGGGCTGCTTGCCCAGGATGATCATGCCGAGGATGTCGTCGTCGGTGACATCCTCGACCCGCTCGGTGCCGACGAGCTGGCCGTTCTTCATCACGCTGACCCGGTCGCATAGATCCATCACGTCATGGATGTCGTGGCTGATCAGGAAGATGCCGATGCCCTGCTTCTTCAGCTCCTGCACCAGTTCGGCGACCATCTTGGTCTCCTGCGGGCCGAGAGCCGCCGTGGGCTCGTCCATGATCAGGATCTTGGCGTTGAAATAGACCGCGCGGGCGATGGCGACCGACTGCCGCTGGCCGCCGGAGAGCGCCTTCACCGGGTCGGCGAACTTTTTGAAGTTCGAGTTCAGTCGGCCCATGATCTTTCGCGTCTCGGCCTCCATCGCCGCGTCGTCAACGAAGCCCATCGGCGTCGTCAGCTCACGACCGAGAAAGAGGTTCGAGGCGGCGTCGAGATTGTCGGCCAGAGCGAGCGTCTGGTAGATCGTCTCGATGTTGTGGGCGCGGGCGTCCCGCGGATTGGTGATCTCGACCTTCTCGCCCTCGACGAGGATCTCGCCGGAATCGGCCTTGATCGCGCCGGACAGGACCTTGATCAGCGTCGACTTGCCCGCGCCGTTATGGCCCAGCAGGCCGACGACCTCGCCGGGATAGAGATCGACGCTGACGTGGTCGACGGCATGGATGCCGCCGAAGCTGACGCAGATGTCGCGCATCTCGACCAGCGGGGTGGTGCCGGGCGAGGTGCCCGTCGGCGGCGGCGCGTTGGTTTCGGTGACGGTCATCAGACGGCTCCCGTACGCTTGCGGTAGATGATGTCGATCAGCACGGCAAAGACCAGCACGGCGCCGACCACGATGTTTTGCAGGGGCGCGTCGACGCCGACCATCGCCATGCCCGATTGCAGCGACTGCATGATCAGCGCGCCCAGGATGGCGCCATAGATCGTGCCGATGCCGCCGGACAGGGCCGTGCCGCCGATGACCGCCGCGGCGATAACCCGCAGCTCGTCCAGCGTGCCGATGTCGTTGGAGTGGAAGGACAGGCGCGCCGAGGCGACCATGCCGGCCAGCGCGCAGAGCGCACCCATGATGGCGAAGACCTTGACGGTCAGCAGGCGGGTGTTGATCCCCGACAGCTCGGCCGCGTCCGGGTTGCCGCCGGTGGCGAAGATGTAGCGCCCCAGCCGCGTGCGGCGGGCCACGACGGTCATCACCACGGCGACGCCGATCAGCAGCAGGACCGAGTAGGGCACGCCGTAGGCGGCGGTATAGCCGTCGGGCATCGTCTCGCCGCGCGCCTCGAACTGGCGCTCCAGCCGCGGTCCGGGAATCTGGTACGAGTTCAGGATCCACACGAAGCCCAGGATCACGGCGATGATCACCGTGGCGACGAGCATCTCGGCCCAGATCGGCTTGACCGGGAACTTGTGCGCGATCTTCGCGCGCCGACCGTTCCAGATCGCGTAGAGCGCGCCGAGCACGGCGATGAGTCCGAGAATCCAGCTTCCCGTCTCGCCCAGCGTGCCGCTGATCCCGCCCAGGTCAACATAGGTCTCGTCGAGCGGGCCGATGGTCTGGCCGTTGGTGAGGTACCAGGCGACGTTGCGCCAGACGAGCAGGCCGCCGAGCGTGACGATGAAGGCGGGGATCCCGAGGTACCCCACCAGATAGCCGTGGAACGACCCGATCAGCGCACCGACGAGCAGTCCGACGACAATGGTGATCGGTGCGATCAGCGGGCTGCCCAGCTCGAGCCCGAGCCAGCCGGGAAGGACGGCCGTCTGCATCATGGCCATCGTGGCCGAGCAGGTGGCCAGCAGCGAGCCGACCGAAAGATCGATGTGGCGGGTGACGATGATGAAGACCATGCCCGTGGCCATGATCGCCACGCTGACGGTCTGGATCGTCAGATTGAATATGTTGCGTGCGGTCAGGAAACGCCCATCGGTGACGATGTTGAAGGCGATGCAGACCAGGATGAAGGCGCCGATCATGCCCAGAAGCCGCGTATCGAGCTCGAGCGTCTCGATGAAGCCGCGCTTCTTCGGGGATGTGGTCGCCTGAGAGGCTGTATCGGTCATTGGGGGAACTCCGGAGGGAGACGCGCCGGAGACGGGCGGCGGCGCTGGCTGCTGCGGCGGCCCCGTCGTCCGGGGCCGCCGCGATGATGCGGTATCAGGCGATCAGTTGCAGGGCGCGGGGCCGTTCTCGACGCCCTGGCACAGCGCTTCCTGGCTGATCCAGCCGGCGTCGACGATGACGTCCAGGTTGTCCTGCGTGATCGGCACCGGCTCGAGGAACTCGGCCCACAGCGTCGTGCCCGCCGGCGAGGTCCACTCTTCGGCGCCCTCGACTTCGCTCATCTCGGTGCCGCCGGCCAGTTCGATGGCGATTTCGGCGGCCCGCTTGCCCAGGTCGCGGCTGTCCTTCCAGACGCTGACGGTCTGGGTGCCCTGCGCGATACGGTTCAGCGCGGCGTGGTCGGCGTCCTGGCCCGAGACCGGGATGCCCTGCATGCCCTGGGCCCGCAGCGCGGCGACGGCGCCACCGGCGGTGCCGTCGTTCGAAGCGACGACGGCGTCGACCGCGTTGCCCTCGGCGGTCAGTATCTGCTCCATGTTGCGCTGCGCGTTCGCGGGCAGCCAGCCGTCGGTGTAGGCTTCGCCGACGATGGTGATGTCACCGGCGTCGATCGCTTCCTGCAGCACTTCCTGCTGGCCGCCGCGCAGGAAATCCGCGTTGGGGTCGGTGGGCGAGCCCTTGATCATCACGTAGTTGCCCTCGGGCTGCGCCTCGAGGATGGCGCGGGCCTGCATCCGGCCGACCTCGATGTTGTCGAAGGTCAGGTAGAAGGCGCGGTCGTCCTCGATCAGGCGGTCATAGGCGATGACCGGGATGCCCTCGTCGGCGGCGGCGGTGACCGCCGGCTGGATCGCCTGGGCGTCCTGCGCCAGGATGATCAGCGCGTCGACGCCCTGTGCGATGAGCGATTCGATGTCCGAGAGCTGCTTTGCAGAGGACGACTGCGCGTCGGACGAGACATATTCGGCACCGGCCTCGTCGAGCGCCGAGACGATCGCGGCCTCGTCGGTCTTCCACCGCTCTTCCTGGAAGTTCGACCAGCTTACGCCGACGGTCATGTCGTCCTGCGCGAACGCGACCGACGTAAGCGACGTGGACAGCGCGGCGGCTGCCATGAGTGTAAGACGCATTGTATCCTCCCATAATACTGCCGCCGTCTATGCGGCAGTCAGTTGCATCATGCGCCAAGGAGCATGGCTCCATTAATTTCATCTGTCAAAATAAATAGTTTGAATCGCGCCGGGATTTTCCTAGCATGACCTGAAAGCTTCCGCAGTGACGCCGCTCAAAGCAGCGCCGCGTGTATGAGGGCCGGTATTTACTATGGCCGACGAAATAATTTGCACGCGCGATGGCGGCTCCGACTGGGGCGGCGGGGCCCGGCCCGGTTGCGGACCCCTGCGGCCCGTGCGGCCGGGCGGCGAGGACGGCGCGGTGCCGCTGCGGCAGCAGATCTTCGAGGCCGTGCGCGCCGAAGGCACGATGAGCCGCGTCGAGGCGGCGCGGAACCTGGGCGTCAGCCCCGGCTCGGTGACGGCGGCCACGACCGAGCTGATCGCGACCGGCTATCTCGAAGAGGTCGCCGCGCCGCCGCGCGATTCCGAGGCGCCCCGCGGCCGGCCCCCCGTGGCGCTGGCCGTGCGGCCGGGCGCCGGGGTCGTCGCCGGAATCAAGATCTCGTCGGCCGGTCATTCCGCCGTGCTGCAGGACTTCGCGGGCGGACAGATCGCCGATCACGCGGTGCCGTGGTCCGGACGCCGGCTGAGCGAGGCGGAGGTGCTGGAGCAGGTCGCGCTGATGCTGGACGGCGTGCTCGCGAATGCGGGGCTGTCGCGCTCGGACATCCTGGCCGTCGGGCTGGGTGTGCCGGGCTTCATCGACGGCGAGGCCGGGATCGCGCTCTGGTCGCCGCTGATCGAGGGGGCGGACCTGAACTTGCGCGACTGCGTGGCCGAGCGCCTGGGGGTCCCGGTCATCATCGACAACGATGCCAACCTCCTGACCCTGGCCGAGCTGTGGTTCGGCGACGGGCGGGCGGTGTCGAACTTTGCGGTCGTGACGATCGAGCATGGCGTCGGCATGGGGCTGGTGTTGAACAATCGGCTTTACCGGGGCGCGCGGGGGCTGGGCACCGAGCTGGGGCACACCAAGGTGCAGCTCGACGGCGCGCTGTGCCGGTGCGGGCAGCGGGGCTGTCTGGAAGCCTACGTTGCCGACTATGCGCTCGTCCGCGAGGCGTCGACGGCGCTGGACTGGCAGGCGACCGCGGGCGTGCCGTCGAACGTGCTGCTGGCGCGGCTCTATGACCGGGCAAAGGCCGGGAACGTCGCCGCGAGGTCGATCTTCCGGCGGGCGGGGCGATACCTGGCCGTGGGGCTGGCCAATGTCGTGAACCTGTTCGACCCCGAGATGATCATCCTGTCCGGGGAGCGGCTGGAATACGATTTCCTGTACGCGGACGAAGTTCTCGGAGAGATGGAGGCGATCGCGATCCGTGTCGACCGTCCGGCCCCGCGGGTCGAGATCCATGCCTGGGGCGACCTGATCTGGGCTCGCGGCGCGGCGGCGCTCGCGCTGAGCTATGTCACCTCGGAACGGCTGGGCGCGTCGGGGGCGCTGTCGGAGACATGATGCGTGGGGTCGCCGTCCTGCTTCTGACCGCCGGACCCGCGCTGGCTGGGGGGCCGGTCTTCGAGGATGCCTCGGCCGTCCTGCCGCACCACGTCTATTCCGGCGGGTGGGAGCATTTCGTCGGCGGGGGCGTCGCGGTGTTCGACTGCTCGGGCGATGGCCGGCCCGAGATCTTTGCCGCTGGCGGCGCGGCACCCGCGCAGCTTTTCAGGAACATCTCGGAGCAGGGCACGCTCGCCTTCGAGACGGCCGAGATCCCGGAGCTGACCGGCGTGACCGGCGCGTGGCCGATCGACCTGGACGGGGACGGGCCGCTCGACCTCGTGGTGTTGCGCGCCGGGCCGAACGTGATCCTGCGCGGCACCGGCGACTGCCACTTCGAGGACGCGACGGACCGTTTCGGTCTGGCCCCGCGGGACGACTGGTCGACCGCCTTTGCCGCGACGTGGGAAGAGGGGCGCGAGCTGCCGACGCTGGCCATCGGAAACTACGTCGACCGGGACGATCCCGAGGGTCCGTTCGGCACCTGCGACGACAATTTGCTCTATCGCGGCGACGGCGCGCGCTATGAGGCGCCCGAGATCCTGTCGCCGGGCTATTGCGCGCTGTCGATGCTGATCTCGGACTGGGCGCGGACGGGGCGGCGCGACCTGCGAATCTCGAACGACCGGCACTATTACGTCTCGGGCGGTTACGAGCAGATGTGGCGGCTGGACGAGATGCGCGAGCTGGGCGACGAGAGCGGATGGGACAAGGTCTCAATCTGGGGAATGGGCATTGCCAGCCGCGACATCACCGGCGACGGCCGGCCCGAGGTGATGCTGACCTCGATGGGGGACCAACTGCTTCAGATCGCCGAGCCGGGCGGCACGTACACGGCGGCGCCCTACGAGATCGGCACCTATGCGCAGCGCCCCTTCGTCGGCGACGATGGACGGCCCTCGACCGGGTGGCACGCCGAGTGGGGCGACGTGAACAACGACGGCCGGTCGGACCTGTTCATCGCCAAGGGCAATGTCGACCAGATGCCCTCGAACGCGGCCCGCGACCCCAACAACCTGCTGATCCAGGGGGCCGACGGCACCTTCGTCGAGGCAGCGGCAGAGGCCGGCGTGGCGGCGACCGAGCGGGCGCGGGGCGCCGCGCTTGCCGATTTCGACCGGGACGGGCGCCTGGACCTGGTCGTCGTCAACCGCCGGGCGCCGATGGAGCTGTATCGCAATGCCGGCGCCGCGGGCGGCTGGCTGCAACTCTCGCTGTCCGCGCCGCCGCCCAACACGCGTGCCGTGGGCGCGTGGATCGAGCTGCGTCTGCCGGACGGGAGCGTTCAGGCCCGTGAGGTCACCGTCGGTGGCGGACATGGCGGCGGTCAGGCGGGGCCGCACCACTTCGGTCTCGGCGCGGCGGAGGAGGTGGACCTGCGGATCATCCAGCCTGACGGTCGCGCGACGGAGTGGGTGCAGGTCGAGGCAGGGCAGCGCCTTGAGGCGGTGCTGGGCCCCGACAACCTGTCGCTGACACCCGCGGACTAACGGTCGAGCGGCAGGCCGCTCGGGACGCTCTCCGGCACGCCCATCCGCCCCCGCAGCGCGACGGGATCGGTCAGGCTGTTCAGAAACGCCTCGATCTCGGCAAGCTCGGTGTCGCTCAAGGGGATGGGAGCCAGTTCCACCGCAGCACGGATAGCCGCCCGTTCCTCGGCATTGGCGAGCGGGGCGAAGGCATCGCCGTGGCCGATCCCGTCGGGCAGGTCGACCAGCGGCTCATAGGCGGCCTCGCCGGCCCTCGGGTCGATATGGTGGCGCAGGAAGCCGGCGAGGGTCGGGAAGGCGCCGGAATGGCCGTAGGGGCCGGTTTTGGCGACGTTGCGCAGCGATGGTGTGCGGAAACGGTACGCATCTGCCGGATCCCCGGTGACGCGCATGCGCCCGATATCCTTCTGGTGACGCTCGAACCGGGCGGCCTTGCCGGGGCCGAATTGCGGCACGCCCATCGCGTGGAACCCGTGGTCGGTCTGGAACGGGCCGGAATGGCAGTCGGCGCAGCCCGCTGGCCCGTAAAACAGCTCCATGCCCCGCGCCGCCGCTCCCTCCAGCGGCGCCTTGACCCGCAGGTGGGCGTCGAAGGGAGAGTCGTCGCTGCGCCATTCGACGGCGATGAAGGAGGCAATCGCGTTGGAAATGTCGGTGAAGGCGATGTCGCGCCGGGCGGCGATGTCGGGGTAGGCCGCGCGGAACATCGCGCCATAGGCGTCGATCGCCGCGACGCGGTCCGACAGCAGGTCCCAGGCGCCACCCTCGCCGGTGATCCGGCCCATGCGGACGGCCTGCGACACGTCGTTCTCCGAGTAATGGCCGGCCATCTCGTCCTGACTGAGCACGGGGAACATCGTCTGCGCCGACAGCACGCCCGAGAAGCCGATTAGCATCTCGTCTTCCATCGGGGTACGCATGCCCGAGGGGCGGGTCGCGTCGACCTCGACACGGCCGTCGTGGAACATCCGGGTGAACTCGGCGGCGCCGAGATTGAAGAGGGCGGGCGCGTTGCGCGGGATGCGCTCTTCGGGCGGGTTCTCGGGGTCGACATGCCGCTCGGGGCCCAGCCCGATGCCCCCCTCGCCGATCCCCAGCGGCAGGCCGTCCGCGGTGGCGAAGCGCGGGTGATGGCATGTCGCGCACGATATGTTGCGGTTGCCCGACAGGATCGGATCGTAGAACAGCGCGCGGCCCAGCTCGGCCTCGGCGCTCGACACCTCGGGGAAGGCCGCGTCCGACACGGGCGGCGGCAGCTCGCCCGCCGTCGCGGCGGTCGCGGCGCAGATGGCGACAAGGCTCGTCAGGCGCATGGTGATCCTCCCGCGGCAAAGGGTGATCGCGCCAGACCGCCAATGCAATCGGCAATCGGCGTTAGATGCCGCGGGTCCGCAAGTGCCGGAAGACGAGCATCATGAAGACCATGCAGACCACCAGCCCGATCAGGTCGCCGAGGGCGTAGAGCACGAGCACAGAGAGGAACTGCTCCGACAGGATCAGCCCGCCGAAGATCAGCGTCTGCCCGACCGAGTTGATCACTGAGGACACCGCACCGGCCGCGATCAGGCCCGTCCAGCGCACCTGCCGGCTGCCGTGACGTCCCAGCGGGGTGTTGAACCTGCGGAAGAGCTCGAAGGTGAGCGGGGCCGAGACGGCGCCCATGAGGATCGAGCCGAGCAGGACCGGGTGCGTAATCGTCCCGATCGGCGTGGACGAGAAGAGAAGCTCGGCCAAGAACGCGCCAAGGCACAGGGGCAGGGCGGCCAGCCAGCCCCAGTACCATGTCGCGAGCACGCGAACGCCATGCGGTAGGTAGAGAAGGCTGGCAAAGGCGGTGACATCTCCCAAAAGGCGAGTCTGCAATGGCGTCACGAGCAGGGCGACCAGGCCGTGACACAGGACGTAGGCCCCGGTGATCACGGCGAAGGGCGCAAGGCGCGGGCGGATGGCGGTAAGGGTGGTCATCGGAGCGCGACCCTAGCGCGCGGCGTCGGGGCCGCACAGGCCGGGCGTGCTCAACCCGTGCCGTCACCCTGTCCGCGTGACGCTGCGGCAACAAGGTCGCTCCGGACGACGTAGCGCTTCGTCTTGAAGCCCTTCGCGCGTTTCAGCAGCCCGAGATCGATGAGCGCACGGAGGGTCCTATGAAAGGTCGCCTGCGCCGTCGACCGCACGAGGTCGTGGTTCCGGATGGCGTCGGATTCGACGAAATCGCCCGGGCTGTCCGAAAGGTTCCGCGCCGCCAGGAAAACGTCCCGCTCTGTCTCGCTGAGCGTGTCGATCCCGATGTCCCGTTCCATCTCGCGAAGCATTTTGCGAAGCTCATAAACTGCATCGAGATCAGGCATCTACGCAACTCGTCATGTAAAATCACATCTAAATATCGTATATCAAAAAAACACCGCGGAAGCGAACGGTCAATGAAATTGTCAACTTGACAAAATGCTGCGCTACGGCGAAACTCTGTCCATTGGTTGCCTCGAGAGCGATCTTTCCGTGAGTGGTGTCGTCTCGACAGAAATATTTTTCAATCAGGCGCCTCGGTGACGTGATGTTACCGAGGCGTATTTTTTGCCCGGGCGCACGCGGCAATCCACGTCCTGTCATCAAAGTATGCATTGTTGACAAGCGTCGCCGCTACCGACGGTGATTCGCTCACGGGCTCGCAAAGGGTCCACGCACGCCATCCGCCGTCTCCCAGGTGGCTCTCAGGCCCCGGTGCGGGATGCTCCGGAAATGCACGATTCCTGCAGTTTTCCCGTGCTGCACTGCCGCGATGGTGTGTCTTATGTCACGGCTTCGGCAAGTTTCCGCATAGCGTCAAGAAAGGGTTCCACCCCTTTAACGTCTGTGCTTTAGCTGAAAAGGTACTCACACAACCGATCCCGCCGAGCGTCTCATCCTCACAGCGATCTCAAATCACAATGTCGTCGATCGGGTGCCCGTTGCATCCGTCGGGGTCGCGTAAAGAACGGTCCTGAATGTCCCTGATCAGTTCGCTTTTTCTGAGTATGTCGCGGGCGCAGAAATGTCTCGCCTTCCTTTGCGTCGATGTTCTGCTGGTGCCGGTCGCCTACCTCGTGACCCTTGCGGTCCAGCCCAACGCGGCGGTTTTCGACCTGATGATGCCGCAGCGCGGCGTGATGCTGCTCCTGCTGATGGTGCTGACCGCGGCGCTGTCGCGGTTCCTGCGCATTCCTGACATCCGACTGAACAACTACGACCTGCGCTGCATGGGGCGGCTCGGGGTTCTGGCGATCCTCGTGGCGGCCTGTTCGATGGCGCTGCACGCGAACGCGGCCGTGATGGCGGCGATCGGCACGCATGTCGTTTTCGGGATCGTCTACTTCCTGCTGCTGGCGGCGAGCCGCGTCGTGATGCTGGAACTGGTGCTGGCGATCTACCGGCGGACCGACAAACGGCGCCGCGTCCTGATCTACGGGGCCGGGACGACGGGGATGCAGCTTGTCCGCGCCCTGGCCGCCGACCGCTCGATCGAGCCGGTGGCCTTCGTCGACGACAACTCGGCGCTGCAGGGGCTGCGGGTGGCGGGGCTCAAGGTGCTGCGGCCCGTGGACCTTCCGCATATCGTGGCCGAGCTTCAGGTCGATCGCGTCCTTCTGGCGATGCCGTCGCTGTCGCTGCCGAAGCAGACCCAGATCGCCCGCCGGCTCGAGCGGAATGGGCTCGAGGTGCAGGCCCTGCCGTCCTTCGCCCAGCTGATCGGGGAAGAGGCGTTGATCGACAAGATGATGCCGATCCCGCCGGCACGTCTGCTGGGCCGCGCGGCGGTCGATCCCAGCCTCAAGGCGAGCGCGAAGAAATTCGCGCGCCACTCCGTGCTGGTCACCGGCGGCGGTGGCTCCATCGGGCTGGAACTCTGCCGGCAGGTGCTCAGCTGCAAGCCGCGCAAGCTGGTCATCTTCGAGATCAGCGAATTCGCTCTATACGAGGCCGAAAAGGCGCTCGCGCCACTGGCGCGCGAAGCCGGGACCGAGATTGTGAGCATCCTGGGCTCGGTCACCGAACCGCGTCTCGTCCGGCACGTCCTGGCCGAGCACGGCGTCGAGGTCGTTCTGCACGCGGCCGCCTACAAGCACGTGCCGATGGTCGAGCAGAACCCGCTGGTCGGCCTTGCCAACAACGTGCTGGGTACATGGACGCTGGCCCGTGAATCCGAGGCCGCCGGCGTCGGCCGGTTCATCCTCGTGTCGTCGGACAAGGCGGTGCGGCCGACCAACATCATGGGCGCCTCCAAGCGGCTGGCCGAGATGGTGGTCCAGGATCTCGCAAAGCGGGCCGAGCACACCGTGTTCGCGATGGTCCGCTTCGGCAACGTGCTGGGCTCGTCCGGTTCGGTCATCCCGCTGTTCCAGGAGCAGATCGCAAACGGCGGACCCGTCACCATCACGCATCCCGAGGTGACGCGGTTCTTCATGACCCAGAAAGAGGCGGTGAGCCTCGTCCTGCTGGCCGGGTCCTTTGCAGAGGGCGGCGAGGTTTTCGTGCTGGACATGGGCAAGCCCATGAAGATCGTCGACCTCGCCCGGCAGGTGATCTCGGACGCCGGTTACGCGGTGCGCGACGACGAACACCCCGAGGGCGACATTGACATTCACGTCACCGGCCTGCGCCCCGGCGAGAAGCTGCACGAAGAGCTCCTGATCGGAGAGGGGCATCTCACCACCGCGCACGAGAAGATCTTCGCCGCCCGCGAGGATTGCCTGTCCGAGCTCGAGGTCGCCGCAGCGATCCGTGCCCTGCGCGAGGCCGTGGCCAGCGGCAACGAGGCCGCCGCCCGCGCGCTCGTCACCCGGTGGGTCGACGGTTATGTCGCGCCCGAGGTGGCCGACAGCCGCGGCGCCTGACCCCAGCGATGCCCGCGGCGTGGGAAACACGCCACACTCGCGGCGCGGTCTGGTGCCCGGTGACGCGGTGCGGATAATGTCCGGACCGGAATGCTGGTAGATGAGACAGGGTGTCCCGGTCCGCGGGGCGCCGAGCGAAAGAGGACAGTCGTCACGTGCCACGCTCCAGCCGCCTGATCGCCACCACGCTCGCTCTGTCCGGCGCGGCCCTTCCCGCCGTCGCGCAGGATGCCGACCGGCCGCATCTGAACTTCTACGGCGTCACCGGGCTGATCGACATGCCGACCGGCGAGACACAGCCCGATGGCCGTCTCTCGACCACCGTGTCCTATTTCGGCGGCCTGTCCCGCACGACGCTGAGCTTCCAGGTGGCGCCGCGCATCTCGGCCAGCTTCCGCTACAGCGGCTTCCAGGACCTCGATTACGAGGGGTTCGACGACTATTTCGACCGCAGTTTCGACCTGACCTTCCAACTGCTGAAGGAAAGCGCCTATCTTCCCGCGCTCAAGGTCGGGTTCCAGGACTTTGCCGGAACAGGCGTGTCGGCGGCCGAATACGTCGCCGCGACCAAGACGTTCGGCCCGGACGTCAAGGTCACTGCCGGTGTCGGCTGGGGCCGGTTCGGCAGCGCCAATTCCTTTGGATCTCCGTTCGGCGAGCGCGATCCACTCGACGTGGAGCAGGGGGGCGAGCCGAACGTCGACCAGTTCTTCCGCGGTCCCGCCGCGCCCTTCGCCGGCATCTCGTGGCAGGCGACCGACGATCTGACCCTGATGGCGGAATACTCGTCGGACGCCTACGACCTGGAGCGCGGGCAGGCAAGGCTGCCGTCCTCGCAGGTGATCGAGCGGCGCTCGTCGGTGAACCTCGGGCTGGCCTATCGCTGGTCAGAGAATGTCGATCTCGGGGCCTACTATCTCTATGGCTCGGAGCTGGGCGTGCGCGTCAGCTTCAGCGCCGATCCGCAGAACCCGCCGCTTCTCGGCAGCCGGGGCCCGGCGCCGACGCCGGTGCAGCCGCGCCCGCAGCGCAGCGCCGCGCCCGAAGCGTACGACACTGCCTGGACCACCAGTGCCGAGGCGGTTCCGGCGCTGCTCGTCGCCACGCGTGAGCAGCTCGAGCCGCAGGGAATCCGGGTGCAATCGCTCGCCGCCGAGGCCGAGGTCGCCGAGATCCGGATCCGCAACCAGCGCTATGACGCCGAGGCGCAGGCGATCGGGCGGACGGCCCGCGCGCTGACCCGCACGATGCCTGCCTCGGTCGAGACGTTCCGCATCGTCCCCGTCGTGAACGGCATCCCGGCCTCGGCCGTCGTGCTGCGCCGCTCGGACGTCGAGGCGCTGGAGACCGCGCCCGACGGAGCGGATCAGCTGCTTGCCGTGACCGGTCTGCAGGACGCCGGCCGGGCCTCGTCCGTGGCCGTCCGCAACGATGAGCTGCTGCCGCGGTTCACCTGGAACCTCGGCCCCTATGTCTCGGAAAGCTATTTCGACCCGGAAAGCCCGGTCCGCGCCGAGATCGGCGCCAAGCTGTCAGCCAGCTACGAGGCCGCGCCGGGGCTCGTATTCTCGGGCGCCGTCAGCAAGAGCGTCGTCGGCAATATCGACGAGGCGGACCCTGATACGGACACGCAGCTGCCCGCAGTGCGTACAGACAGCGTGCGCTATGCCAGAGAGGGCGACCCCTCGATCGACCGGCTTCAGGCGGCGTATTACTTCGATGCGGGCCCGAGTCTCTATGGTCGCGTGACCGCGGGCTACCTGGAAAAGATGTTCGGCGGCGTCTCGACCGAGCTGCTTTGGAAGCCGGTCGACAGTCGCCTAGGGTTGGGCGCCGAGCTGAACTACGTCAAGAAGCGCGACTACGACGGCGGCTTCGGGTTCCGCGACTACGACGTGGCGACGGGCCATGTCTCGGCCTATTACGACATCGGCGCCGGCTATCACGCGCAGCTCGATGTGGGGCGCTACCTTGCTGGGGATTACGGTGCGACGATCGCGCTCGACCGCGAGTTCAACAACGGGTGGAGCGTCGGGGCCTTCGCGACCTTCACGGACGTCTCGGCCGAGGAATTCGGCGAAGGCTCGTTCGACAAGGGCATCCGCGTCTCGATCCCGTTCTCGTGGTTCCTGGGCGAACCGACGCGCAACACGGCAAGCACCACGATCCGCCCGATCCAGCGCGACGGCGGCGCCCGCCTGTCGGTCAGCGGCCGGCTCTACGATCAGGTGCGCGACTATCACCGCGGCGAACTGGCCGGACAATGGGGGCGGGTATGGCGATGACAACGATGCGTCTGGTCGGCGCCCTGGCGGCCGTCGCGACCCTGACGGCCTGCGGCTCGGGCGACGATCAGTCGCTTCTGGGCGAAGCCGGCGACGCGGTGCGTGGCGCCATCTCGGGCCCCGACGCGCCGCCGCGAGTCACCACGCCGCCCGAGGTCCTGCGCAACTTCGAATCGCCGGTGCTGCTGCTGGAGCTGAACCGGGTCGATGGCTCGGCGCTCGTCGGTCTGGTTGCCACGAACGGCCGCAGCACGACGTGGGAATCGTCGGACGAACGCACGATCACCATCCGCAACGGTCAGCTCGCAGCCACGCGTGGCTTCGGCGAGGACCTGATGTCGGCCGACCTGCCCGAGATCACGGCGGATGCCCGCGGCCGGGTGGTGCGCGACCATTACTACCTCAGGGGCGACGAGCAGACGGCGCGGTCGCGCTATTTCTGTACGCTGACTTCGGGCGGCAGCACCCGCGTGCAGGTGCTGGACCGGACCTATCCCGCGGACATCGTCTACGAGGATTGCGAGGGCGAGGACGGCAGCTTCCGCAACACCTACTGGTTCAAGCCGAGCGGCGCGATGCAGAAGGTCGAGCAGTATGTCAGCGACGCGGTAGGAACGATTGGCGTGGTCGACGTCCAGAACTGAGCCCCAGCCCCCGGCGCGCCGTTTCCCAGATCAACGCAAGGTCCAGGCATAGGCTCTGGCGCGCCTGGTAGATCAGGTCGAGCCGCGCCTTGCGCGGCACACAGCGGCGGACATAGACGCGGTCGGTCTGGCGGGCGTTGCCGCAGGCGGCCAGCAGCAATTCCTCGTGCCGGTGATAGCGCAGGCTGGCGAGCCCGGTGATGCCCGGTCGCGACTTCAGCACCTCGGCATAAAGCGCGGGGCAGCGCTCGACATATTGCCGGAGCGGCGGGCGCGGCCCGACGAACGAAATGTCGCCGCGCAGCACGTTCCACAATTGCGGCAGCTCGTCGGCGCGGCAATGCCGCAGCTTGCGCCCAAGCGGGGTGATGCGGTGCCGCTTGTCCCCCCCCGAGACGCCGCTGTCGCCGGACGACACTGTCATCGTCCGGAACTTCCAGAGCGTGAAGCCTTCGGTCGGCGTCCGCATCCGCTCGGCCCCGTAAAAGATCGGCCGCCCCTGCTTGATCCAGCAGACTGCCATCAGCACCAGAAGGACGGGCACCAGCACCACCGACAGCAGGAAAACCAGCAAGAGGTCGAGCGCGCGCTTCTGCGGGGTCATGTCGTCACCGTCGCGGCGGCGGCATCGCGCACCACGTCCGTCGCGCTCTGGGCCGGCAGGTCGAAAAGCGCGGCAAGCCGGGTCGTGTCGAGGTGGAGCCGCTGGATAGCCGTCTCGGGCGCGGGGCGCCACTCCCACGGGCAGGCCAGTGCGTCGAGGATGTCGGCCATCTCCTGCGGGCGGCGGCCGCCGACGTTCAGCACGCGGGGCAGGGGCGTTCCCCTCACCGCATGGTCGCACAGCGCGGCCAGCACCCGCGCCAGCGTGCCCGGCCCGATGAAGTTGCGAGACGGCCCGCCGCCGTCGGCGAAGCGGTCGAGTTGCAGCGGCACGCCGCCGCGCCGGGCGCGCTCGGCGCTGGCGAAGGGCTCTCCCGCGCCGGCGACGTTGCCGATCCGCAGGACCGTGACCGCCGGTCCGCCGCTGTCGGCGAGCGAGAGCAGGCTCTCCTCCATCCGCGCCTTCGCCGCGCCGTAGCCGGGCTGCGGGTCCAGCGGCGTGTCCTCGTGCAGCGGACCGGCGCCGGTGCCATAGACCGCCGAGGTCGAGGCCACGAACAGGTGCCGCGCGCCCCACAGGCTCGCCGCCTTGTGCGCGGCCAGCGCCAGCGCGGTGTTCTCGTCCAGCGTGCCGGAGCGGCTTTTCGGCGTCACGCCCGCCAGGCAGACGACCGTCGCCGGCGCCTCGGGCAGGTCCGGCGGGGCCTCGGCCAGCATGTCCCACGCCAGCGGCCCCGCGCGCCGGTCGTGCCACAGGGGCGGTGCGGCCCCTTGCGGCCAGGCCCGTCGCAGCATACGCCCGACAAGCCCGCCGCCTCCCAGGATCACGGGGCCGGACGGATCACTGTGATTTTGCCTACGTAGACCCATGCTGATTGCATCGCCAGAGTGCTTGGGTAATGTGTGCGCCCAGGGGGCTTCCGAGATGGATTTGCACAAAAACAGAAGGAGCGCCATGGGCCCGTTCGCCACCCGCGCCGTCCTGTCGTCGATGATGGCTGCCACGCTCGTCGCTGCGGGCTGCGCCAAGCTGCCGCGTGGCGCGGCGATCGAGTCGGAGATCACGCGCCCGTCGGATTCCCAGAATCCCGGCTTCGCCTTCTACCGAGTCAC
This sequence comes from Tranquillimonas rosea, assembly GCF_900111315.1. GTDB lineage: Bacteria > Pseudomonadota > Alphaproteobacteria > Rhodobacterales > Rhodobacteraceae > Tranquillimonas > Tranquillimonas rosea. Next base: position 51,641 of record NZ_FOGU01000010.1, read on the forward strand.
CCGGGATCTGCTGCCCGCCGTCGACAGCTGGCCCGAGCCAAATGCCGAGCATGCGCAATGGCCGATCCAGCCGCAGGGCGCGTCGGGCTCGATCATCGCGGCAGGCGACATGGTGAACCTGCAGATCTGGGACAGCTCGGACAACTCGCTGCTGACCTCGCTGGAACAGCGCTCGGTCCCGCTCACCGATCTGACGGTCTCGCCCTCGGGCCGCATCTTCGTGCCCTATGTCGGCGACGTGCGGATTGCCGGGATGGGCCCCGAGCGGGCGCGCGAGGCGATCCAGAACCAGCTCGAATCGATTTCGCCGTCGGCGCAGGTGGTGCTGACGGTGCAGCCGGGCCGGTCGAATACCGTGGATCTCGTCAGCGGCGTGCAGAGCCCGGGCAGCTATCCCCTGCCGGACCGCAACTATTCCGTCCTGTCGCTGCTGTCGCGCGGCGGTGGTGTGCCGCCGTCGCTGCGTAACCCGCGCGTCCGCCTGCAACGTGGCGCCGAGACCTACATGACCACCGTGGGCCGCCTCTATTCCGAGCCGCGCTATGACACGGTGCTGCGGGGGGGCGACCAGGTGATCGTGGAAGAGGACAGCCGCTATTTCCTGTCGCTCGGCGCTGCCGGCAAGGAAGAGATCGTCTATTTCACCAAGGACACGATGACGGCGCTGGATGCGATCTCGACCATCGGCGGCATCACCGACACCCGCGCCGATCCCGAGGGCGTGCTGATCCTGCGGGAATACCCGCGGTCGTCGCTGGCCGCCGGCGTCCGCGGGCCGCGCGAGGAGCGGGTCGTGTTCTCGATCGATCTGACCGACGCGGACGGCCTGTTCAGCGCCAAGAACTTCGAGATCCAGCCTCAGGACGTCGTGCTGGCGACCGAAAGCCCCGTGACGCTGGCCCGCACGGTGGTGGACCTGATCGGCACGGGCTTTGGCCTGGTGAACCGGGTCGACGGCTAGGAATGCCGGCGACGGCCGCCTCAGGCGGCCGTCAGGTCCTTCAGGGCGCCGCCGGCATCGACGAAGCTGTTCATCTGATCCTCGGCCCATGCCTGGATGTCGTAGGTCCTGATCGTCTTCTGCATCTCGGCCATCCGCCCGCGGCGCTCGTCGTCTGACATCTCCAGCGCCTGCCGGATCGCGCTGTCCATCGAGCGGTGCGAGAACGGGTTGGCCAGGATCGCCGAGTGAAGCTCGATCGCGGCGCCGGCGAACTCGGACAGCACCAGCACGCCGTCCCCGTCGGTGCGGCAGGCGACGAACTCCTTCGCGACGAGGTTCATCCCGTCGGCCAGCGGCGTTATCCAGGCGACATCGGCGGCGCGGTAATATGCCACGAGCTCGGTGAACGGGATCGCCCGGCTGATCAGCGTGATGGGCTGCCACTCGAAGGTGCCGAAGCGGCCGTTGATGCGGCCCGCGACCTGTTCGATCTCGTTCTGGATTTCCTCGTAGACGGTCATGTTGCGGTTCGCGCTGACCGAGACGTGCATCAGGCGCACCCGGCCGCGCAGGTCCGGGTTGTCGTCCAGAAGCCGCTCGAAGCTGGCTAGCTGGTCGGCGCCGCCCTTGGTGTAGTCGGTGCGCCCGACCGACAGGATCAGCTTGGAATCGTCCAGCCCCTGCCGCACCTCGTTCGCCTCGGCGCGGGTCTCTTCGGTGTCGGAGAGGCTCTGGATATAGTCGATGTCGACGCCGACCGGCGAGGCGCTGATGGCGACCTTGTGGTCCTTGTAGGTGACCTGGCGGGCATAGCGCCGCTCGGCCAGCGCGCCGTCGGTGACGAAATCGGGGTTCGCCGGCTCACGCGGGCCGGTCTCGACGTCGAACAGGCTTTCGGCCACGCCCACGAAGTTCGCGGCATAGCGCGGGATGTGAAAGCCGATCACGTCGGCGGCCAGCAGGCTCTCGACGATCTCGCGGCGCCACGGCAGCACGTTGAACATGTCGGCCGAGGGGAAGGGCGTGTGGTGGAAGAAGCTGATCCGCACGTCGGGCCGCAGCTGCCGCAGGTATCCCGGCACGAGCCAGAGGTTGTAGTCGTGCACCCAGACCACGGCCTCCTTCGCAGCCTCGGCGGCGGCGGCCTCGGCGAAGGCCCAGTTCACCTGCCGGAAGGTCGGCCAGTCGACGGGGTCGTAATTGTACTTTTCCTTGAAGGAATGGAGGATCGGCCAGAACGCCTCTTTCGAGGTGACGTGATAGAAGCTCTTCACCTGGTCGGCGGTCAGCGGCAGCCGGCTGACAGAGTACTTGCCGTAGGAATCTTCGATCTCGACCACGCGCTCGAAGTCGGGGTTCGAGGTGTCCTCGGCCTCTTTCCAGGCGACCCAGGCGCCCTTTTCGACGCGTCCGAAGAAGCCCTTGAGCGTCGGCACGATGCCGTTGGGGCTCTTGTTCTCGCGGAACTCGATCTTCCCGTCGACCTCGACCTCTTCGTAGGGCTGGCGGTGATAGACGATGACCAGTTCGCTGGACATGGGGGACCTCCTAGGGGGTTTCGTGCAGGTCGAAGGCGCGGACCGCCTCCAGGATACCCGCGGCGCCGACGGCATCGGCGGTATGGACATTGGGCAGGGTCGACACACGGTCGATCAGGGCCTGTTCGGCGCCGCCGACGACGACGGCGGGCAGGCCGCACTCGATCATCGACAGGTCGTTCAGCGTGTCGCCCGCAGCAAGCACCCGCTGCGGCGAGACGCCCATGTAGCTGACGAAGCGCTTCAGCGACGGTCCCTTGCTGACGCCGCGCGGCAGGACATCGAAATAGCGGTTGTCCGAGATCAGGTGGTCGAGCCCCATCTCGTCGACCGTGTCGATCGCCGCGCGGTCGAACGCGCCGGGATCGAGGTCGTAGCTGACGCGATAGCGGAAGTCGGTCGGCTGCAGCGTCAGCCCCGGATGCCCGTCGAGCGCCGCGCGCACCTTCTCGCCGCTGTCGTTCCAGAGGCTCGCGATCTCGTGCTCGAGGTCCGCGATCGGCTCGATATTCTTGTCCGCGGTGACCTCGGCGATGGTTGTGCCCACGTCGCCGATGACGAATTGCGGCCACGGTACGCCGCCGTCGCACAGGCCCCGGATGAACTGCGGGTCGCGGCCGGTGACGAAGATCAGCCCGATGCTGTGGCGGTTCTCCTCGATCCAGTCATAGAGCGCCCGGCGGTCCTCGTCGCTGCCTCCCAGGAACGTGCCGTCGAGATCGGTGGCGAGGATGAAGTGCTTGCCGGCCAGCGAGGCGAGGCTGTCGTCTTTCATTCGGCGGGTCCCGTTGTCTGTCCGAAGGGATGGTTGAGCGAGATTTCCAGCGCCTTCGGCTCGGATTCGATCGGTCGCGACCACAGATCGCGGAATGTCTGCTTGAGGTCGGCGTCGCGGTGCAGGACCGCATGCACGGATTCGCAGATCGGCAGGCTCACCCCGATCCGCGCGGCCAGGTCGATGACCGAGATCGCGTTGACTTCGCCCTCGACGACCACGTTCTTGCCCTCGAAGCACTCCGACCGGTCCAGCCCGCGGCCCAGCTGCACGCCGAGCGACATGTTGCGCGACGTCTCGGACGAGCAGGTCAGCGTCAGGTCGCCCGCGCCGGACAGGCCGGTGACGGTTTCCCGCCGGCCGCCCAGAACCTCGGCCAGGGTCTTCATCTCGTCCATGCCGCGGGCGATCAGCGCCGCGCGGGTGTTCTCGGCAAAGCCCGCGCCCATCATCATGCCGCAGGCGATGGCGATGACGTTCTTGACCGCGCCGCCGATCTCGACGCCGACGACGTCATCCGAGATATACGGGCGGAACAGCTCGGAGCTGAGCGAGATGGCGAACCGCGCGGCGGGGCTGTCCTGCGGCTCCAGCCGGTTCTTGTAGGTGAACGGGAACGCCACCGTCGCGGCGGTCGGATAGCCCAGCACCGTCTCCTTGGCGAAGGTCGGGCCGGAGATGGCGCCGACCGGGTGGCCCGGCAGCTCTTCGGCGGCGACCTCGGTCAGCAGGTAACCCGTCTTGGCCTCGATCCCCTTGGCGCAGATCGCGATGGGGGTGTCCTGCGGCAGGTGCTCGCGCATCTGGCGGCAGACATTGCGCAGCGTCTTGGAGGGCGTGACGATCATCACCGCGCGGCAGCTTCCCAGCGCCTCGGCGATGTCGGTGGTGCCCTTCAGACCCGGCGGCAACTCGACGCCCGGCAGGTAGCGCGGGTTCTCGCGCTGCTCGCTCAGGGCGGACATCGTCGCGGCGTCGCGGCCCCAGACCGTCACCTCGCGGCCGGCGCGGCGCGCGACGGTGGCCAGGGCCGTCCCCCATGAGCCGGCGCCGATGACGGCGATACGGTCGTAGGGATGGGCATGGGCAGGGAAAGAGGACGACGGGATCCCGGAAACGCTCATCTGACAATCCTTGCGGTCCGGGCGCAGCCCGGCGGAACAACTTCGCCAGGACAACGTCCGTCACGGCCGCAGAGTTGCGCGCGGTGACGGGATTTTATGGCCGTGACCGCGGAATTCACGCCGCATGCCGGACGACGGGCCGTCCTCTGAAGCGCCCCGACACTGCCCCAAAGCGGCGCGCCTGTCGAGACGCACCATCGTCGCGGCCTGGGTCAGGGCCCGACGGCGCAGGTCAGCGGTGCCGGGCCGATTCCGTCAGGCGGACCTCGTTCCGCGCGGCCCGGCGCAGCCGGCCGCCCACGATCAGCGCGCCCTCACGCAAGAGGATCAGGGCCATCACGGCGATCGCGATCGTGTCAAAGCTCAGGTCCGGCATGTCACCCCCACTCGGTCCCACCGGGCGTCAGATCATCCAACCAGTGCGGCGCCATGTGGCCGCAATCCGGGCGAGAATATGACGTGTGACGGCAATGCTCCTCAGCTGTCGTCCCCGCGTATGAGGCGGTCGCCCCGCTTGCGGACCAGCACGGTCCGCAGGTCGTGCATGGCGAGAAGGAGCGCGTCGGTCACCTGGTCCAGCTGCGCGTCCGTCGCGCGGGTCTGCGCCCAGTGGGCCGTCTGATTCAGGTGATCCACGGTGCGGTGGATATCGTCGATGTCGCGCCGGGCGAGGACGTCCCGACGCTCGGCCATCCAGGACCGGACCTCGGCGAGGTCTTCTTCGGTGAGGGCGCGGTCGCCGTGCGGCTTGATCTCGCCGTTACGGATGTTGACGGTGGCGATCTGGTCCAGCTCGATCCGGCGCTGCCGGTTCTCGCTGTCGACGCGAAAGACGAAGGCACCGTTGTCGCGCACCCGGAAGTAGTAGTCGGGCAGGTCCCCGGCCATGTTGCTCCTTTCCCCGCGCTGGTCAGCGTAGCCCGGCGCAGAACGACGCGATCCGCTCGCACGCGTCACGCAGGGCATCGTCCGATGCGGCATAGCTGATGCGGATGTTCGGCGATACGCCGAACGCCGCGCCAAAGACCAGCGCCACCCCCGTCTCTTCCAGCAGGGCTGTCGCGAAGGCCTCGTCGGTGTCGATCGTCGCGCCGCCCTTGCTGGTCTTGCCCAGACACCCGGCAATCGAGGGATAGACGTAGAACGCGCCGTCCGGCACCGGGCACGACAGACCGGGCGCCTCGTTCAGCAGGCTCACGACCAGGTCGCGCCGCCGCTCGAACAGGGCGCGGTTCTCGGCCAGGAAATCCTGCGGGCCGGTCAGTGCCTCGATCGCGGCGTGCTGGCTGATCGAGCAGGGATTCGACGTCGACTGCGACTGGATCTTGCGCATCCCGCCGATCAGCTCCGCCGGACCGGCGGCAAAGCCGATCCGCCAGCCGGTCATCGCGTAGGCCTTGGAGACGCCGTTCACCGTGAGCGTGCGGTCGTACAGGTCGGGTGCGACCTGCGCCGGCGTCGTGAACTCGAAATCGCCGAAGACAAGGTGCTCGTAGATGTCGTCGGACAGGATCCAGACATGCGGATGGCGTCTGAACACCGCGCACAGGGCCTCCACCTCGGCACGGGTATAGGCCGCGCCGGTGGGGTTCGAGGGCGAGTTGAACATGAGCCACTTGGTACGCGGCGTGATCGACGCCTCCAGCGCCTCGGGCGTCAGCTTGAAGCCGTCCTCGATACGGCAGGGCACGGTGACCGGGGTGCCGCCGCCCAGAAGGACCATGTCGGGATAGCTGACCCAGTAGGGCGCCGGAATGATGACCTCGTCGCCGGGGTCGAGCGTGGCCATCAGCGCGTTGTAGAGCATCTGCTTGCCGCCCGTGCCCACCGAGATCTGACCGGGCGCGAAGTCCAGCCCGTTGTCCCGCCGGAACTTGTCGCAGATCGCGCGCTTCAGCTCGGGCAGGCCGTCGACCTGGGTGTACTTCGTGTGGCCCGCGTCGATCGCCGCTTTGGCCGCATCCTTGACGTTCTGCGGTGTGTCGAAATCCGGCTCGCCAGCGGAAAGCGGTATGATATCGCGGCCTTGCGCCCTGAGGTCCGCGGCCAGCGACGACATCGCCACTGTCGGCGAGGGTTTTACACGCGCAAGAGTCGCGGACAGCAAAGGCATGGTCGTCTCCCGATGGACGTATGGGTTCGCGTGTCTTAGGCTTCCCGCATATCGCCATCAAGTCATCGCCGGGGAGGTACGACACCGATGCAGGACGCAGAAAGCGACTGGTATTCCGAGGCGAACGCAACCTTCGGCGACCGCCTGGCCGACGCGCGGCAGGCCGTCGGGATGACGCAGGAAGAGCTGGCCCGCCGCCTCGGGGTCAAGCTGACCACGCTGCAGAAATGGGAAAACGACATCGCCGAGCCGCGCGCCAACCGGCTCAGCATGCTGGCCGGCCTGCTGAACGTGTCGCTGCGCTGGCTGCTCACGGGCGAGGGCGACGGGCTCGCGCATCCCGACGAGGCGACCCCGCTGCCCGGCGACGTGGCGACGATCATGACCGAGATGCGGCAGCTTCAGTCGGAGCTGGTGCGGATGTCCGACCGGCTCGGACGGCTGGAAAAGCGGCTCAAGACCGCGATGACCGAGACCGCGACATGACCGAGGCGACGCGCGAGCCGCACGAGACCCGGTTGAAGCGCCTGCGGATGCGGTCGATGCGCCGGGGCATCAAGGAGATGGACCTGATCCTCGCCGCCTATGCCGATGCGCGCCTGCACCAGCTGGGGCACGAGGCGCTCGACCGCTATGACGCCCTGCTCGAGGAGAACGACCAGGATCTCTACCGCTGGGTATCGGGGCAGGAGACGCCGCCCGAGCATTTCGAGCCGATGATCGAGGACATCGTCCAGCACGGCACCCGCGCCTGAGCACGACTACGGCCTTGTTTTGACGAAAAGTTAGGTTTTCTGCGGCCAATCTGCCCCCGCACCCAACAGCCCGGAGGCAGTGTCATGAGTTTGCAGAACGCCGTCGCGTCGCCCGCCGGGGCGCCGGACCATGTTGCCGAGTATCTCGAAAGCCTCGCACTCGTCGAGCGCCTGCATCGTCTCCTGCTCGATGTCCTGAAGGACGAGTTCGAGCGTCTCGGCGTGATCGAGGTGAACCCCGTCCAGGCGCTGCTCCTGTTCAACGTGGGCGACGCCGAGGTGACGGCCGGCGAGCTCAAATCGCGCGGCTACTACCAGGGGTCCAACGTCTCGTACAATCTCAAGAAGCTGGTCGAGCTGGGCTACATGCACCACAAGCGGTGCGAGATCGACCGACGCGCGGTGCGGGTCCGCCTGACGAAAAAGGGCCAGCGCATCCACGAGTTGGTGTCGGGCCTCTTTGCCCGCCATGCCGACGGGCTGCGGGCGCGCGGCGTGCTCGACGACGGGACGATCGGCCAGATCAACTTCACCCTCCGCCGGGTCGAACGGTTCTGGACCGATCAGATCCGCTACATCTACTGAGCGGCGCCCACCGCGACGACCTCGATCTCGCGCAGCAGCTTGCGCGCCATCGCGTCGGCATACCCGTCATAGCCCTCGGCCGGCTCGACGAAGGCGCGGGGGCCGCGGATCACCCGTGCCCGGAAATACGCCTCCAGCGCGTCCAGGTCCGGCGCCCCGCCGGCCCGCCCGGCCCGGCGCCGGCCCACGACCAGCACGTTGACGGTCACGTCCGACAGCGCCGCCCCATCGCGCACCTCTTCGGGCCGCGGTCCCGCATTGGCCATGCCGTCGCCCGAGAGGTCCAGCACCCGCCGCCAGCAGGCCGGCCCCCGCGCCAGCAGCGCCGCCCCGTGTGCCATCGCCGCGCCCAGCCCCGTCTCGGGCGGCGCGGTACGCCGCCCGACCGCCCGCAGTCGGCCGGTCGTCGCGTCGATGTCCTGTGGCCCCTCCAGCCGCCGCCAGTCCAGCAGCAGCCGCTGCACCGAGGGCCCGCTCCATTCGAACACGCTCAGCGCCACCGGCGCGTCCGGCATCGCCAGCAGCGCCTCGCGCACCGCCGGCCGCCCCAGCGCGTCGGCCAGACCGTCCAGCTGCTGCCGGTATTCCGCCGCATCGACCGAGCCCGAGACATCCAGCCCCAGCGTCAGCGCCAGCCGGCACGCCCCCTGCGCCGGACCGGCCAGCACCAGCGCGGCCAGCACGGCGGCCCGGACGATCATCGCGCCTCCCCGACGATCCGCACACCCAGCTCGCGGACCAGCTTGCGCCGCATCGCCCGCTCGAAATCCTCGAACCCGTCCGCCCGCTCGACGAAGGCGCCGGGGCCGCGGATCACCTGTTCGGCATAATAGGTCTCGACGCCCGCGTCGTGCCCGGCGATCGCCAGCCCGTTCACCAGAACGCCGTCATAGGGAAAGTTGGCATAGGCCAGCCGCGGCGGAAAGCCGTCGTTGTTCACCCCGTCGCCCGAAACGTCGATGGTGTGGAACAGGCAGGCCGGCGCCCGCTCCATCACCCGCGCGGCATGGCCCATCGCATAGCCGAGCGCGGTGGGGAACTGGGTATAGCGCCGCCGCGAGTCGCCGATCACCGCCGCTGCGGCCTCGAGATCGGCGGGCGTCGCGATCATCCGCCAGGTCAGCAGCATCGCCTGCTGGTCGCGGCCCGACCACTCGAACGCGGCCAGCGCCACCGGCTCGGCGGGCAGGGCGAACATCGCCTCGCGCACCGCCTCCGAGCGCAGCGCGCGGGCCAGCCCCTGCCGCTGAAGCGCGTCCTCCGCCGGATCGACGGACGACGACACGTCCAGCGCCAGAAGCAGCGCCAGCCGGCAGGCCGCGGCCGGTAGCGGCGCCAGGCACAGCGCCGCCACCGCCAGCCAGAGCCTTACCAGTGGCCGGTGTTTTCCATGCTCTTCCACGGTTCCGCCGGCTCCAGCGCGTCGCCCTGCTGCAGAAGCTCGACCGAGACGTTGTCGGGCGAGCGGACGAACGCCATGTGCCCGTCGCGCGGCGGGCGGTTGATGGTCACGCCATTATCCATGAGATACTGGCACATCTCGTAGATGTTGCCGACGGAATAGGCGAGGTGGCCGAAATGGCGGCTGTCGTCGGGCAGCGCGTCGTCGCCGTCCCAGTTGTACGTCAGTTCCACGTCGTTGTGCCCGTCCTCCTGGCCCGGCGGGCACATGAAGACGAGCGTGAACCGGCCCTTCTCGTTCTCCGAGCGGCGGCGCTCCTTGAGGCCCAGCATCTCGTAGAACTTCATCGATTTCTCCAGGTCCTTCACGCGGACCATGGTGTGCAGGTACTTGATATCCATCTGCGTCCTCCTTCTGCGTCGGGCTGCCATCTAGGCCCCGGACGGGGCCCGGAAAGACATCTCAGAAGACCGACCGGAAGCCCAGCCGAAGGTTCACCGTCTCGGTGTCGTAGAGGTCGATGTTCGACTCGCGCTTCAGCGCCTCCACCTCGACCAGCGGGGCAAAGCCGTAGGCGTCGATGTCGGGAAAGAACAGCTCGGCCCCCAGCGTCAGGCTCGTGTCGCTGCGGCCGCCGGCGCGATAGGGCGAACTGTCGAATTCGCGCAGCCGCCCCTCGGAACTCAGCGTTACCACGCTGCCCATCACCGGCTCGCCCAGCCGCCAGTCCGCGCTCAGCGCCGCCTCGACATAGTCGAAGCTCGCCCGATCCGACAGGCTGCGCCGCAGGTCCGCGCCCAGCGTGATCGCGCCGCCGCCCCGCACCGGCGCCCGGCGCTGCAATTCGACCCCGAGCCGCAGCGGCGTGGCGTCGTCCACGTCCTGCCGGTCCTGGTATTCCAGCGTCACCCCGACCGACGCCCGTGCCGTACCGTCCAGCTGAAAGGTCTTTCCCCCGCGCAGGCGGACGAACCGCGACAGGGGATCGCCGCCGTACCAGTTCTGTCCCAGCGTCAGGCCGGTCTCGTAGAGCCCGCCGCCCTCGCGCAGGAAGAACCGCCGCTCGATCCCCGCCGTCAGCACGCTATAGGCGAAGTCGGATCCCTCGACGATCTCTGGCGGCAGGGCGTCGTCGTCGAATTGCAGGTCGCGGGCATCCTCGCGCAGTCGCTCCTTCGAGTCCTCCGAGATCGTGTAGGTCTCGTGATAGACCGACAGGGCCACGTTGGTGCGGCTGCGCGCGTCGCTGTCCAGGCGATAGGTCAGGTTGGCGCCGGCGCCATAGCGCATCCCCGAGATCGCCCGCGACGCGCCCCGCAGGCCGACGCGGAAATCGTCGCCGAACACGCGCAGCACGGCTTCGCTCTCGCTCGAACCGCCATTGACGTTGTTGGTGGGCGCCACGTCGAAGGTCAGTTGCACGCCCAGCGGGTTCCGGGCGCGGACATAGCCATAGTCACGCTCGGCGACCTTGCGGCTGCGTGCGTCGGGGGCCAGCTGTGCCGCTCGCCGCAGCCAGATCTGCGCCCGGGTCCACGCGCCGTCGGTGGCCAGCGCCTGCGCACGGACCATCGCCGCGCGATAGCGCTCCGCGTCGCTCTCGGCCGCCGCCCACGCCTCGGCCGCCGCCCGCCGCGCCGCATCGGCCCGGCCCAGGTCGCGCAGCGCCCGCGCGCGCAGCAGCAGCGCCGTGGCATCGTCGGGATCGCGCGCAAGCAGCGCGTCGGACAGCGTCAGCGCCGTCTCGGGCGCTCCCGCCGCCGTGGCCCCCAGCGCGGCGGACCGCATCTCGTCTGGGGTCAGCACCTCCTGCGCCGCCGTGCCGCCGGCCGACAGCGCCAGCGCTGCCAGCAGCGGCAACCAGAGCCGCCTCGTCGCGCCCGCCACGGCCGTCAGGGCCGGTCGGCGGGATCGCGGTAGACGATGAACCCGCCGGTTTCGCGGTAGGTGACGTCCTCGAACCGGTCCGGCCCCTCGAGCACGACGATCCCGGTGATCTCGCGGGCGTCCTCGCCGGACATCACCGCGTAGAACTGGCCTTCGGACTCGGTCTCGGCCCCGTCCGGCGTGCCGATCACGGTATAGGCCTCGCCCAGAAGCTCGCCGTTGGCGGTCTGCACGCCGGGCGAGATGGTGAACTGGATCACCGGCAACGTGCCGATGTTCGAGTCGAACTCGGCGTTCAGGCCGTCCACCACGTCCGCGGTGATGTCGCGCCCGGCCAGGTCGAAGATCCGGCGGTTGAAGATCTCGGCCCGCACGCCACCGCCGTCGTTGAAGTCCTCGAAGTCGATCTGCATCGCCGCGTCGGCTTGGACATACTCCAGCCCCGAGCGCCCGTCGAAGTCCCGCAGCCCCGCGTAGTCGCCGGCATAGCTGCCCTGGCCGCTGGTGGGGATGTCGACGCCGTTCTCGCGCTCGTAGACGAAGCCGCCGAAGCCATAGCCCGCATAGGCGCCGGTGCGGACGATGGCGAACTCGGTCTCGCCGCTCGTGGAAACGCCGTAGATCGCCCGGTGGGTGAATTGGCCCACGGGCTCGCCGTTGAAATTGTCCACCAGCGGGGTGTTGTTCTCGTACACGGCGAAGGGGCCGAGGCTGCCGACGGCCTCGCCGCGGGTATAGGCGTTGGCCGTGTCGAAGGCGAGCCCGTCGACGAAGAACCGGTCGGTCGCGGAATCGTAGCGCACGTCCGTCGCGGTGCCCGATCCCTCGCCCACCGGCTCGGACCGGGCGATCCCGTCGTTGGGCGTCGGGTTCGGCGTGCCCGGCGGCAGAGAGCCGTCGCTGTCGATCCCGTCGCCGTCGTCGGTGTCGTCGCCGGTGGGGTCGCCGTCGGTCCCGTCATCGCCGGAATCGTCCGTGTCCGTATCCGTCTGGTCCTGCTCCGGCCCCCCGGTGATCGGGTTCGAGCCGTCGCCGCTGCTGCACGCGGCGAGCAGCGACAGGACGAGGAGCGACGCGGTAAGCCTGGTCATCTATGGTCTGCCCGAAAGTGTTCTGCGTTTTCGGGCACCTGAGCCCCCGGCGCCCGTCCCGGTCAAGCGCGGCGCCTTCGGGCGGTGCGGATGGGCCACGCGCAGATGCACCCCGGCAACACACCCGATCTGGCGGTTCCCGGTCCCCCTCAGCCCAGATATAGTGTGCGCCGACTCACGCCCACACAGGATGCAGCCGATGCCCCTCTCGCCCGACCAACAGGCCGACATCGACGCCGCCCGCGCCGCCACGCAACAGACCCGCCGGGCCACCGCGCCGGGGCTCGAGGAGGAACTCTTCACCGCGCACGAGGTGCTCGACCACGGCTTCGTGCGGGTGGTCGACTACATGGGCGACGACAGCGCCATCGTGCAGGCGGCGCGGGTGTCCTACGGCGCGGGCACGCGGCACGTCTCGAACGACGAGGGGCTGATCCGCTACCTGATGCGGCACTGGCACTCCACCCCGTTCGAGATGTGCGAGATCAAGCTCCACGTGAAGCTGCCGGTCTTCGTCGCGCGGCAATGGATCCGCCACCGGACGGCGAACGTGAACGAATACTCCGCCCGCTACTCGATCCTCGACCGCGAGTTCTACGTGCCCGCCCCCGACGCGCTCGCCGCGCAGTCGACGACCAACAACCAGGGCCGCGGAGACGTGCTGCAAGGGGAGGAGGCCGAGCGCGTGCTGCGCTACCTGCGCGAGGATTCCACCCGCGCCTACGACCATTACGAAGAGATGCTGTCGCAGGACGGCCAGCAGGGCCTCGCGCGGGAACTCGCCCGGATGAACCTGCCCGCCAACATCTACACCCAGTGGTACTGGAAGACCGACCTGCACAACCTCTTCCATTTCCTGCGGCTCAGGGCCGATTCCCACGCCCAGTACGAAATCCGCGTCTATGCCGAGCTGATCTCGGACCTCGTCGCCAAATGGGTGCCGCTCGCCCACAAGGCCTTCGAGGATTACCGCCTCGGCGGCGCCAACCTGAGTGCGAAGGGGGTTGAGTGCATTAGGCGGATGCTCAAGGGTGAGGACGTGACGCAGGAGACTTCCGGCATGTCCAAGGGGGAATGGCGGGAGTTTGTGAATATTTTGGATGGGGCAGATGTCTAAGAGGATCGTGATTTTCAATCATAAAGGCGGTGTCAGCAAGACGACTTCCGCCTATAATATCGGTTGGGCTATGGCGGAGAAGCATCGAATCTTGCTTGTCGATGGTGATCCTCAGTGCAATCTTACTAGTCTTGTTTTGGGAGAGAGATTCGAGGAATACTACCTTAATAATGACACCAAAAAGAACAACATCAAGGACGGCGTCAGTCCCGCTTTTCGAGGGACGCCTACACCGATCGTCAGTTTCGATTGCCCGAGTCCTGAAAGAGAGGGTAATCTCTTCCTTCTGCCCGGTCATGCGGATCTCTCAGAATTTGATGCTTCACTCACACTTGCATTCACGAGTACAAGTTCCCTTGCAGCCCTTCAAAACTTACCTGGTGCATTTTCGGCACTTTTGGATGCAATCGAAGAAGAGCACAATATTGACTATACAATCATTGATATGAATCCTGGGCTCAGCCCGATTAATCAGGATCTTTTCCTTCTTTCTCATGGGTTCATGCTTCCGACCAATCCAGATCCATTTTCAATAATGGCAATTCAAACGTTAACGAAAGTTCTCCCACGGTGGGTTAACTGGAAGAAAACAAACGAGGAGTTGTTCTCAGAGGCAACGTACAAATTGCCCTCGGGTGCGCCAAAATTCTTTGGGGCGCTTATTCAAAGGTTTAATGTTAGAAATGGGGTAGCTGCAAAGCCGTATCGAGATAATATAGCAGAGATCCAGGCGGCGATCACAGATGAGCTCGTTCCGACGCTCGGGAAATATGAAATGGCCCTTGCGCGTGAGGATTATGGTGAGGCGCTTGTTGGCAACGGTTATTGTCTGAGCGAGATCCCAGACTTTCAGGGCTTGTTGCCGAAATCACTCGGAGTTGGCGTGCCCGTTTTCAAGATTTCTGATGATGAAATCGGTGAAACTGGACCGGTGCTTGAGGGGATGGTGAAAAACCGAGACAAGTTCAAAGAGTCTTTCTCTAGTTTGACGGGAGAGGTGCTGCGGTTAGCTGAATATGTCTGAGCCAATAGTGGAGTTTCGAAAGCGTATTGAAGAATGTCGCGAGCGCTGCGCGGTATTTGAGTATCTTGACGCGACCGTCACGGTTCCAATTGAGTACTCCGACATTCTTCGAGCGCAGGTGGTAAACATTATTAGTGCGCTAGACACGTACGTTCATAATATTGTTCAATTGGGCGTAATGAACGCATTTCATGGGAAAAGCGCGGCAACTTCGGCGTTGCTAAATGAAAAAATTTCGGTTCGTGACTTCTTGTTCGTAGCCGGCCAAGTAGATTCCGCAGAGCAGGTGTTCTCTGATTTCATTAAGAATAAAACGGGATATCAATCATTCCAGTCTCCAGACTCTATTTCTGCCGCATTGGCGCTTGTCTCGGCGGCGCCCAACAAATGGAAGCTTATCGCTGACGAGATTAGTTTAAGTCGTGATACTGCCATTTCGCAACTTAACCTTATTGTTCAGAGGCGAAACGGTATTGCTCATGAGTGCGACATTGATCCAATAAGTGGTGATAAGTTTCCTCTCACTCTCTCTGAGTGTAGGCGGACAGTGGACTTTGTTGCCAGCGTTGTTGACGCAATCGAGTCCCAGATTGGAGCCGCGATCACTTATATAGCAAGACATGTAAAATAGTGTTCTTCTATGTTCAGGCATGCCAATAAGACTAGGCGCTTACCCTGCTTCCTTGGCTATCTAGGCAAGGCGGACATCTCTTCTGCCGCTCTCAAGACGCAAGCGCCCCCCGACCACCAGACACAGGACGGCGTCCCCATGACCCTCACCCTCTACGGCATCCCCACCTGCGACACCTGCCGCAAGGCGCGGAAGGCGCTGGAAGGGGCGGGGCATGAGGTGGCCTTCCGCGATGTCCGGGCCGAGCCCCTGTCGCCGGCCGAGCGGGCCGAGTTCGCCGCCGCCCTGGGCCCGAAGATCGTCAACCGCGCCTCCCCCAGTTTCCGCAAACTCGACGACACGGTGAAGGAGTCCGCGCCCGAGGACATCCTCGCCGCCCAGCCCACGGCGATGAAACGCCCCGTGATCCGGCGGGAGGGCGAACTCTACCTGGGGTGGAGCAAGGACGTGCAGGCCGCGCTGCTGTGAGCAAAACGTATGCCGCGTTGTGCACGCCCTGTGCACGTGCGGTGCACGCCCCGTGCATATCCCCGTGACCGGCTGACGCGGGATCCGAATCGCCCTGTCGTGCGTATCCGGGGGGTCAGTCGTTAAGGGGCCGCCCGATGCAGGTTATCGTTCTCTACATTTCCACCGCCGTCGTCTTTCTCGCCGCCGACGCGGTGATGCTGCGCACCGTGATGAAGCCGCTGTTCGAGGCGCAGCTGGGGGACGCGGTGCTCGACAGCCCCCGCATGGCCCCTGCGGCCGTGTTCTACATGTTCTACGTCGCGGGGCTTCTGTGGCTGGTCTCGTGGCCCGCCCTGCGCGCCGACGCGCCCATGCAGGCGCTGCTGAACGGGGCGCTGCTGGGCGCTCTGGCCTATGGCACGTACGAGTTCACCTCGTTCGCCGTGATGCGCGACTGGTCGTGGAAACAGGTGGTGATCGACGGTCTGTGGGGCACCGCCCTGACCGGCGTGTCGGCCTGGGCCGGGGTGATGATCGCCCGCGCCGTTGGCTGACAGGGCGTTGATTTCTAAGGGATAATGTCCCGCGTCCGGCGGGATTGGGCCGCGCCCCGTGTCAGGGCGCGGCGAAGTGTCAGAGCGCCTCTAGCTCTCCGGCCGACGTGCGGCCGTCGCGCCCTTCGATCAATTCGAAGCGCACTTTCTGATTGTCGGCGAGGCCGGTCAGCCCGGCGCGTTCCACCGCCGAGATGTGGACGAAAATGTCCTTGCCGCCCCCGTCGGGTGCAATGAAGCCGTAGCCCTTGGTCGTGTTGAACCACTTTACGGTGCCGGTGGGCATGCCGCGTCTCCCTTTGTCGTAACCCGCCCGCGGAACTGCGGCGGGGTGGTGCAGCCAGAGTCTTTCGCGCCGTCCGGCTGCCCCTCAATCAGGAGCCGTCGTCATGGAAAGTCCGTTGTCACGCGACTCAGCGTGCCAAGGACGGTGAAAAACGCAAGTAAAACTCGTGTAACGCGTGTGCAGGCGGCATCGCGCCGCCCGCACTGCCCAGCCTGTGTGCAGACCTTACGCCAGGTCGGGCGGCAACGCCTCGGACGTGATCTGGCCGACGAACTCGTCCAGCGGCATCGACGCGGTCTGCTTTTCGCCCAGCCGGCGGACCGTGACCGTGCGCTCCGCGACCTCGCGCGCGCCGATGGCCAGGATCACCGGCACCTTGCCGACGGAATGTTCCCGCACCTTGTAGTTGATCTTCTCGTTGCGGATGTCGCTCTCGGCGCGGATTCCCTTGGAATTCAGGAGGTTGACCACCTCGTCGACGTAAGGATCGGCGTCCGAGACGATCGACGCGACGACCACCTGACGCGGCGCCAGCCACATCGGCATCTTGCCGGAATAGTTCTCGATCAGGATGCCCAGGAACCGCTCGAAAGACCCCAGGACCGCGCGGTGCAGCATGACCGGCCGGTGCTTTTCCCCGTCCTGGCCGATATAGGTCGCGTCGAGCCGCTCTGGCAGGTTGAAGTCCGCCTGGAACGTGCCGCACTGCCATTCGCGGCCGATCGCGTCGGTCAGCTTGAAGTCCAGCTTGGGGCCGTAGAACGCGCCCTCGCCGGGGTCGAGCTCGTAGTCGTTGCGCACCGAAAGGATCGCCTTTTCCAGCGCCGCCTCGGCCTTGTCCCAGACCTCGTCCGAGCCCACGCGCACCTCGGGCCGGGTCGACAGCTTGATGTCGAACTTGGCAAACCCGGTGTCGCGGTAGATGCCGGCCAGCAGGTCGATGAAGCGGGCACACTCGTCCTCGATCTGGTCCTCGGTGCAGAAGATGTGCGCGTCGTCCTGGGTAAAGCCCCGCACCCGCATCAGCCCGTGCAGCGCGCCATGGGATTCGTAGCGGTGGCACGACCCGAACTCCGCCAGACGCAACGGCAGATCCCGGTAAGACTTAATGCCGGTATTGTAGACCTGCACGTGACACGGACAGTTCATCGGCTTCAGAGCATTCACCCGCTTCTCGTTCGCATGCTCCTCGTCGATTTCCGTGATGTACATGTTCTCACGGTACTTGTCCCAGTGGCCGGAGGCTTCCCACAGCTTGCGGTCGACGACCTGCGGCGTGCGGATCTCGCGGTAACCGGCCTTGGTCAGCTTGCGCCGCATGTAGTCTTCGAGCGCGCGGTAGACGGTCCAGCCGTTGGGGTGCCAGAACACCATGCCGGGCGCCTCTTCCTGGAAGTGGAACAGCTCCATCTCACGGCCGAGCTTGCGGTGGTCGCGCTTGGCGGCCTCCTCCAGCATCGTCAGGTGTGCCTTGAGGTCCTGCTTGGTCTTGAAGGCGACGCCGTAAATCCGCTGGAGCATCGGCCGCGAGCTGTCGCCGCGCCAATAGGCGCCGGCCACGTTCATCAGCTTGAACGCGTCCGCGGGGACCTGGCCGGTGTGCTGCAGGTGCGGGCCCCGGCAGAGGTCCTGCCAGTCGCCGTGCCAGTACATGCGGATCGGCTGGTCGCCGGGGATCGCCTCGACCAACTCGACCTTGTACTGCTCGCCGGTGTCCCGGTAATGCGCGATCGCGCGGTCGCGCTTCCACACCTCGGTCGTGACGGGATCGCGCTTGGCGATGATCTCTTTCATTTTCTGTTCGATCAGGCCCAGGTCTTCGGGGGTGAAGGGCTCGGCCCGGTCGAAGTCGTAGTACCAGCCGTTGTTGATGACGGGACCGATGGTGACCTTCACTTCCGGCCAGATCTCCTGCACGGCGCGGGCCATGATGTGCGCCAGGTCGTGGCGGATCAGCTCCAGCGCCGGGGCGTCGTCCTTCATCGTGTGGATGTCGATGCGGGCGTCGGCTTCGATCGGCCACTGAAGGTCCCAGTGGGTGCCGTTCACCGTGGCCGAGATCGCCTTCTTCCCAAGCGAGGTCGAGATCGCCGAGGCGACGTCCGCGGGCGTCGTGCCAGCGTCGAAATCGCGTGCGGTGCCGTCGGGCAATGTCAGGGAAATCTGGCTCATTGGCCTGCTCCTCGTCGGTTTGGCGCCCACGGAACGCCCGGTTGCGGGTATGTCGTGAGACGGGTCATGCCGCGCCGGCGCGGTGGCGTCAAGCGGTCGCGCCGCACTGGCCCGTGACTTTCCCGGCGGTCGCCGTATGTCTCGCGGGCCAGTCAGCGAAAGCAGCCAGCGGAGACGAGATGAGCGACACGAGCTTCGAGGAGACCCTGTTCGAAACCCTGACCGACGATTCCGACAGCCCCGGCGGGCTGGACGAGGACGCGCAGGCGGTCGAACCGGGCAATTTCCTGCGGCACGCGATGTCCCTGACGGCCAGCAAGGTGGCCGACGGCCTGATCGATCCCAAGCTCGTCCTGTCGTGGCTGCTGAGCAGCCTCGGCGCGTCGGCCCTGTTCGTGGGGCTGCTGGTACCGATCCGCGAGGCCGGGGCGCTGCTGCCGCAACTGTTCGTGGCCGACCGCATCCGCGCGATGCCGCGGCGCAAGTGGTTCTGGGCCGCGGGCAGCCTGGGGCAGGGGCTTGCGACGGCGGGGATCGTGCTGGCGGGTCTGACGCTGGACGGCAATGCGGCCGGTGCGGTCATCTGTCTGCTCGTGGCGCTCCTCGCTGTGTCGCGGTCGATCTGTTCGGCCAGTTTCAAGGACGTTCTGGGCAAGACCGTGGGCAAGACGCGGCGCGGCTCGGTGACCGGTCTGGCAAGCTCGTTCGCGTCGGTGGGGGTCGTGGTGTTCGCGCTGCTGCTGTTGTCCGGCGTGGCCGAGCGCATGGTCCTGGTGATCGGCGCGCTGACCCTTGCGGCCGGGCTGTGGCTGGCCGCGGGCGCGGTGTTCTCGACGCTGCGCGAGATGCGGTCTCCGGGCGCGGCGGGATCGGGCGGCAATCCCCTGCGGCAGCTGAAACTGCTCAGCGAGGACCGTCAGCTCGTCGTCCTCATCGTCGCCCGCGGGCTGCTCGTCTCGACCGCGCTGGCGCCGCCCTACCTGGTGCTGCTGGGGCAGGAGGATGGCGGCCAGGCGTTCGGCCGGCTCGGGGCGCTGGTGCTGGCCTCTGCGGTGGCCTCTCTGATCTCGTCCTATGTCTGGGGCCGGCTGGCCGACCGGTCGAGCCGGAATGTGCTGCGGCTGGCGGGTGTGGCCGGCGCAGTGGCGATGGGCGGCGCCGTGGTCCTGGACCTGCTGGGACAGATCGGCACGGTCTGGGCTTTGCCGGCGGTGCTGTTCGTCCTGATGGTCGCCTATCACGGGGTGCGGCAGGGGCGATCGACGTATCTCGTCGACATGGCGCCACCGGAGGCGCGCGCGTCCTATACGGCCGTGTCGAACACGGTGATCGGCGTCCTTCTTCTGGCGTCGGGCGCGTTCGGTGCTCTGGCCTCGCTGATGGGGCCAAACGCGACGCTGTGCGTCTTTGCCGGGATGAGCCTAGCCGCGGCGGTGGTGGCGACGCGGCTGGCCGAGGTGGAAGCCTGATTGCATCGCCCCGGCCGCGCGGCCTAATCTCCGCCCCGATGGCCCGGGCAGAACGGAAAGGCGACATGACCGACAGCTTCGAGCGCTTCGAATCCCCCCAGGGGCGCAGTCTCGCCTACGAGCGTGTGCCCGGCGAGGGCCCCGGCATCGTCTTTCTCGGCGGCTTCCGGTCCGACATGGCCGGCACCAAGGCAGCCCACCTGTCCCAATGGGCCAGGGCGCGGGGCCGGGCCTTCCTGCGGTTCGATTATTCCGGCCACGGCGCCTCGTCCGGCACGTTCGAGGAGGGAGCGATCGGGGACTGGGCCGAGGACGCCGTGTCGGCGATCTCGGCACTCACCACGGGGCCGCAGATCCTCGTCGGCTCGTCGATGGGCGGCTGGATCGCGCTGCTCGTGTCCCGCGCCGTGCCCGAGCGTGTGGCGGGCATGGTGGGCATCGCCGCGGCGCCTGACTTTACCGAGGATGCGATGTGGGCGGGCATGACCCGTGAGGAACGCGTCGCGCTCGAGGAAGAGGGCCGCGTCGAACAGGCGTCCGAGTATTCCGACGCGCCGAACGTCATCACCCGCCGCCTGATCGAGGACGGGCGTCGTCATCTCGTCCTGCGCGATCCGCTGTCCGTGCCGGGGCCGGTGCGGTTGCTGCAGGGCACGGCGGATGCGGAGGTGGACCGGTCGGTCGCGCTGCGGCTGCTGGACCACGTCGAAAGCCCCGACGTGCGGCTCACGCTGGTCAAGGGCGCCGACCACCGCTTTTCCTCGCCCGAATGTCTGGCGCTGATCGAGGGCGCGATTGCCGAATTGCTGGTGGAGACGGGCGCATGAGGTTGATTCGCGCCGTGATCCGGTGGGCGATCCGTCTGTTCGTCCTGGCCGTCATCGCGCTGGTGGCGCTGTGGATCTTCGCGCCCCGCGAAGAGGTCGCCCTGACGGTCGATTTCGACCCCGCGCAGATCGGCGACGACATCGATGCCTATCTCGAAGAGCGGGAGGCGCAGTACGACGATCTCGTCGACGGCGTGCGCAAGCGCGTCGAATGGGAGGATGACGAGGGCGAGCGGACGGATTGGGCGGTCGTCTACGTCCACGGCTTCTCGGCCAGTTCGGAAGAGATCCGGCCCGTGCCCGAGGACGTCGCCGACGCGCTGGAGGCGAACATCTATTACACCCGGCTTGCCGGTCACGGCCGAGACGGCGACGCGATGGCCGAGCCCGACGCCGGCGACTGGATGAACGACTATGCCGAGGCGATGGCGATCGGCCGCCGGATCGGCGAGCGGGTGCTGGTTATCTCGACCTCGACCGGCGGCACCATCGCGGCCGCCGCCGCGACCGACCGTGCGATGATGGAGGACGTGGCCGGCCTCGTATTTCTGTCGCCGAACTTCCGGCTCAAGTCCCGCGCCGCGCGGCTCCTGACCGTGCCGGGGGCCGAGTATCTGCTGCCGGTCTTCGCGGGCCGCGTACGAGGCTTCACTCCGCAGAACGACGCCCACGCCGACTACTGGACCGAGCGCTACCCGAGCGAGGCGCTGTTCCCGATGGCGCATCTCGTGGACGAGGTGAAGGGCATGAATTTCGGCACCGTCGAGACGCCGGCCCTGTTCATGTTCTCGGACGCCGACCAGGTGGTTGACCACCGGGCCACGCGCGACGTCGCCTCGGAATGGGGCGGGCCCGCCATCCTGGCGCCGCAGCAGGTGCCGGAGGGCAACGACCCGATGAACCACGTCATCGCGGGCGACATCCTGAGCCCCGACATGACCCCCATCGTGCTGGAGCAGATCGTGGGCTGGGCGCGGAATCTCTAGGCGTCCCGCGCCGCGGCAAGCCCCGCCGCTCCGACGTTCCGCGGGATCGCGCCGCCGCGTCGGCCGGTCGCTTGCGCGCCTTTCCACGCTGGCGTAGCGTCACCTGACGGCGCACGGCAATCGCGCCGAAAAGAGGCATTTGCATGAACGCGATTTCGGCAGACATGCGCTCGGATGGTCCGGGCGCCCCGGCCCCCGAACCTCTGGTCCTGCTTCCCGGCTTCATGTGCGACGCCCGCGTCTGGGGCCCGCAGATCGAGGCGCTGTCGCCTGATCATACGATCCTTCTGCTGCCGCTGACCCGGGACGAGAGCGTCGAGGACATGGCCCAGGCCGTACTCGACACCGCGCCGGAGCGTTTCGCGGTGGCCGGGATGTCGCTGGGGGCCGCGGTGGCGCTGGAGGTGATGCGCCGCGCGCCCGAGCGGGTCACGCGGATCGCGCTGATCTCGGCAAACTGCCTGGCCGAGACGCCGCCGATCTCCGCCGAGCGCGAAACGCGGATCGCCCGCGCCAAGGGCGGTCGACTGGCCGAAGTCCTGGCCGAGGATCTGCCGCCCGAGGCGCTGGCGCCGGGCGAGCTTCGGCATCCGCTGGCCGAGTTCATGGCGGAGATGGCGATGGCGCTGGGGCAGGAGGTCTACCTGCGTCAAGCCCGCGCGATGCAGCGCCGGCCGGACCAGAAACGGACGCTGCACCAGGTGCGGGTGCCCGCGCTGGTCCTGTGCGGCGAGCACGACACGATCACCCTGCCGCGCCGGCACGACTTCGTCGCCGAGATGATGCAGAAATCGGAGTTGGTGAAGATCGCGGAGGCCGGCCACCTTCCGACGCTCGAAGCGCCTGACCGCGTGACCGAAGCGCTGCGCGCCTGGCTGAACCGCACCGCCGAGAAGCAGCTGCTGCGCTGATCCCGGCCGGCGCCGGCGCTCAGACCGGCGTTGGGCCTCCGGCATCCTCGTTGACGGCCCGCGGGCCGCGCTTGCGCACGGCGCGCGTGTTTCCGTCGATGAAGTCCAGCACGAGCGGGCGGATGTTGTTGCGCCACGACCGGCCGGCGAAGATGCCGTAATGGCCCGCGCCCGGCTCAAGGTGTGCCGCCTTCTTCGAGTCGGGTAGCCCGGTCAGCAGGGGCAGGGCGGCCAGACATTGTCCGGGGGCCGAGATGTCGTCATTTTCGCCTTCCACGACCTTGACCGCGATGTCGGTGATCTTGCCGATGTCGACGGGTTCGCCGTTCACCGTGAAGACGTTCCGCGCCACGTCGCGGTCCTTGAAGATCCGCTCGACGGTCGAAAGGTAGAACTCGGCCGTCATGTCCATCACGGCGAGGTATTCGTCGTAGAACTTGTTGTGCCGGTCGTTGTCGCTCGCCTCGCCCTTGGCGACGGCCAGGACCTGATCCCGGAAGGCCTGGGTGTGGCGCTCGGCGTTCATCGAGACGAACGAGGTGAGCTGCAGCAGCCCCGGATAGACCATCCTCCCGGCGCCGGCATACTTGAAGCCGACGCGCTGGATCACGAGCTCCTCGAGCTGGCCCATGGTCACCCTGCGGCCGAAATCGGTCACGTCGGTCGCGGCGGCATCCGGGTCGATCGGGCCGCCGATCAGGGTCAGCGAGGCGGGCTGCCGGTCGGGCTCGCGCTCGGCCAGGTAGGCCGCGGCGGCCAGGGCAAGCGGGGCGGGCTGGCAGATCGCGATGGCGTGGATGTCGGGGCCGAGCTCCTGCATGTAGTCGGCGATGTAGAGGGTGTAGTCGTCGACATCGAACTTGCCCGCACTGACGGGGATGTCGCGTGCGTTGTGCCAGTCGGTCACCCAGACCTCGGCGTCGGGCAGCAGCGACTTGACGGTCGAGCGCAGCAGCGTGGCATAGTGCCCCGACATCGGCGCGATCAGCAGGATGCGGCGTTGTTTCTCGGGCCGTCCGTTCACGCGAAAGCGGATGAGATCGCCGAAATCTCCGGCCTTGTCGACGTCGACCGACACGACGTGGTCGCGGCCATCGTCGCCGACGATCGTGTCGATGTTCCAGTCGGGCTTGGCGACCATCCGCGCAAAGGAGCGCTCGGTCACCTCGCCCCATGCGGCGAGCATCTGGAAGAGGGGCGACGGAAAGAGACCGGTTGCCGGATAGGAGCCGAATGCCTGCGCCGTGGCGCCGAGCCACTGGTTGGTGTTCCGGATCGTTTCCATCAGGTCGTACGTCGCCATGTACCGCATGGGTTGAGCTCCTCTTCCGGGCGTCCCGGGCAAATCGCCCCTATGCCCGTCCATGAGGCGACGTTAGACTGGATACATCGCGTGACGATGCTGCCCCGCAGCAAAGTAGGCCTGAAAGGTGCACATGACAACCGAGGAATCCGACGGCCCCGCTATCGCCCCGAATGATCTCGAAACTCTGAACCAGAATCTCGCCCGGGTCGAGGAGTTGTCGGAACGGCTCGTCGCGGCGCTCGCCCACAAGCGGCACGTGCGCCCGGCGCTGCAAGGGCCGGGCAACGAGGTCTTCATGAAGGCGGCCACGGCCTATACCGCCGAGATGATCGCGAATCCCTCGAAGATCTTCGAGCACCAGGTCGCCTACTGGAGCAAGGCGATGCGCCACTACCTCGAGGCGCAGCACACGCTGGCCCAGGGCCGGATTGCCCCGCCATCGGACCACGGGCCGTCGGACAAGCGGTTCTCGAACCCGCTTTGGGACACGAACCCGTACTTCAACTACATCAAGCAGCAGTACCTGTTCTCGGCCGAGGCCATCACCAACGCCGTCGAGGATCTCGACGGTCTTCCCGAACGCGAGCGGCGGCGCATCGCGTATTTCAGCCGCCAGATCGTCGACCTGATGAGCCCGACGAACTTCCTGCCCACCAATCCCGACGCCCTGGCCAAGGCCGTCGAGACCGACGGGCAGAGCCTGGTCGACGGGCTGGAGAACCTGGTGCGCGACATCGAGGCGGGCGAGGGCGAGATCCTTGTGACGCTTGCGGACCGAGAGGCGTTCAAGGTCGGCGAGAACCTCGCCACCACCGAGGGGTCGGTCGTCTATCGCAACAAGCTGTTCGAGCTGATCCAGTATTCTCCCGAGACCGAGACGCAGCACAAGACTCCGCTGCTGATCTTCCCGCCCTGGATCAACAAGTTCTACATCCTCGACCTGAAGCCCAAGAACAGTCTGATCCGCCACATCGTCGAGCAGGGCTATACGCTGTTCGTCGTGAGCTGGCGCAACCCCGACCGCAGCTTCGCCGAGATCGGGCTGGGCGACTACATCGAGCAGGGCTACCTCGACGCGATCTCGAAGGTGAAGGAGATCACCGGAGAGGATCAGGTCAATGCCGTCGGCTATTGCATCGCCGGCACCGCGCTGTCCCTGACGCTGGCGCTGATGCACAAGCGGGGCGACAAGTCGATCAAGTCGGCGACCTTCTTCACCACGCTGACGGACTTCACCGACCAGGGTGAGTTCAGCGTGTTCCTCGACAACGATTTCGTGGACGGGATCGAGGCCGAGGTCCACGAAAAGGGGGTGCTGGACTCGTTCTTCATGAGCCGGACGTTCAGCTTCCTGCGGGCGAACGACCTGATCTACCAGCCGGCGATCAAGAGCTACATGATGGGCGAGTCACCGCCCGCCTTCGACCTGTTGTTCTGGAACGGTGACTCGACCAACCTGCCGGCGCGCATGACGCTCGAGTATCTCCGGCGCCTGTGCCAGCAGAACGCCTTTGCCGAAGAGGGGATCGAGCTTCTGGGCGAGCGGTTGCACATCCGGGACGTGCGTGTGCCGCTGCTGGCCGTCGCCTGCGAGACCGACCACATCGCCAACTGGGCGAACTCCTACCACGGCATCCAGAAGATGGGCAGCCGGTCCAAGACCTTCGTACTGTCGGAGTCGGGCCACATCGCCGGCATCGTGAATCCGCCGTCGAAGAAGAAATACGGCCACTATACCAACGGCGACTGGAGCGGCACGCCCGAGGACTGGCGCGTGGCCGCCGACTTCCACGAAGGGTCCTGGTGGCCGTTCTGGCTGGACTGGCTGAAGAAGCGCTCGGGGCGGCAGGTGGACGCCCGCGTGCCGGGCGAGGGCGATGTCGAGATCCTTGCCCCCGCGCCTGGGACATACGTGGTGGAAGAGCCCGAGATCTGACGGGTTACGCCGCGGGAGCTTTTTTGCTGCACCGCAGAAATCACCCTTGAAATGCTGCGGTGCAGCATGCATATTCCTCTCAGAACGACGCGGCAGGAGGCGGCGAGGGCGCCAACCGGCCGGCACACACCGAGAGAGAATGGAGCGTTTACGATGGCGACCAAGACGCAAGACTACAGCAAGATGATGAACGACATGATGGGCATGTTCCCGGTCGACCTTTCGGCCATGCAGGACAGCTTCAAGAGCTATGCGGCCTTCGGCGAGAAGATGTCGAAAGTCGCGCTCGAGGCGGCCGACAAATCCACCGAGATTTCGTCCAAATACACCAAGGACACGCTGTCCAAGCTGGGCGACGTGACCACGGTCAAGGAAGATCCGCAGGCCTACTCGAAGGCCGTCACCGACTTTGCCTCGGCCCAGGCCGAGATGGGCGCCGAGACGATGGCCGCCTACGCCGAAGTCGCCAAGAAGGTCCAGATGGAGACCGTCGAGCTGATGCTGGCTGCCGGCAAGGACATGAGCGAGGACGCGACCTCGGCCATGAAGAAAGCCTCGGCCGACGTCACGTCGATGACCAAGAAGGCCACGTCGACCGCGGCGGCGAACTCGAAGTAATCCTGCCGGAGCGACCGGACGGAAGCGATCGAAGGGCGGGCCTCGTGCTCGCCCTTTCTTTTTCTGCGCCCGTGACATAGCCTCGTGCTGCACTGCAACGCCAATGGGAGGCGGTCATGGCCGAAGAGCAAAAGCCCCTGCTGATCAAGCGATATGCCAGCCGCCGTCTCTACAACACCGAGACGAGCGACTACGTCACGCTCGAGGACATCGCGGGCTTTATCCGCGAGGGCCGCGAGGTCCAGATCATCGACCTGAAATCCGGCGACGACCTGACGCGCCAGTACCTGCTGCAGATCGTGGCCGAACACGAATCGCGCGGCGAGAACGTCCTGCCGCTGGCGGTGCTGACCGACCTCGTGCGCAGCTATACCACCCAGGCTCAGTCCGTCGTGCCGGAATTCTTGGCGGCGAGCTTCGACATGCTGCGGCAGGGTCAGTCGAAGATGCTCGAATCGGCGATGAACCCGATGGTGGGGATGCCCGGTTACGAGACGATGAAGGCCCAGCAGGAGGCTTTCTTCAAGGCGATGACCGGCGGCATGGGCGGCCAGTGGTCCGGCCCCTCTCCGGAGGAGACCGAGGCGCCCGACGACGACCAGCGTGAGATCGACGAGATCAAGCGCCAGCTCGCCGACCTGCAAGCCAAGCTCTCGAAGATGAACGAGTAGCGGCCCACCGGACGGAGCGCCTGCGGCGCATGCGATGTCCGGCGGCGCCTGCGGCGGCTCCCCCGGGATATTTCCCGACAGGTGAAGGGGCGTGTCAGGCGACCTCGGCGAAGACGGTGTCGAGGGCGGTGGAGAGCTTGTCGAACATCTCGTCCATCTGCGCATCCGTCATTGTGAAGGGCGGACAGAGAACGATGGACTGGCCCAGCGGGCGGCAGATCAGCCCGTGATCGGTACAGGTGTTGGCGATGCGCTCGCTGACGGAAAGGTCGGACGCGAAGGGGGTGCGCGTGGCCTTGTTCTGCACCGCCTCGAGCGCTCCCATCAGGCCCTTGCCGCGCCATTCGCCGATATTGCGATGCTCCGCCAGGGCGGCAAGGCCGGCCTCGAACCGCGGGGTCTGGCGGCGGACATTGTCGAGCAGGCCGCCGTCGGCGATCAGGTCGATCGCTGCGAGGGCCACCGCGCAGCCCACCGGGTGACCGCTGGCGGTGAAGCCGTGGGGGAATTCCTCGATCTCCTCGACGGCGCGGCCGAGGCGGTCGGCGAGGTCGGGGCCGAGGATCACCGCGCCCATCGGGAAGAAGCCGGCGGTCAGTGCCTTGGACGAGATGATCGCATCGGGCATGAAGCCGTAGGTCTCGGCGCCCCAGACGGCGCCGGTGCGGCCGAAGCCGCAGATGACCTCGTCCGAGACGAGCGGGATGCCGTGCCGGCGCAGGATCGGCTCGACCGCCTGGAAATATCCTTCGGGCGGGGGGATCACGCCGCCGGCGCCGATCACGGGCTCGGCCACGAAGGCGGCGATGGTGTCGGCCCCTTCGCGGGCGATCGTGTCTTCGAGCTCCTGCGCGAGGCGGGCGGTGAAGTCGGCCTCGGATTCGCCTTCGCGTCCTTCGCGCCAGTAATGCGGGCAGGTGAGATGGAGGAAGCCGGACAGCGGCAGGCCGAAGATCGAATTGTAGGGCTTGCCGGTCATCGAAGCGGAGACGGCGGTCACCCCGTGATAGCCGCCCCAGCGGGTGAGGATCTTGCGCCGGCCGGGGTTCCGCTCGGCGCCGGCGAGGAACCACAGCATCTTCACCAGCGTGTCGTTCGCCTCGGAGCCCGAGTTCGTGTAGAATACCCGCGCGCCGTCGAACGGGGCGAGGTCGGCCAGCCGCTCGGACAGCATCACCGTCTGGTCGGACATCCGGCCGAAGAAGGCGTGGTAACCGGGGAAGCGGTCGTATTGCGCCTTGGCGGCCTCGATCAGGGTCGGGTGGTCGAATCCCGCGACCATGTTCCAGAGCCCGGAATTGGCGTCGAGGTAGCGGCGGCCGTTCGTATCGACGACATAGGGTCCCTCGCCGTGGGTCACCACGATCGTGCCGCGATCGTGGATCGTCGGCATGTCGGTGAAGCCGTAGAAGCTGTGCGCGGCGGCGCGGGCTTCCCAGCTGTCGGTGGCATGGTCGGACATCGCGGGACTCCGGGCTATGGGCGTGGGCAAGGGATGCCGGGAAATGTTCAGTCGGGGTCGGACCCGCGGTGCCGCTCGAGGTCGTCGGCGAGCTCGAGCCAGGGCAGCTTCTCGTCCCAGAAGTCGTGCCGGGTGGGGGTGACCTCGGCCGGATCGTCCAGTGTCCCGGCGAGGACGTGAACCTCGTCAGGATCGGACTGGCGCGCATAGGTCATCGGGGTGCCGCATTCCGGGCAGAAGCCGCGCGTCACGCCCGGCGAGCTGTCACGGGTGGACGGGCGGGAGCCGAGCCAGCGCAGGGCCGTGGTGCGGATTGCGAAGAACGTGACCATCGGCGCCCCGGTGGCCCGGCGGCAGCTGTCGCAATGGCAATGCGCGCACCAGCCTATGCCGGCGGGGTCGTAGACATATCGGGTGCGGCCGCAGAGGCAGCCGCCGTGGCGGGACGTCATCCGGAACTCGGGCCTTGTGGCGTTTCGGGGAGGATGCCGCGCCGCTCCGGCAGGTTCAAGCCGCGTCTCGCCCCAGCGCGTCGTCCAATGCGGCCAGAAGCGTGTCCGCCACCAGGTCGCATTGCGCGACCGTCAGGCGGACCGGCAGCCGCACGTCGCAGGCGTGCATCAGCATCGCGCGGGTCTGCGGCAGATCGGGCCGCGGGCCCAGGAAATCCCAGTTCCAGAAGGCGCGGGCGTTGTCGGCGGAGAGGCCGAAGACCTGGACCTTGATCCCGCGGGCCTTGGCGGCGGCGGTGAAGGTCTGGACCTGTTCGGCGCCCAGGTCCCTCAGGTTGAACTGGATCGAGTCGGGGGCGCGCTGTTCCGGCGGGAGCGGCGCGGGCACGTGGAAATGGGGCGAGGTCGCCAGCCGCGCCGCGACGCGGTCGTGGTTGCGCCGGCCCGCGGCGACCCGCTGCGGCACCTCGGCGAGCTGGGGACGCACCACTGCCGCGGCGAGGTTCGACAGCCGCGTGTTGTAGAGCGGCAGCCTGTTCTGCCACCGGGCGAACGCGGCCTCGAGCGCGGCGTCGCCGTCATGCTTGGCCCAGTTGTGCTCGTAGGCGCCGGACATGATGACGGCGCGGGCGATCAGGTCGGCGTCGTCGGTGACCATGATGCCGCCCTCGCCGCCGTTGAGCAGCTTGTAGGACTGGAACGAGAAACAGCCCACCCGGCCGAGCGTGCCGATCTTCCGGCCGTTCCAGAGCGTGCCGAGGGAATGTGCGGCGTCCTCAATCACCGGCAGGCCAGCGGCCTCGGCCTGCGCCATGATCGCGTCCATGTCCGAGGTGTGGCCGCGCATGTGGCTGACCAGCACGGCATCGCACTCCGGCAGGCGGGCGGCGAAATCGCCCAG
This sequence comes from Tranquillimonas rosea, assembly GCF_900111315.1. GTDB lineage: Bacteria > Pseudomonadota > Alphaproteobacteria > Rhodobacterales > Rhodobacteraceae > Tranquillimonas > Tranquillimonas rosea. The sequence goes on from NZ_FOGU01000010.1 coordinate 81,627, forward strand.
GTCGATGCGGTAGTCGGCGCCGCACTCGACGAGCACGGGCGTGCAGCCGGCATGGACAACGGCCGAGGGCACCGCAGCAAAGGTGAAGGCGGGGATCAGGACGCGGGCGCCTTCGGGCAGGTCGAGCGCCTTGAGCGAGAGGAAGAGCGCGGCCGAGCACGAGGCGACAGCGAGCGCGTAGCGGCTGCCCATCATCGCGGCGAAGTCGCGTTCGAGCAGGGTGACGGGGGCGTCGGAGGCGGCGGTGTAGCGAAACAGGTCCCCGCTCTGCATCAGCCGCTCGACCTCGGCGCGGGCCGTCTCGGGGATCGGATCGGCATCGTGGACCGAGGGCAGGGCGGGCTCGCAGTGGTCGCGCATCTTTCGCTTTCCCAAAAGTCTGTTTCGGCTTTTGTGTAACTGACCGGGTCAGTTGAGGCGAGGACAATCCACGCGATGCGTCCGATTGACCCGTCAGCGCGGCGCAACGTTGCCGATGGGGCGCGTCAGAGCCCCAGCCGGTCGCGCAATCCGAACCACGTCATCGCCAGCGTCAGCAGGGCGGGGCGGAGCGCGTCCGAACCGGGGAAGCCAGGGGTCGGGACGCGGGCCATCAGGTCGAACCCGTCCGACTGCCCTTGCAGCGCGCGGGCCGCGAGCTGCCCGCCGAGGCACGCCATCGCGACGCCGTGGCCGGAATAGCCGCCCGAGGTCAGCATGGTGGGTGCCAGCCGGGCGAGATGCGGCATCCGGCTGGCCGTGATGCCGAGCGTGCCGCCCCAGGCATGGGTCAGGGGGATGTCGCGCAGCTGTGGATAGATGCCGGCCATCTTGCGCCGGACGAGCCCGGCGATGTCGGCGGGGAACCGGTCGCGATAGCTCTCGCCGCCGCCGAACAGCAGGCGGCGGTCCTCGGTCAGGCGCCAGTAGTTGACCACGAACCGATCGTCCGCCACGCCGACGTCCTGCGTCAGCACCTCGGTGGCGCGGGGGCCCAGGGGCTCTGTCACCGCTACGAAGTTGTTGATCGGCATGACCCGTGGCGCGAGGCGGCGGTCGAGGCCGTCGTGATAGCCGTTCGTGGCGAGGATGACCTGGTCGGCGATGATGTGGCCCTCGGTCGTCTCGACCCGGTGGGGGGCGTCGTCCGAAACGGCGGTGGCGCGGCTGGTTTCGAACATGTGCACGCCGGCCGCTGTGGCGGCACGGGCAAGGCCGAAGGCCAGGCGCAAGGGGTGCAGGTGCCCCGCACCGTGATCCAGCAGGCCGCCGGCGAAGGCGTCGGTCCGGACGATCGCGCGCAGGGCGTCGCGGTCCAGCGGCTGCAGGCGGTGGTAGCCGTAGTCGCGGGCCATCCGCTCGGCGATGCGGTGGGCGGCGGCCACGCCCGAGGGAAAGCGTTCGGCCGATATCAGCCCCGGCCGCCACGCGGCGTCGATCCGGTGCCGCGCGATCAGCGCGACGAGCAGGTGCTTGGCCTCTTCCGACAGCCGCCAGAGTGCGCGGGCGTCGTCGCGGCCCATCCGCGCCTCGAGCCAGGCCTGGTCCTGCCGTTGGCCAGAGCCGATCTGCCCGCCGTTGCGCCCAGAGGCGCCCCATCCGACGCGGTGCGCCTCGAGCAGGACGACGTCGCGGCCTGCCTCGGCCATATGCAGCGCGGCGGACAGGCCGGTATAGCCGCCGCCGATCACGCAGACATCGGCGCGATGCGCGCCCCGCAGCGGCGCGGACGGCTCGGGCGCCGTGGCGGTGGCGGCGTACCAGCTGTCGGCGTGGGTGCCGAGGCTGCCATTTGCGTCAAGCAGGCCCATCCACCGCCGTCACACGTTCAGCAGCAGGTGCTCGCGCTCCCACGGGCTGATGACCTGCAGGAACTCGGCGTATTCGGCGTCTTTCACGGCGCTGTAGACATGGGTGAAGGCGGGGCCGAGCACCTCTTTCAGAGGCTCGCAGGCCCGCAGCAGCTCGATCGCCCCGGCAAGGCCCTTGGGGATGCCTTCTGGCGCGGCATAGGCGTCGCCGATGTATTGCGGGCTGGGCGCGCGGCCCTCGGTCAGGCCGATATAGCCGCAGGCAAGCGAGGCCGCGATGCCGAGATACGGATTGCAGTCCATGCCGGCGAGCCGGTTCTCGACGCGTCGGGCATCCGGGTCCGAGACCGGCACGCGCAGCCCGGTGGTGCGGTTGTCGCGGCCCCATTGCAGGTTGATGGGCGCGGCGTGGTCCTTGACGTAGCGGCGGTAGGAATTGACGTAGGGTGCCAGCAGCGCAATCGCGGAGGGCAGGTAGGTCTGCAGGCCGGCGATGAAATGGCCGAACGCCTCGGTTTCGGCGCCGGTGGCGTCCGAGAACAGGTTCGCGCCGGTGTCGATGTCCAGCACGGAATGGTGGATGTGCATGGCGCTGCCGGGCTCGCCCTCGATCGGCTTGGCCATGAAGGTGGCGAAGCAGCCATGGCGCAGCGCGGCCTCGCGGATCAGCCGCTTGAAGTAGAAGATCTCGTCGGCCAGTTTTACCGGGTTGCCGTGGCGCAGGTTGATCTCGACCTGTCCCGCGCCGCCCTCCTGCGTGATGCCGTCGATTTCGAGCCCCTGCGCCTCGGCGAAATCGTAGATGTCGTCGATGACGGGGCCGTATTCGTCGACCGCGGTGACCGAATAGGCCTGCCGCGCGGCCGCGGGGCGCCCCGAGCGGCCCATCATCGGCTCTATGTCGCGTGCCGGATCGGTATTCCGCGCGACGAGGTAGAACTCCATTTCGGGCGCGACGACCGGCTTCCAGCCGCGCGCCTCGTAGAGGCCGACCACCCGCTTGAGCACGTTGCGTGGCGCAACCGGGACCGGCGCGCCGGATTGCAGCGACATGTCGTGGATCACCTGGATGGTCCAGTCGCCGGTCCATGGCGCCGCGGTCGCGGTGGAGAAGTCGGGCGTCAGGATCATGTCCGGCTCGGTAAAGCCGTCATCGGTGGCGGCGTCGGCCCAGTCTCCGGTGATCGTCTGGAAGAAGATCGAGTTCGGCAGGTAGAAGCGCGGCTGCTTGGCGAACTTGGCTGCCGGCATCGCCTTGCCGCGCGCGATGCCGGGCAGGTCCGACACGATGCACTCGACCTCGTCCAGGGTGCGCCCGTCGAGATAGGTCTGCGCGGCGGGGGGCAGGCGTTCGATCAGCTCTCTCACGGCCGGGCGCCCTTCAGGACGGCCGCCAGCCTGTCGGCGATGGCGGCGCTGTCGACGCCCGCGCCAAGGCCCGCCCGTGCCGTCGCCAACCGGTCGTCGGGCACCACGCCCGGTCCCCGATGCTCGATCAGCGTATCGACGGTGGAGTCGGTGAACTCGGGATGCGCTTGCACGGTCATGATCCGGTCCCCGATCGCAAAGGCGGCATGGGCGCAGCTGTCGTTGTGGGCCAGCGTCACGGCCTCGGGCGGTGGAGCGATCACCTGGTCCTGATGCCAGGCGTTGAGATGCACGGTGTCGCCGTTCCAGTGATAGTCGCGGCGCCCCACGGACCAGCCGCCGCCGAACTTCTCGACCGTGCCGCCGAGCGCCTGCGCGATGATCTGGTGGCCGAAGCAGATCCCGACGAGCGGCCGGTCCGAGCGGTGGATCGCGCGGATCAGCTCTTCCAGCGGCGGAATCCAGGGGTGGTCTTCGTAGGCGCCGTGGCGCGAGCCGGTGATCAGCCAGCCCTCGGCGTCCGAGGGGCCCTCGGGAAACTCCATGTCGACGACGTTCCAAGTCGTGAAGTCGAAGTCGTGGCCGCGGAAAAGACGCGCGAACATCGCGTCGTAGTCGCCGTCACGCTCCAGCACCGCCTGCGGGGCGTGGCCAGTCTGAAGGATGCCGATATGCATGGGTCACCGGTGAGTTGATGTTTCTCAGAGGTATTCGCGCCGGGGCGCTCCTGCAAGCGGTGGCCGCGCGGTGGCGTCACACCGTGTCGAGGTAGAGATCGACCCGTTCCTGCGGCGACAGGTCGGCAAGATAGCGCAGCTCCTGCCGTTTGGTCAGCACGAGGTTGCGGATCAGGGCGGCGGGAAAGATGCGGGCGACCTCGGGGGCGCTCTCGAAGGCGTCGATCGCGCCGGCCCAGTCGGTCGGCATGTGCGGCAGGTCCTGATCGTAGGCGTTGCCGGTGATCGGTGCCGGAGGCTCGGCCGCGTCCTCGATCCCGTCGAGCGCGGCGCCGAGGATCGCCGCCAGCAGGAGGTAGGGGTTCACGTCGCCGCCCGCGACGCGATGCTCGATCCGGCGGGCGGCCGTGGCGCCGGCGGGGATGCGGATCGCCGAGGTGCGATTCTCGTAGGCCCACGAGACGCCGGTGGGCGCGTGCGCGCCGGGCACCATGCGCTCGTAGGAATTGCCGTGCGGCGCAAAGATCAGCGCCGAGCCCGGCATCGCGGCGAGGCAGCCGGCGACTGCATGGCGCAGCGTGTCGGTGCCCCTCGGGCCGCCGTCGTCGAAGATGTTGCGCCCCTCGGCATCCAGCACCGAGAAATGGACGTGCATCCCGTTGCCGGGATAATCCTCGTACGGCTTGGCCATGAACGACGCCGCGCAGCCGTGGCGCCGGGCCATGCCGCGCACCAGCAGCTTGAACAGCCATGCGTCGTCGGCGGCCTTCAGCGCGTCCGGCTGGTGGCTGAGATTGACCTCGAACTGGCCCAGCCCGCCCTCGGAGATCGCCGTCTCGGCGGGGATGTCCATCGCCTCGCACGCGTCGTAGAGGTCGGTGAAGAACACGTCCCACGCGTCGAGCGCCCTGAGCGACAGGATCTCGGCCCCCGCACGGCGCTTGCCCGAGCGGGGCGAGGGGGGCACGCGCAGCGTTTTGCCGGAATCGTCGATCAGGTAGAACTCGAGCTCGGTCGCCACCACGGGCGTCAGGCCACGCTCGGCATACCGGCGCATGACCCGCGCCAGCGCGTGCCGCGGATCGCCGTCGAAGGGGCGTCCGTCCTCGTGGTGCATCCAGAGCGGCAAGAGCGCCGTCGGCGCCTCGAGCCACGGCATCGGGACAAAGCCCCTCTCGGTCGGCAGCAGCACACCGTCGGGATCGCCGCTGGCAAAGACGAGCGGGCTGTCGTCGATGTCCTCGCCCCAGATATCCAGGTTCATCACCGACAGCGGAAACCGCGTGCCGTTCTCGGCCATCTTGTCGGCGAAGCGGGCAGGCACCCGCTTGCCGCGCGCCTGGCCGTTCAGGTCGGCGGCCGCGACGCGGATCGTCCGGATCTCGGGGTGATCGACGAGAAAGCTCACCGGATCACCTGCGGGCGAAAGCGGATGCGCCTGCGCTGCGTCTGCGGAAGGTGCCGGTTGAGCCGCCGGTTCGCCCAGCCGAACAGCGCGATCAGGCACAGGGTCAGCAGGATGAAATAGACCGCGACGATCGGGTAGGGGACGAAGGGGTTGAACGTCTTGTCCGCGAAGTAGTTGGCGTAATACAGCGCGTCGCCCTTCTGCTGCCAAGCCGGGAAGCCCGAGAAGTAGACGAGCGTGGTGGCGTGGAACAGGAAAATCGCCTCGTTCGTGTAGGCCGGCCACGCCAGCCGCAGCATCGTGGGCCAGGTGATCTTGCGGAACTTGTGCCAGCCGGTGAAGCCGTAGGCGTCCGCCGCTTCCAGGTCGCCCTTCGGGACCGATCGCAGGGCACCGTAGAAGATCTCGCCCGAATAGGCCGCGGTGTTCAGGAACAGCACGATCAGCGCCCCCGCCCAGGCCCGTGTCAGCCAGCCGGTCTCGGCGGTGATGCCGAGGAGCTCGATCCCGTTGCGGGGCAGCAGGACGAAGGCCTCGTAGGCGAGGAAGAACTGGATGAAGAGCGGCGAGCCCCGGAACACGAAGATGAACCATTCCGAGGGCTTGCGCAGCCAGGGGCTGTCGGCGGCCTTGCCAAGCGCGACGGCGGTGGCCAGCAGGAAGCCGAAGCTCAGCGCCAGGACGCCGAAATAGACGTTCCAGATCAGCCCCGAGCCGATCAGGACCACCTGTTCGCAAAGCGTGAAGTCGTTCCGCGGCAGAAGCCGCTCTCCGATGCCGAGCGAACGCAGCGCGTAGTCCTGGATCGACTGCGCGCAGCTCATGCCGCCGCCCTCCGCCGCCGGGCCTCACCGGCCGCCGTCGCCTGGCCCAGCGAGAGGCGGTCGTTGATGCGCGCCAGCACGATCTCCGAGACCTTGGTCAGCCCGAGATAGAACACCAGAAGCCCGAGGAAGTACCACAGCCGCCAGTCGGGATGAGGATAGGCGTAGATGTTGGTCTTGGCCCCGCCAAGCTCGCGCGCCCAGTAGACGATGTCCTCGACGCCCAGCAGGAACAGCAGCGGCGTCGCCTTGACCAGGATCATCCAGAGGTTCGACAGGCCGGGCAGGGCATAGACCCACATCTGCGGCACGAGGATGCGCCAGAATGTCTGGCGATGGGTCATGCCATACGCCTCGCCGGTCTCGACCTGCGCCCGCGGGACGGCGCGCATGGCGCCGGACAGGACATTGGCGGCAAAGGCGCCGAACACGATGGCGAATGTCAGCACCGCCAGGCCGAAGCCATAGCCCTCGTGCACCCATTGCGGTGAGGAGGACAGCGGCAGCTTGGCCTCGGCGCAGACGATGAAATCGCTCCCCTGGCGGATCGGTTGATCCCAGCCGGGGCATTTCACCTTGTGGCGCAGCCATTCGAAACCCTGGTCGAGGGCGATGACGAAGAACAGGAAGAACACGATGTCCGGCACGCCCCGCACGATCGCGGTATAGGCCTGTCCGAACCACCGCAGGGGCGCGATGCGCGACCGGGCGGCGACGGCGCCGCCAAAGCCGAAGGCCAGCGCCACAGGTGCGGTGATCGCCAGCAGCGAGAGCACGGTCAGGAACGAGCCGTAGAACGCGATGTGCTTGCCGTTGGTCAGGTAGCACGCCAGCCAGGCAAGGCCGTCGAGCGTGTCCGGATCGGTGCAGGCCTGGAACATCCCTCAGCCTCCCGCGGGGCGCACGAGGCCGGTCCGCGAGTTGTCGCGGCGGATGGGACCGTGTCGGTCTGAGGGCTCGGACACCTGGATCATGCTTGTGCGGGGTGGCGGCGCCACGGGGGGCGCCGCCTGTTCCGGTCACTCGAATGTGGGGGCGCCGTCGCCGAACCATTCGGTGATCATTTCGTTCAGGCTGCCGTCCTCCTTCATCGCGACGATCGCCTCGCTGAAGGTCTCGCGCAGCTCGGGGTCGCTTTCGCGGAAGGCCATGCCCATGCCCTGGCCCAGCGACACGTCCTCGCCCACGAACATCAGCTGGCTGTCCTGTTCGACCACGTCGGCGAGGAAGTCCTTGTCGGCGAAGGCGGCATCGGCTTCGCCGTTGCGCACGGCGGCGACGATCTCGTCCGGGCTCGGGAATTCCAGCAGCGTCGCGCCGGTGTCGACCACGTGGTTCGCCTGGATCGTGCCGGTCTGCGCGGCGACGACCGCGTTCCCGAGATCGAGGCTATCGGTCATCGCGGCATAGGCCGACGGCGCGGGCGGCAGGTAGTTCTCGGAAAAGTCGACGACCTCGTCGCGCTCGTCGGTGATCGACATGCCGGCGATGATCGTGTCGTAGTTGCCCGAGACGAGGTTGGGGATGATCGAATCCCAGTCGTTCGTGACCCACTCGCACTCGCGCTCGGCACGGCTGCACAGCTCGTCGCCAAGGTCACGCTCGAAGCCGTCGACCTCGCCGTTGTCGTTGATGAAGTTGTACGGAGGGTAGGCGCCCTCGGTGCCGAGGCGGACGACATCCTGTGCGGTCGCCGCGCCTGCGGTCAGCATCGCCGCAGCTGTCGTGGTCAGAATCAGTTTCTTCATCTTTAGCTCCCTTGAGTGGTCTTATTGTTCAGGCGGCCGTTGCCGACAGGAACTGCCGCAGCCGCGCTGTTTCAGGCGCCCCGAACACGCGGTCCGGCGGCCCCTGTTCCTCGATCCTGCCCTGGTGAAGGAAGATCACATGGTCCGAGCTGTCGCGCGCCATGTCCATGTCGTGCGTCACCAGGATCATCGTCCGCCCCTCTTCGGCCAGCGCCTTGATGACGCGGACGACCTCCTGCTCCAGCTCGGGGTCCAGTGCCGAAGTCGGCTCGTCGAAGAGCAGCGCGCGAGGCTCCATGCACAGCGCTCGGGCGATCGCGGCCCGCTGCTGCTGGCCGCCCGACAGCTGGGCAGGGTACATCTCGCACTTGTCGCCGATGCCCACCTTGGCGAGGTATTCGCGCGCCGCCGTTTCGACCGAGGCGGGATCGCGCTTGAGCACGGTCACCGGCGCCTCCATGACGTTCTGGAGGATCGTCATGTGCGCCCACAGATTGAACTGCTGGAACACCATCGACAGGTTCGTGCGTATCCGCGTCACCTGCTTGCGATCGGCCGGGTGGCGCGAGGCGCCGCGGCCCCGCCACGTGATCGGCTCGCCCTCGAAGAATATCTCGCCCTGCTGGCTGTCCTCCAGCAGGTTCACGCAGCGCAGAAGCGTCGATTTCCCAGAACCCGACGAGCCGATGAGCGAGATGACATGCCCCTTCGGAGCCACGAGGTCGACCCCCTTGAGCACCTCCAGGTCGCCGTAGGACTTGTGCAGGTCACGGATTTCGATGACGGGCGTTTCGTCTGGCAAGGGTCGGCCTGGGTTGCGAGCGTCGGACAGACTAGGAATGAAAAGCGCCCGAATTGCAACGCCGCACTGCCGAATGACGCTGGGTCATCGCCGGATTTCCGGGCAGATGCCCGCCTGTCGGGCAGTCCTGCCGGTCAGGTCCGGTTTTCGACGCGCTGCCGGGCCAGTGCGCTGTCCCGATCGTTCACGCCCAGCATTGGTGCGACGAGGCGCAGCAACGCGTCCTCTTCCTCGTCCCGCTTGCCGTCGACCAGGACGACTTCCCACAGTGCCTCGAGGATGCCGGTGCGGTCCTCGTATGGCACGGCGTCCTTCAGCGCCCGCGTGAAGCGGACGGTATCCGGCGCCTCGGTCTCGAGCGTCTCGGCCTCGCCGCGCAGGGCGGTGGCCTCGAACGGCGACAGGCCGAACCGCGTGGCGACGATGCGGTCGATGCGGCCGGCCTCGTCATCGGAGTAATCGCCGTCGGAGCGCGCGATGCGCACCAGAAGGGCGGTGAGGGCGCGCCGCGCATCCGGATCGGGCAGCGGGGCGGGGTCCGGATCGGTCAGACGCTTCAGGAGATCACCAAACATGGCCGTGCATATAGGCCGCAGCGTATCGGGCGGAAAGAGCTTGCTTGACCGTGCGGGGCCATGCTCCAAATGACGTGATATCCCCGACGGAAAGACTCCAGATGCGCCTGCCTCTCATCCTCGCCATCGCCGCATGCCCTCTGCCTGCCCTGGCGCAGGGTGCGGACGGCAATCCCGACCTGATCTTCTCGCTTCGCGGCGGGGCCTCGGTGCAGCCGGATTACTTCGGCTCGTCCGATTATTCGCTGGGTCCGGACGTTGCGCTGCGCTTCGGGTATCTCCGTCTCGGCGGACGCGAGTTCGGGTCGCCCGATCCCGATTTCGAGCCGCGCGGCTTCGGCCTGCGGGGATCGTTCCGCTACATCGGCGAGCGCAGCGAGGATGACAGCCCCGAACTGGAAGGGCTGGACGATGTGGACGCGGCGGTCGAATTGGGCCTCGGGCTTGGCTACACCACGCAGAACTTCAAGGCATTCGCGGACGTGCGCTATGGCGTCATCGGGCACGAGAGCCTGGTCGGCGAACTGGGCGCCGACCTCGTCGCCCGCCCGAACGACCGGCTGACGCTGACCGCTGGGCCGCGGGTGCTGATCGGGTCGGACGACTATGCCTCGACCTATTTCGGCGTCTCGGCGTCAGAGGCCGCGCAGAGCACATTCGGCGCCTACGATGCGGAAGGTGGCATCATGTCCACCGGGATCGAGTTGGGCGCGACATACGAGGTGAACGACAACTGGGCCGTCGAGGGCGCGGTGACCTGGGACCGGCTGCAGAACGATGCCGCCGACTCGCCCATCGTCGAAGCCGGCGAGCGCGACCAGTACGGCGTGCGGATCGGCGTCACCCGGCGGATCACGCTCGACTTCTGAGGGCGCGCCGCCGCGCCTCGCGGGCGCGACGGCAGGACGTTTCTAGTATTTCGACGGCACGTACAGCTCGGGCGGAAGCACGTCGCGCTCGTAGTCCGGGTTGAACACCCGCTCGGGCAGCGTGATCTCTTCCTGCGGCACCTCTTCGTAGGGCACCAGCGTCAGCAGGTGGTCGATGCAGTTGAGGCGCGCGCGCTTCTTGTCGTTGCCCGGCACGATGTACCACGGCGCCTCGGGGATGTTCGTGCGTTCGAACATGTCCTCCTTCGCCTTGGTGTACTGCTCCCACCTCTTGCGGGATTCCAGGTCCATCGGCGACAGCTTCCACTGCTTGAGAGGGTCGTGGATGCGGATGAGGAAGCGCATCTGCTGTTCCTCGTCCGTGATCGAGAACCAGTACTTCACCAGACGAATCCCCGAGCGAACCAGCATGCGCTCGAACTCGGGCACGTCGTGGAAGAACTGCTGCACCTGGTCTTCCGAGGCAAAGCCCATCACCCGCTCGACCCCCGCGCGATTGTACCAGGAGCGGTCGAAGAGCACGATCTCGCCCCCGGCCGGCAGGTGCGGCACGTAACGCTGGAAGTACCATTGCGTCTTTTCCCGGTCCGACGGGGCGGGCAGGGCGACGACCCGGACGATGCGGGGGTTCAGCCGCTGGGTGATCCGCTTGATGACTCCGCCCTTGCCGGCAGAGTCGCGGCCCTCGAAGATGACGACCACCTTCTCGCCGGTATGGGCCACCCAGTCCTGCAGCTTGATGAGTTCCGCCTGAAGCCGCAGCAGGTTCCGGAAATACTCCGCCCGCGGCATCGAGGGGCCCTGCTTGCGCTGGTAGATTTTGCGGATCTCCAACGACAGGGCAGCATCCTCGAGCTCCAGCTCGTAGTCTTCGTCGATCGTATCCCTGAGTTCGGCTTCGAGCCAGTCTTCCGACTCGCTTTGGTCCTCCGCCATGGCGGCTCCTTCTGCAGACTGCGTTCCGAAGCGTATATCGCCACCATGTGACGGTTTCGTGCCAAGGGGCAACGCGGCCCCGGCCGCTCAGGCCGGGCGCGTCCTGAGCGCGGGCAGCGTCGACAGGGCGGCCGGGTGGATCACGCCCAGCTGCGCTGGCATCGTCTTGTGCCCCAGCGCCAGCGCCATGCCGAGCCGATGGTGCCCCGCCGGCCCGAAGATCGGTTGCCCGGTCGACCCGATATGGAACAGCGGCCCGCCATATTCGCGGAATACCAGCCACCGGGCCTGCTTCATCGGGCGCAGACAGCCCTCGGCGCGGACCTGCTCGAAGATCCGGTCGAGCTCGGCGAAGCGCCGCAGCACCTGTCCGCGGGTCGTCAGATGATCATGCACGACGTTCGCCGCGATCTTCTCCATCATGTAGTCGACCGCGCCGGCCTCTTCCCAGGTCTGGCCGTCGCGCCAGTGCCGCAGGCAATAGGCGATCTTGGGGTTGTCGGTCAGCGGCTGCACCTGCTGATCCCAGTCCCCCGGCAAAACCAGGCCGCTCTGCCGCGGCGACAATCGTGCGAGGGACTGGTGCTGGCACCGTTCGAGCGGCACCCAGATCCGCTCGCCATACCGCGGAGAGGTGGCCGCGCCGGAGCGGTCGTCGCGACGGGCGGCCTTGAGCGCCGCGCGCAGATAGGCGCTGACATCGGTGGGGGTGATCGGAGGGGCGATGCGGGCCATCTGTCAGCTTTCCTGGATGAGTGGCGCCGCCTCGGTGCCGACGGGTTGGCGCAGGCGGGGCAGCGCCCAGAGCCCGTTCGGATGCGCGAGTAGCACCATCGCCGGGACCTCGCGCAGCCCCAGCGCCAGCGCCATGCCGACCCGATGATGACCGCCGCCCGCGAACATGGGGCGCCCGTCTGGGCCGATATGGAACATCAGTCCGCCCTGTTCGCGATAGCGCAGGAACCGGTACTCGCGCACGGGGCGGATGCGGTTCTCGCGGCGGACCTGCTCGAAGATGCGGTCCAGCGTCGCGAACCGGCGAAGCACCTGCGCCTTGGTGGTAAGGTGATCGTAGACCACGTTGTCCGAGATCTGGCCCATCGTGTAGTCGATCGCGCCAGTCTCGTCCCAGGTCAGTCCGTCGCGCCAGTGCCGCAGGCAATAGGCGATCTTGGGATTGTCGGTCAGCGGGCGGGCATTCTTGTACCAGTCGCCGCCCATGACCACGGCGGTCTTCGCGCCGCGCGTCAGCGATTCCTCGCGAACCTCGTCCAGCCGCACCCAGATCCGCTCGCAGTAACGCGGGCCCTCGACGCCATGCGTCAGCGCGGCCGCACGATCCCGGCGCCGGCCGCGCAGGGCCAGTTTTCCCAGGACGAACGGCGTCGCCAGTGCGTTGTATGCGGTTCGGAACGACATGACGTAGGAGCTAACGCGATCCTTGCAGAATGACGAAGAATTTGTGGCGTCTTCGTCGGTCCTGCAAGGCGCGCCTTACAAAACTGTCACGTCGTTGCGCGCAGGCCCGCTGCGTCCCGTCACACCAGGCGCGAGACCTCTTTCGCGGCGCGGATGAAATCCCGGAACAGCGGATGCGGCGCGAAGGGTTTCGACTTCAGCTCGGGGTGGAACTGCACGCCGATGAACCACGGGTGGTCCGCGACCTCCACGATCTCGGGCAGGCGGCCATCCGGCGACAGACCGGAAAAGCACAGGCCCTTCTCTTCCAGCGCCTCGCGGTAGCGGATGTCGACCTCGTAGCGGTGGCGGTGCCGTTCCTCGATCTCGGCGCGGCCATAGACGCGGGCCACGGCCGAGCCGTCCTTGAGCGACGCGTGGTAGCTGCCGAGCCTCATCGTGCCGCCCTTGTCGTCCAGCACCGAGCGGGCGATCTTCTCGTTATCCTTCACCCATTCCTTGAGGTGGAAGATCACCGGTTCGAACCGCTTCTTGCCCGCCTCGTGGTCGAACTCCTGGCTGCCGGCGGTCTCCATGCCGGCGAGGTTCCTTGCCGCCTCGATCACCGCCATCTGCATCCCGAGGCAGATGCCGAGATAGGGAATCTTCCGTTCACGGGCGAACTGGGCGGCCTTGATCTTGCCCTCGGTGCCGCGTTCGCCGAAGCCGCCGGGCACGAGGATGGCGTGGTAGTTCGAGAGATAGGGCGAGGGATCCTCGCGTTCGAAGATTTCGGCGTCGATCCACTCGGCCTTGACCTTGACCCGGTTCGCCATGCCGCCGTGGGTCAGCGCCTCGGCGATGGACTTGTAGGCGTCCTCGAGCTGCGTGTACTTGCCGACGATGGCGACGCGGACCTCGCCTTCGGCGTTGAAGATGCGGTCGGCCACATCCTCCCACCGCGACAGGTTCGGCTTGGGCGCGGGATTGATCTGGAACGCGTCGAGCACCGCCTGGTCCAGCCCCTCGCGGTGATAGGCCAGCGGCGCCTCGTAGATCGACTTGAGGTCGTAGGCGGCGATCACGCTGTCCGGACGCACGTTGCAGAACAGCGCCAGCTTTTCGCGCTCCTTCTCGGGAATCGGGCGCTCTGAGCGGCAGACCAGCACGTCCGGCGCGATCCCGATCGAGCGAAGCTCTTTCACCGAGTGCTGGGTCGGCTTGGTCTTGAGCTCGCCGCTGGCCGCGATCCACGGCAGGAGGGTGAGGTGCATGTAGATGCAGTTGCCGCGCGGGCGTTCCTGGCCGAACTGGCGGATCGCCTCGAAGAAGGGCAGGCCCTCGATGTCGCCGACGGTGCCGCCGATCTCGCAGAGCTGGAAGTCGACCTCGTCGTCGCCGATGGCGAGGAAGTCCTTGATCTCGTTGGTGACGTGCGGAATTACCTGGATCGTCTTGCCGAGGTAGTCCCCGCGGCGCTCCTTCTCGAGCACGTTGGAATAGATGCGCCCCGAACTGACCGAATCCGTCGCCCGCGCCGCGACCCCAGTGAACCGCTCGTAATGGCCCAGGTCCAGGTCCGTCTCTGCGCCGTCGTCGGTGACGAAGACCTCGCCGTGCTCGAACGGGGACATCGTGCCGGGATCGACGTTCAGGTAAGGGTCCAGCTTGCGCAACCTGACGGTGAACCCGCGCGCCTGCAGGAGCGCGCCGAGTGCGGCAGAGGCAAGGCCCTTGCCCAGCGACGAGACCACACCGCCGGTGATGAAAATATAACGTGCCATTCGGGCTGCTCTCCCGCTGAAACGGATGCCTGGTAAGGGGTGCGATCCGGAGGCCGAATCCGCGCCATCACGGGATTTGACCTATACCTGCGCACCCGAAGGGAGGCAACCGGACCGCAAGATAAGGGGTGCGTTTCCGCCCCGTCTTCCCAGCAGTTGTGTCATGCGCGGCATGCCGGCGCCCATTGAGGCGTCGCGAAAGCCGCAGGTGTTCATCTCCCGAGAGGGGCGGAATTGGTAACGGTGATCGGGGTCGCGCCGGGGGGCGGCGCGATGCCGGTTGCGATCAGTCCGCGCGGGGCGGGGCCAGGGGCGCGTCCGAGCCGCCTTCGCCGCCGCCGCTGCCGGGCGGGAGAAGGTCGTCCGCCGGGGCCTGCTGACCGCCGGTCTCGGCGCCGTCCTCGGCCGCCGGGGCGGGCACGCCCAGGCGGTCGACGACCGAGGACCCGGTCGAATCCTGTGCCGCGAAGATCGTCAGAGTCAGCGAGGTCGCGATGAACGCGATCGCGAAGGCCCAGGTCAGCTTGCCGAGCGCCGTCGCTGCACCGCGCGACGACATCACGCCGCCGCCACCGCCGCCGCCCATGCCGAGGCCGCCCCCTTCGGAGCGTTGAAGCAGCACCACGCCGATCAGGGACAGGGCAAGGATCAGGTGGATGATGAGGACGACGTTTTCCATGAGCTCCTGCTCCGGCTGGCGATCAAGCGGCTGTCTATTCAATTCGGCACACACCCGCAACCCGCCGTCTTCGCAGCGCCGGACGCGTTGGCGGACCCATATATCACGAAACGTGATGCGATGAGCATCAAACATTCGTTTTATAAATTTCAGCCGAGTCTCTATCTGGATCTCTTGGCCGATGGCGGCCGCATGATCCGTAGGAGACGACAGATGACGACGTTCAATATCGATCCGGCAGCGGCGGCGGGACGGCATGTCTCGCCCGCGATGCGTGACGTGGCACGGGTGGCGGGGCTCCTGGCCCTGACCCTTGCCGCAGGGATTGCGGTCTCGCTTTTCGCGGGTGGCGACGCCGGCCCGTCCGGCACCGCGCCCGACTGGCACGGCAACGTGATGCGGTCCTCCGACCGCTGAGACGGCCCGCGGCCCCCCGACCGGGGCCGCGCCAGTTCGCGGTTTTCCCTGCCGTGCGGGCGCGCTATAGGTGCGCGGGTTTGAGCCGAGCGAAGAGGGAAGTCATGGCCAATGTCGTCGTCGTCGGCGCCCAGTGGGGTGACGAGGGGAAGGGCAAGATCGTCGATTGGCTGAGCGAGCGCGCCGATCTGATCGCCCGGTTCCAGGGCGGTCACAACGCGGGGCACACGCTGGTCATCGACGGGACCACCTACAAGCTGAGCCTGCTGCCGTCGGGCATCGTCCGCTCGGGCAAGCTGAGCGTCATCGGCAACGGGGTCGTGCTGGACCCCTGGCACCTGGCCGAAGAGATCGAGAAGCTGCGCGGGCAGGGCGTGACGATCACGCCCGAGACGCTGATGATCGCCGAGAACACGCCGCTGATCCTGCCGATCCACGGTGAACTGGACCGGGCGCGTGAGGCACAGGCGAGCGTGGCCAAGATCGGCACGACCGGGCGCGGCATCGGCCCGGCCTACGAGGACAAGGTGGGGCGCCGCTCGGTCCGGGTCGCGGACCTTGCCGATACCGCCACGCTGGAGCTGCGCGTCGACCGGGCGCTGGTGCACCACGACGCGCTGCGGCGGGGGCTGGGGCTCGACCCCGTGGACCGCGAGCGGCTGATGACGGACCTGCGGGGGATCGCCGAGAAGGTGCTGCCCTATGCCGGGCCGGTCTGGAAGACGCTGGCCGAGGCCCGCCGCGACAACAAGCGCATCCTCTTCGAGGGTGCGCAGGGCGCGCTCTTGGACATCGACTTCGGCACCTATCCCTTCGTGACCTCGTCGAACACGATCGCCGGCCAGGCCGCCGCCGGCACCGGTGTCGGCCCCGGCGCGATCGACTTCGTGCTGGGGATCGTCAAGGCCTACACCACCCGCGTGGGCGAGGGCCCGTTCCCAGCGGAACTGGACGACGCCGACGGCCAGCGGCTGGGCGAGCGTGGACGCGAGTTCGGGACCGTGACCGGGCGCAAGCGCCGCTGCGGCTGGTTCGACGCCGTACTCGTGCGCCAGACCTGCGCAACCTCGGGCGTCACCGGCATCGCGTTGACCAAGTTGGACGTGCTGGACGGATTCGACGAACTGAAGATCTGCGTCGGCTATGAACTGGACGGCGAGCACTACGATCACCTGCCCATCGCCGCCGACCGGCAGGCGCGCTGCACCCCGGTCTACGAGACGCTGCCGGGCTGGTCGGAGTCGACCGAGGGCGCCCGCCGCTGGGCGGACCTGCCCGCCAACGCGATCAAGTATGTCCGCCGTATCGAGGAACTGATCGAGTGCCCGGTGGCGCTGCTGTCGACCTCGCCCGAGCGCGAGGACACGATCCTGGTCACAGATCCCTTCGCCGACCGATGAGCCTGAGCCACAAGACCAAGAAGCGCCTGTCGCTGCTGATCCTGATCGTCGGCATCCCGCTCTACATCGTCGTGGCGACGACGATCGTCGGGCTGTTCGAGCGCCCGCCGATCCTGCTGGAACTGGCGATCTACGTGATCCTCGGCATCGTCTGGGCGCTGCCGCTGCGGCGGGTGTTCCTGGGCGTGGGCCGCGCGGACCCCGACGCCGACGACGAATGAGCGGCGCCTGACCGTCCTGGCGGGGGCTCTGCCCCCGTCGCCTGCGGCGACTCCCCCGGGATACTTCTGGACAGAAGAAGCGGCGTCATTCCCCCGCGGCGCGGGCCGGGGCGGCGAAGCGCGTGGTCTCGGCGACGGCGAAGTTGCCCTGGCCGAGCTTGCGGATGCGGCCCGAGCGCAGCAGCTGGCCGAAGCTCTTGAGCCCCTGCTCACGCGTGATGCCGGCCTCTGGGTGCAGGCTGGCGGCGCGGCGCAGCAATTCGGGGCGCGTCACCCTGGGCTGACCCTCGACATAGGCAGCATAGGCGGCGGCGGCCTCGAGGATGTCGGGCAACTCGGTGGCGCCGACCCGCGCGGCGAAGTCGGAGAAGCTGAGCGAGGCCGCCATCGACCGCGCATGGTCGTCCGCGGGCGGCGTCGCGCGGATTCTGCGGGGCCGGACCAAGCCCGAGGGCTGGCGCGATTGCGACGCGCTTTCCTGGTCGACTCGGTAGTCCGAGAGCAGCATCAGCGGCGCGGGACGGCTGGCGAGCGGATCGGCAGGGCGCTGGGCCGGGCCGTCGCGGTCCTCGGCGGGGCGGCGCGGGCGGACGACCTGGGCGAGATCGTCGCGGTACTTCTCGAGGCGCGCGTTTTCCTGCGCGTCGCGCTGCGCGCCACCCAGCAGGCGGTCCGCCTTGGTTGCCGCGACGGCGGCCTTGAGATGGGCGATGGCGGAGCGGCGGCGGCTGCCCTCGGTGTCGTCGAGCTTGGCGTTGGTTTCCTGCAGCAGGCGGTCGAAGGCCTGGTCGTCGGCGTCGCGCGCCTCTTCGGCCTCGCGCTGCTCACGGGCTTCGCGTTCGGAGGCGGCGGCGGCCTCGCGCTCGACCTCGGCCAGCTCCTCAAGCAGCTCCGCCTCGTCGTCGGCGTTCAGGGAGCTGTCGCCGATCAGGTCGCGGATGTCGGCGGTCAGGGTGTCCTCGTCCGCGGCGGTCCGGTCGGACGCGGTGCCGGCGACCGCGATATCGGGGGCGGTCTCCTCGTCCTCGATCTCCTCGAGTTCGCCGGCGGCGAGGGCCGCTTCGAACTCGTAGCGCTTGAGCTTGATCACGCGGGCCTGGGGGCCGGCGCCGGGCGTGTCGTCGACCGTCTCGATCTCGATCTCCTCGTCGTCCGCGTCGTCGGTTTCGCCATGGGCGCCGCGCAGCGCGTCCGCCTCGGTCGGGTCGGAGGCGAGGGGCGTGTTGCCGACCTCGTCCGACAATTCGAAGCCGTCCCCCGCGATGTTGGTGTCGGGCGTGTCATCGTCCTCGGGCGCGGCAACGGGCGTGTCGGTGTCGGGGGCGTCTTCCGCAGCGAAAGACGGTGGCGCTTCGGCGTCCACGGTGTCGGGCTCGTCCAAGTCCTCCGGATCGTCGGCTTCGGGGACCATCGCCGCGTCGTCGCGTTGCAGCGGAGCCGGTGCGTCCTCGTTCGCCGAATCGGCCACGATGGCGGCGAGCGTGTCGGCCAGGGCGTTGTCCTCGTCTCGGACTTCGACAGGCGTGTCGTTCAGCGTATCGGTGTCGTCGGCGGTATCGAGCGCATCGTCCTCGGGGGTGGGCACCGGTGCCGGGTCTGCAGTGGCGTCGAGGTCCAGCGATTCGGCGGCGGTGATCCGGGATTCGGACTCGTCGCCCGGCGCGAGCTCGGTCCCGAAATCGGGCTCATCCGGCGCGGCGCCGAGATCGGCCCCCCGCAGAGCCGTGTCGAGCTGCGAGGCGCCGAGAACCGGTTCCGTCGGTTCGTCCTCTTCGTAGATCGCCGGCTCGGCGTCGCGTTCGGCGCGGGCGCGGGCCACGACGGCGCGGATGCGGCTGAGCTTGGCGGCGACGCTGTCGTCGGCGGGATCGACGTCCTCGGCCTCGGCCTCGGGCAGCGGCGCGGCGGGCGCGGGGCGCGACGGAGCCTCGGCCCGTTCGGGCGCCGAGCTGTCGGGCGCCATCTGGCGCAGGGTCACGTTGCCGTCGTCGACGTGCGCCTCGACGCGGCGCTGGACCTCGCGCTCGGCGATACGGTGGAGCATCTCGGCATCGGGCTGCGGCGGTTCGGCGCCGAAATAGCGGTCTTGCGCCGCAAGATCCCGGAAGTACTCTGCGATCGATTGCATCGTGGAGAAGGGCTGGTCGAACCCCTCCAGCGTGCAGGAGAATGTCCCGTAGGAAACCGTGAGTATCTTGTTCGATCCGGTCATCGCCACTTCGCCCTGCTTCTCAATCGATCCACACCCTGTTTACCATCGATTGCTTCGGAAATCTGAACAGAAGGTAGTTCTTGATCGTGTCATTTCAGGGCGAGAATGTGGCTGCGGTTCGACAGGATGCGTCGGCCAGGGTGGCGTGAGATGATCGTCGACTCGGCCACCCCCGTGACGCTGCTTGGCGGGGCGCCCATCGCGCCGGGCGACCTGGAGGCCGCGCTGGACATCGCGCCGACGCTGATCTGCGCCGACGGCGGGGCGGATGTCGCGATCGCGGCGGGGCATGTGCCGGCAGCGGTGATCGGGGATTTCGATTCGATCTCCGAGGCGGCGCGCGGTCGGATTCCGGCCGAGCGGCAGCATCCGATCGCGGAGCAGGACAGCACCGATTTCGACAAGTGCCTGCGCAACGTCCGAGCGCCCCTCGTGCTAGGGGTGGGGTTTCTCGGCGCGCGGGTCGATCACCACCTGGCGGCGCTGTCTGTGCTGGTACGGCGGCACGCCGCGCCCTGCCTGCTTCTCGGCAGCGAGGATGTGGTGTTCAACGCGCCCGCGCGGCTGAACCTGGACCTTCCCGTCGGCTGCCGCGTATCGCTGTTCCCGATGGCGCCCGTGACCGGCGTGTCCGAGGGCCTGCGCTGGCCGATCGACGGGTTGCGGATGAGCCCCGACGGGCAGATCGGCACCTCGAACGAGGTCGTGGCGTCGCGCGTGCGCATCGCCGTCGACGGGCCGGGGCTGCTGGTGCTCTTGCCGCGGACGGCGCTCGACGCGGCCGTCGCCGCGCTCAGCAGTTCGGAATATTGACGGCGAGCCCCCCGAGCGAGGTCTCCTTGTACTTCTCGCTCATGTCGGCGCCGGTCTGACGCATCGTCTCGATCGCGGAGTCCAGCGGGACGAGATGCGCTCCGGTGCCCCGCAGGCTCAGCGAGGCCGCCGCGACCGCCTTGATGGCGCCCATGCCGTTGCGCTCGATGCAGGGCACCTGGACGAGTCCCCGCACCGGGTCGCAGGTCATGCCCAGGTGATGCTCGAGCGCGATCTCCGCGGCGTTCTCGATGTGCTCGGGGCTGCCGCCCATCACCGCGCAGAAGCCCGCGGCAGCCATCGCGGCGGCCGAACCGACCTCGGCCTGGCAGCCGCATTCGGCGCCCGAGATCGAGGCGTTGTGCTTGACCAGCCCGCCGATCGCCGCCGCTGTCAGCAGGAACTCGGGCACGCGACGCCGGCTGGCGCCGGGGACATGGTCCAGCCAGTAGCGGATCGTGGCGGGGATCACGCCCGCCGCGCCGTTGGTGGGGGCGGTCACGACCTTGCCGCCGGCGGCGTTCTCTTCGTTCACCGCCATCGCGTAGGCGCCGAGCCAGTCATTGATCGTGTGCGGCGGCACCAGGTTGCGGCCCCGTTCGGCCAGGAGGGATTCGTGAATGGCGTGTGCCCGCCGCTGGACGGACAGACCGCCGGGAAGGGTGCCGTCGGTGGCGAGTCCCCGGTCGATGCAGTCTGACATGGTCTGCCAGATCGTGCCCATGCCGCGATCGAGCGCGCCGGGACTGCGGCGGGTCAGCTCGTTGGCGCGCTTGAGCTCGGCGATCGTCTTGCCCGAGGTCCGGCACATGTCGAGCATCTCGTCCGCCGACTTGAACGGGAACGGCACCGGCGGTCCGTCGTCGCTATCCGCTCCCTCGGCCAGTTCGGCTTCGGTCAGGACGAACCCGCCCCCGACGCTGTAATAGGTTTCCTGCGTGATGACGTCGTCCTGCGCGTCGAGCGCGTAGAGGATCATGCCGTTGGCATGGCCGGGCAGGGCGTGGCGGCGGTCGAACACCAGGTCGGTGTCCGGGCGGAAGACCAGCTCGGGCAGGCCGGAGGGGGCGACGCGGCCCGTCTCTCGGATGCGGGCCATCGCGGCGTCCGCCTCGTCGCGGTCGTAGGTCTCGGGCGCGAAGCCGGCGAGCCCGAGAATGACCGCGCGGTCGGTTGCGTGGCCGACACCTGTGAAGGCGAGCGAGCCGTGGAGGGAGGCGGCAAGGCCGTGCGCCGTGAAGGGCTGGGCGCGCAGGCGGTCGAGGAACCGCGCGGCGGCGACCATCGGCCCCATCGTGTGCGAGGACGACGGGCCGATACCGACCTTGAACATCTCGAAGACCGACAGGAACATTGGGAGCGCTCCGTTGCGACTTTGGGCCGCGATAGCACGGCGTGCCGGGGCGCCCCAGCGTGATTGCGACGGAACGGCTCTTCATGGCGTCTCCGTGCGACGAAGCGGTGTCGTCCGCCGCCCCGCGCCGGCGGCAGCGGCACGGTCCGACGTCGCGGGCGGGCCGGCCCGACACCCCGCCGGGCGCGGATGCCGCGGCCGAACCCCCTCGCACCCGCGCGTGATCTTGCCTATAAGCCCCGGAGACGCCCGAGGGAGAAGCCTGATGTCAGGTCAATTGTCGCCGATCGACACCGCCAAGTTCGTCGCCGCCCGGCGCGCCTGCGATCTCGTCGAGGACGGGATGCGCGTGGGGCTCGGCACAGGGTCGACCTCGGCCTGGATGGTGCGCTGCCTGGGCGAAATGGTGCGCGAGGACGGGCTGCGGATCACCGGCGTGCCGACCTCGGCCCGGACCGCGGCGCTGGCGCGCGAGATGGGCATCCACGTCTTAGGCCTGGACGAGGCGCGCTGGCTCGACATCTGCATCGACGGGGCCGACGAGTGCGACGGCGAGCTCAACCTGATCAAGGGCGGCGGCGGCGCGCTGCTGCAAGAGAAGATCGTCGCGACGGCCAGCGACCGCATGGTGGTGATCGCCGATCCCTCGAAGGTTGTCGCGCAGCTTGGGGCGTTTCCGCTGCCGGTCGAGGTTGTTCCCTTCGGCTGGCAGACGACGCAGGCGCTCCTGCAGGAGACGATCGCCGCGCTCGACGTGCTGGGCGACCGGACCGAGCTGCGGATGAACGGCGACCAGCCCTACGTCACGGACGAGGGGAACCATATCGTCGATCTGCATCTGGGGCGGATCGGAAATGCCCGTCAGCTGGCGCTGGTGCTCAACCAGATACCCGGCGTGGTCGAGAACGGGCTCTTCATCGACATCTGCGATGTGCTGGTGACGGGTCATGCCGACGGCCGGGTCGAGTTGCGTGACATCAACACCGGCGCGCAAGAGGAAGACCGCATCGATTTCGTCGAGAGCGAGAATATGTTTCGGGATATCGGCAATGACTGACGCGTTCGACTACGACCTGTTCGTCATAGGCGGCGGCTCGGGGGGCGTCCGCGCTGCCCGCACGTCCTCGGCCAAGGGGGCCCGCGTCGCGCTGGCCGAGGAAAGCCGCATGGGCGGCACCTGCGTCATCCGCGGCTGCGTGCCGAAGAAGTTGATGGTCTTCGCCTCGGAGTACCGCCAGACCTTCGCCGACGCCGAACGCTACGGCTGGTCGGTGAAGGTCGACGATTTCGATTGGCCGGCCTTCCGCAAGGGCCTGCACGCCGAGCTGGACCGCCTTGAAGAGATCTATCGCGGCCTGTTGTCCGGCTCGGATGTCGAGGTGTTCGACCAGCGCGCCACGCTGGACGATGCCCACACCGTCCGCCTGGCCGACGGCACCACGAAGCGCGCCAAGCACATCCTGATCGCCACCGGCGGCAGCCCCGTGCGGCCCGAGATGCAGAACGCCGATCTCGGGCTGGTCTCGAACGACATCTTCCTGATGGAAGAGCTGCCCGAGTCGGTGCTGATCGTCGGCGGCGGCTACATCGCTTGCGAGTTCGCCTGCATCCTGCACGGGCTGGGCGTCGAGGTGACGCAGTACTATCGCGGCGCGCAGATCCTGCGGGGCTTCGACGACGAGGCGCGCGGCCTGATCGCCGAGGCGATGTGCGAGCGTGGCATCGATCTGCATGTCGGCACCAACATCGTCGAGATGGAGCCTTGGGCCGAGCACGAAGAGGCCCGCCGCCCGGTTCCCGCCAACAGCGATGCCGCGATGGGCGCGCCGGTGGAAGAGCGCGAGGTCGGCTCGGACGTGCTGGCCGCCAACCCCAAGAGCGACACCCGCTACGAGGCCGGCTGCCCGATGTGGGTCAAGGGCACGAACGGGCACGAAAAGCGATTCGACCACGTGCTGTTCGCGACCGGCCGGTCGCCGAACACCGAGGGGCTGGGCCTCGAGGAGATCGGCGTCGAGCTGGGCCGCCGAGGCGAGGTGATCGTGAACGAGTACTCGCAGTCGAGCGTCCCGTCGATCTACGCGATCGGGGACGTGACCGACCGCGTCGCGCTGACGCCGGTGGCGATCCGCGAGGGCATGGCGTTTACCGAGACGGTGTTCGGCGACACGCCGACGCCCGTGGATCACGAGCTGATCCCCTCGGCCGTCTTTACTCAGCCCGAGATGGGCACCATCGGCCTGACCGAAGAAGCGGCGCGGGACATCGAGCCGATCGAGGTCTACTGTGCTTCGTTCCGGCCCATGCAGCAGGCCTTCGCAGGTCGGAGCGACCGTGCGCTCATGAAGTTGATCGTGGGCCGCGACAGTCGCAAGGTGCTTGGCTGTCATATCGTCGCAGACCACGCGGGCGAGATGATCCAGATGGCTGGAATCGCTATCAAGATGGGCGCGACGAAGGAGGATTTCGACCGGGTCTGCGCCGTGCACCCGACCATTTCGGAAGAACTCGTGACCATGCGCACGCCTCTGAGAACAGCTTGAATTCACCTGTCGCGTGCACAGGTACATTGATACTGATCGTGTCCGACGGGGCACGACCGACAAGGGAGACCAGAACCTAGATGGCCAGCAACAAAGGCGGACCTTGGGGCGGCGGCCCGCGCGGCACCAATGGTAGCGGCGGCAGCGGCAGCGGCGGGGGCGACGATCGCCGCCCCGGCGGCCAGCGTCCCGGAGAAGGGCGCCCGATCCCTGAAATCGACGAGATCATGAAGAAGGGCCAAGAGCATCTGCGCGTCCTGATGGGCGGCCGTGGCGGCCGGTCCAACGGGCCGAGCGGCGGCTCGGGCGGCCCCAGCGCGAACCGCGCGACGGTGGTGATCGCCATCGTCGTCCTGGCCGGGCTCTGGGTCTTCAACTCGCTCTACACCGTTCAGCCCGAAGAGCAGGGCGTCGAGCTGTTCCTCGGCGATTTCCGTCGCACCACGGATGACGGCCTGCACTTCGCGCCGTGGCCTCTTGTCACCGCCGAGGTGATTCCGGTCACCACCGAGCGGACCGAGGACATCGGCATGCGCTCGCGCGACAGCCGCTCGGACGGCGGCCTGATGCTGACCACGGACGAGAACATCGTCGACATCGACTTCCAGGTCGTCTGGAACGTGTCCGACCCGTCGCTCTTCCTGTTCAACCTGCGCGATCCGCAGGAAACCGTGCGCGCCGTCAGCGAGGCGGCGATGCGCGAGATCATCGCGCAGTCGCAACTTGCGCCGATCCTCAACGTCAGCCGTGAAGAGATCGCCGCCGGTGCCGAAGAGCGCATCCAGTCGACGCTCAACAGCTACGACAGCGGCATCAACATCGTCCGCGTCAACCTGAACGGCGCCGAGCCGCCGGAAGAGGTGATCGACGCCTTCCGCGAGGTGCAGGCCGCCGAGCAGGAGCGCGAGCGTCTGACCCGCCAGGCCGACGCCTATGCGAACCGCGTGCTGGCCGGCGCCCGAGGCGAGGCGGCGCAGACCTTGGAGGAGGCCGAGGGCTATCGCGCCCGCGTCGTCAACGAGGCGCAGGGTGAGGCGAGCCGCTTCACCTCGGTCCTGTCGGAATACTCCAATGCCCCCGAAGTGACGCGCAAACGCCTCTATCTCGAAACGATGGAGCAGGTTCTCGGTGACGTCGACAAGATCATCCTGGACGAACAGATCGGCGGCGGCGGTAGTGGCGGCGGCCAAGGCGTCGTGCCGTATCTTCCGCTGAATGAACTCCGCGGCACCACCGGGTCGGGGCAGGCCCAGCAGTCGAACTCGAGCAGCGGGAGCAGCAACTGATGCGTAAGGCAACGATCCTAATTCCCATCGTCGTCGTCGCTGCCATCGGGCTGCTTTCGTCGATCTTCATCGTCGACGAGCGCGAGAACGTGCTGGTCCTGCAGTTCGGCCAGATCAAGCAGGTCAAGGAAGAGCCGGGCCTCGGGTTCAAGGTGCCGCTGATCCAGGACGTCGTGCGCTACGACGACCGCATCCTCTCGCTCGACACCGAGGCGACCGAGGTGACCCCTGCGGACGACCGGCGCCTCGTGGTGGACGCCTTCGCGCGCTACCGCATCGACGACGTCGTGCAGTTCCGCGAGGCGATCGGCGTGGGCGGTCTGCTGGCCGCCGAGAATCGCCTTGGCGACATCCTCAACGCCCAGATCCGCGCCGTGCTCGGTTCGGACGGCGTGACCTCGAACACTATCCTGTCCGAGGATCGCAGCCAGCTGATGGAGCGGATCACCGAGGAATCGCGCAGCCGGGCCGAGGCGCTGGGGCTTTATGTCATCGATGTGAGGCTCAAGCAGACGAACCTGCCGACCCAGAACCTCGACGCCACCTTCGCCCGGATGCGGGCCGAGCGTGAGCGTGAGGCCGCGGACGAGATCGCGCGTGGTGAAGAGGCGGCGCAGCGGGTGCGCGCGCTGGCCGACAGGACCGTCGTCGAACTGGTCTCTGACGCCGAACGCGAGGCGGAGATCACCCGCGGTCAGGCGGATGCCGAGCGGAACCGCATCTTTGCCGAGGCTTTCGGTGCGAATCCCGAGTTCTTCGAGTTCTACCGCTCGCTCACGGCCTACACCCGGTCGCTCCGTGGCGAGAACTCGACCCTCGTCCTGACGCCCGACAGCGAGTTCTTCGACTATCTCAAGACGGACCAGCCGCGGGAGGTGAACCGCGCCCTGACGCCGGTCCCGCAGGACGGCGCCGAGGGCGCCGACCAGTCCGGCGCGAACACGGAAGAGGGCGACGGCGCCGCGCAGACCGAGGCCTCCGCCCCCGAGGCCGAGGCTCAGGGTGAGCCGGAGCAATCCGAGGCGTCGGCGGACGAGGACAGCGGCAGCGACAACAGCTCGCTTCCGGTGGCCGAGGCTGACAGCGCGGACGAGGTCGAGACGCAGTGACCGCCATCGTGGTCATGGCCATCGGCCTTGCATTCTGCTTCGAGGGGCTGGTCTTTGCACTGGCCCCTTTTCGTATCGAACAGGCGCTCGAGGCCCTGCGCGACCTGGGCCCCGAGGCACGGCGCATCATCGGGCTCGCGGTGCTGGCTGCCGGTGTCGCGCTGGTGGCGCTGGGACGGGCGCTCGGGGCCTGAGCACGGCCCGTTCGTTCCCTTCGCAAGATGTCACGGCGCTTTCACGCGCGTTTTATTCAGCGAGTGTGGCCTTTCGGTTGCAGGGTTCGGGACCTATCTGCAAGGTGACGGCATCAGCCCGGGCCGGAGACGGTGCGGGCGTCGCGTCCCCAATCTATGATCCAAGGAGTTTGGAGTGACATCCCAGGCCAAGACCCTAACCGCGACCCCACAGACGCAGGTGATGCGCCTGTTCTGGGTCCTCCTCGTCGGCCTCGCCCTGACGGTCGGCCAAGTGGCCAACGCCCAGACACGGCCGACGAGCTTCTCCGAGCTTGCCGACGAGGTCAGCCCGTCCGTCGTCAACATCACCACGTCGACCACCGTTGCGTCGCGGTCTGGTGAAGGTCAGCCGATGGTTCCCGAGGGCTCGCCCTTCGAGGATTTCTTCCGTGACTTCATGGACCGCAACGGCCCGAACGGTCAGCAGCCCCAGCGTCCGCGCCGCAGCCAGGCGCTCGGCTCGGGCTTCGTGATCTCCGAGGACGGCTTCGTCGTCACCAACAACCACGTGATCGAGGGCGCCGACGAGATCATCGTCGAGTTCTTCTCGGGTAACGAATTGCAGGCCGAGGTCGTGGGCACCGACCCCAACACCGACATCGCCCTGCTCAAAGTCGAGCCCGACGAGGCCCTGTCCTATGTCGAGTTCGGCAACAGCGACGAGGCCAATGTCGGCGACTGGGTCATGGCGATGGGCAACCCGCTGGGCCAGGGCTTTTCCGTCTCGGCCGGCATCGTGTCGGCCCGCGGCCGGGCGCTCAGCGGCAGCTATGACGACTACATCCAGACCGACGCGGCCATCAACCGCGGCAACTCGGGCGGGCCGCTGTTCAACATGGACGGCGACGTGATCGGCGTGAACACCGCCATCCTCTCGCCGACCGGCGGGTCGATCGGCATCGGCTTCGCCATGTCCTCCAACGTCGTCACCAATGTCGTCGACCAGCTCCAGGAATTCGGCGAGACGCGCCGCGGCTGGCTGGGCGTCCGCATCCAGGACGTGACCGACGACATCGCCGAAAGCATCGGCCTCGAAGAGGTCCGCGGCGCGCTGGTCACCGACGTGCCCGAGGGCCCCGCGCAGGAGGCGGGCATGGAATCGGGCGACGTGATCCTGTCGTTCGACGGGAACGAGGTCGAGGACACGCGTGGCCTTGTCCGCACCGTGGGCAACACCGCCGTCGGCAAGACCGTGCGCGTCACCGTCTTCCGTGAGGGCGCGACCGAGACGCTCCGCGTGACGTTGGGCCGCCGCGAGGACGCGCAGGACGCCGTGCCCGCCTCGGCCCCTGCCGACCAGGAGACGCCGTCCGAGGAAGAGGTTCTCGGCCTGACCCTGTCGGACATGACCGCCGAGCTTCGCGAGGAGCTCGCCCTGCCGGACAATGCCGAGGGCGTGGTCGTCACCGACGTCGCCGTCGAGAGCGAGGCCTACGAGAAGGGCCTGCGCGCGGGCGACCTGATCGCCGAGGCCGGCCAGCAGCAGGTGGAGAGCCCCGGCGATCTGCAGGAGCGGATCGACAGCGCCCGCGAGGCGGGCCGCAAGTCGCTGCTCCTCCTCGTGCGCCGCGAAGGTGAGCCGCGCTTCGTGGCCCTGTCGATCGACCAGGGCTGACACCGGCGCCACCGCACGACAGATGGTAGGGCGCCCCCCGCGGGGCGCCCTTTTTCGTGCGCCAATGGGGCTTGGTCAGTCGCCGGAGGGGGCCGCGAGGGCCTCGTCCCGCTCGTAGGCCACAAGGCCCAGCCGCTTGGCCGCGGCGAGACTCAGCGCGTCGCTGTGCAGCGATTGCGCCGCCTGATAGCGGCGGATGGCCCGTCGCGTGGCGTCGTCGACTTCGCCGGTCACCGGGCCCCGGTGATACCCCCGCGCCCTGAGCGCCCGCTGCAGAGAGGCCACGAAGGCCGGCGTCACCATCTCGGGGCAGGGGGTCTCGAACCAGATGTCGTCGCGGTCGCGCAGGATCGCCTGCCGTGTCTCGGTGCGATAGGTCGCGGGCGCGGCACGCCCCGCCGGGGCCACCTGCACCTGCTCGGTCACTGTCTCGATCAGCGCCGGCGTCGTCTCCCGCGCCCAGCAGGTGCCCGGCGCCGCGTCGGGCGGGGCGTCCCGCGCCGACAGGTCCGCTTCGAGGAAGCGCGACACGCGCGGACCGCCATCGGCACATGCGACGAGAACCAGGGGCGCGACCAGCGCCAGGGATCGGATCATGCTGCTCGGGCCTCTTGCTGGGCGTCTGCCCGGCATCCTAGCCGCCCGCTCCGCGTCGGGAAAGCCCGCTCAGGGCTGGTCTGCGGCGCGGGCGGGCAGATGCACGGCGGTGGCCGGGTCGGCCTCCTGCGGCGCGGCGTCGGGGCGCAGGAGGTCGTCGAGCATCCACGAGATGTCCTCGATCACGTCCGCCACCACGTGCACCACGGCGCCCTCGCGCTGCAGCCGCCCGGTTACCCGCAGGCAGCGCCCGGCGATCACCGCCCGGCGGTAGCGTTCGTACAGCGACCGCCAGACGATCACGTTGCAGATGCCAGTCTCGTCCTCGAGCGTGATGAAGATCACGCCCTTCGCCGTGCCCGGCCGCTGGCGCACCAGCACCAGCCCCGCGACGGCCACCCGCGCCCCCTTCGGCGGCTCGTCCAGCCGGGCATGGGGCAGGCAGGCGGGCGGACGCGGCCATTCCGCGGGCGGTGTGCCGAAATCGGTCATGGAACAGAGTTAGAACATATGGGGTACACCGGCAAGAGACGGCTTTCACTTGCCGCCCGCCTTCCCCTAAAAGGGGGCAAAGGCCGACGAGACGCTCGCGCGGCCAGGCTCAGGCAATTCGGGGACATCCATGGCCAAGATCACCTATGTCGAACATGACGGGACCGAACACGTGGTGGAGGTTCCGACCGGACTCACGGTGATGGAGGGCGCGCGCGACAACGGCATCCCGGGGATCGAGGCCGATTGCGGCGGCGCCTGCGCCTGCTCCACCTGCCACGTCTACGTCCACCCCGACTGGATCGACAAGCTGCCCGAGCGCGAGGCGATGGAAGAGGACATGCTCGACTTCGCCTACGAGCCGGACGAGACCCGCTCGCGCCTGACCTGCCAGCTCAAGGTCTCCGACGCGCTGGACGGGCTCGTGGTGCAGATGCCCGAAAAGCAGATCTGATGCGCGGGGGGGCGGTACGGGGCGCCGCTGCGGCGCTCGTCCTCCTCGCCGCCCCGCCGGCCGCGGCCGAGGGCGTGGCCGCCGCCCGCTTCGCCGCGCCCACCGACCGTTACGATCACGCCGTCCTCGGCGACGCGATCGAGTGGGGCGCGCTCGAAATCGTCACCGAAACCGGTCGCCGTCTCACGCTCACCCTGCCGCGGACCCGCGTGTTCGAGGATCTCGCGCCCCGCCGCGCGGACATCGACGGAGACGGGGACGACGAGGTGTTCGTGGTCGAGACCGATCTCGACCGGGGCGCGCGCCTGTCGGTCTACGATGCCGCCGGTCTCGTCGCCGCCACGCCCTTCATCGGCCGCCGTCACAGGTGGCTCGCCCCCGTCGGCGCGGCCGATCTCGACGGCGACGGCACGGTCGAGATCGCCTATGTCGATCGCCCCCATCTCGCCGCGATCCTGCGGGTTTGGCGCTACCGCGACGGCGCCCTGCACGAGGTCGCAGCGTCCCCCGGCCTGACGAACCACCGTCTCGGCCAGGCGGTGATCCAGGGCGGGATCGCCCGTTGCGCCGACGGCCCCGCCATCGTCACCGCCGATGCCGCCTGGCGCCGCGTGATCGTCACGACCCTTCGCCGGGGCCACCTCTCCCCTCGGGACACCGGCCCCTATACCGGTCCCGACAGCCTCGCCCCCGACCAGGCCTGCTGACCCACCCTTCTTCTGTCCAAGAAATATCCCGGGGGAGTCGCCGCCAGGCGACGGGGGCAGCGCCCCCACTCCACGTCCTCAGAGCGCCCGCCAGCCGATATCCCGCCGGAAGACCCCCCCCGGCCAGTCCACCTTCCCGCACATCCCGTAGGCCCGCTCCCGCGCCTCGGCCAGGCTCGCGCCCCGCGCGGTCACGTTCAGCACCCGCCCGCCGTTCGATACGAGCCGCCCTTCGCTTTCCGCGGTGCCCGCGTGGAACACCATGTGGAACGAATCCTCCGCGATCCCGCCGAGCCCGGCAATGGTCTCGCCCTTGGCATAGCTGCCGGGATAGCCGTCCGCCGCGATCACGACCGTCATCGCGTGGTCCTCCGCCCAGTCGATCCGCGCCTCGGCCAGTCGTCCCTCGGCGCAGGCATGCAGCGCGTCGAGCGCCTGCGCCCCGAGCCGCATCATCAGCGCCTGGCACTCCGGGTCGCCGAACCGGACATTGTATTCCACCAGCCGCGGCGCGCCGTCCTTTATCATCAGCCCGGCATAGAGCACACCGCGATAGGGCGTTCCGCGCCGGGCCATCTCGGCCAGGGTCGGGCGCACAATCTCGTCCATCGCCCGCGCTTCGACGGCAGCGTCCAGCACCGGTGCGGGGGAATAGGCGCCCATGCCGCCGGTGTTCGGCCCGGTGTCGCCGTCGCCCAGCCGCTTGTGATCCTGCGCGGTGCCGATCGGCAGGGCGGTCTCGCCGTCGCACAGCACGAAGAGCGAGGCTTCCTCGCCGGTCATGAACTCCTCCAGCACGACGCTCGCCCCGGCGGCCCCCAGGGAGCCGCCGAACATGTCGTCGATCGCCGCCAGCGCCTCGTCTTCGTCCATCGCGACGACGACGCCCTTGCCCGCGGCCAGCCCGTCGGCCTTGACCACGATCGGCGCGCCCGCCGCCGCGACATGGGCCCGCGCCGCGGCGGCGTCGTCGAACCGCGCCCAGGCAGCCGTGGGCACCCCGGCGGCGTCGCAGATTTCCTTGGTGAAGGTCTTCGACGCCTCCAACTCGGCCGCCGCGCGGTCGGGCCCCACCACTGACAGGTCCGCCGCTCGCAGCACGTCGGCCACCCCGGCGGCCAGCGGCGCCTCGGGCCCGATGACGACGAGGTCGATCGCCTCCTTCGCGGCGAATTCGGCCACCGCGCCGCCGTCGAGGATGTCGAGCGTGGCGCAATCGGCGATGGCGGCGATCCCGGCATTGCCCGGCGCCACGATCAGCTTGTCGCATTTCGGGTTCTGCATCGCGGCCCAGGCCAGGGCATGCTCGCGGCCGCCGCCGCCAAGGATCAGGATGTTCATGTCGCGCGCCTTTCCCTCGGATCGGGCGCGGTCTAGGGTGATCGGGCACGCGGCACAAGACGGACCGGCATGGACGACCTCATCGAAGACGCGCAGCCCGGCGGCAACACGCCCGAATTCACCGTGTCCGAAATCTCGGGTGCGGTGAAACGCACGCTCGAGAACACCTTCGGCCGGGTCCGCGTCCGGGGCGAGGTCGGCCGCGTGTTCAAGGCGCGCTCGGGGCATCTCTACTTCGACATCAAGGACGACCGGGCGGTCCTCGCCTCGGTCACCTGGCGCGGCCAGCTGTCCCAGCTCGCCCAGCTCCCCGAAGAGGGGATGGAGGTCATCGCCACGGGGCGGCTGACCACCTTCGGCAGCCAGTCCAAGTACCAGCTCAACGTCGAAGAGCTGCGCCCCGCCGGGGTCGGCGCCCTGATGGCGATGCTCGAGAAGCGCAAGAAGGCGCTCGAGGCCGAGGGGCTGTTCGCGACCGAACGCAAGCGCGCGCTGCCCTTCCTGCCCGAGGTGATCGGCGTGGTCACATCGCCCTCGGGCGCCGTGATCCGCGACATCCTGCACCGCCTGCGCGACCGCTTCCCGCGAAGGGTTCTCGTCTGGCCCGTGGCGGTCCAGGGCAAGGACTGCGCCCCCCAGGTGGCCCGCGCGATCGAGGGCTTCAACGCGCTCGATCCGGGCGGTCCCGTGCCGCGGCCCGATCTCCTGATCGTCGCGCGCGGCGGCGGTTCCATCGAGGATCTCTGGGGCTTCAACGAAGAGGCCGTGGCCCGCGCCGCCGCGGCATCGGAGATCCCCCTCATCTCGGCCGTCGGGCACGAGACGGACACCACGCTGATCGACTACGTCTCCGACTACCGCGCCCCCACCCCCACCGCGGCGGCCGAGCGGGCGGTGCCGGTAAGGCTGGACCTCCTGACCTGGACCGACCAGCAGGGCGCCCGGCTGGTCCGGGCGGCGGGGCAGGCGGTCAGCGCGCGGCGACAGCGCCTGGGCGACGTCTCCCGCGCGCTGCCCCGGCCCGAAACGCTGACCTTCGCGGCGCGCCAGCGCCTCGACTGGCTCGACACCCGGCTGCCCTCGGCCCTCCGCGCCGCTGCGGCGGCCAAGCGGGCGCAGCTCACCCAGGCCGCGGCGGTGCTGCGCCCGGCCACCCTGCGCACCCGCGTCGCCGCCGACCGCGAGCGGCTCGACCGGCTGGCGGCGCGTCTCGATCCCGCGCTCGCGCGCAACCGGCGCCAGGCCGAGTCGCGGTTCCAGACGACCGCCGCGCGCCTGACGCCGCGTCCGGTGCAGCGCACCATCCGTGACCAGGCCCGCCGCCTCGCCGATACAGCGGCACGGGGCGGGACCGCGACCCGCGCCACCCTCCGCCAGCGGACCGAGCGCCTCGCCGCGGTCGAGCGTCTGCGGCTGACGCTGGGCTACGAGGCGACCCTGCAGCGGGGCTACGCAGTGGTCCGGGACGACAACAACCGCGTCCTCACCGACAAGGCTGCCGCGCAGAAGGCGACCGGGATGGACATCCAGTTCCGCGACGGCCACCTGACGATCGGCGCTGCCCGCCCGTCGAAAAAGCCGAAGGACACACCGCCCGAACAGGGCTCGCTGCTGTGAGCGGTCCGGCGTCTTTGGTCCGCGAAATATCCTGGGGGTGAATGGCCCCGCAGGGGCCAGAGGGGGCAAAGCCCCCATTCCCCGCCTCAGACCCCGATCCGCGGCCCCGGGCACTGCATTGGCGCGTCCGTCGCCTCGGTCTCGTACAGTTCCGTGCCGGCAGGGTCGCCCGCGAACCGCGCCCGCAGGCCGCTGCCCGCATCGCGGTAGAAGGTCCAACATTGCGGCCCGGTGCCGTCCTCGTACTCGAAACAGATCTGCTCGCCCCGCTGGTACCAGACGCCCTCCTTGCACTCGCCGTCCAGGAACGACCACCGCACCCGGCGGTCCGAGAGGTATTCCTCCATCCCGTAGGTGACACCGCCGGTGGCGAAGGTCAGCGTCTTGCCCGAGACGTAATCCTCGAACTCGGCCGCGCTCATCGGCGATTGCGCAGAGGCTGGCAGGGCGAGGGCGAAGACGAGGAACAGGGCACGACCGATCATGGGCAAAGCGTGGCACAGCGCGCGCGGTGGCACCACCCGCCGGACTGTCGCATCGGCGCCGGGCCGCCGGGGTCTCTGCTGATCGTCACGGGTCGCATTTGGCATGGTTCGCCGGCACGCGGACGGTCTAGGATGTGGCCGAAGACGGGAGGACGCATGGCACTCGACGAGCGCAGGCAACGCAGGGCGCGCGCGACGCCCAAGGGACGGCAGCTGGATGACACCGCGTGGGACGAGGTTCGCGCCCTGCTGCAGGACCGTCCGCGGCGGCGCGACCTGCTGATCGAGCATCTGCACCTCATCCAGGACGCCTACGGGCACCTGTCTGCCGCGCATCTCCGCGCGCTGGCCGAAGAGATGCGTCTGAGCCAGGCCGAGGTCTGGGAGGTCGCGACCTTCTACGCTCATTTCGACTGCGTGCGCGAGGACGAGACGCCTCCGCCGGCGCTGACCGTCCGGGTCTGCGATTCGCTGTCGTGCGAACTGGCCGGCGCGGCGCGGCTCAGGGCGGCGCTGGACGAGGGGCTCGACCCGGCCGAGGTCCGCGTGGTGCGCGCGCCCTGCATGGGCCGCTGCGACACGGCGCCCGCGGTCGAGCTGGGGCACAACCATCTCGACCATGCGACGCCGCAGATGGTCCACGACGCGATCCGCACCGGCGACGTGCACCCGCACATCCCGGAATACGAACCCCTCGACGCCTACCGGGCGGCGGGCGGCTACGACACGCTGCTCTCGCTACGCGCCGACGGCGATTGGCAGGCGGTTCAGGCCGACCTCCTCGATGCCGGCGTGCGAGGCCTGGGCGGTGCGGGGTTTCCCGCGGGCCGCAAGTGGGGCTTCGTGCGGGCCGAGCCGGGCCCGCGCTACCTGGCCGTGAACGGCGACGAGGGCGAGCCGGGCACGTTCAAGGACCGCTACTACCTCGAGCGGACGCCGCATCTCTTCCTCGAGGGGATGCTGATCGCGGCCTGGGCGGTCGAGGCCGACCGGATCTTCCTCTACATGCGCGACGAGTATCCCGCCGTGCTGGAAATCCTGCGCCGCGAGATCGCCGCGCTCGAGGCCGCCGGTCTGGCCGCGCCCGGCTATATCGACCTGCGCCGCGGCGCGGGCGCGTATATCTGCGGCGAGGAATCGGCGATGATCGAATCGATCGAGGGCAAGCGCGGGATCCCGCGCCACCGGCCGCCCTATGTCGCGCAGGTCGGCGTCTTCGGCCGCCCGACGCTGGTGCACAATGTCGAGACCCTGCACTGGGTCGCCCGCGTCTGCCGCGAGGGGCCCGGCGTCCTGGCCGATCACGCCCATAACGACCGGAAGGGCCTGAGAAGCTATTCCGTGTCGGGCCGTGTGGCGCGGCCGGGGGTCTACCTGCTTTATGCCGGCTCGACGATCCGGGACATCATCGCCGCGGCCGGCGGCATGGCCGAGGGCCATACGCTCAAGGCCTACCAACCCGGCGGACCGTCCGCCGGCCTCCTGCCGGCGCATCTGGACGACGTTCCGCTCGATTTCGACACGCTGCAGCCCCACGGCAGCTTCGTCGGCTCCGCCGCCGTGGTCGTGCTGTCGGACAAGGACAGCGTGCGCGAGGCGGCGCTGAACATGCTGCGCTTCTTTGAGGACGAGAGCTGCGGCCAGTGCACGCCCTGCCGCGTCGGCTGCGAGAAGGCGGTCAAGCTGATGGAAGCCGACCGCTGGGATGCCGATCTGCTGGAGGATCTCTGCCAGGTGATGACCGACGCGTCGATCTGCGGCCTCGGTCAGGCCGCGCCGAATCCGATCCGGCTGACGCTGAAACACTTCCCCGACGAGGTCTGACGCGCGCGCTCTCTTCCATCCCGGGCCGTCAGGGCTTAGGTCGGGGCAGGCAAAGGGATCGGCGATGTCGTTTTTCAGAAAGCTCAAGGACCGGCTGACCAAATCCTCCTCCAAGCTGGAGGAGGGGCTCGATTCGATCGTCGAGGAAGGTGGCAGCACCGAGGCGGACCCGGACCCAGCGCCGGAGCCCGCAAGGCCTGCGTCTCCGGACACGCTGCCCCCGGCCCCCAAGCCCCCGGCACCCGAGCCGTCGCAACCAAAGCCGCCGGCCCCCGACCCGTTCCCGCAGCCCGAGGATCCCGCCCCCGCGCCGACGCCGCAGGAGACGCCGGCCCGACCCAGCCCGGCCGAGCTGCCGCATGACACGCCGACCGAAGCGCCCATTCCCGGGGCTCCGCCCGAGACGCCCCCCGCGACGGATCGCAAGGGCGGCGGGTTCTTCGGCCGCATCCTCGGACGGGACACCGGCACCGCCCCGGTGATGCGCCGCGTGCTCGACGACGACATGGTCGAGCAGCTCGAGGACCTGCTGATCTCGGCCGATCTGGGCGTCGACACGGCGCTGCGCGTGGCCGCAAACATCGCGGAGGGCCGCTATGGCCGCCGGGTCTCGACCGACGAGATCAAGGCGTTGCTCGCACAGGAGGTCTCCCGGATCATGGAGCCGGTGGCCCGGCCGATGCCGCTCTATCCCAAGCGCCCGCAGGTGGTGCTGGTCGTCGGCGTCAACGGCTCGGGCAAGACAACGACGATCGGCAAGCTCGCCAGCCAGTTCAAGGCGGCGGGCAAGGAGGTCGTCGTCGCGGCGGGCGACACGTTCCGCGCCGCGGCGGTGGAACAGCTGCAGATTTGGGGCGACCGGGCCGGCGTGCCGGTGCTGACCGCGCCCGAGGGCAGCGACCCCGCGAGCCTCGCCTTCGACGCGATGACGAAGGCCGAGCAGGACGGCGCGGACCTCTTGCTGATCGACACCGCCGGGCGCCTTCAGAACCGTCAGGACCTGATGGCCGAGCTCGAGAAGATCGTCCGCGTGATCCGCAAGAAGGACCCCGAGGCGCCGCACAACACGCTTCTGGTCCTCGATGCGACCACGGGCCAGAACGCCCTCAGCCAGGTCGAGACCTTCCAGAAGCTCGCGGACGTGTCGGGGCTGGTGATGACCAAGCTCGACGGCACCGCGAAGGGCGGGGTGCTGGTGGCGCTGGCGGACAAGTTCGGGCTGCCGATCCATGCGATCGGGGTGGGCGAGCAGATCGACGACCTCGCGCCGTTCGACCCCGAGGAGTTCGCCCGCGCGCTCACGGGGCTCGACGGATGAGGCTGTCAGTCATGGGTGCCGATCCACGACTCGATGCGGCGCAGCACCACGAGGACGAGGACCACCAGAAAGGTCGCCAGCAGGGCCAGCGGGATTTGCCCCGCGCCGCAGGACAGGCCGATCGCACCGGCGAGCCACATCGAGGCGCCGGTCGTCAGGTGGCGGACCTTGCCGCCCGAGGTGATGATCACGCCCGCCGCAAGGAAGGCGACGCCGGCCGTCACCGCCTCGATCAGGCGCAGCGGATCGATCCGCATCCGATCGCCACGGTCCATGCCGAAATCGAGATGCGACAGCTCGAGCGCGATCAGGCTGAAGAGACAGGCCGCCACCGCCACCAGCATGTGCGTCCGCAAACCCGCCGGTTTCTCGCGGCGTTCGCGCTCCAGCCCGACGAGACCGCCGAGCACCATCGCGGCCACGAGGCGTATCGCCGCGACCATCAGCGGCACGGCCGCGAAGGAGCCGTTGAGTTCGTCGACGATGCGCTCGAGCATGACGCGCCCTTCATGCAATTGTCACACGCGCAACGAGCGGCCGGGCCCCGGCGTTCCGGTCCGCGCGGCACGGAGGCACGAAATGTCTGACCGACAGCCCTCGCAGGGTCTCAAGACCGCCCTGGAACTCGGACCCGTGGCGGCGTTCTTCGCCGGCTACATGCTGCTCCGCGGCGAGACGTTCGAGGTCGCCGGAACCGAGTATTCCGGGTTCATCCTCATCACCGCGGCGTTCGTGCCGCTGATCGCCCTGTCGACCTACCTGCTCTGGCGGCTGACCGGCGCCCTGTCCAAGATGCAGATCGTCACGCTGGTGCTGGTCATCGTCTTCGGTGGCCTCACCGTCTGGTTCAACGACGAGCGCTTCTTCAAGATGAAGCCGACGCTGATCTACCTGATCTTCGGCGGCATCCTCGGCATCGGCCTCCTGCGGGGACAGTCCTACCTGCG
Source organism: Tranquillimonas rosea (assembly GCF_900111315.1). Taxonomy (GTDB): domain Bacteria; phylum Pseudomonadota; class Alphaproteobacteria; order Rhodobacterales; family Rhodobacteraceae; genus Tranquillimonas; species Tranquillimonas rosea. Next base: position 119,494 of record NZ_FOGU01000010.1, read on the forward strand.
CCTCGTGATGGACGAGATGGTGCCGCTCGACGAAGAGGGCTGGATGAAGCTGACCCGCCGGTTCACGCTCTTGTTCTTCGGTCTCGCGCTGCTGAACGAGTTTATCTGGCGCACCATGTCCACGGCGGCCTGGGTGAACTTCAAGACCTTCGGGCTGACGGCGGCGATCTTCGTTTTCTTCATCACGCAAGGCCGGCTGTTCCGCGACCACGGCACGGGCGAGAAGGACGGCTAGGCGGGCGCGAAAGGGGGCTTGCCCCCTCTGGCCCCTGCGGGGCCATTCACCCCCAGGATATTTCCTGAACCAAAGAGGGGACGACCCGCCCCCGCCGGGACGGGCCGCCTCTTCGGTCCGCGGTCATCGGCGTCCCCGCCTGTACCGCCACTCGAGCCTCTCGGTTCAAGGTAAAGGATGGGTTAAGTTCTCTTTGGTCCGGCAAATATCCCGGGGGAGTCCCCGCCTCGGCGGGGACGGGGGCAGGGCCCCCGATCAGGTCCGTTCCGCAGGCGCCGCGCCAAGAGTGGGGCGCAGGTTCGAGGCGGGCGGTGCCAGGAGGCGGGACCAGCGTGGTTCCGGCTCTTCCGGCAGGAGGCGGCGCAGAAGCGCAAGGGGCAGCGCCTCGGGGTCGGCCAGGAGGCGCCGGTAGAGCGGGAAGAGGCCGGGGCGGAGATAGCCGGACCAGTGGCAGATGCGCCGGTCGGGGGCGGCGATGCGATGACCGAGCGCTTCCAGCGCCGCCCGCGTCCGGGCATCGTCGATGGCGAGGTCGAGCCAGCCGCGGGCCGGGGCTCCGATCCCGGCGCCGATGGCGCGGTCGCGGGCTGCCAGAAGCAGCTCCAGGAGCGCGTCGAAGAGGTCGTTCTCGCGGCTCGTCACGTTGACGACTTCGGCGGTTCGCGCGGCCGGGCCGGCCAGCGCCGCCGCCGCATCGGACCGAAGGGCGGCGCCGGAGATCAGGATCACGCGTCCGACCGCACCCTCGGGCGCCCGCGACAGGCCCGTCAGCGCGACACGGGCGCCGAGGGAATGGGCAATGACCCGCGCCGGCGCCCCGCGCCGCGCCGCCACGCGCGCCATGAGCCTTGCCAGGGCCGCCCCGGCGCGTTCGGCCTCGGCCCAGGCGCGCCAGATCGAGCCGCGGGCGGGCCAGCCGAACCCGATGCACAGGGGCTCCTCCGCCGCGCCCACGCCCAGCTGCCTGGGCCAGGAGAGCGCCCTGGACGCCTTCGGGTCGGGGTCGAGCGACATGATGTGGCGGTGCGGGCAATGGCGCCTGTCGCCGGGGCGGAACTTGTATCCGTGCACCATGACGATGACCGGCGCCTCGGCCGGCAACGCGTCGAGCGCGGCGTTCAGCCGGGTCTCGTCGATGTCCGGTTCCGTACCGGCCGCGGTGACCGAAAGAAGCGGCATGGCCCCCTCTGCCCCAGATGTCGTGGCTGCCTCGTATCGCCGTGCTACGACGTTGCGGTGAAACCGGCATTACGGCTCCGTGACGGTGCCCGGCGGCAACACCCCGCGGCTTGACCGTGCGTCGCCCGGGGCGTATGTCGCGGCACGTGGCGATTTGTTCACCGGATTGCGGGCCACGTTAAACAAGCCGCTAAAGAGGTCTGGGACGATGGCCCCCGGCGCTCTTATCGCGGTGGGGGCTTTTTTGTGCGCAGGAGGCACGGATGGACGACTGGAACACGCGGACCAAACTGGTGCACGGCGGCGTGCGGCGCAGCCAGTACGGCGAGGTGAGCGAGGCGATCTACCTCACGCAGGGCTTCGTCTACGACACGGCCGAGCAGGCGCAGCAGCGCTTCGAGCAGGCCGGGGAGGACGAGTTCATCTATGCCCGCTACGGCAATCCCACCGTCCGGATGTTCGAGGAGCGCGTCGCGCAGGTGGAGGGCGCCGAGGACGGCTTTGCCACGGCCAGCGGCATGGCGGCGGTCAACGGGGCGCTGATGTCGATGCTGCGGGCCGGCGACCACGTGGTCAGCTCGCGGGCGCTGTTCGGATCCTGTCTCTACATCCTCGAGGAGGTGCTGACGCGCTATGGCGTCGAGGTGACCTTCGTCGACGGCACCGATCTCGGCGCCTGGCGGGCCGCGGTGCGGCCGGAGACGCGGGCGGTGTTCCTCGAGTCCGTCTCGAACCCGACGCTGGAAGTGATCGACATCACCGAGGTCGCGCGGATCGGCCATTCCGTCGGCGCGACCGTGATCGTCGACAACGTCTTTGCCACGCCGATCTTCTCGCGGGCGCTCGAGCAGGGGGCCGACGTGGTGGTCTATTCGGCCACCAAGCATATCGACGGGCAGGGGCGGTGCCTGGGGGGCGTCATCCTCGGCACGCAAGAGTTCATCCGCAAGACGGTCGAGCCCTATCTCAAGCATACCGGCGGGGCGATGAGCCCGTTCAACGCCTGGGTGCTGCTCAAGGGGATGGAGACGCTGGACCTGCGCGTGCGCGCCCAGTCAGATGCGGCGCTGACGATCGCGCAGGCGCTGCAGGACGACGACCGCCTGTCGCGCGTGATCTTCCCGCACCTGCCCGACCACGCGCAGCACGCCGTCGCGACCCGCCAGATGGAAAAGGGGGGCACCGTCCTGTCGTTCGAGCTGAAGGGTGGGCAGGAGGCGGCGTTCCGGTTCCTCAACGCGCTGGAGATCGTGGTGATCTCGAACAACCTGGGCGACGCGAAATCCATCGTGACGCATCCCGCCACCACCACCCATTCGCGCCTGTCGGACGCGCAAAAGGATGCTCTGGGCATCGCGCCGGGGCTGGTGCGGCTCAGCGTAGGGCTCGAGGCGGTGGACGACCTGATCGCCGATCTGCGCGGGGCGCTCGACGCCGTCTGAGGGAACCGACCGGGCGATGTGCTGTGACATCGCAGCGTCCGGCACCTCGGACCGCGCGCGCAGGCGATGCGGGAGAAATCACGCCCAGCACCGTGTCCTGCGACATCGCGTCCCGGCAGTGATCCTTGCCGTGCCGCGCCGCGTAATTCGGATCGAATCAGTGGAAAAACGGCACATCGCACATACGTCTGAGGCGAGCCGTAGCACCGGAGGGCGAGGCCATGAACATCCATACGCCAGAGATCGAACGGCAACCGGAACGCGAGGACGCGGCGGCCGCGCTGCGCACCCTGCGCGCCTGGGCCGCGACCGCGTCGGATGCCGAGATCGAGACCCTCGATCCCTCGATCGCGCGCCTTCTCACGGACCGGCCGACCGGCACCTATCCCGACCTGTCGCGGCAATACCCCGAGGGCTTCACCGCCGACTCCGACTACAAGGCGACGCTGCCCGACCTCCAGAACGGGCCGCAATCGCTGATCCGCGGGGCGCGGCGACCGATCCAGCATGTCGGCATCTCGAACTTCCGCCTGCCGATCCACTTCCGCACGCGCGACAACGGTGACCTGACGCTCGAGACCTCGGTGACCGGCACGGTCAGCCTCGAGGCCGAGAAGAAGGGCATCAACATGAGCCGCATCATGCGGACCTTCTACACCTACGCCGAAGAGACCTTCAGCTTCGAGGTGATCGAAGCCGCGCTGGACTCCTACAAGTCCGATCTCGAAAGCTTCGATGCCCGGATCCAGATGCGCTTTTCCTTCCCCATGCGGGTGGAGAGCCTGCGGTCTGGGCTCGCCGGCTTTCAGTATTACGACATCGCGCTCGAACTGGTCGAGCGGGAGGGCGTGCGTCGAAAGATCGTGCATCTCGACTATGTCTATTCCTCGACCTGCCCGTGCTCGCTGGAATTGAGCGAGCATGCGCGGCGTGAGCGCGGGCAGCTGGCCACGCCCCATTCGCAGCGCTCGGTCGCCCGCATCTCGGTCGCACTCAACCCGGAAGCGGAGTGCCTGTGGTTCGAGGATCTCGTCGAGCTCTGCCGTGCGGCGGTGCCGACCGAGACGCAGGTCATGGTCAAGCGCGAGGACGAACAGGCCTTTGCCGAGCTGAACGCGGCCAACCCGATCTTCGTCGAGGACGCGGCGCGGCTGTTCGCCGAACGACTGCAGGCAGAGCCGCGGATCGGCGACTTCCGCGTGATCGCCAGCCACCAGGAAAGCCTGCACAGCCATGACGCCGTCAGCGTGCTGACCGAGGGCGACACCTTCGATCAGGAAAGCCTGGACCCCAAGGCGTTCGCGACTCTGTTCCACGTGGGCTGAGCCGGACGCGCAGCCGCGCTTGACTTGTCCGACAGGGGCGGACAAGCCTGCGCGTCATGATCGATCCGCGTCCCGTCGGCTATGTCATCGGCCTTCTTGTCACCGCCTTCGGGGCGACGATGACCGTACCGATGATGGTGGACCTCGCCGCCGGCAACGGCCATTGGCCGGCGTTTCTCGAAAGCGCGATCCTGACCACGCTGACCGGCGGGCTCACGGCGCTCGCCTGCGCCACGGGCACGGGCGAGCGGATGACGGTGCAGCAGCTGTTCCTGCTGACCACCGCCGTCTGGGTGGCGCTGCCCGTCTTCGGGGCGTTGCCGTTCGTGTTCGGCGCGACCGACGCGAAGGGCGTCGACGCCTTCTTCGAGGCGGTATCGGGACTGACCACCACCGGCTCGACCGTCTTTACCGGGCTTCAGGATCTGCCGCGCGGGTTGCTGCTGTGGCGGTCGATGCTGCAATGGTTCGGCGGCATCGGGATCGTCGTCGTGGCGATGGTGTTCCTGCCAGAGCTGCGCATCGGCGGCATGCAGATCTTCCGCTCGGAAGCCTTCGACACGATGGGAAAGATCCTGCCCCGCGCCGCCGAGATCGCCGCGCAGATCAGCTGGATCTACGTCATCCTGACCTTCCTCTGCTTTCTCGGCTACACCGTGCTGGGCCTGTCGAGCTTCGATGCGGTGAACCACGCGCTCACGACGATGTCGACGGGAGGGTTCTCGACGACGGACCAGTCGTTCGGGGCCTTCCAGGGGCCGCCCGAATACCTCGCCGCGGTGTTCATGATCCTCGCGAGCCTGCCGTTCGTGCGCTACATCCAGGTCATCACCGGCAGCGTGAAGCCGATCTGCCGCGACGCGCAGGTGCGGGCCTACCTGACGGTGATCGGTGCGGCCGCGGCGATGCTGGCCGTCTTCCAGATCGTTGTGGACGGGCGCGGAGTCGAGGAAAGCCTGCGCGAGGCGCTGTTCAACGTCACCTCGATCATCTCGGGCACGGGGTATGCCAGCGTCGACTACCAGCTCTGGGGCGCGTTCGCGATGGTCGTGTTCTTCTTCCTGGGGCTGGTCGGCGGCTGCGCCGGGTCGACCTGCTGCTCGATCAAGGTGTTCCGCTACCAGATCCTGCTGTCGTCGATCCGGGCGCAGGTGCAGCGGATCCACTCGCCGCACTCCCTGGCGACCCCCCGGTTCGAGGGGCGGCGCGTGGGGCCAGACGTGCTGTCCTCGGTGATGGCCTTCTTCGTGCTGTTCATCGTGTCGCTCGGGGGGCTGTCGGTCCTGCTGGCGATGACGGGGCTCGATTTCGTGACCGCGCTGTCGGGCGCGGCCACGGCGATCGGCAATATCGGCCCCGGCCTCGGGCCGGTGATCGGGCCGGCGGGCTATTTCGGGCCGCTGAACGACACCGCGAAGTGGCTCCTGATCTTCGGCATGATCCTGGGCCGGCTCGAGCTTATGGCCGTGTTCGTGCTGTTCGTCCCCCGCTTCTGGCGGGCCTGAGCGGGGCGCCAGGGCGCGCGCGGCGGCCCTGACATCCGGCCAGCGGTCAGCCGAAGACGAAACTGTCCTCTTCCAGGCCCAGCACCCCGGCAAAGGTGACGGTATCGGTGCCCGCGGGGCCCGCGGCCGCGGCGCCGAGGTCGAGCCGCGTGTCGGTGCCCAGGATCGCGACGAAATCGTCCGCGCCGCCCAGCGTGCCCGAACCGTCACTGTCCAGATCGCTCCAGTCGAGACCGGTAAAGCGCAGGTCGACCCGATCCGCGTCGGCCACGCGGAAGTCCATGAGCGTGTCGAGCCCGTCGTTCGTGCCGAACCGGAACACGTCCGCGCCCCCCTCCAGCACCTCGGCTCCCGGTCCGGTGGCCTGAACGGTGCCGTCGCCCCACAGCATGTCGTTCCCGGCGCCGCCGCGCAGCGTGTCGTCGCCGCCGGTGAGGGTCGCGGTGTCGGCGGAGACGACCGTGCCGTCACCATAGATCGTGTCGTTGCCGGCGTGACCCAGCAGCATGTCGTCGCCACCGGTCAGCGTGCCGCCGAACCCCGCGCCCTGGACCGTCCCGTCGCCGAAAATCAGGTCGCCGCCGCTGCCGCCCCGCACGAGGTCGTCGCCGCCCTCGAGATCGGCAGGGCCGATCAGCAGGACCGTCGCGGTGCCGTCGCCGTACATCGTGTCCGCGCCGCTGCCACCCAACAGGGTGTCGGCGCCGCCGTCGAGGGTGGCGAAGGCCTCTCCGTCGCCCAGCATAAGGTCGTCGCCGGACCCGCCGAGCAGCAGGTCGCGGCCGCCGTCGATCCGCTCCGAACGGCCGTCGCCAAGGATCGTATCGTTGCCGCTGCCCCCCGAGAGCCCGTCATTGCCCCCGATCAGCAGGCTCGATGTCCGGCCGATGGACGTCGTGCCGTCGCCGGACATGTAATCGTCGCCCGACCCGCCCTTGAGGATGTCGTCGCCGCCGGTCAGCTCGCCCGGCGCGAATGCGCTCGAGATCGTGCCGTCGCCATACATCACGTCGTCGCCGGGACCGCCCGTCACCAGGTCGTTCCCGCCGACCAGCTTGGCCGTCCCGTTGGACCCGACCGACACCGTGCCGTCGCCGAAGATCAGATCGTCCCCTTGACCCGCGAAGATCGCGTCGTCGGCGCCGAACAGGGTGCTCATCCGGAACGCGCCCGCGGACACGTCGGCGTCTCCGCGGACGATGTCGTCACCGCCGCGCGCCGCGATCCTGTCCACGCCGCCGATCGCCACGGCGTCCATGCCCGGTGCCGCGATGACGGGGTCGTCCCCCGACAGGACCTCGCCGTCATTGGTGCCCCGGAGCCTGTCCATGAAGATCAGCCCGAGCCCCGGTGCGGCCAGACCGCGCCCGCCGGTTTCCATGCTGCTCCGGCTCGATGCCGGAATGTTCTGTGCGAAATCCATCCTGCACGTCCTCCCCTGTGCCCTTCGATCTGCGTCGTCCGGCCAGCCGGCAGCGCCCGGCGACCTGCGGGGCAGGATCGCACGCTCTGAACGGGAAGGGTCGGATCGACGGCAGGGGCAGTATCCCCGGATCGCCTGTCCGAACGAATAGTCCGTTCGCAGCATCCAGCCACGAACGGAAGCGGGGTGGGTTCTACTTAGGGATGATCAACCGTGGAATCGGGGCCACTTATGCGTGCGGCCCCGATCCACGGTCTCTATTGGTCGGAAGGGGCGCGCCCGGGCCGGGCACGCCCGTCACTTCCAGCAGCTCACCAGCACCGTCATGTCGGCGGCCATGCGGGTCAGCTGTTCGGGGCCGATGTCGCCGCGGCCGGTCTCCTCTGCGGCGGCCGGGGCGGGGCCGGTGCCCGAGAGGAACTCCGAGATCGCCTCGACATCGGCGGCAAAGGCCACGCCTTCGGGCAGCCGCGTGCCCTCGGCCAGGCGCGCGCTTCCGGGCAGGAGCATGCCGAGCACGGCGCCCGACTGGTTCAGTACCGGGCCGCCCGCGTCACCGGGGCGGGCCGACACGTCGAGCCGCTGGACCGTCGTGTCGCCGGACAGGTCGCGCAGGTCGGCCACCTTGCCGAAGCTCAGCGAGGGGGCGCCAAGAACACCCTCGAACGAGTATCCGGCCACCGCGACCGAGGATTGCAGCCGCGGCACGCCGGTCTGGAACCGGGCATAGGCGATCGGCGACAGGTCCTGCGCCGGCGTCAGCAGGGTCAGGCCCAGCGTCTCGTCAGTGGCCGCGACCTGGGCTTCGATATCCTCGTTCAGGGTGATGCGGTCGCACTGGTCCAGGACGTCCGAGGTGGTCAGTACCGCGCCCGCCTCGTCGATGTAGAAGCCGGTGCGCGACCGCTCGGGCTTGCGAACCTTGAGCCCCGAGACAAGGTCGACGCTCTGCGACTCGTCCGGTGCGCCGATGCTGTCGTCCATCACGATGCCGGTGAGGGGGCGGAAGCTCTGCTGCATCTCGTCCAGCACGCGCCCGCGCCGCTTCTCGTCGCCGGCGGGCCAGATCAGGCTGAAGCCCTTGACGTGGCCTTCGCTCGTAAGCCGGGCCTCGGTATGCGACACGAAGTCGTCGCCTTCGCCGACGAGCGTGAAGCTGCGTGCGTTGCGCGACCGCTCGCCCTCCTGAGGGACCATCTCGAGCGTCTGCATGATGTCGTAGAGGCCGAACAGCGTGTCCTGATCGCCGCGCTGGCTGATCAGCAGCACCCGCGGCGCCATCGCGTCGGTGCCATCGGAATAATGGGCGAAGGGTGGCTCATAGCGATCGAACGAGACTTCGCCGGTGGGCATTATGATCTCGACGCCGGCGGTGTCGTCGCGGACAACCTCCATGCCCAGCCCGTCGAGCACCGAGTTGTATTCCTCCATCAGCGAGCGACGCTGGCGGGTCGTCAGCACGCCCGTCGCGCTAAAGCCGTTTGCCTCCTGCCAGTCGCCCATGGCGCTGCGGGTGCCCGGACCGAAGGCGGCATCGATGGGGCCGTCGTAGTAGCCCTCCCATTCCAGCGCTTCCTGCAGGGCGGCGCGCTCCTGCCGGCTGAGCGTGGACTCGCTGCGCCGCGCCTCGGCGGGCGTCTCGAGAACTTCCTCCGGGCCGGCCTCGGCGAGGATCTCGTTGTACTGGGCGCGCAACTGCTCGCGCTGGGCGCTGGTCAGCACACCGGTCGCCTCGGCGCCGTTCTCGCCCTGCCACGCGGCCATGGCCGAGCGGGTCGAGCGGCCGAATTCGGCGTCAATGGGACCATCGTAGAAGCCCGTGCGCCGCAGGGCGAGCTGCAGCTTGCGTCGCGCGGACTCGTCCAGCCGCCGTTCGCCCAGAAGCGCCTCTTCCCGCGTCTCGCCCGGTTGCTGTCGCTGATTCTGAGCGGTGTCGTCCTGCACCTGTTGCGCTTGCTGGTCGCCCGCAGCATCGCTGCCGGGCTCGGGTTGCTGCACCCGCGCCGCGCCGATCGGCCAGAACCGGTCGCCGAACGACCCGCCGTCGGTGGTGAACGCGTCGCCGGGGATCAGCCCCTCGCGCTGGAGGAACACGCGCTCCCGCGCGGCCTCGTCGGGCGAGAACGGGCCGATGGCGATGGCGTACCAGCCACTGCTGCCCAGCTCGAACCCGCTCACGTCCTCGATCTGCTGGGCATAGTCGCTGGCGCTTTCCTGCGCGGCGGACAGGTTCGGCCGTGCCTCGACCTGCAGCCATGTCTCCTGGGCATACGCCGCGGAGGTCAGGCAGAAGAAGGCCGTGGTGGAGGCACGGAAAATCGATAACATATGGCGGTTCCCAAGGCTCAGGTCTCGGCCGGCACGCGTGCGGCCCTTCGACATCGTATCAGAGGGGGCGACGGTTCCATGTCAAGAATACCGGAGCGGCAGTCGGGGCGCCGATTGACCCTTGTTGCTCATCTGCCTAACAAGGCCCCCGATCCGCGCCGCCCATCCCGCAAGGAGCCCGAAATGGCCGACACGCCGACCTCGTTCCAGGAGATCATCCTGCGGCTACAGGGCTATTGGGCCCGCCAGGGCTGCGCGCTGATGCAGCCCTACGACATGGAGGTCGGGGCCGGCACGTTCCACCCGGCCACCACGCTGCGGGCGCTCGGCCCGCGACCCTGGGCCGCAGCCTACGTTCAGCCCTCGCGCCGCCCCACGGACGGCCGCTACGGCGACAACCCCAACCGGCTGCAGCACTACTACCAGTTCCAGGTGCTGATGAAGCCGTCGCCGCCGGACTTCCAGCAGCTCTATCTCGGCAGCCTCGAGGCCATCGGCATCGACATGGCCCACCACGACATCCGCTTCGTCGAGGACGATTGGGAAAGCCCGACGCTGGGCGCCTGGGGGCTCGGCTGGGAGGTCTGGTGCGACGGCATGGAAGTCAGCCAGTTTACCTACTTCCAGCAGGTCGGCGGCCACGATTGCAAGCCCGTCTCGGGCGAGCTGACCTACGGGCTGGAACGGCTGGCGATGTATGTGCTCGGCATCGATCACGTCATGGACATGCCGTTCAACGCGCCCGATGCGCCGGCGCCGTTGTCCTACGGCGACGTGTTCCGCCAGACCGAGCGGGAATATTCCCGCTGGAACTTCGACGTGGCCGACACCGACGTGCTGCTCCAGCATTTCCGCGACGCCGAGGCGGAGTGTGCCCGCATCCTCGAAGCCCAGGCCGAGGACCCCAAGACCGGCCAGCGCATCGTCATGGCCCACCCAGCCTATGATCAGTGCATCAAGGCCAGCCACCTGTTCAACCTGCTTGACGCCCGCGGGGTGATCTCGGTCACCGAGCGGCAGGCCTATATCGGCCGGGTGCGCACGCTCGCCAAGGCCTGCGCCGACGCCTACCTGCAGACCGAACAGGGCGGCTGGACGGACAGCGCCGCATGACCGGAAAGATCGTCACGCTCCTGATCGTGGCCGTCGCGCTGGCCGCGGGCGGCCTGATGTACTGGCTTCAGGTCTATTACTACTACGAGACGCTCGGTCCCGAGGACGCCGCGATCACGCTCGTCCCGCAAGAGGCGGACGACCCCCGGCCGGTCGACGTGGCCGAGTTCCAGGGCATCGACGCAAACTCGTCGCCGCTGCGCTATCGCGCGTGCTTCACCCTTCCCGATCCCGACGGGCTGCGCGACACCTACGAGGTGTATCCCGCGCCGATCCCGCTGACGGCGCCCAGCTGGTTCGACTGCTTCGACGCCGAGGCCGTGGGCGAGGCGCTGGAACGGGACGAGGCGCGCGCCTATCTCGCCGAACGCAACATCGAGTACGGCGTCGACCGCGTCGTCGCCGTCTTCCCCGACGGCCGCGCCTATGCCTGGCACCAGCTCAACAATTGCGGCGAGACGGACTATACCGGCACCCCCGTGACCGAGGAATGTCCGCCGCGCCCTGACTAGCCCCGCGTTGTGATCCGCCCTCGAACCGGCTAAGCGGACCCCGCCAATAGACAAGGCGAAACCATGCCCGACCTTCTGATCGAACTGTTCTCCGAGGAAATCCCGGCGCGGATGCAGGCGAAGGCCGCCGACGACCTGCGCCGCCGCGTGACCGACGGGCTGGTCGAGGCGGGCCTGACCTATGCCCATGCCGGCGCCTTTGCCGGGCCGCGTCGCCTGACGCTCGCACTCGAGGGTGTGCTGGCCGCGTCGCCCGCCACCCGCGAAGAGCGGAAGGGCCCCCGCGTCGACGCGCCCGAGAAGGCGCTCGAGGGGTTCCTGCGCTCCACCGGTCTGACGAAGGATCAGCTCGAGGCGCGGGACGACAAGAAGGGGCAGGTCTGGTTCGCCGTGATCGAGAAAGAGGGCCGCCCCGCCGCCGACATCGTGGCCGAGGTGCTCGAAGAGACGGTGCGCAACTTCCCCTGGCCCAAGTCGATGCGCTGGGGCGACGGCAGCCTGCGCTGGGTCCGGCCGCTGCACGCGATCCTCTGCATTCTCACCGACGAGGCCGAGACGCAGGTCGTCCCGGTCGAGATCGACGGCATCCGCGCCGGCGACACCACGCGCGGCCACCGTTTCATGGCGCCCGAGCCGTTCGCGGTCACCGGCTTCGACGACTACGCCGCGCGCCTCAAGCGCGCCAGGGTGATGCTCAGCGCCGAGGAACGGCAGGACGCGATCCGGAACGAGGCGCAGACCCTCGCATTCGCCTCGGGGCTCGAGGTGGTCGAGGATGCGGGCCTTCTGGCCGAGGTCGCAGGCCTGGTCGAATGGCCCGTCGTGCTGATGGGCGAGATCGGGGAAGAGTTCCTCGACCTGCCGCCCGAGGTGCTTCAGACCTCGATGAAAGAGCACCAGAAGTTCTTCTCGGTCCGCGATGCGCGTCGCTCGGGGCAGATCGTGCGCTTCATCACCGTCGCCAACCGCGAGACCGACGATGACGGCGCCACGATCCTCGCCGGCAACCAGAAGGTCCTGGCCGCGCGGCTGTCGGACGCCAAGTTCTTCTGGGAAAACGACCAGCGCATCGCCGCCGGCGCCAGGATGCAGCCCTGGATCGACTCGCTCTCCGACGTGACCTTTCACGCCCGCCTCGGCAGCCAGGCCGACCGCGTGGGCCGCATCGCCGCGCTGGCGCGCGAGCTGGCCCCGACCGTGGGCGCCGACGCGGATGCCGCCGAACAGGCCGCCCGCATCGCCAAGGCCGATCTGTCGTCGGAAATGGTCGGCGAGTTCCCCGAGCTGCAGGGCCTGATGGGCCGCTACTACGCGACAACCGCGGGTTTCCCCGACGACGTCGCCGCCGCCTGCGAGGATCACTACCGCCCCCTCGGCCCCTCGGACGCGGTGCCCACGGCGCCGGTCTCGGTCGCCGTGGCGCTGGCCGACAAGCTGGACACGCTCGCGGGCTTCTGGGCGATCGACGAAAAGCCCACCGGCTCGAAGGACCCGTTCGCGCTGCGCCGCGCCGCGCTGGGGGTGATCCGCCTTCTGCTGGAGAACGGCGTGCGCCTGTCGCTGACCGACAGCTTCAACAACGTGCTGGGCGCGCACGAGATGGAACAGCTCGCCGCCCGCGGCGACGGCGCCGAGGCGGCGACCGATGCCATCAACATCGCCGAACGGGTCGGGCCCAAGGTCGCCGACCTGCTCGCCTTCTTCCACGACCGGCTCAAGGTCTACCTCCGCGACCGGGGTATCCGGCACGATGTCATCGACGCCTGCCTCGCGATGGAGGGCAGCGACGACCTCGCCCTGCTGGTCAAGCGGGCCGAGGCGCTGGCCGGCATCCGGCAGACCGAGGACGGCGAGAACCTGATCCAGGGCTTCAAGCGGGCCAACAACATCCTCCGCCAGGCCGAGGACGGCGTGGTCGAGTATTCCTTCGGGGCCGAGCCCAAGTTTTTCGAGACCGACGCCGAGCGCACCCTCTTCGACGCCCTGAGCGGCGCGGAAAAGACCATCGCCCCCCGCATGCAGGCCGAGGATTTCGGCGGCGCGATGCAGGCGATGGCCGCGCTGCGCAGCCCGATCGACGCGTTCTTCGAGACCGTGCAGGTCAACACCGACAGCGACATCATCCGTCGCAACCGCCTGAACCTCCTAGGGCAGATCCGCGCGGTGACCGGGCAGGTGGCTGACCTGTCGCGCCTCGAAGGCTAGGGGCCGCAAACCGTGCATACGGGTGGTGCACGCTCTGTGCACGTCCGGTGCACGCCCCGTGACTCCGGACCAATGGCGCGACCTGGCGGTCCCTCGCCACGGCGGGTGCTGTGGCGGCAGGCGGACGCTCCTGTCCGATCGGCCACTTGTGCGACTCGGCATCGCCGCTATCCTTCGACGTGAAGGATGGGTGCCGCAGTGCAGAAACATGTTGAAATCGCTGACTTTACTCCCATCACGCCGACGGCTGCGATCTCGGCGGCGGCGCATGGCGGGCGGGCGAAATGCCTGCAACGGCTGATCCGGCTGGACCTTCCGGTGCCGCGCACGCTGGCGCTGAGCGTCGATCAGGTGCGGTCGATTGCCGCAGGCCGCCGCCCCTACACCGAACAAATGCTACACGAGCTGGAATCTCCTTTGGTTTCAGTGCGTCCCAGCTCGGAAAGCGCCGATTGGGGCGGTCCCGCTGCCATCCTGAACATCGGAATGTGCGACAGAACCCACGCGGATCTCGCCGTTAACCTCGGCGAAAGGGCGGCCGACGCAATATACGCCCGGTTCATCCAGGCCTTTGCCGTCCATGTCGCCCGTCTGGACCCCGAGGCGTTCGATCTGCCGGCCCGGCCGGACGCCACGACCATCGCGTCGCTGCTCGACGCCTACGAGACCGAGCGCGGGGCGACCTTCCCGCAGGACCCAGCCGATCAGCTGGCCGATGCCCTGCGGTCCATGGCGCGCAGCTGGGACGGCCCCACTGCCCGCCTTCTGCGCCAGGCACGCGGCGCCCCGGCCGAGGCCGGGCTGGGGCTGGTGGTGCAGCAGATGGCCCTGGGCGTGGGTCGCCGGCACGAGGGCGAATCGGGCTCGGGCGTCATCCAGTTCATCGACAGCGCGACCGGCCTGCCGCAGATCACCGGCCGCTACCTGTCGCAGAGCCAGGGGCGCGAGGCGCTGCTGGCGGAAGAGGGGGCGATCTACCTGACGCAGGACCCGCGCGGTCCCTCGCTCGAGGATATCGCGCCGGAAATCCTCGACACGCTCACCGCCCACGGCACCCTCTGCCGCCGCCGTCTGCGCGAGGAGATGCAGATCGAGTTCACCATCGACGGCGGGCATCTGGCCATCCTCGACGCCGTCCGCGTGCCCCGATCGTCCCGCGCGGGGGTGCGCGTGGCCGTCGCGCTCGCCTCCGACGGCGTCATCCCCCAGGCCGAGGCCGTGGCCCGCGTCGAGCCGCGCGCCCTGTCGGAACTGCTCCACCCGCAGGTCGATCCGGCCCACCCGCCGGACGTGTTCGCCAGCGGCATCGCCGCCTCTCCCGGCGCCGCGACCGGGCGGCTGGTCTTTTCCGCCCGCGCCGCCCAGGCCGCCCAGGCCCGCGAGGAGCCCTGCATCCTCGTCCGCCGCGAGACGACGCCGGACGACGTGCGCGGCATGCATGCCAGCGTCGGCGTCCTCACCGAGAAGGGCGGCGCGACAAGCCACGCCGCGGTGATCGCGCGGGGCCTCGGGCTGCCCTGCGTCGTGGGGGCCGGTGGGATCGCGATCGACCAGCGCTCGGCGACGCTCACCGGCGACAAGGGCCGCACCTTCCGCGAGGGGGACTGGATCACCCTCGACGGCACGGGCGGCGTCGCCCTCGCCGGGGCCGTGCCGCTGCTGGAGCCCGCGCTCGACGACGCGTTCCGCACGCTGCTGTCCTGGGCCGACGATGCGCGCGACATCGGGGTCCGGGCCAACGCCGACACGCCCGCCGAGGCGCAGGTCGCCCGGACGTTCGAGGCCGAGGGCATCGGGCTGTGCCGGACCGAGCACATGTTCTTCGAAGGCGACCGGCTGACGGTCATGCGCGAGATGATCTTCACCGACAACGCCGAGGACAGGGAGGCCGCGCTGCGCCGTCTCCTGCCGGTGCAACGGTCCGATTTCGTGCGTCTTTTCAGAATAATGGAGGGGCAGCCGGTCTGCATCCGCCTGCTCGATCCGCCGCTGCACGAATTCCTGCCCGCCGGCCCGGACGCGCTGCACGACATGGCGGAATCGCTGAACCTGTCGCTGCGCAGCGTGACGGCGCGGGTCGAGGCGCTGCGCGAGTTCAACCCGATGCTGGGGATGCGCGGCGTGCGGCTGGGGATCGCGATTCCCGAGATCTACGAGATGCAGAGCCGCGCCATCTTCGAGGCCACGGTCGAGGCGGGCGGCGGCGTCGTGCCCGAGATCATGGTGCCGCTCGTCTCGGCCCGGCGCGAGGTCGAACTGGTGAAGGGCCGGGTCGATGCCGTGGCGGCGGCCGTGAAGGCCGAGACGGGGGCGAACTTCGATTATCGCCTCGGCGTCATGGTCGAAACGCCCCGCGCCGCCCTCCGCGCCGAAGAGATCGCGGCGAACGTCGCCTTTCTGTCCTTCGGCACCAACGACCTGACGCAGATGACCTACGGTCTCAGTCGCGACGACGCTGGGCGGTTCATGGGGGCGTATGTCGCGGAAGGGGTCTTCATCGAGGATCCGTTCCTGCGGCTCGACGTCGATGGCGTGGGCGAGCTGCTGACACTGGGCGCCGAACGCGGCCGCGCGGGCCATCCCGGCATCACCCTTTCGGTCTGCGGAGAGCACGGCGGCGACCCCGAGTCGATCGCCTTCTGCCGCGCGGCGGGATTCGACTATGTCTCGTGCTCGCCTTTCAGGGTGCCTCTGGCGCGGTTGGCTGCCGCGCAGATTGCATTGCGGGATCTCGGCTTCCCGCGCTAAGCCTTTCGGTTCCATGAAAAATTTCGCGCTTCGGCAGGAACCTGCCTAGGGGGCTATCCTAACGGCACCCGGATGGGTTACACGCTCCGCCGGCGCCCCGTGGGACGGGCGCCGTGATGCTGCTGCCGGAGTGTCGCATGTGCGCGCGACACCTTTTTGTTTCGGAGGTTCGGTCATGTATCAACGCCTTTTTGGGGCGCTTGTTCTGTGCGGCCTGATGGTCGCTGCACCGGTTCACGCCGACGTGGTCATGAGCACGTCGAACAATCCGGGAATCGACATTGATCCGGCGCCCGAGGCGTCGGACATGGAATCGCGTCTCGACGGCCTTCTGGGGGAGGCCCGGCCCGAGGTGCGCGCCGCGCGCGACCGCGGCATGAGCCGCTTCCTGTCGAAGCGCCGGAAAAGCATCGACGGCACGCCGTTGCCCGAAGGCGCGTACACCGCGGCCTACCTGGCCGACCAGCCGGCCAAGGAGGGCGGGGCGCAGTGGCGCTGCCTGACCGAGGCGCTCTATTTCGAGGCGCGGGGCGAGGACGTCAAAGGCATCTTCGCCGTGGCCGAGGTGATCCTGAACCGTGTCGACAGCGGCCGGTTCCCCGATTCCGTCTGCGGCGTGGTCAAGCAGGGCACCGGCAAGATCCATGCCTGCCAGTTCAGCTATACCTGCGACGGCGCCCCCGAGGTCGTCCACGAGATGCGGGCCTGGCGGAAGGTCGGCAAGATCGCCACGCTGATGCTGGACGGCGCGCCGCGCCGGCTTACCGATGGGGCGACCTACTATCACACGCGGGCCGTGTCGCCGGGCTGGTCCAACAGCTTCGACCGGACGACGGCGATCGGCGCGCACCTCTTCTATCGCCAGGCCTGAGGCGGGGCTGTCGCACGGGCGAGGAAACCGCTAGACCGGCGCAAACCGCCCCTGATGGAGCCGGCGATGACCAGCGAACTGCGCCTTGCCTTCGCGCACCCCGAAGAGCGCGCCCGCGCGACCCAGCCCGGAGATCCGCATGACCGGATCTCCCTGCGCGACCATGTGGTCGAGGTCGAGATCGGCGCCTTCCAGCCCGAGCGCGGCAAGACTCAGCGCGTGCGGTTCAACGTCGTCGTCGACGTGCGCCCGCATGACGCGGCGCGCGACGACGACGTCGACAAGATCCTCAGCTACGACACGATCACCGACGCCATCGAGGCCGAGCTGTCGGCCGAGCGGCTGAACCTTCTGGAGACGCTGGCCGAGCGCGTGGCCGAGCGTATCCTGCTGGCCCCGCTCGCCCTCCGCTGCTTCGTGCGGATCGAAAAGCTCGACCGCGGGCCCGGTGCGCTCGGGGTTGAAATCGCGCGCTCGTCGGAAGGGATGCCCCGCCTCGCGGAAGAGATCGGCGCGGACGATGCGCCGCATCCTCTGGTCGTGTTCCTGTCGAACGACGCCATTGCCTCGGACAGGCTGTCGGCCTGGCTCGACGCGCTCGAGTCCGACGGCCGGCCGGTGATCTTCGCGGTCGGGCCCGCGGATGTGCCCGCACCGCAATCCGGCGCGGCGGCGGCGCAGCGGCGCATCGACCTTCTGGCGATCGAGCAGAACGCCTGGGTGCTTGCCGGCCGCGACAGGCGTTGCGTCGTGGTCGAGACGCGGACCGAGTTCGACTGGGCGATGCGGCACGGGCGGATCACGGTCTGGGCGCCGTCCAAGCTCGTGCTCGACGCGGTCGAGCCGCCCTCGGCCCAGCCGCGCGATGCCGTCGCACTGGCGGGGTGGTTCGCTGGGCAGATGCACGCGCGGGAATTGCTGTGCGTCGGCGCGCCGGCCCCGACCGGCGCCTCGGTTCCGGTCGAGACCGCGCCATTGGACGCCGCCACGCTGGTCTGACTCTTGCCTCGCCGCCCCGGATGGTCGAGACCGGCACAATGAACCTTTATGTGCGTCCGCTCGTCCAGATGGGCCGTGCTCGGCCCGCCGATGCGCTTCCCCTTGCCGGTGGCTGGAGCTGGTTCAGCCATGTCGAGGTGCTGGAGCGCGGTCGGCCTCCGACCATGGTGCCTGCGCGGGACCTCTCCGACGCCATCGCCCACCGCCTGACCGCGCCGCGCCCGGACGTGGCCGGCCTGTCGATGGACATCCCCCGCCTGATGGGCATCCTCAACGTCACGCCCGACAGCTTCTCGGACGGCGGGCGCTATCTCGACCCCGGCGCCGCGATTGTGCAGGCGCGGGCGATGGCGGCGGCCGACATCCTCGACATCGGCGGGGAAAGCACCCGCCCCGGCGCCGTGACGGTGCCCGAGGCCGAGGAGATCGCCCGCACGGCGCCGGTAATCTCGGCCATCCGGTCCGAGTGGCCGGGGCCGATCTCGATCGACACGCGAAAGGCCGCGGTGGCGCAGGCGGCGCTGGACGCCGGGGCGGACGTGATCAACGACGTGGCGGCCCTGACCTACGACCCCGCCATGGCCGGCCTCTGCGCCGAAAGCGGCGCGCCGGTCTGCCTGATGCATGCGCAGGGCGACCCCGAGACGATGCAGGACGCGCCGCACTACGACGACGTGCTGCTGGACGTCTACGACTGGCTGGAGGCGCGCGTCCGGGCGGCCGAGGCGGCGGGTATCCCGCGCGAGCGCATCGTCGTCGATCCCGGTATCGGCTTCGGCAAGACGGTGCAGCACAACCTTGCGCTTCTCTCGGGCCTTTCGCTGTTTCACGGTCTGGGCTGTCCGCTCCTTCTGGGCGCCTCGCGCAAGCGGTTCATCGGCACGCTGGGCGGGGCCGAGATGGCGACCGAGCGCATGCCGGGATCGGTCGCGGTGGCCCTTGCCGGGATCGCTCAGGGGGTGCAGATCGTCCGCGTGCACGATATTGTAGAGACGAGGCAGGCCGTGACGCTGTGGCGCGCGGCAACGACAGGAGAAAGCGCATGAGCCGCAAGTATTTCGGGACGGACGGCGTCCGGGGCACCGCGAACACCCACCCGATGACGGCGGACCTCGCGCTCAGGCTCGGCGCGGCGGCAGGGCGGTATTTCCGCCGGGACGACATCCGCGAGCATCGCGTCGTGATCGGCAAGGACACCCGCCGTTCGGGATACATGTTCGAGACGGCGATGACCGCCGGCTTCACCTCTACGGGGATGAACGTCTTTCTGCTGGGGCCCGTGCCGACGCCAGCGGTGGGGATGCTGACGACCTCGCTTCGCGCGGATGTCGGGGTGATGATCTCGGCCAGCCACAACCCGCATGAGGACAACGGCATCAAGTTTTTCGGCCCCGACGGCTACAAGCTGTCGGACGAGGCCGAGATGGAGATCGAAGCGCTGCTCGAGGCCGGGACCGAACCCGCGCAGCCGGGCAATATCGGCCGCGCACAACGGATCGACGACGGCCGCTTCCGCTATGCCGAGCGGGTGAAGGCGACGCTGCCGATGGGGCAGCGGCTGGACGGCATGAAGGTGGTGATCGACTGTGCCAATGGTGCCGCGTGGCGGGCCGCGCCCGAGATCCTGTGGGAGCTCGGCGCCGACCCGATCCCGCTGGGCACTTCGCCCAATGGCTTCAACATCAACCAGGGCTGCGGCTCGACCGATACTCGCGCGGCGGCCGAGGCCGTGGTGGCGCACGGGGCCGACGTGGGGATCTGCCTCGACGGTGACGCCGACCGGGTGATGATTCTGGATGAGAACGGCGAGGTGGCCGACGGCGATCAGGTCATGGCGCTGCTGGCGGCTCGTTGGGCGTCGGACCAGCGCCTGCGCGGCAATACCCTTGTCGCCACGGTGATGAGCAACCTCGGGCTCGAGCGGTATCTCGGCGGGCACGGTATCGCGCTGCACCGCACCAAGGTCGGCGACCGCTACGTCGTCGAGGCGATGCGCCGTGAGGGCTTCAACCTGGGCGGCGAGCAGTCGGGGCATATCGTGATGACCGATTACGCGACCACCGGCGACGGGCTGGTCGCGGGCCTGCAGTTCCTGTCCGAGATGGCCCGCACCGGCCAGCCGGCCAGCAGCCTCCGCCAGCAGTTCGACCGGGTGCCGCAGCTGTTGCAGAATGTTCGCTTCTCGGCCGGGCGGACACCGCTCGAGGCCGACACGGTCAAGGAGGCGATCGCCACGGCAGAGGCGCAGCTTGACGGGCAGGGTCGCCTGTTGATCCGCAAGTCGGGGACCGAACCGCTGATCCGCGTCATGGCCGAGTGCGAGGACGAGAGCCTGCTGGCCCGCGTCGTGGGCGACATCGTGGCCGAGGTCGAGGCGGCAGGCCGGACCTAGCTTCGCCGAAAGAGACGCCGCATGCTGTACCACTGGCTCACGGCCACACCCGTCAGGATCAGGGCGAGCGCCGCGAAGAAGCGCGGCGGCAGCACCTCGCCCAGCACCAGCGCGCCGAACGCCATGGACCACAGCGGCACCTGGTAGTTCACGAGGGTCATGAAGACCGACCCCGCCGTCCGGATCACGCTGACCCGGAGCATCGTGGCAAGCGCAGTGGGAACGAGCCCGAGAAAGACGATGGCAAAGCTCGGCGTCTCGCCCTGCCACCGGGGGACGCCTTCGGTCAGCAGCATCGCGGGCACGAGGATCGCCGCCCCCACCGACAGCATCAGGGCGGTCAGCGCGATGGGGTCCACAGGCGGGCATCTACGGGTGACGATCGACGCGCAGGCATAGCTGACGGCGGCGCAAAGGCACGCGAGGCGGCCCCACAATTCAGCCGCGCCGCCGGCCGGAGATGTCGCGTCTCCGCCAAGGAGTACCGCCGCGCCGATAAAGCCCAGCGTCACGCCTGCCGCGCGGCGCAGATTCAGCGGCTCGTCCGAAAAGAAATGCGCGAGCGGCAGAACAAAGAGCGGCAGCGCGGCCATGCTCAGCCCGGCGAAGGCCGAGGGCACGTGCTGCTGGCCCCATGACAGCAGGAAGAACGGAAGCGCCGTCGACAGCGCCCCGATCGCCACGACATGCGCCCAGAACCGGCCGTCGCCGTGTGGCATCGGCCGCCGCATCACTCGCATAAGCGCCAGCATCGCCACGGCCCCCAGCGTCGTGCGCGCGCAGGCCACGGTCACCGGACCATAGCCCTGCAGCGCCACGCTCACCACCATGAACGTGCCGCCCCAGATCACGCCGAGCGCGGCGATGGACAGCCAGTTTGCGGTGGTCGGGGCCGCGACCATTTTCGTCCTTTCCTGACAGGACGAGGGCGCCCGCGATACCGGACGCCCCCAGATTGCAGCAGTCTTGCCGCGATCAGTTCTTCGACTTGTCGACCATGCGGCCGGCCGAGATCCACGGCATCATCTCGCGCAGCTTCTCGCCCACCTTCTCGATCTGGTGCTCGTCGTTCAGGCGACGGGTCGCCTTGAACATGGGCTGGCCGACCGTGTTCTCGGTCATGAAGTCGCGGACGAACTTGCCGGTCTGGATGTCCGTCAGGACCTCCTTCATCCGCGCCTTCGTCTCGTCGTAGGGCAGGATGCGCGGACCCGAGACATACTCGCCGTACTCTGCGGTGTTCGAGATCGAGTAGTTCATGTTCGCGATGCCGCCCTCGTAGATTAGGTCGACGATCAGCTTCACCTCGTGGAGGCACTCGAAATACGCCATCTCGGGCTCGTAGCCGGCCTCGACCAGCGTCTCGAAGCCCAGTCGGATCAGTTCCACGAGACCGCCGCACAGAACGGCCTGCTCGCCGAAGAGGTCGGTTTCGCATTCCTGGCGGAACGTCGTCTCGATCACGCCCGAACGGCCGCCGCCGATGGCCGCGCAATAGCTCAGGCCCAGCTCCATCGCCTTGCCGCTCGCGTCCTTCTCGACCGCGACGAGGCACGGGACGCCGCCGCCCTTGACGTATTCACCGCGCACGGTGTGGCCGGGGCCCTTGGGCGCCATCATCAGGACGTCGACGCCCGGCTTCGGCTCGATCAGGCCGAAATGCACGTTCAGGCCATGGGCGAAGGCGATCGCGGAGCCTTCCTTCAGGTGGTCGTGGACGTACTTCTTGTAGGTCTCGGCCTGCAGTTCGTCGGGCATGGTGAACATGATCAGGTCGCACCACGCGGCGGCCTCGGAGATCCCCATGACCTGCAGGCCCTCGGATTCGGCCTTGGCGCGGCTGGGCGAGCCTTCGCGCAGCGCGATGACGACGTTCTTGGCGCCGGAGTCGCGAAGGTTCAGCGCGTGGGCGTGGCCCTGGCTGCCATAGCCGAGGATCGCCACCTTCTTGTCCTTGATCAGATTGATGTCGCAATCGCGGTCGTAATAGACGCGCATCTTTGGCCTCCTTCCGGGCGTTGACGTTGGGCGCACCATATGGGTCGACGCTGCCAACCGCGAGCCTCGGGATTGACAATAATCCAGGTCATTTAGAAAAGATCATGCGTTAATATCTGATAAGGCGGGATAATCATGCGTGACGATCTGGACAGACGGCTGCTGCGCCATCTTCACGCCGACCCGGCGCTGACGGCGACCGCGCTGGCGCGGCGCGCGGACACGACCGGCGCGGTGGCCGCCCGCCGGCTGGAGCGGCTGCGCGCCGACGGTGTGATCCGGGGCCGGCACGCGCGGATCGACTGGCGGGCGCTCGGCTTCGAGGTCGAGGTCAGCCTGCGCGTCACGCTGGACAAGACCGAAAGCGGCGCCTTCGACCAATTCATCGCCGCGGCCCGACAGGTGCGCGAGGTGATCGAGATCCAGACATTCCTTGGCCGTGTCGACGTGCGCCTTGGCGTAATCGCGCGGTCGATGAGCCACTACCAGGAGATCTACCGCGACCGCATCCTCGCCCTGCCGCATATCGCGGACATCGAGGCGCTGATGCACGTCGCGACGCTGAAGACCGAGTCGAGCCTGCCGATATGACCGAGATCGACGCCATCGACCGCACGCTGCTGCGCGAACTTTCGCTGGATGCCGGCCAATCCGCCGGGGCGCTTGCGCGGAAGGTGAACCTGAGCCAGCCGGCTACCTACCGGCGCCTGCGGCGGCTCGAGGCGGCGGGCGTGCTGGCCGGGCGGTGGCTGGACCTCGACCTGGAGAGGCTGGGGCTGGGCGTCACCGTGTTCTTGGGCATCAAGCTGGCCACCAAGGGCCGGGTCAGCCTGCAGGATTTCGAGCGTGCCATCACCGCCATCCCCGAGGTGCAGAGCGTCCAGCATGTGCTCGGGCTGTACGATTACCGCCTTCGGGTCGTCGCGCGGGACCTGCCCGATTTCGAGCGCGTGCTGCGCCGGCGTATCATGACCCTGCCGGGGGTGGGCGAGGTCGAGGCGAACGTCCTTCTCAGCGAGGAAGTCCGCCCCGGTCCGATCTGACCTCAGTGTCGCCAAGCCCCGCGCGCATGATCTTCCGCCGCAGCGGGGCCAGGCCATGAACCGCGCTCAGCCCGGCGGTGCGTGCCGCCTGGGCCAACGGCCTGTCCGACTTGCAGACGCGGTTGAACAGGTCGATCACCGCGGCGCGGGCATGGACGTCGCGCGTGCGCCCCTTCTCGAACGCCGCCAGCATCTCGTCACCGCCCAGCGTTTCGCGGTGACGCTCGGCCAGGTTGAGCAGAAGCGCCACGTCCACGAGCGAGGTGTTCAGCCCCTGCGCCCCGATGGGAGGCAGCACGTGGGCCGCTTCGGCCAGAATGGCGGTGCGGCGGGCGGTCATGCGGTGGGCGGTCTGCGTGATGACCGGCCATGCCCGGATCGGCGTCACGGGTGTCATCCGCCCGAGGATGTCGCAGGAGCGCAGGCGCAGTGTCTCGGCAAAGGTCTCTGCCGGGCCGGCGCGCAGTTCGGCGCTGCGCGGGCCGTCGTCCATCCAGACGATCGCCGAGGCGGGCTGTCCGTCGTGGTCGGGCAGGGGGACCGTGGTGAAGGCGCCGCCCGAATTGTAGATTTCGGTCGAGATGTTGCCGTGCGGCACGGGATGGGTGACGGCAAAGGCCAGCGCGGTCTGCCCGTAGCGCGTCGTGTCGACGCCGATCCCGGTGGCCTGCCGGACGGGCGAGGCGCGGCCGTCGGCGCCCAGCACCAGGCGGGCGGTCAGATGCGTGCCGTCGTCCAGCCGCACCCGCGCTTCGCGGTCGCGGACCAGCATTTCCGAGAACCCGGTGCCGAGCCGCAGGTCGACCCGCGGCATCTCCGACAGGATCGCGGCCAGTTCGCGCCGGGTGCGCCAGTTCGGGATGTTCCAGCCGAAACTGTCATGGCCCAGGTCGCGCGCCTCGAAGGACCGCCGCTCGCGTTCCGCCGGCGGCCAGCCGGTCGTGTCGATGACCCGCAGCACCTCGAGCGGCGTGGCATGGGGGGCCAGCGTTTCCCACAAGCCCAGCCGGTCGAACAGGGCGCGGGCGGGCCGCAGGTAGGCGGTCGAGCGCAGGTCCGAGCCGGCCGCATCGGCGCTGTCGGCCGGAACGGAGGGATCGACGATGCAGACCGAGAACCCGGCTCGCGCCAGCCCGGCGGCGGTCACCATGCCGGCGATACCGGCGCCCGAGACGAGAATATCGACTGTGGCGTGTGTCATGCCATCGAACCTAGGCCGCCGGCGGGGCGGGGAAATGCGCCGCGTCGCGCAGTCGCAGCAGGAAACCGCCCAGATCGTCCGTGTGATGGTGGATATGCGGCGCCTCGGTCGCTTCGGGCGCCACGTGAACGGTGCGCAGCCCCAGAGCATGTGGCACTTCGAGGTTGCGGGGATCATCCTCGAACATCGCCGCGGCGGCGGTTTCCACGCCGTCCCGCGCGAACACCCTCTCGAACGCGGCGCGTTCGGGTTTCGGGCGGTAGCCGGCGTGCTCGACGCCGTAGATTGCATCGAACGCATCGCCAAGGCCGCGGGCCCCGGCCACCCGCGCGGCGTAGGGTGCCGAGCCGTTGGTGTAGATGATCTTGCGCCCGGGCAGCGCGCCGATCGCCTCGGCGAGTGTCGGGTCCGGGGCCAGATCCGCGAGATCGATCCGGTGCACGTCCTCAAGATAGCCGACCGGATCGACCCCGTGCTCGGCCATCAGCCCGGCAAGCGTGGTGCCGTAGCGCTGCCAGTAGTCCTGGCGCAGGCGATCGGCGTGGTCCTTTTCCATCCCCAGGGTGCGGTTCATCCACGCCGTCATCCGCCGCTCGATCTGGTCGAAGAGCCGCGCCTCGGGCGGGTAGAGCGTGTTGTCGAGGTCGAAGACCCAGGTGCGCACATGGGCGAAATCGTCGGTCATGGGCGCACCGTATGTGGCCCGCGTGCCATGCGCAATCGGGCCGGCGCCTTGCACGGCCCGTGGCCGCGGCGCTAGGCTGCGACAGGTTCTAGGAGGCACGGCGATGGCCGAGACGAAGGCGGGCCAGAGGGACGCCTACCAACTGATCCTCGAAGCGATCGACATCGGGATCTACAAGCCCGGAGACCGGCTGGTGGAATCCGAGCTCGCCGACCGTTTCGGCGTCTCCCGCACGCCGATCCGCGAGGCGCTGCAGCGGCTCGAGACTCAGTCGATGCTGACGCGCGACGGGCGGTCGTTGATCGTGGCGTCGCTCGACCACAACCAGCTGGCCGAGCTCTATGTCGTCCGCACCGAGCTCGAAGGTCTCGCCGCACGACTGGCGGCGCGCCACGCCGCGCCCGAGGAGATCCGAGTGCTGCGGCAGATGGCGCACGAGGACCGGGCGCTGCTGAACGAGCCGGCGGCGCTTGCGCGGGCGAACCGGCGGTTTCACAAGCAGATCCACCTGGCCTCGCACAATCGCTACCTCGTGCAGCAGCTCGACCTGGTGCATCGCTTCATGGCGCTGATGGCGACCACGTCGCTCGCCGTGGACGGGCGCGGAGAGCACGCCCTGGACGAGCACGACCATATCGTCGCCGCGATCGAGGCCGGAGACGGAGACGCGGCGAGCGAGGCGGTGAAGGCCCATATTTCCAAGGCATTCGAGACGCGGCTCAGGCTGGATGCCGCGCGCGAGGCGGCGGAGTAGCGTCGGGCGGCGACACGCCATGCGCCGTCTTGTCCCAGAAGAACGGCCGGGTGATG
The DNA here is from genome assembly GCF_900111315.1 of Tranquillimonas rosea. GTDB lineage: Bacteria > Pseudomonadota > Alphaproteobacteria > Rhodobacterales > Rhodobacteraceae > Tranquillimonas > Tranquillimonas rosea. The sequence continues at coordinate 145,508 of NZ_FOGU01000010.1, forward strand.
CACTGGATCAGGCCCCGCCACGCGGCGGCCGTGGCCAGCATGAAATAGAAGGGCAGCGTCGGCAGCCAGGGGATCAGCCAGCTCTGCCCGCCCATCCGCAGCGCAAGGACCTGGGAGGTCAGCGTCATGACGCCCGACAGCCCCACCGTCAGGCTGATCAGAAGCGACGGGAGCGGCCCCAACCCCTGCCACGGATGCGGCAGCCCCAGGGCGAGCAGCACGAGGGTCCACAGGAGCGGCGCCCCGAGGAACCCCGCCAACGTCCCGAGGAACAGCATCTGCACCCCCAGGAACCGCCACGCCCCCAGTTGCCGCAGCAGCCGAAGCGGATTGCGCATATGTACCGCCCAGGTCATCGCGTAGCCCTTGAGCCAGCGCGAGCGTTGCCGGATCCACGTCCAGACCCGGCAATTCGCCTCTTCCAGAGTGTCGGTGTCGACGAGCTCGGTGCGATAGCCATGCCGGGCGAGCCGCAGTCCCAGCTCGGCATCCTCGGTCACGTTGTGGGCGTCCCATGCGCCGAGCGCCTCGAGCGCGTCGCGCCGGAAAAACAGGGTCGTGCCCCCCAGCGGCAGCACCAGCCCCATCCGCGCGAGCCCCGGCAGCACCACGCCGAACCACACCGAGTATTCGACGGCAAAGCACCGCGACAGCCAGTTGGCGCGCGGATTGTAGAAGCCCAGCCGGCCTTGCAGGCACGCGACCTCGGGGGGCGCGGCGCGGAACCCGGCGACCACCTTGTCCAGCTGATCGGGTGCGGGCATGTCCTCGGCGTCGTAGATTCCGACGATCTCGCCCCGGCAGAGGTCGAGCGCATAGTTCATCGCCCGCGGCTTGGTCTTGAGCGCGCCGCGCGGCACCGTCACGGGCGTCATCCACGGGGGCAGGTCGGCCTCGGCCAAGGCGGCGCGGGTGGTCGCGTCGTCCTCTTCGACCACCAGCCATGCCTCGATCAGCGCGCGGGGATAGGTCAGGCGCGACAACCGTGCCACCAGCGTCCCGGCGATGGCCCGTTCCCGGTGCAGCGGGATCAAGAGCGAGACGCGCGGCAGGCGCATGGGAACGACGTTGCGGGCCGGCTGTCGGGGGATCTGCGGCCCGTGCTCGGGTGCCCGCGCAACGATCCCGGCCAGCAGGGCTGTGTTCGCCACGAGCGTCAGGATCGCCAGCCCGAGCGCCACGGAAAAGCTCGTCTGCGGCGCCGCCACGACCAGCGCGAGCGTCGCCAGCGTCAGGACCAGCAGCTTGGCCCGGAACGCCCAGCCCACCAGGCTGCGGCAGCTTTCGTCCGTCGACGTGCGCGTCTCGGCCCGTCGCGCCAGTTCCGGCCCCGCCGCCTCGGCGACCAGCGCGGCCACCTGTTCCTGCGTGGCGACCATGGGACGCATCGTGCCCACCGCTGCCCGCAGCCGTTGCGCATGGGTCCGCAGCAGTTCCGGTCGGGCCGTCGCCAGTGGCACCGGCCCCCGCCACCGCCGCAGGGGCACGAGGCCGTTCGCGAGGCACCATTCGGGCCCGAGCCGGCGGACGAGGCCCCGGTCGGGGCGCATGTCCCCGTGGCAGGTCTCGATCTCGAACTGCCGGGCCAGGGCCTGCGCCAGGGTCTCGGCCCGCACAGCCCCTTCGGCCAGCAGGATCTCTCCAAGCCGCGCGGCCTCACGCTCCTGCCGGGCGAGCGCGCTCTCGATCGTGTCGGCGGGAAGCCCGCCGTCCCGCAGGACCTCGCCCAGAAGCGGGCGGTCTGCACGTTCCCACACGGGAAGCGGGCGGGTCGGACCGGGTCGGAACATGGGCGGCCTTCTGGCTCGGGCATCGGTGCCCAGAGCCTCGCCGCCGGCCGGTTAAGGCCGCGTTAAGCGGCCTCAGCCCATCGCATTGGTGAAACGCTCGAACAGGTAATAGCTGTCCTGCGGGCCGGGACTGGCCTCGGGATGGTACTGGACCGAAAACACTGGCCGGTCGGCCATCCGGATGCCGCAGTTCGAGCCGTCGAACAGCGAGACATGCGTCTCCTGCACCTTGTCGGGCAGGGTCTGGCTGTCCACGGTGAAGCCGTGGTTCATCGACGTGATCTCGACCTTGCCGGTGGACAGGTCCTTGACCGGGTGGTTCGCGCCGTGGTGGCCGTGGTTCATCTTCACCGTCCGCGCCCCAAGCGCCAGCGCCAGGATCTGGTGGCCCAGGCAGACGCCGAAGACCGGCATGTCACGCTTTGCCATCACCTCCTGCAGCATCGGCACCGAGTATTCGCCGGTCGCCGCCGGGTCCCCGGGCCCGTTCGACAGGAACAACCCCTCGGGATCGTGGGCGAGGACGTCGTCGGCACTCGCCGTCGCGGGCAGCACGGTGACGTCGCAGCCGGCGCTGGCCAGGCAGCGCAGGATGTTCCGCTTGGCGCCGTAGTCGATCGCCACGACCCGCCTCCCCGGCGTGTCCCGCCGGGTATATCCCTCGGGCCAGGCCCACCGCATCTCGTCCCAGCGATAGGTCTGTGCACAGGTCACGTCCCGCGCCAGGTCCAGCCCGACGAGCCCCGGAAAGGCGCGGGCCGCGGCGACCAGCGCCTCGATGTCGAAATTGCCCTCGGGGTCGTGGGCCAGCGCGACATGCGGCGCGCCCTGTTGCCGGATCGCGCGTGTCAGCCGACGTGTGTCCAGCCCCCCGATCCCGATCCGGCCCCGGCGGCGCAGCCATTCCTCCAGCCGGTCGGTTGCCCGCCAGTTCGACGGGTCGGTCGGATCCCACTTCACGACCATCCCTGCGGCAACGGGTTCCGCGGTTTCGTCATCCTCGGGATTGACGCCCGTATTGCCCACGTGGGGGAACGTGAAGGTGACGATCTGCCCGGCATAGGAGGGATCGGTCATGATCTCCTGGTAGCCGGTCATCGCGGTGTTGAAGCACAGCTCCGCCTCGGTCTGGCCGGTGGCGCCGAAGCCTGTGCCGTAGAACAGCGTGCCGTCGGCGAGGGCGAGGCAGGCGGTCGGGCGGGACGACGCCGGGCTGGCGGGCATGGGGCGGCTCCTGGGTGGGGTCAAATCTGCGCGAACCTATGTCCGCGCGGGGCGGCGGTCAAGGCAGGCACGGCGATGTGTTTCGGCGCGAAATCACCGCCTTGAGCGATCGTGGCCCGCGTTGTGGTCGCCGGGGCATTGCGATAGTGTCGGAGCGCTGTGGAACCGCCCGGATCCGGGCATCGGAAGGATGAGTCAGATGGACATGCGCAGCCGCGTCGCGTCGGCATTGAAAGACGCGATGAAGCAGAAGGACGCCGCGCGCCTCAGCACGCTCCGGCTCATCAACGCCGCGATCAAGGACCGCGACATCGCGCTGCGCGGCGAGGGCGAGGATGGCGGCGTGACCGACGCCGAGGTGATCGGCATCCTGGGCAAGATGGTCCGACAGCGCCAGGAAAGCGCGCGCGCCTATGAAGAGGGCGGCCGCCTCGAACTGGCCGAGCGCGAACTGACCGAGATCGAGATCATCCAGGAGTTCCTACCCCGGCAGATGTCCGAGGGTGAGGTCGACGCCGCGATAGACACCGCCATCGCCGAGACCAACGCCGGCTCGATCCGCGACATGGGCCGCGTCATGGGCGTCCTCAAGGACCGCCATGCCGGCCAGATGGATTTCGGCGCCGTCGGCCCCAGGGTCAAGAAACGCCTCTCCGCCTGACCCGCGCTTCTTCTGTCCGGAAATATCCCGGGGGAGTCGCCGCAGGCGACGGGGGCGGCGCCCCCGCACTCCGTCGCTATGGCGCCAGCCCCCCGAGCAGCCGCTTGAGTTGCTCGTAGAGCCCGGTGCGCTCGTCCTCGCTCAGGAACGCCCCGATCTCGACTTCGCGCCCTGCGCCCGAGAGGGTGACATAGTTGGCCACCGGCCCTCCCGTCTCGTGCAACTCGACGCGGACCCAGTAGGGATTGGCGTGCCATTCCTGCGCCTCGCCGCGCGGATTGGTGCGTTTCAGCTCGATCCGGTCAGACCAGAGCGTCAGTTCCTCGTGGATCTCGCCGTCCCGGTACGAGCGCTGGAGAAAGTAGTAGAGCGCCCACAGTGCCCCCAGCAGGAACGGCAGCAGCCCCCAGAGCACGACGGTCCCGAGGACGGGGATCAGCGGTACCATCAGCAACGCGAAGGTGATCGCGATGAACCACACGAAGCCTTCCTTGGGAAGCGAGCGGTGGGGCCAGAGATGCGCATGTGCCAGAGGAGCGCCGCCCTCATGTGAAAAGGCCCCGGTCTGAGTGACCGGGGCCCCTTCGATCATGTGATCCCAGAGCAGGGGCATCGGACCCTGATCAGTGCGCGTGCGACTTGTCCCAGTCCTCGCGCTTGGGGAGCGTCTCGAAGGTGTGCTCCGGCGGCGGCGAGGGCAGGGTCCATTCCAGCGTATCCGCGTATTCGCCCCAGGGATTGTTCTCGGTCTGCGGCCGGCCCTTGAAGAGCGAGTAGGCGATCACGCCGATGAAGAACACGAAGCTCGCGAAGCTGATGAAGGCGCCCCACGACGAGACGTGGTGCCACAGCGAAAACGCTTCGGGATAGTCGATGTAACGGCGCGGCATGCCCTGGCGGCCCAGGAAGTGCTGCGGGAAGAACGTGATGTTCGAGCCGATGAACATGGTCCAGAAGTGAACCTTGCCGGCCCATTCCGGGTACATCCTGCCGGTCATCTTCGGGAAGTAGAAGTAGATCCCCGCGAAGATGCCGAACACGGCGCCGAGGCTCATCACGTAGTGGAAGTGCGCCACGACGTAGTAGGTGTCGTGGTAGGCCCGGTCGACCGCCGCCTGGCTCAGCACGATGCCGGTCACGCCGCCCACGGTGAACAGGAAGATGAAGCCCATGGCCCACAGCATCGGGGTCCGGAACTCGATCGAGCCGCCCCACATCGTCGCGATCCACGAGAAGATCTTGATGCCGGTCGGCACCGCGATGACCATCGTCGCCAGCATGAAGTAGCTCTGCTGGGTCAGCGACATGCCCACGGTGTACATGTGGTGCGCCCAGACGACGAAGCCCAGCACGCCGATCGCGATCAGCGCCCAGACCATCGGAAGGTAGCCGAAGATCGGCTTGCGCGAGAAGGCCGAGACGACGTGGCTGATGATGCCGAAGGCCGGCAGGATCACGATGTAGACCTCGGGGTGCCCAAAGAACCACAGGATGTGCTGGTACAGCACCGGATCGCCGCCCCCGGCAGGGTCGAAGAACGTCGTGCCGAAGTTGCGGTCGGTGATCAGCATGGTGATCGCGCCCGCGAGAACCGGCAGCGCCAGGAGGATCAGCCAGGCGGTGACGAAGATCGACCAGGAGAACAGCGGCACCTTGAACAGGCTCATGCCCGGTGCGCGCATGTTCAGGAACGTGGTGATGATGTTGATCGCGCCGAGGATCGAGGAGGCGCCGGAGAGGTGCACCGCGAAGAGCGCCAGGTCGGTGGAGAAGCCCGCCTCGCGCGTCGAGAGCGGCGGATAGAGCACCCAGCCCAGGCCCGAGCCCGGCTGGCCGTTGCCGCCCGGCACGAAGACCGAGACGACGGCCATCGTCGTGCCGGCCACGAACAGCCAGTAGCTGAGGTTGTTCATCCGCGGGAACGCCATGTCCGGCGCGCCGATCTGCAGCGGCATGAAGTAGTTGCCGAAGCCGCCGAACAGGGCGGGAATGACCACGAAGAACATCATCAGGATGCCGTGCGCGGTGATCATCACGTTCCAGAGGTGGCCGTTGGGCGTGCAGTCCTCGACCGCGGCCGGAAGAAGGCGCGCGCCCTCCATGCACATGTACTGGACGCCGGGCTCCATCAGTTCCATCCGCATGTAGACGGTGAACGCGACCGAGATGAAGCCGGCCAGGCCCGCCGTCAGCAGATAGAGGATGCCGATGTCCTTGTGGTTGGTGGACATGAACCAGCGGGTGAAGAACCCTCGCTGATCTTCATGGTCATGCCCGTGAACGGCTGCGTCAGCCATGCGGTGCCTCCTGGTTCCGAATATCGCTGGAAGGCGAGACTCGGAGTCCGCCCTCGGCTTGGGGCGTTCTAAGCCGACCGGACCCGGTGGGCAATGTTCCGGTTTGCCGCATCGACGGAAAAAATGCCGCAATCTCCGCGACGCACCGCGAGTTCAGCCGCCGAAGACCTCGTCGAAGGTGCGTCTGAGGGCGGCGTCGAGGTCGTTCATCGTGACCGGCAGGCCGAGATCGACCAGGCTCGTCACGCCGTGATCGCGGATGCCGCAGGGCACGATACCGTCGAAATGCGACAGGTCCGGTTCAACGTTGATCGACAGCCCGTGGAAGCTGACCCACTTCTTCAGCCGCACGCCGATGGCGGCGATCTTGTCCTCGCGCGGGGTGCCGTCGGGGAGCGGCGGCTTCTCGGGGCGCGGCACCCAGACGCCGACCCGGCCGTCGCGGATCTCGCCCGTGACGTTGAATTCCGCCAGCGCGGCGATCACCCAGGATTCCATCCTGTGCACGAACTGCCGGACGTCGCGCCCGCGTGCGCCCACGTCCAGCATGACGTAGGCGACCCGCTGTCCGGGACCGTGATAGGTGTACTGCCCCCCGCGGCGCACGGCATGCACCGGGAACCGGTCGGGATCGACGAGGTCCTCGCGCCGGGCCGAGGTGCCGGCGGTATAGAGCGGCGGGTGTTCCAGCAGCCAGATCGTCTCGGGCTCGGTGCCCGCGCGAATGCCGGCGGCCAGCGTCTCCATCCGCTCGACCGCGTCCGCATAGGGGACAAGCTCGTCCGTCACCACCCAATCGACCATCATCCGCCTTTCCTGCCGTGGCGCTCTTGTGCCCCGGTGGCACGGAGGATTGCAATCCGCCGCCGTTGTTTGACCCAGCGTCAATAAAGAAGGCGCGCGGCGGTCCCGAGTGTGCTAGGCTCACGGCATTATTACCGCTGCCAGCTATTTCCCGGAGACCGATATGAAAGCCAAGTCACTTCTGTTCTGCGGCGTCGCCGCCGCGCTCGTCCTCGGGCCCGCACCGCGCGCCGATGCCGATGCGGGCGATTTCGTTGCCGGCGCGATCGTGGGGGCGATCGTGAACCACGCTGCGAAACAGCAGCCGCAGCGCACCTATCGCGCGGCGCCGACCCGGACGCGCAGTTCGACCAAGACCTACCGCCCGCGTCTGCCCGCGACGCAGGAAGGTCGCCAGCTTCAGACGTCGCTGAACTATTTCGGCTTCAATGCTGGAAGCGTCGACGGCCAGCTCGGCAAGCAGTCCCGTGCCGCGATCTCGCGCTACCAGGCGTATATGGGCTATCCGGCGACCGGGCAGCTGACGCCGTTCGAGCAATCGCTCCTGGTCGATTCGTACAACCGCGCGCAGGCCGGCGGACCGGCCACCGCGCAGCGGATCGCGATAACGGCTGACGGCACCCGTGGCCTGCTCAAGGCCTACCGCGCCGAGATGGCCGGCGTCCCCCTGGCGCCTCAGCAGCAGATGACCACCGCGGTCGTCGCCCCGGCAATCCCGGCCGCCCCGATGACCGCCGCCACCGGCGCGGTGACGACGACGACCACCACCATGATTGCCGGCGCGGGCGAGGCCGCCACGCCCGAGGCCGAAATCGAAGAGGCCGAGGCGCCGGCCGGCCTGCCGAACCTGTTCGGCGGCGCGACCATGCAGGCCTCGCTCGCGTCGCACTGCAACACCGTCAGCCTTCTGACCAACACGAACGGCGGGTTCACGACCGTCTCGACCCTGACCGATCCCAACGTGGCGCTGAACGAGCAGTTCTGCCTTGCCCGCACCTATGCCATCGCTACCGGCGAAGAGATGGCGAAGGGCCTGCAGGCGGCACCGGCGCAGATCTCCGAGCATTGCACCGCCTACGGCAACGAGATGGCGCCGCACGTGGCCGCCCTGTCGGTGCAGGAGCGTGACGATGTCGTGCGTGGCGTGTCGGCCTTCGTCCTGTCCACCGGCGTGCCGACGAACGACCTCGCCGCCACCGCCAAGGTGTGCCTGTCCGAAGGCTATCGGACCGACGACATGGACGTGGCGCTCGGCGCCGCGCTGATTCTCGTGACGCTGGGCGAGAAGGGATACGGCGAACTCGTCGGCCATCACCTGAGCCAGGGATTCGGCTCGAGCCGGCGCATGGACCTGGCGATGGACTGGTACGAGGACGGGCTGAGCGCGGCCGACGGCGGCACCGCCGTCTTCGCCCCCGGTCAACCGGACCGTGTCGAGCTGATCCGTGCCGCGACCCGGCAACTGGGCGCCCCGGACGAGGCGGCGTTGCCCGAGATGACGCCGCAGAACGCCGCCCTGCCGACCTTCAGCGCGGCGCAATAGCACCGGCACGGACGCGCCCCGGCGCGTCCGTGAGCCGACGTGGCGAAAGGTGCAAAAATCGCCCTTCACAAGCGCCCGCGACTTCGCTAGGAAGCGCGGGCCAAGACAAGTGCGGTCGTGGCGGAATTGGTAGACGCGCAGCGTTGAGGTCGCTGTGGGGTAAAACCCGTGGAAGTTCGAGTCTTCTCGACCGCACCAAATTTCTTCCCAGTCAGCGTCAGCCGATGCGGGCGAGCAGCCCCGCCAGATCGCCGTGATCGTCGAAGGCGACGTCGTGTGCGATCCGATCGACTGGTGTCTTGCGATAGCCTCGGGTGAACAGCGCGAAGGTGACGCCGGCGGCCTGGGCCGTTTCCGCATCGATCTCGCTGTCGCCGACGAAGATAGCCCGCTGCACCCCGATCGCACGGGCCGCGGCGTGCAGGGGGGCCGGGTCGGGCTTCTTGACCGACAGGCTGTCCCCGCCGATCAGCGCACCGACATGCTCGGACAGCCCCAGGGCCTCCACCACCGTCCGGGCGGGGGCTTCGGGCTTGTTTGTGCAGATCGCCAGCCGGTGCCCCGCCTCGCGAAGCGCGGAGAGGGCCGCCGCGACGCCGGGATAGAGGCGCGTCAATTCATGCGCGCCAAGATAGCGCTCCATGAAGTTCCGGTACATCCGGTCGCGCCGTTCGGTATCGTTTCCGACGCCTGCCGCGTTGGCCAGCCGCGCGACGAAGGTGGGCGTGCCGGCACCGATCATCGCCGTCGCCTGGGCCAGCGTCACGCCGGGAAGGCCCTCGTCCGCGAGCACGGCGTTCCCCGCGGCGTGGATGTCGGGCGCGCTGTCGATCAGCGTCCCGTCGAGATCGAAGATCACCCCGGTTGCCTCTGGGTCACCTGTCTGCGGCATGTCTCGGGGCTCCTTCGGTCGGGTCGGTTTGTCGCACGCTAGAGGGGCAGGAGGGCGTGTCCAGTGGTCTCGTTTCCCATGGGGGTATCGGCGCAAATCGCGGTCGAATCGACCGAAAAGGCGTCTCTACCCGGCGATTGTCCCGGACTCCGGCCGGTTCCGCGAATTTCCCGACGGCAATGTTGCAATGCGGCGAAGCATTGGGTTTAGTTGATTCAAATACAGAACGGCAGAAAACTGCCGAGAACAACAGGGAGATCGGGGTGCCAGCCACGGACACCGCAGACGCATTCGTCGAGTTCGATCGCGTCCAGAAGAGCTATGATGGCGAGACGTTGGTCGTGAAGGATCTCAACCTCTCGATCGGCAAGGGCGAATTCCTGACGATGTTGGGGCCCTCGGGGTCGGGCAAGACCACCTGCCTGATGATGCTCGCAGGCTTCGAGACGGCGACGCACGGCGAAATCCGCCTCGACGGGGGCGAGATCAACAACATCCCCCCGCATAAGCGCGGCATCGGGATGGTCTTTCAGAACTACGCGCTGTTTCCGCACATGACGGTGCAGGAAAACCTCGCCTTCCCGCTCGAGGTGCGCAAGATCGGCAAGTCCGAGCGCGAGGAGAAGATCAAGCGCGCGCTCGACATGGTGCAGATGGGCGATTTCGGCGGACGCCGGCCCACCCAGCTGTCCGGGGGCCAGCAACAGCGGATCGCCCTGGCGCGGGCGCTGGTGTTCGAGCCCGAGCTGGTGCTGATGGACGAGCCCTTGGGCGCGCTCGACAAGCAGCTGCGCGAGACGCTCCAGTTCGAGATCAGCCGCCTCGCGCACGACCTGGGCATCACCGTCGTCTACGTCACCCACGACCAGACCGAGGCCCTGACGATGTCGGATCGCGTGGCGGTGTTCGACGACGGCCGGATTCAGCAGCTGGCCTCGCCGGACGTGCTGTACGAGCAGCCGGAGAACAGCTTCGTCGCGCAGTTCATCGGCGAGAACAACACGCTGCAGGGCACCGTCGAGGAGATGAGCGGCTCGCGCTGCACCGTGAAGCTGGCGAACGGCGAGACGATCGACGCGGTGCCCGTCAACGTCGACCGCCCCGGCCAGAAGACGGTCGTCTCTATCCGTCCCGAGCGGGTCGAGACCAATCTCGCCCGCCTGGGCGAGGGAGCCCATACGCTCAAGGCCGAGGTGCTCGAGTTCATCTACATGGGCGACATCTACCGCACGCGGCTTCGGGTGGCCGGGCGCGACGACTTCATCGTCAAGACGCGCAACGCCCCCGACCAGCCGCGTCTGAAGCCAGGCGAGACCATCGAGATCGGATGGCTGCCGGACGATTGCCGCGCGCTCGACGTCTGAGGACGTCCCGACGCGCCACCCCCTGTGCCTGCCCGGGGGCAGGGGACGACCACCAAGAACGGGCGAACCACAAGGAGAGAGATTCGAAATGAAACTTAAGACACTTCTTCTGAGCACGGGCGCCGTGTCGGCCATGGCCTGCGGTGCCATCGCGCAGGACATGGAGATGGCCGACGACATGACGCTCGTCAGCTGGGGCGGCGCCTACCAGAGCAGCCAGCAGAACGCTTATGCCGAGCCCTACATGGAGGCCAACTCCGACGTCGAGATCGTCTGGGACGAGAGCTCGCCCGAGGCGGTGGCCAAGCTGCGCGCGATGAACGAGGCCGGGAACATCACTTGGGATCTCGTCGACGTCGTCGCGTCGGACGCCATCCGCCTGTGCGACGAAGGCCTCGCGATGGAGGTCGACCATGACGAGATCCTCGCCGAGGGCGAGAACGGCATGTCGGCGTCCGAGGACTTCGGCGACCTGATCGTCAGCGACTGCTTCATCCCGCAGATCGTCTACTCGACCACGGCGGCCTACCGCACCGACGTCGAGGAATGGGGCGGCGAGACGCCGTCGGATATCTGCGCGCTGTTCGACACCGAGACGTTCCCGGGCACCCGCACGCTCGAGCGTCGCCCGATCAACAACATGGAATGGGCGCTGCTCTGCGACGGCGTGCCGAAGGACGAGATCTACGAGGTCCTCGAGACCGAGGAAGGTCAGGACCGCGCCTTCGCCAAGCTCGACGCGATCAAGGACCAGACGATCTGGTGGAGCGCCGCCGCCGAGCCGCCGCAGCTTCTGGCCGACGGTGAGGCCGTGATCGGCTCGTCCTACAACGGCCGCTGGTTCTCGGCGATCGTCGAGCAGGACCAGCCGATCGGCATGCTGTGGGACGCCCAGGTGTTCGACATCGACGGCTGGATCATCCCCGAGGGTCTCCCGGACGAGCGTCTGGCCCGGGTGCTGGATTTCCTCTACTTCGCGACCGACACGCAGCGTCTGGCCGACCAGGCCGCCTACATCAGCTACGGCCCCGCGCGCGAAAGCTCGGCCCCGCTGGTCGGCGAGCATGCCGAGCTGGGCGTCGACATGGCGCCGCACATGCCGACCGCGCCGGACAACGCCGAGAACGTGTTCGTCTACAACTACGAGTGGTGGGCCGACTATCGCGACGATCTCGACGCGAAGTTCCAGGCCTGGCTGTCGCAGTAAGCCTATGACCGGCGCGCCCCGTCTGGGCGCGCCGCACCGCCGGGCGGCACCGGCCGCCCGGCCATTCGACCAGTTCGCAGAAGGGGGCGCGGGCGAGATGCCAAAAGGCTACATCATCGGACATATCTCGGTGACCGATCCCGACGCCTATGCCGAGTACGTGCGGCGCGACACGCCGATCCTCGAAAGCTACGGCGGGCGCTTCATCGTCCGCGGCGGGGCCAGCGAAGCCCCGGAAGGTCCGGTGAAGGACCGCCACGTCGTCATCGAGTTCCCGAGCTTCGAGGCTGCGCGGGCCGCTTTCCACTCGCCAGAGTACCAGGAAGTCGCCGAGATCCGGCGGCGCACATCGGAAAGCGACATCATCCTCGTGGAGGGCGCCGAATGAGCCGTGCCGCCCGCCGCCCCGACCGACACATGACAACGACCGCGGCCCGGATCGTGGCCAATGCACGCGCAGAGGAGGCCAGATCATGACCGATTCAACCACCGGGCCGGACCAAGTCACGGGCGCGACGCCCGACAACGCGATCCGCAATGCCGACCGGGCCGAAGACGGGCCGGTCCTGGCCGCCGACGGCAAGCCGCTCAAGGCCTCGCTGCACCGCGCCCTGCGCCGCGAAAAGCTGCGCGCCCTGGGCCTGATCGCGCCGCTTCTGATCTTCGTGCTGGTGACGTTCATCGCGCCGATCGCGGACATGCTGTTCCGGTCGGTCGAGAACCAGATCGTCACCGAGACGCTGCCGCGGACCGTGGCCGCGCTGGACGACTGGGACGGGCAGGAGGTGCCGGACGAGCGCGTCTTCGATGCGCTCGCCCGCGACATGATCGTCGCCGTCGAGGAAAAGACCCACACTCGCCTCGGCAGCCGCCTGAATTACGAGACCACGGGTATTTCCTCGCTCTTCCGCCAGACCGGGCGCGACGTTGACGACGTGGGCGAGCTCTATGCCGACCAGTTCATCGAGCTGGACGAGGCCTGGGAAGAGCCGATGACCTGGGCCACGCTGATGGGTTCGGAGGATTATCTCTCGGAGGCGCGCGAGTGGCAGGCGCGGGCCGACGAGGGCGGCATGTTCTTCGACGAGATGCCGCCGAGCTTCGAGCTTCGCGATGGCGTGTCGGACGTGCTGCCGCAGACCTCGGAGATGTTCCAGCAGTTCGCCCGCGTTATGCGCGAACAGAATGGCGAAGCGCCCACGGGCGAGGAACCCTGGAACATAACGTACCTCACGCTTTACGAGGACCTGTCCACCTATACCGACGCCGCCGACCGGTTCTCGGGCCAGAGCGCCGAGTTGATCGAGCAGGCCGCGCAGGCGGTCGATGGGTTCGAGACGACCGACATGCGCCAGACCTTCCTCGACATCGACGAAGACTGGGGCAGCGCCGAGACCTGGGGCACGATCGAGGCATTCTCTTCGCCCTATACCTCGGGCTACTTCCTGGCGGCGGCAGACCTGCAACTGACGCCCGACGGCGTCGAGCGCCAACCCGAGGACCAGCGCATCTACGGCCTGCTGTTCAAGCGGACGCTGTTCATGTCGATGGTCATCATGTTCTCGTGCATCGCGCTCGGCTATCCGATCGCCTACCTGCTGTCGAACCTGCCGATGCGCACGTCGAACCTGCTGCTGATCCTGGTGCTGCTGCCGTTCTGGACGTCGCTGCTGGTGCGGACGAGCGCCTGGAAGGTGCTGCTGCAGCAACAGGGCGTAATCAACGACGTCCTCGTGTGGATCGGCATCGTCGGCGACGATGCGCGCCTTCAGATGATCAACAACCAGTTCGGCACCATCGTGGCGATGACCCACATCCTGCTGCCATTCATGATCCTGCCGCTCTACTCGGTGATGAAGACGATCCCGCCAAGCTACATGCGGGCCGCGAAATCCCTCGGGGCGACGAACTTCACCGCGTTCCGCCGGGTCTACTTCCCGCAGAGCATCCCCGGCATCGGGGCGGGCTGCATCCTCGTCTTCATCCTGTCCATCGGCTACTACATCACGCCGGAACTGGTGGGCGGCACGACGGGCACGTTCATCTCGAACCGGATCGCCTATCACATCTCGACCTCGCTCAACTGGGGCCTCGCGGCCGCCCTGGGGTCGATCCTGCTGGTCGTCGTCGTGGTGCTATACTGGCTCTATGACCGGATCGTCGGGATCGACAACGTGAGCCTCGGTTAAGGAGACATCGACATGGCCATCGAACTTCCGCCCTATGCCTCCACCGGTCAGAAGATCTGGCACTATGCCTATCTGGTGATCTGCGGTCTGATCTTCTTCTTCCTGATCGCGCCGATCATCACGATCATCCCGCTGAGCTTCAACGCCGAGAACTTCTTCACGTTCACGCCGGGGATGATCGCGCTCGATCCCGAGGCCTACTCGCTCAAGCACTACCGCGACTTCTTCACCTCGGACGACTGGCAGCAGGCGCTTCGGAACTCGCTCCAGATCGCGCCGGTGGCGACGCTGCTGGCGGTGGGGCTGGGCACGCTGGCGGCCGTCGGGCTGAGCCAGCCGCATGTGCCGGCGCGGCGCGCGATCATGGCGATCCTGATCTCGCCGATGATCGTGCCGCTGATCATCTCGGCCGCGGGGATGTACTTCTTCTACAGCCGGATCGGTCTGCAGGGGACGTATGTCGGAGTCGTCCTGGCACACGCGGCCTTGGGGATCCCGTTCGTCATCATCACGGTGACGGCGACGCTGGTGGGTTTCGATCAGTCCCTTGTCCGGGCGTCGGCCAACCTGGGGGCGGGGCCGGTGCGGACCTTCTTCAAGATCCAGATGCCGCTGATCCTGCCCGGCGTTATCTCGGGCGGTCTCTTCGCCTTCATCACGTCCTTCGACGAGGTGGTCGTCGTCCTGTTCGTCGGCTCGGCGGGGCAGCAGACGCTGCCGTGGCAGATGTTCACCGGCCTGCGCGAGCAGATTTCGCCGACGATCCTGGCAGTCGCGACGATCCTCGTGACGATCTCGATCCTGCTTCTGACCACGGTCGAGCTGCTGCGGCGCCGGTCCGAGAAGTTGCGCGGCATGTCGCCCGGCTGACCACTGGCCTTGCCGACCGGAAAACTTGGGGCGCTGCCGTCGGGCGGCGCCCCTTTTTCCTGATCAGGGCAGGATCGACAGCCAGAGCCAGACGGTGAGGATCGATGCGCCTGTCCCCACGAGCACGCCGGAGGCCGCCACCCGCCGGGCGGCGCCGTACATGTTGGCGAAGATGTACGTGTTCACCCCCGGCGCCATGGCCGCGGTGATGACCGCCGCGCGCAGCGCATCGGTGCCGAGCCCGAAGCTGAGCCCCAGAAGGTAGGTGACGCCGGGATGCAGCAGCAGCGAGGCGGCGCAGACCCAGGCGATTGCGCGCAGGTCGCCCTCGGGACGGTAGCGCACGAGAACCCCGCCCAGCCCGAACAGCGCGGCGGGCAGGGCGGCCCGGATCATCAGGTCGAGCGCCGAGTTGATCACGCCGGGGATCGCGATGCCCGAGAGGTTCACGACAAAGCCCAGGGCAATGCCGATGACCAGCGCGTTGTGGAACATCGCGTTCAGCACGCGCAGCGCCGTGTCCCGCGGACGGCCGCCGCGATTGCGGACGACCTCCATCACCGTCATCCCCAGCCCGTAGCAGAACGGCGCATGGATCGCGACGATGGCATAGTTGAAGCGCAGCGCCTCGGTGCCGAAGGCGCGCTCCGCGATCGGCAGGCCCAGCAGGACCGAGTTCGAGAACAGCCCGCAGAAGCCGAAGGCGACGGCATCCTTCCATGCGCGTCCGAAGACATAGCGCCCACCCAACAGCCCGAAGAGGAAGCCGGAGGTCGCGCCGACATAGAAGGCAGCAAGGAGCGACAGGTCGAATTCCTGGCCCAGGTCGATCTCGGCGATGGCGCGGAACAACAGGCAGGGGATGGCGAAGTTCTGGGTGAACTTCATCAGCCCGTCGGTATGCGCATCCGTGAACAGGCCGCGCCAGACCGCCACGTAGCCGAAGCCGATCACCAGGAAGACCGGCAGGATGACTTCGATCAGGGCCTGCATGGGACGGCGCGCGGCATCGGGTTACTCACTATAGGTGATGACCATGCCGTCGTGGGCGGGGGTCACGTATTCGGGCGTCTCGTCCGCCACCGTCGCGTAGTCGAGGTCGATGTGCATGTTAGTCAGGACGGCGCGGCGCGGGGCGGCGCGCTCGATCCATTCGAGCGCCTGGTCGAGATGTGCGTGGGTCGGGTGGGGCGTCCGCCGCAGCGCGTCCAGCACCCAGCAGTCGAGGTCCTGCAGCTGCGGCC
This sequence comes from Tranquillimonas rosea, assembly GCF_900111315.1. Lineage (GTDB taxonomy): Bacteria > Pseudomonadota > Alphaproteobacteria > Rhodobacterales > Rhodobacteraceae > Tranquillimonas > Tranquillimonas rosea. The sequence goes on from NZ_FOGU01000010.1 coordinate 161,593, forward strand.
AGACATGCTCGGGGATTTCGGCCACGTCGGGCAGGTAGGCAAGATCGCCGATCCGGAAGCCGAGCGCATCGATGGCGCCGTGGTTCACCTTGAACGGCTCCAGCGTGATCGACCCACCGGCGCCGCTGATCGTGACGTCGCCCTCGATCGTGTGCATCTCGAGGATGGGCGGATAGGGGGAGCCCTCGGGCTGCATGAAGGCGTAGCCGAAGCGCGAATAGAGGTCGTTCTGCGTATCCCCGTCGGCCCAGACGTGCAGGCGCTCCTTGGTGTTGAAGACGATCATCCGCAGATCGTCGAGCCCGTGGACATGGTCGGCGTGCGAATGGGTGTAGACAACCGCGTCGAGCGTGCCGACCCCGACATCCAGCAGCTGGCTGCGCAGGTCGGGCGAGGTGTCGATCAGCACCCGCGTCGTGCCCTCGTCGCCCTCGCGCTCGACCAGCATCGAGCAGCGCCGGCGGGAGTTGCGCGGATCGTCGGGGTCGCAGTCGCCCCAGTTGTTGCCAAGCCTGGGCACGCCGCCGGACGAGCCGCAGCCCAGGATCGTGAATCGCAATTCTGCCATCAGGCCGCCTTGGCCCAGGCGGCGGCCTTCCAGAAGAGACGCTCGAAATTGGCCTCGGTCGCCTTGGCGAAATCGGCATAGTCCAGCCCGAAGACCTCGGCCCCGACCCGCGCGGTATGGGCGGTATAGGCCGGCTCGTTCCGCTTGCCCCGGTGCGGCGGCGGCGCGAGATAGGGGCTGTCCGTCTCCACGAGGATGCGTTCGAGCGGCGCGGCGGCGAAGATCGCGCGCAGGTCCTTCGACTTGGGGAAGGCCGAGATGCCCGACATCGACAGGTAGAAGCCGAGGTCCAGCGCGGTTTCCGCCAGCGCGGCCCCCGACGAAAAGCAGTGCATCACGCAGGAATAGGCGCCGGCGCGGTATTCCTCGCTGAGGATGCGGGCCATGTCCTCGTCGGCGTCGCGGGCATGGATGATCAGCGGCAGCCCGGTCCGGCGCGCGGCCTCGATGTGCAGGCGGAGGCTTTCGCGCTGCACCTCGGCGCTTTCGGCGGTGTAGTGATAGTCCAGCCCGCTTTCGCCGATGCCGACGAATTTCGGGTGCCGGGCGAGGGCGACCAGTTCGTCGACGGTCGCCATCGGCTCGTCCGCGGCGCTCATCGGGTGGGTGCCGGCGGCCCAGAATACCGGCGCGTGCGCCTCGGCCAGGGCCTGCACCTGCGGCGCGTTGCGCAGCTTGGTGCAGATGGTGACCATCCGGGCGACGCCCGCCTCGCGCGCGCGGTCGATGACGGCCTGACGCTCGTCATCGAAGTCCGGAAAATCGAGGTGGCAATGGCTGTCGGTGATCTGCGGGTGCGTCATGGAGCCTGCCTAAGCGTGCGCGGCGAGCCTGCCCGCCGTGTCGTTCATCTTGAGCACCATATCTAAGACCAGCGCCGAAGGGTCAAGGTTGACCGCCCGCCCGTGCTGCGCTCGCGCGCTGAGCGATTGCTGCAGGTCGGCCCAGTGCCGGGCGCTGACATGGTCCGGAGACAGCCGCGCCAGCAGCGCCGCCTCGCCCGGAACGGCCTCGGCCGTGGGGGGCAGGCCGGCGCCCGCCCGCGCCAGCCGCGCCAGCAGGCGGTCGGCGAGGCGGAGATAGACGTTGAACCGCTCTTCCTTGCCCCGGCCTGCCATGCTGTCGGCCAGCCGGATCGCCGCCGCGCGGTCCATCCGCGGCGCATCCTGCAACAGCCCCACGAGACCGGCGTAGATGTCGGGCCCGCCCAGGTGCAGAAGCCGCAGCGCCTCGCCCACCGATCCGCCGCTGAGCTCGGCCAGCGCGGCCGGGTCCTCGGGCGTCTCGCCGGCCTGCTCCAGCGCCCGCGCCATGTCCGGCGGCGTGAGCGGCGTGCAGCGCAGTTCGCGACAGCGCGAGCGGATCGTCGGCAGAAGCCGCGCGGGCGCGTGGGCCACCAGAAGCAGCGTCGTCCGCGCGGGCGGTTCCTCGAGCAGCTTGAGGATCGCGTTCGCGGCGCTGACGTTCATTTCGTCGGCGGCATCGACGATGACGACGCGCCGCCCGCCCTCGGCCGACGACATCGACAGGAACCCCTTGAGCCGCCGCGCCTCGTCCACGGTGATCTGAGTTCGCAGCCGCTTGGCCTTGTCGTCCCAGGCGCGGCGCAACAGGAACAGGCCCGGCGCTGACAGGGCACGGGTCTGCCGGGCCGCGGGGTGATCGTCGGGCAGGTCCAGGGTGTCGGGTGTCTCGGGCGCCCCGAAAAGACCGGACCCGGCACCGGGGGCCGGCTGCGACAGGAGGAACCGGGCGATCTTCCAGGCAAGCGTCGCCTTGCCCACCCCGCGCGGGCCGGTGATCAGCCAGGCGTGATGCAGGCGGTCCGCGCCGAACGCGTCGAGGAACGCCCTCTCGGCCGGTTCCTGCCCGATAAGGTCGCGTGTTTCTCGGGGATGCGGGGCGTCCGGGGCGCGGTCGGGTTCCGGGCGGTCGTCGTCCTCGCTCATGCCATCACCTCGGCCAGCGCCGTGGCGCAGTCGCTTGCCACGGCGTCCTCGCTCCGGGCGCCGTCGATCAGGCGGAACCGTTGGGGCGCCGCCGCGGCGAGGTCCAGGAAGCCCTGGCGCATCTGGGTCTGCAACGCCTCGCCGAATCCCTCGAACCGCGCTTCGGGGCCGTGACGGGCCAGCGCCCGCTTCAGCCCTTCCGCCGGCTCCATGTCGATCAGCAGGGTCAGGTCGGGCTCGACGCCGATCATCAGGTCGTGCAGGGCATCGACCTTGGCGCGTAGGTCGCTGCCGCGCAGACCCTGGTAGAGACGCGTGCTGTCGGCGAAGCGGTCGCAGATAACGATCTTGCCCTCGGCCAGCGCAGGGCGGATCACACGCTCGAGATGGTCGCGGCGCGCTGCGGTGAAAAGCAGGATCTCGGTCTCGGGCGACCAGCGGTCCGGGTCGCCCTGCAGCAGCAGCGCCCGGATCTCCTCGGCGCCCGGGCTTCCGCCCGGCTCGCGCGTCAGCACCACGTTGCGCCCCTCGGCCCGAAGCGTTTCTGCCAGCCGCCGCGCTTGGGTGGACTTGCCCGAGCCGTCGATCCCCTCGAAACTGACGAAGAGGCCGCGCGCCGTCACTGCAGCGGCTGCGCCTCGACGCCCCACCGCCGCATCAGGACACCCGCCGCCGTCTTGAGTCGCGGCACGAAGCCGCCGCGTGGGACCGCCTCGGCCGTGGTCAGCGGCACGCGTGTCTCGGGGAGCCCTTCGAGCGTGATCACAAGTTCGCCGATCTTCTGCCCCGCGGCGAGCGGCGCCTCGATCGGGCTGTCGAACACGGCGCGCGCGGTGATGTCGTCCTGCTTCGTCGCGGGGACCAGCATCGAGACATTCTCGGAGACGACCAGTTCGACCTCGTTGGTGTTGCCGAGCCAGACATCGGCGGTCGCGACACGCTGCCCTTCCTCGGCAACGGTCTTTTCGACGAACTGGCGGAAGGCCCAGTTGACGATGCGCTCGGATTCCTGCGCCCGCGCGCCGGCGCTGTCGAGCCCGGAGAGCACGAACACCACGCGGCGGTCCCCCTGCGCGGCCGATCCGACGAGGCCGTAGCCGGCCTCCTGCGTGTGCCCGGTCTTGAGCCCGTCGGCGCCGATGCCGAGGCCCAGCAGCGGATTGCGGTTGAACCGGTTCTGCGGCGCCCGGCCATCGAAGCCGAACTCCTTCTGCGCGAAGTAGCCATAGAGCTCGGGGAATTCGGTGACCAGTCGGGCGGCGACCGTCGCGAGATCCTCCATGCTCATCCGATGCTCGGGGTCGGGCCAGCCGCTCGCGTTGGCGAAGTGGGAATCGTCGAGCCCGATATCCTCGGCCCGTTCGTTCATCAGGTCGGCGAAGGCGTCCTCGGTTCCGGCAAGGCCCTCGGCCACCACCACGCAAGCGTCGTTGCCGGACTGCACGATGATGCCCTGGATCAACTGCTCGACCGTGGGGCGGTCCCGCTCGTCGAGATACATGGTCGACCCGCCCATCGAGGCCGCGTGGCTGGAGACGCCGAACCGGGTGTCCATCGTCACGCGGCCGTCATGCAGTGCTTCGAACAGCATGTTCAGCGTCATCAGCTTCGACATCGAGGCCGGAGGCAGGGGTTCGTTCGCGTTCTTGGCCAGAAGCTCGGTGCCCGTCGTCATGTCGTAGACATACGCGGCGCGCGCCGTCGTCTCGAAGGCCTGGGCCGGCAGCGCGGTGAGCGCGGCCATCGCGATGGCGGCGAGGGCGGCCGTGATGCGGTGGGTCATTGCGTCTCCGGTATTCGGTCTGGGCGGTCAGCTTGACACGTAGTACGCATCTGAAAAGCCCAGCTCTTTCACTTTGTCGAGAATGTCGGCCCGTTCGCTTTCGCTCGCGGTCGGACCCACGGTGACGCGCCAGAATGTCCGGCCCTGGCTCGTCTGCTTCTTGATCGTAGGCACGATCCCGGTCCGGCGCAGCGATGTGGCCGTGTTGTCGGCATTCTGCTCGACGCTGAAGATGCCGATCTGGATGTAGGGCCGGTCGAGCGGGCTCCCGGCGGCGCTCGGCGCCGGGGTCGCCTCCGGGGCTGGCGCCGCCGGTTCGGCTGCCGCGGGCGCGGGGTCAGGTGCCTGCGCGGCCTCCGGCGCGTCCAGGGCCGCGGTTTCGACAGCCTCGGGCGCCGGCAGCGACGGCCCCTCCGCGCCAGTCGCGGCCTCGGCCGTCTCTTCGCCGCTCTCCTCGCGACGCAGGGCGGTCACGTTGACCTGCACGGGCTGGCCGGCCAGCACGCCGAGCGCCTCGGCGGCGTCGGACGACAGCTGGAGCCGCGGTCCCGGCGTCTCGCGCTCGCGCTTGAAGAGGGCGCCGATGACGAACTGGTCGTTGGTCTCGTTGCGGATGATGACGCGTTCGGGATCGGTGACATCAGGATGGGCGACCCAGACACCGCCGAGCGACGGGCGCCCGTCCCACAGGGCCGGCTCGGTCACCTGGAACGCGTCGGGCGCCTCGACATCACGCTCGACGAGGCGAGTCGAGCGCGTCACCTCGTCGGCCGATCCGCCCCCCTCGCTCTTACCGCCGCCGAGAAAGCCCGGCAGATCGGCCCCGCCGCAGGCGGATAGGGCAACGAGCGCACCGATGGCGATCAACGTCACTCGTGCCGGATACCGTGCCATCGTCTCGCCCCCATGCCGGCGCGGTCGTCCCCGCGCGTCTCGTTGCCGGTCCGGTTGTTTCCGGTCCGTTTTGCTCGCCGTCGTCGGGGCCTTCGTCCGGGGCCTCCGCGCGTCGCGCTTAGTCTAGCGGGGCCGTTCCACCAAGGAAAGACCGCCCGCACGCGGGCGCAGCGATCCGCCATGCGGACCGCCTTCCAGAATCAGGCGGACCCGGCTATCGGACTCCGGCCGCGGGGGAGTGGCAGAGCGGTCGAATGCTCCGGTCTTGAAAACCGGCGTGCGTGAAAGCGCACCGTGGGTTCGAATCCCACCTCCTCCGCCACCTCGCGATCTCATTCAGCTCCACCCATCGATCGTGGTTGCCGTATTGAATTGATTTGGCTGAATAAATCGTGGCGGAGCCCTGATTTCAGTTATTCTCAATCGCGCCAATTTACGCTCGCTGTGTGGTATGGATCGTGGTGCGATGCCGCATGGCTCTGTCAGGCAAACTCACGAAGAAGCTGGTCGAGAATCTCGGGTCCGGGCGTCATGGCGACGGCAACGAGCTTCACCCGGTTGTCGATCCTTCCGGGGCGCGGCGGTGGATCAGGCGGGTTGTCTTTACGGGCAGAAAAACAGGAAGGGTGGGCCGCTTCGGACCGATTTCGCTCGCCTCGCGAGTTCATCCAAGCTCAAACCGCAACGGCCTGAGTGTCCGGCGAAACGAGGGCAAGACCAGCGGAAAAGCACTACGCCAAGATGTCCTAATCCCGCAGCAGCGAAATCATGGAGGCGCTTAGCTCCGATCAGGTGTTCACCGAAGAGGAAAACGAGATGATCATCGACTTCTACCAACACCGCTTCCCGCGCGGCACTCAGGAATACCTGACCGCAAAA
>NZ_FOGU01000021.1 GCF_900111315.1 Tranquillimonas rosea
GGCTTGGTGAAGCTCTCGTCCACGCTCAGCGCCGGCATCTCGACCGCGAAGCCGCCCGCCTGCGCCACGCCCCGCTTCACGTCCCCCGCCCGCTCGCGGAAATGGCTGTGGCAGGAATTGATCTCGGACCACGTGTTGAGCACGCCGATCAGAGGCTTACCCATGAAGTCATCCTCGGAATACCCAAGCTGCATCATCCGCGACCGGTGCCCGAAACTCCGAAGATCGTCCGGACCAAACCACCGCGAACTCCGCAGGTCCGATGATGTCTTGCGGTGGTCGGTCATGCCTTGTCTCCTTTCGCCGGACCGTCGCCGGTCGGGTTCTGATCGTCCTCGCGCGCGGTGCGCAGCATCTGTCCCATCGACCGGACCAGCAGCCAGGCGTCGCCGGCGATCGCCACGAACTCGATCCCGGCCGCATGATAGCGCCGTGTCGCGTCCTCCCCGTAGCCCAGGATGCCCACCGCCTTTCCGGCCGCGTGGACGGCATCTGTCGCGCGCCGGATCTCGGCCTGCACGTCTGGGTCGGCAACGTTGCCCACCTGCCCCATCGACGAGGCGAGGTCCCCCGGCCCGATGAAGATCGCGTCCACGCCCTCGACCGCGGCGATGGCGGGGATGTTGGCGATGGCCTCGGGCGTCTCGACCTGCACGATCACGCAGAGATCGCGCGCATAGGTCTGCAGGTAATCCGTCTGCCGCCCGTAATTGTTGGCGCGGATCGTTCCCGAATGGCCCCGCACGCCATGGGGCGGATAGCGGGTCCACGACACCGCCTCGGCCGCCATGTCGGCGTTCTGGATCATCGGGAACATCAGCGAACGCACCCCGATGTCCAGCAACCTCTTTGTCACCACCTGTTCCGAGAATGGCGGCCGCACGACCGGCTCCGCACCGCCCCCGCGCGCGGCGCGAAGCTGATCGGGCATCATCGACAGGTCGTTGGGCGCATGCTCCATGTCCAGAAGCACCCAGTCCGCGCCGCTATGGGCGGCGATCTCGGTCACGGTCGGCGAACAGAGCGACAGCCAGAATCCCGGCAGGCGTCTGCGTGCGGCCAGTCCGGCCTTGAACGGATTGTCGGTCATGCGGTGTTTTCCTTGTCGCGACGGCGGTCGCGGCGTTGCTGGAGGAGGACGAAGCCCAGGAACAGGACGGCGAGCCCGAGCAGGGTGGCGCTGATGGGGCGAAGCAGGAACTGGGTCCAGTCGCCGTCGAACACGACCATGCCGCGCCGCAGGTTGGATTCGGTGAGACTGCCGAGGATGAGGCCCAGGATCACAGGCGCCGTCCCGAAACCGTAACGGTTGAGGAAGAAGCCCAGGAGACCGAAGGCGAACATCAGCCACAGCTCGAAGATCGAGCCATTCACGCCGTAGACCCCGATCACGCAGAACATCAGGATCAGCGGCATCAGCATCCGCGGCGGCACGCGCAGGATCCGGACGAAGAGGCGAATCCCGAGGAGTTGCATCAGCAGCATCGCGAGGTTCGCCAGGATGAAGGCCAGGAAGATCCCGTAGACGATCTCGGCCTGCTGATCGAAGAGCGCCGGACCGGGCCGCACCCCCTGGATCGTCAGGCCACCCATCAGAACGGCGGTCGCGACCTCGCCGGGGACGCCGAGCGTCAGCATCGGGATCAGCGCGCCGCCGGCGGTGGCGTTGTTCGAGCTTTCCGACGCGATCAGCCCCTCGGGGTGGCCGGTGCCGAACTTCTCGGGCGTCTTGGACATGCGCCGGGCCTGATCGTAGGACATGAAGGACGAGATCGAGCCCCCTGCCCCCGGAATGGCTCCGACGATCACGCCGATCACCGTGGACGAGGCGATCACGCGCCAGGCCCGCGCCAGCAGCCCCCAGGGCGGACGGGCGCTGGTGAAGTTCTGGGGCGCCTTGTCGGCGGAGTCCGCGCCGGTCCGGTCCACCACGTCCTTCAGAACCTGGGACACGGCGAACAGACCGATCAGCGCCGGCAACAGGTCGATCCCGCTGATCAGCGCGGGCTGTCCGCCGGTGAAGCGCATCGCGCCGGTGATCGGATCCGCTCCGACCGTGGCGAGCGCCAGTCCGAGCAGCCCGGCGACGAGTCCCCGAAGCATGGATCCCGACGACACCGACGCGATGATGACGAGCCCGAAGACCCCGAGCGCAAAGAACTCGGCGGGCCCGAACTTCAGCGCGAAGGCGGCGATGGGCGGCGCCAGCAGGATCAGCAGGACCGCGCCGATCACGCCGCCGATGAAGGAGGCGGAGATCGACACGCCGAGCGCCTTGCCGGCCTCGCCCTTTCGCGCCATCGGAAACCCGTCGAGAGTGGTGCAGACCGAAGAGGGCGTGCCGGGGATATTCAGCAGGATCGCGGGGATCGCGCCGCCCGCGATGGCGCCGCAGAACGCCCCCAGCAGCATGCCGATCCCCATGATCGGCCCCATGCCGAATGTCAGCGGGATCAGCAGCGCGATGGCCATCGCCGCGGTGAGGCCGGGCAGCGACCCCATCACGAGGCCGAGGAAGGTGCCGCCCAGGATCGCGACGAGCACCTTGATGTCGGCGATCAGGCCGAACGCATCGATGAGAACGGACATGGTGTCTCCGTTGCGATCAGGGAAAGATCAGGCCGAAGCCATAGGTGAAGACGACGTAGGACAGACCCGTCCCCGCCACGGCGAGAACGGCGGCCGAAAGCAGCAGCCTGCCCCAAGCGGCCCCGCTGTCCGGCCGGTCGAGAAACCAGGTGCAGGACAGAACGGCCAGGAACAGGAACGCCACCGTCGACGCCAGGAACCCCAACGGCTCCAGCAGCGCGATATAGCCCGCCAGCAGCACGCCCGTCGCCAGAACGCCGAACGTCTCGGCCAGGCCGACACGCTCTGTGCTGCCCTCCTCGGCGCGCGGTTCTTCGCGTGACGCGCGCAGATCCTGCCACAGCACGGCGAGCAGCGCGACGATGGCGATGATCATCACGGCCGCGGGGAAATCGCCGGGCCCGATCTGACCCGGTCCGAACGCGGCCGGCAGCGACCGGGCCTGTACAAGGCCCCAGACGGCCCCCGCTAGCAATACGAGGTCGAACACGACCCGTCCGGATAGGACTTTCATCGGAGCTCCACTCGTCTGGTCGGGTGGTCCCCGCCGGCGATGCGGCGAGGACCGGGGAGGATCACTGCTGGGCGACGGATTCCGTCAGCGGCAGGAACAGGTCCGACCCGTCCTGCACGAATTGCTGCAGCTCATCGCCGTAGAGCGGCGCGAGCTCGACGCCGAGATTGTCGACCGCCTGCTGGAAGGATTCGTCCTGAACGGCTTCCTTCAGCGCGGCTTCCCAGGCGTCGATGACCGCCTGATCGACACCCGCCGGCGCCGCGATGCCGCGCCATTGGTCTGCGGTCACGTCCACGCCCCCATCACTGAACAGCGGCACGTCGGGCAGCAGCGAGGACTCGCCGGTCGAGGCAACCGGCGTCAGCCCGCCCTCGCCTTCGATGGCCGAGACCACGTCGGACGGCGACAGCACGACGCCGTCGATATGTCCGCCGAGCGCCGCGGCCGTCGCCTCGGAGCCACCGCCATAGGGCACGAATTGCACCTGCACGCCGAGCGCGTCGGCGATGGCGAGCGTCATGATGTGCGACGACGATCCGACGCCGGCGAAGCCAAGCGTCACCGGTTCTTCTTCGGCGTAGTCGACGAAGGACTCGAGATCGCTCCAGTTCTCGGACTCGCCCAAGGTCAGCACGTATGGCTCGGTCACGAGCCGGGCGATGTAGTCGAAATCGTCCAGCTCGAAGTTGACGTTGCCCATGCCGACCAGCGTGTAGAACGCGTTGTTCGGGATGGTGACGGTGTAGCCGTCGGGCTCGTTCGTGAGGGTCTGGGTCAGGCCCACGGCGCCACCGCCACCCGCGATGTTCCGGACGGCGACGTCGGTGCCGAACGCCTCCTCCAGCGGTCCCTCGAGCGCGCGCACGAAGTTGTCGGTGCCACCGCCGGCGCCGTAGGGCACGATGATGGTGACCGTGTCGTTCGGAAAGTCCTCCTGCGCGGCGAGCGGTCCGGCCGCGAGGCCGAGCGCAACCGCGGCGATGGCCGTTGTTGTCTTGAACATGATGCGTTCTCTCCTCCTAGTATGCATCGGAATATCGGGACCCGCTCAGTCGCAGGTTCGACCGCTCGCGCGCCGGGTCAGGTCCGGGCGCGACAGGACGGTCTGGTTCAGGCCGGCGCCAAGCCCCGGCCCGGTCGTCGGATGGATGTACCCGTCGGCCACCTTCGGCACGTCGGTCATCACGTCGCGGTAGAAGCCGTCGAGGTGCGAACGCACCGTCTCGGCCATCAGGGCATTCGGCATCGCCGCCATCAGCTGCAGGTTGGCAAGCAACGTCACCGGCCCCGTGCAGTCATGCGGCGCGATCGTGCGGTCATGGGCCAGCGCCAGGTGGGCGATGCGTTGCCCCTCGGTCAGTCCGCCGGTCCAGGCCATGTCGAAATTGGCGACGTCGATGGCGCCGCGCCCGAACATGTCGCGGTACCAGGGCAGCGTGCCGAGGTTCTCGGACCCCGCCAGCCGCGTGCGGGACACCTCGGCGTAGCGCTGCAGGTCGTCGGGATTGTCGAGCTTGATCGGATCCTCCTGCCAGAAGATGCCGTACTCCTCTGTCGCGCGGGCGATCTCCAGCGCCGCCGGCAAGTGCCAGAGCCCGTGATACTCGATCAGGATGTCCATCCGGTCGCCCGCCTCGCGCCGGATCTCCTCCAGCACCCACAGGGCGTCCTTCATCTGGCGCGCGCTGATCGTCTGGCCGCGGCTTTCGCGGGCATGCACGTCGAACGGCCAGACCTTCATGGCCGTGATGCCCTCGTCCAGCAACTCGCGCGCCAGCCGGGCCGGGTCGTAGACCTGCATCAGCAGGTCCTCGTTGCGCGAGATGTCGGCCGGCGCCGCCTGATCGCGGGAGAAGATCTGGCTGTCGTAGCCCGTGCGGACCTGGTTGTTGTAGTTCGAGTTGGCGCAGGTGTTGTAGAGCCGCAGACGCTCATGGACGGCGCCGCCGAGCAGCGTCGTGATCGACTGCCCCAGCGCCTGCCCCCAAAGATCCCACAGCGCGATGTCGATAGCGGAATTGCCGCGGATCTCGATCGACCGCGTGGGAAAGCCCTGGAACCTGTTGCCGACCTCGTGCCGGAGCGCGTGGGACAGCGCCGTCCGCTGCATCGGATCCTGCCCGATCACGGTCGGTGCGCAGGTCTCGTGCACGTAGGCCACCACAGCCTCGGGGTTGCGAAACGTCTCGCCCAGACCGACGAGACCCTCGTCGGTGTGCAGACGGACCCAGACCAGATTGCTGAATTCCTCGATCTGAATGGTCTCGAGCCCGATGACGCGCATGCATCCCTCCCCAACTGCTGAATGCAACACAGCAGAATCGGTCATTGCAGTCAATATTAGTTATCTCATGTTCGCGCCGTGGTGTCCGACACCTTGCCAATAAGGCCCGACCTGGCGCAGTATGTATTACTAAAGTTAACTGCGCGGCCGGGACCATGCTTCAAGACCTGACATCCCATGCTCATTCGATCCTGTCGGGCATGCTCGACGCGCCCGAATGGGCGTCGGGCGGCAAGTTGCCCCCCGAGACCGAGCTTGCCCGGCAGGTCGGCGTCTCTCGTCCCGTCCTGCGCAAGGCGATCGCGCTGCTTCGCGAGGAAGGCCGCATCGTGTCGCGCCGCGGCTCTGGCAACTTCGTGCAGCCCCGCGTGGTCGTCGGCACCCCCTCGGTCGAGTTTCGGGCGCTGTCGATCCGGACGGTCCACGACATGAAGAACTGCATGCGGTTCCGTCAGATCGTCGAGATGGCCGCCGCCGAGGACGCCGCCAGGATCGGCGACAGCGCGGCGATCGACGACATCGCGCGCGCCAACGCCGCCCTCGCGGCCTACGAGGGCACGAGCGTGTTCGATGCCGATTTCAACTTTCATCTCGCGATCGCCCGCGCCTCGAAGAACTCCTATTACGAGGTCGCGCTCGAGACGCTGCGCAGCCAGATCGCCCTGGGGCTGGAATTCGGGCGCAAGCTTCGGGGCGTGCCCATGAACGAGGTGTCGCAACGGGTCGTGGACGAGCACGAGGACATCATCGCCGCGCTGCGCTCGGGCGACCTGCGGCGCGTCCATGTCGCCACCGAACGCCACCTCGCGCAGGGCATCCAGCGCCTGTTCGGCGAAGAGGCCTGACGGCGCGGCGCTCCGGCCTCCGCTATGCCGCCGGGCGCTCCTCCGCGCCGCTCAGCAACAACCGGATGATGTCGGACCGCGTCAGAATGCCCACGAGCCGCCCGCCCCTCTCGACGGGGATCACCTCGCTTCCCTGCACCGCCAGGCGGTTGAGAAGCGCGCCCACCGCGAGGTCGTGCTGCACCGCGCGATCGGAGGTGCGCATGACGTCCGAAACGGTCTGCCCACGCGCTTTCGTCCGTGCGCCGACACCGCCCCGCGGCGCCATCGGGGTGAGTAGATCGGCCTGAAGCACGATGCCGCGCAATGTCATGTCGCCATCGACGACGGGCAGGCTCTTGATCGCGTGGTTGCGGAACAGCCGCGCCGCCTCGGCCAGCGTGGTGTCGGGCTGCGCGGTGATCAGGCCGGTGGTCATGATGTCCGCGCAGGTCGTGCCGTCGAAGCGATGCTGCGCCGCCTCGGCCTCGGCCGCCGCCAGCAGCCGACCGAGATCCGCGACGCCCATATTGGTGGACTGGTTGAAGCGCTCCAGAAGATTGCCCAGCTGATCGTTCGACAGGCCCAGCCGCGGGGCGGCGTCCTCGGCAGGCTCGTCCCTGGGCTGACGGAAGGGATAGACCCGGCCGGTGGCGCGATTGTAGGCGATCGCGGCGATAACCAGCGTCACCGTGGTCACCCCGACGGGCATCAGCGCGAAAAGCGTCCCGGCCTCCATCGCCGGATCGGGGTCGAGCGCGGTCAAAAGGGCCACCGCACCTCCGGGCGGATGCAGCGCCCTGACCAGCATCATCGCGGCGATCGCGCCACCGACCGCCACGCCGACGGTCCACGGCGACGGCACGAGGGTCACGGCCACCAGCGCGACAAGCGCCGAGACCATGTTCCCCACGACCGCCGACCACGGCTGCGCCAGTGGAGAGTTCGGGACGCAGAACACCAGCACCGCCGTCGCGCCGAGGGGCGCGACGAGGAAAAGCGACGGACCGCCAAGGGCAGAGCCCAGATTGACCACCACGGCGCAGAGGCTGATCCCGATCAGGGCCCCGATGCCGGCGCGCAGCTGCTCGGCGCCCTGAAATGGCGGAAGTGCGGGATAGAGATGATGCCAGGCGCGCATGCGTTGTCCTCCGGCCGGAACGCCACGGGTTCAAATCTTGTGCGATATTTTCGCCTTGTGCCCGATCCGTGAGCGGAAGTGAAATCGGTTCGTGCCCGACAGAGCGAACAAAGGAAGATGTTTCCCGGTCCGGGCGATCACCGGAACGGCCGTCTCAACGAGCGGGTCGGTGAGAAGTGCGACGATCTGGCCCCGCCAGTCGCCAGCTCATCAGCCGACCCGGTGTCGGCGCGGCATGATACCATGCGACGCTTTCGGACGTCCGCTCCGAGCCACTCCACGGCGTTTGCGCTGGTCTTGGCGGTCAGGTTTTGTCCAGAGATCGACCGAAATCAGTCGCCGGGACCAAGTGCGCTGCGGAAAGCGGCGACAGTCATGTCGATAAGTTGAGTATGGATTTCAGTCCGGGAGGCCCCGCCGCCATCGGTACAGAGCGGGTCCTCGATACCCGCCTCAACAGCCATTTTTGCCGCGCCCGGCTTGCATTCCGGGAACATCGAGGCGTGGCTGGCATCTTCGATCACTTGGTAGGTCGAGCGGGGAATGGCATCCGCGACCCCCGATGCCTGAATGGTTTTCGGAACCTCAGATGCTCTGCCGAGGTTCACGATATGAACCGGGATTGATACTTCGGAGAATGTCTCGGGTGCAAAGATGTCGGCGGGCGCCGGGTCGATCGCCATGACGAACCGGACGCGTGGATCCGAGTTGTCCCGACCGGCGGCCGTCTTGTCCATTGCGTGAAGATCGACCCCGCTCAGGCGCACCCAATCGCAGAGGGACGCGTTGAGCTCATCCGTGTCGCAATAGCGCGCCAAGAGCTCGGGATCGAGCCTGGCGCCGGCCATGGACAGCGCGGTATTGCCCCCCATCGACAGGCCGAGAACCCCGATCTGACTGCTGGCAATATGACGGCGGAAAGTCCGATCAGCCTCGATCGCATCGAGCGCTGCCGAGAGATCCGGCGGCCGCAGCCAGAGCTTCATTGTCTCGGCAGCCGAGCGGTCTCGTCCGGTATTGCCGGGATGCGTGGGGACGACCACGATGAAGCCGTTTTCCGCCAGTGGCGTCGCGATCCAGCTCATCGCACCGGCGTGGCCGGCCAAACCCGCTCCATGGGAGAGCAGGACAAGAGGGAACTCCCCGTCGCTGATCGGCGCGCCCTGTCTGGCCGGCGTGCCTTCGAAGAAGATGCTGTCGCCCAAGGTTACACTCTCGCCGCCCGCAGACGCAGGATACCAGATCGTCACCGCCAGATCGGCCCCCCTCTCGTCTGATGCGACCGAGATGTCCCGAACGCCCGCGATGTATTCGGCGGCACTCCCCTGACATCCTGATGCCATGGCAATTGCCAAGGCGACGCCGGCAGATAGTCGCGGTCCTTTCATCATCGGGCTCCTATTGGCTGGCGGGCTTATTGCCGTGACTGTTGGCATTGCAGCGCAACATGTTCGCCAATGCTAGGACCGTTTTGATCGCGGAGCCGCTCTTTTCGCTTCTCGCCGTATGGTCTGCCCCCTGAAAACTGCTCATCCCTGAAGTAGGCCATAAAGCCAGATGGAGGATGAAGGAATGGGATAGAATAGGCACAAGCCGGAGGAGATCGTCGCGAAGCTTCGGCAGGTCGACGTGCTGGTATCGCAGGGCCGATCTGTGGCTGAGGCCGTGCGGTCGGTCGGGGGCGAGGCATAAGCACGCCACCGGTTCGGGTGCCATGCCGAACCAATTCACCTATTACCGCTGACGCAAGGAGTTCCGCGGGTTGTTCGTGTCCGGGAGGCACCGCACCGGATGCGTTCGCAATCCGGTGCCTGTCTTTCGACGTGCCGTTTCGAGGAAGCCATTTCAATTGCGCACGACATAGACCGAGCATGGCGAGTATGACGCGACATGACTGGCCGTCGTGCCGAGAAGATAGTCTTTTACCCTTGGATTGGCCGATCCTATTACAATGACGTCAACCTTCCGTTCCTTGGCAACCTTGACGATCTCACGATGAGTGGAGCCTTTCCGAACGAGGACCTCCAGATCGATATCGCCGGCCGGGTGCGATTTCAGGAACTTCTGGAGCACGTCCCTCCAGTAGCCTTCCGTATCCTGGATATTCAGGTTGCGCTCGAACTCCGGGGCAACGGTCATGAGGATGAGCTTGGCGTTCCGACGCTGCGCCATGGCTACTGCCTCTTCGTACTCGCCATAGTCGTACTCTGCATGGCGAAGATTGATCGGGCACAGGATCAGCTTTGTCTCGCGGGTCATCAGATTTCCTCTTGCTGGCGATTTCCGACTTGAAGCCTTCCGACCAACGTAGACGCACGTCTCAATGATCCATGAAGCCGCCCTTCGAAACGTCCGCGGCGAAGGTCGCAAGCGCCCTCCACCCTTGCCGATGCTGCGCCGTGAATGAACGGCCGCGATCGGAAGGCGTCAGGGCAAGCCCGGCCCAAGCGATGAGATCGCCCTGGCTGCGATGCGCGCGGTGTCTGTCCACGATGGCAGCATGGCCGCCCTGGAGCGCGCCCGCGCGGCGAGGCGCTCGGCCTCTGACGGGACCTCGAGAAGCGTCCGGAGCGCGTCGGCGAAGGCATCGGGATCGTCCCGCGGGACCAGATGAGCGGCGTCGCCCACCGTGCCGGGAACCGCGCCGGTGTCGCAGCTGACGATCGGCAGGCCGTAGAGCATCGCCTCGGACAGGACCATGCCATAGCCTTCGTAGCGGGTGGCCAGTGCGAAAATCGTGGCGGCATTGAACCTGGCGGCGAGAGCGTTGTCGTCGAGTTCTCCGGAAAAACGCACGCGGCCGACGAGGTCACGCGCGGCGACCTGATGCCGGAGGTCTTCGGCGGTGCTGCGCTCGTGGGCCTTGCCAACAATCTCCGCTTGCCAGGGGATGTCCGTGAGCCGGGAGAGGGCCTCGATCAGGACGTCGTGGCCCTTTCGCGGCGCGAGTAGCCCGACGGAGAGGATAAGGGGCGGCTCGGCGGGCCGGGGGTCGAGCACGGGGCGGTCGAACCCCGGTGGCGCCACGGTGATACGCGCGGGATCGGCTCCGAATTCGTCGGCCAGCAGACGCGCCGTCTCGGCGCTCGGCACCAGGATATGGGCGAAATGGCGTAGCGCCGCGGCCTCGTTGCGCTTGAGGAACGCGGCGCGTTCGGGCGGAAGCCCGGCCTCAAGCCCCAGCGGATGGTGGACCATGGCGATGAGGGGCGCGGAGATGCGGGCAAGGCCCCGCGGGTCGATCGTGCCGGAGACGAAGCCGTCGAGGATGACGGGCGTGTCGGCGGGAACGGCGGCCAGGGCGGCGAAGGTCGCCTCCATCTCGGCATCGGTCGGATCGGGAAACCCGGCGGGCAGTTCGAGATGCGCGGTCGGGACTCCGATCTGGTTCAGCGTACGAAGCAATCTGGCCTCGTAGATGAAGCCGCCGGTCCGTCGGTGCATGTCGCCCGGAATGGCAAAGACGGCGCGACTCATGCCAGTTGCTCCGGCGCATAGCGGGCGAGGACGGCGCGTTCGACCAGTGCGACGGCGGCAAAGAAGGCCGCGGCCACCAGCCCGAGTGCGGCGACGCAGGACCAGAGCATGTTGTAATCCGACGTGCTGGCCGTCATCGCCATCAGCACGCCGATCCCCCGGCCGGTGGCGAGCCATTCCGCGGTGGTGACGGCGAGGAGCGCGGCGGGCACCGCCATGCGCGCCGAGGCGAAGAAGGCCGGCAGCATCGCCGGGATGCGAACGGAGCGCAGCAGGTGCCAGCGGCTCGCGCTGTAGAGGCCGAAGAGATCGACGATCTGTCCCGGCGCCTGGCGCAGACCCTGCAGGCAGGCGACGAGGGTGGGAAAGAAGATCATGACCGCTACGATGACCATCGTGCCTGTGAAGCCGCGCCCAAACGCGAGCACAAGAAGCGGTGCGGTCGCGATGATCGGCACCGCGCGCAGCGCGACGGCGATCGGCATCGTGGCGCGTTCGAGCGGCGGCGACAGCACGAGGAGCGCCGCGAGCCCGGCGCCCATCACAAGGCCCGCCACGTAGCCCGGAATCGTGAAGGCGATGGTCTCGCCCAGAGCGGCGAGGAGCGTCTGACGATTTGCGGGCGTGGCGAGAAACGTCAGCACGTCGCCTGGGCGCTTGGCGAAGAAGCGGTTGAGGTCGAACGCGTCCATCGCGACCTGCCAGAGCGCCACCACGAGGAGCGCGATGCCGGCCGCCTCTATTAGCCGGGCCGCGAAGCTCCGCGATGCACGCGGCCGGGAAGCCGAAAGTAGGATGACGGGCACATAGCCGAGCGCGCGCCCGCCAAGCCAGCCGATCGCGCCATAGGCCGCCATGGCGGTACCGGCGGACAGGACGGCGAGCGCCCAGGTGGCCTCTGTCTCGAGTCCGCGCATGGCGCGCAGCGTCAGGACGCCGAGGCCGCGTTCGGCGCCGGTGAACTCGCCGATCATCGCGCCGAGGAACGCCGCGGGCGCGGCGATCTGCAGCCCGATCACCAGATAGGGCAGGCTCGCACGCGCGCGGATACGGAGGAGCGTCGACCAGCGCCCGCGCCCGTAGATCGCCATGAGATCCGTCCAGCTTTGGGAGACGGCGCGCAGGCCCACGAGAAGCGCAAGGAAGGTCGTGTAGTAGACCGCGAGCGCAGCCAGCGTGACCTGCGGTCCGTTTCCGGGCCCAAAGAGCACGCGCAGGATCGGGCCGGTGGCGATCAGTGGCAGCGAGAAGAGCAGAAGCGCCAGAGCCGACACCACACGTTCGAGGCGCGGTACGACGACCACGAGCGCGGCGAGCGCGGCGGCGGCCAGGTTTCCCCAGAGAAAGCCCAGCACCGCGTTCCGCGCCGTCTCGGCCGTGGCGCGCGCGAGCAGGCCGGCATTGTCCATCAGATGCCCGAGGATCGCGATCGGGCCGGCGACGAGGACGCTGTCGTGCAGGGCGCGGTCGAGCGCCTCCCACGCGATCAGCGCGACGGCGAGCCAAAGGACGGAGCGCGACGCGACCATCAGTCCTTGAGCTCCAGCGTGGAGAAGACGTCTTGCGCGAGGGCGCGCACCGCCTGCGTGTCGTGGCCCCTTTGATCGGGGGCAAGGTCGATGGCGATGTCGGCGACGATGCGCGCGGGTCGGTCCGAAAGGACGAGGACGCGGTCCGACAGGACCACGGCCTCCTCTACCGAGTGAGTGACGAGGACGGCGGTCGTGCCGCGGTCGCGCCAGAGCGGCGGAAGTTCGGCGTTGAGCCGGCTGCGGGTCATGGCGTCGACGGCGCCGAACGGCTCGTCGAGCAAAAGGATCTCGGGCGCCGAGACGAGACTGCGGGCGATGGCCGCGCGCTGGCGCATGCCGCCCGAAAGCTCTGCCGGCCGATGCCCCGCGAAGCCGCCGAGGCCGACGAGCTCGATCAGGGTGTCGACGGCGTCGGCGGGCTTGCGGGCGAGTTCCGCGCCGAGCGCAACATTCGCGCGGACATCGCGCCAGGGCAACAGCGAGGGGTCCTGGAACGCCATGGCAAGCCCCCCGCGGCGTGCCACTGCCTTCGGCGGGTCGCTGCCCAGCAGGATCGTGCCGCTATCGGGCGCCTCGAGCCCGGCAATCATCCGCAGGATCGTGGACTTGCCGCAGCCCGACGGCCCGACCAGCGCCGTGGTCCGGCCAGCTGCAAGGGTGACGGTGATGGACGCGACGGCCGCAACCTTGCCGAAGCTCTTGGTCACGGCCTCGCAGCGGATCGCGGCACCACCCGTGTCGAGCGCCACCGGCCTAGCCATGCACCTCTTCGAGAAGCGAGCGGTCCCACAGGTCGGGACTCACGTCGCGGCCAAGAAGCGCCAGCGTCTCGATATTGGCGGCGACGGTTTCGTCGGTCCACCAGCCGAAGCCGTTCGCCTCGGTCAGCTCGGAGGTCATGAGCGGCACCTGACGCTCGGCCTGGAGCTGCTGTGCCTCGAGGTTCAGGCCCGCATCCGGGAACATCTCAAGAGTCAGCGCAGCGGCGGCGTCGGTGTCGGCGAAGTAGTCGTTCCACCCTTGGACCTCGCCGCGGAGCAGCGACACGAGCTCGGAACGGCGGTTGGCGATCGCGTCCTCGGTGGCGATATAGGTCTGCGAGTGCAGCGCATAGCCGTGGTCGGCCATGAGCATCGTGGTCGCGTCCACGCCGTTGACCGCCATGGCAACGGGCAAGTCGGTCTCCCAGCAGAGCAGGCAATCGACCTGCCCGCTGACAAGCGGCGCGGGATCGTACTGGGTCGGCACGATCTCGATAGCGTCGATGTCGATGTCGTTGAGCGTACAGAGCGCCTGCAGGACCGGCGTGTTGGCGACGGCCATGCCGATGCGCTTGCCCACCAGATCGCCGGGGACGTTGACCGGGTTTTCGGAAAGCGACGCGATGGCGAACGGGTTCTTCTGCATCGCGACGAGAATGATCTTGAAGGGCGCGCCCTGCGCCACGGCGGCCGCAGTGTAGTCGGCCGCCGAGATACCGGCAAGCGCGGTGCCGGAGACCACGGGAGGCTCCACCGGCGCGTTGGGTCCGCCCTGCGACAGCGAAACGTCGAGGCCGGCTTCCTCCCAATATCCTTTCCTCTGGGCGATGTAGCTGCCGCCGAACTGCACCGAATGCAGCCACGACAGTTGGAACGTCACCGGCTGCAAATTGGCCGCACTGGCCGGCAGGCCGGTCGCCGCGGCGGTCGCGAAGCCTGCGGCGCTCGTTTGCAGAAAGAAGCGACGGTTGAGATGGGCGGGCAAAGTCATAAAGGTCTCCGTGGACAATGTGGGTGCCATTTCTTGGATGGCGGCTCGAACGCTGCACGATGCGTGGAAACGCTGCAACTGCGCCGGTCTTCGACGCCGTGCGCCGAAGCGAACGGTGTCCGTGAGCTTCACGCCTCCCGTGCGAGCGGAACCGGCACAATTCGCATGATAGAAGCGCTGTCCATCGGTTGGCCGATGTCCGATCCTCTCACGCAGAGTTGACCCAGGCGCTTCAAGGCGCGGGCGGCCAATGCGCTGTTCGCCAAGCTATCGGCCCAATGGCGGTAGCCCTTGTTCGTTCTGAAACGGACCTTCGTACCAACGCAGCGCACGGCTGGTTCGTCCCGCGCTGCCGGCGCTCAGGGAAGCCCCGGCGAAGGTCGGGACAGAGCCCACCTCGACCGATCCTGCGGCGAGCATGAATGACGGCCGACCGGCGCGCGGCTCCGACCATCGGGGGAAAGAGCGATCGGCGTTCAGGCTCCACCTACCCAGGGCCGAGCGTCTGCACCACGAAGCGGATATTGCTGTTGGCTTTCTCCACGACCTGCTCGAGGGCGGTCTCGTTATCGACAGTCCAGTCCCGGAAAGAATGCGCGATAGCTTGCGACACGAGGTGAGCGATCAGGTGCGCCACCGGTTCCCGTTCGGTCCCCAAGCGCCGCGACAGGAGGGGCTCCAGTTCACGGGTAAGATTCGCGATCGTCGCACTGAACACCGGCTGGAGATCGGGCGAGTCACCTAGAACCTTGCCGATGTTCCGGATGACGGAGGGGTCGGGCGAGGCCTCGGCAACGACTTGGCGGACCAGGATTTGCAGGTCCGACAGAAGCCCTCCGTCAGATGTCACGAACCAGTCGTAGGCCTGACCGAACCGGTCGACCTTGGGTCCGACGATGGCATCTTGCTTGTTCTGGTAATGATTGAAGAACGTGCGTCGACTGATCCCCGCTCGCTCGGCGATCATGTCGGTCGTTACTGCATGGTATCCGTGTTCTGTCGCAAGTTGCAGGGTGGCTTGCTGGATGGCGCGAGCCGTTCTCAGCCGCTTTCCCGACGCAGCGTGTTCCTTTGCGGGGGGCATCTCGACCTTCCATCACGTTTCGATCAGATTATTGCACAGAGTGCAATTTCATGTAAGTGCGTGGCGACGGCGCGCGACTGTTGCCGAACGGAACAAGGAACAGATATGGCTCTTCGTCACGCCGCCCTTCTCGCCGTCGTTTTCCTTGCGACCTCCGCGAATGCCCAGATGCCACCGCAGTCGGTCGGGGTTTTCGAACTCGAGACCCGGACTGTTCCCCGCACCATCGTCGAACCCGGACGCGCGATTGCGTCGGCCGAGGTCGAAATCCGCCCGCGTGTCGAGGGCACCGTTACCGAGATCGTCTACAGCGCGGGCCAACCGGTCGAGGCGGGCGACGTGCTTTTCCGGATCGATCCCTCGACATACGAGGCCGACCTTCGCGCGGCCGAGGCCGACCTCGCCGCGGCCCGGGCATCGGTGCAGGAGGCCGAGGCGGCGCTGCAGCGTTCGGAGCAATTGCTCGGGACGGGAACGTCGCAGGCGCAGGTCGATACCGCCCGCAGTTCGCTGGAACAGGCGCGGGCGACGTTGCAATCGGCAACCGTGACCCGCGACCTTGCGCGGACGGAGCTGGAACGCACGACGATCACCAGCCCGATCACCGGCGTTGCCGGTTTCGCGACCGTATCGGTGGGCGATCTGGTCTCGGCCAACCAGGCGGATGCGCTCGCGACCGTCACGCAACTGGACCCGATCGATGTCGAGATCTGGGCGCCCTCGGCGCGGGTCCTTTCGCTGATCGAGGACATTTCGAGCGAGCGGGTGGAGATCGCGGAGTCGATCACGGCGACGCTGACGCTTGAGACGGGCCGCACCTTCGACGCAGAGGGCCAGATGGTCGCCACGAGCCAGAGCGTCTCCGAGACGACCGGCTCCCGCGCCACACGCTTCCGCTTCGAGAATCCCCGCCACGTGCTGCTTCCGGGCATGTTCGTCCGTTCGGAAGTCATGCTGGGATCGACGAGGGCGATCATCGTGCCGCAATCCGCCACCGAACGCGCGCCGACCGGAGAGCTGACGGCCTGGGTCGTCGCGGACGGTATGGCCGAGCAACGCAGCCTGCAGGAGATCGGCACGCACGAGCACGGATGGATCGTCACCGACGGCGTCGCGGCCGGAGAACTACTGGCCGTCGACGGGCTGGCGAACCTTGCGCCCGGCGTCGAGGTCCAGACCATTCCGGTGATGCTGGACGAGGACGGCATTGTTCGCGATCTCAAGGGCGCCGATACGCCCGGCGACGCCGAAGCGGAATAACGGCGCATCATGGCACAGTTCTTCATCCACCGCCCCGTCTTCGCATGGGTCATCGCCGTTCTCGTGATGCTCATGGGCGCGATCAGCCTGTGGCGCCTGCCGATCGAGCAGTATCCGCAGATCGCCCCCACGACGATCAATGTCAGCGCCAGTTACGGCGGGGCCAATGCGGAGGTCGTCGCCAACTCGGTCACCTCGGTCATCGAGGATGCGCTGACCGGGATCGAGGGGGTGATCTACATGACCTCGTCCTCCTCTGCGGGAAGCGGCAGCGTCGTCCTGACCTTCGAGGACGGCGTCGATCCGGACATCGCGCAGGTGCAGGTGCAGAACGCGATGCAACGCGTCACGGCGCAGCTGCCGTCGATCGTGCAGCAGGACGGCGTGTCAGTCCGGCGTTCGACCAGCTCGACACTTCTGGTCGCGGCCTTGGTCAATCCCGAGGGTAACAGTACATCGCTGGAACTGGGCGATCTCGTGACGGGCAGGATCGTGGGGCCGGTGCAGCGCCTCGACGGCGTCGGTTCGGCCCGGCTGTTCGGGGCAGGCTATGCTATGCGGATCTGGATGGACCCGCTGCGGATGAACCAGTACGGCGTCACGCCCGCGGATGTGACCGCCGCGATCGCCGATCAGAACTCCAACGTCACCGTCGGTGAACTCGGCAGCGAGCCCATCGCCAAGGGCCAGCAGATCACGGTTGCCCTGTCGGCGCAGTCGCAACTGAGCACCGCCGAGGAATTCGAACGCATCCTGCTCAAGACCAACCGGGACGGATCGACTGTCTTCCTCGGAGACGTCGCCGACATCTCCATCGGACAGGAATCCTACGGCACGGGCGGGCGCTACAACGGGCAACCTGCGGCGGGCTTCTCGGTGTCGCTGGCGCCGGGCGCGAATGCCGTCGCCACCGCAGATCGGGTCCGCGAAACGCTGACCACCTTGGCCGCCGCGCTGCCCGACGGGGTCGAGGTCGTCTATCCCTACGACACCTCGCCCTTCATCGAAGACTCCATCAACCAAGTCTATCACACGCTGCTGGAGGCGGTGGTCCTCGTCTTCCTGGTGATCTTCGTCTTCCTGCAAAGCTGGCGGGCGACGCTGATCCCCGTTGTTGCGGTCCCCGTGGTGCTGCTCGGGACCTTCGGCGTGCTGCTGCTCTTCGGCTACACGATCAACACGCTGACCATGTTCGCGCTGGTGCTCGCCATCGGCCTCTTGGTCGACGACGCCATCGTGGTCGTCGAGAACGTGGAGCGGATCATGGACGGGGAAGGGCTGGATCCGATCGCGGCCACCGAAAAGAGCATGAAGGAGATCACCTCAGCTCTGATCGGCATCGTCCTGGTTCTGTCGGCGGTGTTCCTGCCAATGGCCTTCATGACCGGCTCCACGGGGGCGATCTACCGGCAGTTCTCGATCACGATCATCACCGCCATGGTCCTGTCGCTGGGCGTCGCGGTGGTCCTGACGCCGGCCATGTGTGCCACCCTGCTCAAGCAAAGCAGCCACCGCTCGCGCTTTGCGCCAGCGCGCTGGTTCAACGCCTCCCTCGAACGCACGACGTCCGGCTATGGCCGGTCGGTCGGGGTCCTGATCCGGCGGCCCCTCGCGATGCTGGTCGTACTGGCCGGCATCACCGCGGGCGCGCTTTTCTTCTACGACCGGCTGCCCAGTTCGTTCATTCCGCAGGAGGATCAGGGCGTCCTGCTCGTCATGGTCTCGACCCCTGACGGATCGACGACCCCCAAGACCGAAGCCCGCGTCGCGGAGGTCGAGGACTACATGCTGAACGCGCAGGGCGGAGCGGTCGAGTCGGTCTTTGGCGTGATGGGCTTCAGCTTCAGCGGCTCGGGGCAGTCGTCAGCCATGCTGTTCGTCAAGCTCGCCGACTACGAAGAGCGCGAGGGCATCAGTGCCGCCGACCTTGCCGCACGGGTGAACCAGCACTTCTACCTCAACAACCGCGCGGGCACCGTCTACGCACTGCAACCGCCGGCGATCCAGGGTATGGGGGCGACATCGGGCTTTTCGATGTATCTTGTCGACCGCGGCGGCCAGGGAGCCGAGCGCACGGCCGAGGCTGCGGACGCGGTCGTGGCCGCGGCGCAGCAGGACGGGCGCGTGACCAACCTGCGCGGCAACGACACCCCCGTTCAATCGTCCTTGCGTATCGACATCGACCAGCAGAAAGCGGCCGCCCTCGGCCTGTCCGTGAGCTCCGTCAATTCAATGCTGTCGGTGATCTTCAGCGGGCGCGAGGTCGGCGATTTCCCGATGGCCGATGACCTGCGCCCTGTCATCGTGCAAGGACAGGCCGAGGCTCGTTCGCAACCCGAGGATATCGGACGCTGGTATGCCCGCAACGAGTCCGGCGAAATGGTCTCGCTCGACGCCTTCACCTCGCTCGTCTGGGACGAGCAGCCTCAATCCATCAACCGCTTCGCCGCCACACGGGGAATCGAGCTTACCGGTACCGCGTCCGAGGGCGTGTCCTCTGGCGACGCAATGCTGCTGATGGAGGACTTCGTCTCGGATCTGGACGGCGGCTTCGGCGTCGAATGGACCGGGTTGTCGTACCAGGAACGGCTGTCGGGCAATCAGGCGCCGCTCCTTTACGCACTGTCCGCGCTCGTCGTCTTCCTGGCGCTGGCCGCGCTTTATGAAAGCTGGGCCCTGCCGCTGGCCGTGATGATGACGGTCCCGGTCGGCATCTTCGGGGCGATCGGCGCGGCGCTGTTCTTCGGCCAGCTCAACGACGTGTATTTCAAGGTCGGACTTCTGACGACGATCGGTCTGGCCGCGCGAAACGCGATCCTGATCGTGGAATTTGCCGAAGAGCAGCGCCGCGAGGGCAAGGCCCTGGTCGACGCAGCAATTGCCGCCTGCCGGATGCGCCTGCGTCCGATCCTGATGACGACGCTGGCCTTCATGTTCGGTGTGCTGCCCCTGGCTCTCGCCTCCGGCGCCGGCGCCGCCGCGCAGCAATCCATCGGCATCGGCGTTCTGGGCGGCATGGCAGCCGCAGCCGTCATCGGCATCTTCCTGGTGCCGGTATTCTACGTGGCTGTCCTAGGGAGCGTTTCACGCGTTCGGCAGGCAAGGCAGCCGGTCAAGGTGTAGGTGGCAAGGATAGTGTTGGCCGGAGCGCCGAAGCCATTCCAGCCGAGAAACGGCATGATCGAGCGACTCTTGATGTGAGGTGCTCCCCATTTCTTGGACAGGAACTGGCGGTTTCTAAGCTACTCTCCGGGTCTCCTGGTCGGTTTGCATGATCGTCGTGCCGGTGCGGTAGACCATGTCCGGCGGCCGTCCGTGGAGGGCGGCGTGAGGCCGCCGGTGATTGTAGAAGTCGAACCAGGTCCGCAGCCCCGCGCGCGCCTGCGATCCTGTCTCCCAGGCGTGCAGGTAGACGCATTCGTATTTGAGGCTGCGCCAGAGCCGTTCGATGAAGATAT
>NZ_FOGU01000004.1 GCF_900111315.1 Tranquillimonas rosea
AAGATGTTCGCCGCCGACAGGAACGCCCAGTCGAACGTCGTGGTGACGAAGGTGAACAGCCAGTTGAAGACCGCGGAGGCCGAGTCCTGGAAGATCAGCGTGACCAGCACGAAGACGACGATGGTCAGCGACGAGAACAGGAAGACAGGGTTGTGAATATCGAACGTGAGCGGGCCGACGGACTTCTGGATGTTGTCCTGGCCCACCTCGTAGTCGGTGTCGATCGTGTTGACATCGCCGTCTGGTGACGGAATGTCCAACCCTTCGGATGACGTGTCGGACATGCGGCACTTCTCCTATGTTGGTTATATCGTCCACCTTTCGAACATCTATGCACACGAGAGGGCAAGCCGGCGCTCGCGCTATTCTTCTCAGATGAGATGATGTGCCGCCCGCGAGGGACCACTCGGGTGTCGGATCGGGGAAGAAACCGATCTGTCCTACGGGGCAAAAGCTTTCGTTTGGATTGAAGTCGTCCGCATGGCGACGCCACCCCCACAGGTCAGCGAACGATCGGTCGCAGCCGCCCTGTCCCCGCCCGAGCTCTGCCGCAGTGGCTGATGTTTGACGCGGGCGGCAATGTCGGACCCGACGACGAAGGCGTGCTGGACGCAGTGATCCTGCCGGCTGGGGCGGCTACGGCCCTGTCCAGCGCGGCGCGCTACGAAATGTCTATCTTGCCGTCCTGTCGGAGGTCCCGGCGATGACCGCGTTATTCGCTGCCTTGATGCCGGGGTGCGGCATCGTCGCGAGCCATCACGCGCTGCGGAGAAGGCCGGCAACGCCGGAACGTGGCCGATCGTTTCCCGGCTATGCACTGGACGTGTAGCGGGTTTCCCGGATCGTCTGTGGTCCAGATGAACCGACAGGCATAGGTCATTGCTGCAACGCAGCGGAAAGGAAAGACCCATGCAGACCCGTATCAATCACGTGAGCGACGCACGGCTCGACGCGGATGAAATCTATCGCCAGGCGACCGCAATGCGCGCCGAATTCATCAAGTCTTCGGTCCGGAACCTGATCTCCGGCATCCGCGGCCACGCGGTCAGCGTGTTCTCGTCCCAGGCAGCCGCCAAGGCCTGAGACCACCCCTTGAGGGGCAATGCTGAAGGCGCCTTCCGGCCATCGCCGGCGGCGCCTTTCTTGTATCCGGCTGGCGGTCGGTCACATTTCTTGCCAACCGGCACCCAACGACTCCCCCCGGCTGAATAGCGTCCAAGCCGTTGAATACAGGCGAACCATCAACGCGACGAACTGGCCTCGGCGCCGACATATGCGTTCGCCCACCCCGATGCGCTCGGGTCAGCTGCGGAAGCTGCCCTCGTCGTCTTGGATGGCATCCTGAGGGACATCGTCGAAGGACGCATAGTTCATGTTGTAGAGGCGCGAATAGAGCCCGCCATGCTCCATGAGCTCGCCATGTGTTCCGGTCTCGACCAGGCGTCCCTCCTGAAGCACCGCGATCCGGTCGGCACCGCGGATCGTCGCCAGCCGGTGGGCGATCACGAGCCCGGTCCGCCCCTCGAGCACGGTCTGCAGCGCCTTCTGGATCTGCATCTCGGTGTAGCTGTCGATATTGGCCGTGGCCTCGTCCAGGACCAGGATCCGGGCGTCCGCCACGAGCGCCCGCGCAAAGCTGATGAGCTGACGCTGCCCGAGGCTGAGGTTGCCGCCGCGCTCGCCGAGCTGGGTCTCGTAACCCTGAGGCAGCGCCTCGATGAAGTCGTGCGCGCCCACGGCCGTCGCCGCCGCGACCACCTCTTCGAAGGAGGCCTCGGTCTTGCGGTAGCGGATGTTCTCGAGCACCGAGCCTGTGAAGAGAAACGGCTCTTGCAGCACCATGGCGATCTCGCGCCCGAGGCTCTCCTGCGTGACGTCGCGGACATCTTGGCCGCCCACGCGGACCGCGCCCTCGTCCACGTCATAGAAGCGATGGATCAGCGCCATGGCCGATGACTTGCCCGAGCCGGTGGGGCCCACGAGAGCCACCGTCTCGCCCGGATTGACCTTGAAGGAGATGTCCGTGAGCACCGGCTTGTCGGGGTCGTAGCCGAAGGTGACGTGGTCGAACTCCACGCGCCCATCCATGTCGTGCGTCAGCTCCAGCGCGTCCGGCTTGTCGGTCACGTCGAGCTCCACGTCCAGAACCTCGGTCAGCCGCTGGCCCGAGGCCATGGCGCGCTGCATCACCGAATACTGCATCGTCAGCGACCGGATCGGATCGAAGAAGCGCTGGATATAGAAGATGAAGGCCACCATGACGCCCACGTCCAGCGTCTGACCGAGCACCATGGAGCCGCCGACAACCACCGTCACGGCCATCGCGATGCCGGTGAGCGTATCGACGATGGGCACCATGATCTGCGCGTAGCGCGAGGCCCGCAGATGCGCCTGGAGCGTGTCGTAGGCCATGGTGGTGTAGAGGTCGAAGTTGACCCGCTCGCGCTCCATTCCCTGCACCGCGCGGACGCCGTGGATCGCCTCGGCCAGCGCGCCGTTGACGCGGGAATTGGCCTCGTGGGCGGCGGTGAAGGCGGCGCGCGCCCGCGGCAGCCAGACGATGCGCACCAGGAACAGGGTCGGAATCACGCCCAGCACCATCAGCGCCAGCGGCGCGTCGAGCCAGAGCATGACCGCGACGATACCGAACAGCAGGACGATGTCGCCGATCGAGAGCACGCAGGTCTCGAGGAACTCCTGCATCGAGTTCACGTCGCCCTGCAGCCGCGACATCAGGCGGCCGACCTCGGTCTTGTCCATGAACTTGAGCGAGATGCGCTGAAGGTGCTCGAACATCGCGCGCCGGATATCGAACAGCACGTTCTCCGCCACCCGGCCCACGCTCATCTCCTGCACCCATGAGGCGCCGAAGTTCACCAGCACCGCGGCGCCGAAGGCCAGCGCGCACCAGACAAGCGCACCGGGGTTGGCGTCCTCGCCCGCCAGGCCGCTGTCGATGGCGTAACGGATGATCAGCGGGATCAGAAGTTGCATGGCGGTGAAGGTCAGCACGGCGGCGCAGGCCAGCCAGACCCGGCTCTTGTAGGGCTCGACGAACTTCCAGATCCGTCCCACGACCTTGCCGTCGAAGACGCGACCGAACATCTCTTCCTCGACGCGGTGCGAGCCCACGACAGCGCGGAAGGGCCGCCGGCCGTCGTCGCGCACGTCGTTGGTGGCAGTCTCCATCTCGGCACCGCTCATCGCGCGTCCTCCATCTCGGCGATCACGTCGTCCTCGGGCCGGGTCTGCAGAGCGTGCAGCGCCGCGTAGCGGCCGCCCTTCGCCAGCAGTTCGTCGTGGGTGCCCTCCTCCACGACGCGGCCCTTGTCGAGGAAGAGGATCCGGTCGGCATGCATCAGCGAGGCAAGCCTGTGCGCGACGATCAGCGTCACGCGACTGTCGGCCTCCTCCTCCATCGCCGCGCGGATACGCGCCTCGGTTGCCGCATCGATCGCGGCGGTGGAATCGTCGAAGACCAGCACGTTCGGGCGCTGCATCACGGTCCGAGCGATGGACAGCCGCTGCCGCTGACCGCCGGAGAGCGACACGCCGCGCTCACCGACCACGGTGCCATATTGTTCGGGCAGACCGATGATGTAGTCGTGCAGCTGCGCCGAGCCCGCCGCCCCTGCGATGCGGGTGTCGGTGGCCCAGGGATCGGCATAGGCGATGTTGTTCTCGAGCGTCGTGGTGAACAGGAAGCTGTCCTGCTGCACCACTGCCGCCGCACGGCGCAGATCGTCGAGCCGCACATTGCGGATGTCCTGCCCGTCGATGGAGATCGTGCCGTCGGTCACGTCGTAAAAGCGCGGTATCAGGTGCGACAGAGTCGACTTGCCGCTACCGGGCGGGCCGACGATGCCCACTGTCTCGCCGCGCGTCGCCTCGAAGCTCACGCCGTTCAGGATAGGGCTCTCGGGCGCGTCGGGATAGGCGAAATGGACGTCCTCGAAACGCAGCGTGCCCGCGCCGATCTCCAGCGGCTTGGCGTCCGGGGCATCCTCGATCTCGACCTCGCGGTCGAGCAGGTCGAAGACCCGCCGACCGCAGGTGCCGGCGCGGGCAAAGGCGTTGACCATGAGCCCGAGCTGCCGGACCGGCATCTGCAGGATGGTCATGAAGGTGAGGAAGGTGGTGAGCTCGCCCACCGTCAGGCTGCCCGCGATCACCTTGCCGCCGCCGACCCAGAGCACCAGCCCCATCGCCGCGAAGAAGGACAGCGTCATCGCCGAAGAGTTCCGCACCCGCAGCGCCACCCGGTGAAACGCCAGCTGCATCGCCCTGGCCGAGGCGCGGTCGAACTTGAACATCTCGTGCCGAAAGCCCGCGAAGGCCCGTACGACGCGGATGCCGCCGAGGTTTTCCTCCATCACCCGTGTCAGCACCGCCAGGCGGTCCTGCAGTTCCAGCCACGTGGCCCGCATGCGCAGTTGCGTGGCCGAGGAACGCCAGGCGACGAAGGGCGCGAAACAAAGCGCCACGAGCGCCAGCACCGGATCGATCGAGACCATGACCGCCGCCCCCACGCCGATCAGCACGGTCAGCAGGATCGTCCGGATGAAAGCGGTGGAGAAGTACATCCGCACGCCTTCGAGGTCGAGGATGCCCAGTGTCACGAGATCGCCCGAGTGGCTCTTGTCGTGGAAGGAGAAGCTCAGCCGCTGGGTCTTGTCGTAAACGGCGAGGCGAAGCGCGTAACCCACCCTGTGGCCGAGGTTTTCGGCGGTGTAGTTCTGCGCCATGGTAAAGACACCCCGCAGGATGGAGACCACCAGCAAGGTGAGCGCAGTCAAGAGCAGCGCGCCCTGCGCGGTCTCGTCGGGCCGCTCGAGAAGCCCCTGCGTCTGGTCGACGGCGCGTCCCAGCAGCAGCGGAATGGTCAGTTGCAACCCGGCAGCGATCAGAGTCGATACGACAGAAATGGTGAAGAGCAGCGGGTGATCGAGCGTCATCCGCGTGATGCGACGGATCGGCCCTTGCCCGGCCTCCCTGTGAGCGCTGCGAAGGGCGGCTTCCGGGTCGCTGGGCGCGGTCATCTGTCTTCTCCTCGCTCGAACGCGCGCGTGTCCGGCTGCGGACGCGCGACACGGAAGCCGTTTGGTGCAAGTGGGCTCGACCGGACGGCGAACCCCGGGCGGCGCGTCCGGGAGGGCGCGGCGTCGGTCTCAGGCGAGATAGCACGGCGCTGCCCCAAGGTCAGCCCCGGACAGCGCACATGCGTTTACCTCCGAGCCAAGCTCTTGCGGCTCGGGTGGGATACCAGATCAGCGCTAAACTGCGTCCCGGCGGAACAGCGCTCAAGGAACTGATTGGTAGGAACTATTGCCGTTGCGGATGGATCACCATCGACGCCGATCACCTCCCGCACTCGTCCGCACCACAGCGAACAATTCAACGGGTCAGGCTCCTGTCAGAGCGGGCGATGGTTCAACGCCGAGACGCATTTTCAGCGATCAGACCACGTCTCCACACCCGAGCCGGTGCTAGAAAGCCGCGGTTCAAGTCTTCCTCTTCAAATCCCGACGCGCACTGATCCGGATAGCCGAACAAGCAGTCGGTGACCCCCGGTTTTCCGAGAATGACCGAGCGCGACCAATGGACATGTCCGAACAGCCAAGCCGCCGGCTGTTAAATCTCGAGTACCGTCCGCGGATCTTCGGTGAGACCGCCGAGAGCGTAAAACGTCGTTGGTACCAAGGATTGGTGGCGGAGAGAGAGTCCTCAAGATATATCTTATAATAATCTGTTATTTATACATATTCCCACTGTGTATCAGATTTATACCCCATATCATACCACTCTTTGAACATCGACCGCGACTGGAGTTCCCCCGGTCGCGTGGACACAAGTCAGCTTTCATAGGAAGGTGTCCACGTGCCGAGAACGAGGAACCCGTAGCCTGCGGATTTCAGGGACCATATCATCGCGTTGCCGAGATCCGGGCGCAGTCTCGAGAGCTTGGCGCGGGAGTTTGAACCCTGCGCGGCAACGGTCGCCGGCTGGGTCAGACAGTCCGGTATCGATGCCGGGGTCAGGGACGACGGCCCCACCAGTCTGGAACGCGAAGAGCTGGCGCGCCTACGCAAAGAGAACCGTCAGCTTCGGATGGAGCGCGACATTCGGCGGTGCCTCACCCTATTTTGCTCGGGACGAGCTCGGCTCGTCGAGGTCTTCAATATCATGACCGCGAACCAGGCCGTGTATCCCGTGCAGTTGATGGCGAGGGCCATGGGGGCCTCATGCAGCGGTGTCTCATGCCTGGCAGCGCCGCGCGCCGTCCAAGCGCGCCGTCGCTGATTGGTCTGCCCCCAGAAAAGTGGTCCTTCCTGAAGTAGGCTTTCGAGCCAGATGGAGGACGAACGAATGGGACAGAAGAGACACAAGCCGGAGGAGATCGTGGCGAAGCTTCGGCAGGTCGACGTGCTGGTATCGCAAGGCCGATCGGTGGCCGAAGCGGTGCGGTCGATCGGTGTGACGCAGTTCACCTATTACCGCTGGCGCAAGGAGTTTGGCGGGCTGAAGACCGACCAGGTGAAGCGCCTCAAGGAGCTCGAGAAGGAGAACGAGCGGCTGCGGAAGGCCGTCTCCGATCTCACGCTCGAGAAGCTGATCCTCCGGGAGGCCGCCTCGGGAAACTTCTGAGCCCCGCCCGCCGCCGAGCCTGTGTCGAGCATGTCCGGCAGAAGTTCGGCGTGTCGGAACGGTTCGCCTGCCGGGTGTTCGGCCAGCATCGCTCAACGCAGCGCAAAGTGCCGCACGGCCGGGCCGATGAAGACGCGCTGACCGCGGACATCATCGCGCTCGCCAGCCAGTATGGGCGCTACGGCTATCGCCGGATCGCGGCCATGCTGCGGGACGCCGGCTGGGCCGTGAACGTGAAGCGCGTCGAGCGAATTTGGCGACGGGAGGGGCTGAAAGTGCCCTCGAGGCAACCGAAAAAGGGGCGGCTCTGGTTGAACGACGGATCTTGCATCCGCCTTCGCCCTCAGTGGGCAAACCACGTCTGGTCCTACGACTTCGTCGAGAGCCGGACCCATGACGGTAGGAAGTTCCGCATGCTCAATGTCATAGACGAGTTCACCCGGGAATGCCTGGCGATCCGGATCGACCGGAGGCTCAATTCGACCGCCGTGATCGATGTCCTGACCGACCTGTTTATCCTTCGGGGAGTGCCCGGCCA
The DNA here is from genome assembly GCF_900111315.1 of Tranquillimonas rosea. GTDB lineage: Bacteria > Pseudomonadota > Alphaproteobacteria > Rhodobacterales > Rhodobacteraceae > Tranquillimonas > Tranquillimonas rosea. Next base: position 7,184 of record NZ_FOGU01000004.1, read on the forward strand.
CGTCCGATCCGACAATGGCCCCGAGTTCATCGCCACGGCCGTGCGGGGCTGGATCGACACGGTGGGAGCGAAGACGGCGTTCATTGAACCAGGTAGCCCTTGGGAAAACGGCTACTGCGAGAGCTTCAACTCGAAGCTCCGGGACGAGCTTCTGAACGGAGAGATCTTCTACTCGCTGGCCGAGGCCCGCGTGATCATTGAGGCGTGGAGGGTTCACTACAATACCGTCAGGCCCCACTCCTCGCTGGGTTATCGACCACCAGCTCCGGAGGCCATTCACTGGCCGTCCCGCGATGGCGGATCACCCCCGCCTCAGGCATCTACCTTGGCGCCGAGACCCGTCATGCACTAAGACTGAAACCGGACCACCCGATAGGGGCAGGCCACATTTTTCGCGACTTCAGGAAGCGCCCCGAGCGCGCGCTCGATTCCAGCCACGCATCCGCCGCAGCGGATCGAAGGTGCTGAGAGCGTGACCGTTCCGGCCGTCTCGGTTTTTCTCGCGGCGGAAGCCGTCACGGTACTATCCCTTGTTAAGCTAGTGATCCGTAAGGCGCATCGTCCTTCGATTTCTTGACGGCTGTCAAACTTCCAAGGGTTGGTGAGGTTATTGCCCCTGTTTCCCGGGCTAAAACCAGTTCATCCGCCGTGGCAGCTACCTCCTCCACCCAGGCCATCAGTGAGGCGGTTTCGGGCGGCAACTGCATAGCCAGACCTCCGGCGAAAATGTCGAAAGCTTGACGGTTGAGCGCATTGAGACCCACGAGAACGGGCACGCCCGCAGCCAGAGCCTCAGCAATCACGTCACGAAACCCCCTACCCTCGGCTTCATGCTTGCCGAACTTGTTGATGATCAGAAGATCCGCATCTGAGGATAGGTTTGCCGCGACGAGCCCTACGGCCCTTTCCAACGCGGTCGGGTCAAGACGGCAGCCTTTGGCCTGCAGACCAAGATTCTGACTGATGCGCAGGACAGGTCCATCCGGTAGCACGCGGACATCCATGTCGCACGGACCCGCATCATCGCGCTCGCTGTTAATCTGGACAGTCCCGCTGCATCTGAGACCCCGAGCAGCCAGATCAGTTGCCAGACGCTCTAGGACAAGGTCGGTGTCGCCGCGCCCCGGCGCCATCGTGTAGGCAAGTTTCATTTCTGGTCTCCTCAGGCTTGGCAAAATTGTTGAAATTCAACCAGCGCACCGGCTGGCAGTGTTTCTGCATCGGCCGGCAGGAACAACAAGCCGTCCGCCATCGGAAGATGCCCGACACGGGCCGAATGGGTGGCAGTGTCAAAACTCACGATCTCGCGGCCATGCGCATCGAACCCGGCAAGCATTGCGGGTCTGAGTTCGCAGCGCCCTGGTTTGCGATGGATTTCGCTCGCGGTAACGACGTTGCGACGCTCCAGGCTTCTCGGTCTCTCATCGCTCAGATTGCGGAGCAGCTCTACGCCGAACAATTGCCATGTGACGAAGGCCGAGAGCGGGTTGCCGGGCAAACCCAACCAGTGCGCTTTCCCGATGCGTCCGAATGATACCGGCTTTCCCGGTTTGATCGCTACGCCGCTAAACAGAAACTCGCCGCGCAGTGCCCCAACGGCCGGTTTCACGTGATCCTCTTCGCCGACTGAGATGCCGCCGGTGGTGATGACGAGGTCGGCTCTCGCCGCCATGTCGTCGAGTTGGCGGACAAGGCCGTAAAGGTCGTCATCGGCATGCTCGCACGCGACAATCTCCACTCCCATCGCCGTAAGGCTTGCCATCAGCATGGGCGTATTCACGTCCCAGATCTGAGCTGAGTCGAGTTCGCCTCCGGTGCGGCGTACTTCGTTGCCTGTTACGAGGAGCGCTACGCGAATCCGTCGTCGAGCACAAACGACATCAGACCCAGCTGAGGCACAGGCAGCAATTTGCCTCGGGCCCAGCCTTTCACCCTTGTCCAGAACGGTGGCGCCCCTGGCCATGTCGCTTCCAGCCCTGCGAATGTTCATGCCTGGCGAGGGAGGGCGTGACAGGTGAACAAAATTCCCATCGCGCGTAACACTCTCCTGCATCACGACAGCGTCTGAGCCTTCGGGGATTGGCGCACCCGTGAAGATGCGCGCAGCGGTCCTGCCCACAAGCGACTCCGAAGGATGATCTCCGGCAGGCACACGCGCAACCACTGGCAATCTCCAAGGCCCGTTCCCTGTCAGAGCCGATGTCGCGACCGCATAACCATCCATCGCTGCGTTGTCGAAGGAAGGTGCCATGCGTTGCGACCGGACCGGTTGAGCGAGTGTGCGGCCGAGAGCTCTCTCCAATGGAACAACTTCGGTCTCGCGAACCGGTGCAACATTCGCCGCAATCCGCGCAAGAGCTTCGGAAATGCTGATCAGGGAGGGTAAAATATCCTGACCGTCACAATCGCAGCCCGGTGCTGCGATAGCCTGATGAACTGTCATTGTGTCGCCTCCTTGTGAGAGTGGCCAGTCTGAAACGGTCCGGGGCCGATGCTGCAATCGAGGTTACGCAAGCGACCGTCCTTCAACCCGTAAATGAGGCCATGGACACGCAAGTCTGCGCCGCGCCGCCATGCCCTTTGAAGGATCGGCGTCTCGCAAACGCGCCGAACACCTTCGATCACGTTCAATTCGGCCAGGCGGTCACGCCGTGCTTCCATGTCGATCTCGCGTGCCAGATCGACGGTATAGTTGCGGGCCAGGCGGCGGATAGGCTCCAGCCAGTGATCGGCCAAGCCGTGCGGCAGGTCCTCGGTGGCGGCCTTCACCCCGCCACAGCCGTAGTGCCCACAGACGATGATCTCGCGCACCTTCAGGGCATCCACGGCGAATTCCAGCGCCGACAGCAGGTTCATGTCCGAAGAGTGGACAATATTTGCGACGTTTCGGTGGACGAAGACCTCGCCCGGTTCGAGGCCGGCAACCACGTTTGCCGGAACCCGGCTGTCCGAACAGCCGATCCAGAAGAACTCGGGCGCCTGAAGGGCCGCAAGACGCTTGAAATATTCAGGTTCCTCGGCGTGACGCTGGTCGGACCAAATCCGGTTGCGCTTCAGGAGATCATTCAGCATCGCGTGTCTCCGCGATCTCGGACAGTTCGCGCCGAGACCGCATGTGTCTTGACAAGGTCTCCAGATCGGCCCGGGTCAGTCGAGCGCGAGCCAAGGGCAAGAGGATGGCTTTTTCGGCGACTATGTGCTGGCGGATATGGCCGGCGAAGTCGCGTAATCTCCCACGATCCTCTGCGGTCAGATTGGAACCGGTGTCGAGGCAGTCCAGCAGCATCACACGCACCTCGGGCAGAAGGCGAATTGCCTCCATCTGGTCCGTTTTGATCCGCAGCATGGCGTTTGAGATCGCATCCTCTTCAGTGCAACGCAGTTCAAGAAGTGGGAACAGGTCTTCAGCCTCGTCGCGCAGATGGACAGTCAAATCCTCATTTAGAAAGCGTAGAACGCTCAGGACAGATTGCTGGTCGAGCGCTTCCGCCACCGACAAACCATCGATGAGATCGCAAATATTGCGTTCGTGCAGGTGCTCTGCGCCTATCCAGTCCAGCGGATTGGCAAACAACTCCGGGCTCGGCTTTTGGTCCCCTCTCCCGCTCGGCTTAGGATCTGTAAGTCCCATAACTGCCCCCTCTCGAGCGCTTCAGATCGGGTCGAGGCTGGCGCCGGTAATGTGGGCTGTCCGGGAAAGCATCTCTACGAAGTCCCGTGAAGCGCGTGTCCAGGCGGACTTCTCCAATGCCTGCGCAATCTTCGGTCGCACCGTGCCGTAGGGCAGCACCTGCCCCGGCGCGGTCGCGTTCAGGCGTATGATGTGCCAGCCGTGACGCGACAGCACGGGGACCTGCGTCGTGCCCTCTTCGGTCAGGGCGCGAAGCGCGGCCTCGAATTCCGGCACAGTGTCGCCGGGCCCGAGCTGACCCAGATGCCCGCCCGACGCCTTCGATCCGCAGTCGCTCTCGCGGGCGGCGGCCGCAAAGCCCTTGGCGTCGCCGTCGAGACGCGCCAGCAGCGCTTTGACCCGAGCCTCAGCTGCGGCGCGCGCCGCCTCGTCGCGCGGGTCGCAGGCACAGAGGATGTGCGACACGTCCCACAGCGGCGGCGAGCGGTAGCGGCCAGGATCCTTTGCCCATTCGGCGCGCACCGCTGCTTCGGTTACGGGCGCGATGGTAAGTGCCTCGTCCAGCAGGGCGCGGATCAGCGCCTCGTCCTCTGTCTCGGTCCGTCCGGGGGACAATTCCAGTGGGTCGGGCACCAGCCCCCGGGCCCTGGCCTCCTGCAAAAGTAGGGCGCGGATCGCCAGCGCTTGCGCGGCCTTGCGCCAGGCGATGCCGGGCTTGTCCTTCGGGCCGGTGTGGTTCTGGGCCTCGGCGGCAACGGCCGCCGAGGGGATGGTTTCGCCATTCACGACAACATCGGGAAACAGGGCAACATTCATGGCGCTCACTCCGCGGGTGTGGTGGACGAGGGGCTTTGCGCGCCCTTGACCTTGTCGAAGGCGCGGCGGCGGTCCTCCAGTGGCCGTGTCCGCCGCGAGCGCACGATCTGATAGCCCGGCCGGGTCAGCATGTAGCGGAACGGCGCCGCAAAGCCGGACCAGATGTGCACAAGGCGTGAGAATGGAAACAGGATCGTGATGACCAGTCCAAGGAAGATATGCACCTTGTAGAGCCAGTGCACGTTCACGACATTGGCCCAGGCGTTTAGGTTCCAGCTGACTACGCTTTGCGACCATTCCATGAACAGCACCATCGTGCCGCCATCCATGTGCTGTAGCGTCTGCGTGATGGTCAGCAGCCCTATCACGAGCTGTAGCCAGATCAGCGCCATTATGAGGATGTCCACGTTCGTGGATGTCGCGCGGATACGCGGATCGACCAGTCTGCGGTGCAGGAGCATCGTCGAGCCAATCAGCGCGGCGATGCCTGCCGGGCCGCCGATTATCACCGCCATCCACTGCTTCAGCCCATAGGGAATGCCGATTGAGTCGAGCACCCAGAGCGGTGTAAAAAGACCGATCAGGTGACCGAAAAACACCGTCAGGATGCCAACATGGAACAGGATCGATCCCCAGACGAGTTGCTTGCGCCGGAGAAGCTGGCTGGACGAGCTTTTCCAGGTGAAGGGATCGCGTTCGTAGCGCGCTATGGACCCCACGAGAAAGATGGTCAGCGCAACATAGGGCATGATCCCGAAGATGATGAAATTGATGTCGACGGTGCCGAACATGTCACGCGCTCCTGTTCACGGATTTGGCGGCGGGACGGTCCATGTCCGCCAACATGTCGCGGACCTGCGGGCAGCCGGCGCTCGGATCGGGGCCGAAGGTGACTTCGGCTTCCTCCCAGACCGCATCCAGTGCTTCGAGGTCGGTGGGGTCGTCGTCGGGGACGGTGAGCATCTCGGCCACCGCGTCGGCGTCCGCACGCGCACCCGAGAGCTGCACCAGGGCCGCACATGTGGCAGCGTAGGCGCTGGTCCGCCGCGTCAGCCTTGTGCCGAGCGCGTCGATGATATGCGCCGCGTCCGACAGGATCTCCTGCGCCTCGGGCCGCGACCGCGTTGATAGGAATTCCAGCAGAACCGGCAGGTGATCGGGCAGTTCGGTGGTGGCGGGCTCGAACCCGCCCTCGCGGTAGGTCTCGATCAGCGACACCATCGCCCCACCGCGCTCGCGGCTTTCGCCGTGGATATGCTCGAATAGGTTCAGCGACAGCGTGCGCGAGCGGTCGAACAGCATGACGTAGCTTTCCTGCACGTCGTAGAGATCACCGGTCCCCAGCTTTTCGGTCAGCGCCTGCAGCTCCGACCGCGTTTCGGGCGCGAGCCGGACATCGGCGCCGAACACGGCCCCGATGTCCGGCATCGCCTGCTGCAGCTCGGCCGTCGGATAACTCAGAGTCAGCGACAGTGCCTTGAGTGTGCGGTCGGTCATCAGAACGTCTCCTGCGGAAGGGCGAAGGGTTTCTTCTTGCCGCCGAACAGCGTGGTTTTGCCAACCTCGCCGGCGGAGCAGCCGTTGCCGTCGGTGAAGCCGCAGCCACCGCGGATGTCCGCGCCGTCCTCGGTCTGTTCGCGGTGCGCCGTGGGGATCGCGAAGCGGTCTTCGTAATCGGCAATTGCCATGATCTTGTACATGTCTTCGATCATCCGGCCGGACATGCCGACGCGGGCGGCGATCGCCTCGTCTCGCACGCCGTCCACCGACAGCGCGCGCATGTAGAGCCGCATTGCGGACATACGCTCGAGTGCGTGCACGATAGGTTCTTCATCGCCTGCGGTCAGCATGTTGGCGAGGTATTGAACCGGAATGCGCAAGGACCGCACGTCGGGCATCTTGTCGCTCATGGCGATCTGGCCGGCCTGTGCGGCGTTCTGGATCGGCGACAGCGGCGGGATGTACCACACCATCGGCAGCGTCCGGTATTCCGGGTGCAGCGGGAACGCGACCTTCCAGTCCATTGCCATCTTCCAGACCGGGCTGACCTTGGCGGCCTCGATCCAGTCCTCGGGGATGCCATCGCGGCGGGCGGCTTCGATCACCACGGGGTCGTTAGGGTCGAGGAACACGTCCATCTGCGCACCGTAAAGGTCGGTCTCGCGCTCCGCGCTGGCCGCTTCCTCGATCTTGTCGGCGTCATAGAGGATCACGCCCAGATAGCGGATGCGCCCGACGCAGGTTTCCGAACACACGGTCGGCTGGCCGGACTCAATCCGTGGGTAGCAGAACGTGCATTTCTCGGATTTGCCGGTGTCCCAGTTGTAGTAGATTTTCTTGTAGGGGCAGCCCGAGATGCACATCCGCCAGCCGCGGCACTTTTCCTGGTCGATCAGGACGATACCGTCCTCCTCGCGCTTGTAGATCGCGCCCGAGGGACAGGAGGCGGAACAGGTCGGATTGAGGCAATGCTCGCACAGACGCGGCAGATACATCATGAAGGTATTTTCATACTCTCCATAGATCTCCTTTTGAACGTTCTCGAAGTTGTAGTCCTGCGACCGTTTCGAGAATTCACCTCCCAGAATCTCTTCCCAGTTCGGGCCTTTCTCGATCTTCTCCATCCGCTCACCGGTGATCGCCGATCGTGGCCGTGCGGTGGGAAAATCATCCATGTCGGGCGCGGATTTCAGGTGGTCGTAGTCGAAATCGAATGGCTCGTAGTAGTCGTCGATCTCGGGTAGGTCCGGGTTGGCGAAGATGTTCGCCAGGATCCGCCACTTGGCCCCCTGCTTTGGATGCAGTTTGCCCGACGACGAGCGAGCCCAGCCACCGTTCCATCGTTTCTGGTTTTCCCAGTCGGTGGGATAGCCGGTGCCGGGTTTGGTTTCGACGTTGTTAAACCACGCGTATTCGACGCCTTCGCGCGTCGTCCACACGTTCTTGCAGGTGACCGAGCAGGTGTGACACCCGATGCACTTGTCGAGGTTCAGGACCTTGCCGATTTGCGCGCGAACTCTCATTCCGCCGCCTCCACTTTTGGGGTTGCGGACCGGCTTGCAGGGGTATCGAGCCAGTCGATCTTCTTCATTTTCCGCACGATCACGAATTCGTCGCGATTGCTGCCCACGGTCCCGTAGTAGTTGAAGCCGTAGGACAGCTGCGCGTAACCGCCGATCATGTGGGTGGGTTTCAGCGTCGCGCGGGTGACCGAATTGTGGATGCCACCGCGGTTGCCGGTCTTCTCGGACCCGGGCGTGTTCACGATCTTTTCCTGAGCGTGGTACATGAACAGCGTGCCCTGCTTGATCCGCTGACTCACCACCACGCGCGCGGTCAGCGCGCCGTTGACGTTGTACGCCTCGACCCAGTCGTTATCGACCAGCCCCGCCTTCTGCGCATCCACCTCGGACATCCATACGACCGGACCGCCCCTGTTCAGCGTCAACATCAGGAGGTTGTCGGTGTAGGTGCTGTGGATGCCCCACTTCTGGTGTGGCGTGATGAAGTTCAGAACTACGTGTGGGCTGCCCTCGGTCGCGTCATTGTTGACAGCTGCGGTGATCGTCTTGAGGTCCACCGGAGGGCGGTAGCTGACGAAACCCTCGCCAAAGGCCCGCATCCATTCATGATCTTGGTAGAGCTGCTGGCGGCCCGTCAGCGTGCGCCACGGGATCAATTCGTGGACGTTGGTGTAGCCTGCATTGTAGCAGACCTCCTCGCTCTCGATCCCCGACCAGGTCGGCGACGAGATGATCTTCCGCGGTTGCGCCGCGATATCGCGGAAGCGGATCTTGGTATGGTGAGCACCCTCGGCGAGATGTGCGTGGTGCTGTCCGGTGGGCTTTTCCAGTTGCTCCCAAGCTTTTACGGCCACCTCGCCGTTGGACTCCGGGGCGAGCATCAGGATCATCTCGGCCGCGTCGATTGCCGTCTCCAGCTTCGGCTGACCTTTCGAGACGCCCTCGTCCAGCACCACGCCATTCAGGTCGCGCAGGTGCTTTACCTCGGTCTTGGTGTCCCAGGTGATCCCCTTGCCGCCGTTGCCCAGCTTTTCCAGCAGCGGCCCGACTGAGGTGAACTTCTTGTAGAGGTTCGGATAGTCACGCTCGACTGCGATGTAGTTCGGCGCGGTCTTGCCAGGGATCAGCTCACATTCGGCCTTCTTCCAGTCCTTCACGTGTGCCTGCGCCAGTTCGCCGGGCGTGTCGTGCAAGAGCGGAAGCTGGACGATGTCGGTCTCTACCCCCAACACCTCTGGCGCGACTTCCGAGAACTTGCGCGCAATCGACTTGAAGATCTCCCAGTCCGACCTGCTCTCGTAGGCTGGGTCCACCGCCGCCTGCAGCGGGTGTATGAACGGGTGCATGTCGGACGTATTGAGATCGTCCTTTTCGTACCAACTGGCTGTCGGCAGCACGATGTCGGAGTAGACGCATGTGGTGGACATCCGGAAGTCGATAGTCACCAAGAGGTCGAGTTTGCCTTTCGGCGCCTCGTCATGCCAAATGGCCTCCTTCGGCATCACACCGCCCTCCTCGCCCAGGTCCTTGCCCATGACGCCATGATCTGTGCCCAGCAGGTGCTTGAGGAAATACTCGTGTCCCTTGCCGGATGACCCCAGAAGGTTCGAGCGCCAGACGAACAGGTTGCGCGGCCAGTTCTCCGGGGCGTCCGGGTCTTCGCAGGACATCTGCAGGTCGCCGGATTTCAGCTGTTTGGCGACGAAATCTTTGACGTCCACGCCGGCCGCTTTTGCGGCTTTCGACACCTCGAGCGGGTTTGTCTTCAATTGCGGTGCCGAGGGCAGCCATCCCATCCGCTCCGCGCGGATGTTGTAGTCGATCAGGCTGATGTCCCAGTCGCCTTCGGGCGCAGTTGGTGACAGGATTTCGCCCGCGCGGAGTGTCTCGTAGCGCCATTGGTCGGTGTGGGCATACCAGCAGGAGGTCGAATTCATGTGCCGGGGGGGGCGATTCCAATCCAGCGCGAAGGCCAGCGGCTGCCACCCGGTTTGAGGGCGCAACTTTTCCTGTCCGACATAGTGCGACCAGCCGCCACCCTCTTGGCCGATACATCCGCACATCACCAGCATGTTGATGATGCCGCGATAGTTCATGTCCATGTGGTACCAGTGGTTCAGACCGGCGCCGAGAATGACCATGGACTTGCCGTGAGTCCGCTCGGCATTGCCTGCGAACTCACGGGCTACCGCGATTATCTTCTCAGCAGCCACCCCGGTGATTTTTTCTGCCCACGCTGGAGTGTATGGGCTATCGTCGTCGAAATTCTTCGACACCCAGTCACCGCCCAGACCGCGATCAAGACCGTAGTTCGCGCAGAACAAGTCGAATACGGTCGCGACAAGCACTTCCTTGCCGTCGGCCAGCGTCACCCGGCGCGCGGGGATATTCCTGGTCAGGACGTCGGGGTGGTCGCATTTCACGAAATCGCCCGTGGCCGCGCCGCCAAAATAGGGGAAATCGACCCCCACGACCTCATCGTGGTCGCCATCCATGATCTGGGTCAGGCGCAGCCTGGCTTCGGCACCCTTTGCATGCTCTTCAAGGTTCCACTTGCCCTCTTCGCCCCAGCGGAACCCGATCGAGCCGTTCGGCGCCACGATCTTGCCCGACGCTTCGTCATACGCGACGGTCTTCCAGTCGGGATTGTTGGTCTCGCCCAGCTTGCCGTCGAAGTCCTCCGCGCGCAGCATCCGGCCCGGAACCAGGTGCCCGTCCTTCTCGTCGAGCCGGACCAGAATCGGCATGTCGGTGTATTTTCGGGCGTACTGTTCAAAATACTCGGCCTGACGGTCGAGGTGATATTCCCGGAGGATGACGTGGCCCATGGCCATCGCCAGCGCGGCATCTGTGCCGGCCTGCGGGTTCAGCCAGATGTCACCGAACTTGGCGGCCTCGGAATAGTCCGGGCTGACCACGGCGGACTTGGTGCCGCGATAGCGCACCTCGGTATAGAAATGGGCGTCGGGCGTCCGCGTCTGCGGCACGTTCGAGCCCCAGAGCATCAGGAACCCAGCGTTGTACCAGTCGGCCGATTCCGGCACGTCGGTCTGCTCTCCCCAAGTCTGGGGCGAGGCCGGTGGCAGATCGCAATACCAGTCGTAGAAGGACATGCAGGTGCCGCCCAGAAGGCTCAGGTATCGCGAGCCGGCGGCATAGCTCACCATCGACATGGCCGGGATGGGCGAGAAGCCGAACACCCGGTCGGGCCCGTACGTTTTCGCGGTGTGGGCGTTCGCGGCGGCGACAAGCTCGGTCGCCTCGTCCCAGCTTGCCCGCACGAATCCGCCCTTGCCGCGTGTCGTGGTATAAGAGGCGCGCAGCACCGGATCGTTCTGGATCGCGGTCCAGGCGGCGACCGGCGTCATCTTCTCGCGCATCTTGCGCCACGCTCGCATCAAGCTACCGCGGATCAGCGGATTCTTCACGCGATTGGCTGAATAGAGATACCAGCTATAAGACGCGCCCCGCGCGCATCCCCGCGGCTCATGGTTGGGTAGGCCGGCGCGAGTTCGAGGATAGTCGGTCTGCTGCGTTTCCCAAGTGACAATACCGGACTTGACGTAGATCTTCCACGAACAGGATCCGGTGCAGTTCACCCCATGCGTAGAGCGCACGATCTTGTCGTGCCGCCAGCGGCTCCGGTAGGTCTCCTCCCACTCCCTGTTCTCGCGAGTGGTCTGCCCCCAACCGTCAGAGAATTGCTCCAACTCCTTGCTCTGGAAGAAGTTCAGTCTGTCGAGCAGATGGCTCATTTTGCTGTCCTTTCGGCTATCTGGGTCTGGACGGCAGCGAATGCCGCCCGTGTGATCGGTTTGGTCATTCAGCAGGCTGAGCGGTGGCGCCCGCGGTGTTGCGACCATTTTCGATGTCGCGCAGCAGACCGCCAGGACGCGTGTAGACGAGCCAGGTGATTGCCACGCAAATTACGTAGAAGATCAGGAAGCCCCACAGCGCCCCCACAGCGGACCCGGTCATAGCGATCGATGTGCCGTAGGCTTTCGGGATGAAGAATGCGCCGTAGGCTGCGATGGCAGACGTGAAAGCCGTGATCGCGCCTGATTCCATGGCGATCTGCCGTTTGCGTTCCTCGACACTCAGATGCGGCATCAGGCGCGGCACTTCGCGGCCCATGATGACCGGGATCATCTGGAAGGTGGAGGCGTTGCCGACCCCCGTCAGGAAGAACAGCAACATGAAGCAGGCGAAAAAACCGATGAACGAGCCGACCCCGAGGAAGAAGATCACGCCGAACGTAGCCGCGATCATTGCCGCGAAAGTCCAGAACGTCACCCTACCTCCACCGAACCGGTCGCTGATCCAGCCCGTGCCCGCGCGGCTAAGTGCGCCGACCAGCGGCCCGAGGAAGACATAATTCACTGCGTTCACCTCAGGGAAGGCTAGGCGCGTGAGCAGCGGGAAGCCTGCGGAGTAGCCGATGAAGCTTCCGAAGGTTCCAGTGTAGAGGACGCACATCAGCCAGTTGTGCTTGCGCCCGAAGATGACCGCCTGATCGGCGAAGCTGGCGCGCGCATCGGCGATGTCGTTCATGCCCACCCAGGCCGCGACGGTTGCCGCCAGAATGAAGGGCACCCAGACGAAGCCCGCGTTCTGCATCCAGAGCTGCCCGCCGTCGGTAAGCGTCTGCGGCTGGCCGCCCAGTGTTCCGAAAACACCCGCGGTGATGACGATCGGCACCAGGAACTGCATCACGGAAACGCCCAGGTTACCGAGGCCCGCGTTCATCGCCAGCGCGTTGCCCTTTTCGGATTTCGGGAAGAAATAGCCGATATTGGCCATCGACGAGGCGAAGTTGCCGCCACCGAAGCCGCAGAGCAGCGCCAGGACCAGGAAGATCAGGTACGGCGTATCGGGGTTCTGCACGGCGTAGCCGATGCCTAGGGCCGGCAGCAGCAGCGACGCGGTGGACAGGGTCGTCCACAGCCGCCCGCCGAAGATCGGAACCATGAAGCTGTAGAAGATCCGCAGCGTGGCACCGGACAGGCCGGGCAGCGCGGCCAGCCAAAACAGCTGGCTCGACGTGAAGTCGAAGCCGATGGACGGCAGGTTCGCCACGACCATCGACCACACCATCCAGACCGCGAAGGCCAGCAAAAGGCAGGGAATGGAAATCCACAGGTTCCGCTTGGCGATGCGGTGCCCTTTTTGCTCCCAGAACACGGAATCCTCCGGGCGCCAGTCCTCCAGCACGCGCGGCATGTCGGTCTTGCCGGGAACGTGGATTTCTTCCATCTCGGGCAATGCCGGCAGCCGGTCGAGCTCCGGACCGCGTGCCTTGCTTTCCATTGCCTGAATGGAAAGGTGCATCCAGCTGAGTGCAATGGCTACGAGGCCGAAGAGGATCACGAAGCAAGAAGTGTAGACGCCAGTGAGGTCCAGCGCCGCGCCGAAGATAATCGGCAGAATAAAGCCACCGAGGCCGCCGATCATGCCCACGAGCCCACCGACCGCGCCGACATGCTTCGGATAGTAGACGGGGATGTGCTTGAACACCGCTGCCTTACCGAGGCTCATGAAGAAACCCAGCGCGAACAGAACAGCGATAAACGGCCAGAACCCCATCGAGGTCGAGAAGGCAATCGGGCCGTCTTTGCCCTGTACGACGTAGTCCGTCGGCGGATAGGACAACATGAGGAGCAAGACCAACGCGAAGCCGAAGGTCCAGTACATGACTTGGCGCGCGCCGAACTTGTCGCTGAGATGGCCGCCATAGGCCCGGAACAGCGACGCCGACAAACTAAACGAGGCCGCGGCCATGCCCGCCGTCTTCACGTCAACGCCATAGACGTCGATCAGGTAGTGCGGCATCCACAGCGCCAGAGCGACGAAGGCCCCGAACACGAAGAAGTAGTAGAGCGAGAAGCGCCACACCTGCAGGTTCCGTAGCGGCGCGAACTGCTGCGCCAGCGTGGGCGCCTTGGCCCCCGTCCTGCGCCGTTCGACGAGTTCGGGGTCATCCTTGGCAAGCAGGAAGAACAGCACGCCGATAATGGCCAGTCCCGCCGCCCAGACATAGGCCACACCGTGCCAGCCGTAGGCGACCATGACGAAGGGGGCCACGAACTTAGTGACGGCCGCACCCACATTGCCCGCGCCGAAAATGCCGAGTGCCGTGCCCTGGTGGCCCGCATCGTACCAGCGGCTGACATAGGCAACGCCGATGATAAACGAACCGCCGGCGAGGCCGATGCCAAGCGCTGCAATCAGATACATCGTGTAGCTGTCGGCCAGCGTCAGGAGATAGGTCGCCACGGCCGTCAGGATCATCTGACTGGAGAACACCAGTCGCCCGCCGAATTTCTCGGTCCAGACACCAAGGAACAGTCGTGTGATCGACCCGGTCAGTATCGGCGTGGCGACCAGCAGACCAAATTGGGTATCGTTCAGGCCAAGCTCGGACTTGATGGCGACGCCGATGATGGAAAAGATCGTCCAAACCGCGAAACAGGCGGTGAAGGCGATCGTGCTCAGACTCAGAGCGCGATTCTGATCGCTGCGTGAGGCTGTGGCTGCGGTCTGCATGTCGGACCCCCGGCAAGAAAACGTTTCACCCCTGGGCGGGGCTTCTTGCCAGACCTGCAGCCGGAGCCGCTCCGATGATTTGATCTAGATCATGAAATGAGTAAAAAATGTATTGAAACAAATAGCTTACATGAAAATGTCACCTCAACGAAAACAGCTAATCAAAAAGCAAGACGACAAATATCAAGCCTAGCATTGACTTTTATCAATTTATAGGTTGAGTTGCGGTTGGAGAGCGCCAGAGGAGAAACATGTCTGCTTCAGAGCACGAGGATATCCGCAGAATCGAACTCTTTTCGCAGATGGCGGACGACAATTTCAAATCCCTGATGCGTGGCGCCTATGTTCAAAATTTCCCGGCGCAGATCGAATTGATAACCGAAGGAGAGCCGAGCGATTTTCTTCACATTGTTATTTCCGGATCTGTCGATCTGTTTTCGGCTTGGAATGGCAGGGATACCAGTATGGCGACTGTCCGTCCCATCTCCACCTTCATCCTTGCTGCGACCATCAAGGATGCGCCCTACCTGATGTCGGCGCGTACGCTTGAGAAGAGCCGCATCGCGCTTATACCGAGTCAGGATGTGCGCGCGATCTTCGACATCGACAGCAACTTTGCCCGCACCATCGTGACTGAACTGGCGCAGTGCTATCGCTCCGCCATTAAGGCGCAGAAGGATCTCAAGCTCAGGACTTCGCTAGAGCGGCTCGCGAATTACTTGCTAAGGCATCAGAGGCATGCTGGAGGCGGGGCAGCGTTCGAGCTGGACTTCGAGAAGCGACGCCTGGCCTCGGTTCTGGGCATGACCCCCGAAAACCTGAGCCGAGCCTTCAAGGGCCTGCAGCCTTATGGCGTGATCGTGAGAGGCACCCGGATCACCATAAACAATCAGGCGGATTTGGAGCACTTCGCCAAACCAAATCCCCTCATCGATAACTTTTCAACTTGAAGGACAGACCGATGACCAAATCCCTGCCTGGCGCCGCCGGAGACCTCTCGGAGGAATACCCCGATGTCTGGAAGGCGTATGCTGCCTTGGGCAAGGCAACCGCCGACTGTGGTCCGCTGACGGGCCGCGAACGGCGTCTCGTCAAACTAGCGCTTGCCGTTGGCGCTGGATCCGAAGGCGCGGTGCATTCGCACACACGGCGCGCCAGATCGGAGGAGATTGAAGTCGCGGCAATAATGCAGATCGCGATGCTGGCCATCGGCCCTCTTGGTCTGCCACGTGCCGTCGCCGCGAAGACTTGGATCGAAGACATCAAGGACTGAGGATCAAGGAAGCGGGCTGACGCCGAAGAGAACTGGATGCAGCCAGAGGAGCGTCGCGTAGAGAACAGCTCCGGCCAGAAGCCGCGTGAACATGGCTGTTGACGCACGCATGGGCAGCAGCGGCGCGTCGACCACCACCGACCGCAGACGTTGCCACTCCGCCCCCATCTCGCGGCGCTTTCGGCGGTCTATCAGATGTCCGCCAGTAAGGGCGAACACCGCAAAGGTGCCGAACAGGATCACGTGGGCCAAACCCCCGTTCGGCACGACATGGGCGGCGGCCCAAAGCGCCAGCGCCAGAAGCAGCGGGTGGCGCGACCAGCGGACGACGCCGGACCGCGTCGGATCGAACTGGTCATTGCGGGCACCGCCAAAGGAAAACGGGTTGGACCGCGCGATGGAGACCGCAAGTATCAGGCACACGAACCCCATGACCACCAGAGGAACGTGGTTCTGCCACGGCGCCCAATTCCAGAGCGGTATGAAAGGTGCGCGCCCTGCCGCGCCGATCAGCCAGGCAAGAACCCCTATCGACAGCGCGGAATAAGCAACCGTGAACCCTGTCGTACCCAGTCGCGCCTGCAGCCACGGCCGCAGGGGGGCGCGCACAGGGATCGAATGCGACAGGAAGAAAGCCGTGTAAGCGAGGATGAACTCGAGCCAGTTCATGGCCACGATCCTTAGATGCGCTTGCCCGGAGGCAGGCGCAGCAGAAGTGGACCGAAGAGGACGGCAAATCCGCCGAATGCCACGATCCAGCCCAACCCCGACATCATTTGGAGCGGTCTCGCCATCTCGGGCCAGAAACCCGCCAAAACGCGTGCCAGCACCGACAGCACCAGCGCCGCATAGATCGTGACCGTGCCCGCCCCCGCCGTCAGTTCCCGCCCGGTGTGACCCAGAGTCGCCCGCGTCATCACCGCCAGCGTCATCAGCCCAAGCGCACCCGCCATCCATAGGTGCTGCGCTCCAGCCACCCCGAAAGATCCGGGCGCAAAAATTTCCACCGATAGAGTAAGGGCGCCGAGTGGCACGAAAGCGTAGCCAACATGCATCACCGTCAGCAGCGGTTCGGCGAGCGTCCGGTGCCCCGACCAGCGGGCCAGTCGCACCGCGTGCAGCCCCCCGGCGATCGCCAGCGCCAGACCCGTGGACATTGACACAGGAAGGGTGACCCACAACCCCAGCGCCACAAGCAATGCGATCAAGGTCGCCTTGTCGTACGATTGCATTGGCGGCGCCGGCAAAACCGCGCTGCGTCGCTTCACCATCCAGTTGCGCGTGAAGGACGGCACCACGCGCCCGCCGATGACCGCAATCATCATGATAGCCGCGCCAAGGCCCAAGCGCAGGCCATAGCCTTGAGCGGCGTATACTCCACGCGCAGCCTCCCCGTGGAACAGAGCGTTGCCGAGAATGAAGACCCCGAGCATTCCCAGTACCATCAGGTTGCGCCAGTTCCGGCCCGCCACGATCTCGCGCCCAATCGCCAGCGCCAAGACCACCGGAAAGGCGAGGTCGATGGCCGCCACAAGCCCGGCAGGCAGGGCGCCTGAGACGGCGATCGCCCCGCGGCCGGCCAGCCAGAGACCGGCGAGCCCCCCAAGCCGCCAGCCCACAATGGGCAAACGACCCGTCCAGTTCGGGACTGCGGTCATCAGGAAACCCGCAATCACAGCACCGAGATAACCGAAAAGGAATTCGTGCGCGTGCCAGCTGACGGGATCGAACGCTGTGGGTAGTATCAGGTTGCCCGATAGCATCGGCAGCCAGAGGGCCATAGCCAATGCTGCCCAGACTCCTGCCCCAAAAAAGAAAGGTCGAAATCCAAAAGAGAGGATCGCAGGTCCCGTCCAGTCACGCATCTGATGGGTTGTTGTGGTCATCTGTCTGTTCTTTCCGCTGCGCCGCCATCCGCAGTCAGGAACAGGCCGAGCGGTATACCTTGGAGTTCGGAAACATTGTGTTCAGCCCGGCAAAACCAAGCGCGATGTCTACGAAGCAACACCACTGGGCCCAACATAACGCAAAGGCAGGACGTGAAAGCGACTAACATCTGCTGGCGCAATTACTTTATCTCAAACTCGGTACTGCTTCCGTTCGGAGCTGGGCATCCTGGCTGGCCATGTGCAGCGACCGCGCGATCCGCTCAGCACGCTCGATAATATGTGCAGCTCCCTCGTTTGTGCAGACCGCTCCCGCCGTCTCCCAAAACAGATCAAGCCAGCGCTCGAAGTGTGTCCAAGTCACTGGCAACCCCGCGTGCTTTGGGACCGGTGCGCCGTGGTAGCGCCCCGTCATCAGCGCGACCGAAGACCAGAAGTCCACCATCTTTTCGAGATGCGGTTCCCAGTCGGTGATCCGTTCGGCAAAGATCGGACCCAGCACCGGATCGACACGGATCTTGCCGTAGAAGCCATGCATGAGATCCACGAGAACGGCTTCGCTTAGACCGGTTCGCTCCTTCATTTCCAAAGTCATGGCGGGTCGCGAGGAGCGGATCGGCGGGAGAGGGGTTCGCGTCTGTGACATGGCTGAACTGGCCTGGGCGATTGTAACGGGACCAGCATCGCGTGTTTAATAGGTATTGTAAATGCCTATTCATAGCGAGGTTGCCATATGCGCCTGACCAGCTTCACCGATTTTGGACTACGCGCCCTCATGCGCATGGCCAGCGCCCCGGATCGTGCGTTCTCCACGGCCGAGATCGCCGACGAGTTCGGGATCTCCCGCAACCATCTCAACAAGGTAATCCAGCGTCTCGCGCGGCACGGCTTCGTGTCCACGCGCCGTGGCGCCGGCGGCGGCGCCATGCTCTCCCGTCCGGCGGCCGAAATCGGGCTGGGAGACCTCGTTCGGCTGCTCGAGCAGGACCAGGCCCTGGTTGAGTGCTTCGCACCGGACGGGGCCTGCTGCGTCACCCCGGTCTGCCGACTGAAAGGCAAACTCTATGCGGCGGAGGCGGCCTTCCTGGCCGAGCTCGACCGCTCGACACTCGCCGATGTCGCCTTGCCGACTCCTGCGCCGGCCGCGGCGTGAAAGGAGAGTCTGATGAGCAAAGTGACCTTCAGCACCGACGCTTCGTGGTCGACGCGGAGATCGTTGGCGGCGCATTCGACCTTCCACCCAAGGATGTTCCGGCAAGGCTTCGTAACGGCGAGATCACCAGCCGCTGCGAGACCGGCATCGATGACGACGCCGGCCGCTGGCGGTTGACCTTCTATTCCGGCGGCCGGGCGCTCCGATTGGTCGTCGACGAGACCGGCGCGATCCTGTCCCGCTCCACATTTCCCGCTCATGCGCCAACCACGGGTGCGATCGACCTCGCGAGCCTGAGCGCCAGCGACTGACCACCACTACCTCGAACGAAAGGGGATCTCCAATGGCTTGGCGTGGCCGTGGCACTCACCGGCGCGCTCGCCCTCCTCGTCATCTTCATCACCGCGGTCGATCAGGAGGTTCCGGCCCCTTCAGGATTGACTGCTACCCCGCGATGATTAAGTTGGG
This sequence comes from Tranquillimonas rosea, assembly GCF_900111315.1. Classification (GTDB taxonomy): domain Bacteria; phylum Pseudomonadota; class Alphaproteobacteria; order Rhodobacterales; family Rhodobacteraceae; genus Tranquillimonas; species Tranquillimonas rosea. The sequence goes on from NZ_FOGU01000004.1 coordinate 25,977, forward strand.
CTGATGGTCATGCACGAGAACCACTTCCGGTTTCTGCTTCTGAACCGCCCGGGTCCCCGGGCGGTCCGCGCATAAGCGCGTCTTCGACCCCCCGGGGCTTTCTCATATCCTCAAATTGAGAACGCGGGCTTCACAGCCCCGGGAGATACATCATGATCACGACCAACATCACCCAGCTGCCTTCGGGCAGCGACTTTCGCACGCTGTTCAAGCACTATACTGTCGACTCTGGCTTCTTCCTCACGGTCGACGACAGAGCCGGCATTGAGCGTCTACTACGCCATCGCGGGACCAAAAACGCGCCAAACACTAGCCTTCTGAACGGACTTCTGCGCCATAAGTTGCGGATCTCGCGTGGGGCCCTCGAGCCTGCCTCGCCTGAGCTCGTCATGTCAGGATGTCATGTTACCTACATGATCAGCGGAGAGGGGAGTCGATCCGGCGTGCTCTCCATGAGCCCTGCACCGATCCCGGGCCATGTCCTCGTCGCATCCCTGCTCGGGGCGACTCTGATCGGCATGCGAAAGCGACAGAAATCGCCTCTCCTGCGGGACGACGGTCAGATCGATACGGTCGTCGTGCTGGATGTAGGTCCACCTCTGAACCACGACGCTGCCTGATCACCGATCGGCCTCCGGCGCCTCCCAGAGCTTCGTCATCTACAATGCGTCAACGCCGCCCGGCGGCGGAAAGGAAAACTCGATGGCCCAGAAGAGCCCCACCTCACGCGGCACCGGTCGACAGCCCATAGTCGTCATCGGCGCCGACTGCCTGGACAGGCTCGAAGCTCTTGCGGAGGGCGCGATCCAGCGAGATCCAGACCTTGCCGATCGGTTGCTCGGCGAGATCGGCCGGGCCCGCATCGTTCCGGTGGCGAAACTTCCGCCCGATGTGGTGGCCATCGGTCGCGCGGTCACCTTCCGCGATGAAACGACCGGCCAGGAACATACGGTAACGCCGGTCTATCCCGAGGATGCCGACATTGCTCGCGGCCAGATCTCCATCCTCACACCGATCGGGGTCGCCCTGATCGGACTGACCGAGGGAGCATCGCTTCACTGGGAGACTAGGGACGGAAAACGGCGGATTCTGACCGTGCTGCACGTCACATGTCAGTATGCCGCCAAAGGACTGGAGGTCCAATGATCCGCTGTTGCTGGAGCCTTGACCAGGCCCATGGCTTGCCCGGAAGGAGCCGCGCGATGCGCTGACGAGGCCGCGACGCTCCTTCAGGGATGTGGACAGGCGTGGAAAAGTGGGGCTGAATCAAAGTTAGTGCATCTCTTAGTTCATGATGTGGCGACCAGACGCGCCTTCAGGAGCTCGATGTTGGCGCGGCCATACATCTGTCGTTTGAGGGTCTTCAGGCGGTTGATCTGTCCCTCCGTCTGGCCGTTGGACCAGGGCTCCGTCAGGGCTGCGACCACGGCAGCCTGATCAGCGACGAGGCCGCGGGTGAATGAGGCGATCTCGCTGGCCGCTGCCTCATTGAGCCACGCCGCCAGGTCGCCCGATGTGCCGTTGCGCACCATGGCGACGAACCGATCGACGAGGAGACGGGTGGCCGCCAAGGCTGGCAGCGCGGCTTCGACTTGCGCAACGAGCACGGCGTCCGCCTTGGAAAGGTGATTGCGTGCCGAGGTCATGAGCTGCGCGATCCTGCGCGCGGGCGGGCATTTCCCGTTGCCGGCCAGCATCGCGCTCTCTGCACGCCGTTGTCGCGTCGCCCATTCGCCGACAACCCGAAGGCTGCCGCCGTAGCCCGAGGCGCGAAGCTGGCGCCGGAGCTCTGTGGCATTGCGGCACCCGGCGGCCCAATCTTCCTCCAGCCGGGGCAGCCAGGGGGTCAGGCTGTTCTGACGCACCCGGAAGACATCGTCGCGCTCGCCACGCACGATCCGGCGGACGAGGCCGCGGCTCAGCCCGTCCTCCGCTACGATTGATCCACTGGATCAATCGCTTAACTGTCAATCGGCGCCGAAGTTTGACCCCTTATCGGCCTCCAAAACTGACCCCTCTGGGAGCACGGGGAGCTGGCCCGAGGCGGCGTAGCTTTCAGGCGGCGCAGCCGGATCGGGCCAGCGATGATCCGGGGCTCAGGCTCGGGTCTTGAAGCGCCAGCTCTCGTTGCCGGTCTCGACGATGTCGCAGTGATGGGTGAGCCGGTCGAGGAGCGCGGTGGTCATCTTGGCATCGCCGAAGACGCTCGGCCATTCGCCGAAGTCGAGGTTCGTGGTCACCAGGATCGAGGTGCGCTCGTAGAGACGGCTGATCAGGTGGAAGAGCAGCTGACCGCCGGTCTGGGCGAACGGTAGGTAGCCGAGTTCGTCGAGGATGACGAAGTCGAGCCGGCACAGGATATCCGCAGTGCGACCCTGGCGATCGGCGCGGGCCTCGGCATCGAGCTTGTTCACGAGGTCGACGACATTGAAGAACCGCCCACGCTTGCCGCTGCGGATGCAGGCCCGGGCTATGCCGACGGCGAGATGCGACTTTCCGGTCCCGGTCCCACCGATCAGCACGACGTTGCGCTGCTGCTCGAGGAAGTCTCCACCCGCCAGGTCGCGGACCAGCGTCTCGTTGACGGGCGTCTCCTCGAAGTCGAACTCGTCGATTTCCTTGGCCAGCGGCAGCTTGGCGATGGTCATCTGGTATTTGATCGAGCGCGCCTGCTTCTCGCTGATCTCGGCATTCAGAAGGTCGCCGGCGATCTTCTGCGGCTCGTGCTGCCGCTTCACGGCGGTGGCGATGATCTCGTCATAGGCCGCTTTCATCCCGTAGAGCTTGAGCTGGCCCATCACGTCCAGCACCTGCGATCTTTCCATGGTCCGGTCTCCTGAGGCTGTCGTAGCGTCTGCAATCGGCGACCGGCTCGCAGCTCAGACGCAGCGCGTCCGGTGTCGCGACGGTCAGCGTCGGCCCGGGCTCCCGGCGCCGGGCGAGGATGTTGAGAACGACGGCGGACGAGTGAACGCCCTCGCTCAGCGCCTCGGCGCAGGCCGCATCCACCGCGTCCAGGCCGTCGGTCAGGACCGAGCTCAAGATCTCGACCATCTGGCGGTCGCCGTTCGGCACTCGGCTGAGCTTGCGCTGCACGCGCCGCATTGCCGCCGGCAATTCCCACTCCTTGAACGGCGCCCCGTTCCGGAGAGCCCCAGGCTTGCGGGCGAGGACAGGGAGGTAGTGTAGCGGATCGTAGATATCCTTGCCGCGGCCGAAGGCGCGGGCATGCTCGCCGACAATCTTGCCGTCCTGCCAGATCTCGATCTGTTCGGCATAGGCGCGGACCTCGACAGCCCGGCCGACAGCCCGGGCGTCGACCGAGTATCGGTTGTTGTCGAACCGGACGAGACAGGTCTTGGAGACCGAGGCCGGCACGGCGTGGAAGCCGTCGAACCGCCCGGCATAAGGAACCAGGCTCGGTCGTTCCTCCTCGAAGACCTCCCAGGTGGTCCGCTCGCGCATCTCGGGATGAGGGTGCGTCTTGGCCCAAGCAAGACAGCGATCCTCGAGCCAGGCGTTGAGCTCGGCGTAGCTCTTGAACCGCGGCCGCGGCACGAAGAACCGCCGGCGGACCACGCCGACCTGGTTCTCGACCTGGCCTTTCTCCCATCCCGAGGCAGGCGTGCAGGCGACCGGATCGACGAGGTAGTGCCCGCACATCTGCTGGAAGCGGCGATTGTAGGCACGATCCCGGCCGACGAAGATCGTGTCCACCGCGGTCTTCATGTTGTCGTAGATGCCGCGCGCACAGGCGCCGCCGAAGAACGCAAACGCCTTGTCGTGCGCGTCGAACACCATCTCCTGTGTCTCTCTGGGATAGGCCCGCACGAACAGCATCCGGCTGTAGCAGAGCCGGACATGCGCGACCTTCACCGTCGTGGTCACCCCGTCGATCAGGACGACCTCATGGCTCCAGTCGAATTGATAGGCTTCGCCGGGATCAAAGCTCAGGGGCACGTAGGCGGCAGCCGAGGCTTCCCGTTCGGTCTTCGTCCACGACGAAGCATAGCGCCGAACGGCATCGTAACCGCCTTCGTATCCGAGTGACTGAAGCTCCTCGAAGATCCGGATGCGCGTAAGCCGGTCCCGCTTAGGCTTGCGGGCATTCTCCGCCAGCATCCGGTCGAGCTCGTCCTTCCACGGCCCGATCTTTGGCTGGGGCTGGACGCTGCGCTCGTAACTGAACTCTGTTGCTCCGGACCGGATCACCCTGCGCACGGTGTTCCGCGACACGCGCAGCTCCCGGCAGATCTGCTTGATCGGCTTCTTGTCTTGGAAATATGCCCGACGGATCTTCGCGATTGTCTCCACGACCAACATCCCGCACCTGCTCCCGGTTGCCCCAGGAGCATCATGGCCACCGATGTAAGGGGGTCATTTTTGGACGCCGATCACCCCGCTACAGGGTCACTTTTCCATGCCGGTTCACAGACCTGCGCGGACATCATGACAACCGGTCTCATCACGGTGCACCCCAACACTCAGATTTCGGAGGCTGCGCGTCTTTTCAGCAGGCACGCCATGAAAAGTCTCCCCGTCGTAGGCGATGAGATGACATTGCATGGCCTCCTCCTTCAGGCAGATCTCCTCAAGATCGTCGCGGCACAGGAGCGTCCCATAAATCGACGGCACCGCGCGGCGCGCCGCAAAGTGTCAAACGTCATGCGTTCCGGTGACGCGAGACGCTCGTCTCGTCGGCATTCTTACGCGCTCCGACATCATCCGCTTGCTGCTTCATTGGGCAGAAGAGCGCTCGGCGGTATAAGGCTCGGGTTGAAAAGCCGGCAGTCGGTGCTCATCATTGCGACAGGTGAGGACGACCTTACTCGGCCAGATGGTCAACACGCGGCACGGCCCGACGAACAATCGGAGCCCTTCCATGCGCAGCACTACAGACCGTATCCGTCAGGCCATCAGCTTCGAGCTCATCGGCATCCTGATCGTCACACCGCTCTTTGCCTGGGGCTTCAATCATCCGATGGGGGACATGGGCATTCTGGTGGTGCTCGGCGCCACGGCCGCGACGGCCTGGAACTACCTCTTCAATCTCGGCTTCGATCATCTGTTGAACTGGCGCCGCGGCGATCTCCGTAAGACCCTGCCACTCCGGCTCGTTCATGCCGTGCTCTTTGAGACAACCCTTCTCGTCCTTCTGCTCCCGCTGTTCGCGTGGTGGCTCGATGTCTCGCTGGCCGCCGCGCTAATGATGGAGATTTCCTTCGCGGCCTTCTACATGGTCTACGCCTTCGTTTTCACATGGGGCTACGATATCCTATTCCCGCCGCAACAGACAGGGCGGGCACCCGCATGATGGAAGACGAGACCGCCGGGGGCACGGGCCCCTGCTTTGCTCACCTTCTGGTCGACGGACACCCGGTCGATCCGGATACAGCGCGAGATGTGGCAAGATTCCGCCGCGCCGAGCGGGCGCGGCTTGTTGCAGCGCGTGCATTGTCCTCAGAAGAGCGGCAGAGGGCGACGGAGGCCCTCATCGACGGTTTGGACCGGATCATCAGCCTCGAGGCCAGCATGTCCGTCGCCGTCTACTGGCCGATCCGGGGAGAGCCGGACCTCCGCCCGTGGATGCGCGCCGCCGATGCTGCCGGTGCTCGGGTGCTGCTTCCGGTGGTCGTGGAAGAACAGGCACCGCTCGAATTTCGCACCTGGTCCCCGGATAGCCGGATGACCCGCGGCTTCTGGAACATCTTCGTGCCCGCCGATGGCGCCACGTGTGCGCCCGATGTCGTAATCGCGCCACTTGTGGGCGTCGACGCAGAGCTCTACCGCCTCGGAAAAGGCGGGGGATATTACGATCGGACCCTGTCTCAGTTCGAGCCTCGTCCACGGGTCATCGGCGTCGGCTTTTCTGAATGCCGCCTGTGGACCATCTATCCGATGCCCTGGGACATCCCCATGTCAGAGGTGCTCCTGTCGGATGGAACGCATCTGAGCCGATAGGAGCGCGATGCGTTTCCGCGGTCAGATCACGAAGAACCCCACAGTCAGAGCAGCACCTATGCCGACGATTAGGATGCGCAGATATTCAGTGTGCCTTATGCGGCGCGCTTGCCGAGCTCCGATGTATCCGCCGAGTGTTGTCGAAAGTGCCAGGATTGCAGCGGACTCCCACGCGATCAGGCCGGCGGCCGTATAGGTCGCCACGGATACCAATGAAAGCACGGCAGAGAGCATGTTTTTCAGGCCATTCATGCCATGCAGATCCTGGAAACCAATCAGGCCGAAAACGGCCAGTAACATGATCCCCAACCCGCCGTTGAAGTAACCGCCGTAGCCGGCAACAAGGAAGATCGCGACCGCCGAGAGAACCGGCCCGATCTTCCATCCCCTCGCGCGAACCATGGCTATCAGACGCGGACCAGTTGCGAAGAGCAGCGTGGCCGCCAGCAACAGCCACGGCACGATACCCACAAAAGCACCGCCCGGAGTAATCAGGAGAAGCCCAGCCCCAGCGAGCCCGCCAAGCGCGGCGATCAGGATGATACTGCCCAGCCGCAGGCTTCCTTCCGCGGAAATATCACGTCGATAGGCCCAGGCACTCCCGATATAGCCCGGCAACGCAGTCATCGTCGCGGTCGCATTGGCCATGATCGGGGGCACCCCAAGCCAGACCAGGGCGGGAAAGCTAAGCAGTGTGCCACCGCCGGCAATGGCGTTGACTATGCCCGCGAGCAGGCCCGCGACGACGAGTATGACGATGGAAAACATCTGGACATCCTTGAATTGAAGTAATGTCTCTACGTCTCAAAATTTTGGGCTGCAAATTGGTCTGCTCTTGTGAGTGATATCAGCTGGGGAGTTTGTTATTATCGTATATTTTCTTGTCACATTTGGCGGGACCCACGATAGAAATTCGTCCACATATCAATCCGCCAGCAAGCTCGAAGCCGACCCCAGACCTTCGTACGCAGTGCAGCGAATGACTCGTTCGTCCGCTGAGCCATCGCTCAGGCAAGCCGCCGCGAAGGTTCGCGACGAGCCCTTCCAAGACACTCCGGCAATATGCTGCGTAACCACAGTGCGAGTTGTCAGCCGGCGACTTGGAGCGGCGGACGCAGCGCCACCTCGACCCTTTCGCGGGATGCTGGCTCAAGCGCCAGGATCGGGCCCGGCGGCGTGATAGGTCCAAATCCGAGGATCTCCGCCATAGCGAACATCACCCGGAAGCTCCCGAACTCCCGGAACAGCGCCCAGAGGGGAGCGAAGGCGTCATCGATACGCTCGGCTTCGGCCGCATCCCCCGCCTGGGCCGCACGGGTGAGCGCCAGGGCGGGTTCCGGCAAGAGTCCGGCCACCACGCTATACCAGCAGGCCCCGCCAGCGAGCAGCGCGTCTTTCGCACCCCAGTCTCCGCTGTAGCCGATGGCAAAGCCCTCCGGTGTCACGGCCCGCAAGCGCTGCATCTCACCCGCGCAATCGCCGTCCGCAGGCAAAGGCATCTTCACCGCGGTCACGTTCGGAAGCTCGGCCAGTCGCGCGATCAGGTCCGGGCTGAAGGTGAATTTCGTGGTGCTCGGGTTGTTGTAGATGCACAGGGGCAGCTCGCCGGCCGCGGCGACGGCCTCGAAATGGCGGAACACCTCCTCGTTGGTCAGCGGTTGGTAGGACATGGGAGCAAGAAGCAGACCGTCCGCGCCAGCTTTTCGGGCATCTCGCGCGAGATTCTCGGCGACATCGGTCGTAAGGGCGCCGACACCGACGATGAGCGGCGTCCGGCCCGCCACGCATTCTACTGCGGCCCGGAGAGTGCGCTTGCGCTCCTCCGGCATCAGGTAGGCGTATCCGCCGGTGCTACCGAGTAGCCCGATGGAATCCACGCCCGCTGCCACGATCCGCTCGAGAAAGCGTTGCAGAAGCTCGGGCTTCAGCTGCCCCCCGTCGTCGGCGGGGGTAAGGGGAAAGGCCGACAGGCCGGTGAACAGGGTCATGGAGGGTTCTCCTTCAAACGCGCGAAAAGAGCAGGCGCAGACCGGCGAATCCGAAGAACGCGGCCAAGACGCCCTCTATCCCGCGCCGGGCGCGCCGGTAGATGCGGATCATCGGCGCCGTCGAGAACACGAGCGCGTAGCCGCCGAAAATCGTCACGCTCAGGACCGCGCAGCCCGCCAGAATGGTGGCCACGTCATGCCACGAGGCCTCGGCGCCGAGGCCGAGGGTGACGAGGGCAATCCAGGCCAGCACGGCCTTCGGGTTGGCCAGATGCATGATCAATCCATGGCGGTAGAGCGCAGCCGAGGACGGTGGCGTATCAGCTCGTGCGGGGCCAGTTGAGGTTGCCGGGCCGGAGGTCATCGCGCTTCGGGCCGCGCGCACCGCGAGGTAGAGCAGGTATAGGCCGCCGAAGACCTTCAGGACGAACAGGGCCTCGGCATAGCGCGCGAGTAACGCGGAAACGCCTGTGGCCGCGGACAGACCCCAGAACAGCGATCCGGAGATGACCCCCGCGGCCAGCGCCAGTCCGGCTTGCCGACCGTGGGTCATCGCCACGCCCATGATCCGGAGGGTGCTTGGCCCGGGGCTCCCGGCCGCGATCACGTAGGCGGTGAAAACGACGAGCAGGTGGTTGATGTTCTCCATCGCGTCCCTCCCTCAGGTTCCGGCCAGAAGCTTGAAAGCAATGATCCACATCACCAGCGCAATGAGTGTCTCGAGGATGCGCCAGGCCGCCGGCCGCTCGAAAACCGGGCGCAATTTGATGGCACCGTAGCCGAGGGCGAAGAAGAAGACGAACGACCCGAGGATTGCGCCGACAGCGAAGGATCCTTGGCTGCTGGTGAACTGGGTAGAGATGGTTCCCAGCAGGACGACCGTGTCGAGATACACATGCGGGTTCAGCCAGGTGATGGCGAGGCAGGCCACCAGCGTGCGGAACAGATCGGTCACCGGCAGCGACGCATCCGCGGCCAGTGCCTCGTTCGACCGCAGCGCCGACAGGAGGCTCTTCACGCCATACCAGATCAGGAAGGCCGCGCCGCCGTAACGCATGATGGGCTCGAGCCACGGCAACCATTCCGAGACCGTTCGAAAGCTGGTCACGCCCACGGTGATCAGGATCGCGTCCGAAATTGCGCAGGCGAGGCAGACCGCCAGGACATGCTCGCCCCGCAGCCCCTGCCGCAACACGAAGGCGTTCTGGGCGCCAATCGCCACGATGAGGCTGAGGCTCATCATCATGCCGGTGAAGAAGACTGCGAGATCCATGTGCTGGGCTCCGATCCGAAAGACTGCCCTTGGCGTATGCGGTCGATTGAGATTAGACAATTTAAAGTCACTGATACCAATGAAGGGAAACTAAATGGCGGTGGACTACGCAGCTCTCCGGGCCGTCGCTGCGGTCGTCAGGACGGGCAGCTTCGAACGCGCCGCCGCGTCGCTCAACGTGACACCCTCTGCTGTCTCTCAGCGCATCAAGCATCTCGAGGAGCGTCTCGGCGCGGTGCTCATCGAGCGGGGGACGCCCTGCACCGCCACGGACAGGGGCCTTGCGCTCTGCCGACACATGGATCGCGTCGGGATGTTCGAGAAGGATCTCATGGAACAGCTGCCCGAGCTCTCCGGGCCTGAAGGTGCCGGGCAACGGGTGACCCTCAACGTGGCCACGAACGCCGACAGCCTCGGGACCTGGTTTCTCGAGGCCATCGCCTCCTTCACCAAGACCACCGACTATCTCGTGAATGTCGCCATAGACGACGAGGACCATACCGCCGACTGGCTGCGCCGCGGCCGTGTGCTTGCCGCTGTCACCGCGCTGGAACGCCCAGTGCAGGGATGCCGGGTCACGCCGCTCGGCTCGTTCCGCTACCAGGCGACAGCGAGCCCCGATTTCATTACCCGATACTTCCCGGATGGTCTGACGGAGGAGGCGTTCAAACTCGCGCCCGCCCTCACCTTTAACCAGAAGGACCGTCTCCAGGATGCCTGGGCGCGCGAGATTTTCGGGCACGACATGTCATTCCCCACTCATTGGCTCCCATCGACACAGAGCTTCCTCGAAGGCAGCCTCGCCGGTATGGGGTGGGCCCTAAATCCGGTCCAGCTCGCGAGGCACCATCTCGAGCGCGGAGATCTCGTCGAGCTTGTCCCCGGAAAGGTGCTGGAGCGACACCTGTTCTGGCAGATCAACCGGCTGGCTGCCGACCAGCTTCACGAACTGTCCCGGGCCATTCTTTCAGTAGCGCAGCGCGAGCTCAGCTCGTGAGCGTGGCGCTCGTTGGAAACGGCAGCTTTAGTCTGCGGCCGATCCGGCCGCGCGCTGCGGATGGCGGCTGTGAGCCCGTTGCGGAAGAAGCAAATTCCCGCTGCGTGCGCTCGCAGCGGCATTTCTGTTGCGGCGCAGCAAATCTTCATGTCGCATCGCAGCTGTGGATCCGGTCGTTCGAACTGAGCGCAGCGAAATCCTCGGGAGCAGCGACCGCGCCGGGGGAACCTGCCTGCCGTTCGCTGCGCGTGCTCGATATCCGCTGCGTTCGCGAACGCTACCGAAGGTACGGTGGATACCGGACTTTCGCTACACTCCAACTGGATGGCAGCTATTCGGACGCTCTTTCTATCGGTGCTGGCTTCCTCTGGCCATCATTGAGGACGTCGAGCAGCGGGCAGTCGGGAGTGTCGGCCCCGGTGCAGCGTGCGATGGTTCCGGCGAGCACGGTCTCGATCGCCTGGAGACCCCGGATCTTGGCGCGGACCACATCGAGATGGTGGCGCCCCATCCGCTCGACCTCGGCGCAGGTGTGACTGCCGCGATCGACCAGGGACAGCAAGCCGCGGATCTCTTCCATGGTGAAGCCGAGGTCTCGAGCCCGCATCACGAAACTTAGCCGCTCCACATGGGCCGTGCCGTAGCGGCGGTGGCCCGATGCCGTCCGGGGCGGATCAGGCATCAGGCCGATGCCCTCGTAGTAACGGATGGTCTCCAGATTGCAGCCGGTGAGCCTGGCCAGGTCGGAGCGCTTTAGGTCGCTCGCGGAGGCGTGAATGTCAGGCATCGGATTATTCCTTGATCCTGTAGCTACTACAGACCCTACCTTGCCATTCAAGGAACTACAACAAGGTGACGCGATGACGGCCAAGCCGATCGAAACAGAACGGCAGGATGGGGGCCGGACGGACAAGGCGGGATGGGCTGCGACCGGGGTCGGGGTGCTTGGCGCCTTGGCGATGACCTCCTGCTGCATCCTGCCGCTGGTTCTGGTGAGCCTTGGTGTCACGGGGGTCTTCATCGGCCAGCTTACGGCGCTCTACGCCTACAAGTGGGTGACCTTCTCTCTCGCGGCTGTCGCCCTCGGTTATGGCTTCTGGAAGGCTTACCGTAAGGTGCCTGCCGAGGATTGCGGAACCGGTACCTGCGCCCGCCCGGTGGATCGCGGCTTCATGCATGGGGTGCTCTGGAGCGCGCTGGCCGTGGTCCTGCTGGCCCTGATCTTTCCCTACGCCGCACCGCGCATCCTGACTTTTTGAAACGGAGCCCATCATGAGACAGCTGAGCCACCTGTTGCTGGTCGCGATCCTTTCGGTCATCCCGACCGCGATCCTCGCAGCCGAAGCCGAGACCCGCGTGCACGTCACCGGACTGACGTGCCCATCATGCAGCTACATCGTCGCCACGGCCCTTCAGCGCGTGGAGACGGTGGAGATCGCAGAGTTTGTCGAGGGCGAGGCGGAAGACGGTTTCTATGCCTTGCGCTACGATGATGACGTCACCAATCCAGAGGAACTGATCGCCGTCGTCATGGGTGTCGGCTACGGCGCCTCCCTGGCCGACGAAAGCGGCTCGTAATGGGCCGCGAGAGGCGCTCCGACGGGAACGACCGCCTCGTGAAATGCGGGCTGATCGGCACCGTAGTCGTAGCGCTGTGCTGCTTCACCCCGATCCTGGTGATCCTCCTGGGCGCAGTCGGGCTCTCCGCCCTGTTGGGCTGGCTCGACATGGTGCTCCTGCCTGCGCTCGCGGTGTTCATTGGAATCACCCTCTACGCGCTCTGGCGGCGCCAGCGCACCAACTGAAGAGAGATTGACATGAAAGATTGCGGCACACCCGAGGGCGGCGCCTACGACCTTGCCGTGATCGGCGCTGGTTCGGCCGGATTTTCGGCTGCGATAACCGCCGCAGAGGCCGGGGCACGTGTAGCCCTGATCGGCGACGGCACCATCGGAGGCACCTGCGTCAATTTGGGCTGCGTGCCCTCCAAGGCTCTGATCCGCGCCGTGGAGGGCCTGCACCACGCCCGCGCCGTGAAGCGGTTCGACGGCGTCGAGGCCGAGGGTCGCGTCACCGACTGGGCTGCGACTGTGGCACAGAAACAGGCGCTCGTGGATGAGTTGCGCGCGGCAAAATACGCCGACGTGCTGCCTCGGCACGAGAATGTGGACTACATCGAGGGTTGTGCCCGGTTTGACGAGCAGGGCCGGCTCACCGTAGACGGCGCGACGTTTCCGGCGGCGAAGATCGTCATCGCCACCGGATCGCGCCCCCATGTGCCCGCGATCCCCGGCATCGAGGAGATCGACGCCCTCGACAGCACATCGGCCCTGGAACTGACGGCGCTGCCCGCTTCCCTGCTGGTCCTCGGCGCGGGCTACATCGGCGTGGAGCTGGCGCAGCTCTTCGCCCGCGCCGGTGTCATCGTGACGCTGGTCAGCCGCCGCGGCGTGCTGCCGGAGGCCGAGCCGGAAATCTCCGAGGCCTTGGAGCGCTACCTCGCTGATGAGGGCATCCGTCTGGCCCGGATCACCGGATATGAAAGCGTGGCACGCGACGGAAGCACCGTGCGCCTGACGGGCACCGGGGGTGAAAGCTTCGGCGCCGAGCGGCTGCTGCTCGCCACTGGACGAGTGCCGAACAGCGACGACCTGAACCTCGGTGCCGCCGGGATCGAGACCGATGCGCGGGGCGGGATCGTGGTCGATGCGCAGATGCGCACCGTCAACCCGAACGTCTGGGCTGCGGGAGATGTCACCGGGCGCGATCAGTTCGTCTACATGGCGGCCTACGGTGCCAAGCTTGCCGCCCGGAACGCGGTGGCGGGCGAGGCGCGTGCCTACGACAATGGGACGATGCCCTGGGTGGTTTTCTCCGATCCCCAGGTGGCGGGCGTTGGCCTGAGCGAGGCCCGGGCGCGGGCCGACGGGCGAGAGGTGATTACCGCGGTCCTGCCGCTCGATGCCGTGCCGCGCGCACTCGCCGCCCGCGACACGCGTGGGCTGATCAAGCTGGTGGCAGAGGCGGGGAGCAAGCGGCTGCTGGGCGCGCAGATCCTCGCCCCCGAGGGCGCCGACAGCATCCAGACAGCGGCCATGGCCCTGAAGGCCGGGCTGACCTACGAGGACCTGGGGGACACGATCATGCCCTATCTCACGACCGTCGAGGGACTAAAGCTTGCTGCCCAGACCTTCGAGAAGGACGTGGCCGCGCTCAGCTGCTGCGCGGGGTAGCGTTCTTCATCGCCATAGGACACGGAGCACTCGATGCCGACCCTTGCCGCCTATATCGGGGCCGCCCTCGCCGAAATCGCCGGATGCTTCGCCTTCTGGGCCTGGCTCCGGCTCGACAAGCCGATCTGGTGGATCGGGCCGGGCATGGCCTTGCTGGCGCTGTTCGCCTACCTGCTGACGCTGGCCGACAGCGCTGCCGCTGGACGGGCCTACGCGGCCTATGGCGGCATCTACATCGCAGCCTCGCTGTTCTGGCTCTGGGCCGTCGAAGGGGTGCGACCGGATCGGTGGGACGTGATCGGGGTCGGCCTGTGCCTGCTGGGTGCCTTCACCATCATCGCAGGCCCCCGGGCGCCGGTCTGAAATCACCAGTTCCAAAATGATCGAGAGAGCAGCAGAGATGACCGACGCGCTCGACCTGATCGTCATCGGCGCCGGCATGGCCGGGATCACCGCCGCAAAGAAATGCGCCCGTGCCGGCTGGTCCGTCGCTAACGTCGACGAGCTGCCCTACGGCGGCACTTGCGCGCTCAGGGACTGCGACCCGAAGAAGATGCTGCGCGCCGGTGCTGAGGCGGTGGAGGCCGCCAGACGACTCGAAGGCAAGGGCGCCAGAGGGGAGACTCGGATCGACTGGCCTGCGCTGATGAAGCACAAGGAGAACTTCACCGACCCGGTGCCCCAGAGCATGGAAAGTGGGCTGACGGAGGCCGGGGTGCGAGCGCTGCACGGCCGCGCCCGCTTCACCGCCGATGATCGGGTCGAGATCGACGGCCATGGAGAGATCGTTTTCAGCCACGCGCTGATCGCCACAGGGGCGAAGCCGCGGCCGCTTGATTTTCCCGGGGCCGAAGGGCTGATCGACAGCACCGACTTCCTGAACCTCGCCGAGCTGCCTCGCCGGATTGTGTTCGTGGGCGACGGCTAAATCTCCTTCGAGTTCGCGCATATCGCGGCGCGCGCGGGAGCCCAGGTGACGATCCTTGATCGTGGCGCCCGCCAACTGAAGATGTTCGACGTCGACCTCGTTGAAATGCTGCTCCAACGTTCTTCATCCTAAGTCATTGTTTTCATTTATTCTAGAATTGCGTCTTGCACTTCACCCATCAATTGTCGCTCGGCCTGACCGCCGAATTGGGCGTCACGAGGGAAGCGCTCTATCGCGAGCTGTCGCAACGCCGCGCCGCTCGAACTGTAGGTTGAGCGTCGACCCGGGAAATTTGACGCCAACCATGACGCCGCCTTCTAATCTCTCGCAGCGCAAATCGGTCGCCCGTCGACGGTTCTGAGCGGCAAAAGGGTTGTTTCGACGGGCCCCTCGTGAAGATACCAGTAACATTCGTCACGTGGCAAAAGGCGCGCCGTAGAGACATCCTGATAGGGGGCTGCCAGGGCAGCAACCTGCTCGGGGATGAGCTCGGGGTCCGTGTCCCCGGTGCCAACGACAGCGGTGCATCCGCTCAGAATGGCCGGCAACACGAGGCTGCTAGAAAATTTTCGTCCCAAGTCCGGTCCTTTCGCGCAGTGAGTTTACCGGCTTCTCCCGGGTGCCTCGAATTTGGTGCTCAACTCTGTGCGCCGACGTAGTCTTCGGGCGGATGCAAGTAAGCTGTCACGCCGGTTTCAACCTGCGGGTACAGCGCGATCATATGGGCATTGACCATCCGCACACAGCCTGAACTCGCGCGGCCCCCGATGGAGCGGGGCTCCGGCGAGCCATGGATGCGCAGATAGGTGTCGCGATCGCCCACGAAGAGATACAGTGCACGCGAGCCGAGCGGATTGTCAGGACCCGGCTCCATACCGTCTTCAAAATCCGAGTACAGCTCTGGATCGCGTTCGATCATGGAGCGCGTCGGCGTCCAGTGTGGCCACCGGACCTTGCGCTGGATCGTGTAGGTCCCGGGTTCGTAGAGATCGCCGCGTGCGATGGCCACGCCATAGCGCATAGCCGTCCCGCCTTCCTCGATGTGATAGAGGTAGCGGGCAATTGCATCCACATGGATGTTCCCCGGAACAAGGCTCGCACGGGCCTCGACCCGTTGCGGAAGAAAACGCGCATCGAGGCCCCAAGGATTGGACGTCTCGAGGTCGAAGAAGGGCGGAGTCACTTCGGCATCCCATGCACTTTTCTGCGCCTCACTCGGCCAGGTATCGGCCAGAAGCGTCCCCGAGATGGGTGGCGAGAACAGCGCGGATACGGTCACGATGAAATGGCGACGTGTCAGGCCCGTTTTCCCAGTTGTCTTCATTGTTCCGGCTCCCGCGCATCGGAGACAAGCGTCTGCAATCGTTCTACGTCCACGACACCGGGAACGAGGGCGTCGCCGATCACGAAAGATGGCGTGCCCGTGATGCCGAGGGCCCGCGCGAGACGCATCGAGGTCTGGATGTGCGCGTCGATCTCCTGTGCTTCCATGTCGCGGCGCAACTGCACGATGTCGAGCCCGATTTCTTCCGCGATCCGAAGGACAGCGGATTCTTCCGCGCGGCCGTTCATGCCCATCATCGCCCAATGGAAGTCCTCGTAGAGGCCCTGTTCGCGTGCCGCCAGTGCGGCACGGGCGGCAAAAACCGACCCCTCGCCGAGGATCGGCCATTCGCGATAGACAAGGCGAACATTCGGATCGGCCGCGAGCAGAGCCTCGATCTCCGGCTTGGCACGACGGCAATAGGGGCAGTTGTAGTCGAAGAATTCTACCACCGTGACATCGCCCTCAGGGTTGCCCAGAACCGGCGCATTGGGATCGCGTTCCAGCGTTTCGCGTTCCTCGTCGAGAACCTCGGCCTGCGACGCCGCCTGCGCCTCGGCTTGGCGGGAATCCAGGATCGCGACGGCCTCCATGACGATATCGGGGTTCTCGCGGATGGTCTCGAGGACCAGTTCGCGCACCCTGTCCTCGGACAAGCCCTCGGCCGCCGCCTGCAGTGGCAGCGCCAACGAAAGCGCCACCACGATCATCGAGATGAGTTTCTTCATGTCAGCTCCCTCCATTCGCCAGATCGGCGGCCGTGCGTTCGGCCTGCATGGCGCGGGCGCGCTCGGGCCAGGTTGATTGGATGTAGGCGAGAATGTTCCAGATCTCGCGATCCGTCAGAACATCGCTGAATGCGGGCATGCCGCTGTCGAACTCCACGCCTTGCAGCGCCAGGGCTTCCCGTCCACCGAGCTTCGTGTATTGAAACAGAACACGATCGGGGTGGTGCCAGGTGTGCCCGGTTTCATCGTGAGGCGGCGCGGGTAGCCGTCCATCCGGACCCGGCGTTCGCCAATCCGGCTGCCCTTCGAGATTGGCGCCGTGGCAAGACGCACAGCTTTCGGCATAAAGCGCCTTTCCTTGCGCGATATCCACCGCGGTCGGCATCACCGGCATGGTGGGAGCCATCGTGGCCTGCGGCGCGTCCTGCAGCGTCAGCCACGCCCCCGTGCCAACAAGCAGGAGTGCTGCTGGGCCGATAATGAGACCCCACCGCATCATGTCACCCGCACCCATGTCATCATCCCGCTTTCCGCATGGCTGAGCATGTGGCAATGAAATAGCCAGTCGCCCGCATTGTCCGCGATAAAGCCAATCTCGCGCGTCTCTTGAACGGCCACCATAAGCGTGTCGCGCATGGGGCCAACGGGTTCACCGTCGCGGATTTCGCGGAAGTGCATCCCGTGCAGGTGCATCGCGTGGGGAAAGGCGGTCTCGTTGACGATCTCCAGCCGCACCGGCTCACCAAGAGAAAGATCAGCCAGCGGGGCCTGCGTCATCTCGGCCATCTCGTTGAAGGCCCAGAACCGTCCCCGCGCCGCAAGCTCGCGAAAGCCCAGGCGCTCTCCGCCCAGGAAGGCGCTGTCCATCCGGCCCATAGCGCCGCCCGACATCACGAGCCGCAAAGGCTGAGCATCGGCGAGCGCCCCGAGGTCGTCGCCGGGATTGGGTGGCAGGGCCGCCGGTATCGTGCGCGGCGTCTGCGCGGTGCTGCCCGAGACGGGGAACGCCACCTGCGAGGCGGGTTGGTCGTTATTGCCGATCCGGACGAGATGCGCGATCTCGCCCGCTTCGGTCGTCACATCGACGATCAGATCGGCGCGTTGCGCTGGGGCGAGAACAAGAACGTCCTCCAGCGGTTCGGGCGCGGCAAGCGGCATGCCGTCGAGTGCGACCGTCCAGCCCCGCATTCCGGTAAGCTGCAACGGAAAGATCCGTGCATTCGACGCGTTGATAAGCCGCAGGCGCAAACGCATGTGCCGCGCGACCGGTATGGACAGGTCGAACCGCCCATTGGTGGTGATCAGGTTCCCGATCCGGCCGCCATGACTCATTCTCATCGGTTGGTCGAAGCTGTCCTCGATCATCGCCGTTTCGGGATCGAGCAACCAGTCATCGAGCACGAGGGTCTCCTCGCGATCCACCTCGGGCGGTTCGGCCTCTTCCACGATCAGCGGCCCGTGCAGACCGCGGGCGACCTGCACCCAGGACCGGTTATGCGCATGGTACCAGTAGGTCCCGGCATCGGGTGCCACGAAATCGTAGACAAACGCCTGACCCGGTGCGACGGCCTCTTGCGTCAGGCCCGAGACGCCATCCATCGCGTTGTCGATGCGGATCCCGTGCCAGTGGACCGAGGTCGGCTCGAGAAGGCCGTTGACCAGCCGCCGCCGCACCCTTTCGCCTTGGTGCACCCGGATCGCCGGACCGGGCGCCCGGCCCTCGTAACCCCAGATGGATGTCGGCGCATAGCCGTCGGGAGCAAGTTGCGCCGTGGCGTCACGCGCTGTCAGGGTCGCAGGCGCGTGAGAGGCGGCAGACACCTGCCGGCCGCTCACCGCCAGACCCATAACGGCGGCGGTCTGTCCGATGAAGGCGCGTCGTGTCGGCATGGCCAATATCTCCAGAAAGGCGTCGGGGCGGGCGAATATCTCGCCCGCCACCAGTTATTTGAGCTTCAGGAGTCGTGGCTCATCCGGAAATCGCCGACCATGCCGGCGTTGCGGTGGCCGGGCACGTTGCAGGCGAACCCGATCTCACCGCCTTCGGAGAACGTCCAGATGACTTCGTCCGTATCTCCCGGCTCCAGAAGGACGCTGTTGGCGTCGTCATGCATCATACCGGCTTCCCTCATCCGGTCATGATTGATGCTGCGTACGGTCATCATGCCTTCGCGCATCATCGTCTGCATTTCGTCACGGTGGCCATTCCAGGTCTCGCTCGTGCCGATGTTGAATTCGTGCACGGCGCGGCCAACATTGACCACCTCGAAGCGGATTGTCTCGCCAGGAGCGACCTCGACGGTCTCGGGGCTGTAGTTCATTTCATCCATTTCGATGGTGATAGTACGGTCGACTTGCGCGGCATCGCCAGGTTCGCCGATGCCGTCTCCGTGTCCAGGGCCGGCAACTGCGAGGGAGGCGGTAAGGCTTGCCGCAAGGGCGGTGCCGGTCAGAAGTGTCTTGATCATGTCTTGGGCTCTCATGTCTGGGTGTCGATCACGGAATTCAGTCGTGACACGGCGCAGGGTCGCGGAGGAGGAAGATCAACAGGCGCATTTCTCCCGCGGATTGTTGTTTTCGCGAGCGCCTGTCGCGCGGCCGGGAAACCTTGTGCCCCGAATATCGGTCGGGTCATGAGAATGGCGGCCGGGGAACAAGTCGGGTCGGGGTGGCAGGAGCGGTTGACCTCACCCTCGTGCGCCGCGTGCCCGGCGGGCGCGCCGTGGTTGTCCGCGACCACGGCGCTCTCGGAATGAGCATCTGGCGTGTCGGCAAGTCCGGGCGTCGGAGCGGCGAGGACCGCGAGCGCGATCATGAGCATCGCGACAAGACCCCCGCGCTCGGCGAGAAAGGACAGCACCCGCATCAATTGATCCCGTTCTCGCGCTGCAGCTGACGGACGTAGCGCACAATATACTGAACGTCGGCGCGGGTTAGCCCCTCGACCGGGGGCATGTTGCCAAAGGGCCAGTGATGCGCGCGCACACCGTTTTGAACCGCCCTCTGAAAAGCTTCGTCGGAATGATGGTTCGGTTCGTATGTGCGGTGGATCAGCGGTGGTGCGACGCCATTCTGACCGGCTGCGTTCGCGCCATGGCAAGCTGCGCACTTGGCCTCGAAAGCGCGCTTGCCGATCGTCGCTTCGGGCGACAACTGCGCGGGAAGTCGAACTTCGACGATAGGCGCGCCTTGGGCCAGGTCGCTCAATGCTGTTGGTTCCGGATGAACCATGGACCCCGCCGTTTGCTCGGTCGGTTGCATGAATTGCCAGATCGCCACACCAAGCCCGGCAACAAAGACACCACCGATCAGAAGCCCGAGCTTGTCCACGTTCGTTGCCCCTTCCTAGCTTGTGATCTGTTCCCATCGAAAGCGGCACCCGCTGGCATGGCGCTGTGGTTTCAGACCGCTCGATAATTCAAGCGTTTAGTACTGGCTCGCGTCGACCCTGCAACCTGACAAGCCCGTGTTTTTTGTATTCGAATGTATCCTTGACGTTTGTCCGGAATAGGCAGCTATCGTTCGGTCAGTTGAGCGAGGCGGTGAGGAAGATGACCTGGAAACCACGAACCCTGTTGTCAGGCGGTACAGGCATGAAGCTCGGCATGCTGGCCTGTTGTGCCGTGATGCTTGTTCCGCTCGGCGCCTTTCTTTTGGCGAACGGAACGCTCGGCGGGCTTGCGAGCAATCTTGGGCTTTTGGTCCCGCTGGCGCTGTGCCTCGCCACTCATGTCGTGATGCATCGCATGATGGGCAAATCCTGCCACGAGAGCGCAGCGGAGACCCGCGAGGAGGACCCCGAACAGGATCGGGAATCGACGGCGGTCGTCCAAGTCGATGCCGCGCGCTGACAAGGCGGCAACGGGTTGCGGACTGCGTCCGAAACTTGCCTTGGTCGCCCTTCTTGCGCTGGCCGGTTGCGGGACGGCCTTGCTGCAGTGCGCGGATCCAGACACCACACTGTCCACGCGCGATGCGGCGTTGTCGCTTCCGGATAGGTGCCGCTCGGTCCAGACCGGCACTGACAGTGTCGTCACCCTCGCCTGCGAAGACGGGAGGGTCGGCTATGCGTTCGACGCTCTCGCAAGTAGGTCGCAGGAACTGCAATGACATCAAGACGTTCCACACTTGCCTTTCTCGGCGTCGCTGCAGGCGTTGTTGTCGGCTTTCAGACGCTTCCCTCACTCCTGGATCGTTTCTCCGGCATGCCCGAGTTCGAGCCTTTGGCGCGCCCGGAGGGCTTCCGGCGGATATCCGGCGGAAGCTCTTCGTCCGGCGCATTCGACCCATTTTTCGGCCTTGAAGCTAAAGAAGATGGGCCGCGGGCGGAAACCATCGCCGAGGTCGAAGCAGACCTGTGCAAGGCACTTTATCCGGTTGCGGGTAACGATTCGTCGATCGTACCGGTCGCGTCATTCTCCGATTACTACTGTCCGTACTGCCGTGTGCAGATGCGCCGTCTCGAGGAGCTTGCCAAGGCTCGCGAGAGTGGTGTGACGGTTTCCTGGCATGAATTGCCGCTCCTCGGTGAAGGGTCCGCCCGTGCAGCGCAAGCCGCATTGGCGGCAAAACGGCAGGGTGCATATGTCCCCTTCCAGGAAGCTCTATGGAAAACAGCCTTTCGGCCTGGCCGCGACTACCTTCTGAACTTGTCCGAAACGATCGGGATTGATGGGGAGCGGCTGATCAATGACATGCAGAGCCGGGATGTCGCCGAAGACCTCATGGTGAGCAAGGCGCTCTCTCGGATATTCGGGTTCATCGGCACACCGGCCATGGTGGTCGGCGGCACTGTCATTCAGGGCGAAGTGACAGACGCCGTGTTGCGCCGCGTGGTCAACGTCGAACGCGAGGAAGGCTGGCGTCGGATATGCTGACCAGATCGAGCAGGCAGTGCGTCACGACGATCGCGTGGAGCATTTTGTGTCTTGTCGGCTGGTCATTGGCGGTTTTTGCAGCAACGTCGGACCGGGCAACGACACCGGCGGTCAGCGCGCAGCTCATCACGGCAGAAAATGGCATCGCGCGAGAGTCCGGTACGATTTCCGCAGGGCTGGCGCTGGACCTTGGCGAGGGTTGGAAGACCTATTGGCGCACACCCGGCGAGGTGGGCTTCCCGCCCGAGATCGACTGGACCGGGTCGCGCAACGTGGACGAAGTCGAATTTCAATGGCCCGCGCCCGAGCGGTTCACCGCCTTCGGCATCGAAAATTTCGGCTATCGTGACGAGGTGATCTTTCCGCTTCGCATCGCGCTGGAACAACCCGGCCAGTCCGCGCTTCTGTCCGCCTCGGTGACGCTACTGGCCTGTTCCGATGTCTGCGTGCCGCAGGATTTCAACCTTTCGCTGGACCTGCCCGAAGGCGCGTCTATCGACCCGAACAGCGCGGCGCGCATCGCCGATTACGCGAGCCGCGTCCCGGTCGGGGCGGAAGCCGGGGGCATTCGGTCCGCCACCGCGCATATCGATGCCGACGCAACCGCGCTGACCGTGACGCTGCGGCGCTCCTCGCCCTTCCAGACGCCGGATGTTTTCCCGGAACTGGGAGAAGGGGCCTCCCTCGGGGCCCCCGACATCAGGCTGGGCGAGGATGGCCGCCTGCTCTGGGCGCGCCTGCCCATTCTTTCTCCGCCTGTCGATCCGACTGCGGTGCCGTCGCTCACCGCGACCGATACCCGTGGCTGGGCCGTGACCGCGACGCCGGACAGGCTGGCCGCGGCACCGCCACCGCCCTACAGTGAAGCACGCGCCGCCACACCACTTTCCAGCATGGTCTGGATCGCGCTGACGGCCTTCATCGGCGGGTTGATCCTGAACGTCATGCCCTGCGTGCTGCCGGTGCTGTCGATCAAGCTGTCCTCTGCCATGAAGCTAGACGGCGCCGGTCGCGCGAGCGTGCGATGGGGGTTCCTCGCCTCGGCCGCGGGGGTCATGACCCTCATGTGGGGCCTCGCCGCAGTCCTCTTCGCGCTGCGGCAGGCGGGTGTCACCGTCGGCTGGGGCCTGCAGTTCCAGAACCCGGTCTTCCTCGCACTCATGATCGGCATCCTTGCCGCCTTCGCCGCAAACCTCGCCGGCGCCTTCGAGATCGCCCTGCCTGCCGGTCTGCAAACCCGGCTTGCCCGGGCCGGGACCGCCGGGGGGCATGTGGGCGATTTCCTAACCGGCGCCTTCGCCGCGGTACTGGCCACGCCCTGCTCGGCGCCCTTTCTCGGGACAGCCATCGCCTTCGCACTGGCCGGGCGCGGCACCGACATCGCGCTGGTGTTCACCTTCCTCGGGCTGGGGCTCGCCGCCCCCTACCTTCTGGTTGCCGCCCGCCCGGGTCTGGTCCGCCACCTGCCGCGGCCGGGGCGGTGGATGATAGCGCTGCGAGTGGTGCTGGGCCTTCTTCTGGCTGTCACCGCGGCCTGGCTTGTTTGGGTGCTGCAGGGCGTTGCCGGCACGACCACGATGCTCGCGGTCGTGGGAATGACGGCGGCCCTCGTTCTGCTGTTGTCGCTGCCGAGGCTCCGGGGTGCTGTCCGCGCCGGGCTCGCGCTGCCCCTCGTGGGGATCATGCTCTTCGGGGCGGCGTATCTGGCCGACACATCGGCACCCCGTGCACTTGGCGCGCAGGTGACCGACTGGGTGCCTTTCGACCGGGCAGAAATCGCGCGCCGCGTCTCGACAGGCGAGGTCGTGTTCGTGGATGTCACAGCCGACTGGTGCCTGACCTGCAAGGCGAACAAGGCGGTCGTGCTCGACCGCGAGCCGGTCGTCTCGGCTCTTGCCGCAGAGGGTATATCCCCCATGCAAGCCGACTGGACCCGACCCGATCCGGCGATTTCGCGCTACCTGGAAGGCTTCGAGCGCTACGGAATTCCGTTCAACGCGGTCTATGGCCCGGCCGCACCGGACGGGATCGTCCTGCCGGAACTGCTGAGTTCGGAGGCGGTCATGGCGGCGCTCGACGATGCCGCGGGCGAAGAAAGGGACATCTCCGGACAGCCCTGACCGCGCGCTGCCGCGCCCGTTTATTCGCACGGCAGTCGCCGAGTAACGACTCGGTACTGGCCCCGGCCTTGTTCCGCTACAGCCGCGGGCGCGACCTGGGTGTGCCTGCCTCACTTTTCCAGCGCCTTGCGCCGGCTGTCGAACTCTTCCTCGTCGATCTCGCCAGAAGCGAAACGTTCGCGCAGGATCGCGAGCGCATCACGCTTTCCGCGATTGCCGTCCTGATTGTCGTTGAACCATTTCACCGCAAAGACGATCAGCGCGATAATAATGCCCCAGAACACAAGCATCATCACCATGCCGCCCAACATACCGTATCCGCCGCCCCCCATCATGTGACCATACCCTCCCTGCCAGTTTTCTCCGGGGTTCGCGGCGGCCAGTGTCGGCGCCGCAAGACCGATGACTACCCAGATTGCCATTCGTCTCATTTTCAGGTCTCCTTCCAATGCCTATCGGTGTTGATTGGTGCGTCCTCCGACAACGGGATGAAGATCGAAGCCTTCAGTCCGCCTTCGGCACGGTTTTCGAGCCGAATGTCGCCGCCGTGTCCGCGTATGATCGCCCGCGCGATGGCAAGGCCCAGCCCGTGCCCCCCGGTTTCGAGCGAGCGGGACGCTTCCAGCCGGTGAAATGGCGCAAAGACCTCTTCGAGCTCGTCCTCGGGGATTCCAGGGCCGTGATCGGTCACCTCAAGCACCAGGTCGTCGCCCGCGCGGTGCCAGCCGACCGTGGCGCTACCACCGTAGCGGATAGCGTTCTCGACCAGGTTGCGAACGGCCCTGCGCAGTGCGAGCGGACGAATGCGCATCGTCATCGACGGGCCACCATTCAGATCAAACGGCGTGGCCTTGTCGTCTGCCAGTGCCCCGAGCCAATCGGGTACCTCGACGACCTCTGAGACTTCGCGCCCCGCCAGGCCCTCGGCGAAGTTGAGTGTGGCCTCGGCCATCGTCTGCATCTCGTCGATTGAGGCGATCAGGCTCTCGCGGGTCTCCTCGTCCTCGACGAGTTCGGCATCGAAGCGCATCGCCGTGAGCGGCGATCGCAGGTCATGGCTGACCGCGGCGAGAATGCGGGTGCGATCCGCGACAAAGCGCGTCAGCCGCTCTTGCATGCGATTAAACGCGCGGGTGAGGTCCCGCACCTCTTCAGGGCCGGCGACCGGCAACAGCTCACCCGCGTCGCCGCGCCCCAGATCCTCGGCGGCGCGCGACAGAACCCGCAGGGGCCCGGTCAGGCGGGTCATCACGAACCAGAACGCCGCGACGAGGATCAACGCGGCCGTCAGCCCGAAGGCCAGGAAGGAAAACAGGGGCCATTGCAATGGCGGGCGTTCGAACCGCGTGGCGACGTTCAGCCATCGGCCGCCGGTCAAAGCGATGGACAGGCTCATCTCGACCGCCTGCATCCGGCCACGCATCATCTCTTGATGCATCTTGGCCATTTGAGGGGAAAGGTTCGGGATCGGATGAAGAGGGACGGCGGCTTCCCTTAGGTTGACCCGAATGTCGCGACTGAAGCTGTCGCCAAGCAATGCCCTGACGCGCGTTTCGATGTAGGCGGCGTGATGATGATCGGGCGCGGTGACACTCGGGGTGGGCGCAAGGTCGAACCGCACAAGCGGCGAATTCGCCGCCCGCACGATTGACGCGGAAAGATCGGGCGGCGCTTCTTCCAGTAGGCGCACGACATTGGCGGCGCGCCCCGCCGCCTCGAAGCCCAGGGCGGCGCGGACGGCCAGGCTGCGTTCGTCCGCGAAGAGCCACAGGCTCACCGCCTGCGCGACGGCCAACGCCCCGAGGATGAGGATCACGAGCTGCGCGCGCAGGCTGCCTATCTGCGACCGGGTCACGAGATCACTTCAACATCCGCGTTCAGACTGTAGCCATGGCTCCGAACGGTGGTGATGAGCGTCGGGCGCAACGGATCAGTCTCGATCTTGCGCCGCAGCCGAGAGATTTGGTTGTCGATCGTGCGGTCGAGTGGGCCCGCCGCGCGTCCCGCCGTGAGATCAAGAAGCTGCTCGCGGCTCAGAACCGTGCGCGGACGCGCCAGAAGGACCGTCAACAACCGAAAATCCGCCGTCGTTAGTCGCACGCGATCGCCGTGACGGTCAGTAATGATAAGGGCATCGGTATCCAGCGTCAGCCCACCGAACCGCAGGATGCGACCTGAAAGCGTTCCGGCCTCGTTCCTCTCCTCGGGCGCACGGCGCAGAACCGCCTTGATCCGCGCGAGAAGCTCGCGCGGGTTGAACGGTTTCGGGAGGTAGTCGTCAGCGCCGATCTCCAGACCCACGATACGGTCCTGATCCTGCCCGAGTGCCGTGAGCATGATGATCGGAAGCCGTTTCTCGGCCGATAGGCGCTTGCAGATCGAAAGTCCGTCCTCGCCCGGCATCATGACGTCGAGCACCATCAGGTCGAAGTGACCTTTCGCGAGCTTCTCGTCCATGTCTCGAGCATCTTTTGCCGAAGTCGCCCGCATACCATTTCGTTCCAGGAATCGCGTGACCGAGTCCCGTATCTGGCGGTGGTCGTCGACAACCAGGATATGCGGCAAACTATTCACCCAGATCATTTGGCAGGGTGGCGACACTGGGTCAGTACCGCGATTGTAACGCTTTGTATCAGGCACCCGCGTTGCGACGAACGGATACAATATCGGAAATGACGCAGCCTTGGCGTTCATTATTACTTTCCCATGTCGGTGAGGCGTTTAACACGAGGAAGGATACGGACATGAAGGCTGGAGCGAAACTCACGGCGGCTACCGCCATTCTGATGTCTCTGGGCGGTGTCGCCCTAGCCGCGGGCGATCATGGCCATGATCGCCAGGGCGCTTCGGGAGCGCAGGGTCCGAGGGCTGGCAATCATGACATGATGCAGATGCACGCGCAGATGATGGGGGGCGGTGGGCCCGCGGGCGGCATGGTCATGATGGGCACGATCATGGAGCGGCTGGACACGAATGGCGATGGCACGGTGACATCGCAGGAGGCCAACGAAGGATTACAGGCCCTGCTAGCGGAATATGACGCCGATGGCGACGAAGACCTGTCGCTCGCCGAATTCGAGACCCTCCACAGCGCGCTCATTCGCGAAACCATGGTGGACCGTTTCCAATTCCTTGACGCCGATGGAGATGGCGCGGTGACCGCGGCAGAAATAGTCGAGCCGGCTGACATGATGGGGCAGATGGAGACCATGCGCAACGGCATGATGCCCGGACCGAACGTCGGCATGCAGGGCGACGGCGGCATGATGGGGGCACCCGGCGAGGGTCGCATGGGCAACAACTGAGCTCGCCTTATCGCCATCCCTTGCCCGGCCCTGCGTCCCGCGGGACCGGGCCTCGGCCATGAAAGGACAGACAGAATGGCATATACGCACGACCGCAAGATGGCGGGCACGGGCATCGACGACGCGGAAGCCCGCGTGCGCGCGGCGCTGACGGAGGCAGGCTTCGGCGTTCTGACCGAGATCGACGTAAAGGCCACGATGAAGAAAAAGATCGAAAAGGACATGGATGGCTACAAGATCCTTGGCGCCTGCAATCCGAACATGGCTTGGGAGGCCATGAGCCTCGAGCCGCGGATCGGCGCGATGCTACCCTGCAATGTCATCCTGCGCAGCGTCGAGGGCGGCACCGAGGTGAGCGCCATCGACCCGGTCGCATCGATGCAGGCGGTGGAAAACGCCGAGCTGCACGAGGTCGCCGGGCAGGTCCGCGACATGCTGTTCGGTGCTGTCGAGAGCGCATGACCGAAGAAAGCGGTCTCAGGATGCCGGCACCGGCCGCCACCGGCGGTCTGCTGTTTGCAATGTCCGTTCCCGTGCATCTGTTGGTCAGCAAGGATGTCTCTGTTGCCATCGCTGCGGTGACACTCGCGCTGATCGGTGGAGCCTATATCGGGTTCGGAGCGCGTGCAGCGGATGCCCGGGTATTCTGGATAGAGTTTACGGGTGCCGTGCTCTTCGGGCTCGCAGCGTTGGCCGGCCTTGTCTGGCACTGGATTGCACTACCCCTCGGCTTGGCGCTGCACGCGGTCTGGGACATGGCCCATCATCGTCGCACTTTCGGTGCCCCGGTACCAGCGTGGTACATTTCGTTCTGTGTTGTCGTTGACCTCGCCGTCGCCGCTTTTCTGGTGCTGCTCTATGCGTCGTAGATATCGGTCCATCGGCATGGCCGCTGCGGGGCTTTTTGTCCTGCTGGCTCTGGGTGCCTGGATCGGTGAATGGCTTCCTGGATCTGTCGACCGCAACGCCGTTGAAAGCTGGGTCTCGGCGGCAGGGCCTTGGGGCCCGCTCGCGGTGATCGCGTTGATGACTGTGGCCGTCGTCGCCAGTCCCATTCCGAGCGCGCCCATCGCGCTGGCTTCGGGGGCGGCCTACGGCCACTATGCCGGATCGGCCTATGTCGCCCTCGGGTCCGAGATCGGCGCACTTGCGGCCTTCCTCATCGCCCGCGGGCTGGGGCGTGGGCCAGTCGAGCGCCTCCTTGGCGAAAAGGCCGAATACGGTCTGCTGGGGTCTCAGAACGCGCTGACGCTCACGGTGTTCGTGAGTCGTCTTCTGCCATTCGTCTCTTTTGACGCGATGAGCTATGCCGCTGGCCTCAGTCGCCTGCACTTCTGGCGGTTCGCCCTAGCCACGATGGCCGGCATCCTGCCTGCGAGTTTCGTGCTCGCGCATTTCGGAAGCGCGGCGATGGAGGGCACCTTCGGCAGCGCGGAATGGGGCGCGCTTGGGCTCGGGCTGATGACGGGGCTTCCCCTCCTGCTGCTTGCGCTTCGGCGTGGTTCTGCTTTCAGAAAGGGCGCCCCGAACAAAGATGTGACGGAGGCCAGTCGATCATGAGTTCCGACTACAAGAAAAACAGCCTCAGCCTTCTCGACGCCGTGGCGATGGGAACGGGCGTTATGATCGGCGCCGGTATCCTTGCCCTGACTGGGCAGATTGCCGAACTGGCCGGCCCGTGGTTCCCTCTGGCCTTTGTCGCTGGCGCCGTCGTGACTGCATTCAGCGCCTACACCTACATCAAGATGTCCAATGCCTGGCCGTCCGCCGGCGGCATCGGCATGATCCTGAAGAAGGCCTATGGGCCGACGACGGTTGCCGCTGGCGCGGCACTCCTGATGGCCTTTTCGATGGTCATCAACGAAAGCCTCGTCGCACGGACCTTCGCCACCTACCTGATGCGCGGGCTGGGGATGGAGCCGGGCGGCTGGCTCGTTCCAACGATTGGTGTCGGCCTGATCGTCTTCGCCTACCTCGTGAATGCCTCCGGCAACAGATCGGTGGGGCTCCTTTCGCAGATCATGGCGGTCCTCAAGGTCGGCGGGATCGCGCTCTTCGGCATTGCGGCGCTTTGGGCGGGTGGCATCTCCTTCGAAGCGACGGGCGATAGGGAAACGGGCGCCGCCGGGTTCATTGCATCGCTGGCGCTCGCGATCCTCGCCTTCAAGGGCTTCACGACGATCACGAATTCCGGTGCCGAAATCACGGCTCCCCACCGCAACGTCGGTCGCGCCATCGTCATCTCCATCGCGATCTGCGTGGTGGTCTACCTGCTCGTGGCCTTTGCCGTGGGCTCGAGCCTGCCGCTCGATCGGATCGTGGCCGCGAAAGACTACGCTCTTGCTGAGGCGGCAGAGCCGGCGCTTGGCCGGATCGGTTTCTACCTGACGGTCGCGCTGGCGCTCGTCGCGACGGCATCGGGCGTGATCGCAAGCATTTTCGCAGTGTCCCGCATGCTCGCCATGCTGACCGACATGAAGATGATCCCGCACAGCCATTTCGGGATGCCGGGCACGATCCGGGATCACACTCTTGTCTACACGGTGGTGATCGCCGGCGTACTCACAGTCTTCTTCGACCTCAGCCGCATCGCCTCCCTTGGCGCCTTCTTTTACCTGGTGATGGACATACTGATCCATTGGGGCGTTTGGCGACATCTCAGAGAAGAGATCGGCGCGCGCGGCTGGGTTCTGCTGACGGCCATCGGACTCGACGCCATCGTTCTCGGGGCCTTCACCGTGATGAAATGGCAAAGCGACCCGACGATCGTCCTCGTCGCCGTTGTTGGCATGGCAGCCGTCTTCGCATTCGAGCATGGCTTTCTGAAGCGCAATCCGCCCACGGCCGGCAACCATGATCACGGGCACGGAAAGACAGGCGAGCCCGAGAAGGCATCCCATTGACCTTCCAACCGTTGGAAGCCCCACATTGAGTCCCGAAAGGGGAAAACCGATGTCAGATCATTCCCATCACCACCACGATGCTCCGGCACCCGGAGCGAAGACTGCGACGGATCCCGTCTGCGGCATGCACGTCGAAATGCGCGAGGACGCGCGGTCGCGGGAATATGGCGGCGAGACCTACTGGTTCTGCTCCGAAGGCTGCGAGACGAAGTTCGATGTCGACCCCTATTTCTACGCTTCGGGCAATTCCGAGAAGACTGACCAGAAAGCCCAGCCCGGCACTCAATGGACCTGCCCGATGCACCCCGAGATTGTCCGCGACGAACCAGGGAGCTGCCCGATCTGCGGCATGGCGCTGGAACCGATGGTGCCATCGGACGAGCCCAGTGAGGAACTGACCGACTTCACCCGGCGGATGTGGATCAGCGCGGCCGCGGCTGTGCCCCTGGTGATCTTGACGATGGGCGAACTGGTCGGTCTGCCCATCCGCGACCGGCTGGGCCATCAGCTCTCGGTTTACACCGAATTCGTCCTCGCCACGCCCATTATTCTCTGGGCGGCGCTTCCGTTCTTCCGGCGCGGCCTCGACTCGTTCCGGAACCTGTCCCCCAACATGTGGACGCTGATCTCGCTCGGGGTCGGCGCGGCCTATGTCTATTCGCTGGTCTCCACCTTCGCGCCAGGCGTGTTCCCCGAGCAATACCGAATGGGCGACGGAGTCGGCACCTATTACGAGGCGGCGGTCGTCATCATCGCTCTGGTCTTTGTCGGTCAGGTGCTGGAGCTTCGCGCGCGGGAACGCACCGGCGATGCGATCCGCGCTCTGATGGATCTCGCGCCCAAGACCGCGCGCCGCGTCCTGCCGGACGGTTCGGAATACGATGCACCGCTCGAGAACATCGTCGAAGGCGACATGCTGCGGGTCCGTCCCGGAGACAGCGTGCCTGTCGATGGCGAGGTGATCGAGGGGCGCACGTCGGTCGACGAGAGCATGATCACCGGCGAGCCTGTGCCCGTCGAGAAGACGGAAGGCGACCGCGTCACTGGCGGCACGATCAACAAAAACGGCACGCTGGCGATCCGGGCGACCCAGGTCGGTGCCGACACCGTGCTGGCCCAGATCGTCGAGATGGTCGCTGGCGCCAGGCGGTCGCGCGCACCGATCCAGGGGTTGGCCGACCGGGTCTCGTCGATCTTCGTGCCGACGGTCGTCGCGGTGGCCATCGCGGCGTTCTTCGCTTGGCTTGCCTTCGGTCCCGAACCGGCGCTGGCATTCGCCATCGCCTCGGCCGTCTCCGTCCTGATCATCGCCTGTCCCTGTGCCCTCGGCCTCGCGACTCCGATCTCGATCACCACGGCCGCAGGCCGCGGCGCCCAGGCGGGCGTGCTGATTAAGGACGCCGAGGCGCTGGAGCGCATGGCCCGCGTCGATACCGTGATCGTGGACAAGACCGGCACGCTGACCGAGGGCAAGCCGACGCTAACCGATGTCGTGGCGCCGCAGGGCGACGAGGCGGAGGTGCTGGGACTTGCCGCCGCTTTGGAACGCGGCTCAGAACACCCGCTGGCCGAGGCGATAGTCGCGGGCGCGCGGGATCGTGGTCTGTCGCCCGGCAGCGCGGCCGATTTCGAAGCGGTCACCGGCAAGGGCGTGTGCGGCACCGTCGACGGACGCAACGTGGCGCTCGGCAACCCGGCGATGATGCAGGATCTCGGGCTCGATACCGGCGACGCTGAGGCGCGGGCCGACACGCTCCGCGCGGATGGCAAGACGGCGATGTTCGTGGCCGTCGACGGGGCGCTCGCGGGGATCGTCGCCGTGGCCGATCCGATCAAGCAAAGCACCGAAGGGGCGATCCGCGATCTGCACGCGCTTGGCCTGACCATCATCATGGCGACTGGCGACAACCAGCGAACGGCCGAGGCTGTCGCGCGTCAACTGGGCATCGACGAGGTGCGCGCCGGCGTTCTGCCCGAGGACAAGCAGAAGCTGGTCGAGGAATTGCGCGCGAAGGGCGCGTCGGTGGCGATGGCCGGCGACGGTGTGAACGACGCCCCGGCGCTGGCGGCGGCGGACGTGGGCATCGCCATGAGCACGGGCGCCGACGTCGCCGTGGAGAGCGCGGGCATCACGCTGATGCGCGGCGATCTGGTGGGGCTGGTGCGGGCGCGCAAGCTGGCCGTGGCGACGCTGCGCAACATCCGCCAGAACCTGTTCTTCGCCTTCGCCTATAACGCGGCGGGCGTGCCGATCGCGGCCGGGATCCTCTACCCGGTGCTCGGCCTGCTGCTGTCACCCATGATCGCGGCGGCGGCGATGAGCCTGTCGTCGGTCTCCGTCATCTCGAACGCGCTGCGGCTGCGGCGCGCAAAACTCTGAGCGAATGGAAGCCGCGATGGCCAGTTCACATCACGGGCATATGCCGTCTGGCGGGCGCAGCATGGCAATCTCCGCCTGGCTGACGGGGGTCTACTTCGTCATCGAGATGGGCATCGGCCTCTGGACAGGGTTGATCGCGGTGATTTTGGACGCGTTCCACACCTTCTCCGCCGTTGACGCCGAGCGCCTTCGCGGCCCTACTGACACCAGCCCGAAAACTCGCGTGAGCCTTGGATCAAATCCGGGGTCAGGACCCCCCCGGCGCCACCCGAGTTGGTTCTGCCGCAATGAACGGCAGAGCTGTCGCCGCTCCGGCGATCTGCGGCGAAGGTCAGAAGCGAGCCCAAATCACTTGCGGCGAGGTAGAGTGAGTTCGCGCTTGCGGCGCAGCTTGAGATGTTGCGGGGCCTGCGAAAGCCCCCCGTTCACTTCGATTAGGGTTTGCGTCAGGTTCGCCGAATCCCACAGCTCGGCTGATTGACGAACCGCGTACGGCTATCCGGCCGGCCATTCCGAGTGCAATCGGTCGATAATCAGCGCATGGGCATGACTATGGCCGCTACCGTGCTTTGCGAGATGTGGGTGATCAGGTGGAAGATCGTTGTGCCGATGGGACATCGTCTCGGGATCTCCCGCGGGCCACAGGCCGACGGCGAAGACAATGCCGAGCGCGGCCAGGAGACCGAGGCCGACGAGAGCCACCGGCGCACCGGCCACCGTCATCAGAACCCCGGCGAGCGGATAGGTTACGAGCCAGCAGGCGTGGCTGAGCGCGAACTGCGCGGCAAAGATGGCAGGGCGATCCTCGGGATGGGCGGACCGTCGGAGGAGACGCCCCGATGGCGTGAGCACCGCAGAATACCCGATCCCCCCAACGAGCCATGCTGCAAGCAGCAATGCCCAAGTGAGACCCGCCATCAGAATGAGTGCCGCGAGAAGCACGAGCGTGGCCGTAAGGGCGATGGCGCCCGCGAGCATGACGGGACGGTCCGAGACCCTGTCGAGCACGCGCGGCAAGCCGAGCGCCGCAAGCATGGAGCCCGCGCCAAAGGCGAACATCGTCCAGGCCAGTGCGCTCTCTCCGAGCGCCAGCTCGCTGCGCACCAGAACGACGGTGTTGACCAGCACCATCGCCCCGCCTGCCGCGGCCGCGAGGTTCAGCGCGAGCAGCCCGCGCAGACGCGGCGTGGCGAGATAGATACGAATGCCGCGGGTGGAGCGGTTGTAGATCCCGCGCGGTTCCGATGGCTGCGGGCTCGGCAGCAGGACTGAGACGACCAGTGCCGCCGAAGCGACGAAGCCCACGACCGTGCCCAGAAACAGCGCGTTGTAGGACATGAACGCGAGCAGGAGACCCGCGAGCGTCGGGCTGACGATGTTCTCGAGGTCGTAGGCCAGACGCGACAGAGACAGCGCGCGGGTGTAGCGATCCTCCTCCGGCAGCACGTCGGGGATCGTCGCCTGGAAGGTGGGCGTGAACGCGGCCGAGGCCGATTGCAGCAGGAAGATCAGCACGTAGACCTGCCAAATCTCGGTGACGAAAGGCAGGCAGAGCGCCGCGCCTGCCCTCACGAGGTCCAGCGTGACCAGCATCGCGCGGCGCGGCACACGGTCTGCGAAGGCGCCTGCGATCGGCGCGATGCCGACATAGGCCACCATCTTGATCGTGAAGACAGCGCCGAGGACGAGGCCGGCTCGCTCGCCGGCAAGATCGTAAGCCAGAAGCCCGAGCGCCACCGTGGCAAGGCCCGTGCCGAGCAAGGCAACGACCTGCGCAAGCAGGAGATGGCGGTAGGTGCGGTCGCCGAGGATGGACAGCATGATGCCCTCAGAGGTAGCGGGAGATCGCCTTGAGTTCGGCGCGATCGGTGTCCGAACCTTCGGTGTCGAGACAGTGGTCGACATGGTCGTGGATCAGCGCCCGCTTCGCGTTCGTCACCGCCTTCTCGACCGCCTGGAGCTGCTGCGCGATGTCGAGGCACGGCTTGCCGGTCTCGAGCATCTCGATGACCGAGCGCAGGTGCCCGTCGGCACGTTTCAGCCGGGCGATCAGGGCGGGATGACTTGCGTGGACATGAGGGTCTGACATAGGCTGATGCTATCCTCCAGGGGGGGATAGAGCAAGACAGCGGGCAACACGCTGCACGAGGCGAGGGAACAGGCAGGTCCGATGAAATCGATCCGGACAGTCGGACAGCATGTGCTCGCGGGGCTTCTTTGCCTCGCAGTCTTGGCATGGTCCGTCATGCCTGCCACGTCCCATGCGCCGTCGATCTTCGAGACCCTCCAGGAGCACGTGGAGATGATCACCGAGCACGGGCATTCCCACGGGCTCGAGGAAGACCTCGCCTGGGCCATGCACGGGCACAGTCACGACAGCGCAGATCACGACCACAGTCAGGCCGTCCTGACGCCCGACGATACTTCGCAGCCATTCGAGGGCTACAGGTCGTCCTGGCGGCTCAGGCCAGCCGCTGACGGGCCCTCGACCAAGTTCCGCATCGAGCGACCTCCGCGGGCCTGATCGAGGATGCTCCCTCGGGGAGCACACTCATCGATCACGCAAATCCACGCGGAGACCATCCATGACCACACTCCATCGGGGATGGGGTGATCCGGGCGTACGCCGGCTCGCCATCCTGTCCCTTTTCACGCTGTCGGCGCTCCTGCTGAGCGCCGGGCACGCCTTGGCCCACAACGTCACCGAAGGTGACGCGGGCTACATCCAGGAGATCTGGGGGGTGAACATCATCCCCTTCATGTATCTCGGCGCCAAGCACATGGTGACCGGATACGACCACATCCTGTTCCTGCTCGGCGTCGTGTTCTTCCTCTACAAGATGAAGGACGTCGGCATCTACGTGAGCCTCTTCGCCATCGGGCACTCGACCACGATGCTGCTCGGCGTCTGGTTCGGCTGGGGCATCAATGCCTACGTCATCGACGCCATCATCGGCCTCTCGGTCGTCTACAAGGCGCTCGACAACCTCGGCGCCTACCAGCGCTGGTTCGGGGTCCAGCCCAACACCAAGGCCGCCACGCTGATCTTCGGCTTCTTCCACGGCACGGGCCTGGCCACCAAGATCCTCGACTACGACATCGCCTCGGACGGGCTCCTGCCCAACCTGCTGGCGTTCAACGTCGGCGTCGAGCTGGGCCAGCTCATGGCGCTTGCCGTGATCCTCATCGTCATGGGCTTCTGGCGGAAGTCCCCGAACTTCTTCCGCCAAGCCTACACCGCCAACGTCATCATGATGTCCATGGGCTTCATCCTCATGGGCTACCAGATCACCGGCCTCTTCGCGGCCGCGTAAAGGGAGATATCCACCCATGTTCAACGCACAGAAACCCAGCCTCGACGAACTGCCGAGCTCGGCCCAGCTGATCCGCTCCACAATCATCGCCGGGGTGTCCGCCGTGGCGATCCTCGTCACCGTGGTCCTGCCGGCCGAATACGGCATCGACCCGACCCGGATCGGCGGCGTGCTCGGCCTGACCGAGATGGGCGAGCTCAAGACCCAGCTCGCCGAGGAGGCCGAGGCCGACCGGCAGATGGACCAGGCGGCCGGCGAGCAATCGAGCCTCCTGAACGACGTCTTCGGTCTCTTCGTGGGCGCCGCGCACGCGCAGGACGCCGAAACCTGGCGCGACGAGACCACGTTCACGCTCGAGCCCGGCGACACCGCCGAGTGGAAGCTCGTGATGGAGGAAGGCCAGACCGCCCAATACCGCATGCTGGTCGATGGGGGCCGGGTGAACTTCGACCTGCACGGCCACGGAGGCGGTGAGTCAGTGACCTACGAGAAGGGCCGCGGCTCCGCCGGTGACGAAGGCGAAATTGTCGCCGAGTTCGATGGCGAGCATGGCTGGTTCTGGCGTAACCGCGACGATGCGGCGTCCACCGTGACCATCCAGGTTCGCGGCGAATACGCCGAGTTCAAGGACGCGAGCTGACAACAAGAGCTGCCATTGCTTGGCGCAGTGGCAGTTCAACACCGTCCCTGCCGAGGGTCTTCACGGCCGCAGTGAAGATTGAGCACGCGCAGCGAATGGCAGGAAGGTCCGCATCGGTGGCGCTGCGCCGAGGCGCAGCGAATGCTGGGTTTAGTTTCCCCGGTCTGGCGCAGCTTTTGAACGACCGCTTCCGTGATCTTCGCAGCGGCGCAGAACCCCGGTTGCTGCAGCTGCGAGCTTCTCCATCGTCATGCTGCAATTGAATTGTTCGGCCGACGAATGACCGGAAAGTCCGCGGAGCTGACCTCCGCAAGCAAGACGATGCCGCGCCTCCGACAGCCGCTTCCGGGACGCTGCGCCGCCGCGACGGCAGGTGGCGGGAAGGTCCGGTACCGGCCGAGAGCGTCGATGCGCCCTTGGGCGGGAAGGGTGGGACGAAGGCTTACTGCCGGTCAGTACTATTCCAGAACATCGAAATCTCCTCGCGCTTGGTCGCGCTTTTCCGCAAGTCCGCCAAAACAAATCTCGTTTTCCTCTTCGGTGAACACCTGATCGGAGCTAAGCGCCTCCATGATTTCGCTGCTGCGGGATTGGGACATCTTGGCGTAGTGCTTTTCCGTGATCTGCTCGTCCGAATGACCAAGGTTCATCGACCACGCCTTGCGCTGCTCGTGCGATCGGCACATCCGGGCGCCCAGCGCTTTCAGCGTGTGTCGAACTGAATGCGGCGTGTAAGCTTTGCCAATGCGCTCGGACGCTTTGGCAAAGGCGTCCTGCAGAGGTTTGCTCGACGCCAAGGGCTCTACGGGAGGAGCATCCGGATCTCGTGCTGCGACGTTTTTTCCGTCCGGAAACAGGGCGTCCCGGGGCTGGAACCCGAGGGCTTTCAGCTCTTGGACCCAGCTCAGGAAGACGCCTTGAAACTGCTCCGTCCGTGGAAACCAATTCGCACGATAGGTCTTGCCGTTCTTTGCAGGAACGTCCCGCGCATCTTGCTCGACCGATAGCCCCTCGAAGTCCACATGGTCGAAGCGGAGCGCGGAAAGGGCCGACGCCCGGAAGCCCGAGACGAAAGCGAAAGCCACCATCGCACGATCCCTGCGCTGAATAACGGTCTTCTGGGGCATCAATTCGACCATGCACCACGCCTCGTCCATCGAGGGGTACTGTTTGTGTCGTTCCTTGGTCTGCGGGGCCGCAGCACAGCGCGGCAACACGAAGTAGTCCGGGATGCTGGAACTTAGACGGCGATAGCCTTCCTGCCCGCGGAGCCATTCGAAGAACGCCCTGAGATGCGAGACCCGGTGACGCACCGTTGAATTGCTTAGGCCGCCATGCTCCTTCGGCTGAGCCAACAAGCCAACCAGGTGATCACGATATTTACCGGCGAGTCTGGGCGTCATCTTGCTGAAGGTCATGCCGTCCAGAAACGCCTCGAAATCCCGGATACTGACCAGATGGGCCTGGACGGTTTTCGGGCTGTACCGCCCCGCATAGGCTTGCCACTCGTGGATTGGCCGATCGTTTGTGGTGAAACATTCCGCGCCTTGAGATCCCGCATCCTTCCCAACACCAGTCGGGGGCGTCCCTTCACTTTCGTCTATGAGCGCCAGCGGCGTGTTGGTATCGAGGCATGCCTGAACCTTGTCACACTCCGTCACACCCAGTAACTTGTGCACGGTTGCACTGCAGTCGCAGCACGTCGCATGAGCGAGCGTGGCATTTCCTTCCCGCGGCTGGAACGAAAGGGTGCTGAGTTCCGGGAACGCAGCATTCCCGCATGCAATACACTTGAACTCGCCAAGCCGCAGATTGCGGCGGCTACGCGCAGCTCGATCAGCATGGAAACGCCGGAGCTCGGCGCCCCGAAAGAGTTGCGGCAACGACCCGTCAGAGGGCCGCAGGCCGGAGCCCACCCAGTTCGAAACCGTGTTCCGTGACACGCTGAACAGCGCCTGCACCTCGGCGACCGTATAGACCATCGCGTCGTGCGGCCGGATATTGCGGTACGATCGGCTCATTGCTGCCCCCGTCCCTTGGAGGGCGTCCCGCTGCGCGGACGAACCGTTTTCGCTGTCGGCCGCGAAGCCTCGTGGGCGCACAAGTCGGACATGCGCCAACGCGTGACGCCCTCCGACAGCTTGACCGGCTTCGGCAGCGTTCCCTGTGCGGCCCAGCGCCAAACGGTCTGACGAGCCACGCCATAGCGCTCAGCAACCGCTGAATCCCGCAAATAGCTTTCGTTCTTGTGCTCCTTCCCAGTAGGCGACGTACTGGTCTTCCCTCGGGCCTTGCGACTGGGCTTGGCTGCCCCTGGCGTACATTTATGGTAGCCGGACCTGGGCGCGGTTTGCTCCGACAGTCCAGCGGCGGCAAACAGGTCAGGTCCTTCGCAGGGTTTGCGCTTCTTCTTCGTCATCGCCGCGCCTTACGCCTGTTCGGACGGGTCGACGCGGTTCGCCGCAACCCATTCGTTCAGGTCGGAGCCGCGATAGACGATCTTCCGACCCAGCCGGTAGAAGGCGGGGCCTTTCATCCGGTGACGCCACTGCGCGAGTTTCTCGCGATCGCCGATGATCTCCAGTTCGGGATCGCCCAGCAGGTAATTCCGGTCGTTTTCGAAGAGTTGGGGCAACATCGAGTTCCTTCTGCTGCGTTTCGATGCAGCAGGAGATGCTCAATCCTCCACGCGGTACGGCAGTCCCCGATCTCGAAACCGGGGACCCCAAATACCTGATTTGTATACGAAAGATATTTGCTCCGCCTGCGGAACATAGGGCTCGGACGCCCCTTTCGGACAGGAAGTGGACAGCACGCGGCGAATCTGTTCGGCGAGAAAGAGCACCTCCTCCGGTGGAGACGCCTGTTCGTCACAGAGGTCGATCGCCATTCCTAGATGGACGATGCCGCGGTACGCGCCCCAGCTGCGGCGCACCGTGTCCTTGTCCCGGCCACCTTGTATCCCGTGTTCCTTGGCAGCCTGCGTCAGTTGGTAGAGGATGCCAGAAGGCGTCTGAACGCCCTCTCGCTTTTCCTCCTTGATCGACAGATAGACCAGCTTCCCGGCATGCTCCGCGATGGTCAAGCGTCGTTCGTTTCGGTCCTCATAGACCCGCGACACGCGAAGAAATTCACAGATGGCGTCCTCGCGTTCTGCCGCCGTCCGAGCCGCCCAGGTCAAAAGTGCCTGGTTGTCCGGCTCATCGGTCCAGCAATCGCTTTGCGACAGGACGCGCAACCTTTCTGCGCTCACCACCTGCTTGACCTGACGCAGAGCGGCAATCCGGGCTTCGTGGTCTTCCGCGCTTAGTGCTATTCGGAACAGCTCAAGGTAGGAGCTTTCCGGTTCGTTGATCGAGACCGTGTGCACTATCCATGCGCCTCCAAGCGACCAGATGCGACGTATCGAGACCAGTCGCGCATCAATGCGCGCCGCTTGTCCAGCAAGTCGGATCGGGCGTAGGCGCGTTCGACATCGCTTCCAACTGTGTGGGCCAGGCACTTCTCGGCAACTTCCCGCGGAACATTGGCAACCTCTGCCGCCCAGTCTCGGAAGGTCGACCGGAAGCCGTGAACGGTCACATCATCAGCACCCATGCGGCGCAGCAACGTCAGCATCGCCATGTTCGACATGGGGCGATGCCGCTTCTGCCCTTCGAACACGTAGTCCGAGCGCATGGCCCGGAGGGGCTCGATGATCGAGAGCATCTCGTCCGTCAGAGGCACGCGGTGCTCCTCGCCGGTTTTCATGCGATCGGCGGGACAAACCCACAACCGGTTCGCGGAATCGATCTCTGCCCAGCGCATCCCAAGGACTTCGCCGGTTCGAGCCGCTGTCAGGCAGATGAACATCAGGGCCTTGGCTGCCATCGCCTTGCGCTCTCGGAGACCAGCGTAGAAGTCGGGCATGTCCTGCCACCGCATCGCGCTGTGATGCTTCGGCTTCGCCTTGACCCTCGGCAGGGCCTGCGACTCCTTGATGGCTGTGACCGGGTTCTCCCCGGTGCGGAACCCCCTGGAACGCGCAACGTCCAGGACCACCTTGATCCGTTGTGCCAGTCGTGTCGCGGTCTCGTGCTTCTCGGTCCAGATCGGCGCGAGACACATCATCACCTCGGGCTGGCCGATACTGTCGATCGGCATGCGCCCGATCTTGGGGAAGGCATAGTCGCGCAAGGTATTGATCCATTGCACGCCATGCTTGGCGTTCTTCCAGGTGGGCATGCGCTCGATGTGGACCTGCTGCGCGACTTCCTCGAACGTCGGCGCTTCCTTCCGGGTGTTGAAGCGCGGGTTCAGCCCCTGCTTCGCCATCCGTCGATATTCCAGCGCGCGCTCTCGCGCCTGGTTCAAAGGCACCAGCTCGGCACTGCCCAGACCGAAATCGGTCCGAAGCGGCCCACCCTTCCTGTTTTTCTGCCCCGTCACGACAACCCGCACGATCCACCGCCGCGCCCCGGAAGGATCGACAACCAGGTAGAGCCCGTTGCCGTCGCCATGACGCCCGGAGCCGAGATTCTCAACCAGCTTCTTCGTGAGTTTGCCTGACAGAGCCATGCGGCTCTCGTACCACGATCCATACCACACAGCGAGCGCAAATTGGCGCGATTGAGGAGAACTGAAAC
Source organism: Tranquillimonas rosea (assembly GCF_900111315.1). Taxonomy (GTDB): domain Bacteria; phylum Pseudomonadota; class Alphaproteobacteria; order Rhodobacterales; family Rhodobacteraceae; genus Tranquillimonas; species Tranquillimonas rosea. Next base: position 66,573 of record NZ_FOGU01000004.1, read on the forward strand.
CACAATCCGCGGCCGCGAACCATCAATAAAACATGGCCGTAGGGCCACTTGAAGGTAGCATGACAACTTGGTTGAAATTGTGAAGTGGCGGAGAGAGAGGGATTCGAACCCTCGAGACGGTTTCCCGCCTACACACTTTCCAGGCGTGCGCCTTCGACCACTCGGCCACCTCTCCGTGCAGGGCGGTATGTGCCAAGAAGTGCCGGGCGTTGCAAGGGGTCAGCGGCGCAGTCTGAGCCGTTCGAGGCGGAGAAACATGATCTTGGACTGGAGCGAGGAGTATTCCGCCCGAAGCGCGCCGCGGATCGGGTTGTCGGAGGGCAGCTCGGCAAGCTGGGCGCGGATCGCGCGCTGGCGGTCCTCGGCGTCGTCGATATCGTCCAGCACCGCGCGGTAGCGCAGGCCCTGCCGGTTCGCTGCGCGCAGGCGGGCATACTGGGCCGGCGGGCAGACATTGTTCAGAACCACGCCCCGGCGCCCCTCGTCATAGGCGTTGTCGATCGTGCAGTAGAGCGGCAGCCCCTCCGCCCGGCCGGCGAGCCAGGCCTCGCGGTCCGGCGATACGCCGACCTCGGCACAGGCCTTGGCGTGGCGCAGGATGAAGTCGCGCTCGCGGCCGTCGACCCCGTCCTCGTAGCCGATCCCGCGCCAGTCGCCCCGCAGGCATTCCTCCTCGCTCAACGAGGCGCAGCTGGTCAGAAGCAGCAGCGGGATCAGCGACAGGACGGCGAGTCGGGGCATCTGGGTCTCCTTCGCCAGCCAGCCTAGCGCGGGTGTGCGCCTCAGGCGAGGTGCAGCGTGACGCGCCGGTTTCGGGCGCCCTTCTTCTCGATCTTGCCGACGCGCACCGCGCCGATCTCGCCCGTGCGGGCGACATGGGTGCCACCGCAGGGCTGCAAGTCGACCCGGTCGGCGCCGTCCCCGATGGCGATCAGGCGCACCTGCCCTGCCCCTCTGGGCGGCGCCACGGACATCGTCTTGACGAGGCCGGGATTGGCGTCGAGCTCGTCCTCGGTGATCCAGTCCTGCCGCACCGGCAGGTCACGTGCGATCAGGTCGTTCAGCGCCTGTTCCAGCGCGGCCTTGTCCTCGGGCGCCTCGGGCATGTCGAAATCCAGCCGCCCCTTCTCGGCCCCGATGGCACCGCCGCTCACCGGCAGCGGCACGACCACGGACAGAAGGTGCAGCGCCGTGTGCACCCGCATGTGGCCCAGCCGCCGGGGCCAGTCGAGGTGCTGGACGATCGGCGTTCCGGGCTGCGGCAGGCCGGTGGGCTCGGCCGGGACCAGGATCACGCCGCCGTTCTCGGACTTGACGGTGGTGGCGATCTCGACCGATCCGCCGGCCCAGTCCAGCCGCCCGCTGTCGCCCGGCTGACCGCCGCCGGTGGGATAGAACAGCGAGGCCTCGGGTACGATGCCGCCCTCGTCCGTCACCGCGGTGACGATGCTCTCGGCCTCGCGGGCATAGGGGGCGTCGCGGAACAGCAGGCGCGTGGTCATACGTCCTCTCCCTGCGCATGGTCGATCGCCTCGGCGTCCCGCGTGGCCGGCTGCGGCCGTTCGGGGCGTTCGTCGGGCTCGGGCGCGCCGTCGGGCACCTTGGGCTGCTGTAGCGTCTCGGGATTGCGCAGCCACACGTCGCGCTGCGGCAGCGGGATCTCGATCCCCTCCTCGCGGAAGCGCTCGCGGATTTGGTGGTTCAGCTCGGATTGCACGACGAGGATGTAATTCACGTCCCGCAGCATGCAGTAGCAGGTGAATTCCAGCGCGTGCTCGCCGTAGTTCAGGAAGTAGGCCGCCGGCGGCGGGTCGATGGCGACGAGCGGGTGGGCTTCGCAGACCTCCATCAGTATACGCTCGACATGACGCGTGTCCGAGTTGTAGGCGACGCCGATCTTCAGCGTCACCCGGCCGACCAGGTTGCCGCGGGTCCAGTTGGTGACGGTGCCCGAGACGAAATCGGCGTTGGGCACGATCACGTCCGTGCGATCGAAGGTCTCGATCCGTGTCGAGCGGACGGAGATGTCCTTGACGATGCCCATGCGGCCGCCGACCTCGATCCAGTCGCCCTCGGAAATCGGACGCTCGATCAGCAGGATGATGCCCGAGACGAAGTTCGACACGATGGTCTGCAGGCCGAAACCGATCCCGACCGACAGCGCACCGGCGACGATGGCAAGGCTGCTGAGATCGATGCCCGCGCTCGTCACTGCCAGGACAACGGCCAGGAAGATGCCGATATAGCCCAGGCCGGACACGATGGCGTTGCGGCCGCCGGCATCCATCTTGGTGCGCGGCAGTACCGTCGAGCGCATCGTGCCCTGCAACAGCCGCGTCATGATCAGGCCGATCGCGAAGACGACGAAGAAGACGAGGAAATCCGTCGGCGACACCCGCGTGTCGCCGATCGAGAAGCCGCTGCGGAACTGCGCCCAGACCTCGAGGATGTCGGTCTTGCGCGCGCCCCAGATCAGCGCGAAGACCGGGATCGCGGCCAGCGTCAGAGCGAGGTTCAGAAGCACCGGGATCAGCGCCTGGTCCGCCTCTTCGGTCGAGGCACGGCGGATCAGGGCATAGGTGTCGCGCACGAGCGGCGACAGGACGGCGAGGAAGCCGATCAGCGCCAGCGAAAGCATCGAGGGATAGATGATGTACTGCGCCAGGTTGATATAGCCGATCGCGGCCATCAGCGGCGCGAAGACACCCACCACCTGCACCACCCGTCCGAGCAGCGCGGTGACCTGCGCCCGGACGCTGATGCTGTCCTCCTCCTCGGACCGTCGATAGGCCGCGTCGGTCAGCAGGATCTGCCCAAGACGCTGGAACACCAGGCCCGAGACCAGGATCAGCGGCAGGCTCAGCACCGCCTCCTCGCCCGCTGCGAAGGCCGAGAGATCGCCGATCTCGGTCACCAGCAGGTTCAGCCCCAGGATCACGCCAAGCCCGGCGGACAGGACGCGCCCCTGGTACTGCATCGTGCCGGGCGCGTTCAGCGGCGTGTCGGCGTCCGGCTCGCGCGGGAAGACGTGGCTGCCCAGCCAGCGCGCCGCGAACACCGTCAGCACGATCTCGGGCAGCGTCCCCAGCAGCGCATTGCCCTGCTGCCCCACCAGCGACAGGCGCTGGATCGCCGCGACGAGCAGCTGGATTCCCGCATAGGGCAGCAGGATCTGCCCCAGCGAGATGACGAACCACAACACGTCGCGGCTCTGCCCCGAGATCCGGCGCCAGAGATAGTCCGTCAGCTGTTCGGTCCGGTAGCGGCCCCGCACCAGCAGGAACAGCGAGATGACGAAGTAGACCAGCGCGATCGGCAGGTCGCGCCGGGCGAACTCGTCGCCGCCAAGCTGCTCCCACCCCGCGATGCTTTCCTTGGCGATGCTCCGGCCGGTCTCGGCCGTGGCCCCGACCGCGTCGACCCAGAGGACCGGGTTCAGCGGGCTGGGCCCGAGCTCCATCAGTTGCTCGGCCTGCCGCGCGCGCAGCAGCGCGTCGATCTCGCCGATCAGCGAATCCGCCCGGCTATAGGCGGCCTCGGCACGCCGTCGCGGGGCGAGAAGCGTCTCGAGCTGTTCGTTGAGCGTCTCGCGCTGTTCGGCGGTCGCCTCCGGTTCGGTTTCGTCCTCGCCCGGTGGCGGCCCCAGTGCGTTCAGCTGGTTGCGGACCGAGTCGACCCGCGTCTGGTTGATGGACTGCGCCGTCAGCAACTCGTCCCGCCACGACACGAGCCGGTCGCGCAGCTGCGTCAACGCGTCATTCGTCGCCTGCCCGCGCTGGAGCATCTGCTCGGCATTGCTGGCGACGGTGTCGAACTGCGAATAATCGGGCGGCCGCACCGGTTGCGCCGCCGCGCTCAGCGCCAGCGCGAGCACCAGGGCCAGCGCCCCGAACAGGGACGTCAGCCGCACCATGACGGTCAGACGTCCTCGAAGACGGTGGGAAGGGTTCGGCTGTCATGCGCCAGCCAGGCGGGCACCGGCAGTCCCTTCTCTTCCAGGAACTCGGGGTTCCACAGCTTCGACTGATAACGGTTGCCGTAGTCGCACAGGATGGTGACGATCCGGTGGCCCGGCCCCAGCTCGCGCGCCAGCCGGATCGCGCCGGCGACGTTGGTGCCGGAGGAACCGCCCAGGCACAGCCCCTCGGCCGCGAGCAGGTCGAACACCACCGGCAGTGCCTCGGAATCCGGTATGCGATAGCTGTAGTCCGGCGTGAACCCCTCGAGGTTCGCGGTGATGCGCCCCTGCCCGATCCCTTCGGTGATCGACGTGCCGGGCGCCTTGAACGTGCCCTCGGTGTAGTAGGAGTGGATCGCGGACCCCTCGGGGTCCGCCAGGCCGATCTTCACGCCCTTGGGCTGTAGCGCCATGCCGACGCCCGCCAGCGTGCCGCCGGTCCCGACCGAGCAGATGAAGCCGTCGACTTTGCCGTCGGTCTGCTCCCAGATCTCGGGGCCGGTCGTCTCGATATGGGCGCGGCGGTTGGCGACGTTGTCGAACTGGTTGGCCCAGATCGCGCCGTTCGGCTCGGACTTCGCCAGCTCCTTGGCCAGCCGCTCGGAATAGCGGACGTAGTTGTTGGGATTCTTGTAGGGCACCGCCGGCACCTGCACCAGCTCGGCCCCCGCGAGGCGCAGCATGTCCTTCTTTTCCTGGCTCTGCGTCTCGGGGATGACGATCACCGTCTTGAACCCCATCGACGCCCCGACCAGCGCGAGGCCGATGCCGGTATTGCCGGCCGTGCCCTCGACGATGGTTCCGCCGGGTTGCAGCAGGCCCTTTTCCATCGCGTCGCGGATGATGAACAAGGCCGCGCGGTCCTTGACCGACTGGCCGGGATTGAGGAACTCGGCCTTGCCGAGAATCTCGCAGCCGGTGGCGTCGGACGGGCCCTTCAGGCGGATCAGGGGCGTGTGGCCGACGGCGTCCGCCAGATCACTGTAAATCTCCATCTCCGCGCTCCTCTTGTTGACGTGTTGCGCCTGTCTATGGCGCGGCCGGGACGAACTCAAGCGGCGGGCAGACCCTCGGCACGGGCCCGCGCCAGCCAGAACGCCGTCAGCAGCAGCGGCGCGGTATCGACCTCGCCCGCCGTGATCAGCTCCATAAGCCGGTCGAAGGACAGGACATGGGTGCGGATGTCCTCGCCCTCGTCGGCCTTGCCCGCCAGCGTCTCGGCCCCGTCGGGCAGATCGCAGACGCCGACATAGCTCCAGAGGTACTCGGTAAGGACGCCGGGGCTGGGATAATAGCTGGCCACGGTCCAGAGCGCGCCGACATCCAGCCGCGCCTCTTCCTCTGCCTCGCGGCGGGCGGCCGTCTCGGGCGCCTCGCCGGGATCGACGCGGCCGGCGACGGGCTCAAGACACCAGGGGCGCAGATCGCCGCGGCTGAAGGGGCCGAAGCGGAACTGCTCGATCACCAGCACCCGGTCTCGGGCGGGGTCATAGGGCAGCACCGTCACCGCATCGCCGCTGACGAGACCCGCGCGGTTCAGCGTGCCGCTGCGCCCGCCGTCGAAATGCGGATGCTCCAGGTCGTATTCGTCCAGCGCGAAGAAGTTGACGTAGGGCCGCCGCGCCGTTTCGACGGTGACGTCGTCGCGGGTCAGGTCGGCGCGGATGTGGCGCGGTGCCGGGCACTCGGCCGCGCGCAGCGCCGACGAAGCGCGGACCCGCATCATCGGCAGACGCCGGGCCAGCGTCGCCGAGTCGCCCTGACCGTAAAGCGCCATCGCCTGCTCGGCCGTCTTGCGCACCAGCGGTGCCCACTCGGACTGCCATTCGGACAGGTCCCAGGCCGCGTCGGACGCGCTGTCGGGCTCGGCGGCATAGACCTGCGCGGCGATCTCGCCCGCTTGGGTCGTCACGCGCACGGGATGCCGCCGGCAGCCGAACGCGCCCTCGTAATAGTCGAGGCGCGAGGCCTCTTCGGTGCCCAGTCCCTCGACCAGAAGGCCCTCGGCCCCCTCGCCCGCGCCGATCACCGGATGATCGCCCTCGGCGGCGCGGCGCACCCCGTGGCCCGCCAGCCGGGCGGCCCGGCCCCCGACAGCCCGGCCGATCACGATCTCGCGCAGCGCGTCGTCGCGCAATGTGCCGAACAGGAACAGGTTCATCGCGTCTGACCGGGCGCCGGCGCCACATACTCGGTCACCGCCGCGCAGAACACGGCTCCTGCCACCGCCGGGATCAGGACCGACGGATCGGTGAGGGTCAGGGCGTAGTCTGTCATCAGCGTCACCATGTCTTCCAGCGCTTCGATCGGTCCGTCATAGGCCTTGCGCAGAGACCGCCGCAGCATCTCGCGTCCGCCCCAGACCACCAGGGCCCAGAAAACCGTCGCGGCCAGCGCCGTCAACCCGAGCCCGGCCGCCTTGACGAAACCGTCACCGGCGCGGCGGCCCACGATGCGCCATCCCATCACGAACCCGAGCGCCGCGTTCACCGGCGACAGAAGCCCCACCGGAAGCTGCTCGGGCAGCAGCGGTTTGACGAGGTCGCTGATCCACCAGGCGAGGCCGGCGAACAGCAGGCCTGCGAACATCTTGGCAGCGGTGGGATACATGCGGTCAGGCGGGCCGGGTCACGGTGATCTGCGTCACGTCGCAATTTCCGCTGTGGAAGGTCGCCGCGCAAGAGGTGAGGTAGAAATTCCACATCCGCCGGAACCGGTCGTCGAAACCCAGGCTCGCGACCTCGTCCCAGCGGTCGTTGAAGGTGTCGTGCCAGCGGCGCAGGGTCTGGCTGTAGCTCTCGCCGAACTCGACCGACCGGGCCACCGCGAGCCCCGCGCGCTCGACCTCGGCGCGCAACGCATTGGGTGCGGGCAGCATGCCGCCGGGGAAGATGTATTTCTGGATGAAATCCACCCCGCGGCGATAGACCTCCCAGCGGCGGTCCTGCACCGTGATGATCTGCAGCGTCGCGTTGGCGCCGGGCTTCATCCGCGCCCGCAGGCTGTCGAAGAAGACGGGCCAGTATTTTTCACCGACCGCCTCGAACATCTCGATCGACGCGACCCCGTCATAGAGCCCGGTCTCGTCGCGGTAATCCTGCAGCTTGATCGACACCCGGTCCGACAGGCCGGCGCGCTCGATCCGGGCCACGGCGTAGTCGTGCTGCGCCTGGCTGATCGTCAGACCGGTCACCCGCAGGCCCCTCTCCTTGGCGGCGTATTCGGCGAAGCCGCCCCAGCCGCACCCGATCTCGAGCACGTGGTCGCCCTCGTTCGCGCCCATCTGGTCGATCAAGCTCGCATATTTCAGCTCCTGCGCGCGTTCGAGGCTTTCCTGTCCGGTCTCGAACTTGGCCGAGGAATAGGTCATCGTGTCGTCCAGCCAGAGCCCGTAGAACTCGTTGCCCAGGTCGTAATGCGCCGCGATGTTGCGACGGGCCTGGGCCTTGGTGTTGCGTTGCAGCCAGAAGCGCAGCTTCTCGAACGTGCGCACCAGTCCCATGCCGGGAAAGCCGTCGTACATCTCGTCGTTGTCGGCGTGCACCAGGTCCATGAAGGCCTGCAGGTCCGGGGTCGACCACCAGCCGTCGAGATACGCCTCGCAGAAGCCCAGGTCGCCCTCGCGGATCAGGCGGCCGAAGATGTCGGCGTTGTGGATGTGCAGCTCGGCCACGGGGCCTGGATTGCGGCCCTCGGCGCGAAACACCCGGCCATCGGGAAGCACGAAGTCCAGCCGGCCGTTTTCCATGTCGGCGGCCATGCGGAAGACCTGGCTGAAGTACCGCGGCAGATCGCCCTGGCCGCTCACACTCGTCTGGACTGTCATCGCCTCTCCCCGTTCGATCATCGTAAGCTACGGTCAGGCCCGCGAAGCGGCAACCCGGCCGGGCTGCGGCGAATGGCGCCAGCCGGCAGGGACCGGGCGGCGTGACAAAAATGTCCCCGCCGCACAGGGAAGCGGAAGGATCAGAAAGAGCGGTTCTCGTAAGCCTCGAGCGCGCGCTTGCGGCCCTCGTCGGCGCCTACGACCGGCTCGGGATAGTCATCGTCGGGCGACAGGCCCCAGCGGCGCGGAATCGCCTCGAAGTAGTCCAGCGCATCCCGCGACGGCTGCGACTGTCCCTCGGCGATCCAGTGGCCGACATAGGTGCGCTTCTTGTCGAACCGATCCAGCTGGGTGACGGGGTTGAAGACGCGGAAATAGGGCGTCGCGTCCGGCCCCGACCCCGCCGACCATTGCCAGCCGAGCGCGTTCGACGCCGGATCCCAGTCGGTCAGGTGCTCCTCGAACCACGCCTTGCCGATCTTCCAGTGGCACATCAGGTGCTTGCAAAGGTAGCTGGCGACGATCATCCGGCTGCGGTTGTGCATGTGCCCGGTCACGTAAAGCTCGCGCATCGCCGCGTCGACGAACCGGATGCCGGTGCGGCCGCGCTTCCACGCGATGACCTCGGCCTTCCGCTCGTCCTCGTTCCAGGGAAAGGCGTCCCATTCCTCGCGCCAGTTCTCCGACGTCAGGCGCGGCGTGTTGTAGGCCAGGTGGTGCCCGAAGTCGCGCCAGACGAGCTCTTGCAGGAACGTCCCCGCACCGTCCTTGCCGTCGGCCTGCGCCCTGAGCCCGGCATGCCAGCACGACCGGATCGAGATCTCGCCCAGCGTGAGGTTCTCGGACAGCCGCGAGGTGCCATCCACCGACGGCAGATCGCGCGCATCGCCATAGTCCTGCACACGCTGGCCGATGAAGGCCGCCAGACGGCCCTGCGCGGCCCTTTCCCCGACGACGACATGCTTGCCGACGATCGGGGCGCCGCGATCCATCGCCGCGCCGAGTTGCCAGTCCTCAAGCGCGTCGCTGTCGGGCCAGCTGTCGGGCGCCGTCAGATCGGAGGGCGCCGTCACGGGGTCTGGCACCTCGCGGTCCTTGACCGCCCGCCAGAACGGCGTGAACACCTTGTAGTAGTCGCCCTGCTTCGTCTCGACCTCCCACGGCTCGTGCAGGATGTGGCCGGCAAAGCTCTGGGCGTCGATCCCGTCGGCCTTGAGGTCGGCCTTGACGCCCGTATCGCGCTCTACGCTGTCGGGATCGTAGAGCCGGTTCCACCAGACCGCGCCCGCGCCCGTCTCGCGCACCAGAGCGGCCAGCGTCTGCAACGCGCCGCCGCGCCGCAGGACAAGGCGCGCGCCGCGCTCGGCCAGCGCCGCGCCGAACGCCTCGAGCCCCAGCCCCAGCCGCCATTTCGGCGCCGCGCCGTGGCTGTCGAACACCTCGTCGAGGATGAAGACCGGGATCACGGGCCGCCCGGTGAGCGCCGCCGCCGCCAGACCCGGATTGTCGGTCAGCCGCAGGTCGCGGCGGTGCCAGAACAGGATCGGGCTGTCGTCGGTCATCGGGGCTCCCTGGAACGGCCAAGGCGGAGCCCGCAGGCCCCGCCGTCACAGATGCCGATCTAGCGCCCGCATCAGACGGTCAAGATCGCCCCGCGAAGTGTAGTGGACGAAGCTCAGCCGCAGCACTCCGTGGTCGGGATCGATCCCCAGAGCGCTCAGCGCCCGCGCCGCGTAGAAGTGCCCGCCGCCCGCCATGATGCCGTGGCGCGCCAGCGACGCCGCGATCTCTCGCCCCGGCGTGCCGAGCGCGATGGCCACCGTGGGCGCGCGATCTTCGGCCCGCGCCGGACCCAGCACGCGCAGCCCCTGCCTGCCCGAGAGATACGCCATCAACGGCGCCAGCAGATCGGTCTCGTGCGCGCGCATCGTGTCGTGGACATGGCGCGACCGCTCGTGCGGGGCAGCGCTGCCGCCGCCGTGGTGACGGTGCATCCCGTCGATGTAGTCCGCGATCCCGGCACAGGCCGCGACCTGCGCATGATCCGGCCCCGCCGGTGTGAACCGCTTGTAAAGCGTGTCTCCGTTGAACCAGTGCGCCTGGTTCGGCAGCCGCTCGCCCAGCGACCGGCGGATCGTCATCAGCCCCTGGTGGGGCCCATAGACCTTGTAGGCCGAGAACAGGTAGATGTCGGCGCCGAGCGCCCCGACATCCGGCAGGCCGTGCGGGGCGTAGCTGACCCCATCGACACAGGCCACCGCCCCCGCCGCGTGGACCCTCTCGCAGATCGCGGCGACGTCGTTGATCTCGCCAACCACGTTCGAGACATGCGGAAAGCATACCAGCCGCACGTCGCCGTCAAGCAGCCGGTCCAGGTCTGCGGGGTCGAGATGCCCCGTCTCGGGGTCCATCCGCCACTCGCGCACCTCGATCCCGGCGTCGGCCAGCCGGCGCCAGGGCCCGGTATTCGCCTCATGGTCCTGGTCGGTGACGACGATCGCCTCGCCCGCGCGCATCGACTGGCCGAAGGCCTGCGCGAGGACGTAGGTGTTGGCGCTGGTCGACGGACCGAAGGTCAGCTCATCCGTCTCGACGTTCAGCATCGCCGCAAGCCGCGCGCGGGCCTCGTCCATCTCCTCCCCCGCCAGGCGCGAGGCGGCGAAGGGGCCATAGGGCTGAACCCTGTGATCGGTGTAGAAATGCGTCAGCCGGTCGATCACCTGCCGGCAGGGAAACGCGCCGCCCGCGTTCTCGAAGAACGCCTGGTCGGTGAGCGCCGGCTGCTGAAGTGAGGGAAACTGGCTGCGGACGAAATCGATATCGAGGCTCATGCCAGCGAGATCAGTGTTTTCGCCTGCAGCGTCAAGCGGGTCGGCCAACCCGCGCAAGGAGTGGCGCGGCAGCCCCTGGCCGCCGCGCCGGATGTCGCCGAGATCACTCGGTCGGTTGCGTGCCCTTGACCTGGACCCGCCGCTCGTTGGCGAGGCCCTTCCAGATCGCGCCGCACATCACCAGAAGCACGAGGGTGAAGAACAGGCCGGTCGCGTTCACCATCGCCTGCAGCGCCTCGAGCCCGCCGCCGATCAGCAGCACGATCGCGACGAGGCCCTCGGCCACGCACCAGAACACGCGCTGCGGCTTCGGCGCGTCGGTCTTGCCGCCGGCGGTGATCGTGTCGATCACCAGCGAGCCGGAGTCGGACGAGGTGACGAAGAACACGAGCACCAGGACGATCGCCACGGTCGAGGTGATCATGCCCAGGGGCATCTCGCCCAGCATGCCGAACAGCGACAACGGCGCGTTGTAGTTGTCGATGACGTAGTTCTTCACCTGGCTCGTCTCGGGGTTGGTGATCACCTGCTCGATGGCGGTGCCGCCGAACACGGCCATCCAGAACACCGACACGATCGACGGGATCAGGATCACGCAGGTGATGAACTCGCGCACCGTGCGGCCGCGGCTGACGCGGGCGATGAACATGCCGACGAAGGGCGACCAGCTGATCCACCAGGCCCAGTAGAACGAGGTCCAGCCTTCGCGGAAGCTGTCGTCGTCACGACCGACCGGGTTCGACAGCGGCACCACGTCCCGGATATAGGTCGTCAGGCCGCCAAAGAAGTCACCCAGGATCGACAGCGTCGGCCCGACGAGGAAGACGAAGAACAGCAGCAGCGCCGCGATCGCCATGTTGACCTCGGACAGGATCTTCACGCCGCCGTCGAGGCCGCGCAGCACCGACACCAGCGCCACCGCGGTCACGCCCATGATGATGAAGATCTGCGACGTGGTGTTCAGCGGGATGCCGAACACGTGCTGCAGGCCCGCATTCGCCTGCTGTGCGCCCAGACCCAGCGAGGTCGCCAGCCCGAACAGCGTCGCGAAGACCGCGATGATGTCGATGCAATGGCCCAGCCAGCCCCAGACGCGGTCGCCGAACAGCGGATAGAAGGCCGAACGCAGCGATAGCGGCAGCTGCTTGTTGTAGCTGAAGAGCGCCAGCGCGAGCGCGACGACCGCGTAGATCGCCCAGGGATGCAGCGCCCAGTGGAACACCGTCGCCGCGAGGCCCGCGTTCCGCGCCGCCGCGACCTGGTCCTGGATGATGGAACCGTCCTCGGCGATCGGGCTTTCCAGCCCGAGCGGGGACGACACCGCCATGTGATAGACCGGCTCGAGCACGCCGAAGAACATCAGGCCGATGCCCATGCCGGCGGCGAACAGCATCGCGAACCAGGACAGGTAGCCGTATTCGGGCACCGCGTCGGTCCCGCCGAGCCGCACCGATCCGTACGGAGAGACGATCAGCACCAGGCTGAAGATCACGAAGATGTTCGCCGCCCCAAGGAAGTACCAGTCGAACTGCTTGGTCGCGAAGTTGAACAGCCACGAGAACGCAGCGCTCGCGCTATCCTGGAAGATCAGCGTCAGCAGCACGAAGGCCACGATCGTCAGACCCGAGATCAGGAAGACCGGATTGTGGATGTCGAAGCCGAAGGGCCCGACCGACCCCTCGAGATTGTCCTGACCGACATTGTAGTCGGTGTCGATGATGTGCACATCACCCTCTGGCGAAGGTATCCCCTCTGCTGTCGTTTCGGCCATGGTGGCTCCCCTTGTTTGCCCTGCACGCCCCGCATTCGTCGCGGTCGGGATTCGGCCATGGTCGAGCGCATACAGCTCGGCCGCGTTCCGACCAGCGGAAACCCGCACAATTCACCCTGTGACACTGTCCGGCGAACGCGCACGCACGCAAGCCGCGCCCCGCGTGAGGCGCGTCTACCGTGTCACGTCTACCACGACCCGGCCCCTCAGACGTCCTTCGAGGATCTCGGCGCCCAGTCGCGGCACGTCTGCCAGGGCCGCCGTCTGGACCATCTCCTCCAGCATGTCGAGCGGAAGCTCCTGCGCGATGCGCCGCCACGCCCGCGCGCGGGCGTCCTGAGGCTGCATGACGCTGTCGATCCCGAGGAGATTCACCCCCCGCAACAGGAACGGCACGATCTTGGCGGGAAGATCGGTCCCGCCCGTCAGGCCCACCGCCGCCGCGCCGGCGCCATACTTGAGTTGACCCAGCACGCGGGCCAGCATTGGGCCGCCCACCGCATCGACGCAGCCCGCCCAGGTCTCGGTCTCGAGCGGGCGCTTGACCGTCTCGGCGATGTCCTCTCGCGGGACGATCCGGCTGGCGCCGAGAGCGATGAGGTACTCGGCATTCTCGGGCCGCCCGGTGACCGCCGCCACCTCGTAGCCGAGGTTCGCCAGCAGCGCGGTGGCGACCGACCCGACACCGCCCGAGGCACCGGTGACCAGCACCGGCCCCTGCCCCTGACGCAGCCCGTGATCCTCGAGCGTCATGACAGCCAGCATCGCGGTGAACCCCGCCGTGCCCACCGCCATCGCCTGAAAGGTCGACAGGCCCGAGGGCAGCGGCACCAGCCAGTCCGCCTTGACGCGGGCCTTCTCGGCAAAGCCGCCCCAATGCGCCTCGCCCACGCGCCACCCGGTCAGGACCACCCGGTCGCCGGGGGAATACCGCGCGTCATCCGAGGATTCGACCGTCCCGGCAAAGTCGATCCCCGGTACATGGGGATAGCTGCGCACCAGCCCGCCGCCGGGACCGACGCACAGGCCGTCCTTGTAGTTCACGGTGGAGTATTCCACCGCCACCGTGACCTCGCCCTCGGGCAAACGATCGGGCGGGATCTCCTGGACGCCCGCCTCGGTGCCGCCGTCCTCCGTCTTGTCCACGATCAGCGCTCTGAACATGCGATGCCTCCCTTGACCAGGGCGGCCGCTCCCCCGCGCCGCCCGCAGGTCAAGGTAACGCGTCCGGCGCGTCCGCCAAGCCCGCCGACACCCTTGGCAAGGCCTGCAAGCCGCCTTAGCGTTTCGTCTGGTTTCACCCGAGAAAGGACCGCCATGACCGCCCTCGCCCGCCTCCTCGCAACTTCCGCCGCCTGCTGCCTCGCCACCGCCGCCGCCGCGCAGGACGACAGTCTGCTGGTCTTCGACTATCCCGGCTTCGAGAATCCGGACTTCCACTCGAACTACGTCGAACAGCACGGCGACAGTCCCGAATTCGCCTACTTCGGGGACGAGGAGGAAGCGTTTCAGAAACTGCGCTCTGGCTTCCGGGCCGATGTCAGCCATGTCTGCGCCGGCTCGGTGAACAAGTGGATCGAGGCGGGCATCCTCGAGCCGTGGGACACCTCGCGCATCGAGCATTTCGGCGACCTCAACAGCAACCTCACCGGCCAGGACGTGACCGACGGCACAGAAGAGGTCTACTTCGTGCCCACCGATTTCGGCTCGACCGCGATCGCCTACAACGCCGACGAGGTCCCCGAAGAGGACGTCGCCTCGCTCGACATCTTCGCCAACCCCGACTACGCGGGCCGGCTCACTCTGCCCGACAATGTCGACGACGCCTACGCGCTGGCCTACCTCGCCACCGGCACGACGAACTGGCAGGATGCCACGGACGAGCAGTTCCAGGCGGCCTCCGACTGGCTGCGCGAGGTGCACCCCAACCTGCGCACCTACTGGACCGATCCTGCGGAACTCTCGCAGCTTCTCGCCAGCGGCGAAGTACTGGCAGGCTGGGCCTGGAACGAGACGCTGCCGACGATGGCCGAGCAGGGCTTCCCGATCGGCTTCGCCCGCGAGCCCGAGCAAGGCTCGTCGCTCTGGCTCTGCGGCTACGTCAACCTGCAGGATGGCGAGGGTTCCGAAGAGCGCGCCTACGATTTCCTCAACGCCCTGCTCGCCCCCAGCGCGACGCAGCCGCTGCTCGACGCCGGTTACGGCCACTCGAACCAGGCCGCGATGAGCGAGATCGGGGACGAAGCCCTGACCGAGGTCGGCCTCGGCCCGATCGACGCCCCGGTCCTGGCACAATTGCCGATCGACGGCGAGTTGCGGCAACGGCAATCGGCCGAGTTCGAGAAGATCAAGGCCGGCTTCTGAAACCGCCCTTCACCCTGCGGAGCGCCTTCGGCGCGCATGACATCTGCGCCGCCCTCCGGGCGGCGCGTTTCCGCCTCCGGCGGAGATATTTGTCGGGCAGAAGAAGATAAGCGTCTGTTAACACTTTCAGACAATTCTATCCCGGCGGTACAGGCGGAGACGCCGATGACCGCGGCAGGAGAAGGCCCCCGGTCCGGCGGACCGGGGGCTGACCCGCAGCTTCTTCTGTCCTGAAATATCTCCGCCGGAGGCACCGCCGCGCCAAAGGCGCGGCAAGACATCGTATCGCGCCGCAGGCGCGGCCTTTTCGATGCCGCCGGTTACTCGGCGGCCTGGTCGGCGGCGTCGCGTTCGGCTTCGATCACGGCGGCGCGCTGTTCGACTTGTTCGACGATGTGGTCGACCATCTCGTCGTTCGACATCTTGTGGCTCTGCTGGCCTGCAAGATAGACCATGCCGGCGCCGGCGCCGCCGCCGGTGAAGCCCACATCGGTCATCAGCGCCTCGCCCGGGCCGTTGACGACGCAGCCGATGATCGACAGCGACATCGGCGTCTTGATGTGGGCCAACCGGTCTTCGAGGACGCGGACGGTCTCGATCACGTCGAAGCCTTGGCGGGCGCAGGACGGGCAGGAGATGATGTTCACGCCGCGGTGGCGCAGGCCGAGAGCCTTGAGGATCTCGTAGCCCACGCGCACCTCTTCGACCGGGTCGGCCGAGAGCGAGACGCGCAGCGTGTCGCCGATGCCCATCCACAGGAGATTGCCCAGGCCGAGCGCCGACTTGATCGTTCCGGACATCAGCCCGCCCGCTTCGGTGATACCGAGGTGGATCGGTGCGTCGGTGGCGTCCGCGATTCCCTGGTAGGCGGCCGCGGCGAGGAAGACGTCGGACGCCTTCACCGAGATCTTGAACTCGTGAAAGTCGTTGTCCTCGAGGATCTTGATGTGATCGAGCGCGGACTCGACCATCGCCTCGGGACAGGGTTCGCCGTATTTTTCGAGAAGATCCCGCTCGAGCGAGCCCGCGTTGACGCCGATCCGGATCGAGCAGCCGTGGTCGCGGGCCGCGTCGATGACTTCCTTCACGCGTTTGTCGTCGCCGATATTGCCCGGATTGATGCGGAGGCAGGCGGCGCCGGCCTCGGCGGCCTCGATCGCGCGCTTGTAGTGGAAGTGGATGTCCGCGACGATCGGCACCGGGCTATGGGCGCAGATCTCTCGCAGCGCGCGGGTGGCGTCCTGGTCGGGGGCAGAGACCCGGACGATGTCGGCGCCGGCTTCGGCGCATTGCTCGATCTGGCGCAGGGTCGCCGCGGCGTCGCCCGAGTCGGTGTTCGTCATCGTCTGGACCGAGATCGGGGCGTCCCCGCCCACGGCGACGTTCCCGACCATGATCTTGCGGGACTGGCGGCGATAGATGTTGCGCCAGGGACGGACGTGATTGAGCGACATGCGCCGGACCTTCCTCGTCTTGGCCTCGTCTTGGGCTGATGGCCCCTACCTAGGGACCGCGCGGCGCGGTGGCAACGCCGGGCTCACTCCGACGGCGCGTCCGCGTCGTCGCCGGTGCCGAGTTCCAGCTCGGCCACGTAGGTCTGCAGATCGGAATCGCTGCCGAGATCGGCCACCGAATAGGTGTCCGTCAGCGACGCGGCGGCGAGGCTGAGATCGCTCGTCACCTGCCCGCTCTGGCCCGCCGGACCGTAGGTCTGGCCGTTCACCGCGAAATAGATCGCCCCGGATTCGCCCGTGCGCAGGGTCGCCGGCTCTTCGGTCCGGGGCAGTTCGAACCGGTCGCCAGGCTCCATGATCCGCTCGTAGATCACCGAGCCGTCGGCGGAGCGGACGCGCACCCACGAGGGGCGGACGGCCAGCATCACGACCTGGGGCGGTGTGTCCTCGACCACCTGGACGCCGCCGTCCTGGTTCAGCGTGCCGTCGGTCAGCATGTCGGGCGTCGCCGCCGCGATGTCCTGCCGATCGGGCGCCGGGCCGGTCTGCTGGGCCAGCGACGAGCTGGCCGCGGCGAGGCGGCGGCGTTCGCTGGCATCCGACAGCGCGCCCACCGAGGACGGGTCGAGTGCGGCGATCGGACCGTCGCGCGGCGTCATCACCGGCACGTCCAGCGCTTGCGGGCGGTAGAGGCGGTCGAACATCTCGCCCTCGTCCGCGTCCGCGTTCAGCCCGGCAACCTCGGTCTCTTCGCCCTCGGGCTGCTGCGGGGCGGCGCCGGCGAGCGGGTCGATGTCCGAGGCGACGCCGGGCGATTGCTCGACGGGCACGAACTGGACCTTCTGGACCTCTTTCAGGACCGCGAAGCCGCCGTAGCCGATCAGCCCGATCAGGGCGATCATCACCGCGACCGAACCGATCGCGCCGGGTTCGATTCCCGACAGCATGCGCTGGCCCGGCGGCGTGTAGCTGATCGAGGGTTCCAGGAACGGGTCGCGTTTCTTGGGACTGTGCGCGGCGCTCTGGGCGGGCTCGGGACGAGACTGCTTGATCGATGCAGCCTGGGACATGCCGTGCGCCGTCTCGAAATTGCCCTCGCGGCAGAAGGCACGCCACGCCCACTCGGCATCCAGGCCGAGATAGCGCGAATACGACCGTACGTAGCCCGCGATGAACCCAGGCGTCTCGAAGGCGCTTGGATCGGCGTTCTCGATCGCCGCGATGTAGGTCGCGCGGATCTTGAGCTCGCGCTGGACGTCGAGCAGCGACTTGCCCAGCGTCGCACGTTCGCCGCGCATGACGTCACCGAGCCGAAGGTCGAAATCGTCGAAGCCCTTTGGGCGTTCATCCTCTTCGGCTGCGGGCGTTTTGAAGCGCCCGATCATGCTGCCTGCTTTCTGTTCACTGCCGTAAGTCCCCGCAAAGACTGCGAATCGATACGCCAAACCCTGCCCTGATGTTCCAATACCACAGGGCTAATCCGAATGCACAGATTGAAAGGCGCTTCAGGCGGAAAGCTCGGCGCGATTCAGCGCACAATGCGACCACAAAGCGTCGAGAGCGTGCACCAGCGCATCGATCTCGTCGGGGCCATGCACCGGCGACGGGGTGAATCGCAGCCGCTCGGTTCCGCGGGGCACCGTGGGGAAGTTGATCGGCTGCACGTAGATGCCGAAATCCTCGAGAAGCATGTCCGACAGCATCTTGCAGTGCACCGGGTCGCCCACGTGGACGGGCACGATGTGGCTGCCGTGGTCGATCAGCGGCAGGCCCAGGCCCTTGAGCCGCGTCTTGAGGATCTTCGCCTGCGTCTGGTGCCGCTCGCGCAGGGCGGCGTCGGTCTTGAGATGGGCGACCGAGGCGGCAGCGCCGGCGGCGACCGAGGGCGGCAGCGACGTGGTGAAGATGAAGCCCGGCGCGTAAGAGCGGATCGCGTCGCACAATTTCGCGTCGGCGGCGATGTAGCCGCCCATCACGCCATAGGCCTTGGCGAGCGTGCCGTTGACGATGTCAATGCGGTGCATCAGGCGGTCGCGCTCGGCCACGCCGGCGCCGCGGGGGCCGTACATGCCGACGGCGTGCACTTCGTCCAGGTAGGTCAGCGCGCCGAATTCCTCGGCCAGGTCGCAGATCTCGTCGATCGGGGCGAAATCGCCGTCCATCGAGTAGATCGACTCGAAGGCAATCAGCTTGGGCGTGCCCTCGGGCTCGGCCTCGAGCAGCTCGCGCAGATGCGCGAGGTCGTTGTGGCGGAACACCCGCTTGGCGCCGCCGTTGCGGCGGATGCCCTCGATCATGCTGGCGTGGTTCAGCTCGTCCGAGAAGATCACGAGCCCCGGCAGCAGCTTGGGCAGCGTCGACAGCGTCGCGTCGTTGGCGATGTAGGCCGAGGTGAAGAGCAGCGCGCCCTCCTTGCCGTGCAGGTCGGCCAGCTCGGATTCGAGACGCTTGTGATAGACGGTGGTGCCGCTGATGTTCCGCGTGCCGCCCGACCCCGCACCGGTGGCGTCGATCGCCTCGTGCATCGCCGACAGCACGACCGGGTGCTGCCCCATGCCGAGATAATCGTTGCCGCACCAGACGGTCACCGGGCGTTCGCTGCCATCGGACTTGCGCCAGTTCGCGTGGGGAAACTGCCCGCGGCGGCGTTCGATGTCGATGAACGTGCGGTACCGGCCCTCGTCATGAAGCCTCTGCAGCGCCGCATCGATCTTGGCCGAATAGTCCACGTCTCTTCCTTCCTTCTCGCCCCGGTTCGACCGGGTGTCTCCGTGTGCCGCCGCAAGGCTTTGTTAGTCAAGCCGCGGGGCGGCGACCACGGACGATTTGCCGCTCCCCGGACACCGGCGGCAATGATCTGGATCAATCGCCCCGCCGGTCCGGGTGACCCGGCCCCGCCGCGCGGCGCGCGCCGGCGGGCCTCCGAGTCGGGTACGGACAGCCTATCATTCAATTTTCCGCCGATCACCTAGTGCGCGCGCGGGGTGACTTCCACCGCTACTGGACACCCCCTTGCCGCCTGATAGTGTCGCGCCCGAACACCGACAGGAGAGCCCATGTCCCTCAACGCCGTTCTGTCGCGTATCGACGCCGACATCGACACGTCCACCGACCGTCTCAAGGATCTGCTGCGCATCCAGTCGATCTCGACCGATCCGGCCTACAAGGCACAGTGCCGCGCCGCCGCCGAATGGCTGGTCGCGCAGCTGACCGAGCTGGGGGCCGAGGCCTCGATCCGCGAGACGCCGGGGCATCCGATGGTGGTCGGGCACACGAACGGCACCGGGCGGCACGTCCTGTTCTACGGCCACTACGACGTTCAGCCGGTGGATCCGCTGCACCTGTGGGCGCGCGACCCGTTCGATCCCGCGATCGAGGACGGCGCCGACGGCAAGGTGATCCGCGGCCGCGGCGCGAGCGACGACAAGGGCCAGTTGATGACCTTCGTCGAGGCCTGCCGCGCCTGGAAGGCCGAGCGCGGCGACCTGCCCAACGTCACCTTCCTGTTCGAAGGCGAAGAGGAATCGGGCTCGCCGTCGCTGGTGCCCTTCCTCAAGGACAACACCGAAGAGCTGAAGGCCGACATCGCGCTGATCTGCGACACCGGCCTGTTTGCCGAGGACACGCCCGCCATCGTCACCATGCTGCGCGGCCTCGTGGGCGAGGAGATCACGGTTCACGGCCCCTCGAAGGACCTTCATTCCGGGCTCTACGGCGGCGTGTCGATGAACCCGATCCGCGTGCTCACCCGGATTCTCGGCGGGCTGCACGACGACGAGGGGCGCGTGCAGGTACCGCATTTCTACGACGCGGTGCCCGAGTTGCCCGAGCAGCTGCGTGCCCAGTGGGAGGCACTCGGATTCGATGCACACCGTTTCCTCGAGGGCGTCGGGCTCAAGTCCCCCGCGGGCGAGCGCGACCGCACCGCGCTCGAGCAGCTGTGGTCCCGCCCCACGGCCGAGATCAACGGCATCTGGGGCGGCTATACCGGCGCGGGCTTCAAGACCGTGCTGCCGGCCGAGGCGCACGCCAAGGTGTCGTTCCGTCTCGTCGGACAGCAGAACCCGCACGAGATCCGCGAGCACTTCCGCAAGTGGGTCGAGGCGCAGCTGCCCGAAGATTGCACCGTCGAGTTCCACGCCCACGGCGCCTCGCCCGCCAGCCAGATGGCGATCGGCGATCCGGCCTTCGAATCCGCCCGCCGGGCGCTGTCGGACGAATGGCCCCACGACGCGGCCTATGTCGGCGGCGGCGGCTCGATCCCGATCGCCGGCTACTTCAAGACCCATCTCGAGATGGACTCGATGCTGATCGGCTTCGGCAAGGACGACGACCAGATCCACAGCCCGAACGAGAAATACGACATGAAGAGCTTCCACCGCGGGATTCGCTCCTGGGCCCGCATCCTCGACGCGATCGGCTGAGCGATGGCGCGGAAGATCATCATCGACACCGATCCCGGCCAGGATGACGCCGTCGCCATCCTGCTGGCGCTCGCCTCGCCCGAACTCGACGTGATGGGCATCACCGCGGTCGCCGGCAACGTGCCGCTCGACCTGACGGCGAAGAACGCCCGCATCGTCTGTGAGCTGGCCGACCGCACCGACGTGCCCGTTTTCGCCGGCTGCGACGCGCCGCTGAAGCGCCCGCTCGTCACCGCCGAGCACGTGCACGGACGCACCGGGCTCGACGGGCCGATCCTGCCCGATCCGGCGATGCCGCTGCAGGACGACCACGCCGTCGACTTCCTGATCGACACGCTGCGGCGCGAGCCCGCGGGCAGCGTCACGCTGTGCCCGCTGGGGCCACTGACGAACATCGCCACCGCCCTGACCCGCGCCCCCGACCTCGCCGAAAAGGTGCAGGAAATCGTGCTGATGGGCGGCGCCTATTTCGAGGTCGGCAACATCACCCCGGCGGCCGAGTTCAACATCTACGTCGATCCCGAGGCGGCCGAGATCGTGTTCCGCGCCGGAGCGCCGCTGACCGTGCTGCCGCTCGACGCCACCCACAAGGCGCTGGTGACGACGGCGCGCAACGACGCGTTCCGAAACCTCGGCACGCCCGTGGGCGTTGCCGTGGCCGAGATGACCGACTTCTTCGAGCGCTTCGACAAGGACAAGTACGGCA
The DNA here is from genome assembly GCF_900111315.1 of Tranquillimonas rosea. Taxonomy (GTDB): domain Bacteria; phylum Pseudomonadota; class Alphaproteobacteria; order Rhodobacterales; family Rhodobacteraceae; genus Tranquillimonas; species Tranquillimonas rosea. The sequence continues at coordinate 87,907 of NZ_FOGU01000004.1, forward strand.
GCGAGGGCGCCCCGCTGCACGACCCCTGCGTGACCGCCTACCTGCTGCGGCCCGACCTGTTCTCGGGCCGCGAGATCAACGTCGAGATCGAGACCGTCTCGGACCTGACCCGCGGCATGACCGTGGCCGACTGGTGGGGCGTCACCGACCGCCCCCGCAACGCGCGGTTCATCGGCGACGTGGAACCGGACGGTTTCTTCGCGCTTCTCACCGACCGGCTCGCCACCTATGCCTGACACCGCCAGACCGACCCGGAGCCAGACCATGCGCCCCACCCCGCTCGCCCTTGCCGCCCTTCTCGCCGCCGCGCCCGTGGCCGCGCAGGAGTTCGACGACGCCTACGAGGTGATTGGCACGCTCGAGCTGACGCTCGGCGGCGAGGACCACACGCTCTACGCCCTCAACGACACCGAGCGCGACCGCGCCTACGTCACCGCGCAGGACTCGGCGGGCTTCACCATCGTGACGATCAGCGCCGTGGCCGAGGATGACGGCCGCCCTGCCCGGCCCTTCGCCACCCTGCTCGCCACGCTCGAGGACGGCGCGGTCGCGGACGGCACCGTGTCGGTCGACTGGCGCACCGAGGACCGGGTCCTCATGGCAAATTCCGACAGCGGCGCACCGGCCGATGTCACCGACTTCTCGCGCGGGGACGACGGCGCGATCACACTGTCCTTCAGCGGAGAGATGCAACCGATGGAAAGCGGCGACGACATGGACGCCAGCCCGATCGAGGGCGGCACGCCCGTCGCGGTCGAGGGCACCTTCACGGGCACGCTGCCCCAGTGACCGTCACCCTCCGCATCGCCACGCAGGACGATTTCGAGCGGATCGACAGGATGTCGGCCGCTTATCGCGACGAGACCGGGCTCAGCCAGGATGCCGAGAGCCGCCGGGAGGCGCTGGCGACCCTGCTGGAGGGCACACCCCACGGGGTCGCCTACCTGATCGGCCCGCCGTCCTCGCCCGTGGGCTACCTGATGATCTCGTTCGGCTTCTCGCTGGCCGAGGGCGGTCTCGCCGGAACCGTGGACGAGATTTACGTCCGGCCCGCCGTGCGCCGCCGCCGCATGGGGTCCGAGGCGCTGGCCGCCCTGGCCAAGAGCCTGGCAAAGCACGACGTGTGCGCCCTGCACCTTCAGGTCCCGGCAGACGCCGGGCGGCTGATCGACCTCTTCACCCGGCAGGGCTTCAACCCGCGCAACGGCACCAAGACGATGAGCCGCCGTCTCTGAGGGCGGTCACAGCACCACGCCCAGCACGATCACCATCAGGATCGTGTAGAGCATCACGCCGCCGCCGATCAGCACCACGGGGAAGTTCCGCGTCAGCGTGGCACGGCCCATCTGCGTCGCCTGGTACATCAGGTCGGGCCAAGTGTACGAGACGAAGTCGCCCTGGGTGAACACCGCCTTGATGCGCCCGTCGGCATCAACGACCGGCAGGCGGCGGAAGCGCTCGTTCGACATGATCCGCAGCCAGTCGACCACGTCGTCATCCTCGTGTGCGAGGCGCGGCTCTCGTGTCATCACCTGTTCAAGCCGGGTGCTGCCGGCGTCGAGGGATCCGTTCACGACCTTGCGCATCACGTCGCGCTCGGTGACCACGCCGATCACCTTCTGATCGCCGTCCACCACCATCACCGAGCCGTAGTTCTTGTCACACATCGCGGCGACGGCCTCGGCAACCGTGGTGTCGGCGGCAAAGCTCAGCGGCCGGGGCTTGCTGGCGAATTCGGGGCGGTCCTTGATCCGGTTCCCCGCGCGGCGGTCCTCTGACATGCGCTTTCCTCCCTGGCTCTGCATGACCTTGCGTCAGGGACGATAGGGCACCGCGCGGGGCGGCCAGCGGGTCAAACCGCCGCAGGCGGGGCTGGCAATCGGCGGTGCCCGCGCCTAGCTGGAGGAGAAAGGAGGACGCCATGCAGCTCCGCTTCGCCTTCGACAACAGCTATGCCCGCCTGCCCGACCGGTTCTACGCCCGGCAGGACCCGACCCCGGTGGCGACGCCCGGCAAGATCGCCATCAACGCCGATCTCGCAGCCGAGCTGGGGCTCGACGCCGCCGCGCTCGACACGCCCGAGGGACTTGAGATCCTGGCAGGCAGCCGCGTGCCCGAGGGCGCCGAGCCGCTCGCCCAGGCCTATGCCGGCCACCAGTTCGGTGGCTGGGTGCCGCAGCTGGGCGACGGCCGCGCCGTGCTGCTGGGCGAGATCGTCGACCGCACGGGCACCCGCCGCGACATCCAGCTCAAGGGGGCGGGCCGCACGCCGTTCAGCCGCATGGGCGACGGCCGCGCCTGGATCGGGCCGGTGCTGCGCGAATACATCGTGTCCGAGGCGATGCATGCGCTCGGCGTGCCGACGACCCGCGCGCTGGCCGCCGTGACGACCGGCGAGACCGTACTGCGCGAAGCCCCCCTGCCCGGCGCCGTCCTGACCCGCGTCGCTCGGAGCCATATCCGCGTCGGCACCTTCCAATACTTCGCCGCGCGCGAGGATACCGAGGCGCTGCAGGCACTGACCGACCACGCCATCGCCCGCCACTATCCCGAGGCCGCCGGGCCGCTCGACCTGCTGGACGCCGTGGTCGCGGCGCAGGCGCGGCTGGTGGCGCACTGGCTGGGCGTGGGCTTCATCCACGGCGTGATGAACACCGACAACGTCTCGATCGCCGGCGAGACGATCGATTACGGCCCCTGCGCCTTCCTCGACACCTACCATCCCGAGACGGTGTTTTCGTCCATCGACCAGTTCGGGCGCTACGCCTACAGCCGCCAGCCGGACATCGCGGTCTGGAACCTGGCGCAATTCGCCACATGCCTGCTGCCACTGATGGGCGAGGACCGCGACGCGGCGGTGGAGCATGCGACCGAGTCGGTCCACCGCTTCCCCGAGCTGTTCCGCGCGGCGTGGCTGGACGTATTCCGCCCGAAGATCGGCCTGACATCGGCCGAGGACGGCGATGCCGACCTGATCCACGGGCTGCTCGACCGGATGGCGGCGGGCCGCGCCGATTTCACCAACGCGTTCCGCGGCCTGGCCGACGGCACCGCCGCCGATGCCTTCGAGGCACCGGAGGCGCTCGACGCCTGGCAGGCGGACTGGGAGGCACGTCTCGCCCGCGACCCCGCCGGCCCCGAGGCGCGCCGCGCGGTCATGGAGGCCGCCAACCCCGCCGTGATCCCCCGCAACCACCGCATCGAACATGCGACCGCCGCGGCGGTCGACGGCGATTTAGGCCCCTTCGAGCGGCTGCGCACCGCGCTCGCCACGCCGTTCGCGCCCGACGCCGACCTTTCCCGACCGCCGGCCCCGGACGAGGCGGTGCGGCGGACCTTCTGCGGGACCTGAGGGCGCGTTTGGCGGCTTCCTGAAATTGGCGCGCCTTCGGCGCGACTTGATCATGGCCGCGCCATCCGGCGCGGCGCCTTGCCTCCGGCGGGGATATTCTGGGGCAGAAGAAGGGGCGGTCGTTGGGTGGGGACGATGACCGTGGGTCAGTCGCCCAGCATCCAGGTGCCGTCCGGGTGGAAGGCGTGGAAGGCGAAGGCGAACATCACGTCGTGGGGGACGTCCTGGCCTTGCGCATCGCGGACCCGCACGGCGCCGATGTCGCGGCCGTCGGCGATGCGGGCGCTGTCGAGGGCCGAGGCGAGGCCCGCGGACCAGGTCAGGGTGACGCCCGCCTCGGTGAGCGGCGTCTCGGCCGACAGGCGCGACAGGGGCCAGGCCATGGTGCCGACCCGCACCACGCGGGCGAGCGGCGCGATGCCGTGGGGCGGCGGCGTGCCGTCGTAGAGGAACGGGCGCGCGGCGGTGTCGTAGCCGCGATAGGGATTGCGGCCGTAGCGTCGGGGCCAGTCGGGCTCGTCCATCACGAGGCCGTCCGGATTGCGCGCGCGGAACGTTTCCCAGCTTTCCATCCAGGTGGGGACCGGGTGCAGCGCCTGTCCGGTCATGGCACCGACGATGCCGCGTCCCGTCGCCTGCTGCCACCAGCTCTGTGTTTCGCGGTCGTACATCACCATGTCGGAATGGCGCAGCTTGCCGGTGACCCCGAAGGTCAGCGTCCGCCCGTCGACGCGGCGGTCGAAGGTGGGGAAGGAATTGCAGAGCGGGCAGAAGGTGACCGCGACCGGCACGCCGCCCGCCGTGTCGTTCACGATTTCATGCCAGGTGAGGTAGCGGACCGGGTAGGCGCGGGGCGCGGCGCCGTCGATCTCGACCGCGATCACGGGCTCGCGCGGGGCGAGCCGGGTCTCGTCCGCGACCGGATGCATCCGCGGCGCGGTGAGCGCGGGAATCCCGTCCTTGCCGGGGCCGCCGGAGCGGATCTCGGCCCAATTGTCGACACTGGTGCGGGAGAAGTCCGTCCCGGGCCATTCGTGGCGCCAGAACGACGGATCGGCGGACGCGGCGCCGGCGGCAAGCGCCACGAGCGCGGCGAGACAGATGCGGATCATGGGCCCTCCTCCCCCTTTTCCCGAGAGCGAGGATGCCCGCAGTAGGCGGGGCCGGGAAGCCCCGCCTACGGCAATGTGACCCTGCGTCAGTCGGTGACGCGCACCGCCTCGATCACGTCGGGGCGGCCGGTGACGGCGCCGTTGCGGCCCTCGCCGCGCTTGATCGCGTCGACCACGTCCATGCCGTCGGTCACCTCGCCCACCACGGTGTAGCCGCCGTTCAGGTGCGGCGCGGGGGCGAACATGATGAAGAACTGGCTGTTGGCCGAATCCGGGTCGGACGAGCGGGCCATGCCGATGGTGCCACGCTCGAACGGGCGGTCGGAGAACTCGGCCTCGAGATCGGGCCGGTCCGAGCCGCCGGTCCCGGCGCGCGAGAGATCGGAGCCGAGCTTGCCGTTCGAGACGTCGCCGGTCTGGGCCATGAAGCCCTCGATCACCCGGTGGAACACGACGTCGTCGTAGGCGCCCTCGCGCGCCAGGCTGGTGATCCGGTCGACGTGGTTCGGGGCGACGTCCTCGAAGAGGTCGATGGCGATTGTGCCCTCGGCCTCGCCGGCGACGTCGATCTCGATCCCGGTAGCGGCGGCGGGGCCGGCGGCGAGCGCCAGCAGAAGGGCGAGCTTACGCATCGGCGGCCACCTTCACGCTGAGCATGCGGTCGGGCTTTTCCGGCGGCTCGCCCCGGGTCAGCGCGTCGACATGCTCCATCCCCGAGATCACCCGGCCGTAGACGGTGTACTGGCCGTTGAGGAAGTGGTTGTCCTTGAAGTTGATGAAGAACTGCGAATTGGCCGAGTTCGGGTTCTGGCTGCGGGCGGCGCCGAGCGTGCCGCGATCGTGCGGCACCTTCGAGAACTCGGCGGGCAGGTTCGGCATGTCCGAGCCGCCGGTGCCGGCCATGCGCAGGTCGAACCCGTCCTCGAAGTCGCCGTGCGCGACATCGCCGGTCTGGGCCATGAAGCCCTCGATCACGCGGTGGAAGACGACGTTGTCGTAGTCGCCGCGACGGGCGAGCGTCTTCATCCGCTCGGCGTGTTCGTGGGCGATCTTGGGCATCAGCTCGATCGTGACGGGGCCGTCCTTGAGCTCGATGATGATTGTGTTCTCGGGATCGGTGATCTCGGCCATGCGGCCCTCCTTGGCGGGAAATGCGTCCGGCGCGGACCCTAGCGGCGCCACGGAGCGAGGGAAAGGGCCGCCGCGCGGGGCGCTGTCCGGTTGACGGCAGGGCGCCGATCGGGTCTTCACAGGGGCAGACGCCGCCGCAACAAGGAGCCCCCTCATGCCCTGGAAAACGCTCGACGAGATGGAGCTCGACGGAAAGACCGTGCTGGTCCGCGTCGACATCAACGTTCCCGTCGAGGACGGGAAGGTCACCGATCCCACCCGGATCGAGAAGATCGTGCCGACGGTGACGGACATCCTCGAGGCGGGCGGCAAGCCGGTTCTCGTGGCGCATTTCGGCCGGCCCAAGGGCAAGGTCGTCCCCGAGATGTCGCTCAAGGTGACGGTGCCGGCGCTGGAAGCGGCGCTGGGGCGCGAGGTGGTCTTCGTGGGCGACAGCGGCAAGACCAACAAGCAGGCCGTGGCCGAGATGAAGCCGGGACAGGTTCTTCTGCTGGAGAACATGCGCTTCGATCCCGGCGAGGAGGCGAATGACGGCCGGCTGGCGGCCGAGCTGGCCGCGCTGGCGGATGTGTACTGCAACGACGCCTTCTCGGCGGCGCACCGGGCGCATGCCTCGACCGAGGCGGTGGCGCAGCTGCTGCCGAACTGCGCCGGCCGGCTGATGGAGGCCGAGTTGAAGGCGCTGGAGGCGGCGCTGAGCGATCCCAAGCGGCCCGTTGCGGCGGTGGTCGGGGGCGCCAAGGTGTCGACCAAGCTGGACCTGCTGTCGAACCTCCTGCGCAAGGTGGATTACCTGGTGATCGGCGGCGGCATGGCGAACACGTTCCTGGCGGCCAAGGGGATCGACGTGGGCACGTCGCTGGCCGAGCACGACCTGGCCGATACCGCGCGCGAGGTGATGTCGGCGGCCGAGGAGGTGTCCTGCGAGATCGTGCTGCCGGTCGACATCGTCGTCGCCCGCGCCTTCGAGGCGGGCGCCGAGAGCGAGACGGTGGCAGCCGAGGCCTGCCCGTCGGACGCGATGATCCTCGACGCCGGCCCCGACAGCGTGGCGCGGATCGGCGACATCTTCGGGAAGTGCGAGACGCTGATCTGGAACGGCCCCCTGGGCGCGTTCGAGATCCCGCCCTTCGACACCGCCACAAACGCCGCCGCACAGAAGGCGGCCGAGCTGACCGAGGCGGGCGAGCTGATCTCGGTCGCGGGCGGCGGCGACACCGTGTCGGCGCTGAACCGCGCCGGGGTGGCCGACAAGTTCTCGTACATCTCGACCGCCGGCGGCGCGTTCCTGGAATGGATGGAGGGCAAGACCCTGCCCGGCGTCGCGGCGCTGCGCACCGGCTCGCAGGACTGACGCGGAAAGCGGTGCGGGCGGCGTCTTCCCCCGCCCGCTCAAGGACTTGGCCGCCGAAGCTGGGCGGATCGGTGCCGGTGCCGGGAAATGCGGTCTCCGTTAGCGCCACCGGCGTTGCGCGGCGCGGCGACGGCACTTAAGCCTTGGCCGCAGTTCACCGAAGCACCAGGAAGGACCCGCCGATGAAGGCCTCCCGCGAAGTCAAACGCATCCTCTCGAACTACGAGGGGGAAACGCCCGGCGTGAAGGGCAAGCTGTGCCAGATGCTGATGCACGGCAAGCTCAAGGGCACCGGCAAGATGATCATCCTGCCGGTGGACCAGGGCTTCGAGCACGGGCCCGCGCGCTCCTTCGCGCCGAACCCGCCGGCCTATGATCCGCACTACCATTACCAGCTGGCGATCGACGCGGGTCTGAACGCCTATGCCGCGCCTCTGGGGCCGCTGGAGGCGGGCGCCGACACCTTCGCCGGGCAGATCCCGACGATCCTGAAAGCGAACTCGGCCAACTCGCTGATGTCGGACACCGCCGGCAAGGACCAGGCGATCACCGCCAGCGTCGACGACGCGCTGCGGCTCGGCTGCACCGCGATCGGCTTTACCATCTATCCCGGCTCGGACATGGCGCTGGGGATGTTCGAAGAGATCGTCGAGATGCGCAAGGAGGCCGCCGCCAAGGGCCTGCCGACCGTGATCTGGTCCTATCCCCGCGGCGAAGCGATCTCGAAGGACGGCGAGACGGCAGTGGATATCGGCGCCTATGCCGCGCATATCGCCGCGCTGCTCGGCGCACATATCATCAAGGTGAAGCTGTCTACCGACCACCTGGAGCAGAAGGAGGCCAAGAAGGTCTTCGAGGAGCAGGACATCGACATCTCGAGCCAGTCGGCGCGGGTGCGAGAATGCGTGCGCTCGGCCTTCAACGGACGCCGGCTGATCGTGTTCTCGGGCGGCTCGAAGAAGGCCTCGGACGGAGTCTACGACGATGCCCGCGCGATCCGCGACGGCGGCGGCAACGGCTCGATCATCGGCCGCAACACCTTTCAGCGGGACCGCGACGAGGCGCTGTTGATGCTCGACAAGCTGGTGTCGATCTACAAGGGCCAGGAGTGAGCCACGCGGCGCGGGCCTGACGGCCCGCATGCCATTTCCGGCGCGCCCCTTCGGGGGCGTGCCGGCGTTGGGGGGCGCTGCCCCCCGTCCGCCCGTTGGGCGGACTCCCCCGGGATATTTCAGGAACCGAAGAGGCGGGTCAGGCCGGCGGCGCGAGGCGGGCGAGGAGGCTGTCCGTCGAGAGGCCGGTGACGGTGCCGGGCGTGAGCGGGCGGTGGGTCAGGCGCGCGCGGACGTAGCTGTCGGCGATGTCGGGGGTGTCGGGCGCTAGGATCGCTGCGGCGAGGAGATGGGCGGTCTCTTCGGCGAAGGCGCGGGCGGCGGCCTCGTCCGGGCCGTCGCGCCAGCGGTCGCGGTAGGCCGCGAGGGCGGCATCGTAGGCCCGGCTGGCGCCGGCGGGAGCGGCCAGTTCGCGCTCGAGCGCGGCGCGGGCGTCGGGATCGCGCGACAGCGTGCGCAGGATGTCGAGGCAGATGACGTTGCCCGAGCCTTCCCAGATGCCGTTCAGCGGCGCCTCGCGGTAGAGCATGGGCAGCGGCGTGTCGGCGACGTATCCCATGCCGCCCAGCACCTCCATCGCCTCGGCGATCACGGTGGGGCAGCGCTTGTTCGACAGGTATTTCGCCAGCGCCACGGCGATCCGGGCGAAGGGACGCTCGGCGGGGTCGTCGAAGGCGCGGGCGGTGCGGAAGGCCAGCGCCGCCGCGCCCTCGAGATCGAGTGCGAGGTCGGCCAGCACGCTGCGCATCAACGGCTGGTCCACCAGCCGGCGCTGGAAGGCGCGGCGGCCCGAGACCCAGCGCATGGCCTCAGCCAGCGCGGCGCGCATCAGGCCCGCGGGCGCCATCGCGGTGTCGAGGCGGGTGTGGTGGACCATCTCGATGATCGTGCGCACGCCCGCGCCCTCGTCGCCCAGGCGGTGGGCCACGGCGCCGTGATACTCGATCTCGGCGGAAGCGTTGGCGCGGTTGCCGAGCTTGTCCTTGAGCCGCATCAGGTGGATCGCGTTGCGCCCCTCCTCGAGCCAGCGGGGCACCAGGAAACAGGTCAGACCGCCCGGCGCCTGCGCCAGCGTCAGGAAGCCGTCGGACATCGGAGCGGAGCAGAACCACTTGTGCCCGGTCAGGCGATAGGCGCCGTCGGCGGGTTCGGCCCGCGTGGTGTTGGCGCGCACGTCCGAGCCGCCCTGCTTTTCGGTCATCGCCATGCCGAGCGTCGCCGCGGTCTTCTCGGCCACCGGCGCCACCGCGGGATCGTAGGCCGCCGCCGTGAGCCGCGGGCGCCAGAGCGCGGCGAGGCCGGGATCGGCCTCGAGGGCGGGCACTGAGGCGTAGGTCATCGTCATCGGGCAGCAGGTGCCCGGCTCGACCTGGCTGTGCAGGTAGACCATCGCGGCGTGGGTGGCGTGCCCGCCCGCCGCGCCGCGCCACGGCAGCGCGGCGTATCCCGCCCCGAGGCCCAGCCGCAGCAGGCTGTGGTAGCCGGCGGGAAAGCGCACCTCGTCGAGCCGCCGCCCGCCCCGGTCGAAGGTCTTCAGCTCGGGGCCCGTCCTCTCGGCCTCGCGCGCGGCCTCGGCCATCTGCGCGGTGCCGAGCGCGCGGGCATGGGCGGAGAGCAGGCCCGCTTCCGCGCCGGCGGCACCGGCGGCGGCGCGCAGGATCGGGTCTTCGGCCCAGAGATCGCGGTCGCCGGGCTCGTCGGGCTGGTTCTCGACCTCGTGGGTCGGCAGGCGGTCCCGCGGAAGCATGGGGCGAGGCTAGCGCGGCGGGCGGGCGGCTGGAAAGCCCGTGCGTGGCGTCACTTGGCGATTCACAAGCGCCCGCGGGTGTGGCATCATACCGCCACAGCCGCGCGGAAAGACGCGGCCCGAGAGGCAGAGCATGACCAAGTCCACAGGCCGTCCCGCGATCGGCACCGTCATCTATTTTGCGCTGGCCTTCGTGCTGGGCATGTATTTCACCTATGCCAGCGTGCAGGGCAATTACGGGCTGTTCCGCCGCATCCAGATCGAGGCCGAGATCGACGCGCTCTCGGCCGACCTCGCGCGGCTGGAAGGCGAGGTCGCCGTCCTGCAGAACAAGACGCGGCGGCTGTCGGACGCCTACCTGGACCTCGACCTGCTGGACGAGCAGGTGCGCGACGTGCTCGGCATGGTGCGCTCGGACGAGGTCGTGCTGCGCTGAGCCTTCCCATCGTTCCCGGGATGTGGGACGCTACCCCTCCACGGGAGCGGACCGGGGAGGACACGATCATGTCGGGCGATCCCGCAGCGGTGGCGGACACGACGGAGGCGGCGCTCGCGCTCTACCGGACGATGGCGCTGATCCGCCGTTTCGAGGAGAAGGCCGGGCAGCTCTACGGGCTGGGCCTGATCGGCGGCTTCTGCCATCTGAGCATCGGACAGGAAGCGGTGTCGGCGGGGCTGGGCGCGGCGGCGCGGCCCGGCGACACGCGGCTGGCCGGGCGGCGGGGCCACGGGCACATGCTGGCCGCCGGGATCCCGCCCGAGGCACTGATGGCCGAGTTGCTTGGCCGCGAGACGGGACTCTGCGGCGGTCGGGCCGGATCGCTGCACGTCGTCTCCCCGGCCCATGGCTATCACTCCGGCCACGGGCTGATCGGGGCGCAGATCCCGCTCGCCGCCGGGCTGGCTCTGGCGCATCGCAGCCGCGAGGATGCCGGCGTGACCTTCGCCGTGTTCGGCGACCGGGCCGCCGACCAGGGGCGCCTCGACGAGAGCCTGGCCCTGGCCGTCCGGCTGGCCCTGCCTGTCGTCTACGTGCTCGAGACCAACCGTGAGAGCGCCGAGGCCGCGGCAACCCGCGCGCGCGTCGCCGCCCGCGCCGAGCTGCACGGCATTCCGTCCCGCGAGGTCGACGGCATGGATGCCCGCGCGGTGGCTGCGGCGGCGGAAAAGGCCGCAGAGCGGGCGCGACGCGGACGGGGTCCGTCGCTGATCGCGGCGCGGACCTATCGCTATCGCGGTCACGCCATGGGCGACACCGACCGCGCCCGCAGCCGCGACGAACAGCGCCGCGTCCGTGCCCGGCACGATCCGCTCGATCTTCTGCGCGAGGCGCTGATCGGGGACGGCGCCGCCGAGGCCGCACAGCTCCGCGCCATCGAGACCGAGGCGCGCGACCGGGTCGCCGCCGCCGCCGAGGCCGCGAGGGCGGCCCCCGAGGCCGGCGCCGCCGTGACCGCGGCTCGAACCGGGGCGCCCGTATGACCCCCGAGGCGCTGCGCATCCCCGCCCCCGAACCGGGCGTCGCGCGGGTCACGCTGTCGCGCTGGCTGGTCCGCGAGGGCGATGTCGTGCGCGCCGGTGACGTGATCGCCGAGATCGTCGGAGACACCATCGTGCGCGAGATCGAGGCGCTGCAATCGGGGCGCATCGGGCGCATCCTCGTCGCCGCCGGCACGCGCGACGTGGCCGTCGACACCGCCATCGCGATCATCGACCCGACAGGGGCCGGCAACGACGCCGCCCCGCCAGCCGCCGAACAGCGCACCGGCGAGACGCCACGCGGCGCCACCTATCGCCACGCCATCGGCACCGCCCTACGCGGCGCGATGGAGGCGGACCCGGCGCTTCTCTACCTTGCACGGCCGCCGGAACAGGGCGGTGCGCGGCTGGCCGGAGAGCTGCGCGACGCGTTCGGCCATGCCCGCGTGATCGACCCCGGCAGCGGCGCCGAACCGGCGCTGGGGCTGGCGGTGGGTGCCGCGCTCGGGGGGCAGCGGGTGGTGATCGACATCGGGCGCTTCGCGGATATCTACGGCGCGCTGGAACAGGTGCTGCACGTGGCGGCCAAGACCGGACCGCTGTCGGGCGACCGGGCCACCTGCCCGCTGGTGATCCGCGGCGTGCACGGGCCCGCGGGCCGTCTCGGCGGGGTGCATGGGCAGGACGTCGCGGCACTGATGGCGGCGGCGCCGGGCCTCACCGTGGTTGCCCCGTCCGAGCCCGCCGACGCCCGCGCGCTGATGGAGGCCGCCATCGCCTCGGACACGCCGGTGATCTTTCTGGAGAGCGAGACGCTCTTTGCCCGCGGCTGCGACGGCGGCACGCGGCCGGACCGGCCCCGCCGGATCGGCGAGGCGCGCATCGTCCGGACCGGGCGCGACGTCACGCTCGTAGGTTTTGGCGCGGCAATGCCAACGACCCTCTCGGCGGCCGAGCGTCTGGACGCCGAAGGCTTTGCGGCCGAGGTCATCGACCTTGGCACCCTGCGACCGCTGGACCTTGCCACCGTCACCGACAGCGTGCGCCGCACGGGCCGCTGCGTGACGGTCGAGCATGGCCCCTCGCAGGGCGGGATCGGCGCCTACATCGCCGCCCGGGTGACGCAAGCCGCCTTCGCCGACCTCGCCGCGCCGGTCGAGACATGCGCGGGGGCGGACACCCCCTGCCCCTATGCCGAGGCGCTCGAAGCGGCGAGCGTACCTACGACGGCCGACATCGTCGCCGCCGTCCGCCGCACGCGCGGCACCTGACGCCGGTTCAGGTCTTGCTGAGAAACAGCTGATCCATGCTCGTCGCCGGCTGGCTGCACCCGGCCTCGCCGACGATCCGCGCCGGAACACCGGCGACGGTCTTTTTCGGCGGCACGTTCTCCAGCACCACCGACCCCGCGGCGATGCGGGTGCAGGCGCCGATTTCGATGTTGCCCAGGACCTTCGCGCCCGCCCCGATCAGGACGCCGTCGCCGATCTTGGGATGACGGTCGTGGTCTTCCTTGCCGGTGCCGCCCAGCGTGACCGAGTGCAGCATCGAGACGTTGTCGCCCACCACCGCCGTCTCGCCGACGACGATCGAATGGGCGTGGTCGATCATGATTCCGCGGCCGATCCTGGCGGCGGGATGGATGTCGACGCCATAGACCTCGCTCACGCGCATCTGAATGAAATACGCCAGGTCGTGCCGCCCCTGCTCCCACAGCCAGTGCCCCAGCCGATAGGCCTGCACGGCCTGGAAACCCTTGAAGTACAGCAGCGGCTGCAGCAGCCGGTGGCAGGCCGGGTCGCGCTCGTAGACGGCCACGATGTCGGCCCGCGCCGCCGCGCCCAGCGCGGGGTCGGTGTTATAGCCCTCGTCCGCGATCTCGCGCAGGATCTGCTCGGACATCTCGCCCGAGGCGAGCTTCAGCGACACCCGGTAGGCCAGCGCGCGCTCCAGCGTCGCGTGGTGCAGGATCGACGAGTGGACAAGCCCGCCCAGCAGGGGTTCGGCCTGCACCGCGTCCTCGGCCTCCTGCAGAATGCGCGACCAGACCGGGTCGAGCTCGGCGATTTTCGTGCGGGCATCGGCCATGGCGCATCCTTTTCGTGGCTGTCGCGGTTTACACCAGATAGGCACGGGTGCGAAAGATCCAACGATCATGTTCACCGAAGACCGCCTCGCAGAATTCGCCCGCGCGATTGACGCCGCCGAAGCGGCGCTCGACGACGAGGACCGTCGCGGCGGCGAGGGCCAGCGCCCGGTCGAACTCGACCAGCAGTCCATGGGCCGGCTCAGCCGCATGGACGCGTTGCAGCAGCAGGCGCTGGCACAGGCCGGCCAGCGGCGCCGCGACGCCATGCGCACCCGCCTGCAGGCCGCCCGCCGACGGATCGAAAGCGCCGAGTTCGGCTATTGCACCGAATGTGGCGACGAGATCGCCGAAGACCGGCTCGCCTTCGATCCGACGATCCTGCGCTGCCGCGACTGCATGGGCTGACCGCCATTCACTCCGGGACCGTCAGGCGCGCCGCTGGTCCGGACCCGTAGGTCTCGGACACCTGCGCCACCTCGATAGACAGCGGGCCGGGTGACGGCGACGCCAGCCGCCAGAGCGGCGCGGTCACCGTCTCTTCTGCGACGATCGCGCCGTCGCTCAGCGCCCGCACGAGGTACAGCTCGCGTCCCTCGCCCAATGGCACATCCAGCCCGTCCCAGCTGTCGCCTTCGACCCGCGCGCGCCGGACCCAGCGGACGACCAACTCATCGCCGTCGCGCGCGGCGGACAGATGCACCGGGGCATAGGGCCGCAGGCCCACCCCCGCGAACGTCCGCTCGACACTGACGTAGCTGTCGTGCCCTAGCGGCTGCCGCGACGGCCCGATCCGGTAGACCCGCCGCGTGCCCCGCGCCGCCGGGGCCAGACGGATCTGCCGCAGTCGCTCGTCCAGCAGAACCACGCAACTGCCCGCCGGCCAGACCTCGGGCATCACGCCGTCGGTCCCGAGTTGCCCGCGCAACCTCAGCGACAGGTCATAACGGTCGGGACCGGCCACGTCGGCCTCGGCGAACTGGAACACCTCCCACAGGTCGTCCTCGCCACTGCCGATCGCCACACCGTTCGCACCGGCCAGCAATCGCTCCCACGACACCGACAGCGGCGCACCGTGCCACATCCGCACCCGCAGCGGCGCCCCCCGGTCCACCACGCCGCTCGCCGCGCGATGCAGCGGTGTTTCCGTCACGCCCACCGCCGCCTGCCGTTCGATCACCGCGTTCAGCCCGAAGCCGTCACCAGACGCCGAGTCGTACAGCGCCGCCCCGCCGGACCAAGGCCGCGCCGTCATCGCCACATGCGGCGCGTGCGGCGCCTCGTTCCCCGTCAGCAGCGGCAGGTCCAGGAACACCGCCCGCACCGGCCCCGCCGCGACATGGCGGGACACACGGGCGGGTGCCTCCTCGGCATGGCGCGGGCGGTAGACCTCCGGGTCGATCCGTTGCGCCTCGATCAGGGCGTGCTCCGTCAACTCCACCCGGTCGATGCGATAGCGCTCTCCCTCCAGCCCGACGACGTCACCCGCGCCCAGCGCGGTCCGCGACGGCGGCAGGGCCAGCCGCACCCTGTCGCGCGCCACGTGGGTCTCAGAGAGCCAGCGCTCCGCCGCGCCCGTCGCCTCGCCCTCGGTCAGAACCAAGGGCAGGTCGGTGCGCGCGACCATCCGCGCCGCGCGTCCCGGCAACACGGCCTCCGACACGGCCGGCGCGAAGTCCCTGCCCTCGCCGAGATACCCGATCTGCACCCTATCGCCCGTCTCGACCTCGGCGCTCCGCACCTGCTCGACCGCCCCGTCCAGCTCGTCCGTCACCGCCAGGTCGTCCCCCGAAAGGACGGCATCCACCCGCCCGTTCCGGCTTTGGAACCGCAGCAGGCCGTCGCGCTCCACCGCATCGAACCCGTAGGCCAGCATCAAGGGTTGCAGGACATTGCGCCCCCCGGTCACCTCGTCCACCGCATAGCCGCGCACCAGCCCCCACAGCCGCGTCACGTCGACCGAGCCGACGCCGGCGGCCGCACAGGTCTCCTCCACTACGCTCGCCAGCGCCCGCGCCCCGGCGCGCCCTGGCAGCCAGTGACCGCGCGTCCAGTTCGCGGTATCGGCCCACAGCTCGGGCGTGCCCGGGAACCACGGATAGGGCCGCGCGTCCCACGCCCAGGCATGGGCGCGCTCCAACGGCACCATCGGCCCGCCGTAGACATCCGACACCGGGTTGTTGCTCGGATCGCTCCAGAACCCGGTCACGGCCCGCAGGTATTGCAGCTGCAGGAAATCGTCGCGCCGGCCGGTGGAGTGATGGGGCAACGCCGATACCGAGGATTTCGGATCGAAGAACACGTTCGGCTGGTTCGTGCCCTTGTCCACCGCCGGACACCCGAACTCGGTGAACCAGATCGGCTTCGAGCGGGGCTCCCACTCGGTCCGCTTCGCCCGCCGGGCCCCGCCTATCCGCTCGTGATGCGGTCGGCTCCACCAGTTGCGGATATCCTTGTAACGAAAGATCCACGGCTCTTCCGGCCGCACCGTCTCGACCGCCCCCCGCGCCAGCGACAACGTCCCGCCCTCCGGCGCGGGCCAATCGCCCAGCGGCTCGTCGTCCACCGCCACGTGGCCCGACAGCCAGCCGCCCGCAGGCCCGTCGGACCAGACCGACCCGCCCAGCGCACCGGCCAGCTCGGCCTCGCCCGCCAGCGTGCCGTCGACCCACAGCCGCACGCCCCCCGGCGCGGCGGGCCGCGCCTCGATTGTCAGGCGATGCACGTCTCCGTCGAAGGGCAGCCCCGCAACCGGCACCTCGACCACCGCCACATCCGTGCCGGCCTCCAGCGCCCCGGCGCGCAACCGCACCTTTCCGTCCCGCACGCCCAGCCACAGACCGGCCCCCTCGCCGGCCGTGCTCAGCAACGCGGCATCGACCGGCGCCTCCGGCAACCGCACCGAGCCGCTCAGCGTCACCGTGCGCCCCCGCGCGCCCGCGCCAAGCCCCGCGAAGGGCCCCGGCGGCACGGTCTCGTCCGCCTCCCGCTCGATCAGCAGCGTCGCGCCGTCGATGATCGGCGTCCGCGCCTGCGCCGCCCGCGCGGCATCAGTCGGATAGTACCAGTCGTATCCCTCGCCCCCCGCGATATTGACGGACAGGTAGTCGAGGTCATGGATCGCCCCGGCGGCGGCATCGGCGTGATCCTCGCCCTCGCGCCAATCCGAGAGCGGCATGTAATTGTCGATCCCCACGAAATCGATCGCTTCGTCCGCCCACAGGGGATCGAGGTGATAGAACACGTCGCCCGATCCGTCCTGAGGCTGATAGCCGAAATATTCCGACCAGTCGGCGGCATAGCCGATCTTCACCTCAGGCCCGAGGATCGCGCGCACGTCCGCCGCAAGCCGGCGCAGCTCCGTCACCGCCGGAAAGCTGTCCACCGCCCCGCGTATCCCCGTCAGCCCCCGCATCTCGGAACCGATGCAGAACGCGTCCACGCCCCCCACCTGTGCGCACAGATGGGCATAGTGCAGGATGAACCGGCGATAGCTCCAGCCGTCCGCCCCCTCGTAGCGGATTGTGTCGGTCTCGGGAACGAACGCCTCCCGCTCCGCCGTGCCGAAGAACGCCGCCACCTCCTGCGCCGCCGCGGCGCTGCGGTCGGGCGAGCCGTCGCGCCCCGGCGCCACCGACAGGGTGATCCGCCCCCGCCACGGCAGCGCAGGCTGCTCGGCACCGCCGTAGGGATCGGGCAGACCGTTCCCCGCCAGCGGCTCCATCAGCAGGAAGGGATAGAACATCACGTGCTGCCCCGCCTCGCGCAGCGCCTCGATCGCCTCGATCACCGCGCGGTCCGCGGGCGTGCCGCCATAGACCGGCCCCGCCGCACCCCGCGGCACGACACCCGCAGCCGCGCGGTCCACGCCCGAGACGCGCCAGGCCATCTGCGCGCCGTCCGTTGCGTCCTGTTCGACCTTGGGCGCGATCTCGCAGGTACCGCAACGCAGGTCGCTGCCGAACCACGACACGACCAGCGCCGTGCTCCCGCATCCCGGCAACTCCTGCGTCAGGGCCTCCACCGACACGGCGAAGTCGGTCTTGCCCAGGGGCGTGTTGACGTTGGCCGACCGGCTGATCCCCGGCCCGTCCTCGTAGCGCACCGGCGTCGTCGCCAGGGCGTATTCGCCGGTGCCGGGGATCATCGCGACGCCCTGCACCACGTCGGCCATGTCGCGGCCGACACCTCCGGTGCGGATCACCTCGAACGAGAATTGCGGCACCCGGTTGCCATAGGGCGACAAGTCCAGGTCCTCGAACACGACATAGGCCGTGCCGCGATAGGCCGGGGCATTCGCTGCCCCCTCGACCGCCGCGATCTTGGGATCGGGAAGCTGCCCGTCATCTCCGTCATAGACCCGCATCGTCAGCGTGTCCTGTTCGACCTCGGCCCCGTCGGCCCAGATCCGCCCCACGCGCGAAATGGGACCCTCGCCCAGCGCAACCGCCAGGCTGACCGAATAGCCGTACTCGGTCACCGCCGGGGCACGTCCGGCACCCTTGCCTCCGCCATGGGTCGTCTCGGTCTCGAGGAACCGCGAAGCCCAGATCACGTGACCCGCCACTCGCGGCCGGCCGTGCAGGCGCGGCACCGCCGCCCCCTCGCCGGCCCCGGTCAGCCGCAGGCGGTCCAACCGCCCGGTCTCGACCGGAGCCGAGCCGCTGCCCAGAAGCGTCTGGTCGATCACGCGCCCCACGGTCGCGCCCACCGCGCGCCCCAGCATGGCCGAGCTCACGCCCAGCACGCCGCCGCCGACCGACGCGCCAACGGCGCTCCCCAGACCGGACAGAACCAGTGTCGCCATCACGTCTCTCCCACAGGAAACCGGAACCGGGCCACGATCCGCCGTTGCCACGGATGGCTCAGCGGACTTTCGACCACGCCATGCCCGGAATAGGCGTGGATCACGCTCGCGCAGGGGGCACCTTCGCCCACGATGCCCAGATGCTTGGCGACGCCGCCCGCGCGCAGGCGGAACAGCAGCACGTCGCCCGGCGCCGGCGGTCCCGGCGGCAGGGCGACGAGGTGGCGGCGCGCGGCCTCCCACAGCGTCTCTTCCCGCGCCGCCTCGGACCAGTCGGGGCCATAGGGCGGCACCGCCACCGGTTCGGTCCCCAGCAGCACACGCCACACGCCCCGCACCAGGCCCAGGCAATCCGCCCCCACCCCCGGCACGGACGCCTGGTGGCGATAGGGCGTACCGATCCAGCGCCGCGCCTCGGCCACGACCCGCGCGCCGCTCATCGCGCCCGGCTCCCGACGTCGACGCGATCGGCGCGGGCGGGATGCACCATCAGCCAGTCCTCGCTCGGCAGATGCGGAAAGCCGCGGAAGTTCAGGAGGTTGCCGAACCGGTCGCGGCAGGTGCCAGGACTCTTGTCGCAGCCGACCTCCAGCCGCACCCGGTCGCCCACCGCCAGGCCGGGCAACGCATCCCACAGGACCAGCTCGCGCAGACCGTCGCCCGCGCGGTCGATCTTCACCCGTCGCGACACGCCCTCCGCCATGCCCGACAGCGCCACGACGCGCCCGCCCTCGAACCAGCCCTCCGCGACAGCGGCGACGGGGCGCACATGCAACCGCCACCCCTCCTCCACCGCCTCGAGCGTCCGTTCCGCCGACCGGCCCTCGGCGCCCAGGTCCACGCCGCAGGCCGCGTCACCCAGCACCGCACCGCAGCGCCGCTGGAAAATCCGGCCCTGCGGCTGGTTCAGCGCCTCGGTCAGCCCGCGCAGCTCGGCGCGAAAGGCACCGCCCGCGCGGGTGATCTCGCCAAGCGTGCCCCGGAATAGGCAGCGCCGCATCTCCGCATCCGCCCAGTTCACCTGCCACACCTCGACGCCGCAGCCATCGTAGCGCCCCGCGCGGATGTCCTCCTCCCGCAAGCCCTCGGCGCTCAGAACGCCCTCGGCCTCGCTGTTGTCGACCGACAGCCCCGTACCCTGCGCCAACGCCAGCCCGCTCAGCCCGCCCTGCGGCGCGAAGACCGCGCCGTCGAAGTGCACCGGCTGGTCGTGGTCGGTAAAGCCCAGCGTCATCCCGTCCCGCCGCACCAGCCGCCAGCAGCGGCAGAGCGTCGTGACACCGCCCGCGAGATGCGTCTCCAGCGCGCTCATACCCGCACCTCGACCACCGGAACCGAGGGCACCTCGCCCGCCTCGAAGCTCGCCAGCGAGGTCTGCACCGTGTCGGCATCGAACCGCACCGGCACGTCGAACTCGAACCCCGCCGTCACCGCGTCGCCCAAGGGCGGCGCGACCTCCAGCGTCACCCGTCCCGCCGCCGGATCGACCGAGAAATGCACCCCCTCGCGCAGCTCCAGCCCACCGACGCCGACGCGCACCGTGCCCGCCACCGGCTTGCGGACCGGCCGGGCATAGCTCTCCTGCCCCGAGCGATAGGTCTTGCACAGCTGGAACACGGTCGTCGTCCCGTCGCCGCGCCCGATCACCTGGTCCTCGAAATCGACCCGCGCCGAGGGCAGGCACGACTTGTAGTCGCTCCAGTCCTTCCAGCGGAATCCGTGCAACTGCCCGCGCCGCGCCTCGAAGAAGGCGACCAGCGCCGCCAGGTCATCCTGCGAGCGCATGGCCACGCCCGCGTCATAGCGGCGCCTTGCATGCTCCCACGGCGTGTTGCGCTCTTCGAACCCGTTGGCCAGCGTCACGATCTCGGTCCGCCGCTGCGGCCCCCCGACCGAGCCAAAGCTCAGGGCCGCGGGAAATCTCACCTCATGGAAACTCATATCTTCTCCCTCAGCGGTTTCTCTGGCCGCGCGAAAGCGCCCGGCCCATCTGCGCCGCGATCTGGCTGTGACTGCGGCGAAAGCTCTCGGCGTCGCGGGTCGCGACGTTGACGACCACCTGCACCGGCCGGCCGCCGCCCCCCGCCTGCACGCCCAGCCGGCCGTCGGCGCCCCGCGCCAGCGGCAGGATCGCCTCGGGACCGGCCTCGCCCATCAGGCCCGTGCCGCCGCGCATCGGGAACGCGACCGGCCCCGACACCACACCGCCCGTCGCAAAGGGCCGCACCCGGCCCTGCGCGAACCCGGCCCCGTCCGCGAACGGCATCAGCGCGCCCACGCCCTCGGCCAGCATCCCGCCCAACTGGCGCGACACCGGCTTCACCGCCGCGCGATAGGCGGTGTCGGCCATCGACTGCGCAACGCAGCGCAGCGCCTCGCTCAGCGACGCGCCGTCAAAGACCAGGTCCTCGAACGACCGCCGCAATCCCCGCGACAGGCCGCGCGACAAGGCGGTCACCTCGCGGCCGGCGCCGGCGATCTCGCCGCGCATCCGGCCCAGTTCGGCCTCGAACGCCGCCGTCACCGACCTTGCGCCGCCCATCGCCTCTTCCAGAGAGGTCAGCTGCACCTCCAGGTCGTCGATCTCGTCAGGTTCCGTCATCCGCCCCTCCTTGGTCGGGATAGGCCGCGCGCAGTTCCTCCAGCCGCGCCCGCCCAAGCGGCGCCGGCGCGCGCCCGGCCCCCAGCATCAGCGCTAGCTCCGCCGGGGTCAGCGCCCAGAACTGGTCGGGACGCAGGCCCAGGCCCGACAGCGCCACCCGCATCAGCGCGGCCCAGTCAAACATCGCCCGGCCCCGCAAAGGCCCGCGCCAACAGCGCCCCGGCCACCCGCGCCGCCTCGACCGGTCCGCCGCCGATCTCGGCGCTCAGCAGATCGCGTGGGCCTCCGCGCCAGCCGCCGCCCCGCAGGCCGGCCACGATCAGCGCCAGCACGTCGCGGGTCGAGAACCGCCCCGCCTCGAACCGCTCGACCAGGTCCATCAGCGTCCCGGCCTCCAGCGCTGCTTCCAACTCCGCCAACGCACCCAGCGTCAGCTTCGCCACCCGGCGCTCGCCATCCAGCGTCAGCGCCACCTCTCCGGCATGGGGATTGGCCATCAGAGCGCCGTGAAGCTCAGTGCCCCGGCCGAAGCCAGCGCCATCTCGTAGGTCGCCTCGCCGTCGTGGCTGCCGGCATATTCCAGCGCCGTCACCTGGAACGGCCCCTGGACGATGCCGAAATCCGGCACGATCACCTGGAAGTCGGGCGTGATCCCCTGAAAGAAGATGTCCCGCGCCCGTGCGTCGGTCGCGGTGTCCTTGAACACCCCCGAGCCCGAGATCGTCGCCGACCGCACGCCCGCGCCCGACAACAGTTCTCGCCATCCCCCCTCGCTCTCCAGCGAGGTCACCTCGACGCTCTCGGCGTTGAACGACAGCCGCGTGGCGCGCAGCCCCGCCACCGTCTCGAACTGCCCGCCCCCGGTGAGGTCGAGCTTTATCAACAAATCCTTGCCGTTCTGGGCCGCCATCTCCGCTCCTCCCGCTACTCACTCGTCATCCGTCCGCGCCCGAAAGCGCAGGTCGATCCGCCGCCGGTCCCCCGGCGACAGGCGCTGCGCCCGCGCCTGGCGGAACCACAGCCCCACCAGCCGCCCGCGCCCCAACGTCAGCGCCGCACCGGTCAGCGCATCCGACACCGCAGCCGCGGCCGCCTTGGCCGTGGCAAAGCCCGCCGCGTCGCTCTCCACGCTGATCGTCAGGTCGTGACGGGCGCCGGCCGACAGCATGTCGCCCGCCTCGCGCACCCGCTCCTCGCCGATCAGCACGAAGGTTCCCGAAAGCACCCCGGCGGGCCGGGCGTCGTGGACGGCGTCGCCCACCACCGCCCGCAGCGCCGCGTCCGCCTTCAGCCGCGCATAGACGGCCTCCTGCAACGCGCCGGCCATCGCATAGCTCATGCCGCCACCTCCTCGTCCGCATCGCACAGCAGGTACCGCCCGCGCGGGTCCGCCTCGCCCACCGCGCGGATCGCGAAACAGCGCGCCCCCTCGCGAAAGCGCTGCCCCGGCGCCGGCCGCGCGGGCGAACCCACCCGCGCGCCGCGCACCGTGATCCGCCACCGGGTCAGCCCGACCGGCCCACCGGGCGCGGCCGTCTCGCGCCCGGTCCGCCGGTCCATCGCGGCCCAGAGCACGCCCAGCGTCTCCCAGCTCTCTGACAGGCCCCCGGCGCCGTCCGGCACACCGACGCGCGCCTGCAACTCCAGCCGCCGGCTCAGATCCGGCGCACTCATGCCGCACCGCCCAGAAGGCGCACCGGGCGATATGGGCCCAGCAGGCCCTCGACCGGCCCCGGCATCGGGCGCACCTCGCCTTCGCCGTCGCCGCGCCGGGCATAGTGATGGGCGGCCAGCATCAGCACCGCCTGCGCCAGGTCGCCCGGAACGGTCTCCCACCCGGCGCCATAGCCCGCCTCGAACAGCACCTCGGCCGCGCCGCCCGTCGGGATCAACGGCAGCCGCGCGCCCGTCGCCGCCAACGCGGGCCGGTGCGCGTCCTCGGCCAGGCGGTAGCGCTCTGGCGGGACCTCCTTCACAGAGCCGTCCCGCATCCGCAAAGACACCGACACCAGCGCGGGAACCGGCGCCACCGGCAGCATCTGCCGCGCCGCGTCCCGCCAGGCCTCCACCCGCCACAGGAACCGCCGCCGCAGCACGGCCTTGCCGGTCCGCGCCTCGATCGCGGCAAGCGCCGCGCGCAGGCACGGGACCAGGACCGCGTCCTGCAGGCTGTCCTCGCCGAACCCGGTCCCCAGCCGCAGATGCGACCGAAACGCCGCCACCGGCAGAGCGGCCGGATCCACCGGCGTGTCCTCGTTCAAGATCATCTCTCAACCTCCCGTCCCTGTGTCATTCTTCGGAATTGGACGCGCGCCCCCGCGCCGCTCGGACGGAGGGATAGCTGGACGACACGGGGGTCGTTGATGCGCGCGTCCGGGGCGCCGGACCGTGGCCCGGCACCCGCCCGCGCGCCTTACTCGGCGGCGAACTTCAGAAGCTTGATCGCGGCGAAATCACTGACGTCGCCGCCGACGCGCTTGGTGGCGTAGAACAGAACATGCGGCTTGGCCGAGAACGGATCGCGCAGGATGCGCAGGTCGGGACGCTCGGCGATGGTATAGCCCTGGCCAAAATCACCGAAGGCCACCGCAAAGCTGTCGGCGGCGATGTCCGGCATGTCCTCGGCGATCAGCACCGGGTATCCCAGAAGCCGCGCGGGCTCTCCCGCCGCCAGCCCGTCGGACCACAGGAACCGCCCGTCACCGTCCTTCATCTTGCGCACCGTGCCGGCGGTCTTCGAGTTCATCACGAAGCTCGCCCCCGCCCGGTACTGCGCCCCCAGCGCATAGACCAGCTCGACCAGCGGGTCGGCGTCCTGGAACGCCCCCGCCGCGCCGGTCGGGACATAGCCGAGGTTGCCCCATTCCCAGATCGTGTCGTCCACCGTCGGATGCGTCAGGAATCCCGTCGGCTTGTCCGCCCCGTCACCAGTGACGAACGCCGCCGCCTCGGCCCGGGCGAACTTGTCCGCGATGCGCCCCGCCAGCCAGCTCTCGATGTCGAAGGCCGCGTCGTCCAGCAGCCGCTGCGAGGCCTTCGGCAGCGCCGACAGCTCGTGCAGAGGGATGACGATCCGGTCCAGCTGCGGCGTCCCGGTCTCGGTCTGGGCCCCGGTCTCGGACGACCACCCCGCGCCGACATCCGTGGTGTCGATCAGCACATCGTACGACGTCGCCTCGACCCGCACCACATTGGCCACCTGCCGCAGCGACGCGGTCGAGTGCAGGACACTCTGCACGGTCTCCGACGTCTGCGGATCGACGAGGTAACCGCCATCCCCGGCCACCGCGCTCGACAGCGCCTTGCTCTCGGTCTCGAGCCCGCGCAGCCCGTCGTCGTCGCCGTTGCGCAGATAGGCGCCAAAGGCGGCCTTGTGGCTCAGGTCAGTCTCGGCCGCGGCCGAAAGCACCGGGCGCGCGCCCGCGATACTCTTGCGATCCAGCATGGTCAGTCGCTCTTCCTGTTGTTGCATCTTATTGTGAATGTCGTCGCGAAACCTTTTGATCTCGCTCGTGAATCGCGCCATCGCGCGCATCGCCTGATGCGCGGATGCACTCCGCCCCTCCGGGGCCGTCGCCTCGGTCTCGGCCATCGCCTCTTCCTTTCGCTTGTGCTGATGGTCGGCGGGTCAGCTGCCCGCCAGCACCTCTCCGGCGCGGCGCAGCGCCGCCGCCATTTCTTCCAGCGCCGCCGCCTCGTCGGCTTCGGCCTTGCCGTTCAGCCGCGCCTCGGGAAGCATCGGGAACGTCACCAGCGACACTTCCCACAGGTCCAGCTCCGTGAGGCTGCGCCGCCCGCCCGCATCCTTCGTCGCCCGCACCGTGCGATAGCCGATCGACAGCCCGTCGATCGCGCCCGCCGCGATCAGCGCGGCGGCCTCCCGCGCCCGCGCCACGTCGTCCAGAAGACGCCCCCGCACATGCAGCCCGTGCGCGTCCTCGCGGACGTCCTCCCAGACGCCGATCGGCTGCGCCGGATCATGCTGCCACAGCATCTTGACCTTGCCGCCCCGCGCCGCCAGCCGCTTCAAGGCCGCCACGTAAGCGCCCGGCATCACGGTATCTCCTCCCTGATCCCGCACCCCGAAGAGCGAGGCATAGCCGGCGATCTCGCAGCCCTCGCGCATCGTCACCGCGCCGCCCGCCGCGCAGAACTTGCGCTCCAGTCCACTCTCTTCCGTCAACATCCGATTCTCCCCGTAACCCACTGGCATGAAATCATTCCCCGACCGGCAACCCCAGCAGAGCCCGCTTTTCCGCCGGGCTCAGGAAATCCGCCTCGGCGACCCGCCGCCACTGCGCCTCCCGCTCGGCCGCCAGTGCAGGCACGCCGTCGAGATCGGGCACCAGCTCAACCAGCTCAGAGAAATGCGCCGACAGCCAGTGGCTCAGCGCCGCCGTCACCCGGCCCGCCAGCGGCAGCACCGTCAGGCGATAGAACGCCCGGTTCGCCTCGGCGTAATTGGCGTAGGTCGCGTCGCCGGGTATCCCCAGCAGCATCGGCGGCACGCCAAAGGCCAGCGCGATCTCCCGCGCGGCGGCCTCCTTGGTCTTCTGGAACTCCATGTCCGAGGGCGAGAACCCCATCGGTTTCCAGTCCAGCCCGCCTTCCAGCAGCATCGGCCGTCCGGCATTGCGCGCGCCCTGGTGATGGCTCTCCATCTCGCCCAGCAGCCGGTCGTACTGCGCCTGCGTCAGCGTGCCCTGGCCCTCGCCCCCGCCGTAGACGATCGCGCCCGAGGGCCGCGCCGCGTTGTCCAGCAGCGCCTTCGACCAGCGCGAGGCGGCGTTGTGCACGTCCATCGCCCCCGCCGCGGCCTGCATCGGCGACAGACCGTAATGGTCGTCCTGCGGATGAAAGCTGCGGACGTGGCACACCGCCGCCGGTCCCTCGCCCACGGCAAAGCGGTGCGTCTTCGCCCCCACGGTGTAGTCATAGGCCACGGGCCAGCCGTCCGATCCCGGCACGACGCTCACCCGGTCGGACCGCAGGACATGCAGCTCCGCCGGCCGCCCCGACCCGGCCGCCTCGACATAGGCGTTGCCGCTCAGGCAAAGCTGGGCATAGATCGCCTCGAACAGCTCGGCCCGCCCCTGCGCCGCGTTCGGTCGTTGCACCAGCCGCAGCACCGGATGGCTGTCGAACCGGCGCGTCCCGTCCTGCAGGACCAGCGGCAGCGCGCCCGCCGCCTCGGCGATCAGGCGCACGCAGCGAAAGCCGACCGGATTGCCGATGAACCCGCTCCGCGTCAGCGACACCGCGTCGCGCGGGGTCCAGGCCACCCGCCCCGCAGTGCCATAGGCGATCACCGGCCCCGCGGCCGAGGCCTTCTGCTCGGGCGGTGCCTCCACCGGCCGCGGCCGCTTGAGAAAATCGAACATTCCCCGTCCTTTCCTTGCGGGCACGACGAAAAAGACCGCTCCCTGCCGGAAGCGGCCCCGTCATCCATGCCCCGATTTCGCCGTGGTCAGCCCAGGCTGCGCACCTGCGGATTGCGCCATGCCGCCGCCGGCGCCAGCACCAGGTCGTGCAGCGCCCAGACCAGCGCATCCACCCGGTCGGGCGAGCCCGATCCCTCGAACCCCTGCGCCGTCATCCGGCACATCTCATCCTCCAACGCGGCCAGCCCCGGCAAATGCGCCACGCGCCCCTGTTCGTAGAGCGCGGCCACCGGTTCAGCCCGCGCCGCCTTGCCACGGGTGGCGTGCACGCCGCGATAGGGCGCCAGCGGATCGATCTGCCGCACCACCGTCTCCACCAGGTCGCCGCCCTGGTTCACCTCGGCGACCAGCCGCTCGGCGCCGTGGCGATGCAGCGCGTCCACCGCCGCCTGCGCCCATTCCGTCGGCGTCGCGCCCGAGACGCTGGCATCCTCCAGCACCACGACGCGCCAATCCTGCGGCGGCCCGACCGTCACCGCGCCCGACACCACGATGCCGCAGGTGTCCGACCGCTTGCCGGAGGTCACCGGCGGATCCACCGCGACCACGATCCGGCTCAGGCGCGGCACCGTGTCCACCCGTGCCGCCTCGATCATCGAGGACCGCCAGAGCGCGCCCTCGGCATCCTCCAGCAGGACGCCGTCCAGCTCCTGACGGCCCAGCCGCGTGCCGGCATAGCGCGCCCGAACCGCCTCCAGGAACGATCCCGCCAGGTTCGCGGCGTTCGCCTCGGTCGGCGCATGGGTCACCGCCGTTGTCGGCAGGTCCAATAGCTCTTTCAGCACGCCCACGTTGCGCGGCGTCGTCGTCACCACCTGCCGCGGATCGTCGCCCAGCCGCAGGGCGAATTGCAGCATGTCCCAGGCCTCTCGCGCACGCTTCCACTTGGCCAGCTCATCCACCCACGCGGCGTCGAACTGCGGCCCGCGCGGGATTCCGGATCATGGGCCGAGAACACCTGCGCCACCGCGCCGTTCGGCCAGACCAGCCGCTTGCGCCCCGCCTCCCAGACCGGCCGCCTGTCGGCGGGGGAACACGCCATGATGCCGCTGTCGCCAAAGATCATCACCTCGCGCGCCTGGTCGAGCGTCTCGCCCACCAGTGCCACCCGAGACGCCCGGCCCGGCGACAGCGGCAGCGATCCCTCGACCTGCCCGCGCAGCCATTCGGCACCCGCGCGGGTCTTGCCCGCGCCCCGGCCGCCCATCACCACCCAGGACCGCCAGTCGCCCTCGGGCGGCAGCTGGTGCGCCATCGCCCAGAACTCGAAAAGATAAGGGAGCGCCAGCAGCGCCCCCTCGGTCAGTTCATCCAGGAACCTCTCCTGCACCTCCCGCGGCGCGGAGGCGATCAAGGCGGCCCCCGATCTCGGCGCGCACGGCGTCGAAGTCGAGAGCGTATTCTCTTGCGATGCCTTCAAGGCGCTTGAGGTGGTCTTCAAGGCGCTTCCTTTCGTCGAACAGCGTCTGCGTGGCGCGCCGGTACTCGGCCGCCTTCTGCTTGATCTCGGCCTCGGCCAGATCGTCCCGGTCCTTCAGGTACAGCTTGACCGCAAGGAAATCCTCCAACGCCTCGCGGTAATGCGCCTCCGCTTCAACCAGAAGCGAGCGCGCTCCCTCTCCGACAGAGGGTCTCTTGATCGTCATGGGGAAACCTGCCTCTCCAGGGATCTCCTCCGAGCAGACATAAAAAAACGGCCCGAGGGCAGCGCCCAGGACCGTTCCGTCACGTCTTCCAGCTTGACTAGATGTATACACCGGACCGTGCGCCGAGTCAAGCTTGACGGCCCGGCCCCCACCGCGCGATGGGGGCAACGATCCGTCAACACATCCGGATTACAGACGCTATTTCAAAGTCTTGCAGGCCGCGCCACGATCACGCCGGCCTCAGTCGACCTCGATCACCTCGACCTGCGCGCCCTTGGCGACCAGCCCGATCTCACCCTTGCACAGCCGCTCGGCATCCTTGCCGAACACCTTGCGCCGCCAGCCCCTCAGCGCCTGCGCGTCGCGCTCTCCAGCGGCAATGGCATCGAGATCGGCTGATGTCGCGATCAGCTTCTGCGCCACGCCAGCCGTCTCCGACTTTGCCTTCAGCAGCACCCGCAGCAGGTCGGCCAGTGCCACGTTGACCTGCATCTTGTCCCGCGACTTGTCGACCTGCGGATGCTCGGCGGGATCCATCGCCATGCCGGCCTTCACCGCCGCCAGGATACCCTCGGCGATCTCGCCCCGCCGCGCCTCGCGCAGCAGTAGGCGCGAGCGTCCCAGGTCTTCCACCGACTGCGGCTTGGTCGAGGCCAGCTCCATCAGCGCGTCGTCCTTCAACACCCGGTTCCGCGGCACGTTGCGCGATTGGGCATAGGATTCGCGGAACCGCGCCAATTCTTTCACCACGGCAAGGAACTTGCCGGAATTGGTCCGCGTCTTGAGCCGCTTCCACGCATCCTCGGGATGCACGGTATAGGTCTCGGGATCGGTCAGGACGGCCAGCTCCTCCTCGACCCACGGGCGGCGCCCGGTGCGGTCGAGATCGGCGGCCAGCTTCTCGTAGATCACCCGCAGATGGGTCACGTCCGCCAAGGCGTAGGATTTCTGCGCCTCGGTCAGCGGCCGCCGCGACCAGTCGGTAAAGCGCGAGGTCTTGTCCAGCTGCGCCTTCGCGACCTTGCGCACCAGCGTCTCATAGCCGACCTGCTCGCCGAATCCGCAGACCATGGCCGCGACCTGCGTGTCGAACAGAGGCACCGGAAAGACACCGCCCTGCACGAAGAAGATCTCCAGATCCTGCCGCGCGGCGTGGAACACCTTCACCACGCTTTCGTCGCGGAACAGCTCGTAGAGCGGCTCGAGCGACAGGTCGCCCTCCAGCGGGTCCACCAGGACCGCATCCTCCTCGGCGTCGCCGGGCACCGCCAGCTGCACGAGGCAGAGCTTGGAGTAATAGGTCCGCTCGCGCAGGAACTCGGTATCGACGGTAACGTAGGGATGCGACCGGGCCCGGTCGCAGAAGGCGGCGAGCGCCTCGGTCGTGGTGATAGTGATCATGCGAAGTGGCTACTTGTCCGGTCTCATGTCGTGGACGTGGCGCACCTGATACGCAATCGGGCCACGGAAGGAAAGGGTCAGCGAAGCGTCACCGGCAGCGGCCCATCCCCGGCGACCCGCCGCAGAACCTCGGGATAGAGCCTGTGCTCGGCCCTGAGCACCCGCGCCGCCAGCGTGTCAGACGTGTCACCGGCGACCACCGGCACCACCGCCTGCCCCAGCACCGGGCCCGCGTCCAGTTCGGCCGTCACACGGTGCACGCTGCACCCCGCCACCCGGTCGCCCGCCGCGATGGCGCGGCCGTGCGTGTCTAGCCCGGGATAGGCCGGCAGCAGCGAGGGATGGATGTTCAGCATCTTCCCCTCCCAGCGCGACACGAAGTCCGGCGTCAGGATGCGCATGAAGCCCGCAAGGCAGATCAGGTCCGGCGATGCGCGGCGCAGCTCGGCGTCCAGCGCCTCCTCGAACGGCGCCCGGCCGTCGTAGGCCCTATGATCGACGCAGGCGGTCCCGATCCCCATCGCCGCCGCCTTGTCGAGCCCGCCCGCGCCGGGCCGGTTCGACACGACCAGCACCGGCCGCGCCGGGTGCGCCCCGGTCATCGACCGCGCCAGCGCGACCATGTTCGAGCCCGAGCCCGAGATCAGCAGCGCGACCCGCATGGCTCAGGCGAAGTCGCCGGTAAAGCGCACGTCAGACCCCGGCTCGACCGCGCCCAGCGACACCACCGTCTCGCCCGCCTCGGCCAGCGCGGTGCGCACCGCCGCCTCGCTCTCGGGCGACACCACGACCGCCATGCCGATCCCGGCGTTGAAGGTGCGCAGCAATTCTTCGCGCGCCAGCCCACCCTCGGCGGCCAGCCATTCGAAGACCGGCGGCAGCGTCCAGCCCGACAGGTCGACATGGGCGCCCGCGCCCTCGGGCAGAACGCGCGGCAGGTTCTCGGTCAGCCCGCCGCCGGTGACATGGGCCAGCGCCCGGACACCGCCCGTCTGCAGAGCCGCCAGCGCGGGCCGGACGTAAAGCCGCGTCGGCGCCAGCAGGGCCGCGCCCAGCGTGCCCTCGCCGTCGCCGAACGGGCACGGCGCCTCCCACGACAGGCCCGAGCGCTCGACGATGCGGCGCACCAGCGAATAGCCGTTGGAATGGACCCCGTCGCTGGCCAGCCCCAGGATCACGTCGCCGGTCTGCACACCGTCGGGCAGCGCGGTGCCCCGCTCCATCGCGCCCACGGCAAAGCCCGCCAGGTCGAAATCGCCCGCGCCGTACATCCCCGGCATCTCGGCCGTCTCGCCCCCGATCAGCGCCGCGCCCGATTGCGCGCAGCCCTCGGCGATCCCGGCGACGACGCGCTCGGCGGCGTCCACCTCAAGCGCGCCGGTGGCGAAATAGTCGAGGAAGAACAAGGGCTCGGCCCCCTGGCACACCAGGTCGTTGACGCACATCGCCACCAGGTCGATGCCGATCGTGTCCAGGTGCCCGGTGTCGATCGCGATCCGCAGCTTGGTGCCCACGCCGTCCGTCGCCGCCACCAGCACCGGGTCGTCATAGCCCGCCGCCTTCAGGTCGAACAGCGCACCGAAGCCGCCCAGCCCCGCCATGACGCCGGCACGGGTGGTGCGCTTCGCGTGGGGCTTGATCCGGTCGACCAGCGTGTTGCCGGCGGCGATGTCGACACCGGCCTCGGCATAGGTCAGTCCGCGCTTCTCGCTCATCTCTGGGGCTCTCCTAGGGTCAGGCGCGCCCGCGATAGACGATCCCAACGGGCGGAACAAGCGCGGCCCGCACGTGTTGGCGGCACATGAAGCTTCATCTCTTGATTCCCACCCTCGCCGCTCTGGCAACCGGCCTCTCCGCCCTGACCGGCGTGGCTGCCCCGCAGGACGAGGCGCCCTCGCTCCGCGCGCTTGCCGAGATCGACGGCGACCCCGACACCTTCACCGATGCCGAGCGCGAGAAGATGGACGTCCTCGCCCGCGTCCTCGGCACCGACCCCAGCGCCGCCCCCGCCCGTCCCGCGGCGCTTGACGCACCCTCGCGCTCTGCTAATGAGACAGCGCTGGAGGGCCTGTAGCTCAATTGGTTAGAGCAGAGCGCTCATAACGCTTTGGTTGGGGGTTCAAGTCCCTCCGGGCCTACCAGCCTGCATTAAGCGCCCATGAGTTCAGCGCCTCTACCAACAGACCTGTCGGCGCTTCGACGCATTGCGCGACGCCCGGGCGGCCCCTCCGGAACGACCAATAATTTTCGCAAAGCCAACGGATTACCGTGCCCAAGCACCCTCCGCAGGCTGGCGGCAGCCGGCTTACCTGCCGTTGCCCCGGCCTGTCCCGACGCTAGCTCTTCGGCATGGACGGTTTCGTCATACAAAGCCAGCACGCCGAAGCGAGCGCCGAGAGCGGGTCGCGCAACGTCACCTGGCTCGCGATCGCGGAATCGGAGGCCGACGCGCTGGAGCTCGTTCCGGGCTCGAACCGCACCATCATCGAGCGCGGCATGCACGTCCTCGAGGAAGCGCGCGCCCGCGGCGTCCCGACCGGCGGCGCGATGATCCTGGAATAACGGCGCGAGCGCACCCGCGGAACGCCCCTCCCCGACAGGTCGCGGCGGCGGTTGCCGGACGCGCCGAAGTGGCGCAACATCCCATCACGTCAGATCGTTCCCGCCATCAGGGAACTTTTCCCTGGCGACCTACGTTCGACAAGTCGACGAGTGTTCAGTCAGCGGTGCGCGGCGACGGCGAAGTGTAGTCGCGGTTCCAGTTTCAAACGAGAACGTGCGCATCCATGCACCAACTTCCCCGGAAGCAATCGGGCGGTGTGTGTTGGCATGTGCTGACACGGAGGGACACCAGTGATCCTGTATCCAGAAATTGCAATCCGCGATGGCCAGTGCGTCTCGCATCCACGGGCTCCCGGCAAGCCGGAGGTCTACGGCGACGCGACGGAGATCGCGTGTGAATTCGTCGAACAGGGGGCCGAGTGGCTTCACCTGGTCGATCTCGATGCCGAAGACGACGGCGCGGAAGAGAACCTCGCCCTGATCAGCAATATCGCGGCGGCGGTGCCGATCCCGGTCGAGGTCTCGGGCGGCGTTCACAGCCTGGCGGATGTCGAGGCGTGGATGGCCGCGGGCGTGGATTCGGTCGTCATCGGCGACGAGGCGTATCGCTATCCCTCGCTGGTCGAGAGCGCCTCCAAGCGGTTTCCCTATCGTATCCTCATCAGCGTCTCCACGGACGGAAACGCCCTGGCCGGCCACACCAGCGCCAGCGGCCGGCCGATCGACCCGATCGCGTATGCCAGACGGTTCGACCGCATGGCCCTGTCCGGCATCGTCGTGGAAGAGACCGCCGACACGACGATGTCCCCGTCGGCCAAGCTCGCCGCCGCCGAGGTCATTGCCGCCCATGTCAGAACGCCGGTCATCGGAAGCGACATCATCCGGACCACGGGCCAGGTCGGGGGAATGGCCGCCAGACGAAAGCTCGCCGGCGCCATCGTCGGGGCGCCGCTCTATGACGGGGTCTTCAGCCTGCGCGAGGCGTTGAAGGAACTCTGGGGCGTCGACCCCGCCGAGGCGTGGTGGCGCAACGTCCCCGCCCCAAAAAACGGAGACAGCGCATCGAGCGGCACCTAGGATCCGAGCCGCTCGGCCGTAATGGTGTGCGCGTCCCGAGTAGCCCGGCGATCAGTGCGGTTCGACGCAGGCCCGGCATCGGAGCAGCATGGAAGTTCTGACAAGAAACCGCGTCCTGACCGCGCTGGACGGGCACGACCGAACCGCCATCCTCGCGAAATGCGAGCGTGTCGAGCTGACGGCCCGCACGCGGCTCGACCGTGTCGGCGAGACGACCAGCGCGATGCATTTCCCGGAAACCGCGGTCATCTCGACCATCGCGACCTACAGCGACGGCACCAGCATCGAGATGGCGAATATCGGTCGCGAGGCCTGCACCGGGATCGGCCTGATCCTGGGTCATCCGCGCCAGCTCAACAGCAACGAGGTCCAGCTGGCCGGAATGGCGCTGAAGCTTCCGGTCGAGGCGTTCGCGACCCTCCGCACGGCCCGGCCGGCATTCGAGGCGGCGCTGTTCTCGACCGTGCGGGCGGTGTTCTATCAGGTCATGGTCTCCGGCGCCTGCAATGGAGCCCACTCCACGCGGCAGCGCCTCGCCCGATGGCTTCTCACCATGCAGGACCGCAGCGACACGGTGGTGATGGACCTCACCCACGGCTTCCTCGCCGAGATGCTCGGGGTCCGCCGCGCGACGGTGTCCGAGGCGATGGTCACGCTGAAGGGGGAAGGCCTCATCGCGTATGACCGCGGCCGCATCCAGATCGCCGATCCTGCCGGGCTCAAGGCCGCCAGCTGCGAATGCTACCAGCTGGTGCGCAATGCCTACGCGACGTTACTCCCGGAAAACCGCAAGTATTGAAAGACCCTCTCCTTTATGTACGCTGCCGTACTGACAGGAACGATGCGGCTGTCTACAGTCCCGTCTTCCACCCTTCGAATTAGAACCAATGGCTATGGGCATGACGACCGATACATACCAAGACGATGCCGCGCGGTCGCCGATCGCGACCGCCCCCCTCCACGCATCCGGACGCCGCGGCGTCAGCCGGCGCGGAGTGCCTCAATGAAGGGCGAGACACCGCCGGGCGGCGATGACACCGGTGCGAAGATCGAGACCGGGGTGCGCGGCCTGGACCGGGTTCTGGACGGCGGGCTTCCCGCTGGCCGCACCTACCTGGTCGAGGGGGAACCCGGCACCGGCAAGACCACCCTGGCGCTGCAATCGCTCGTCCATGCCGCACGCCAGGGCCGGAGAGGTCTGATCGTCAGCGTCGCCCAGAGCGAGGAGGAACTCGCCTCCATCGCGGCCTCCCACGGGATGAGCCTGGACGGGATCGACATCGTCTCGCCGCAACTGGCGGATCACGGCGCCGGCGTCTCGGTCTCGACCGAGAGCGCCGATCTGCAGGCCCTGCTCGACACCGCCGTCGCGGCGGCGCAGGAGTATCGGCCGGACCTCTTCGTCTTCGACTCCCTGCTCGAACTGCGGCTGCTCTCGGCCAGTCCGATCGATTTTCGGCGCAAGCTGCTGCATCTGCAACGGGTCGCACGGGACCTCGGCGCGACGACATTGCTGCTCGACCATTCCGCCTTCGGCGCCGAGGAGAGCTTCGAGCGCGGCACGGTCCACGGCTCGATCCAGCTGCGGGCCGCAGCGCCGAGCATCGGCCAGATCGAGCGCACGCTGAACATCCTCAAGATGCGCGGCGCCACCTTCCGCGAGGGGCTGCACGACTTCCGCATCCGGCACGGCGGGCTCGAGGTCTTTCCGCGCGTCATCCCCTCCGAGCGGGGCGAGACGACGCTGACCAACGAACAGATCAGGGTGACCGAGCCCGCGCTGAACGAGATGCTGGGCGGCGGGCTCGAACTCGGGACCTCGCTGCTGATCGCCGGCCAGTCCGGAAGCGGCAAGTCCACCCTTTCGACCCTCATCGCGACATCGGCCGCCGCCGTGGGAAAACGCGCCTCGCTCTTCCTGTTCGAGGAACGCCCCGAAGTGTTCCGCTCCCGCTCCACCAGCCTCGGCATGAGCCTCGATGGATACGAGGCCGAGGGGCGGATCACGATGAACCATTTCGAACCGGCCGAGACGTCGCCCGGCGCGCTGTCGCGCCACGTGATCGACGAGGCGTCCTCGGGCTCCTCCGTCATCGTCCTGGACAGCCTGACCGGCTACCTGTCGGCGCTGCCCGCGCGCGACAATGCCGAGACGCACCTGCACGCGCTGATCCAGTACCTGACGCGGCAGGGATGCCTTGTCGTCCTCACGGTTGCGCAACAGGGGCTGATGGGCGAACCGCCCAGCTCGGACATGAACGCGAGCTACCTGGCCGACGCGATCATCATGCTGCGGCAATACCCCTCCGATGCCAGCATCCGGCGCTCGCTCGCCGTGCTGAAGAAACGCCACAGCGAACACGAGCGCGGCATCGAGGAGTTGATCATCCGGCCGGGACACGTGCATGTCTCGCGGATAGCACCGGATGTCCAAAGCTGAACGTTGAGGAAGTCCATGTCTTCTGACGGCGAACGGCAATCGGCCGAGCCCCTCCCCGCGTCCGACACAGCGTGTATTCTCGTTCACGCGCCCCTCGGCAGCGACGCGTCCGAAATCGCGCAAGCGATCGACGCCCCGGGTCGCCGAATCGAGATCTGCGCCGACCCGGACGCGTTGGCGCGCGCGGTGGGCACCGCGCCGTGCGACGCGCTGGTCATCGTGCTCGCCCACGAGGGGGCGGGCACGTGCGTCGGCGAAATCCTGGCCGGGATGTGGGCGCGCGAGCCTGAATGGTCGATGCCGCCCGTGGTCGCGCTACTGGAGCCGTCGCTTCCGCCGCCGCCCGCGGTGGAACGCCTGCGGCAGGACGATCGGCACCTGCCGGTGCTGGTTCTCGACCGTCCGGTGGGGCCCAAGGCGCTGGCCTCGGCGGTGCAGGCGCAGGTCAATTTCCGCGAGCGCCAGTTCGAGATCGCCCGCATGCTCGACGAGCTGGCAGCGAGTGAGCGCCGGCAGGCCTTCCTGTTGGACGAACTGCGGCACCGGACCCGCAACACGCTGGCCGTGATCACCGGGCTCTTCCAGTTGACCGCCCGCCGCGCGCCGGACCTCGAGAGCTTCCGCAGGGATTTCGGCGAACGGCTGTCCTCGGCGGTCCAGGCACAGACGCGTCTGTCGAGCGAGCCGAGCCAGGCGCTGTCGCTCAGGCAGATCGTCGAGACGCATGTGGTCCCCTACGCCATCGACCCCGCGCAGGTCACGATCGCCGGCCCCGAGACGACCCTGACCAGCCGCGCCTCGTTCGACCTGTCGATGGTGATGAACGAACTGGCGACCAACGCGTCCAAGTACGGCGCCATCTCCACATCGGACGGACAACTCGACGTCAGCTGGCACCGGCAGAACGGACGCACGATCCTCGAATGGCAGGAGAGCAACGGGCCAGCGGTCACGCCACCCGATTCCACAGGCCTCGGCACGTCGGTCATCGAAGCGCAGAACCTCGCCGCCAACGGCAGCGCCCGGATCGAATACCGCGAAGGCGGCGTCTACTGGCGGCTGGAGCTCGACCCGGGCGCACTGGAGTCGTGATCCATCGCGGCGGAGGCGCCCCACGCGATGTTGGCTGGCCGCCACGGAGGTCATCGTCTCGAATGGTTGGGGTGTGGGACGGAACTGCCGTTACTGCTCCGAAACTACAAGTCCTCTCTCGGCCCTCTACGGACATTCATGTAGCTCTCGACGAACGGTTGTTTTGAGCCCTCTTTAATAAATGCAAACTTGAAGAATTTTCCATAAGTGTGAAACCCATTCTGTACGTTCTAGGCTCAGGCTAAACTTCTCCATTCAAATCGATTTGATCGAAGTCGAACTCTTTGCCGCGCTTAGCAGCGACCAACAACAAATTTGAAATCGCGTCCTCACTTTCTTCAATAATATCAAAATCGTTATCCTTTGAAACATCTTCTCCATGCACTGCCCGACTGCGAACTTTATAGAGATTCTTAATTAGCTTTCGGTATTGGGCGCGTTCTTCATAGCTTTCGCCAAGAATGATTGCCGCACGCGTTGCGATCTTATGCGTCATTTCAGTGTTGCCATCACTGAGAAGCGCTTCAAGGGCGATACTGTATTCAATCGCTTTATTTGCGCATGTGTGTTTCCGTCGGGCGAGGCCGACGCGCGACAAAGCCACACGCATTTTTTCTTTAAGAGCCGGCATCATTGCGAGAAAAAGTTCGATGTTTGGAAGGTCATTGGATTGAAGCACTCGCCCTGAAGATACGGGCGCTTCTTGCGGGAACCCGGCGGTACCCCAACTGGCCTCGGCAGCTTGCAGTTCTGGATCCAGAAATTCAGTCCAATTGACGGTGAGCGCAGGGGCCAGACCCTTGTTTAATATACACCCGATAAGAACGTCTTCGATCGCAGAAATCACACCATGATTTATAGGTTGTTTTGGGACTTTTTCGGTCCTGTCGTGCCTAATTTCCTTAAAAGCCAACGCGTTAAAGTGGGTGCCGAGCACGTTCTGCAACGGGTGCGCCATCGATAGTGATCGAAAGGTAGTCACCTGGGGGCTATCGCCTGCTTGTTCGAAGGGTAAAATCGATACTCCATTTGAGAAATCCAATTTTTCTTTCACCATCAAACCAGATATAAGGCCTGCGTGCCTTATTCGGGCAGATTCAGTATTTATTACGCCACGATACCAATTAATTGCTCTGCTGGGACCCTGTGAAACAGCATAAGCAGCGAGTGATATTGCCCCAGTGTAGGGATGGATATGCAGCTGACCGATATCAAAAAACAGTTGCCCTTCGTAGGAAAGATCCTGGTGATTTTTAAGGCATTTAAATATTTCATCGATCAGGCTTGAATGAGCCCGAGCTACTGCGCTCGCAGCTGCAAATCCGCTTTGGGGCCGGGATGAAGTGCTTCTAGGAAGGCGCTCTAAGAGGGCATATAAATTATCGTCAGTGGTGTGCATCTGCATACTCCGCTGTCAGCTTAAAAATCACCTCGGCCTAAACCAGTAAGTCTGCCATTGGACCTAGATAGTCAACGATTCAGCGGAAGGCGACCGTCATCCATTCATATGGCGAGATGCTCGCGCATTAACTTTTCATTTGCAGGAAGCAGGAACTTAGGCCCGCGAAGCAGTCATCCGTACTGAGCGCAGCGAACGGCAGCTCCCCGCCGTATCGATATGTGCGCGGCGCGGAATTTTGCAGTTTGGACTCGGAGCAATCATCGCAGCGTCATCGACGCTGCCGGCGACAGCACTCGACCCACGACACAACCAAAAAGGGGCGCGCGCCGTGGCGCACGCCCCCACCGGGAGAGATAGGTTTCGCGGCGCCTACCAGGTGGGGCGCTCGAATTCCTCGACAGTCTCCGGCGTGACCTTGGGCGTCTCGATGGTCTGAAGCTCGGGCACCTCGATGCCGTTGGCCACCTTCACCGCCGTCTGGATCGCCAGGATCGCGTCGTCGACCGGGGATTGCTTGTTTGAGCCGGTCATCCAGCCCTCCTTCATCATGTCCCAGCCCTCGCCGAACTGGTTGGCGGTGACGACCTTGACGTCGCCCGGCGCCTTGCCCGCGCCCTTCAGCGCCGAGATCACGCCCAGCCCCATGCCGTCGTCGAAGGCATAGACCCCGTCGATCTGGTCGCCGTACTGGGTGAGGTAGGTCTCCATCACCGTCTGCGCCTTCTCGCGGTTCCACTCGGCGGTCTGGCTGGCGACGATGGTCACGTCGGGAAACTGGTCGGCCAGCGTGTCGAGAAAGCAGTTCTTGCGCAGGATCGACACGGTGTAGCCCGGCGTGCCCTCGACGACGACGATGTCGCCTTCGCCCTCCAGCGCGTTGCCCAGCATCTCGGCCGCCTGCGCGGCCTGGGTGCAGTCGTCCGGCCC
Organism: Tranquillimonas rosea; assembly: GCF_900111315.1. GTDB lineage: Bacteria > Pseudomonadota > Alphaproteobacteria > Rhodobacterales > Rhodobacteraceae > Tranquillimonas > Tranquillimonas rosea. The sequence goes on from NZ_FOGU01000004.1 coordinate 126,677, forward strand.
GGTATGGGCCTGCACGTAGCGGCGGCCCGCCTCGCCGATGGGCGAGTTCGAGGTGATGACGGGAATGTCCCCGCGCGCCGCGTCGCGGATCGCCGGGATCAGCGCGTTCTGCGAGGTCGGCCAGACCACGATCGCGTCCATGTTCTGCGAGACCATGTCCTGGATCTGGTTGAACTGCGTCGCCGGATCGCCCTGCGGGTCCATCACCGTCGCGTCGAGCCCCAGCTCCTGGGTGTACTGCTCGGCCGTCTCGGCGTATTTCGCCTGGTAGGCGTTCGAGCCCGGATAGAGCACGGTGATGCCGATGCGCGTCTCCGACAGCGGCTTCCTCAGCTCGCCGCCCAGCCAGTCCGGCGCCTCCTGGGCCGCGGCCGTCCCGGCCCCCAGGATCACGGCGGCCGCCGCCAGGCGGGCAAGCGCGTTCGCGTTCTTCATGGTGTCCTCCCCATTTCTCGGTTCCGGCGCCGGCGGGCGGTGCTCCTCCCGCTCCGGCGCCATCCCCTTTGATCATCCGGGAGGGCGGCTCTTTCACAACAGCCATGATGTCCAAATCTGACCAAAGCCCGGAGTCCCGCGGTCACGTCCGCCCGGGACCGCGAGATTCAAAATGGACCGAATGACTGTGTTCGCGCCCCTGCCCCCCGCCGTAGCGTAAGGGACGGGAGGACATATCCATGACGATCAACTGGCGCGGCCTGCTGCAACGGCACGGCCTCATCCTGGCCTTCGGGCTGTTCCTGGCGGGCGTTGCGCTGGGCAACGACGCGTTCCTGACACCGGGCAATATCCTCGACGTGCTGCGGCAGGTGTCGATCACCGGGCTGATCGCGCTCGGCGTGACCTTCGTGGTGGTGACCGGGCGGCTGGACCTGTCGGTCGGGTCGATGCTGACGCTGCTGACGGTCATCGTGGTGGACCAGCACAACACGCTGGGCCCCGGCCTTGCCATCCTGTGCACGCTCCTGGCGGGGCTGGCGATCGGGGCGTGGAACGGGCTGCTCGTCGGCTACCTGGGGTTCAACGCGCTGATCGTGACGCTGGCGATGCTGTCGCTCCTGAACGGAGTGACGCTGTGGTATTCCGGCGGCTCCAACGTCAACGTCGTCGGCGCGGACCAGAGCTGGTTCGGGGTCTTCGGCCGCGGCAGCGTGGCCGGCATCCCGGTGCCGGTGATCCTGTTCCTCGGCAGCGCGGGGGCGGCGAGCTTTCTGTTGCGGCGCACGGTGTTCGGGCGCTCGGTCTATGCCGTGGGCGGCAACCAGGTGACGAGCGTGTTCTCGGGCATCGACGCGCGGCTGACGGTGTTCTGCGCCTACCTGCTGTCGGGGCTGGCGACCGCGCTGGCGGCGGTGGTCATGGGCAGCCGCGTGATGGGCGCGCAGAACACCATCGGACAGGGCTACGAGCTGACGGTGCTGGCCGGCATCATCCTGGGCGGCACGTCGCTGATGGGCGGCTCGGGCAGCATCTGGCGCACCGTGATCGGCATCGCGATGCTCGGCTTCATCCAGAACGGCCTGCTTCTGATGGGCTTTCCCTATTACGTCCAGTGGCTCGTGACCTGGGCGATCATCATCGCGGCGGTCTGGATCGACCTCGCCGCCAAGCGCGGAAAGGTGTTCGCATGACCGCAATCCACACCACCCCGCAGCGCGCGGGCGCCATGACGCACGCGACCCGCGCGCTGTTGCGCAACCATATCTGGCTGTTCCTCGTGCTGGCCATCGCCGTGTTCTCCGGCGCAACGCCGTATTTCCTGACGACGAACAACATGGGCAACATCCTGACGCAGGGCGCCTTCATCGGCATCCTCGCCATCGGCATGACGCTGGTCATCCTCAACGGCGAGATCGACCTGAGCGTCGGCGCCAACCTCGCGCTGGCCGGCGCGCTGGCGATCGGGCTGCAACCCGCGGTCGGCGTGTGGCCGGCGATCGGGCTGGCCTTCCTCACGAGCACCGCGCTGGGGGTGCTGAACGGGCTGCTGGTCGTCTTTTCGGGGATGCACTCGTTCATCGTGACGCTGGGCGGGCTGATCGGCATCCGCGGGCTCGTCTTCGTCTATACCGGCGAGAACGCCCTGATGGTCGAGGATTTCAGCTATACCGAGCTGGCCGAGGTCTATCTCGGGCCGCTGTCGCTGACGGCGATGATCTTTCTCGGACTGGCGGCGATGTTCCAGTGGGTCCTGTCCAGCACCCGCCACGGGCGCGAGACCTACTCGGTCGGCGACAACATCGAGGCCGCGCACGACGCGGGCATCAACATCAAACGGCACAAGGTCATCAACTTCGGCATCTGCGGCGCGATGGCGGGGATCGCCGGGATCCTCCTGTCGATGCGGCTGGGCACTGCCGAGCCCAATGCCGGCCGCATCTGGGAGCTGTGGACGATCATCGCCGTGGTGCTGGGCGGCACGCGGCTGCAGGGCGGCTACGGCAGCCTGTGGATGACGGTCGGCGGCGTGCTGACGCTGGCGGTGCTGCGCAACGGGCTGCGGCTTCTGAACACGCCGAACTACGTCGAGCTGATGGTCATGGGATCGGTCCTGATCCTGGCGCTCGGCCTCAACAGACTGGTGGAAATGCGGGAGGGCGCGCGATGAACCAGACGGTGCTTTCGGTCTCGGGGATCACCAAGACCTTTCCCGGCGTGCGCGCGCTGGACGACGTGAGCTTCGACATCCGCGCGGGCGAGGTGCACGCGCTGGTGGGCGAGAACGGCGCGGGCAAGTCCACGCTGATGAAGGTGCTGGCCGGGCTCTACAAGCCCGACAGCGGCGAGATCGTCCATCGGGGCGAGGCCGTGCGCCTGACCTCGCCGCTCGAGGCGCGCAACCGCGGCATCCTGCTGATCCACCAGGAGCTGTCGCTGTCGCCGGAACTGTCGGCGGCCGAGAACATCTATCTCGGCGCGTGGCCGACGAACCGGCTGGGCGTGCTGGACAAGCGCAAGCTGCGGGCCGACGCGCAGGCGGCGCTCGATGCGTTGGGTTGCGATTTCGGCGCGACCGCGCGGGTGGGCACCCTGTCGATCGCGCGGCAGCAGATGGTCGAGATCGCCCGCGCGCAGGCGTTCAACGCCAATCTCGTGATCTTCGACGAACCCACCGCCTCGCTCACCGAGGGCGAGAAGGTGCAGCTGTTCCAGACCATCGAGCGGCTGCGCGCCGCGGGCGTGGGGATCGTCTACATCTCGCACAAGATGGACGAGATCTTCGAGATCACCGACCGCATCACCGTGCTGCGCGACGGCGCGGTGCAGGGCACGGTCGAGACCCGCGACACCGGCATCGCCGAGATCACGCGGATGATGATCGGCCGCGACCTGGACAGCTATTTTCACCGCGCCCGCGCCGATTTCGGCGCCGAGACGCTTCGGGTCGAGGGGCTGACCAAGGCGGGGCTGTTCCGCGACGTGAGCTTCTCGGTCCGCGAGGGCGAGGTGCTGGGGCTCTACGGTCTGGTCGGCGCCGGGCGGTCCGAGGTGGTCGAGACGATCTTCGGCATCCGCAAACCCGACGCCGGGCGGCTGTTCTGGCGGGGCGAAGAGACGGCGTTTCCCAAGCCGCGCAAGGCGATCGAGATAGGCATGGCGCTGGTGCCCGAAAGCCGCAAGGAACAGGGCCTGATCCTCGGGATGGGGGGACGGCAGAACATCACCCTGCCCCACCTGCGCCTGTTCTCGCGCCTGCGCGTCATGCAGGAACGCCAGGAGCGCGCGGTGTTCGACCGCTACCGCGAGCGGCTGTCGATCAAGACCACCGGTCCCGAACAGCCCGTGTCGCTGCTGTCGGGGGGCAACCAGCAGAAATTCGTGCTGGCCAAGTGGCTCTGCGCCGAGCCCAAGCTGGTGATCCTGGACGAGCCGACACGGGGCATCGACGTGGGCTCGAAATCGGCCATCCACGAGCTGATCGCGGGGCTCGCCGAGCAGGGTCTCGCGGTGATCGTCATCAGTTCCGAGATGCCCGAGGTGCTGGGCGTCAGCCACCGGGTCCTGACCATGTCCGAGGGCCGCGTCGCGGGCGAGTTCTCGGGCGACAGCATGACCGAGCAGAACCTGATCGAGGCGGTGTCGCGGCAGGCGCCCGCCGCGGTGGAAAGCGAGGTGGCGTGATGCAGAAACCCGTTCTCGGCGTCGGCCTTGTCGGCGCGGGCTTCATGGGCCGCTGCCATGCCAACGCCTTCCGCTCGGTCGGCGGGCTGTTCGACCTGCCCCGCCGGCCCGCTCTGGCGGTTCTGGCCGACATCTCGGACGCGGCGGCGCAGCGGAACGCGGCCGCGCTGGGTTTCGCCCGTGCCACCGCCGACTGGTCGGCGCTGACCGCCGACCCCGAGGTCGATGTCGTCGCCGTCACGGCGCCGAACGTGCTGCACGAGCCGATCGTCCTGTCGGCCGTAGCGGCGGGAAAGGCGGTCTATTGCGAGAAGCCGCTGTCGACGACCGCCGCCTCGGCCCGGCGGATGACCGAGGCTGCGCATGCGGCAGGGGTGCCGACGCTGGTGGGCTTCAACTTCCTGCGCAACCCGATGATCCGGCTCGCCCGGCAGATCGTGGCCGCGGGCGAGATCGGCGAGATCACCGGCTTTCACGGCCGCCATGCGGAGAACTACATGGCCCGCTCGGACGCGCCCCATTCGTTCCGCACCGACCCCCATGGCGGCGGCGCGCTGGCGGATATCGGCAGCCACGTCATCTCGCTCGCGCGGTATCTGGTGGGACCGATCACGCGCACCTCGGCGTCCTGCCGCACGATCTTTCCCGACCGCCCCCGCGCCCCCGGCGCGTCCGAGACGGCGCCGGTCGAGGTCGACGACATGACCCATGCGCTCGTGACCTTCGCCAGCGGCGCCGAGGGCAGCATCGAGGCAAACTGGGCGGCCACGGGACGGACGATGGACCTGTCCTTCGAGATCACCGGCACGCGCGGCGCGGTGGCCTTCAGCCAGGAGAGGATGAACGAGCTTCTGCTGTGGTCGGGCATGTCCGGCCGGTCCGGCTTTACCCGGATCGAGGCGGGGCCCGAGCATCCGCCCTATGGCGCGTTCTGTCCCGCGCCGGGGCATCACCTGGGCTTCAACGACCTCAAGGTGATCGAGGTCGCCGAGCTGATCCAGGGCATCGGCGGCACCGGCCCCCTGTTTCCTGATTTCCGCGAGGCGCTGGCGGTGCAGGAGACGGTCGAGGCGATGCAGCGCTCGTCCGCCCGCCGCATGTGGGAGGACGTCCGCGCCGCCTGAGCGCTCAGTACCGCCCGTTCGCCCGCATGATCGCATCGACCCGGCCCTGCGCCGTGGAAAGCGCGTGGGCGACGGTGCTTTCGCCCATCAGCATAGCGTGGATCTCGGCCCCCAGCACGCCGAGGATGTCGTGGAACTCGGGCACCGGCGGGCGCGGCCATGTCTGCAGCTCGCCCCGCCGCTCCATCGCGTCGACGCGGCCGAAAAGCTTGGTCATCGCCTGCACCTCGGGGTCCGCCGAGGTCGAGAAGCGCGGGCTCGTCAGGTTGCCGTTCTGGGCGTACCACTTCATCAGTTCGGGCCGCGTCAGGTATTCCATCACCCGCCACGCCCGCTGCGTCCGCGCGGCCCCCAGCCCCGCCGGAATTGCCAGGGAGAAACCCCCGATCGGCGAGACGCGCCGCGCCCCCGGCGCCGCGGGATGGGGCACGTACTCGACCCGGCCATAGGCGGGCGAGGCCTCCTCGAGCTCGAACGAGCCCGCCCGGATCGTCCAGCCATAGGTCATCGCCGCGTGCCCCTGCGAGAAGATCGCGATGCGCCGGTCCCAGTCGCATTTCAGGCTGTCGCGATGGGCATAGGCCAGAAGCTCCAGCAGATATTCCGCGGTGGCCTGGCCCGCCGGCGTGTCGATCATCGGGCGGAAGTTCTCGCCCGTGATCTCGTCGAGGTCGAAGCCCTCGCCCCGCGGGGTCAGCGCGATCACCGGCTGGCCGAAATCGGCCAGCGTCTGCACGAAGGTATGCGCGACCGGCGTGCCGCGGCCGAAGTTCATCACGATACCCGACAGGTTCATCGCCGAGCGGTGCAGCGTCCGGGCCGCGAACAGCACTTCGTCGGTGGTGCTCGGGATCGCCAGCCCCGCCTCGGCGAACAGGTCGGCGCGACAGAACAGCAACTCGGGCGTCGGCTGGATCGGCAGGCCGTACTGCTCGCCGTTATAGGCCGAGCCCTTTCACGCCGCGGTGTGGAAATCGGACGCCGAATAGCGCTCGGCGGCGATGATCTCGCCCAGCGGTTCGATGATGCCCTGGCAGGCGAGCTGGCCGATCCACGGCAGGTCCACCGCGACGAGGTCGTAGGATTGGTTGCCGCGGGCGTGATTCTCCATGATCTCGGCGTGGAGCGCGTCCAGCGGCAGCGTCACGACCTCGACGTTGGTGCCGCACAACTCGTTGAGGTTGGACGAGAAATCGCTGAGCGTCTTGAACGTCGGATCGACTGGCGACAGGATCCGCACCTTTCGGTCGAAGCCGACCCCGGCGCGCATGGCCGTGGGATAGGACAGGATGCGCGAGGCCATGTAGTAGCCGCCGAAGTAGAAGTCGTCGATCGCGCCCTCGCCGTTCGAGAAGCCGAAGGTTTGGCCCACCAGCGCCTTGAGCTGGAGCGCGTAGGATTCGTATTCCTCGATCAGCTTGCGCGTGGGATGCAGCGAGAACGACTTGCTCGTCTCGGACCGGCGGCGGCGCAGCAGATAGCCCTCGTCCACCAGGTCGCCGATCCGTCGCATCGCCGTGCCATAGGGCACCCCCGCCGCGCTGGCCGCCGAGGTGATCGTCAGGAGCCGCCCCTCGAGATGCCGCCGCATCGCGTAGGAGATGATGTTCCAGCGCGGGTCCGTCCGGGCGAGCGCGGTGCGCGCCTCGGAGATCCCGCGCGCCTTGTCCACGAAACTGAGAACCCGCAGCAATTCTTCGCGTGTCATCCGCCGGTTTCGTCCTCCCCGGATCAAGAGGTACCCCGGCCCGCCCGCCGCCGGAAGTGTGATCCGGTCCAAAATGGACACTTCGGCCGTTCTTGCCGGCTTCGCGCCGTGGAACGATCGGGGTCCGTCACGGGACTTCCCCCGCGATGGAGGAGCGGCGCCGCTGCGCGCCGGCGGATACGGGACGCGAGAGACGATGGACGACGGCGACTACGATTTCGTTGTGATCGGGGCCGGGTCGGCGGGCTGCGTGGTGGCCGGTCGGCTGTCGGAGGCGGGCCACCGGGTGCTGCTGCTCGAGGCGGGCGGCCGCGACCGCAACCCCTGGATTCACATCCCGCTGGGTTACGCCCGGCTGTATTCCAACCCTTCGGTGAACTGGTGCTACACCTCGGAGCCCGAGCCGAACCTGAACGGGCGGCGCCTGTTCCAGCCGCGCGGCAAGGTTCTGGGCGGCACCGGGTCGATCAACGGGATGATCTACATGCGCGGCCAGCCAGAGGATTTCGACGGCTGGGCGGCGCGAGGCTGCGACGGCTGGTCCTGGGCCGAAGTGCTGCCGTATTTCAAGAAATGCGAGCACCAGGAACGGGGGCCCGACCAGTTCCACGGCAGCGGCGGCCCGGTGGCGGTGTCCGACCTGCCCTCGCCCCACCGGCTGGGCGAGGCGTTCCACGCCGCCTCGGAAAAGCTGGGCGCGCCGCGCAACGACGATTTCAACGGTGCGGCGCAGCTGGGGACAGGATACGTGCAGACCACCACGCGCAACGCGCGGCGCTGGTCCACGGCGGCGGGATACCTGCGCGGGCCGATGGCGCGGAACATCGACATCCGCACCCGCGCCACGGTCGAGCGGATCGAGATGGACGGCACCCGCGTCACCGGCGTCACCTGGAAGGCGCCGGACGGGCGGCGCACCACCCGCCCCCGGCGCGAGGTCGTGCTGTGCGGCGGGGTCTACAACTCTCCCCAGATCCTCCAGCGCTCGGGCATCGGGCCGGCGGAGTTGTTGCGCGAGAAGGGGGTCGAGGTCGCGCATCCGCTGGCAGATGTGGGCGAGCACCTGCAGGACCATTTCGGCATCGGGCTGGAGTTCCGCTCGGCCGACAGGTCAACGGTGAACGACATCTACAATAACCCGCTTCTGGGCGGAAAGGAGCTGCTGCGCTACCTTCTGTTCCGCACCGGGCCGTTCGCGGACAACGGCAACTATTCCAACACCTTCATCCACAGCGCTCCGCATATCCGGACGCCCGACATGATGGTGACGTTCATGGCGTGGTGCACGGGCGAGGACCTCAAGCCGCTGCCGTTCTCGGGCTTTACCATCCTGGCCGAGCACATCCGCCCCGATGCCCGCGGCTGGTGCCGGATCAGCGGGCCCGGCGTCGACGATCCGCCGTCGATCCGCTTCAACTTCCTCGAGACCGAGGCCGACCGGCAGGCGGCGCTGGCGGGGCTGAAATACGGCCGCCGCATCAGCCGGACCGAGCCGATGGCCTCGTGCGTCGAGCGCGAGATCACGCCCGGCCCCGAAGTCGACACCGACGAGGCGCTGATGGCGCATTGCCGGGACAACGGGCTGTCGCTGCTGCACGGGGTCGGCACCTGCCGGATGGGGCCCAGCGGCGAAGCGGTGGTCGATCCGCGCCTGCGCGTGCACGGGCTGGAGGGGCTGCGGGTGGTCGACGCGTCGATCATGCCGCGCATCGTGTCGGGCAACACCAACGCCGCGGCGATCATGATCGGAGAAAAGGGCGCCGACATGATCCTAGAGGACGCGAAGGCCGCGCTGGCGGCGCAGTAAGGGAGGCGACATGCTAGGAGTGGCATTGCTGGGGTCGGGCCGGATGGCCCATGTCTATGGCCCCAAGATCGCGGCGCATCCCGGGCTTCGGCTGGAGCGGGTGTTCAACCCACGGATCGCCGGGGCCGAGCGCGCGGCGGACGCCTATGGCGGCACGCCGTCGGACGACCTGACCGCCACGCTGGCCGATCCGGCAGTGGACGCGGTGGTGATCGCGACGCCGACCAACACGCACCTGGAATACATCGAGGCGGCGGCACGGGCGGGCAAACCGATCTACTGCGAGAAACCGATGGACCTGACGATGGAGCGGACCGAGCGCTGCCTCGCCGCGCTCGAGTCCCATCCGGTGCCGTTCATGTTGGGCTTCAACCGCCGCTTCGATCCCGACAACCGCGCCCTGCGCGAGGCCGTGCGGACGGGCGACATCGGCGCGCTGACCTTCCTGATGAGCTGGAGCCGCGAGCCCGCGCCGCCGCCCATCGACTACGTGCGGGCCTCTGGCGGCTATTTCGTCGACGCCACGATCCATGACATCGACCTGTTGTGCTGGATCGCCGGTGAGCGGCCGCGCAAGGTCTATGCGGCGGGGACCTGCCTGTTCGATCCCGCGATCGGCGCCGAGGGCGATAGCGACGCGGCGATGACGATCCTGGAGTTCCCCTCGGGCGCGATGGCGCACATCAACAACTCGCGGCAATGCGCCTATGGCTTCGACCAGCGGCTCGAGGCGTTCGGGCGGACCGGGATGCTGCAGACCCGCAACCACCGCGACGACCCTTTGATCCGCTGGGATTCCGAGCGGACCGAGGCGGGGATGCCGTTGCAGCACTTCTTCCTGGAACGCTACGACGCGAGCTTCCACCACGCGCTCGACGAGTTTCACGCGGCGATCACCGAGGGGCGCGCGCCTTCGGCCACGGCGGCCGACGGCCGCGCGGCGCTGGAGGTCGCTCTGGCCTGCACCGAGGCGGCGCGCACCGGCCGGGCCGTCACGCTGACCGACTGATTCCGCTCTTCCCGTAACGAGACACCCCGCCCGGCCCGATGCCGGGGCGCGGGCGGCGGCGTCGTGCGCATCCCCTACCCTGTCCGACATGCACCGCGCACTGGCCCTGCCCCGGATCCGGGCGGCGGGCCGCTTGCGCGCTTGACATTCCCATATCTGTATAACAGCCTGCGCTACATATATGACAAATCGGATCGGGCCCTGCCCGATGCCAGACACGGGAGGAGGTTCTGGCATGACACTCAACCGCCAGCACATGCGCGGCGCCCTCGGCCAGGGGGCATCGATCCTCGTCACCCTGTTCGGGCTGTTGATACTCACCTTCGTGATCGGGCGGATCATGCCGACCGATCCGGTGCGCGCGATCGTGGGCGAGGACGCGACGCAGGAAGTCTACATGAACGTCTACCAGGAGCTCGGCCTCGACAAGCCGATGTGGCAGCAGTTCTTCCTGTACCTGCGCGATCTCGCCACCGGCGATTTCGGCACCTCGATCCGCACGGGCAAGCCGGTGATCCAGGACATCCTGCACGCCCTGCCCGCGACGATCGAGCTGGCCACCTTCGCGATCATCATCGGCGCCTGCCTGGGCGTGCCGCTGGGCGTGATGGCAGCGGTCAAAAAGGACCGCTGGCAGGATCACGTGATCCGCGTGTTCAGCCTGATGGGGCACTCGATGCCGATCTTCTGGACCGGGATGATCGGCCTTCTTGTGTTCTACGCCTCGCTCGGCTGGGTGGGCGGCTCGGGCCGGATGAGCCAGTTCTACATCGGCATGGTGCCCGACCGGACCGGCTTTCTGCTGATCGACAGCGCGGTGGCCGGGCAATGGGACGTGTTCCGCAGCGCGTTGCGGCACATCATCCTGCCCGCGGCGCTGCTGGGCTATTCCTCGTCCGCCTACATCACGCGGATGACGCGCAGCTTCATGCTGGACCAGATCAACCAGGAATACGTCACCACGGCCCGCGTGAAGGGTCTGAGCCAGCGCCAGACGATCTGGCGCCACGCTTTCGCCAACATCCGCGTGCAGCTCGTCACCATCGTCGCGCTGGCCTACGGCGCGCTGCTGGAGGGCGCGGTGCTGATCGAGACGGTCTTTGCCTGGCCGGGCTTCGGCCAGTACCTCACCTCGAGCCTGCGGATCGGCGACATGAACGCGGTGATGACCTGCGTGCTGATCGTGGGGCTCATCTTCATCACGCTGAACATCATCTCCGACATCCTGTACCGCGTATTCGACCCGAGGACCCGATGACCATGCTCGACGACACCTCAGGCCAGACGTCCGCCCCGCGACAGACGCCGCAGGCCCTCATCGCCGCGCGCAATATCGCGGTGTTCCTGGCGAAGGCGCCGCCCTCTGCCTTCGGGCTGATCGTGCTGGCGGTGCTGATCCTGTCGGCGCTGTTCGCACCGCTTCTGGCGACGCACGACCCCTATGTGCAGGACCTCCAGAACACCCTGCAGGCCCCGAGCGCCGCGCATTTCTTCGGCACCGACGAGCTGGGTCGCGACATCTACAGCCGGCTGCTCTACGGCTCGCGGATCACGCTGACGATCATCGGGCTGGTGTCCATCGTGGTGGGTCCGATCGGCCTGTTCGTGGGCACGGTCGCGGGGTATTTCGGCGGCAAGGTCGACATCGTGCTGATGCGGCTGACGGACATCTTCCTGTCGTTCCCCTCGCTGATCCTGTCGCTTGCCTTCGTGGCGGCGTTGGGGCCCAGCCTGAACAACGCCATCGTCGCGATCTCGCTGACGGCGTGGCCGCCCATCGCCCGCCTCGCGCGGGCCGAGACGCTGACCTTCCGGCAGGCCGACTATATCGCGGCGGCGCGGTTGCAGGGCGCCTCGGCGACGCGGATCATCTGGCGGTCCATCGTGCCGATGTGCATGCCCTCGGTGCTGATCCGGCTGACGCTGAACATGGCGACGGTGATCCTGACCGCCGCCGGCCTGGGCTTCCTGGGTCTCGGCGCGCAGCCGCCGCTTCCGGAATGGGGCGCGATGATCGCCACCGGGCGGCGCTACATGATCGACAGCTGGTGGCTCGTCACGTTCCCCGGCCTCGCGATCCTGTCGGTCAGCCTGGCCTTCAACCTTCTGGGTGACGGGCTGCGCGACGCGCTCGATCCCAAGCAGATGAACCGGAGGTAGGACGATGACCGAAGAGCGTCCGATGCTGGATGTGAAGAACCTGTCGGTGCGCTATCGCGGCACCGACACCCCCGCGGTGCGCGACGTCTCGTTCACCCTCGGCCGCGAGCGGCTGGGGATCGTGGGCGAGAGCGGCTCGGGCAAGTCGACCGTGGGGCGCGCGCTGCTGAAGCTGTTGCCCACGGCCGAGCTGACCGCCGACAGGATGCGCTTCGAGGAAGTCGACCTGCTGACCGCCCCGGAGCGCAAGATGCTGGAGCTGCGCGGCCAGCGGATGTCGATGATCCTGCAGGACCCGAAATTCTCGCTGAACCCGATCCAGCGCTGCGGGCTGCAGATCGCCGAGGCCTACCGCACCCATGTCCGCTGCTCGAAGGGCGAGGCGCGGGCCAAGGCGATCGAGATGCTGTCGGCGGTGCAGATCCGCGACCCCGAGCGGGTGTTCGACCTGTATCCCCACGAGGTGTCGGGCGGCATGGGCCAGCGGATCATGATCGCGATGATGCTTCTGGCCGATCCCGGGCTCGTCATCGCGGACGAGCCGACCTCGGCGCTGGACGTCACCGTGCGGCTCAAGGTGCTGCGCATCCTCGACGGGCTGGTGCGCGAGAAGGGCATCGGCCTGATCATGATCTCGCACGACCTGAGCCTCGTGCGCAGCTTCTGCGACCGGGTGCTCATCATGTATGCCGGCCGCGTGGTCGAGACGCTCGCCGCGCGCGACCTCGACAACGCGCGCCATCCCTACACCCAGGGCCTTCTGGCCGCGCAACCGCGCATCGGCGGCAGCCGCGACGAGCTGCCGGTGCTGGAGCGCAAGGACAGTTGGCTGGAACCCGCGGAGGAGCGGCCATGAAACCGGTATCCGTCGAACACATGTCGATCCGCTTCGGCGCGGTGACGATCCTGCCAGACGTCTCGTTCGACGTCGCGGCGGGGGAATGTTTCGGCCTCGTCGGCGAAAGCGGGTCGGGCAAGTCCACGATCCTGCGCTGCGCGTCGATGCTGCTGTCGATCTGGACGGGCGACGTCACGATCGGCGGCCGCTCGGTGCGCGAGATGCCTCTGAACGAACGCTGCCGCACGTTGCAGATGGTGTTCCAGGACCCGTACGGCTCGCTCCACCCGCGGCACTCGATCCGCACGGTGCTGTCCGAGCCGCTGAAGATCCAGGGGCTTGACGACCGCGAGCGGCGGATGCGCGAGGCGCTGGGGGACGTGGGCCTGCCGGCGAGTTTCCTCGACCGCTATCCCCACCAGCTGTCGGGCGGCCAGCGACAGCGCGTGGCCATCGCCCGCGCGCTGATCCTGGAGCCGGAGGTGCTGCTGCTGGACGAGCCGACCTCGGCGCTGGACGTCAGCGTTCAGGCCGAGATCCTGAACCTCCTGGTGCGGCTGCGCGAGGAGCGCGGGTTCACCTACATCATGGTCAGCCACGACCTCGCCGTGATCGACCACATGTGCGACCGCTTCGCGGTGATGCAGAGCGGCGAGATCGTCGAGGTGCTGCCGCGCGAGGCGATCAAGGGCAACGAGGCGACCCACCCCTATGCGCGCGAGCTGATCGGCGCGAGCCTTGAATACGAAAGCGTCGTCTGAACCGCCCGCCCTGCCCGGTTTCATCGACCGGCGGCGGCGGGCGCTGCCGCTGGACTTGTCGTTCGCGCGCCGGCGCGGGCAGGTCGCCGACTGGCGCGCGGCGGTGCTGGCGGCCTGGCGCGACCTGCTGCCGCCCCACGACGCGCCGCCAGAGGGCGAGGCGCATGGCGAACGGGTGCGCTTGACCTACGCGACCGGGGCCGAGGCCGAGGGGCGGCTGATCCTGCCTGACGGCCCTGGCCCGCATCCCGGCCTCCTGCTGCTGCACGACCACGGGGGCCGCTTCGACGACGGCCACGCGCGGATGTTCGCGGACGGGCCCGGAGCGGACGCCCGCGCGCGGTTCTACGGCGGCGCCGCGCCGGCAGAGGTGCTGCGGGCGGCGGGGTTCGCGGTGCTCTGTCTCGACGCGATCGGGTTCGGCGGGCGGTGGCATGGCGGCTACGAGGGGCAGCAGCGCCTCGCCGCCGCGCTGAGCGGTCTGGGCTGGAGCCTGGCGGGCGTCACCGCGGCCGAGGACGCGCAGGCCGCGCGATGGCTGGCCGAACATCCCGCGGTGGACGCGGCCCGGGTGGGCGCGTTCGGCTTTTCCTTCGGCGGCTTTCGCGCGTGGCAGGCCGCCGCGTTATGCCCTGCCCTGGGCGCGGTAGCGTCGGCGGGCTGGATGGCGTGCCGGGCGGACCTGATGCGGCCCGGCGCGCCGCTTCTGGCCGGACACTCGGCGTTCCACTTCCTGCATCCCGGCCTGTCCCACCGCGCGGACTTTCCCGACCTCGCCGGCCTGTCCCGCGCGCCGCTGTTCCTTCGCTCGGGCCGGGGCGACCGGCACATGCCCGAGGACAGCGTCGCCGCCGCCTGGGCGCAGATCGCCGCGATCCGTGCCGCCGCGGGGGACACCGCACCGGATAACGCGTTCCATCCGCATGGCCACACTTGCCCGCCCGACGTGCTGCACGACGCGGCCGCGTTCCTGCGCGCGCATCTGGGCTGAGCCCCCAACGAAACAGGGCGCGCCGCTTGTGCGACGCGCCCTGCCTCGGGATGCGGGCGGGGGACTGTCGACCCCGCCCGCGGGAGGAGAAGGTGTCAGCGGTCCTTGGTCACGTCCTCGAACCGCGAGACCCACGGGTCGATGACGATGCCCGAGACATCATCCTGGTAGGCCGCGGTCACGACCCGTTCCGAGAACGGCTGGATCGAGATGACCTTGTCGTCGATCATCTTCTGGATGTCCTCGTACATCTGGACCTGCGTGTCCTGGTCCCGCTCGACGAGGGCATCCTCGATCATCTGGTTGAGCTCTTCGTCCTGAAAGCTCGTGCGCCAGCCCTGGTAGTTCGTCAGGCCCGCATCGTCCGAGTTGTCGGGGTTGTAGACGATCGCCCGCAGGTTCGAGTCCGGGTGCGGCTGCTGCCCGCCTCCGCCGCGGCCGACCAGCAGATCGAACGAGCGGTCGCGCATGGCGCCGTAGATCTGGCCGCCGTCGCCGGTGATGATCTCGGCGTCGATGCCGGCCTGCGCCAGCGTACCCTGGATGGCGGTCGCCGAGTCGAGGAACTGCTGGGTCGAGATCACGCGGATCGACGTCTCGAACCCGTCGCCGTAGCCGGCCTCTTCCAACAGCGCCTTGGCCTTTTCGACGTTCAGCTCATAGCCCGGATCGGGCAGCGCGGCGAAGGCGCTGGAGTTGATCGGGCGCTGCCGCTTGACCCCGAAATAGGGCATGATGGCCGAGTTGATGCCGTCGTAGTCGATCAGGTAGCGCAGCGCCTCGCGCACCTTGGGATCGGCGAAGCGCTCGTCCTTCATCGACACGGCGAGATAGTAGAAGCCGGCGCTAGGGACGGTGCGGATCTCGATGTTCTCGTCGTCTTCCAGACCCTTGAGGTCAGGCGCGGCGAGGCTGAAGCCCACGTCGATGTCGCCCTGTTCCAGACCCAGCCGCTGCGACTGCGATTCCGGCAGGTGGCGCATCAGCACGCGCTGCATCTCGGGCGCCTCGCCCCAGAAATTGTCGTTCCGTGCCAGGATGACGAACTCGTTCCCGCGCCACTGGTCGAGGCTGAAGGCGCCCGACCCGGCCGAGTTGTTCGTCAGCCAGTCGCGGCCCATGTCGCCGTCCTGGGCGTTCTCCTGCACCAGCTCCTTGTCGACGATCGAACCGACGCCGGCCTGCGACAGGTACATCAGGATCAGCTTGGGGTCGTCGGGCTGCGGCAGGTTCAGGGTGAAGGTGTGCTCGTCCTCGACCACGAACTGCTCGTCGATGGCGTCGGCGCTGAAGCCGCGGCTCATCAGGCCCGAGGCCTGTGCGAGATTCAGCTCGAGGATGCGCGAGAGCGAATACTTCACGTCCTCGGCCCGGACCGGGTTGCCCGAGGCGAACTGGGCGTCCTCGCGCAGGTTGAAGGTGACCGAGCGGTTGTCGTCCGAGACCTCCCAGCTTTCGGCGAGGCGCGGTTGCAGCTCCTTCGACTCGGGGTCGAGCGAGACGAGGCTGTCATACACGTTGTTGAGGATCTGGACCGTCTCGCCGCCGGTGATCGCGGCGGGGTCCATCGTCAGGACGTTGTTCATGTTGAACGCGACGACAAGCTGGTTGTCGGGCGTCTCGGAAATCGCGGGCGTTGCGCCGGCGACGAGGGCCGCGATGGCGGCTCCTGCTAGCAGATGTCTCATCTCTCCTCCCAAGGGTTTGGTGACATCGTGTAGGTGCGGTGGCGGCAACCCTTCTGGCGGGGTCTTGCGCGCGGCCGGGTCAGGCCACGCGGTTGTTCTCGATATGCTCGAAGTCGATATCCTCGCCCAGGCCGGGGCGGTCGGGGACCTGCACGAAGCCGTCGGCGTCCATCGGGTCGGACAGCGTGCGCAGGTAGTCGAACCCGTCGTCGTATTCGAGGAACGGGTGCAACAGCCCCCTCTCGTACCAGCGGCACGGTTTCGAAGCGGCGACGACCTGGAGGTTCATCGCCGTGTTGCCGTGCACCTCGCATTCCATGCCGAACGCCTCGGCGAGGTGCATCGTCTTGAGCGCGGGGGTGATCCCGCCCACGTCGTTGACGCCGGTGCGCAGGATGTCGCAGGCGCCCGAGGTGATCCACTCGGCCCGCTGCCAATGCTTGCCGGCGGCGCTTTCGGGGCCGACGACGGGAATGTCGAGGTTCTCGGCCAGCCAGCGGTAGGAGGCGAGCGACTGCTCGTCCATCGGCTCTTCGATCCAGGCGAAGCCCAATTTCTCAAGGCCCCGGCCCAATTGCAGGGCGTCGGTGCGCGAATACCAGTGATAGGCATCGATCATCAGGGCGATATCTGGGCCCACCGCCTCGCGCACGGCGGCGCAGGCGCGGATGTCCATGCGCACGTCGGGCGCCCAGCTGACGGGCGGCATCCAGGTGTGCAGCTTGATCCCCTTGTAGCCGCGCTTGACCAGCGTCTCGGCGAAACGGCCGTAATCCTCGGGCGTGGCAAGCCCGCCCTCGAGCTCGTCGCCGCACATGATCGAGCCATAGGCCGGCACCCGGTCGCGGTAACTGCCGATCAGCTTGTGGACCGGCTGGCCCAGCACGCGGCCGGCGAGATCCCAGAGCGCGCAATCGACCACCGCCAGCGTGCGGTCGGTCAGCTGCGCCGCCGAGCCGCGCTGCCAGTGCGCCAGCTCGTGCCAGAGCCGCTCGCGGTCGCGGTGATCCTGGCCGATCAGCACCTTCTTGACGAACTTGTCGATGACATGGGGGCGGACGATCTCGCGCGGGGCGAAGGAATGGCCCTCGTCGCCGTCTTCGGTCCGGATCGTCAGGATGGCGGTCTCGACGTCGTGCGGCGGGCCCGGATGGGCATGCCCCGCACTGTCCGAGTGCCGCCGGGTCCGGTGCCGGAATACGCGCACGGATACATCGGTAATAATCACGCTGTCCGCTCCTCCCTCGTGCCGTGGCCCCGCTGACTGCCGGTCGGCATGTCTGGCAATCCCGGCCAATCTGTATAACAAGTTACTAATTCAGCGGACAGCCCGGGTCAACACCCTTCGTTTTCGCACCTCCGGCCGCACGCCCGGAGCCCTGAAAACAGGCGCAACGGTCTGCTTTTCCGCTGACTTCGCGTTGTTTCGGCGGTTCGCACTGGACGCTTCCACCGGTTTCCCGGTAGCCTGAAGTTGTCACACAGCCCAGAGACCGACGATGAGCAGCGACCAGACGAGTCCCCAGCATGGCCCCGACGTGGCGACCGAAAGCGCGCGCACCCGCGTGAGCCTGATCGCCGAAAGCCTGCGCCGCGATATCGAGCAGGGGCGGTTCCGCCCCGGCGACCGCCTGCCGTCCGAGGCCGAGCTGACGCGCCTGCACTCTGTCAGCCGCACCGTGGTGCGCGAAGCGGTGGCACTGTTGCGGTCCGACGGGCTGGTCGAGGCGCGCAAGGGGTCAGGCGTCTTCGCGCTGGACCCTGCCAAGGCGCAGCGCCGGCCCTTTGCCGATCTGGACATGGAGCGGCTGTCGGGGGTGATCGAGCTGTTCGAGCTGCGCTCGGCGTTCGAGATCCGCGCCGCGGGCCTTGCCGCCGTGCGCCGCTCGGCCGCACAGATCGACGCGATCTCGGCGGCGCACGAGGCGGTGGCGGATTGTTTCGACACCGGCCTGTCCACCCGCAAGACGGATTTCGAGTTCCACTACGCCATCGCCGAGGCGTCGCAGAACAAGCGCTTTCCCGAGTTCCTGTCGCTGATCCGCCCCGGCATCGTGCCGCGGGTCGAGCTGGAGGCCGGCGACGGTCCGCCCCGCGTCTACGTTCCCAACCCCGACCTGGTGTCCGAGCACGAGCGCATCGTCGAGGCGATCATCGACGGCGATCCCGACGCCGCCGAGCACGCAATGAAGACCCATCTCGAGGGCAGCCTGCAACGCTATCGCCAGCTGCTGCGCAGCCCCGCCAGCCCGAGACGCGGCGAGGCCTGATCCCCCGCCTCAGCCCGTGACGGTGGGATAGCCGAAATCGTAGCGGCGCAGGATGTCGTCCAGCGTGGCGGCATCGCAGGCCGCGACCAGCATGCCGCGCCGCACCTGGGGACGATAGGCCGTGCCGTCGGACAGGCGCACCGCGCCGCCCGCCTCCTGCACGGCGAGGACGCCCGCCGCGTGGTCCCAGACCGACAGGCCCAGCGACAGCACGTAATCGGCGCCGCCCAGCAGCACCATGCGGTATTCCTGGCACGAGCAGCGCAGCGAGGTCGTGCGCCGACCCCGCGCCATCTCGGCCGCGGCGGCGGAGCGGTCGGCCTCGGGGAACATGTAGAGCGGGACGAATCCCATCCCCGCCCCCGCGCCGGCCGTCAGATCCAGCCGGCGCGGTTCCGCGTCCGCGCGGCAGGCCCATGTGCCGCCGCCGCGACGGGTGCGGATCCAGTCGTCCATCACCGGATCGTAGAGCAGGCCGAACACCGGCTCGCCATGATCGAGCACCGACAGAAGCACGCCGAACACCGCCAGCCCGTTGGCGAAGTTCCAGGTGCCGTCCACCGGGTCGATCACCACGGTCAGGCCATCGCGCGAGACGCGGTCCAGCACGCCCGGATCGGCCGAGACGGCCTCTTCCCCGACGATCGCCGCGTCGGGCAGGATCCGCGCGACGCCCTCTGACAGTGCCTTTTCCGCAACGGTGTCGGCCACGGTGACAAGGTCCTCGGGCCCCGTCTTCGCGTCGATCTCGCCCCGTCCGAGGTTGCGGAAGCGTGGCAGGATCTCGGCGCCCGCGACCCTGCGCACGAGGGCGATCAGCGCGTCTTCCTGCGTGGCGCTCAGCGGCGTCCCGCCGCCGCGCTCCGGGTCCTGACTCATGCCGTATCCTCAAGGGTTTCCTGCGCGTGCGACGCACTGATGCCGCAATTCCGACGCGGGGAAAAGGCCGCCGAATGGGCCGGAAAGGCACGCATTGGCCACATTGCGCGAGGACACGCGAATGTGCGCTTGCGCATGCCGGAAAAACGTCAATATCGACGCTGCCGCTTTGGCGCGGCGCTGCAATACGGGCGACTCTCTTTCGCAATTTCCCTGGAACAGTCACCGACGCGTCGCGTTGTCGCCGCCAACATCCCATATCCCCATCCTGTCACGGAAAGAACTGGACCGATCATGTCCAACCAAGGCCCTACCACCCCCGCCCCGCAGACCCCCGTTCCGGTCGAACCGCCGCGGCAGACCGCTCCGGGCGAGGACGATAGCCGACGCGCGCCGATCACGCTGCGCGACTGGGCCTCGATCTGACGGTACGCGGATGGAACGGGGCGCCCTGCCCCGCATTGGGTCGGCGACACTGATCTTCCAAGGACCCTAAAATGGATCTCATCCGCATCATCATCGCCATCTTGCTGCCGCCGCTCGGCGTCTTCCTGCAGGTCGGGTTGGGCAAGCATTTCTGGCTGAACATCCTGCTGACCCTGCTCGGCTACATTCCGGGGATCGTCCATGCCGTCTACATCATCGCCAAGCGCTGATCTCGCCCACCTGGAGCGGCTGGCCGGGCGACTGGATTCGGCCTTTCGCATCCCCGGAACCGGCATCCGGTTCGGCTGGGACGGCCTTCTGGGCCTGATCCCCGGCATCGGTGACTTCGCCGCGGCGGCGCCCGCCGGATACATCATCCTGCGGGCGCAGCAGCTGGGCACGCCGAACCACGTGCTCGCGCAGATGGCGCTCAATACCGGGATCGACACTGTGGTGGGCACCATCCCCCTGATCGGCGACATTTTCGACGTGGGCTGGAAGGGGAACCGCCGCAACGTCGCGCTGTTGCGCAAGCACCTTGAGCGGACGGGTCGCCTGGCCGAGCCGGTGACGACCGCGGCCTGACACACGGGCCGCGGCATCCTCGCCGCCCGTGCTGGCATAGTACCGACCTGACCGCGTGGACCGTCCGGGCCCCGTCTCGCCCGCCGTCTCGCCAATTCCTTTGCCGGGCACGTCATGCATCCGGCCCCCCTCTGGGCCACCGATAACGGCCGCCTGCGTCCGGGCGCGTCGGCGGGAACGCGCCAGTCCCCTGCCAGCCACGTTGAAATCGCGCAATAAGCGATGAGATGTCTTGATCTCGCCTGATGCGTGTTACGGCGACATGACGCAACGGTGACCGGGGACGATCGTGCAGCCAGACTTCATCATCGGGGGCGCCCCGAAATGCGGAACGACGTCGCTTCATCAGATCCTGCACCAGCATCCCGACGCCTGGGTGGCGCGGAACGAGGTCTATTTCTTCGATGCCGACGACCCGATCGCCCATGGCGACTTCCTGGGCGTCGAGGATGGCGAGCTGTCGTGGCGCGACCCGTCGCAGCAGGCGTTTCGCGACTGGTACGCGGCGCGCTTTGCCGAAGCGCCGGAGGGCGCGCTGATCGGCGAGGACACCACAACCTACCTGATGTCCGACGCCGCGCCCGCGCGCATCGCCGCCACCCTGCCCGCGGCCAGGATGATCTTCGTCCTGCGCGATCCGGTGGCCCGCGCCCATTCGCAATACTGGCACCTCGTGCGCAGCGGGCGGACGCACCTGTCATTCGAACGCGCGCTGAGCGACGAGCGCTCGATCGTCCTGGGTTCGACCTACGCGCCGCAGCTTCGCCGCTTTCGCGAGGCACTGGGACCGGAGCGGGTGCATGTCGTCCTGTTCGAGGAGTTCAACGCCGACCGCCAGCGCGTGCTGGACGGCGTGACCGCCTTCCTCGGGCTGGCCCCGATCGCCGCGGACGACGTCGAGACGTGGTTCAACCGCACCCGCTATCCCAGGCGGACCGAGACGCTGCTGCGGCTGAACCGCATCGGCCGGCACCTCGTGCCCTACCGCTATGCCCGGCATTTCGGCCCCGGCGCCCCGCTGGGCGCCCGCGTCGGACACAGGGCGTATCGCAAGTGGTCCGGCTTCGTCTCGAACCGGATCCTGACCGAGGACGCCGCGCCCGAGGACATGCGGCCGACGACCCGGCGCTATCTCGAGCGGCACCTCTCGGACCGCAATGCTGGTCTGTCGGAGTTGCTGGGCACCGATCTGTCACGGTACTGGCCCGGCTTTACCCAGTGACCGGGCTCCGGCCGGACGGACAGGACGCGCCGGCGATCCGACCAAAGACCGCGATGCTCGCCCATAAGATGAGCAAGAATCCGACCACTCGCGATTCCGCGCTCACAATCCGGGCCGGAGTGGCGTATCAGCGCGCGCGAAATGCCATGAGTGGGCAAGGGACGTCGCGGGTCGCACGGGCCGCGATGCCGTTCCGTCCGTGCCCCACCGATGCCGCGCCGACGCGGTCGCGAAACCGAGGAGCCATATGAGCAAGCGCGATCCCGACGAGACGGTCGAGACCTCGGCCCAGGGCAGCTATGGCGGCACCGTGGTCCGCGGCAGCTTTCACACCGCCCTGAGCCAGCTGGTGACGGTGGGTTGCCAGATCGGCTCGGTCATCATCCTGTCGCGCCTGCTGGAGGCGTCGGATTTCGGCCTCGTCGCGATGATCGGCCCGGTCATCGCGTTCCTGTCCATGTTCAAGGAGATGGGCCTGTTGCAGGCCGTCATCCAGAAGAAGTCCCTGACCTACGGGCAGCTCAACGCCCTGTTCTGGATCAACATCGCGGTCAGCCTGGCGATGACGGTGCTGCTGATCGCGACCGCCCCGCTGGTCGCGGCCTTCTACAACGAACCCGAGCTCACATGGCTGCTGCGGGTGATGTCGCTGAACATGTTCCTGTCGGCCCTCGGCGCGCAGCATTTCGCGCTGCTGAACCGGCGGATGATGTTCGGCCGCATCGCCGTCAACGCGGGCGCGGTTGCGATCTCGACGCTGGTGGTGTCGCTGCTGTGGGCGCTGGTGTCGCCGTCGGCCTGGGCGCTGGTCGCCGGCACGATCGCGGGGTCCATCGTCGGCACGGTGACGGTCTGGGCCTGGGTGCCATGGCGCCCCGACCGGCCGCGGATGGCCGCGGGCACCGGAGACCTGGTGGGCTTTGGCGCGGGCGTGACCGGGTTCAAGATGGCGAACTTCTTTTCCCGCAACCTCGACAACATCCTGATCGGCCGGGTCTGGGGCGGCACGGCTCTGGGCTATTACGACCGCGCCTACAAGCTGCTGCTGTTTCCGCTGAACCGCGTGGCGCAGCCGCTGTCGCGGGTGATGGTTCCGGTGCTGTCGCGGATGCAGGACGAGCCCGAGCGCTATGCCCGCGCCTTCTTTCGCGTCTTCGGGCTGATGCAGCTGGGCATCCTGCCCGGCGTCGCCGCCCTGACCGCGATGTCCGACACCGCGGTGCCGTTCCTGCTGGGCGAGAAATGGGCCGACAGCGCGCCGATCTTCGCCGCGCTCGGCCTCGCCGGCCTGGCGCAGCCGCTGGCCAACCCGACCGGCTGGCTGTTCATCAGCCAGGGCCGCACGACCGAGATGGCGTGGTGGGGGCTCGTCTCGGCCGCGGTCACCTGTTTCGCCTTCGTGGTGGGGGTGCAGTTCGGCGTGGTGGAGCTGGCCATCGCCTATGCCATCGTGAGCCACCTCAAGCTGATCCCGCTGTGGATGCTGATCTGCCGCAAGGGCCCCGTCGACGCGCAGGCGATCGGGCGGCATATCGTGCCGGCCTTCGTCGCCGGTGTGACGGCGTTCGGGGTGCTCTGGGTCGTCGAAGCCAGCCTGCCCGGCCCGTCGCTCGTCCGGCTCCTGTGCGGCGCCGCGCTGAGCTATGCGGTGTTCATGGCCGTCTTCGCGGTCTCGGGCTATGGGCGGCAGGTCGCCGCCGAGGTCGGGGACCTGACCGTCAAGGGCGCCACCGAGCTGCGGCACCGCGCCGCCAAGCGTCTCGCATGATCCGCAGCACGCCCGAGGAGACACGATGAAGAACCGCCTGGACAGGATGGGATCGAAGCTGGGATGGCAGCTCTTTCCCGGCCGCATGATACAGCGCGCCAGCCCGCGCCCCGATCCGCGGCTGGAAGAGGTCTATCTCTCTCGCGGACTGATCCTGATACACATCCCCAAGAACGCGGGCACCTCGGTCGAGGACGCAATCTATGGCTACCGCGTGCGCCACCGCACCTGGGAGCAGGTCCAAGCGCTGTGCCCCACCGCGTGGGAGACGCTGCCCAAGGCGGCGATCATCCGCGATCCCGTCGACCGCTTTCTGTCGGCCTTCGACTATCTCAAGTCCGGCGGCCGCAACGAGAGCGACCGCCGCTTCGCAGCCCGCATGATCGGCAGCCAGTCGGTCGACGCGTTCCTGGAACGTCTCGTCACCGACGCCGCGCTCCGCGAACTGGCGCTGGAATACTTCCACCTGCGGCGGCAGGCAGACTATGTCTGCTCGCCCGAGGCGGTGATGGTCGACCACCTGATCCCGTTCGAGAGGATGGCCGAGGGGCTGTCCGCCGTCGCGGGCGTGCCGCCGGACGCGCTGCAACACTCCAACCGCACCCGTGGCCAGCGGACGCGGAAAGAGCACCTCGCGCACGGCTCGCTCGACCATATCCGCGGGCTCTATGCGCCCGACATCGCCCTCTACGACCGCGCCCTCGCCGCGTGGCCGGCGAACGCGCCCCCTCGCCCGGCCGTCGCCGAACCGACCTGAACACCGCCGAACCCCAGAGGACAGGACATGCGCATACTCTTCGCCGGAGGAAACGGCTGGCTGCCCGAGGCCAGCGGCGGCACCCAGAACAGCACGGACCACCTGATCCGGCAGGCCATGGAGGACGGGCACGACTGCGCCGTCTATTGCGGGTTCTCGGGACGCGGGGTGTTCGGGTTCCGCATGAAGGTGCAGCGCAAGCTCACGGGCCGGCCCTTCAGCGTCGACCACGGCCTGGGCTACGAGGTGATGCGCACGTGGGAGCCGATGGACCCCGCACGGGTGCGCGCCGCGGTCGAGCGGTTCAAGCCCGACGTGGTGGTGGTGCAGACCCGGCGTTCGGCGGTGCTGGGGCACGAATTTGCCAAGCTGGGCATCCCGGTGGTGCTGTATTTGCGCAACGTTGAGTTCGCCGAGAACGACGGCGATGTCAGCGCCATCGAAGGCGCGCGGTTCATCGCCAATTCCAGCTTCACCGCCGACACCTACAAGGCGGAGTATGGCATCGACTGCACCGTCATCACGCCGACCATCGACTTCGACGCCTACCGCTACGACACCACGCGCGAGTTCGTCACGCTGGTCAACATCCACCCCAAGAAGGGCTACGAGATCGCCCGCGACATGGCGCGCGCCTGTCCGGACATCCCGTTCCTGTTCGTCGAGGCGTGGACGCTATGGGACCAGCTGTTCGACGAGATCATGGCCGAGCTTCAGGAGCTGCCGAACGTCACTTTCATGCGCCGCACATCGGACATGTCCAAGGTCTATGGCCGCACAGGCATCCTGCTGGCGCCGAGCCAGTGGGAAGAGGCCTGGGGCCGCGTCGCCTCCGAGGCTCATTGCAGCGGCATCCCGGTGATCGGCTCGGACCGGGGCGGTCTGCCCCAGGCGATCGGGCCCGGCGGGATCGTCCTGCCCCACGACGCACCGATCGACGACTGGGTCGCCGCGCTGCGCAAGCTTTGGTCGGACGAGGCCGCTTACGAAGAGATGTCGCGCAAAGCGGTGGACTACGCGAAACGGCCCGAGCTGGACTTCAAGAGCCAGTACCGCACCTTCATCTCGGTACTCGACGCCGCCCGCTCGCCTCAGGCCGACCCGTCCCCGCGCGCCACCGCATGAGCCCTTCCCCAGCGCACGCCCCGGAGGCCTGACGTGAAGATCTGCTTCAGCGTCTCGACCTTTCCCGCCCGGTCGCAGACCTTCGTCACCACGCAGGTGCTGTACGCGGTGCGGGCCGGTCACGAGGTGACGGTCGCCTGCCGCGACGGCGAGCCGATGTCCGTCCTGTCGTCCGAGACCCGCGCGGCCCTGCGCGACGTGACGCTCGTCACCTGGCCGCCGGCGCAACCGGCGCTGTTGCGCGGGCTGCCCCGCCGCCTCGGCGACCGCCTGCGCGCCCGCCTGGAGCGGCGCGCGTGGCGGCGGCGCGTGGACGCCGACGTGGTGATCGCGCATTTCGGCTATCGCGGCGCCGCCGTCGCGCGGGCGCAGCGCGACCTGCGGCCCCATCGTCCGCTTGTCACGGTGTTCCACGGCCGCGACGTCAGCGTCGAGCACACGCGCAACGGGCTGGCCAAGTATGCCGACCTCTTCGCCGAGGGCGACCTGCACCTGACGGTGAACGCGCCCTTCGCCGATCTCCTCGTGGCGGGCGGCGCCCCGCCGGACCGGGTGGCGACGCACCATCTGGGGATCCCGGTGGCGCGGTACGACTTCACGCCGCGGCCCACCGGCACGCCGATGCGGCTGGTCGCCGTCTGCCGGCTGGTCGCCAAGAAGGGGCTGGGGGTCGCGATCGCGGCGCTGGCCGAGCTGAACGCGCGGCACCCGGAGATCGACTGGCGGTTCGAGATCGGCGGCGACGGTCCGCTGGAGCCGGAGCTGCGCGCACAGGTGGCCGCGGCGGGCCTGGAGGAGCGAGTGAGCTTCCTCGGCCCGCTCTCGCACGAGGACACGCTGGAGCGGATCGCGGCGGCCGACGCGCTGGTCCTGCCCAGCGTCACCGCCGAGGACGGCGACCAGGAGGGCATCCCGGTCACGCTGATGGAGGCGATGGCGCTCGGCACGCCGGTCTGCACCACGCGCCATTCCGGCATCCCCGAACTGGTGACCCACGGCGAAAGCGGGCTTCTGGCCGACGAGGGAGACGTCGAGGCGCTGGCGGGCAATATCCGTGCCCTGGCCGAGGGTCGTGTCGACGCGGTCGCGCTGGCCCATGCCGCCCGTGCCAAGGTCGCGCGGGACTTCGACGAGGACCGCCAGAACGCCGCGCTGCTGGACCGCTGCGCACAGGTCGTGGCAAGGTCGAAGGACCCGGCCTAGCCCCCGGCATGTGAACCGTTTGCGCAAACACGCCTGCGGCGAGCGGTGCGTGCGTGGAGGGGCTGTAAATTTCCTTTACGGTCTTTGCCTGTTTGCGCAAATTGATTGACAAAACTTTTCAGCGACCGCCGACTTTCGTTCCTTTTTTCCCGTCTGACGGTATGCTCTGCTCTGATCCGGACAGGGCCGCCGAAAAGCAGGTCCTCGGGATCACGAGGGGAGGACAGCCGATGCGTGTTCGCGAATGCCCGAGTGCGTCGCCGCGTGCCGTCAGGTGCGCGGACGCCGTGACTCGTCCTTCCCGTCCCGGCCGCGCGACATCGCGCGCGCGTCCCTGAGGAGATCTGGCGGCGCCGGGACCCAACCGGCGCACGGAACATGACGGTCAAGGAGGAGGAGACCCACGACATGACCGATCACTCGAACAGCCAGGCGCAACGCGCCTCGGGCGGAGAGGCCTACTGGAAGGCCAACATCCGCCTGATCCTCATCAGCCTCGCGATATGGGCGCTGGTGTCCTTCGGCTTCGGCATCCTGCTGCGGCCGCTTCTTTCGGGAATCTCGATCGGCGGGACGGACCTGGGCTTCTGGTTTGCCCAGCAGGGGTCGATCCTGGTCTTCCTGATCCTGATCTTCTTCTACGCCTGGCGGATGAACAAGCTCGACCGCGAGCATGGCGTGAACGAGGAGTGAGCCGTCATGGACCAGACAACAATCAACATCATCTTCGTGGGCCTGAGCTTCGCGCTGTATATCGGCATTGCCATCTGGGCGCGGGCGGGCACGACCTCTGACTTCTACGCCGCGGGCCGCGGGGTCCACCCGGTCACCAACGGCATGGCCACCGCCGCCGACTGGATGTCGGCCGCCAGCTTCATCTCTATGGCGGGTCTGATCGCGTTCACCGGCTACGACAACTCGACCTACCTGATGGGCTGGACCGGCGGTTACGTGCTTCTGGCGCTGCTGCTCGCGCCGTATCTGCGCAAGTTCGGCAAGTACACGGTGTCCGAGTTCATCGGCGACCGGTTCTATTCGCCGACGGCGCGGCTGGTCGCGGTGATCTGCCTGATCATCGCCTCGATCACCTATGTCATCGGCCAGATGACCGGCGTCGGCGTGGCCTTCGGCCGCTTTCTCGAGGTCGACAGCACGACCGGCCTGCTGATCGGCGCGGTGGTGGTGTTCGCCTACGCGGTGTTCGGCGGCATGAAGGGCGTGACCTATACCCAGGTCGCGCAGTATGTCGTGCTGATCACCGCCTACACGATCCCGGCGATCTTCATCTCGCTCCAGCTGACCGGCAACCCGATCCCGGCGTTCGGCCTGTTCGGCGAGGACCAGTCCTCGGGCGAGCCGCTGCTGGCGCGGCTGGACCAGGTCGTGACCGATCTCGGCTTCAACGAGTACACCGCCCATAACGGCGACACGCTCAACATGGTGCTGTTCACCCTGTCGCTGATGATCGGCACCGCTGGCCTGCCCCACGTCATCATGCGGTTCTTCACCGTGCCGCGGGTGTCGGATGCACGCTGGTCGGCGGGCTGGGCGCTGGTCTTCATCGCGCTTCTGTACCTGACCGCCCCGGCGGTAGGCGCCATGGCGCGGCTGAACATCACCGAGCTGTTCTGGCCCAACGGCACCGACGGCGAGGCCGTTGCGCTGGAGACGATCCAGAACGACGAGGCCTACGACTGGATGGGCACCTGGCAGCAGACCGGTCTTCTGGGCTGGGAGGACAAGAACGACGACGGCCGCATCCAGTACTACAACGCCGATTCCGAGGCGATGCAGGAGCGCGCGTCCGAGGCCGGCTGGGAAGGCAACGAGCTGACGAACTTCAACAACGACATCCTCGTGCTCGCCAACCCGGAAATCGCCAACCTGCCCGGCTGGGTCATCGGCCTGGTGGCCGCAGGTGGCGTCGCGGCGGCGCTGTCCACGGCGGCGGGCCTGCTGCTGGCGATCTCGTCGGCGGTCAGCCACGACCTTATCAAGGGGCGGATCAAGCCCGACATCTCGGAGAAGGGCGAATTGCTGTCGGCCCGGATCGCGATGGCGGTGTCGATCTGCGTGGCCACGTATCTGGGCCTGAACCCGCCGGGGTTCGCCGCGCAGACCGTGGCGCTGGCCTTCGGTATCGCGGCGGCATCGATATTCCCGGTGCTGATGATGGGAATCTTCTCGACGACGATTAACAACCGGGGCGCCGTTGCGGGCATGCTCGCCGGCCTGATCGTGACGCTGATCTACATCTTCCTGCACAAGGGGTGGTTTTTCATCCCCGACACCAACAGCTTCACCGACGACAACCCGCTGCTGGGGCCGATCAAGTCGACTTCGTTCGGCGCGGTGGGGGCGCTGGTGAACTTCGTGACCGCCTATATCGTCGCGTCGCGGACCAAGCCGGTGCCGCAGGATATCAAGGACCTGGTGGAAAGCGTCCGCGTCCCGCGTGGCGCGGCCGGTGCGCAAAGCCACTGATCCCACTCCCCGGCGCGGTCCGTCCGCGCCGGGGCTTTCGTCCGCGCGGCGCAGGATGCAGACTGCCCCCCGGACCACGCCATTCCAGGCCCCTCACCCATGACCCTCGACACAGAGACACTGCGCGCGTTCCTCGCCACGCTCGATCCCTACGGATCGCTGCCGCCCGAGGCGCTGGCGGGGCTGTCGCGATCCTTCGTTCAGAAGGACGTGCCGGCGGGCCGGCGCATCTACACGCTGGGCGATCCGCTCGAGGGGCTCTACGTCATCCATTCCGGCGAGGTCGAAATCCGCGACGCCCACGGCGCACAGGTGTCGCTGCTGGGACCGCGCAACTCGTTCGGCGAACGGGGCCTCGCGCGGGACGGGCGGGCCGCGACGACCGCCAGCGCCGCGACCGACACGTGCCTGCTGCTGCTGCCGGGCAATGCGTATCACGCGCTTCTCGACGCCCACGAGTCGGTGCGCCGCTTCTTCGACCGCAAGCGCCGCGAGCGCCCCGAGCAGAACGACCTCGCCACCTGCCGGGTCGAGACGCTGATGTCGCGCGACCTGATCACCTGCCCCGCCGACGCCCCCGTGCGCGAGGCGGCGCGGATGATGCGCGCGGGCCATGTCTCGTCCGTCTGCGTGACCGAGGGTGGCCGGCTGCAAGGCCTCGTCACCCTGCGCGACATCAGCGCCAAGATCGTCGCCGACGGCCTGCCCCACGACACGCCGCTGTCCCGGGTGATGACCCGCGATCCGGTGACGCTGGGCCCCGCCGCTCTGGGATCGGACGTGCTGCACCTGATGATGGAGCGGCGCATCGGCCACCTGCCGATCACCGAGGGCGGCGCGCTGGTGGGGATGGTCACACAAACCGACCTGACCCGGTACCAGGCCTTCTCTTCGGCCGACCTGGTGTCGGAGATCGCCCACGCGACCACCACTGACGAGATGGCCCGCGTCACCGCCCGCATCCCCAACCTGCTGGCGCAGCTCGTGGGCGCAGGCAACCGGCACGACGTCATCACCCGGCTGATCACCGACATCGCCGACGCCGCGACGCGGCGGCTGCTGGCACTGGCCGAGGCCGAGCTGGGCCCGCCGCCCTGCCGGTATCTCTGGCTCGCCTGCGGCAGCCAGGGGCGGCAGGAGCAGACCGGCGTATCCGACCAGGACAATTGCCTGATCCTCGCCGACGACGCGGGCGATGCCGCCGCGCCCTATTTCGAGCGCTTCGCCAAGTTCGTCTGCGACGGGCTGAACGCCTGCGGCTATGTCTACTGCCCCGGCGACATGATGGCGAGCAACCCGCGCTGGCGGCAGCCTCTGCATGTCTGGAGAGAGTATTTCCGCGGCTGGATCGCGACGCCCAACCCCGAGGCACAGATGCTGGCGTCGGTCATGTTCGACCTGCGGCCCATCGGCGGCGATCGGTCCCTGTTCGAGAGCCTGCGCGAAGAGACGCTGGCCGCCGCGGGACGCAACACGATCTTCGTCTCACACATGATCTCGAACTCGCTGAAGCACACGCCGCCGCTCGGCCTGATCCGGGGCTTTGCGCTGATCCGCTCGGGCGAGCACCGCAACGCGCTGGACCTCAAGCTGTCGGGCACTGTGCCGGTGACGGACCTGGGGCGGGTCTACGCCCTGCAGGGCCAGCTGTTGCCGGTGAACACGCGCGCCCGGATCGCGGCGGCGCGGGCGGCTGGGGTGCTGTCGCAGCGCGGCGGGCAGGACCTGATGGACGCCTACGACCTGATCGCCGAGACCCGGCTGGAGCATCAGGCCCGGCAGGTCCGCAACGGCCACGCGCCGGACAATTTCCTTGTCCCCGCGAGCCTGTCGCATTTTGATCGCTCTCACCTGCGCGATGCGTTCGTGGTGGTAAAGGGGATGCAGTCGGCGCTCGGCCACGGCCGCGGCGCCTTCGGCTGACCCGGCACGAGGGAGGGAGCGGCCATGATATTCGAACTGATCGCGGTGTTCGCGGCGGGCTTCGCCGGCGCGGGGGTGCTGCTGCTGCTGACGCGGCTCGTGCCCCGTCTGCCGCGCTGGCTGGTGCCGATCGGCGCGGGCGCGGCGATGTTCGCGGTGGCGATCTCTGGCGAGTACGGCTGGTACGAGCGGACCCGCGGCGCCCTGCCCGAGGACATGGTGGTGGCCGATGCGGTGTCCGAGCGGATGTGGTGGCGCCCGTGGACCTATGTCGCGCCGATGGTGACGCGGTTCGTGGCGTTCGACCGCGGCAACCTCCGCGAGAACCGGGACGCCGAGGCGCTCTACATGGCGGATCTGTACTTCTTTGGTCGCTGGCGCCCGGTGCAGTCGGTTCAGGTGATGGTCGATTGCGTCGAGGGCCGCCGCGCCGATCCCGGCGGCGGCGACGGCGGCGCGCCCGTTTGGCGCGATGTCGGCCCGGAGGATCCCATTGTGCGCACCGTGTGCCGGGCGGCCTGAGATGATCCGCTCGATCCGCCTTCGCCTGCTTCTTCTCTGCGCCGCGCTCGCCGTCGGCGCGATCCTGGCCGTGGGCGCGGCGATGGTGGTTGGCGCCGGGCATGACGGCGGCGGCTGGTCGACGGCCTTCGCGATCTCGGCCTTCGCGCTGCTGGGGCTGGTGACGCTGGTGTGGTTCGTGCTGGACCAGAGGGTCGCCCGCCCGCTGGAGCGGCTGGCTGCCGACCTGAGGGTTCGCGCCCACGGCAAGAGCGCCGCGCCGCTGGACCTGCAGCACACGCAGCACCTGGGCGATCTCGCCTTTGCTGCCGACGCCGTGACGCAGGCGCTGGGGGAAGCGGCGCTGGCGACCGCGCAATCCGTCGCCGCCGAGACCCGGCGGCTCGAGGACGAGCGCCTGCGCCTGACCGCGCTGCTCACGGAAATTCCGGTGGCGACGCTGCTGATCAATCCCGACAAGCGTATCGTGCTGTACGACGGACAGGCGGCCGAGATCCTCGCCCAGCTGGGCACGCCGCGCCTGATGGCCGACCTGCGCGACTATTTCGACCGCGACGCGACCGACGCCGCGTGGGACCGCATGGCCCGCACCGGGCGCGAGGTCGACACCCACATCTCCGGCCGAGACGGGGCACAGCGCTATTCCGTCCGGCTCAAGCCGATGGACGACGGCAACTGCCTGATCGTCATCGACGACGCCGAGGCCCGGCTGTCGTCCGAGGCGCCGCGGCCAATCGTCTACGATTTCGACCTGTTGCAGCGGAAGCCGCCGCGCGACATGGCCGAGATGCCCCTGTCCGAGCTGACCTATTGCGTGTTCGACACCGAAACGACGGGCCTTCTGCCGCACCGAGACGAGATCGTGCAGATCGGCGCGGTGCGGGTCGTCAACGGTCGGCTGGTGCCGGGCGAACGGTTCGACGAATTGGTCGATCCCGGCCGCCCGATCCCCGAAGCGTCGAGCCGGGTGCACCGGATCACCGACGCGATGGTGCGCGGCAAGCCCGGCATCCACGAGGTCGGGCGCCGGTTCCACGGCTTTGCCGAGGGCGCGGTGATCGTGGCGCACAACGCGCCGTTCGACATGGCCTTCCTGCGCCGTCACGCCGCCGAGACGGGCGTGAGCTGGGATCATCCGATCCTCGACACGGTGCTCGTCTCGGCGGTGCTTTTCGGGACGACCGAGGTGCACATGCTGGACGCGCTCTGCACCCGGCTGGGCGTCGAGATCCCGATGGAGCGGCGGCACACGGCGATGGGCGACGCCGAGGCGACGGCAGAGGCGCTCTTGCGGATGATCCCGATGCTCGAGGCGCAGGGTCTGAACACGCTGGGCAAGCTGCTGGAGGCGACGCGGCAGCACGGGCGGCTGCTGAAGGACATGAACTGACACGCCGGCATCTTGCCTCGCGTCCCGTCATCGGCCAGTTTCGCGCCGGATTACAACGGGATGGACGCCCCATGACACCGACCGCCGCACTCGGGGCACGCCGCCCGCCCCCTGCGCCCCCCTGCCCGACCGGGTCGGCATGAGCGTGAATGTGGTGATCCCGGCGCGCCATGCGTCTGTCCGGTATCCGGGCAAGCCGCTGGCGCAGCTGAGCCTGCCCGACGGCACGCGGCAGAGCCTCGTGCGGCTGACATGGGAGGCCGCCCGCGCGATCCCGGGCGTCGAGAGCGTGCATGTCGCCACCGACGACACCCGCATCCGCGACCATTGCGAGAGCTTCGGCGCACAGGTCGTGATGACCGAACCGGCCTGCCGCAATGGGACCGAGCGGGTGGCCGAGGCGGCGCGGATCGCCGGCCTGACCTCTGGGATCATCGTCAACCTTCAGGGCGACGCGCCGCTGACGCCGCCGTGGTTCGTGGAGGCGCTGGTCGCGGCGATGACGGCCGATCCGTCGATCGAGATGGCGACGCCTGTCCTGCGCTGCGACGTGACGATGCTGGGGCACCTGATGGACGACCGGCTGGCTGGCCGCGTGGGCGCGACCACGGCGGTCTTCGACCGGTTCGGCGACGCGCTGTATTTTTCCAAGAGCCTGCTGCCCTATCTCGACCGCGACACCGCCGGCGCGGCGCCACCCGTCTGGCACCATGTCGGTGTCTACGCCTACACGCCTGCCGCGCTCGCCGCCTATTGCGACTGGCCCGCCGGGCGTCTCGAAGGGATCGAGGGGTTGGAGCAGTTGCGGTTTCTCGAAAACGGCCACAAGGTGCGCTGCGTCGAGGTCGATCCCCGCGACGCGCAGTTCTGGGAACTGAACAATCTCGAGGACGTCGCGCGGATCGAGGCGGTGCTGAGGGCGCGCGGATGACGGGGCGAACGATCACGCTGGGCGATGTCGAGATCGGCGGCAACGCGCCCCTCGCCCTGATCTCGGGGCCCTGCCAGCTGGAAAGCCTGGATCACGCAAGGATGATGGTCGAGCGCATCGCCGAGGCCTGCGCCCCGACCGGCACCGGGTTCGTCTTCAAGGCCAGCTTTGACAAGGCGAACCGCTCGTCCCTCGGCTCGGCCCGTGGCGTGGGGCTGGACCGGGGCTTGGAGATCCTGTCGCGCATCCGGGACGAGTTCGGCGTCCCCGTCCTGACCGACGTGCACGAGCCCGGCCAGTGCGCCCCGGTCGCCGAGATATGCGACGTCCTGCAGATCCCCGCCTTCCTGTGCCGCCAGACCGACCTGCTGCTCGCCGCCGGCGAGACGGGTGCGGCGGTCAACGTCAAGAAGGGCCAGTTCCTCGCGCCGTGGGACATCGGCAATGTCGCCGCGAAGATCGCCGCGACGGGAAACGAGCGCATCCTGCTGTGCGAGCGCGGGACCTCTTTCGGCTACAACACGCTGGTGACGGATTTCCGCGGGCTGCCCGAGATGCGGCGCACCGGATATCCGGTGGTGTTCGACGCGACCCACTCGGTCCAGCAGCCCGGCGGACAGGGCAACAAGAGCGGCGGTCAGAGGGCGTTCGCGCCGACCCTCGCCCGCGCGGCCTGCGCCGTCGGGGTTTCGGCCGTCTTTGTCGAGACGCACCAGGATCCCGACACTGCGCCATCAGACGGCCCCAACATGATCCCGGTGGACCGGCTGGCCCGGATGGTCGAAACGCTGCGGGCGTTCGACGCGCTGGCGCGGGCCGAGGGCGCGTTCGACGAGGGCTAGGTCGGGAAACGAAAAAGGGCGGCCACTGGCCGCCCCCGATCGGTCTGACTGTCGTGTCGGATCAGCCGACGATCTCGAGCTGCGAGAAGAAGAAGCCGATCTCGTCCTTGGCGGTGTCCGGCGCATCCGAGCCGTGCACCGAGTTCTCGCCGACGGACTCCGCGAACTCGGCACGGATCGTGCCCTCAGCGGCGTCGGCAGGGTTGGTGGCGCCCATCACTTCGCGGTTCTTGGTGATCGCGTTCTCGCCTTCGAGAACCTGAACCACCACCGGCTCGGAGGCCATGAACTCGCACAGTTCGTCGTAGAACGGGCGTTCCTTGTGGACGGCATAGAACACGCCCGCCTGCGCCTTGGTCAGCTGGATGCGCTTCTGCGCGATGATGCGCAGGCCGGCATCCTCGAACTTGGCGTTGATCTTGCCGGTCAGGTTGCGGCGGGTGGCGTCGGGCTTGATGATCGACAGGGTGCGTTCGATAGCCATCGGGCGGTTTCCTCATGTAACGACAGGCGCGGCAGGTCCCCCCGGCCGCGATCGGCGCTGGCCTAGCATGGCCCCACGGGCTTGAAAACCGCTCATCGCGCGCGCCGATCACAAGCCGGTGCGCCCCCGGCGTCAGCGGGCCCGCGCGCGCCGACGACCCCTGCCCGAGCCCGCGGCGGCCTGCGCCTTGGACGCCTCGGCAAAGCTCTCGCCGCCCTCGACGGCGTCCAGCACGCGCGAGAAGCTGATCCAGCTGGCGCCGTTGTCGTCATGGTTCATCAGGAAGTTGGCGGCGCGGATCGCCTCCATCTCGGCGGGACGCAGGGGGTTCATGATCGCGCTGGTCATGCCGGCGCCGATCGCCATCGGCAGGAAGGCGGCGTTGATGCCGTGGCGGTGCGGCAGGCCGAACGAGATGTTCGACGCGCCGCAGGTGGTGTTCACGCCCAACTCGTCCCGCAGCCGGCGGACGAGGCGGAAGACCTGCTGCGCCGCGCTGCCCATCGCGCCCACCGGCATCACGAGCGGATCGACGACGATATCCTCGGGCGGGATGCCGAAATCCGCCGCCCGTTCGACGATTTTCTTCGCCACGCCGAAGCGGACGTCGGGATCCTCGCTGATGCCGGTGTCGTCGTTCGAGATCGCCACCACCGGCACGTTGTACTTCTTCACCAGCGGCAGGATCGCCTCGAGCCGCTCTTCCTCGCCCGTCACCGAGTTCAGAAGAGGCCGTCCGTGGGCCAACTCCAGCCCTCGCTCGAGCGCGCCGGGCACGCTGGAGTCGATGCACAGGGGAATGTCGACCTGGCTCTGCACCAGTTCGATCATCTTGCCCATTAGCGGCGGCTCGGTCTCGTTCGGGTTGGGGTTCGAGTTGTAGACCACGCCCGCGTTCACATCGAGCACCATCGCCCCGCACGCCACCTGTTCCAGCGCGTCCTTCTCGACGGTCGAGAAGTCGCCCGCCTCGAGCTCGGCCGCCAGCTTCTTGCGGCCGGTGGGGTTGATTCGCTCGCCGATGACGCAGAACGGCTCGTCAAAGCCCATCACCACGGTCTTCGTCTTGGATTCCAGAACGGTGCGGGTCATGGGATCACTCCTGTCAGGCGCTCCAGGTGGGTGGAAAGCGCGGGATCTTCAAAGTCGGCAATCGTGGCAGCAGCGCCCACGTGGCGCAGCTGGTCGTCGGAAAGGGTCGAGCGGATGCCGATGGTGTGGGCCCCGGCGGCACTGGCGGATTCGACGCCCGAGCGACTGTCCTCGAAGGCGATGCAGTCGCGCGCGGCGACGCCCAGCCGGTCCATCGCCGCGAGATACGGCTCGGGGTGCGGCTTGCCGTGACGCAGGTCGTCGCCGATCACCACGGCCTCGAACGTGTCGGCCATGCCGATCGCCCCCAGCATCGCCTCCGCGTTCAGACGCGGGGCATTGGTGACCACGGCCAGCCGCCACCCCTCGCGCTGGGCGCGCGATATCAGGCCCGGCAGTCCCGGCATGGGCGCCGCGCTGTCGCCGAGGCGCGCGCGGAACGCGGCCTCCTTCTCGTCGGCGACGGCCTGGGGATCCTCGTCCGGGAAATACTCGGCGAAGATGTCGGCGTTCAGGCGGCCGTGGATATGGTCGGCATAGAACCCCTCCGAAATCTCGCGGTCACGGGCGGCGAACACCTCCCGGAACACGGCGGCGTGGATCGGATCGGTGTCCAGAAGCGTGCCGTCGAGATCGAAAAGAAGCGCCGCCGCCATCCCGCTAGCCCGATACGGCGGCGCGCTGCGTCGCCGTGCCGCCGTACTTGGCGGCCCAGTCGGCGCAGGCGCCGATACCACCCAACGGGAAGAAGTGGATCTGCTCGATCCCGCCGGTCCGGCCCTGGGCCCGCAGCGCGGTCAGGCGCGACAGCACGTCCGTCGGCTCATACGGGACGAGCAGCTTGGAGACGTCCATCGCCCGCCTCTGCAGCACGGCCATCGAGGGGCCGACACCGCAGGCGACGGCGAACTTGATCAGCGTTTGCAGCTTGGCGGGACCGGCGATGCCGGCATGGATCGGCAGGTCCATCCCGTTGTCCTGCAGCCGGCGGGCCCACGCCGCGATCGCGTCGGCATCGAAGGCGAATTGAGTGGCCAGCGCCATCTGCGCGTCGGTCCGCTGGGCGAAGGCCTGTTTCCACGACAGCGCCTCGCCCACGGCGCGGTCGCCGCCGTCGGGATCGATGTCGCGGTTGCCCTCGGGGTGGCCGGCCACGTGCAGGCGAGTGAAGCCGTGACGGTCGAACACGCCGGTTTCGAGCAGCTGCATCGACGAGTGGAAATCGCCGCGCGGCGTGGGGATGCCGCCGGCCAGCACCAGCGCCTGGCGCACGCCCGCCTCGTCGGAATAGCGGCCCACCCAGCGGTCGAGCTCGGCCCGGTTGCGGACCGACCGTGCCGGGACGTGCGGCATGACGTCGAAGCCCTGCTCGCCCAGGCGGCGGGCGGTCGCCACCATCTCGTCGATCCCGGTGCCGTCGATATGCGCGACATAGACCCGCGTGCCCTGCGGCAGCACGGAACGGAAATCGTCGATCTTGGCGGCGGTGCGGGGCATCACCTCGATCGAGTATCCCGAGATCGTCTCGGACAGGTTGGCCACCGGCGTGACGTTGCGGCTGGGCCGGCGGAAGGAGAGAATCGACATTTGCGTTCCTAGTCTCAGACGGCGCTGACAGGGCGCGGGGCATGGCCCGCGTTTTCGATGAGACGGCGCAGGCGCGCCGCGTCGTAGGTGCGGTCGATCAGCGCCGCGGCGGCCGCCGCGGCGTCAGGTGCCGGCGCGTCCACCTGCAACGGCGCCTTGCGCCATTCGTCGAGATAGGCGTCGCTGCCCGCTGCGCCGGCCTTCATTGCGGCGCGGTCGATCGCCTGTTCGAAGCGCGCGGGCAGCGCCCGCTTGTCGCCCCTCCGGCCACGGCCGACGATGACCTGTGCCGGGATATCTCGCCAGTAAACGATGGTGACTTCGGTCATCTCGGCCCCTCTCTCTGCCGGTTGCAATTCCTTGATACGCGGCATGAAAAGCGGCAAGGCGCGAAAATCCGACACAACATCCGCGACGAACGACCTGCCGCGACACAAGTCTGACACCGTGTCCTTGACGCTTCGTAATCGTCCGCCGACCGCGCCCCCGCCGCCGCGCAGAGCTTGCGGAACTCACCGGGTCCGCCTATCCTGCAAGCAACTGAATGGAGGGCGATCGACATGGCGCCCAAGCGTCCCTCGCGCGCGGGCGCGTTCCCGGTCCCGGTCGAGCCTCCCGCGCCGAAAAAGCCAGACCCGGCAGAGCTTTACGCCGCGCTGGATCTGGGCACCAACAGTTGCCGCATGCTGATTGCCCAGCCCAAGGGCAACCAGTTTCACGTCGTGGACAGCTTCTCGAAATCGGTGCAGCTGGGGCTGGGTCTCGAGGCGTCGGGGCGGCTGTCGCGCGCCTCGATGGCGCGCACGGTCCAGGCGCTGCGAATCTGTCAGAAGAAGCTGCGCAAGCACCAGGTCCGTCACATGCGCCTCGTCGCGACCGAGGCCTGCCGCCGCGCCACCAACGCCCCCGAGTTCATCCGCTATGTCGAGCGCGAGACCGGCCTGACGCTGGAGATCATCCAGCCCGAGGAAGAGGCGCGGCTGGCCGTCATTTCGTGCGCGCCGCTGGTCTCGACCAAGACCGAGCAGCTCTTGGTGGTGGATATCGGCGGCGGCTCGACCGAGTTGGTGTGGATCGACCTGACGCGGGTGCCTCGGGTGGAGCGGCCCAAGGCGATCATGCGGCTGCATTCGGGCTTCACGCCGGTCGACGGTTCGCCCTTCGCGTCGGCCCGCGTGGTCGACTGGATCTCGGTCCCGCTGGGCGTCGCCACGTTGCGCGAGCAGTTCGACGATGTCGAGAACGACGCCGCGCGCTTCGCGCTGATGAGCTGGTTCTTCGAGGAGAACCTGTCGGATTTCTCGCCCTACGACCGCGAGCAGAAGCGCGAGGGCTTCCAGATCATCGGCACCTCGGGCACCGTCACCACCGTCGCCGCCAGCCATCTCGGACTGAAGCGCTACGACCGCAACCGGGTCGACGGGCTGCGGATGACCTCGGACCAGATCGACAAGGTGATCCGCGACTACCTGATGCTGGGCCCCGAGGGGCGGCGCAGCGATCCGCGCATCGGCCGCGATCGCCACGCCCTGATCATGTCGGGCTCGGCGATCCTGCAGGCGCTGTTGCGGGTCTGGCCGACGGACCGGCTGTCGGTGGCCGACCGGGGCCTGCGCGAGGGACTGCTCTATGCGCAGATGTCGGCGGACGGCGTGCTGGAGGACGGGCCGTTCTGACGGCCAAAGGGCGCGATTGCGTGGTCGCGGACGGAACCGGCCTTGCGGACGGCGCCTTCGGCGAGGATATTTTCAGGCAGAAGAAGTCCGAGGGGCCGCTGCCGCCCCCGAGCAAGGGTTGTGCGATGAGCGACCGGAAGAAGAAGAACACCAGCGGCCGGGGCCAGCGCGAGCTGACCGTGAAGGTCAAGACCGCGCGCGGGCGCAAGCCCAGCTCGACCCGCTGGCTGCAGCGCCAGCTGAACGATCCGTACGTCCAGCGCGCGAAGGCCGAGGGGTACCGCGGGCGCGCGGCCTACAAGATCCTCGAACTCGACGACAAGTACCGCTTTCTCGTGCCCGGCGCGCGGGTGGTCGACCTGGGGTGCGCCCCCGGCGGCTGGTGCCAGGTGGCCGTGACGCGCGTGAACGCCCTGGGCGAGAAGGGCGGCAAGGCCCAGGGCCGTGTGCTGGGCATCGACCTGCAGGAGGTCGAACCGGTGCAGGGGGCGGAGATCCACCAGCTGGACTTCATGGAGGACGATGCCGACCTGCGGGTGAAGGAGTGGCTGGGCGGCTCTGCCGACGTGGTGATGTCGGACATGGCCGCCAGCGCCTCGGGCCACAAGCAGACCGACCACCTGCGGATTGTCGCGCTCTGCGAGGCTGCGGCAGAGTTCGCCTTCGACGTGCTGGAACCCGGCGGCACCTTCGTGGCCAAGGTCCTGGCGGGGGGCGCGGAGACCGAGATGCAGGCGACGCTGAAGCGCCGCTTCGACAAGGTGGCCAACGTCAAGCCGCCCGCGAGCCGCCAGGATTCGGCCGAGAAATTCGTGGTCGCCACCGGCTTTCGCGGCTGAGAGGCGGTTGCCGACACCGAAATGCCGCGCAGAGGCCGATGCGCGGCGCCGGCGGGCGCTAGGTTCCGAGGCGTAGCGCCCCCCGGAGACCCCGCCATGTCCGACGACCCCTTCGTGATCTTCACCCCCTCGGGCAAGCGCGGGCGGGTGCCGCGCGGCACACCGGTCCTCAGCGCGGCGCGGCGGCTGGGCGTGGACCTCGATTCCGTCTGCGGGGGACGTGGCATCTGCTCGAAATGCCAGGTGGCGCCATCCTATGGCCAGCATTCCAAGCACGGGCTCAGCGTGGCGGAGGACGCGCTGTCGCCCTGGAACGCCGTCGAGCAGCGCTACGACGAGAAGCGCGGGCTCAAGGCCGGCCGCCGGCTGGGCTGCCAGGCGACGATCGAGGACGACGTCGTCATCGACGTTCCGCCCGAAAGCCAGGTGCACCGGCAGATCGTGCGCAAGGACGCCGCCGAGCGCACGATCCGCATGGACCCCGCCACGCGTCCGCTTTTCGTCACCGTGGCGGAACCGGACATGCACGCCCCCACGGGCGACCTCGAACGACTGAAGACCGCGCTGGCCGAGCAATGGGGCGTCACCGAGACCGTCGCCGCCCTGCCCGTCCTGCGCAAGCTGCAGCCAGCGCTGCGGGACGGGAACCGGCAGGTGACCGTCGCGCTGCACCAGGCCGACGCGGGGCCGGCGGAGATCCTGGACCTGTGGCCGGGCCTCTACGAGGCGGGGCTGTTCGGGCTGGCCATCGACCTGGGCTCGACGACGATCGCGGCGCATCTGTGCGCCCTGGACGACGGGCGGGTAATGGCCTCGGCCGGGGTGATGAACCCGCAGATCCGGTTCGGCGAGGACCTGATGAGCCGGGTGAGCTATGCGATGATGAACCCGGGCGGCGACCGCGAGTTGACGGACGCCGTGCGCCGGGCGATGGGAGAGCTCGCCGCGTCGGTCGCCGCCGAAGCAGGGGTCGCGCCGCGGGCGGTGGTCGAGACGGTGATCGTCTGCAACCCGGTGATGCACCACCTTTTCCTCGGGATCGACCCGGTTGAACTGGGACAGGCGCCCTTTGCGCTGGCGACGTCCGACGCGGTGCGCTGCGGGGTGGCCGAGCTGGGGCTCGACGGCATGAACGCGGCGGCGCGGGCGTATCTCCTGCCCTGCATCGCGGGCCATGTGGGCGCCGACGCCGCGGCGGTGGCGCTGTCCGAGGCGCCGGGCGCGTCCGAGGACCTCGTGCTGGTGGTGGACGTGGGCACCAACGCCGAGATCCTGCTGGGCGACCGGCAGGGCGTGCTCGCCTGCTCGTCGCCCACCGGGCCGGCCTTCGAGGGGGCGCAGATCTCGGCCGGACAGCGCGCCGCGCCGGGCGCGATCGAGGCGGTGCGGATCGACCGCGAGACCTTGGAGCCGAAGTTCCGCGTGATCGGCTGCGATCTGTGGTCCGACGCGCCGGGATTCGCCGAGGCCGTGGGAGCGACGGGGATCACCGGGATCTGCGGGTCGGGCATCATCGAGGCGGTGGCCGAGATGCGAATGGCCGGGCTTTTGGACCCGTCGGGCCTGATCGGGTCGGCCGAGCAGACCGGCAGCGCCCGGTGCGTGCCCGAAGGCCGCACGCAGAGCTACGTGCTGCACGAGGGGGACGGCGAAAGCCCGCGCGTCGCCGTCACCCAGAACGACATCCGCGCGATCCAGCTGGCGAAATCCGCGCTCTATGCCGGGGCCCGGCTGCTGATGGACGCGCGCGGTGTCGACCGGGTCGACCGGGTGGTGCTGGCGGGGGCGTTCGGGGCGCATATCTCGCCGTTGCACGCGATGGTGCTGGGGATGATCCCGGACACCCGGCTCGAGAAAGTGACGAGCGCCGGCAACGCCGCGGGCACCGGGGCGCGGATCGCGCTTCTGAACCGGGCCGCGCGGGCCGAGATAGAGGCCGAGGTGCGCCGCATCCGCAAGATCGAGACGGCGGTCGAGCCGCGGTTCCAGGAGCATTTCGTGGCCGCGAACGCCCTGCCCCATGCGAGCGACCCGTTCCCGGAACTGTCGGCGATCGTTCCGCTGCCGAAGGTGTCGTTCAATACCGGGGCCGAGGGCGGCGGGCGGCGTCGGCGGCGCCGGGCCTGAGGCGCCGATCGGCGCTTGACGGACGGGGCACGAAGCCTCTATCTGGATCGGCGCGGCGGGTGTAGCTCAATGGTAGAGCAGCAGCTTCCCAAGCTGACGACGAGGGTTCGATTCCCTTCACCCGCTCCACGCCGTTTCCCGATCCCTTGAATGACGCCGTGCGCGATGTGTCGCGCGAAATCCGGAGTGGTCGCGGATTGAGCGCCGATTTCGCCGCGCCTTCCTATGGAATTTCCCCATGCCGCGACGGAAAGCACTCCCGCTGATACGGATCGGACACGCCCGAAAAATTAGACCGGGCCGACCGAATTTGTGCCTTGCGATGGCGCCGCAATCACCGTTTATCGAAAATCGAGGCGGCGGGGAACGATAGTCCGATCCACCACGTTGCAAGAGCGAACAAACGGACGGAATACCATGAGTGCAATAACAATTTACCTTCTGATGCTGGCTTCCATTTTCGGCATGTTTCTCCTGAGCGCGGCGATCATCTGGGTCGCGAACCGCTCACTCGGCGGCGACGACGCCGGCGGTGCCCGCGACATGATCGGCACGCCCGAAGGCTGACATGGCTCGGCCGGGCGGCGCTTCAGCGAAGCAGCCCGCCCCGCTCCATCGCCTCGTATTTCTCGTCATCCAGCCACCAGAAATCGACGCC
The DNA here is from genome assembly GCF_900111315.1 of Tranquillimonas rosea. Lineage (GTDB taxonomy): Bacteria > Pseudomonadota > Alphaproteobacteria > Rhodobacterales > Rhodobacteraceae > Tranquillimonas > Tranquillimonas rosea. The sequence continues at coordinate 169,672 of NZ_FOGU01000004.1, forward strand.
GCGATCGTAGGGCGGTTTCGTCTCGGGCCGGTCGAACACGTCCCAGTAGGCGAGCCAGTGCGTGCCCTTGTACCAGTTCGGCACCCACAGGTGCTTGGACCGAAGCACCCGGTCGAGGGCATGCACCGCGGCGACCATCCCTTCGCGGTTGTCGGCCTGCACGGCCCGCGCGATCAGCGCGTCCACCACCGGGTCCGAGATGCCTGAAAGGTTGTAGGTGCCCGGCTGGTCGGCGCTCTGCGAGCCGAAGAAGGTGCGCAGCTCGGTCGAGGGCGTGAGGGTCGACACCAGGCGCGCGCCGGTGATGTCGTAGTCGAACGTCTTCTGTCGCTCTTCCATCTGGGCGGGGTCGACCTGCACGTAGCGGGCGTCGATCCCGACGCGACGCAGGTTGTCGACATAGGGCAGCACCACGCGCTCGAAGGACGGCGAATCCGAGACGAACTCGATCCGCAGCACGTCTCCGGCGTCGTTTCGGCGCAGGCCGTCCTCGCCCACTTTCCAGCCCGCTTCGTCTAGGAGCGCGCCCGCACGGCGCACGGAAGAGCGGTCGATCTGCGACAGGCTGCCTTCCGGCGGGCTGACCGGCGGCTCGGTGAAGATCTCGGGGGGAAGCCGGCCGCGGAATTCCTCGAGGATTTCCAGCTCGCGGCCCTCGGGGATGCCGGTCGCCTCGAGCGCGGAATTCTCCCAGAAACTGTCGGTCCGTTCGTAGAGACCGTAGAACAGGGTCTGGTTGGTCCATTCGAAATTGAACAAAGCGGCGATCGCCTGTCGGACGCGCACGTCCTGCAGCTTGGCCCGGCGCATGTTCATGTAGAAGCCCTGCGCACCGGACGGCCGTTGATCGGGCAGTTCCACCTGCTTGACCCAGCCGCGATTGAGCGCCGGGAAATCGTAGCCGGTGGCCCATTGCGCCGAGAAATATTCCTCGTGCAGCAGGTATTCCCCGGCCTTCAGCGCCTCGAATGCGGCGGTGTGGTCGGCGAAATACTCGTAGCGGAGGCAGTCGAAATTGTCCTTGCCGACATTCACCGGCACCTCCGCGCCCCAGTAATCCGGCGTGCGGCAATAGGTGATCGACCGCCCGGGCCGGACATCGGCGATCTCGTAGGGCCCCGATCCCACCGGCGGATCGAGGGTCGAGCGGGCGAAGTCGACATCCCCGTAGTAATGCGCGGGCAGGATCGCGACCTGGGCAACCTCCATCGGCAGGTCGCGCGTCGCCGCGCCATCGCGGAAGTCGATCCGCACCCGCCGTTCGGACAGGGCCTCGGCGCCGGTCACGTCCTCGAGCTGGATGCGGTAGAGCGGCGAGCCCTCGGACTTGAGCGTCTCGATGGTGAAGACGACGTCCTCGGCGGTCACCGGGTGGCCGTCCGAGAACTGCGCGTCGGGGCGAAGGGTGAAGATCACCCAGCCGCGATCCGCGGGATACTCGACGCTTTCGGCCAGCAGGCCATAGACCGCGTCGGGTTCGTCCAGCGCCCGCGCCATCAGCGTGTCGTGGATCCGCTCGAGCCCCTGCGCCGGCTCGCCCGCCAGGATGAAGGGATTGAGGCTGTCGAAGGTGCGCGAAGCCCCCACCCCGCGAAAACTCATCTCGCCACCCTTTGGCGCGTCGGGATTGACGTAGTCGAAATGCGGGAAATCGGGCGGATACTTCAGCTCGCCGAACGCCGAGACACCGTGCGAGATCGTTGTGGTCTCCGATTGGCCCCAGGCCACGGCCGGAGACAGGCAGAAAACGAGGGCGATCGACCGGGCGGTGGCATGGAGCATCGGCACTGTCTCCCGTCTGGTTCGGTCAACGTTAGGCCCCGCCCGCACCATTCGTAAAGCGGGGGCAGTGTCGCAGGTCGCGCTCGGGCGCCGTCGCGCTTTGCCGTGGTCGGTCGCCGTGCTAGCTGACCTCGCAACCAGCGGGAGACGTCCATGACATTGCTGCAGATTTCGGCCCTACTGATCGTGCTTGCCGCGGTGTTCGGGTCGATCAACTACCTGGTCCTGCGCCTGCCCTCTGCGATCGGCATCCTGATCGTGTCGCTGGCGGCGTCTCTGTGCGTCCTGGGGCTGGAATTGCTGATCCCCGGCCTCGGCATCGCCACGCGGGTGCGCGAGATGGTGACGGGGATCGATTTCTCCGACGCGCTGCTCGAAGGGATGCTGGGGCTTCTGCTGTTCGCGGGCGCGCTGCACGTCGATCTCGGGGATCTCCGCAAGGAATGGCGTCCCGTCCTTCTGATGGCGACGCTGGGCGTCGGGCTGTCCACCGTGATCGCCGGCGTCGGGTTCTCGTGGATCGCGGGGGCGCCGATCCTGGTGGCGCTGGTGTTCGGCGCGCTGATCTCGCCTACCGATCCGGTCGCCGTGCTGGGCGTCCTGCGCGAGGCGAGCCTGCCCAAGACGCTCGAAACCAAGATCGCGGGCGAGAGCCTGTTCAACGACGGCGTCGGTTATGTCGTCTTTCTCGTCCTCGTGGGCATCGCCTTTCCCGGCGACGAGAGCCACGCCTCGGGGCTGGCGGGCGCGGCGCGTCTCTTCGTGCAGGAGGCGATCGGCGGTGCGGTGCTGGGGCTGGTGCTGGGGTGGCTGACCTTCCGCCTGATGCGGCGCATCGACGACTACCCGCTCGAAGTGCTGCTGACGTTGGCGCTGGCCTTCGGCGGCTACGAGCTGGCGGTGTTCCTGCATGTCTCGGGGCCGATTATGGCGGTCTGCGCGGGCCTGCTGATCGGACATGTCGGCACCGCGCGGGGCATGACGGCCGAGACCCGCGACTACGTCGAGGCGTTCTGGAAGCTGGTCGACGAGATCCTCAACGCGGTGCTGTTCCTGCTGATCGGGCTGGAGGTTTTCGTGATCGCCTTCGACGTCAGCGCGCTGGTCGCCGGACTGATGGCGATCCCGCTGGCGCTGACGGCGCGACTGGCCGCGGTGTCGCTACCGGTGATGCTGCTCAAGCCGTTCCGCGAAACCGAAGCCGGGATCATCCCGGTGATGACCTGGGGAGGTCTCAAGGGCGGCATCTCGGTCGCGCTGGCACTGAGTCTGCCAGACAGCGAATGGAAACCACTGATCCTCACCGCGTGTTATATTGTCGTGGTGTTTTCGATCATCATCCAGGGCCTGACGGTCGGGCGCCTGGCCAACCGCGTGGGCCGCGCGCCCGATCTCGTCTGACGACGGAAAAGGAGTTTCCAAGATGTCCCTGAAATCCATGGCCCTCAAGCTCGGCCTCGCCTTCGCAGCGGTGAAAGGGGTCCAGACGGTCCGCAACTCCGGCGGCGTCGAGGGGCTGAAGCGCCGCCTCAGCGACGCGCAGTCGGGCAAGGGCGACCCCAACGACCCGATCGCCGGCGCGATGCGCAAGCTGGGTCTCTCGGGCAGCGGCGGCGCCGGGACCGGCGGCGGCATCTCGGGCCTGCTGGGCGGGCTGGCGGCCGCATCGGGCGGCGCGGCGTCGGGCACCAAGATCGAAGGTTTGCTGGCCCGCACCCGGATGGGCGACGCTGTGCCGGATGACGAGGCCGAGGCCGGGCTCATCATCCGCGCCATGGTGATGGCCGCGAAGGCCGACGGCAACATCGACACCGAAGAGCGCCGCATCCTCGACAGGATGATCGAGGAGAACGACGACACCGACCGCGCCTTCCTCGAGACCGCGCTGGAAGCACCCGTCGATCCGCAGGCCCTGGCCAGTCAGGTCCCCGCCGGACAGGAGCGCGACATCTACACCGCCAGCGTCATGGCGATCGAACCCAACAACCGGGCCGAGGCCGAACACCTGCACGCCCTCGCCCAGGCGCTGAAGATGTCCGAGGAGGACGTGAACGCGATCCACACCAGCCTTGGAAAGACGCCGCTTTACTGAGATGACCCGATATTTCGTCTACGACGTGTTCACCGACATGCCGTTCGGCGGCAACCCGCTGGCCGTCATCCCCGACGCCAGCGGGCTTGCCGAGGACCGGCTGCAGCGCATCGCGCGCGAGTTCAACTTTTCCGAGACGACCTTCGTCTACCCGGCCGACGAGCCCGGCCATACGGCCAAGGTCCGGATCTTCACGCCCACCACTGAAATCCCCTTCGCAGGGCATCCGACAATCGGCACCGCCATCGCGCTGGACGACCTGGGCCATGGCGGCGAGCAGGTGCTCGAACTCGGCGTCGGGCCGATCACCTGCCGCGTCCGCGACGGCGCGGCCGACTTCGTCACCCATGCGCCGTTGGAGATCCTCTTTGAGCCCGCGCCCGAGGACATCGCCGCTTGCCTGGGCCTGCCCGAAGGTGCGATCCGCACCGACCGGCATGCGCCGGCAGTGGCTTCGGTCGGGCTGCCCTTCGTGCTGGCCGAGCTGGACAGCGCCGAGACCTTGGCGGCGTGCCTGCCGGTGACCGATGCCTTCCGGCGGGCCGCGCAGCTCTACCCTTCGGACTTCGACTTCGCGATCCTCGCCTATGTCCGCGACGGCGAGGCAGTGCGCGCGCGCATGTTCGCGCCGCTCGACAACATCCCCGAGGATCCGGCGACCGGCAGCGCGGCCGCCGCGCTCGGCGCCTACCTGGCGCAGCGCGAGGGCGGCGAGCTGACGCTCGACATCGCGCAAGGGGTCGAGATGGGCCGGCCCAGCCGGATCGGCGTCCGCGTCGCGGAGGGCGCGGTCACGATCACGGGCCGCGCCGTGCAGGTGATGGAGGGCCGCATCACCCTCTGAGCTCGCGAAACGGGTGGAGCAAGCCGCCGCGATTGGCTAAACCCGTCGGCACCACGATCACGACCGCCGACGGGGCCCTCCATGTCCGAAAGCATCATCGCGCGCTGCGAAGCCAAGGGGCTGCGCCTGACCGAGCAGCGCCGCACGATCGCGCAGGTCCTCGAGGACAGCGACGATCACCCGGATGTCGAGGCGCTCTATGCCCGCGCGGCCGCGGCCGACCCGCGGATCTCGATCGCCACGGTCTATCGCACGGTGAAGCTGTTCGAGGAATCCGGCATCCTCGAGCGGCGCGAATTCGGCGACGGCCGCGCCCGCTGGGAAGATGCCGAGCGTGACCATCACGACCACCTGATCGACATGCAGTCCGGCGACGTGATCGAGTTCGTCGACCGCGAGATTGAGGCGCTCCAGGAACGGATCGCCGCCCGACTGGGATACGATCTCAAGGGGCACCGGCTGGAACTCTACGGCGTGCCCCGGACGCGCGACGACGACGACTAGCGCCCGCGTCCGCGGGCCGCATCGAAGGAACAGGAAATGGAGAACTTGCGCGGCATCGTCCTGATGGTCGCCGCCATGGCCGGTTTTGCCGTGGAGGACGCGATCATCAAGGCCGTCTCGTCCGACCTGCCGATCGGCCAGATCCTGATGATCCTCGGCACGATCGGCGGCATCGCCTTCTCCATCATGGCGCGGGCGCAGGGCGCGCGCGTCCTCAGCCGCGACGCCATCGCGCCGCCCGTCCTGCTGCGGCACTTGGGCGAGATCGTCTGCACCGCGGGCTTCGTCACCGCCATCTCGCTGCTGCCGCTCGCCTCGACCTCTGCCATCCTGCAGGCGACGCCGCTGGCCGTGACGCTGGGCGCCGCCCTGTTCCTGGGCGAGCCCGTGGGCTGGCGTCGCTGGACGGCGATCGCGGCGGGCTTCGCCGGCGTGCTGATGGTGGTGCGGCCCGGTCTCGCGGGGTTCGAGCCCGCCTCGATCCTCGCCGTGATCGCGGTGTTCGGCCTCGCCCTGCGGGACCTCGCCACGCGCCGCGTGCCCTCGCGGATCAGCACCACTGTGCTGGCTGCCTACGGCTTCATCGCCATCGTCCCCACCGGCGCGGTCCTGCTGGCGATCACCGGGGGCGGCACAGCGCCCTCGGCCGGCAACCTCGCCGCGCTCGCCTGCGCCTCGGTCGTCGGGCTGTCGGGGTACTACGCGATCACCGCCGCCATGCGCGTCGGCGAAGTCGCCGTGGTCACGCCGTTTCGCTATGCCCGCCTGCTCTTCGCGCTGATCCTCGGGATGACCTTCTTCGCCGAGCGCCCCGACGCGCTGACCCTCGCGGGGGCGGCGCTGATCATCGGCTCGGGCCTCTATACCCTGGTGCGCGAACGCCAGGCGCTCCGGGCCCGGCGCAGGGGCCTTTCCTCGGCCGCGCCGCTCCCCTAGAACGGGGACGAGCCGGACACGGGACACTGAGGGACACCCATATGAGCACCATCATCGACATCGTCGGCCGCGAAATCCTCGACAGCCGCGGCAACCCCACGGTCGAGGTCGACGTCATCCTCGAAGACGGCACGATGGGCCGCGCGGCGGTGCCCTCGGGCGCCTCCACCGGCGCCCACGAGGCCGTCGAGCGCCGGGACGGCGACAAGGCGCGCTACAAGGGCAAGGGCGTGCTCGACGCTGTCGCCTCGGTCAACGGAGAGCTGGCCGAAGGCCTCGTCGGCATGGACGCGACCGAACAGGAAGCGCTCGACGCCGCCATGATCGAAATGGACGGCACCGACAACAAGGGCCGCCTGGGCGCGAACGCCATCCTCGGCGTCTCGCTCGCCACCGCCAAGGCCGCCGCCGAATATGTCGGCCAGCCGCTTTTCCGCTATGTCGGTGGCACCTCGGCGCGGACCCTGCCGGTGCCGATGATGAACATCATCAACGGCGGCGAACACGCCGACAACCCGATCGACATCCAGGAATTCATGATCATGCCGGTCGCCGCGGACACCATCCGCGAGGCTGTCCGCATGGGCTCGGAGGTGTTCCACACCCTCAAGGCCGAGCTGAAGGCCGCCGGCATGTCCACCGGCCTGGGCGACGAGGGCGGCTTCGCGCCCGAGCTCGGCTCGACCCGCGAGGCGCTGGATTTCATCCTCAAGTCCGTCGAAAAGGCCGGCTACACCCCCGGCACCGACATCATGCTCGCCCTCGACTGCGCCGCGACGGAGTATTTCGAGAACGGCAAGTACGAGTTCCGCGGCGAGGGCCAGTCCCTGACGCCCGAAGAGAACATCGAAACGCTGGCGAAGCTCTGCGACGACTACCCGATCCTGTCGATCGAGGACGGCTGCTCCGAGGACGATTGGGACGGCTGGAAGATGCTGACCGACCGCCTCGGCGACCGGGTGCAGCTGGTGGGCGACGACCTGTTCGTGACCAATCCCAAGCGCCTGAAGGACGGCATCGAGAAGGGATGCGGCAACTCGATGCTGGTTAAGGTCAACCAGATCGGCACCCTTTCGGAGACGCTCAAGGCCGTCGACATGGCGCACCGCGCCCGGTTCACCAACGTGATGTCGCACCGCTCGGGCGAGACCGAGGACGCGACCATCGCCGATCTCGCGGTGGCGACGAATTGCGGCCAGATCAAGACCGGCTCGCTTGCCCGGTCGGACCGGCTTGCCAAGTACAACCAGCTGATCCGGATCGAGGAACTGCTCGGCGCCACCGCCGAATACGCCGGCCGCTCGATCCTGCGCTGACATGAAAAAGGGGGCCGTCTGGCCCCCTTATCCGCTCCGTCTTGGCGCCGGACGCGTGATCAGTTCCAGAAGCCTTCGTCGACGTTCTCCATATCCTCGAGGTTTTCCTCGTTGCGGTGCGTGACATAGGCATAGCTGCCGTCCTCGGCCGAGACGAGCTTCACGTCTTCCACGCGCAGCAGCACGTGCTTGTCCGTGATGTCGATGAATCCACCGACCTCGGCGACGATGCCGACCATCTGACCGCTGCGATCCAGGACGATATCCTCGATCTCGCCGATCTGGTTCCACTCGGCACCGACCTCTTCGAGCACGGTATCGGTATCCCAGTCGAACTCGTCATCGGCCTCGTTCGTGGTGTAGATCGGCCCGTCGGTGATGTCGCGCGTGCGGATCAGCGAACTCGGATCGAGCGGGCCGCCCTGCGCGTCGGCGGAGGCCGCCGCCGTCTGCTGGTCGGACTGCTGCGCCTGATCGCCGTTGCCGTTCTCGTGCTGGTCCGCGACGGCCATCGGCGCTGTCGCAAGGCCCAGGCCCAGTGCTGCGGCGGAGAGGAATCTGTAATCGGTCATGGTAAATCCTCCTTGCTTCTTGTCACGGGAACGATCACCCCCGGCGCATTCGTTCCAGCGGGATTTCGCCACTCTCGGAAGCTTCTCGATAAACACTTGCAGATCCCGACAAGTCTTCGTGCCCTTTCCGCCTGCCCTGCTCCCACACGGCCCGGCACTGACAGGCGACGCTAGAGACAGATAGGAGATTCATGGTGACCGACGACACGGCAGACGCGCTGATCGCACGGCTTGGCCTCGAGACCCATCCCGAAGGCGGCCATTTCAGGCAGACTTGGGCCGGCGGCGGCGACGGCGCACGCCCGGCGGGCAGCTGCATCTATTTCCTGCTGAAGGCCGGCGAAGCCAGCCACTGGCACCGCGTCGACGCCACCGAGATCTGGCACTTCTACGCCGGCACGCCGCTCGAGCTCAGGATCGCGGCCGACTCGCGCGGCCCGGTCGACCTGCACCGCCTTGGCCCGGACGTCCTGTCCGACCAGGTTCCCCAGGCGATCGTGCCCGAAGGCCACTGGCAGGCCGCCCGCGCCGGAGACGGATGGGCGCTGGTCGGCTGCACCGTCTCGCCCGCCTTCCGTTTCGAGGGGTTCGAACTGGCGCCCGCGGGGTTCGACATTCCCTGACGGGATCGGATCGCCGGGGCGATCCGATCCGTGGTGGCTCTGCCCCCGGCCTGCCTGCGGCAGGCCTCCCCCGGGATATTTCTGGGCAGAAGAAGGGAAAGCCGAGAGGTATTCTTCTGTCTCGAAATATCCCGGGGGTGCGGGGGCAGAGCCCCCGCGACCTCAGTCGCGGCGGGCGCGGACATGGTCGACAAGACGGCGGGTGGAGGCGTCCTTGTCCTCTGCGGAGACCTCCCCTGCCAGCACTGGCTCCAGCGCCTTGGCCAGTTCCTTGCCCAGTTCGACGCCCCACTGATCGAAGGAATTGAGGCCCAGCAGCGCGCCCTCGACGAAGACGCGGTGCTCGTAGAGCGCGACGATCTGGCCAAGGACGAACGGCGTGAGTTGCGGATAGACCAGCATCGTCGACGGGCGATTGCCCGGAAAGACGCGGTGCCGCGCCTGCCGCTCCAGTTCCTCGCCTTCGAACTTGCCTTCGAGGAGCGCGCGCGCCTCGTCGAGGCTGCGCCCCCGCAGAAGCGCCTCGGCCTGCGCCAGGGCATTCGCGACGAGTAGGCGATGCTGATGCGCAAGGTCGGGTTCGTGGCTTTCCGCGCCGACCATGAATTCACAGGGCACGACACGGGTCCCTTGGTGGATCAGCTGGTAGAAGGCGTGCTGGCCGTTCGTGCCCGGCTCGCCCCAGACGACCGGCCCGCTGTCCACGGGCAGCTCCTGCCCGTCCATCGCGACGCGCTTGCCGTTCGATTCCATCTCGAGCTGCTGAAGATAGGCCGGCAGGCGCGCCAGACGCTGCTCGTAGGGGAGCACGGCGCGGGTGGCGTGACCGCAGCCCTGATTGTGCCAGATCCCGACCAGGGCCAGCATCAGCGGCATGTTGTCGAGGGGTTCGGCCGATCGGAAATGCGTGTCCATCGCCTGTCCACCCGACAGGAACGCGCGGAACGCCTCGGGTCCGACCGCGATCATCAGCGACAGCCCGATCGGGCCCCAGACCGAGTAGCGGCCGCCCACCCAGTCGGCGAAGCCGAAGACGCGGCTTTCGTCGATGCCCCACTGGTTGGTCTTGTCGAGCGCCGAGGAGAGCGCAGCGAACTGGCCCGCGGGGTCGCGCACCTGCTCGCCCATCCAGGCCTTGGCGGTGGCGGCGTTCGTCATCGTCTCGATCGTCGTGAAGGTCTTGGACGCGACGATCACCAGCGTCGTTTCGGGATCGAGTCCGCGCAGCGTGTCGGCGATCTGCGCGCCGTCGACATTCGACACGAAATGGCAGCGCGGTCCGTCCTGGTAGGGGCTCAGCGCCTGCACCGCCATCGCGGGTCCGAGATCCGAGCCGCCGATGCCGATATTCACCACGTCGGTGATCCGGCCGCCCTGTCCGGTATAGTCGCCCTCTCGCACCGCCTGCGCGAAGCCTTCCATGCGGCCCAGCGTGCCCAGCACCTCGGGCATCACATCGGTACCGTCGACCGTCACCGGTCGCGCGTCGAGATTGCGCAGCGCGGTGTGCAGGACCGCCCTGCCCTCGGTCTCGTTGATCGGCGCGCCGTCGAACATCGCGTCGCGGCGGCCCGTCCAATCTGCCGCCTCGGCCATGTCGAGCAGGCCCTGCCTAGTCTCGGCATCGAGGTTCGTCTTGGAATAGTCGAACAGGAGATCTCCGGCCTCGACCGAGAAGCTCTCGGCCCTTTCGGCATCGAAGAGGTCCAGGATCGGGCGGTCGGCGACGGCGGCGGCCGTCTTTTGCAGGTCGGTCCAGTTCATGTCGGCTTTCACTCCGCCCAGTGCACGGTCGCATCCCCGAGGATCGCCGCCACGGGCGCCTCGGACGGTTTCAGGTGGCGCGCGCGCTCCAGCGCCTCGCGCTTGGAAGGTCCGGTGATGAGCACGTGGGTCGACATCGCGCCACGCAGCACCGGGCCGGTCAGTGTGACGCGGGGTTCGGGCGCACCCCCGCCCCGCATCGCCATCACCGGCGGCGCATCGGATCTCAGCGCGTCGTCCAACCGGTCGGCGCCGGGAAACAGCGAGGCCGTGTGCATGTCGTCGCCCATGCCGAGGAGCAGCAGCGAGAGCGGCAATTCCGGACCGATCCGCGCGGCGAGCGTCTCCATCGCGTCCTCTGGGGTCTCGGTCGGCTCGTAGAGCGGCACGTACTGCGCCTCTTCCGCACGGCCCGTCAGGAGGCGCTGCCGCAGGAGGCGCGTGTTCGACCGCTCGTGATCCTCCGGCACCCAGCGTTCATCGGTCAGCATCACGTGGATGCGGCTCCAGTCCAGCGCGGCGCCCGACAGCGTGTCGAAGATCGGCCCCGGCGTGGTCCCGCCGGGCACCGCGAGCGAGGCGTGGTCCTGGTGAAGCAGGTACGACTTCAACTCGGACGACAGCCGGTCGGCCAGCGTCACCATCATCATCTCGCGGTCGGCGTATTCGACGAACTCCATTCTCGGGCCTTTCCGCGGGAGCGCGCCCCCGCCTATTCCTTGATCTCGCGCCAGCGGCGTCCTTCGCGGTGGATGAGGATCTGCGCGTCCTCGGGACCGGAGGTGCCCGGCTCATAGGGTTTCGGTGCGTCGCCCCGGGCCTCCCAGCCCTCGATGATCGGGTCGGTCCAGGCCCACGCGGCCTCGACCTCGTCGCCCCGCATGAAGAGGGTCTGGTTGCCGCGGATCACGTCCATGATCAGCCGCTCGTAGGCGTCCGGCACCTCGCCCGCCTCGGGACCGAGCGCGTCGGCAAAGCTCATGTCCAGCGGCACGTCGATCAGACGCATCCCGCCCGGCCCCGGTTCCTTGATCGTCACGCCCAGGGTCATCCCCTCGTTGGGCTGCAGCCGGATCGTCAGGATGTTGCGGTGCGCCTTCTCGGCCTGACCGAAGATCGAATGCGGCGCGTCCTTGAACACCACGGCGATCTCCGACGTGCGGGCGCGCAGCTTCTTGCCCGTGCGCAGGTAGAACGGCGTGCCCGCCCACCGCCAGTTCGAGACGTGCAGCTTCATCGCGATGAAGCTCTCGGTCAGGCTCTGGGGGTCCTCCACGTCCTCGCGGTAGGAGGGCGCGCCGTTGAACGCGTCGTACTGCCCGCGGACGATGTCGTGCGGCGCGACGGGTTCAAGCGCGCGGATCACCTTGAGCTTCTCGTCGCGCACCGCGTCCGGGTCGAAGCGCGACGGCGGCTCCATGGCGATCAGGCACAGAAGCTGCATCAGGTGGTTCTGCACCATGTCCCGCATCGCGCCGGACTTGTCGTAATAGGCGCCGCGGCCACCGACGCCGACGGTCTCGGCCACGGTGATCTGGATGTGGTCGACATACTGGCTGTTCCAGAGCGGCTCGAACAGGACATTGCCGAACCGCACGGCCATCAGGTTCTGAACCGTCTCCTTCCCGAGATAATGGTCGATGCGGTAGATCTGAGTCTCGTCGAAATGCTGCGCCAGGGTTCGGTTCAGAGTGCGCGCGGTCTCGAGATCGCGGCCGAACGGTTTTTCCACCACGATCCGGCTCTGCGAATCGGCGATGTTGTGTTCGTGCAGGCGTTCGGCCAGGGCGCCGAACAGGCTCGGCGCGACCGAGAAGTAGAAGGCACGCACGGTGTCGCTGCTCATCGTCTGGGCGAGCTCCGACCAGCCGCCGGTCCCGGTCGCGTCGATCGCGACATAATGGATCTGCTCGATGAAGGCGTCGACGCACTCCTTCGGGCGGCGGTCCTTGTCGATGAACTCCTCCAGCGCCTCGCGGGCCATGTCGCGATAGGCCTGGTCGTCGAGCTCGGAGCGCGCCGCGCCGATGATCCGGCTGCCCTCGGGCATCTGGCCGGCCATGAAGCGGCGGAACAGGCCCGGAAGGATCTTGCGCCGCGCCAGATCTCCCGTGCCTCCGAAGATCACAAGGTCGAACCGATCGACGGGAATGACGCGTGACACCATGGAGATCCTCGCTTTCGTCCTGCCTGCCGCCGCCGTTAGCGCTATCGGCTTACCGCCGTGCGTATAGAGGCGGCGCCGCCACGTGTCTAGCATCGTGGCGGCAGAGGACAAACCTCGGTCGCGGTCTCACGCCTCGAGTTCCGCATCCCAGTAGAGAAAGTCGAGCCAGGTCTCGTGCAGGTGGTTCGGAGGGAACCGCCGGCCCATGTTCTTCAGCTCTTCCGCCCCCGGCTGCCGCGGCGGCTTGCGCAGCGACATGCCCACCTTCTTGAGGCTCTTCGAGCCCTTGGCGAGATTGCACCGCGAACATGCGGCGACGACGTTCTCCCAGCTGGTGATGCCCCCACGGGCGCGCGGCACCACGTGATCGAAGGTCAGGTCGCCCTTGCTGCCGCAGTACTGGCAGCAGAATTCGTCCCTCAGAAACAAATTGAAGCGCGTGAAGGCCACGCGCTTCTGCGGTTTGACGAAATCCTTCAGCACCACCACCGAGGGTATTCGGATTTCCGTCGTGGGCGAGCGGACGAGGGTGTCGTACTCGGCGACGATGTCCACCCGGTCCAGCCACGCCGCCTTGATCGCCTCCTGCCAGGGCCAGAGCGACAGGGGGTAATACGACAGCGGCCGGTAATCGGCGTTCAGCACCAATGCCGGATGGTGTTTGAGGTTGTTTGGTTCACGAACGAAACTCGTCCTGAATTCGCCGTCCATGAGTGACTCCGTTCCCGCCCTGTCTGCCCCTCGGTGGCACCAGAGCGGGACGACCCGCCCCAGCACTCGATGAAACTATATCTGGCGCTCGCCGCCAAACAAGCCCCATGATTTGCCGCGAGCCTTAGGCCGATTCTGTCACATCGGTATGACAGCACCACGCTCGGGGCTGACAGGGGGCCCCGAGAGGCTAGACTGACATCGATGAAAGATGCAACGCCCCCGCCCCCCGGCGACCTTCTCGAGGCCGCGCTCTATGTCGACGACCTCGCCGCGGCGCAGGATTTCTACGGTGGCCTCCTCGGTCTCGAGGAAGTGCTGCGCGTCGAGGGCCGCCATGTCTTCTACCGTCTGGGCCAGGCGATCTTGCTGGTCTTTGATCCCGATGCCACGGAACAGCCGCCCTCGAACCCCGACCTCCCGGTGCCGCCCCACGGCGCCCGCGGTGCGGGCCATCTGTGCTTTTCCGCCTCGGGCGAGCAGATCGAGGCCTGGGCGGCGCGCCTCACCGCCGCCGGCCACGGCATCGAGGCCGACTTCCACTGGCCGAACGGTGCCCGCTCGATCTATTTCCGCGACCCGTCGGGCAATTCACTCGAGATGGCCGAACCCCGGCTCTGGTTTCCGCGCCACTGAGACGCGGCCTCTTTGGTCCGGAAAATATCCTCGGGGGGCTTGCCGTAGGCAAGCGGGGGCGGACAGCCCCCTCCCCGGCCAGGGTCCCTAGCCGGCGCTCTCCAGCCCTAGCCGTTCGCGCATGAAGGCCAGCGCCAGGCTCAGCCCGTCGGGCGCGATGCCGTGGCCCGTGCCCTGCATCACGTGGGCATAGACGTCGAAGCCCGCATCCTGCAGCGCCTGCGCCGCCTCGGGCATCGACTCGGGCGGCACGACTTCGTCCTGGTCGCCGTGCATCAGCAGCACCGACGGGCGCACGCGCACCGTCTCCTCCAGCTCCTCGGGCCGCAGCAGCCGGCCCGACACGCCGACGATCCCGGCATAGGGCGCGCGCCGCTTCGGCGCCACGTGCAGCGCCATCATCGTCCCCTGGGAAAAGCCCAGCAGGATCGTCCGCTCCGACGGCACCTCCTCGTCCGCGGCGATCTGGTCGAGAAAGGCGTCGAGGTCGCCCGCCGCGGCCATCATCCCCTCTTCCGCCGCCACGGGATCGGAGCCGTCGATCCAGGGGATCGGAAACCACTGGAATCCCATGGGGTTCGCGACGCATTGCTCCGGCGCGTCCGGGGCAACGAAGGCGGTGCCCGGCAAGTGCTCTCCCAGCGGATCGGCCAGACCCAGAAGGTCGTTGCCGTCGGCGCCGTAGCCATGCAGCAGGATCACCAGCGACGTCGCCTGTCCGACCTCGGGGCCGCGGCGCTTGTAGTCCAGTACGCGTGTCATCGAATGCCTTCCCTGTCCTTCGCCACCCGGTAGTAGGCCCACAGCGCCCGCGCCGCAACGCCCCGCCATGGTGACCAGGCCTCGGCCATCGCGCGGAAGTCCCGCTCGCGCGGGCGGGCCGGCAGCTTGAACAGCACCCGCGCCGATTCCTGCAGCGCCAGGTCCGCCGGCGCGAACACGTCCGCCCGCCCCAGCGAGAACATCGCGTAGATCTCCGCCGTCCAGCGGCCGATCCCCGGCACCTTGACCAGCCGCTCGATCACCTCCTCGCTCGGCGCCTCCCGCAGCGCGCGATAGTCGATCCGCGCCGCCGCCAGTTCGCGGGCATAACGGATCTTCTGCCGCGACAGCCCGCAGGCCCTGAGCTCGTCGTCGCTGGCCCACATGATCTTGCGCGGCCCCGTCAGCCCCGCCGCCTTCAGCCGCCGCCAGATCGTGTTCGCCGCCGCGACGCTGAGCTGCTGGCTGACGATCGCGTCGAGCAGCGCCGCGAACCCGTCCCGGCGCCGTCGCAGGGGCAGCGGCCCCGTCGCCGCCAGTGCCGTGGCAAAGCGCGGCTCGCGCGCGGCCAGCCACGCCGCGCCCTCGGCCACGCAGGCCGGCGTCTCTATGATCCGCTCGTCCGTCACAGCCGCCGCCGCACCCAGCCGAGCGCCGCGGCCACGGTCTGCAGCTTCGGCCCCTCGGGCTGAAGTGGGCGCCGGATCATCGCCACTGGCAGGTGGAGATGCCGCGCGGCGTCCAGCTTCGCCCGGCTGGCCGAGCCGCCGGCATTCTTCGCCACCAGCCAGTCGATTCCCAGCCGCCGGAACAGCACCTCCTCGTCCTCCACATCGAAGGGCGGCGCGCCGACCATGAAATGCCCGTTCGGGAAGGGAAAGGCCCGGTCCGGCGTATCGATCTGCCGGCACACCAGCTCCCGCCCCTCGAGGTTGGCAAAGCGCTCCAGCCCCTGCCGCCCGGTCGCCAGGAAGACCCGCGCGCCGGCGGGAATGAACCGCGCGGCATCGCTCTCGTCGTTCAGGAAATGCCAGCGGTCGCCGTCCACCGGCATCCAGGGCGGTCGCAGGAACTGCACGTAGCTCAGCCCCAGCGCATCGCAGACCTCCGCCGTGCGGTGGCTGATCCGGGCGGCGAACGGGTGGGTGGCGTCCATCACCGCATCGATTCTCTCGCGCTTCAACCAGTCGGCGAACCCCTCGGCCCCGCCGAAGCCGCCGATCCGCGTGGCGACCCCAAGGGGCCGGGGCGAGCGGGTGGCGCCGGCCAGCGAGGCGATGACGCTCACCCGGCGCTCGCTGCCGAGCGCGGCGGCCAGCTGCCGCGCCTCCGCCGTCCCCGCAAGGAGCAACAGCCGCATCATTCCGCGCGCGCCACGATCCGCCCGGCGCGGTCGCAGGCCACCACGTCGACGCGGATTCCGCTCTCGCCCACCATCCGGTCCAGCTCGCGCAGCGCGCCCCCCGCGATCACCTCCGCCAGGTCCGGGCCGACGCGCTCATGGGCCTCCAGCACCGTCTCCGCCTCCGCGATCTCAGGCCGTCCGGCGTCACGCGCCAGCCGCGCGAAATCCACCTGTGACCGCGCCGAATGCAGATCCCGCGCGCCCTGTCCCAGCTTGGTCAGCTTCCCGAGCCCGCCCGCGACGGTCAGGCGCGGCACCGGGTGGCGGACGAGGTACTTCACCAGCCCGCCGACGAAATCCCCCATGTCGAGCATCGCGTGGTCCGGCAGCCCGTGCAGGGCCTGCACCGCCCGCTCGCTCTGCGCGCCCGTGGCGCCGGCGACATGCACCGCGCCCGCGGCACGGGCGACGTCGATGCCACGATGGATCGAGGCGATCCAGGCCGCACAGGAGAACGGCCGCACCACACCGGTCGTGCCCAGGACCGAAAGGCCGCCCTCGATTCCAAGCCGCGGGTTCCAGGTCTTCGCGGCGATCTCCGCGCCGCCGGGGATCGACACCGTGATCTTGACGTCGCCCGCCTGCCCCAGCTCCGCGGCCAGCGCGGAGACCTCGGCGGCCATCATCTGCCGCGGCACCGGGTTGATCGCGGGTTCGCCCGGCGGCAGCGGCAGGCCCGCGCGGGTGATCGTGCCGACCCCGGGCCCCGCCCGAAACACTACGCCGCCCCGCGACGGCGCCACTCGCGCCACGACCATGCAGCCATGGGTCACGTCCGGATCATCGCCCGCATCCTTCACGATCCCCGCCTCGGCCCAATCCTCGCCCGCCGCCCGGTGGGCGAGCGCAAAGACCGGCGCCTCCCCTCGCGGCAGCACGATCGACACCGTCTCGGGAAATTCCCCCGCCCACAGCCGCGTCAGCGCCGCCTTGACGGCGGCGGTCGCGCAGGCGCCCGTGGTCCAGCCACGGCGCAGATCGGGAGGGGCATCGCGGGCCATGCTGGGGACTCTAGCCCCCCCGCCCATCGCCGCCAATCCGGACCGTCGGATTTGCAGCCTGCGGCCGGCCGCGCCATAAGGTCGCCATGACCGAGTCGCTCCTTCCCCCCGGCGTACTGCCGGACTTTCCGCCCGGCTGGGTCTGGCTCTGCGGGGCGGGGCCGGGCGATCCCGGCCTTCTGACGCTGCATGCGTTGAACGCGCTCCGCCAGGCGGACGCGGTCGTCTACGACGCGCTCGTCGCGCCCGAGATCCTTGACTGGTGCAAGCCGGGCGCCGAGAAAATCTACGCCGGCAAGCGCGGCGGCAAGCCCTCGGCCCAGCAGCGCGACATCTCGCTCCGGCTGGTCGACCTCGCGCGCGAGGGCAACCGCGTGCTCCGCCTCAAGGGGGGCGACCCCTTCGTCTTCGGCCGCGGCGGCGAGGAATCCCAGACCCTTGTCCAGCACGGCGTGCCGATCCGCATCATCCCCGGCATCACCGCCGGGATCGGCGGTCTGGCCTATGCCGGCATCCCCGTGACCCATCGCGACGTGAACCAGTCGGTCACCTTCGTCACCGGGCATGACCAGTCCGGCGAAACCCCGGGCAGCCTCGACTGGGCGGCGATCGCCCGCGGCAGCCAGGTCATCGTGATCTACATGGGCATGAAGCACATCGCCCGGATCACCGGCGCCCTCCGCGCCGCCGGCCGTCCCGAAGACGAACCGGTAGCCGTCGTCACCGGCGCCACCCTCGCCGGGCAGCAGGTGGTCGAGACGACCCTGGCGCGCTGCACGGACGACATCGACGCCGCCGGGCTCGAACCCCCGGCGGTGATCTGCGTGGGCCGCGCCGTGCTGATGCGCCAGGCGCTCGACTGGCAGGCGATGCTGGCCGGCACCGCCCCCCGCGACACCGACCCGCTCGGCCGCGGCCGACCCGCCGAAAGCGCCTGATGCCCCGCGCGCCCGTTCCATTCTTCTGCCCCAAAATATCCCCGCCGGAGGCCCCGCCCGCGCGGGCCCCCGGCCCGCGCGGGCGGCATCGCGACGGCCGGAGAGCGGCGCAAATTGGGGACGTGCGCCACAGGCGCGCATTCCGGAAACTGCCGGTCCGGCGGACATGCCCGGCCTGATCGTCGCCGCGCCGGCCTCGGGCAGCGGCAAGACCACGGTGACGCTCGGCCTCCTGCGGGCTTTCCGCGACCGGGGCGTGACGGTGCGCGGGGCGAAGTCCGGCCCCGACTACATCGACCCGCGCTTCCACGAGGCCGCCAGCGGCGCGGCCTGTCCCAATCTCGACGCCTGGGCGATGCCGCCCGCGACGCTGGCGGGGCTCGCGGCGGGCGACGGGCTTCTGGTGATCGAGGGCGCGATGGGCCTGTTCGACGGGGCGCCGCCGGACGGGGCCGGCGCGACGGCGGACCTCGCGCGGCAGCTGGATCTGCCCGTCGTCCTCGTGGTCGACGCCGCCCGGATGGCGCAGTCGATCGCCCCGCTCGTGGAGGGCTTCGCCGCGCACGATGCCCGGGTCCGCGTCGCGGGCGTGGTCCTGAACCGCGTCGGCTCGCCCCGCCACGCCGCCATGCTGCGGGCCGCGCTCGCGCCCACGGGGATAAAGGTGCTGGGCATGGTGCCCCGCGCCGGCGACATCGCCCATCCATCGCGCCATCTCGGGCTCGTCCAGGCCGGGGAGCGCGACGATCTCGCGACGTTCCTCGACCGCGCCGCCGGCATCGTGGCCGAGGGCATCGATCTCGACGCGCTGTCGGATCTCGCCGTCCCCCTTCCCGCCGCCGAACCGCCCGTCATCCCGCCCCCGGCGCAGCGCATCGCCGTGGCGCGGGACGACGCCTTCGCCTTCGCCTATCCCCACCAGCTGAACGCCTGGCGCGCCGCCGGGGCCGAGATCCGTCCGTTCTCTCCCCTCGCGGACGAGACCGTCCCGCCGGCCGATCTCGTCTTCCTGCCCGGCGGCTACCCCGAACTGCACGCGGGTCGCCTCGCCGCCGCGCGCGGATTCATGGACAGCCTGCGGCACGCCGCGCAGCACACCGACATCTACGGCGAATGCGGCGGCTACATGACCCTCGGCGAAAGCCTGATCGACGCCCACGGCCACCGGCACACCATGGCGGGCCTCCTGCCGCTTGGGACCAGCTTCGCCCACCGCAAGCTGCATCTCGGCTACCGCACGCTGCGCGCCGCCGCCGGCCCCTTCGCGGGCACCTGGGCCGCGCACGAGTTTCACTATGCCTCCATCGTCTCGGAATCCGGTCCGCCACTCTTCGAGGCGGCGGACGCCGAGGGCACGGCGCTGCCGCCCATGGGTCTGCGGGCGGGGCGTGTCGCTGGCAGCTTCGCGCATCTCATCGGTCCCAGCCCGCGCCCCTTCCCTTCGCCCGCCGGCGGCGCTAACGATCCCGCATGACCGACAGCACCTACCCCCGCCGCGACAGCCGCGCGGTCCGCAACGTGGCCGTCCTGACGGCAGCACAGGCGCTGCTCGGCGCGCAGATGCCGATGATCTTCGTGATCGGCGGCCTCGCCGGCCAGACGCTGGCGACCAATGCCTGTTTCGCCACACTGCCAATCTCGCTGATCGTGCTGGGGTCGATGCTGTCGGCGCAGCCGCTCTCGGCGGTGATGCAGCGCTTCGGCCGCCGCACGGGGTTCTTCCTCGGCGCCACGGGCGGCGCGGTCGGCGCGGCGATCGGCGCGGTCGGGCTGATGACCGCCTCGTTCCCGCTGTTCCTGCTCGGCTCGCTCTTCACCGGCCTCTACATGTCGGCCCAGGGCTTCTACCGCTTCGCGGCGGCGGACACAGCCTCGGATGCGTTCCGCCCCAAGGCGATCTCCTACGTCATGGCGGGCGGTCTGGTCTCGGCCGTGATCGGGCCGCAACTGGTGAAGCTGACATCGGACGCGATGGTCGTGCCGTTCCTCGGGACCTATCTCACCGTGATCGGCATCAACGCGGTGGGCGCGCTGCTCTTCCTGCTGCTCGACATCCCCCGCCCCCCGGTCCCGTCCGAGGACGCGCCGCGCGGCCGCACGAGGATCGAGCTGCTCAGGACGCCCCGCGTCGCCGTGGCGATCATCTGTGCGATGGTCTCCTACGCGCTGATGAACCTGGTGATGACCTCGACGCCGCTCGCCGTGGTCGGCTGCGGCTTCACCCAGGGCACCGCCGCCGACATCGTCACGGGCCACGTGCTGGCAATGTTCGCGCCCTCTTTCTTCACCGGACACCTGATCGCCCGCTTCGGTGTCGAGCGCATCATGGCCACCGGCCTTGTCCTGCTGGCGGCGGCGGGCGGCGTGGCGCTTGCGGGCGTCGACGTGGCATATTTCTTCGTCGCGCTGGTGCTACTGGGGCTGGGGTGGAACTTCGGCTTCATCGGCGCAACGTCGATGCTGGCCGGCGCCCACCGCCCCGAAGAGCGCGGCCGCGTCCAGGGCCTGAACGACATGATCGTGTTCGGCTGCGTGACCCTGGCCTCGCTGGCGTCGGGCGGGCTGATGAACTGCTCGGGCGGGACGGCGGAACAGGGATGGGCCGCCGTCAACATCGCGATGGCGCCGTTCCTGGCGTTGGCGGGCGGGGCGCTGCTGTGGCTCGCCCTGCGCCCGCGCTCGTGGTGATCTCTCAGGCCGCGTGCGCCTGCTGGCGCAGCCAGGCGAACGCCTCGGCCTCGGTGGCGAAGCTCTTCGCCTCGACCGGCAGCACCTTGCCCATCGTCTCGACCATCGAGGCGGCCTTGTCCGGCGCACCGGCCACGACGTAGTTCCGCACGTGCCTCAGCGACTTGGCCTGCGCCTTGACGGCCTCGTCCGAGAGGCTGGCGTCGGCCTTCGATCCGGCGTCGGTCTCGAACACCAGGCACATGTCCACCGTGTCATGCGCCTTGAACGCGCCGAGCATGAACTCGGACATCGCCTTCATGTCGTCGCGGCCGACCTCGCCGGTGATGCGAAAGGCGTAGAGGTTGGGAATGTCGTGGGCGATCTCGGCGATCGTGTCAGTATGGAACATCTGTCCGCTCCTTGATCCGGGGTGTCCTTCCCGAAACGTCCTCGAAGGACGCCGCGTTCCCCGCCTCAGCGCCCGAGGAACGCGTGCCGCATCAGCCCTGCGCGCCGCGCGAACTCCGATTGCGGCAGGACACCCTGCAGCGCGGCCGTGGGATCGTCCGCCGCCCGCTTCAGCAGCGGCCCGGCCCGCCAAGTCTCCAGCACCGCGGCCCGCGCCGTCCGCGCCGGCCGCCCGGCCCGCGCCAGTCGCGACCGGGCGGCGCCGACCAGCGCCGCCACGTCCGCCTCGGCCAGCTGCGCCATCGGCCGACGGCCCCGCGCCTCGAGCTCCGGCAGCGCCAGAAGGAACCGCGCCAGCCCCGCCGCATGGCCCCGCGCCCGCACAGGCTCCTCGCTCTCGGGCCCTGCGCCGAGCGCCCGCGCCGCCGTCCAGGTCAGGCCGGCCGCCGTCTCCTCGATGTAGTCCGTCAGCGCTTCGGCGCTCTCGAACGGCCCGCCCTCGATATCCTGGCGCCGCGCCACGATCAGCCGATCGAGCAGCTCCGCCCCCTCGGCGTCGAGCACGTGGGCCAGCGGGATGGTCACCTCGTGCTGGCGCACCAGCCCCCCGCGCCCGATCTCGTCCAGCGCGTCGCGCCACCATTGCAGACGCATCTCGCCCAGCATCGGCTCGGACACCATCCACGGCGCGCGTGTCACCTCGATGTTGAAGGCATAGAGCGGAAACAGCACCGCCCGCGCCGCCGGCGGGGCGGCCATCGCGGCGAGAAAGCGGTCGGGATCGCCGCGTTCGACCAGTTCGGCGCAACTCTGCAGGCTCATGGCGCGGCCGCCACGATCTGAGCGTAGCCAAAGCTGTCGCGGTGCCGCCGCCACAGCGCGATCTCGGCCTCCGTCGCGGCAATCGCGTCCCGCAGTTCGGGCGAGGCCCCCAGCCGCTTCTGCTGCACCCGCGTCTCGAGCGGACGATAATAGGTCTCCCAGGCGGCGTCCGGAAGGACGCGCTCGGCCTGCACGCGCCAGCCCGCCCGCTCGACCTGCGCCACGAGGTCGGTCAGCTCGCCGATGCGCGGCACCTCGGCGAAGGTGCGGCGCACCGCGTCCGGCGGCTCGGGCACCCGCCAGATCAACTGCGAAAAGGCGATCGTGCCGCCCGCGCGCATCTGCGGCGCCCAGGCCGACAGCGCGGCCTCGACGCCGGGCCCGTAGATCGCGCCGGCGCACCAGATCAGGTCGAACGGTCCGGTCGCCGCCAGCATGTCACCGCAGCGGGCCGTCACCCTGGGATCGTCGCCAAAACCGCGCTCCACCGCCGCGATGAACGGCGCGTGGGTGTCGAGCGCCAGGACCCGCCCCTCGGGCGCGTGGTCCAGCAATCCCGCGATGTCCGCGCCGGGGCCGCAACCCGCGTCGAGAATGGCCGCGTCGCGCGGGATCGCGGCCCGCGAAAGCGCCCAGTCCAGGCTTTCCCGGTCGCCCGGCCCCTCGCGCGGCAGGCCGTCGTGGAGGTTAAAGAAGGCATCCATGGTCAGACAGGTGTCGCGTCGCGCAGAAGTTTCCAGTTGATCGCGTCAAGCAGCGCCTCGAACGAAGCATCCACGAGGTTCGGCGACACGCCGACCGTCGACCAGCGCCGGCCGGTGCCGTCCTCGCTGTCGATGACGACGCGCGTGACCGCCTCGGTCCCGCCCTGGGTGATGCGCACCTTGAAGTCCACCAGCCGCATGTCGTCGATCGCCGCCTGGTACGGGCCCAGGTCCTTGGCCAGCGCCTTGGACAACGCGTTGACCGGCCCGCGGTCGCTGCCGGTCTCGTCCATCGACTCGCTGACCGACAGCATCTTGCGGTCGCCGATCTTGGTCACCACCACCGCCTCGGACAACGACACGGTCTGGTTGTACTTGTTCTTCCGCCGTTCGATCGTGACGCGGTATCGCTTGACCTCGAAGAAGCGCGGCAGCTGCCCCAGCGCCTCGCGGGCGATCAGCTCGAAACTGGCCTGCGCGGTGTCGTAGGAATAGCCCTGCTCCTCGCGCGCCTTCACGGTCTCCAGAATGGCCGCCAGGGCGGGGTCGCCCTTCTCGACCGGCACGCCCATCCCCTGCAGCCGGGCGATCAGGTTGGACTGGCCGGCCTGATTCGACATCGGCACGATGCGCACGTTGCCCACCACGTCCGGCGAAATGTGCTCGTAGGTCGAGGGGTCCTTCGCGATGGCGCTGGCATGCAGCCCCGCCTTGTGCGCAAAGGCCGAGGCCCCGACATAGGGCGCGCTGCGCAGGGGCACGCGGTTGAGGATGTCGTCCAGCGTCCGGCTCGCCTTGGTCAGCCCCCGCAGCCCCTCCGGCGTCACCCCGATCTCGTAGCTCGAGGCATAGGGCTCCTTCAGCAGCAGCGTCGGGATCAGCGTCGTGAGATTCGCATTTCCGCAGCGCTCGCCCAGGCCGTTCAGCGTTCCCTGGATCTGCCGCGCCCCGGCATCGACGGCGGCCAGCGTGCCGCCGACGGCGTTGCCGGTGTCGTCATGTGTGTGGATCCCCAGCCGGTCGCCGGGGATGCCCTCGGCGATCACCGCGCGGACGATTTCCCCGATCTCCACCGGCAGCGTGCCGCCATTGGTGTCGCACAGGACGATCCAGCGCGCGCCGGCATCCCGCGCCGACCGCAGGCAGTCCAGCGCATAGCTGCGGTTCGCCTTCCATCCGTCGAAGAAATGCTCGGCGTCGAACAGCGCCTCGCGCCCCTCGGCCACCGCGTGCGCCACCGAGGCGCGGATGTTCTCGACATTCTCCTCCAGCGTGATCCCCAGAGCGCGCTCGACGTGGAAATCGTGCGTCTTGCCCACCAGGCACACCGCGGGCGTGCCGGCGTTCAGAACGCCCGCCAGAACGTCGTCGTTCTCCGCCGACCGCCCCGCCCGCTTCGTCATGCCGAAGGCGGTCAGCGTCGCGCGGGTCTGCGGCCGGGCCTCGAAGAAGGCGCTGTCGGTCGGGTTCGCGCCCGGCCAACCGCCCTCGATATAGTCGACCCCGAGGGAATCCAGCAGCGCCGCGATCTGCATCTTCTCGGGCGTCGAGAACTGCACACCCTGGGTCTGCTGGCCGTCGCGCAGTGTCGTGTCGAACAGCGTCAGCCGTTCCATGTCGCCCCGCCTCTTTGGTTCCGGAAATATCCTCGGGGGGTGAGGCCCGCCAGAGCCGAGGGGGGCGGACAGCCCCCCTGCCCGGCCGGCGGCCCCACCCTCACCGTTTCAACTCGTCGAGCTTCGCCGGATCGAAATCCGGGCCCAGCTGCCACTCCGCGCCCTGTGGCGTGTCCTTCACCAGCACGCCGGCGGCGGCAAAGCCGTCGCGCAGGGCGTCCGCGCGGGCAAAGTCCTTCGCCTTGCGCGCCTCGGCCCGTTCGGCCAGCAGCGCCTCGATCAGGGCGGCGGACGCGTCGTCCGCCTCCGCTGCGGCGGTCCAGCCCGGCACGCCATCGCCCATCAGGCCGAGGAAGCGCAGCGTCGCCCGCAGGGTCGTCGCCTCGCCCGCCTGCGCCAGCCGGTGCAGTTCCGAGATCGCGCCGGCGGTGTTCAAGTCGTCGGCCAGCGCCTCGATCACGGCGGGCGCGACGGCGCCGTCCGCGGGCGCGTCCGCGACGAGATCGTACCACTTGCGTAGCACCGTCTCCGCCTCGCGCGCCTTGGCGTCGGTCCAGTCCATCGGCCGGCGGTAATGGGTCGACAGGAACACGAAGCGGATCACCTCGCCCGGGATTTCACGGTCCAGCAGGTCGCGGACGGTGAAGAAGTTGCCAAGCGACTTGGCCATCTTCTTGCCCTCGACCTGCAGCATCTCATTGTGCAGCCAAACCTCGGCGAAATGGCCCTCGGGATGGGCGCAGCGGCTCTGGGCCAGTTCGTTCTCGTGGTGCGGGAACAGCAGGTCGTTGCCGCCGCCGTGGATGTCGAAACTCTCGCCGAACAGCGCCCGCGTCATCGCCGAGCACTCGATGTGCCAGCCGGGACGTCCCAGGCCCCATGGGCTGTCCCATCCGGGCTGGTTTTCGTCCGAGGGCTTCCACAGGACGAAGTCCATCGGGTCGCGCTTGTAGGGCGCGACCTCGACCCTCGCGCCGGCGATCATGTCCTCGACCGAGCGACCCGAGAGGTTGCCATAGGCGGAATAGGACCCCACCGAGAACAGGACGTGCCCGTCGGCGGCATAGGCGTGGCCCCGGTCGATCAGCCCCTGGATCATGCCGATCATCTCGTCGATCCACGCGGTCGCGCGCGGTTCGTGATCGGGCCGAAGCGCGCCGAGCGCATCCATGTCCTCGTGATACCAGCGGATCGTCTCGGACGTGATGTCGCCGATCGGCCGGCCGGTCTCGGCGGCCTTGGCGTTGATCTTGTCGTCGACATCCGTGAAGTTCCGCGCATAGACGACGTGGTCGGCGCCGTAGACATGGCGCAGCAGGCGGTAGAGCACGTCGAAGACGATGACCGGGCGGGCGTTGCCCAGATGTGCGCGGTCATAGACGGTCGGCCCGCAGAGATACATCCGCACATTGTCGGGATCGATCGGACGGAACGGCGCCTTGCGGCGCGTCGCGCTGTTGGTGAGTCGGATCTGGGTCATCACTCGCCCGCTGACGGTTCGGCCCGGGCGACCTAGCAAGAAGCGCCGGGATTGGAAACCGGTCTCGACACCACGGGACACGAGGGGCTGGGGTCGCTACGACGGCGGGCGTCCGGTCCGTGCGACCAAAAAAAGAGGGATGCGCCGGTTTGCGGCACACCCCCCTTTGCTGGTCCGTGAGTGGCGGATCAGAAGCGGTACGTCACGCGCGCTTGCGCGGTAGTGGCTTCGACGTCCGTGCCGGTGTCGTCGAAGTCGTCGAACTGGTGATACAGGACTTCACCGCCCACGGTGACGCTGTCGGTCACCTTGTAGTCGGCGCCAAGGCCGACGAAGTAGCCGGTGTCCGAGTAGTCCTCGCCGCCGATCTCGGCGTCGGCATAGGCGGCACCACCGGTGGCGTAGATCAGGGTCGAACCCAGGTCATAGCCGCCGCGGACCTTCAGGCGGGCAACGCTGTCGAGCGAGCCGACCTCGGTGCCGTCCGCCTCGAGGTCGATGTCGGCGAAGTCGTAGTCGACGCCGGCGCCGAGGACGAAGTTGCCGAAGTCACGGTCGTAACCAGCGGTCAGACCGCCGATGACGCCATCGCCGTCGGCGTCGCCACCGTCATTCTCGGCGGTGATGTCACCATAGCCGAGCTCGGCACCGACATAGGCACCGGTCCAGTCGCCGGTCACGGGAACGACCGGCGCGGGCTGGCTGGGCTGAACGACGGGGTCGGCCGGCGCGGGCGTCATGCCGCCAGCGAAGACGGGCGTGCCGGCAACGACTGCAATAAGGGAATAAGTTGCGATTTTCATTGGTGTCTCCATGTACCACTCGGTCCTAACCGGGGCGTTCTCCGCGCCCTGGTCTTGGCGGGAAGATAGTATCGCGGCCCGTAGTTCCATAGGGGCTGTCGAACGGATCACGAAATTGCGCTTCAATCCGCAGATCGAAAGACCCTTATCGGCTGATTTTAGCCGAAAAATCCGGGCAACGGGCCTGGCGATCACGATTTCTGGAACCGGTCAGTTTCCTGCCTTATCCTCGAGCGTCAGCCACTCCTCTTCGGCGCGTCCCAGGGCGGCCTGCCGAGTCTCCAGCGCCTCGGTCGCCTTGCGGAATTTCACCGGCTCGCGGCTGTAGAGTGCGGGGTCCGCCAGAAGGGCCTCGAGCTTGCCGATCTCGGCCTCCAGGCGCGAGATCTCCTCGGGCAGCACCTTCAGCCGGTGTGCCTCGGTATAACTGAGGCCCCCCGCCCCGTTCGCGGCCTTCTGCGGCTTGTCCTGGGCCTTGGGCCCGGACTTCTCGCTGCGCGACCGCTCGACACCCGCATCGGCGGGGCGCTGTTCGCGGTAGTCGCTCCATCCGCCGGGATAGACGGTGGCCCGGCCGTCACCCTCCATCGCGACGGTCTGCGTCGCGACGCGGTCGAGGAAGTCACGGTCGTGGCTGACCAGCAGCACCGTGCCCTCGTAATCGCCGAGGATATCCTGCAGCAGGTCCAGCGTCTCGATGTCGAGGTCGTTGGTCGGCTCGTCCAGGACCAGCAGGTTCGACGGCTGCGCCATGATCTTGGCGAGCAACAGTCGGGCCTTCTCGCCGCCCGACAGCGACTTCACCGGCGCGCGGGCCTGCGCATCCGTGAACAGGAAGTCCTTGAGATAGCCGACGACGTGCCGGGGCTGGCCGCGCACCATCACCTGGTCGGCCTCTCCGGCGACGCGCATCTCGGGGCTGCCGGTCAGGCTTTCCCACAGGCTCATCTCGGGGTCGAGCTGCGCGCGGTTCTGGTCGAAGACCGCGATGTCCAGGTTCGTGCCCAGCACGACCTCGCCCTCGTCCGGCTCGGTCCGGCCGGTCAGCATGTTCAGAAGCGTGGTCTTGCCCACGCCGTTCGGCCCAACGAACGCTACCCGGTCACCGCGCAGGACCCGCAGGTCGAAGGGATGCAGGATGCTCTTGTCGCCATAGCTCTTGGCGATGCCCTTGGCCTCGATCACGCGCTTGCCGCTCTTCCCGCCCGAATCGAAGGCCATGTCGGCGGTGCCCTGGCGGCGGATCATCTGCGCGCGCTCCTGGCGCATCTGCTGGAGGTTCCGCAGGCGGCCCTGGTTGCGCTTGCGTCGCGCGCTGATGCCCTCGACGGCCCAGCGGGCCTCGGACTTGATCTTGCGGTCCAGCTTGTGCCGCTGCTGGTCCTCTTCCTCCCAGACCTTCTCGCGCCAGTCCTCGAACCGCTCGAAGCCTTCCTCGTTGCGCCGCACCTGCCCCCGGTCGATCCAGAGCGTCGCCCGCGTCAGTGCCGTCAGGAAGGCGCGGTCGTGGCTGATCAGCACGTATCCCGCCCGCGTCTGCTTGAGCTCGTTCTCGAGCCAGGCGATCGCCTCGATGTCGAGGTGGTTGGTCGGCTCGTCCAGCAGCATCAGCTCCGGCGCCTCGGCCAAGAGCTTGGCCAGCGCCGCGCGGCGCCGCTCTCCGCCCGACGCCTTGGAGATTTCGGTGGAGGGATCGAACTTCAGCCCCTCGGCAACCATCTCGACGCGATAGGCCTCCGCGGGGTCCATCTCGCTCGCGGCGAAATCGCCGAGCGTGGCGAAGCCGCCCATCGCGGGGTCCTGTTCCATGTAACCGGTCGTGACCCCGACGGGGAGGACCCTTTCGCCGGTGTCCGGCTCGACCAGGCCGGCCATCACCCTCATCAGGGTCGACTTGCCCGAGCCGTTGCGGCCCACGAGGGCCACACGGTCGCCGGGCTGGACCACGAGGTCGAGGTCGGAGAACAGGGGATCGCCACCGAAGGTGAGCGAGATGTCATTGAGCTGAAGTAGGGGTGCGCGTGCCATGGGCAGCGAGCTATGGCCCGCAGGAGTCGGCGTCAACGGCACAGTCGCCCCGCTGCACCGGTTTTCCGCCCTCTAGTCTCCCGGCAGCACGACCAGCCAGTGCGACAGGCCCGAAAGCTCGGCATCGATGCGGCGCGCGATCTCGTCCCAGTCGCCGCCGGCCATTCCCGCACCGATCATCGGATAGCCGATGCGCGCTTCGGGGAACCGCCCTGCGACGGCGGCGAAACAGCCCGTGACGGCGTCGTAGTCGACCAGCGGACCGCGGCCCTTCCAATGGAACTGGGTATAGGCGTTGACCACGCTCAGCGCGACATCGCTGCGGACCACCCGGCCGACCGAGATCGTGCCCAGCTTGTCGCGCGCGCCGTGCTCGGTCTGCCGGTCGGCGTCCAGCGCCTCGGGAAAGCGCGCGGCGATCGGCTTGGCGATGCCTGCGCCCATCTCGTGAAAGCAGTTGCAGCCGTGGACGATGACGTCGAAACGGCCCTCCTCGGCCATCTCGACAAGGTTGCCTTCGATCCGCTCCATGTGCGCCTCCTATCCGGCTGCCAGCCGCAGCACCCGCGCGCGGGCCGGCGGGATGCCCCCGATCTCGAGCCCGGTGAAGACGTGCAGCGTATTCAGATCGCGGTCCACCACCGCGTGATCGCTGACCCACCCGCCCATCAGCAGATAGGTGCGCAGAAGCGGCGGCATCGTCCGCATCGCCCGCCTGGGATCGGGCGCGCGAAGTGTCTGCCGCGCGAACCGCAGCACCTCGGGCGCCTTGACGCGCGGCAGCCAGCGTTTGGGTGCCAAGTGCCGGTCCCGCAACATGGCGAAGGCGTCGGAATAGGCCGCGGCGTCGGTCCCCCGGAACGAGGAACAGCCGAACAGCATCTCGACGCCGTCCCGGTCCACGCAACGGGTGAGCGCGGCCCACGCGACGCGCAGGATGTCGGGATCGTGCTCGTTTCCCGGCGCGACGCAGAACCGCCCCATCTCGACCATCGGGCCGGGATAGGCGGCGAGCGCGGACAACTCGTAATGCTGCGCGGCGTAGCTGCGGCCGATCTCGGCCCCGTCGTGCAGGGGTAGCAGGCGAAAGCAGCAGACCAGCCGGCCCGTCGCACGCTCTTCGATCAGGATGTGGGTGCAGTGCGCGTCGAATTCGTCGGCCTCGCGCCCGTCCTCGCGGGCCCTGGCGCCGGTTCCGGCGATGAACGCGGCATGGCGCAGGGCCTGCGCCGCGGCGATGTCCGCGTCGCCCTCGGCCCGACGCGCGGCATAGCGTCCCCTGACGAGTATCGACATCCCTGTCGCCCCCTGCCGCCTGCCCGGCCTTGGAGGGCCCGGCATCCTGCCTAGATATGCAACGCGGCACATGCGCAGACAAGACACGTCGCCCCGGCGACACCGATCGAAAGGACGCAGCGAGATGGACCAGACGGTCAGCGACAAGGTCGTCAAATCGGACGACGAATGGCGCGCAGAGCTGAGCGAGCTTGCCTACAAGGTCACGCGGCACCACGGCACCGAACGCGCCTTCACCCACGAGGACTTCCCCGAGGGCCCCGGCCAGTTCACCTGCACCTGCTGCGGCGCGGTGCTCTTCGACAAGGCGCACAAGTTCGACAGCGGTACCGGCTGGCCGTCGTTCTACCAGCCCGCCGATCAGGAGATGGTGGGCGAGAGCGTCGACAAGGGCTGGTTCATGACGCGCACCGAGGTGCACTGCAACCGCTGCGACGCGCATCTGGGCCACGTCTTTCCCGACGGCCCACGGCCGACGGGCCTGCGCTATTGCATAAATGGTGTCGCGCTCGACTTCGAACCCGCTTCGGCCTGAGCCGCGCGGACCCTACGGAGTGGCGTCCTCGCCGAAGAAGCCGGCCGGGTTGAAGTTGCCGAGGTTGCCGAAGAGCTGCTGCAGGAAGCCGATGCCCTGCACGTTGCTCTCGGTCACCCGGCGCGAGATCGGCACCACGTTGCCCTCTTGCAGCCCGAACCGCTCGACATTGGTGACGACGCCACCGTCGTTGAACGAGATCGCGACGACCTCGCGGTCGATCTCTTCAGGCGCGCGGTAGGCGAAATGACGGAACCGGCTCTGCACGTAGTACCATCCGCCGGCGTCCAGGACGCCGGCCGCCGTGGGGCGGCCCACGGCCTGCGCGACCTCGGCCTGGGTGGACTGTCCGACCTGCACGTCCTGCAGCGCGGAATCGGGGGGCACATAGCCGTGGTTGCGATAGGTGGCACTGCACCCCGACAGCAAGAGACCCGCAGCCAGGGCGGTCGCCAGACCTGCGGTTCGGAAGTTCGCCGTCATTGCTGTCCCCTTGCCTCGTGCGCAGCTGCCACGTAGGTCGATTACCCGAAGCGCCGTCCGACATTCAAGAATGGAGTGAACCGCATGGCACCGCAACGACTTCCCTGGTCCCATTCGGTCGCACTCGGCGATCTTTCGGCGCGGGCCGCGCGGGACATCGCCGTCGCGCCCGACGCCGAGGCGCGGACCGCCCTCGCGCAGGATCTCGGCATCCGGTCGATCCGCAAACTGCGGCTCGACGGCCGGCTCGCACCGACGGGGCGCGACGACTGGCGCTTCGTGGGCACGCTGGGCGCCACGGTCGTGCAGGAGTGCGTGGTCACGCTGGAACCGGTGACGACACGCATCGACGAGCCGGTCGAGCGTCTGTTCACGACGCAACGCATCCTCGACGAGACCGAGGAAGGCGAGGTCGAGATGCCCGAGGACACCGCACCCGAACCGCTGACCGACCCGATCGACCTGGGCGCGGTGATGGCCGAGGAACTGTCGCTCGCGCTGCCGCCCTTCCCGCGCGCCCCGGAGGCCGAACTGGGCGAGAAAATCGCCGGCCCGCCGGACACAGAGCCGCTGCGCGACGAGGACACCAAGCCGTTCGCTGGCCTGGCGGGCCTGCGCGACAAGCTGGACGATAAGAACGGCGGCGGCGAGCCGGAAACCTGACCCGAATCCTCTTGCAACAGCACTTGGAATCGCTATTTTGCGCCGCTCGGACCGCGCCCGGGTTGATATGCCCTGCCGAAGGGCGTAAGGCCCCGCCGAACCACTTCAGACGAACCGGGCCACGGCCCCTGTAACACCGAGGTTGAGACATGGCTGTCCCTCAGAATAAAGTCACCCGTTCGCGCCGTAACATGCGCCGCGCCCACGACTCGCTGACGCCGGACAACCCGGCCGAATGCCCGAACTGCGGCGAGCTCAAGCGCCCGCACCACGTCTGCGGCGCCTGCGGCCACTACGCCGACCGCGAAGTCGTCGCGCAAGCTGACGAGACCGACCTGGACGACGACGCCGCCTGATCACCAGACAAGGACCGCTCCGGCCCACCATGCCCATGTCTTCCGACGCGGACTCCGCACTTGAGGGCCGGATCACCATCTCGGTCGACGCGATGGGCGGTGACAATGGACCGAAGGCGGTCGTTGCCGGCCTTGCGAAGTCTGCGGAAAAGAACCCCGAGATCGGGTTCATCCTGCACGGCCCCGAGGACCAGCTCGCCCCGCTGATCGCCAAGCGCAAGCTGACGGATCGCTGCGTGATCCGCGACGTGCAGGGCGTGGTGGCGATGGGCGACAAGCCGGCGCATGTCATGCGGCACGGTCGCGACACCTCCATGTGGTCGACGATCGAATCCGTGCGCAACGGCGAGGCTGAGGTCGCGGTAAGCTGCGGCAATACCGGCGCGCTGATGGCGCTGTCGATGGTGCGGCTGAAGAAGCTCGAGGGCGTCAACCGCCCCGCCATCGCCTGCCTCTGGCCGTCGCGCAATTCCCACGGCTTCAACGTGATGCTCGATGTCGGCGCCGATATCCGCGCCGATCAGGACGACCTGCTGCAATTCGCGCTGATGGGTGTGTCCTATGCCCGGAACGGCCTGGGGCTGGAGCAGCCGCGCGTCGGCCTGCTCAACGTCGGAACCGAAGAGCACAAGGGCCGGGCCGAGCTGAAGGTCGCCCACGACATGATCGGAGCCGCGGCGCCAGACGGGCAGTTCGACTTCGTCGGCTTCGTCGAGGGCGGCGACATCCCCTCGGACCGGGTGGACGTCATCGTGACTGACGGCTTCACCGGCAATGTCGCGCTCAAGACCGGCGAAGGCACGGCGACGCTGATCCGCGACCTGCTGAAAGAAGCCTTCGCCTATTCGCCGCTGTCGCGGATCGCGGCCCTGCTCTCGCTGACATCGATGAAGCGCCTGCAGAAGCGGATCGATCCGCGGCGGGTCAATGGCGGCGTGTTCCTGGGACTGAACGGCACCGTCGTGAAGAGCCACGGCTCGTCCGACGACACCGGCGTCTCGGCGGCGATCAAGCTGGCCTTCACGCTGGCGAAGGGCCGGTTCACCGAACGTCTGGCGGCGCGGGTTGCATCGGGGCAATCCCTTCTTCAGGATATCGGGACGACCGAGCAAGACGAACGGTTACAACAATGACAAAACGCGCCGTCGTCCGCGGGATCGGGCATTATCTGCCCGAGCGGGTCGTGCCGAACGCCTATTTCGAGGATTCGCTCGAAACCTCGGACGAATGGATCCGGTCGCGGACAGGCATCGAACGCCGGCACTTCGCTGCCGAGGGCGAAACGACGTCGCACATGGCCACCCATGCCGCGCGCGCCGCGCTCGCCGATGGCGGGCTGGAGCCCGGCGATCTCGACGCGGTGATCGTGGCCACCTCGACTCCCGACCTCACCTTCCCCTCCGCCGCGACGATGGTTCAGGAGGCCCTGGGCATGACCCACGGCTTCGCGTTCGACCTGCAAGCCGTGTGCGCGGGCTTCGTCTAT
Organism: Tranquillimonas rosea; assembly: GCF_900111315.1. Classification (GTDB taxonomy): domain Bacteria; phylum Pseudomonadota; class Alphaproteobacteria; order Rhodobacterales; family Rhodobacteraceae; genus Tranquillimonas; species Tranquillimonas rosea. Next base: position 203,075 of record NZ_FOGU01000004.1, read on the forward strand.
GCGCTGGCCAACGCCAACGCGCTGATCGTGTCGGGACAGGCCGAACGCGTGCTCGTCATCGGCGCCGAGACCTTCTCGAAGATCCTCGACTTCGAGGACCGCGCCACCTGCGTCCTCTTCGGCGACGGCGCCGGCGCCGTGGTGATCGAGGGCGCGACCGGCGAGGGCACGTCGGACGACCGTGGCATCCTGGCGACCGACCTGAACTCCGACGGGCGGCACCGCGAGATCCTCTACGTCGACGGCGGCGTGTCGACCCAGACGACCGGCCACCTGCGGATGCAGGGCAAGGAGGTCTTCCGCCACGCCGTCGACAAGCTCGCGCGGACCGCGCACACCTCGCTCGAACGGGCCGGGCTCGAGCCAGGCGAGGTGGACTGGATCGTGCCGCACCAGGCCAACCTGCGCATCATCAAGGCGACGGCGTCAAAGATGGGGCTGGGCATGGACAAGGTGGTTGTCACCGTCCAGGACCACGGCAACACCTCCGCCGCCTCTATCCCCCTGGCCCTGTCGGTCGGCTGCGCCGACGGCAAGATCAAGCGCGGCGACGTCGTCGTGACCGAGGCGATCGGCGGCGGGCTGGCCTGGGGCTCTGTCGTCCTGAGGTGGTAGGCGGCGACCGGCCTGAGGTCGAACGTTCGGGATACCGGCCAAGCCGTTGACATTGACTCATAATCGCGGTGTGCGCATGCTCACGCAACCAATGTGCGGGGGACAGATCACATGGGCGACAAGACTCTCACGCGAATGGACCTGAGCGAGGCTGTGTTTCGCGAGGTCGGTCTGAGCCGGAACGAATCCGCGCAACTGGTGGAATCGGTGCTGACGCACATGTCGGACGCGCTCGTGCGGGGCGAGACGGTCAAGATCTCGTCCTTCGGCACGTTCACCGTCCGCTCCAAGGCGGCGCGCGTCGGGCGCAATCCGAAAACCGGCGAAGAGGTCCCGATCTCGCCCCGCCGGGTCTTGAGCTTTCGGCCCTCGCACCTGATGAAGGAACGCGTCGCCGCGGGCAACAAACGGTAATCTTTCATGGAAAAGTCCAAGGACGCCTTCCGCACCATTTCGGAAGTGGCCGAGTGGCTGGACGTGCCCACGCATGTCCTGCGCTTCTGGGAAAGCCGCTTCACGCAGGTCAAGCCGGTCAAGCGGGCCGGCGGACGGCGATACTATCGCCCGGCCGACATGGCGCTGCTGGGCGGGATCAGGAAGCTTCTGCACGAGGACGGCCTGACGATTCGCGGCGCGCAGAAGCTGCTGCGCGAACAGGGCGTGCGTCATGTCGCGTCGATGTCCCCGCCGCTGGAAGGCGGCGATGTCTACGATCCCGACGCGGGCGTTGTCAGCCCGGCTGAGAACGCCACGCCGCCGTCCCCCGACGCGCTCGCCGGCGGCGGCACCGTCGTGCCTTTCACCGCGTTCGACGCGCCCTCTCGCCGCACGACCGCGGCAGCAGAGCCCGAAGAACCGGCGTATGCCCCCGCCGCCGCGCAGGCCCCTGCCCCCGCAGACGAGCCGGCGGCCGAGGACGAGGCGCCCGCCACCTTCTCGCACGAACGCGTCCAGCGCGAGACTCCCCCGCCCGGCGACCTGCCCCCGGAAGAGCCCGCCGCGATCAACCACGCGCCGGGCACCACCGAAGCGACGCCGCCGCTGCCGCCCCAACCTGCCGAAGAGGACGCGGCCGCGCAGTACGGGCTGGATTTCGGCGACGCGGCCGCGACCGGCACGGGCTTTCACGCCGATGTTCCCGCAACCGATCCGCAGGACGACCAGGCCGCGATCGAGACGCCCGCGATCACCCGCCTTCGGCAGAGCCCAGCCGACATTCTCGCGCAGCACCGGGCCGCGCTGCAGCCCGTCTACGACCGGCTCGTTGCGCTGAAATCCCGCCCCGGCGCCGGCGAGCGGACCTGACGTCACAATGGTCGGAATCTGCGGCGATCCCCTCTTGCCCTCGCGCGTCAAACCGTTACAAGGCGCGTCAGTCGGGCTATGGCGCAGCCTGGTAGCGCGTCCGTCTGGGGGACGGAAGGTCGCAGGTTCGAGTCCTGCTAGCCCGACCAATTCCGACATCTGCACGATCGGAGTCCCGGCGTGACCGGCGTCCTGCCCGCGCAGACGCTGCGCCGCCTCATCGCCGACGGTGCGATCCACGCCGCCGAGCCGATTCCGCAAGAGCAGGTGCAGCCCGCGTCCCTGGACCTGCGGCTGGGCCACGTCGCCCACCGGGTCCGCGCCTCGTTCCTCGCCGGCTCTGGCTCGAGTGTCGCCGACCGTCTGGCGGATTTCGAGATGCACACCGTCGACCTCAGCCGGGGCGCTGTGCTCGAAAAGGGCTGCGTCTATCTCGTCCCGCTGATGGAGCGCCTCGCCCTGCCCGCCGGGATCGAGGCCGTCGCCAATGCCAAGAGCTCGACGGGGCGGCTTGATCTGCTGACCCGCCTCGTCACCGATGACGGGACCGAGTTCGACCGCATCCCCGAAGGCTATGACGGCCCGCTCTATGCCGAGATCTGCCCTCGTTCGTTCTCGGTCCTCGTGCGGCCCGGCATGCGGCTGAACCAGCTGCGCCTGCGCCGTGGCGACGCCGTGCTCGACGACGCCGCTCTGACGGCGCTGCACGCGCGCGAGCCTCTGGTGGACGGGGCGGCGGTGATCGACGAGGGGCTGGGCTTTTCGGTCGATCTCAGGCCCGATGCGGGCGGACTGGTCGGGTACCGCGCCAAGCCCCATACCGGCGTGATCGACCTCGACCGCCTGGGCGCCTATCCGATCGACGAGTTCTGGGATGAAATCCGCACAGACCGCGGGCGCATCATCCTGGACCCCGGCGCCTTCTACATCCTCGTCAGTCGCGAGGCCGTCACGATCCCGCCCGCCTACGCCGCCGAGATGGCGCCGTACCTGGCGATGGTGGGCGAGTTCAGGGTCCACTATGCGGGCTTTTTCGATCCGGGCTTCGGCCATGCGGCTGCCGGGGGACTGGGCGCGCGCGGCGTGCTCGAGGTACGTTGCCACGAAGCGCCCTTCGCGCTGGAGCACGGGCAGGTCGTCGGCCGGCTCGTCTACGAGGCGATGGAAGAGCTGCCAGAGCAGCTTTACGGACGGGAAATCGCATCGAACTATCAGGGTCAGGGCCTGAAGCTCGCCAAGCAATTTCGCGAGGCCGAAAGGGCCTAACCGAGCGCCGTGTCGCCGGTTCCCGAGACGTGAGTCTTTGAAATCAAGCTCTCACGCTGCGGCAGTTATCCGCCATCGGATCGCCAGATTCCGCCCTGAATTCCGGTTTCCTGAAAGTCGCCTGGAACGGAACGCACCCTCCGCGCCGTTACTCGAGCACATCAGCCGACGGGCACCGCCCAAGGCGTGTCAGAAAGTAAGGAGTTCGACATGCGTACCACCAAGACCAGCACCGCCGCTCTCGCCGCCGCCGTTCTCGCCGTGGGCACGGCGCCCGCGCTCGCCGACGTGACCGCGACGGCCGCGACCGACCTGAACCTGCGGTCGGGCCCCGGTGTGCAGTCCGAGATCATCGGCGTCATCGCCGCCGAGGACGAGGTCAACGTCACGCGCTGCATCGAGGAAGCGAACTGGTGCGAGGTCTCATACGACGGCAGCACCGGCTGGGCGTATGGCGACTACCTGCAGACGACGATGGCCGATGAAGCCGAGCCGGTCGCCGTCTACCCCAACCGCACCGAGATCGAGGTCGAGACCGTGACCGTCGAGGAAGGCGGCAACGAGATAACCGCCGCTGGTATCGTCGGCACCGCCGGCGCCGCTGCGGGCGCCATCCTCGGCGGGCCGGCCGCGATCGCCGCGGGCGCCGTCGCCGGCGCCATGAGCGGTGCCGCCGCGACGCCGGAAGAGCGTACCGTCACCTATGTCCGCGAGAACCCGGTCGAGCCGGTGTACCTGCAGGGCGAGGCCGTGGTCGGCGCGGGCGTGCCGGAGTCGGTCGAACTGGAGCCAATCCCGGAGAGCGAGCAGTTCGCCTATGTCAACGTGAACGGCCAGCCCGTCATCGTGACGGCGGAAGACCGTAAGATCGTCGAGATCCTGCGCTAAGGCGAATTGCACATCCCTTTGACGGGCGGCCGCGGGCCGCCCGTTTTCGTCTGCACGACCTAGAAGCGGCCGATCTTGCGCAGCACCCGCAAGCCCTTCTTGGCCCGCTTCGAGTTGGTCTTCGAGGCCTGCAACTGCTCGCGCTCGGACCGGGACATGTCACGCTTGTCCTTCTTGGCGCCAAGCGTCTTGTCGATCCCCGCATCGACGCCCTTGTTGATCATCTGCCGCATGAGGCGGCGGCCGATCATGCCGACGATCCTGTTCATCGAACGTCCCTATCCTGACTTACAGCCTGCGTTGCGGGCCACAATGGCAACCGGCGGAGCGCGCCGCAAGCGGTGGCTAGTCCTCGAACATCTCGTTCTGGTCGTCCCCCTCGTCGTCCTCGTCGCCGCCGGTGTCGCGGTCGGGGGGCGGGCGGCTTTCCAGCAGGCCGGACGCCCGCAGGTCGCGCAGGCCCGGCAGATCGCGGGCCGTCTCCAGCCCGAAATGGTCGAGGAAATCCTGCGTCACCACGAAGGTCACCGGGCGGCCCGGCGTCATCTTGCGACGGCCGAACCGGATCCACTCCATCTCGAGCAACTGGTCGATGGTGCCGCGGCTGACACTGACGCCGCGGATCTCCTCGATCTCGGCCCGGGTGACGGGCTGGTGATAGGCGATGATCGCCAGCATCTCGATCGCGGCGCGCGACAGCTTGCGCGTCTCGACCGTTTCCTTCTGCATGAGATAACCGAGGTCCGGCGCGGTGCGGATCGCCCAGGCTTCGCCCACGCGCACGACGGCGACACCGCGCCCCTCGTACCGGCGCCGAAGCGCGTCGAGCGCGCGTTCCGCGTCGCAGCCGTGCGGCAGCCGTGCGTTGAGTTCGGGGATCGAGATCGGTTCGGCCGTGGCGAACAGGATCGCCTCGACCATGCGCTCCTGCTCGGCCTCGAGCGGGGCCTCGAACAGGCTGTCGCGCGGCGCGTCGTCGCCCTGGTCGTTGTCAGTCACCGACGGCCTCGCGCGCCCGCAGCTCGATCGGCGCGAAGGTCTCGCCCTGGCGCAGTTCGATATGACCGGCCTTCACGAGTTCCAGCGTCGCGGCGAAATGCGACGCGGTGGCCGAGCGGCGCTTGACCGGGTCGTCGTCCCAGCCGTCGGGCATGTAGCTCGACAGGTCGGTCCACTCTCCGGCGAATCCGACCAGGGGGCGCAACCGGTCCAGCGCCTCTTCCATCGTCATCACCTTGTCGCGGTCCATGACATAGGGGCGGAATTCGTCCCGCGTGCGGATGCGGGCATAGGCCTGGGTCAGGTCCAGAAGCGTCGCGGTATAGCGCACACGACGCACCCGCTCGACCATCTGGGTCTGGCCACGGGGAAAGAAGTCGCGGCCCTTCTGGTCCCGCGCCATGAGCCGCGCCGCCACGTCCCGCATGGCCTGAAGCCGCTCGAGCTGGAAGGCCAGATGCGCGGCAAGGTCCTCGCCCGAGGGCCCCTCGTCCTGCGGGTCCGGCGGCAACAGCAGGCGCGATTTCAGGAAGGCCAGCCACGCCGCCATGACAAGGTAATCCGCTGCCAGCTCGATCCGCAGCGCCTTGGCCTCGTCCACGAATTGCAGGTACTGCTCGGCCAGTTGCAGCACCGAGATCTGGCGCAGGTCGACCTTCTGGGTGCGGCTCAGCTGCAGCAGCACGTCCAGCGGCCCCTCGTAGCCGTCGACATCGACGATCAGCGCCTCGGCGGCCCGCCGCGCGGCGATCTCGTCGAGGTGAACGGCGTCCTCAGGCATCCGTGCGGCTCCGGAGGAGACCCGCCAGCTCGTCCGCCAGCGCGGCGGTGTCGGCGTCCTGCGGGTTGGGCCGTGCCGCGATCACTGCATCCGCCCGCTCCTGCGCAGCGGGGCCCATGGCGCCCGAGGCGGTGACGACGTCCTCCATCTCGGCCCGGTCGCCGTTGCAATGCAGGACCACGTCGCAGCCAGCCTTCAGGCTCGACCCGGCGCGGTCGGCAATCGAGCCGCCGAGCGCCTGCATCGAGACGTCGTCGGTCATCAGCAGACCGGCGAAACCGATCGTCTCGCGGATCGCGGAGATGCCTTCGGGCGATTGGGTCACCGGGCGGTCGGGGTCGATGGCCGAGAAGACGATATGCGCGGTCATTGCCATGGGCAGGTCGGCCAGCTCGCGAAACGGCGCGAAATCGGCGTCCAGGTCCGTGCGGTCGGCCGAGACGACCGGCAGGCCCAGGTGGCTGTCGACCTCACCGCGGCCGTGGCCGGGGATGTGCTTGAGCACCGACTGGACGCCACCGGCAGCCTGCCCCTCGGCGATGGCGCGGGCCAGCGTGGCGACCGTCTCGGGCGTGTCACCATAGCAACGGTCGGCAAGAAAAGGATGGGTGATGGCCCGCGCCACGTCGGCGCAGGGGGCGCAGTTCACGTCGACCCCGACCCCGCGCAGCTCGTCGGCGATCAGCCGGCCCCGCAGCCACATCGCCCGTTCCGCCGCGTCGCCGGCGGCGTCGACATGGTCGCGCGGCGCAAGCCACTGGCGCCAGTGCGGCGGCCTGAGGCGTTGCACGCGGCCGCCCTCCTGGTCGATCAGGATGGGCGCGTCGCGGCCCACGGTGTCGCGGAGATCGGCGCAGAGCCCCCGCACCTGATCGGGCGTTTCGATGTTGCGCGCGAACAGGATAAAGCCCCACGGCGCCGCCTCGGCAAAGAACGCGGCCTCGTCACGCTCCAGCCGCGGGCCCGCGCAGCCGAGGATATAGGCGCCCTGGCCCAAGGGATCAGCGCGCCACGACGGGGATGCAGTCGGCCCGTTCGGCCACCAGCGCGGCGCAGAAGCGGCGGGCATCGGCGAGGTCGGCAAAGCCGGTGGCGCGCAGGCGATAGAAGGTCTGCCCGCCGGACTCGGCCTTCTGGACGACGCGCTTCTTGTCGTCGAAGAACTCTTCGAACCGGCCGCCGATGACCTGCCACTGCTCGCGCGCGACCTCGGCGCTCTCGAACGCGCCGAGCTGCACCAGGCGGGTGCCCGGCGCGATCTCGGAGACGGCGACCTCGTTGGCGACCGGTGCTGCGGGACGCGCGGCGACCTGGGTCACGTCCTGCACGTCGCGCGACACGGCCACCGCCGGGCGCGGGCTGGGACGGGGCGAGATGCGCACGCCCTCGGAATCCATCTCGGCAAGCTGGCGGGTGCTTTCTTCGGGCGGATCCAGGGGCTTGGCGCCCTGCGACAACTTCTTGGCGATCGCCAGCGCGACCTCTTCGGGGGTTTCCGGCTTCTTGTCCTCGACCGGCTCGGCTTCGGCCATCACGGTGTCGGGCCGGGTCTCTGCCGGGGTGTCGGCGGCGGGCTCGGCCGCGGGTTCGGTGTCGTCCGCAAGCTCGGCCACCGGGCGATCCTCTTCGTCGAGGTTCATCGGATCGGGGGCCAGCGTCAGCCGGTCCGCGAGACGCTCGGAATTGCCCTCGGCCGCGACGGCGTTGACGGCCAGCCCCTGGTGGTCGGCACGTTCGCCGCCGGGATCGTCCGGCGCGACCCGCGCGGGCCCTTCCAGCGCGCGCACGACCGGCACCCCCGAGACGTCCCGCAGGATCAGCTTGTATCCCCAGACGCCCAGACCGGCGATCAGCGCGATCGACGCCAAGCCGCCGACCCACTGCACCGCGCGGCCGACGCCGAAGCCGGCCTCGTGCCCCTCGGGACCGGGTGGATCCATCGAATAGTCGGTCATTGCTACTGCCTCGCTGCCCGTGTCCGGCCTTGCCCCTGCCCCGGGGCATGCGTGCCGGAATTGTCCTGCCTTCGCCACGGACCCCGGCGGACGCCAGTTTGGATCAGCGCATTTCCTCGACCGGGGTCACGCCGAGGATACCAAGACCGGCGGAAATGACAATCGCGACGGCACGGGCCAGAGCGATTTTGCCGGCGGAGGCCTCGGGCGCATCGTCCCGATGAAAACGCAGATGCGGCGACTCGTTGCCCTTGTTCCAGAGCGCGTGGAAATCGCCGGCCAGCTCGTAGAGGTAGAATGCGATCCTGTGCGGCTCGTGGCTACGGGCCGCGATCTCGACGAGGCGCGGCCATTCGGCCAGCTTCTTGGCCACCGCCAGCTCGGCGTCGTCCTCGAGGCGGGGCGGCTCGTCCAGGGCGATGCCGGCGGCCTCGGCCTTGCGCATCACCGAGCGGATCCGCGCGTGGGCGTACTGGACGTAGAAGACCGGGTTGTCGCGCGACTGCTCCAGCACCTTGTCGAAATCGAAGTCCAGCGGCGCGTCGTTCTTCCGTGTCAGCATGACGAAGCGGGTCACGTCGGGCCCGACCTCGTCGACCACGTCGCGCAGGGTGATGAAGGTGCCCGCCCGTTTGGACATCTTGAACGGCTCGCCGTCCTTGTAGAGCTTGACCAGCTGGCACAGCTTGACGTCGAGCGGCACGGCACCCTCGGACAGCGCCGCGACGGCCGCCTTCATCCGCTTGACGTAGCCGCCGTGGTCGGCGCCGAAGACGTCGATCAGCTCGTCGTAGCCCCGGCTCACCTTATCGTAGTGATAGGCGATGTCGGGGGCGAAATAGGTCCAGCTCTCGTCCGACTTGCGGATCGGGCGGTCGACGTCGTCGCCGTGGGCGGTCGAGCGGAACAGCATCTGCTCGCGCGGTTCCCAGTCCTCGGGCATCTTGCCTTTGGGCGGCTCCAGCGTGCCGCGATAGATCAGGCCTTTGCCATCGAGATCCTCGATCGCCGCCTCGATCCGCCCGGTGCCATACAGCGACTTTTCCGAGAAGAAGCTGTCCATCTCGACGCCGAGCACTGCCAGATCGGTGCGGATCAGGTCCATCATCGCCTCGACGGCGAAGGTGCGGACCTCTTCCATCCAGACGGATTCCGGCTGGCCGACGAAGGCGTCGCCGTGCAGCTCCTTCAGACGCGCGCCGACCTCTATCAGGTAGTCGCCGGGATAGGTCCCGTCCTCGAACGCGACCTCCTGCCCGTGCGCCTCGAGATAGCGCAGGTAGACGGACCGGGCGAGCACGTCGACCTGCCCGCCGCCGTCGTTGATGTAATACTCGCGTGTGACGGTCCAGCCGGCAAAGTCCAGAAGGCTCGCCAGGGCGTCGCCGAACACGGCGCCCCGCGTGTGGCCCACGTGCAGCGGGCCCGTCGGGTTGGCCGAGACGTACTCGACGTTGACGCGACGGCCCTGCCCCATGTCCGCCCGGCCGTATCCGGCATCCTCGGCCAGCACCTCCTGCACCACGCCCTGCCAGACGGACTCTGACAGGCGCAGGTTGAGAAAGCCCGGACCGGCGACCTCGGCCAGCGCGATCCGCTCGTCGGTGGCCAGGTGCCCGGCCAGCGCCTCGGCGATGTCGCGCGGCTTGCGGCCCGCCGGCTTGGCCAGCACCATCGCGGCGTTCGTCGCCATGTCGCCATGCGCAGGGTCGCGCGGCGGCTCGACCGTGACATTGTCGTACGCCAGTCCCTCGGGCAGCGCGCCGTCCTCGGTCAGGGTATCGAGCGCCTCGATCACGAGCCGGTGGATGTCGGTGAAAAGGTTCATCGGGGCCTTCCTTTGTCCGCCGCCGGGTTTATCACCCCGGCAGGCCGGGTCAATCGACCGCGCTCTCGGCGGGGCGGTACAGGCTGGTCAGGGTGTAGTCCTTGCGCGGGCCGGTGACGTGCCAGACGGCCTGCCACGCGGGCCATGCCGCGAAGTCGTAGCGGACGTCATAGATGTCGGGATCGCAGGGATGCCGCGCTGTGGCGGCGCCCGCCGGGTCGAAGACATGGAACGGGCGGCCGTCGGCGAAGAGCACCGCGATCCCCTGCGGATCCGCCCGCCAGAGATACCGCCGCTCGGCCCGCATCGGCGCCCGGCCCGGCATCGAGAGCGTCCCCCACTCGTCATAGCGCAGCCCGGCGCCGTCGGGCGTGAAGTCGGCCCGACCGGCGAAGGTGGCCACGGTGCCCGCGGCCCGGTCCTCGATCCGGCGGGTCAGGCGCCAGCGCCCCGCGAAATCCGCGAGGCCGGGGCTCATTCCGCCAGGCGACCCTCTCGCGAGCGGCCGTCAGGTCCGGTGAACCGGATCGCCGCGCCGTTGCGCTCGACGTCATAGCAGGTCCAGCCGTCGGCGGGCGGCCATTGCGAGCAATACTGCCCCTCTTCGGCCTTCCAGCGGCCCCAGTTCTCGCCCCCGTTGTTGTAGAGCAGACGGCCCTGGCTCAGGAACCGCTGGGTCGCGCTGTCATAGAGCACGGTCGCGCCGTTCAGCGTGCTGGAGATCTCTGAGGTGCCGAGCGGCGTGAAGCTCTGGGCCGCTGCCGCGACGGGCAGAGCGGAAACCATGGCGGCGGCGAGGAAACGGATCACTGGACACTCCTTGAACGGCACACAGTCGAGAGATAGGGCGTGCCGCGCCGCCGCACAATGCCGCCTGCATCGCCCCCGCCTTGTGACGGCGCCCGCCCCGGTCTATCAGGCGGCGCAACTCCCCCAAGGTAAGGCGCCGAGACCCCGATGATTCCTCGTTATTCCCGTCCCGACATGGTCGCCATCTGGTCACCCGAGCAGAAGTTCCGCATCTGGTTCGAGATCGAGGCCCATGCCTGCGACGCGCAGGCCGCGCTCGGCGTCATCCCCAAGGACAACGCCGCCGCCGTCTGGACGGCCAAGGACGCCGAGTTCGACGTCGCGCGCATCGACGAGATCGAGGCCGTCACCAAGCACGACGTCATCGCCTTCCTGACGCATCTGTCCGAGATCGTGGGCAGCGACGCCGCCCGCTTCGTGCACCAGGGGATGACCTCGTCCGACGTGCTCGACACCTGTTTCAACATCCAGCTCACCCGGGCCGCAGACATCCTCCTGGCCGATGTCGACGCCCTGCTCGCGGCGCTGAGGCGGCGCGCGTTCGAGCACAAGGAGACGGTCCGCATCGGCCGGTCGCACGGCATCCACGCCGAGCCGACGACGATGGGCCTGACCTTCGCCCGCTTCTACGCCGAGATGGACCGCAACAAGCAGCGCCTCCTGGCCGCGCGGGACGAGATCGCGACGGGTGCGATCTCTGGCGCCGTCGGGACCTTCGCCAACATCGACCCCAGCGTCGAGGAGCATGTCTGCGCCAAGCTGGGCCTCAAGCCCGAGCCGATCAGCACGCAGGTGATCCCGCGCGACCGCCACGCCGCGTTTTTCGCCGCCCTCGGCGTGGTCGCCTCGTCGATCGAGAACATCGCGACCGAGATCCGCCACATGCAGCGGACCGAGGTGCTGGAGGCCGAAGAGTTCTTCTCGAAGGGGCAGAAGGGCTCGTCGGCGATGCCGCACAAGCGCAACCCGGTTCTGAGCGAGAACCTCACAGGCCTCGCGCGACTGGTGCGCATGGCCGTCGTCCCGGCGATGGAGAACGTGGCGCTCTGGCACGAGCGTGACATCTCGCATTCGTCGGTCGAGCGGAACATCGGGCCGGATGCGACGGTGACGCTGGACTTCGCGCTGGCGCGGCTGACGCAGGTCGTCGACAAGCTGGTCGTCTATCCGCAGCACATGCTGGACAACATGCACAAGTTCCGCGGGCTGGTGATGTCGCAGCGCGTCCTGCTGGCGCTGACCCAGGCGGGCGTCAGCCGCGAGGACGCCTATGCGCTGGTGCAGCGCAACGCGATGAAGGTCTGGGAGGACGGCAAGGACTTCAAGACCGAGCTTCTGGGCGATCCCGACGTGACGGCGGCGCTCAGCCCCGCCCAGATCGAGGAGAAGTTCGACCTCGGCTATCATACCAAGCACGTCGACACGATCTTCACCCGCGTCTTCGGCGAGAGCTGATCCGCCTGCGGCGATCGGCCCCGGTCGGTCGCCGCGTGACTTTCCGTTGCGTCATGTTACCCTCTCGGTTGTACGCAACAGGGAGACGATAGCATGACGCGAACAATCCTTGCCGCCGCGCTGCTCGCGCTGACACCGCTTTCGGCCTATGCGGCCTGCTGGAGCGGGCACGAGGACACCGCGACGATGACCTGCGCCGACGGCATGGTCTACGACGCCTCCGAAGGCGCCTGCGTGGATCAGACCACCAGCTGACGCGGCGCGTCCATGGGCGGAGCGGCCGTAAGGGTCTTCTTAACTGCCGCCCCGCTATCCCCTCGGTAACGCGCAACCGTTCTCAGAGGGGGCCATGTCGACAGCGCTCGCACCGATGGAAACCGCGCCCCTGCCGCCCGGCATCCCCGGCGGCGGGCCAGCCCTCACACGGCGCCAGAAGGCCGCGATCGTCGTGCGCCTGCTGCTTGCCGATGGCATAACGCTGCCCCTCACCGAACTGCCCGACGCGCTTCAGGCCGAGCTCACGACGCAGATGAGCCAGATGCGCTATATCGACCGGACGACCCTGCACGCCGTGATCGAGGAATTCGCGGACGAACTCGATTCCATCGGCATGGCGTTTCCCGGCGGCCTAGAAGGCGCGCTCGAAGCGCTCGAAGGCGCCATCAGCCCCGACATCGCCGCGCGGCTGCGCCGTCAGGCCGGGCTGATCTGGGCCGACGACCCGTGGGAGGTCATCGCCGAGATGGAGGTCGAGAAGCTGCTGCCTCTGCTCCAGACCGAGGGGCCCGAAATCGGCGCGGTGATCCTGTCAAAGCTCAAGGTCGCCAAGGCCGCCGCCCTTCTTGAACGGCTGCCCGGCGCGCAGGCACGGCGGCTGACCTATGCCATGTCCCTGACATCGGACATCGACCCGGACACGGTGCGCAAGATCGGCGTGTCGCTAGCCGCCCTGCTGCAGGCCGAACCGCCCCGCGCCTTCCCCTCGCCCGCCGTCAAGCGTGTGGGCGCGATCCTGAACGTCAGCCCGCGCGTGACGCGCGAGGACGTGCTCGAAGGGCTCGACGAAGAGGACAAGGATTTCGCCGAGGAGGTGCGCCGCGCGATCTTCACCTTCCAGGACATTCCCGCACGCCTCGACATGCGCGACGTGCCGAACGCCCTGCGCAACGTCGACCAGGACATGCTGAAAAAGGTCGTCGCCGCCGCCGATGCCACCAGCGGGCCGGTGATCGACTTCCTGCTCGACAACCTGTCGAAGCGTCTGGCCCAGACCATCCGTGAAGAGGCCGCCGATCTGCGCGAGCAGCCCGCGAAGGAGATCGAGGACGCGCAGCGCGCCATCGTCACCGCAATCCGCGACATGGCCGATGCCGGAGAGATCACGCTGCAGGAGCCCGAGGGCGCCTGACCTCTATCGCAGCCCCGCCGGCCCCTCCTGCGGCTCGAGCCCGAGGACAAGGCGCGCGTGGCTCTGTATCGCGAACCGGTCGGTCATGCCCGAGATGTAATCGGCCACGATCCGCGCCAGCTCGGTCTCGCCCTCGACCGCGTCGACATCCTTGCGCCACTGCTTCGGCAGCAGGTCGGGCCGCTCCATGTACATCGGGAACAGCTCGCGGACGCATTTCGTGACCTCCGCCCGCATCGCGACGACCGAGGGCGCGCGGTACATGCGGTAGAACAGGAAGGTGCGGATCTTCTGCAGGTCGGCCCAGAGCCCGTCCGAGAACCGCACCACCGGCCGCCCCGCCTCGCGCACGTCCGACGCGCTTTGCGGCGCGAGGGCGTCGAGCCTTGACTGCGCCTGGCCGATCACGTCCTCGACCAGAACGCCGAAGAACCGCCGCAGCGCCTCGTGCCGACGGCGATAGTAGTTCAGATCGGGATACGTGCGATCGACCTCGCCGAAGCAGGCGTCGAGGATCGGCAGTTCGGCCAATTCGTCGGTCGAGAACAGCTCGGCCCTGAGACCGTCGTGCAGGTCGTGGTGATTGTAGGCGATGTCGTCCGAGAGGGCCGCGATCTGCGCCTCGGCGCTGGCGTGGGTGTGCAGTTCCAGGTCGTGCCGCGCGTCGTATTCCGCCAGCGCGTAATGCACGTCGCCCGTAACCGGACCGTTGTGCTTGGCGATGCCTTCCAGCGTCTCCCAAGTCAGGTTGAGCCCGTCGAAATCGGCATAGTGACGCTCCAGTGACGTGACGATGCGGATCGCCTGCGCGTTGTGATCGAACCCGCCGTGGGGGGCCATCAGTTCTTGCAGCGCATCCTCGCCGGTATGGCCGAAGGGCGGATGGCCCAGATCGTGCGCCAGCGCGACGGCCTCGGTCAGTTCGATGTTCAGGCCCAGCACACCGGCGATCGTCCGCGCGACCTGCGCCACCTCGATCGAGTGGGTCAGCCGCGTGCGGAAATAGTCGCCTTCATGCTCGATGAAGACCTGCGTCTTGTGCTTCAGCCGGCGGAATGCGCTGGCATGGATGATCCGGTCGCGGTCGCGCTGGAAGCACGAGCGGAATGTGCTCTCGTCCTCGGGGAAAAGCCTGCCGCGGCTCTCCTCCGGACGCGAGGCATAGGGCTGCACCATGGCGGCCTCACTTTGTCCTGTCCCGCGCGCCCTATAGCCCGCTTGACCCCCGCGGAAAACAGCGAACCCGCCCCGGACGGGACCAGAGGATAACCGGAATTGCGGAAAGCGGATATTCGCGATAAAGTTGTGCTTGTAATTAATGATTGTATTTCATCCGATCCATTTCAGCCCGGAGGGTTATCATGACCCCGTTCCGCACCCTGGTGGCCGTTTGCGCCATCGCCCTTCCGACCGTGACCGATGCCCAGAGCGTCACCGAGATGCCGCGCCTTCTTCGGCCGGATCTGCCGGCGCCGCAGACCGGGCCGCCCTCGCGGACGCTCGCCTCTCCCGACCGGGGAACCACGACGCTGCCCTATTCCGTCCCGCCGGCGCCCGACCCGACGCCCCGTGCGCGGCCGCCACGGGCGAACCAGATGCTCGGCTCGCTCAAGCGCGGCGCACGGCGCTACGATCTCGTGTGCCAGACGGGCAGCGGCTATTGCCGCGGCGTGACGACCCGCCCGATCGCCGCGGGCACGGCCTGCCGCTGCGGTGAAGCGCCGGGCGTTGTCCGATGACCGGTCTCGGTGCGCGGGCGATACTCGCGACCGCGATCCTCTTTGTCATGGGCGCTGGCCCGGCGCCGGCGCAATCTCTCGGCGATCTGTTCGGACGCTTCGCCGGCGGACTCGACCGGATGGTGAGTGAACCGTTCAGCGCGAACGACACAGGCAGCGCCAGCCCCGCCGCGCCAGACATCTCCAACGGGGGCAATGCGCCCACGGGGGCCACACCGGCGCCGCCGTCCCGCGCGATCACGACCGTCACGACCCCGCAAAGGGTGGCGGCGGACTCCCCGGTCACCGAAGAACCGGCAGCGGACACCGACGAAGCGCCCGCCCCCGAACCCGTCGTGGTTCCGGCGCCGCCACGGTTCCGCATCCTCTGCCAGACGCCCGAAGGCTTCTGCCGTGGGTTCCACGTTCGCCCCGTGGCCGCCGGGACGGGATGCCGCTGCGGTGAGATACGGGGCGCCGTGCAATGAGCCTGTCGCCGGTGTGGCGGCTGGCCGCCGCGGCTTTCGCCGGGCTTCTCCTGGGGTTTCTCGGCGCGATCCTGTGGATCGGGCCGAACCAGGACCGGTTCGACTTTCTCTACGAGGATTTCACCATCGAATCCTGCCTCTCGGACCGGCTGGACCCGATGCCGGCCTCGCCCGGCGCGGCGCGGACGGACGTGCTGGCCTGCTACGACAAGCTCGTCCTGCAGGGGCAACTGAACGAATTCCAGGTGCGCCGGGTCAATTTCCAGAACCAGCACACCGCAGACACCGTCACGCTGTGGATGGTGGTCACGCTGACGCTCTGCGGCGTGGCGCTGGCCGGGTTTCAGATCGCCACGTCGTCGCGCCTCGTCGCGACGAAACCCGAAGCGCTCAGCACCGAGATCTCCGTCGAGAACGGCAAGCTGTTCGTCCGTTCGTCGGTCACCGGGCTGCTGATCCTGCTGGTGTCGTTCGCGTTCTTCTACGTCTACGTCGCCTACATCTACCGGCTCGAGGAATGGAGCGACGAGGCGGAACCCGTTTCCGCCTCGGACCCCGCGCCGGTTGACGTCACCGGGCCGCTGCTGGAGGGGGGCTTCGGCCTTGTGGAATAGCCCCGACCTTGCGTGCGGTGCCCGAGAGCCCTAAATCTGGCTGAGTACGATCCCCGATTGCGAGCGTAGCCATGAACGTCCCGCCGAGAGTAACCGACCGCGCCTATGCCCGACTGGCCGAGATCAACGCCGAGGCCCAGCCGCCCAAGGCGCTGCGCGTGGCCGTCGAAGGCGGCGGATGTTCAGGCTTTCAATACGACATCCGGCTGGACGAACCGGCGGATGACGACATCGTCCTTGAAAAGGACGGCCAGAAGGTGCTGATCGACGAGATCTCGCTCCCCTTCCTGGCGGATGCGACGATCGATTTCACCGAGGAACTGATCGGCGCACGCTTCGTGATCGAGAACCCGAACGCCAGCTCATCCTGCGGCTGCGGCACGTCCTTCGCGATGTAAGACTGCACGACACTGCGTTTCCCATCCAGAAACGCAGTGTAACTCTCAGGACATATACCAACTTTTCGATCTTCCGCCGCGCCGGGGTCAGGACATCCTGCCTCGGTGATTCTTGTCTTCCGTGTCATACTCTGAGTCGGGCGATCGAAGTGTCGTCCGATTTATCAAGAGCTTTTGCATTACGGAGACATAAAATGGCATATTTTCGCCCAGATTCCGCGCGGCGCCGCGGTGACATCGCCCCGACCCCGCCGGAACCTCCGGACACCGATCACATCGACTGGACATCCGAGGTCGAGCGCCCGCCGCGCGACACGGCCGGTCTGCGCATCGACGCCGCGATGGACGTGATCCCCGCCCCGCCGCGGCCGCGCGATCACTGACGCTCAGGCCGGGTCGAGCCGGCCGGTCACGCGGAACCCGTCCGCCTCGTCGTCGAGCGCCCAGGCCTGTTCGCCGATCCGGGTGCCCGCCGCGGTGGTGTAACCTGCGACCCGCAGCACATGCCCCTCGAGCGTGGCCGTCGGCTCGACACCGTCGGACAGGGACAGGGTGCAGGGCCCCTCGCCCCGGCCTTCGAGCCGACGCAGCGCAGCGCCCGGAAACAAATGCGTGTGCGCGACGGAAAAGCGCGAGCGCGTATCTTCGGTCATGCCCCTCCAGCTAGGCCAACGCGCCGGCCGGTCGAGGCGACAATCGCTTTCGCTCACCGGTGGATCTTGTACATCTGGGGCCACGCCGCAGTTCCGGGAGCCGAACATGAAGATCGCCACCTTCAACATCAACGGCATCAAGGCGCGGATCTCCGCGCTGTCGGACTGGCTCGACACGGCGCAGCCCGATGTCGTCCTGCTGCAAGAGATCAAATCGGTCGACGAGAACTTTCCCCGCGAGCATTTCGAGGACAAGGGATACATCGTCGAAACGCACGGCCAGAAAGGCTTCAACGGCGTGGCGGTTCTGTCGAAGCTGCCGCTCGAGGACGTGAGCCACGGCCTGTCCGGCGACGAGAGCGACGAACAGGCGCGCTGGATCGAGGCGACGGTGATGGGCGACCGCGCGGTCCGCGTCTGCGGGCTCTACCTGCCGAACGGCAACCCCGCACCCGGCCCGAAATACGACTACAAGCTGGCCTGGATGGAGCGGCTGCGCACCCGCGCCAAGGAGATCCTCACGCTGGAAGAGCCGGCGATCCTTGCGGGCGACTACAACGTGATCCCCCAGGACGAGGACGCGGCCACCCCCGAGTCATGGCGCAAGGACGCCCTGGCCCTGCCCGAAAGCCGCGCGGCGTTCCGGCGGGTGCTGAACCTCGGCTATACCGAGGCGTTCCGCGCACGGCGGCTGGGACCGGGGCATTATTCGTTCTGGGACTACCAGGCCGGAGCCTGGAACAAGAACGACGGCATCCGCATCGACCACATGCTGCTGACGCCGCAGGCCGCTGACCTGATGCAGGACTGCTGGATCGAGGCCGAGCTGCGCGGCCGTGAGAAACCGTCGGACCACGTGCCCGTCTGGATCGAACTGGACGCCTGACCCAAGGGAACCCCTGTTGCGTTCATCGCGTTTGATCAGATGTTCCGCACCGCCCTCCTGACCCTTCTTCTGCCCGCCAGCGCCCTCGCCTGTCCCGACGGGGCCAAGTGCATCACGCCTGGCGACGGCGGGCTGAACCGTGGCAGCGCGGGCAAGTGGGTGACGGCGCCCGTCTCTTCGCCCCCGGTCGAGGTCGGGCATAAGCTCGAGCCGGGCCAATATCCGATGGTGTTCAACACGCGCTATTATGGCCTCCCACCGGTCCGCGACGGCTGGGTCTATTACGAGATCGAAAACGAGATCTACCGCGTCGACCGGGACACGCTCGAGGTGCTGGAACAGGCGACCGACGAGGCGAACCGAGCCTTCTAGCGGATCGGCGGGACAACGCTGCCCCGGCGACGGATCGGAGCCGGCGGCACGTATATGCGTTATCACCCAAAGTGATCACCACGGAGAGACCGCCATGAAAGCCATCACCGCCGTCCTGACAGCCGCGGCAATACTGACCGCGCCGACAGCCGCCCTTGCGCAGCCGCAGGGCTGCCCGCCCGGTCTCGCCAAGAAGTCGCCCTCCTGCGTGCCGCCGGGTCAGGCCAAGAAGATGTACCGCGACGACGACCGCCGCGACCGGTACCGCGCCGGCGACGTGTTTCGCGGCGATTACGTCGTGATCCGCGATTACGACCGCTACGGCCTGAACCGGCCCGGCGACCGCTATGCCTATTGGGGATCCGGCGACCGTATCTACCGCGTCGATCCCGACACGCAGAAGATCATCGACATCATCCGGCTGGCCAACGCCGTGTTCAACTAGGCCGCGCCGTGGCGGCGGTCACTCCGCCGCCACCTTCCGCGCCTCGAGCATCGGCTTGAGGTACCGCCCGGTGTGACTGCGCGCCTCTTCCGCCACCTGCTCGGGTGTGCCGGTCGCGACCACTTCGCCGCCGCCGTCCCCGCCTTCGGGGCCGATATCCACCAGCCAGTCGGCGGTCTTGATGACATCGAGGTTGTGCTCGATCACGACGACGGTGTTCCCGGCTTCCACCAGCTCGTGCAGCACTTCGAGCAGCTTCTTCACGTCCTCGAAATGCAGACCGGTCGTGGGCTCGTCGAGGATGTAGAGCGTCCGGCCCGTCGACCGTTTCGCCAGCTCCTTGGACAGCTTCACGCGCTGCGCCTCGCCGCCCGAGAGGGTGGTCGCCTGCTGGCCGACCTTGATATAGCCAAGCCCGACGCGCATCAGCGCATCCATCTTCTCGCGGATCGACGGCACCGCCTGAAAGAACTCCTGCGCGTCTTCGACCGTCATATCAAGAACGTCCGCTATGCTCTTGCCACGCCATGTTATTTCCAGAGTTTCCCGGTTATAGCGCGCGCCCTTGCACGTCTCGCAGGTGACGTAGACATCGGGCAGGAAGTGCATCTCGATCTTGATGACGCCATCGCCCTGGCACGCCTCGCACCGGCCACCCTTGACGTTGAACGAGAAGCGCCCCGGCTTGTAGCCGCGCGCCTTGGCCTCGGGCAGCCCGGCGAACCAGTCGCGGATCGGGGTGAAAGCGCCGGTATAGGTGGCCGGGTTCGACCGTGGCGTGCGCCCGATGGGGCGCTGGTCGATGTCGATCACCTTGTCGAGGTGCTCCAGCCCCTTGATCGTCTTGCACGGCGCCGGTGTGTGCCGAGCGCCGTTCAGACGCATCGCGGCCGCCTTGAACAGGGTCTCGATCGTCAGGGTCGACTTGCCGCCACCGGACACGCCGGTCACGCAGACGAACTTGCCCAGGGGGAAATCGACCGTCACGTCGTGCAGGTTGTTCCCGCTCGCCTCGACGACCCGGACGGCCTTCTTGTTCCCCTTGCGGCGCTCTGTCGGGACCGCGATCTCGCGCCGGCCGGCAAGGTAGTCGCCGGTGACGCTGTCGGGGTTCTGGGTGATCTCCTCGGGCGTTCCGTGGGCGACCACGTGCCCGCCATGCACGCCCGCACCGGGACCTATGTCGAAGACGTAATCCGCCTCGCGTATGGCCTCTTCGTCATGCTCGACTACGATCACCGTGTTGCCCTGGTCGCGAAGGTTCTTCAGCGTGGTCAGCAACCGGTCGTTGTCGCGCTGGTGCAGCCCGATGGACGGCTCGTCGAGGACATACAGCACCCCGGTCAGCCCGCTGCCGATCTGGCTGGCCAGGCGGATACGCTGGGACTCACCGCCCGACAGGGTGCCGGCGTTGCGGCTCATCGTGAGGTATTCCAGGCCGACGTTGTTCAGGAAGCCCAGCCGCTCGCGGATCTCCTTCAGGATGGCGCGGGCGATCTCGTTCTTCTGCTCGGACAACTGGTCGGGGACGCCCAGCGTCCACTTGTAGGCCTCCTTGATCGCCTGCTCGACGACTTCGCCGATATGCAGACCGCCGATCTTAACCGCCAGCGCCTCGGGCCGCAGGCGGTGACCGCCGCAGGCGCCGCAGGGACGGTTGTTCTGATAGCGCTCGAACTCTTCACGGATCCAGGCCGAATCCGTTTCGCGATACCGCCGCTCCATGTTCGGGATCACGCCCTCGAACGGACGGGTCACGTTGTAGACGCGACCGCCCTCGTCATAGCGGAAGGCGATTTCCTCGTCGCCGGTGCCGTAGAGAAAGACCTGGCGCACATGCTCGGGCAGATCCG
The DNA here is from genome assembly GCF_900111315.1 of Tranquillimonas rosea. Classification (GTDB taxonomy): domain Bacteria; phylum Pseudomonadota; class Alphaproteobacteria; order Rhodobacterales; family Rhodobacteraceae; genus Tranquillimonas; species Tranquillimonas rosea. Next base: position 223,812 of record NZ_FOGU01000004.1, read on the forward strand.
TCCAGCGGGCGTTCATGTCGACGTCGTAATGCTTGGCGATCGCCTCGATCGTCTGGGTGAAATAGGGCGACTTCCCCTTGCGCCACGGCGCGATGGCGCCGTCGGTGATCTTGAGGTTCGCGTCGGGCACGACGAGCCGATGGTCGAAGAACAGCTCGACCCCCAGGCCGTCGCAGACCGGGCAGGCCCCGAAGGGCGCGTTGAACGAGAACAGCCGCGGTTCGATCTCGGGAATGGTGAAGCCGCTGACGGGACAGGCGAAGTTCTCGGAAAAGGTGATCCGCTCGGGCTCGCCCTCGCCGTCGCGCGGCGCGGTCTCGAGCACGGCGATCCCGTCGGCGAGGTCCAGCGCGGTGCGGAAGCTGTCGGCGAGGCGCGTCTCAACCCCCTCGCGTACGACGATCCGGTCGACCACCACGTCGATGTCGTGGCGGTACTTCTTGTCCAGCACCGGCGGCTCGTCCAACTCGTAGAATTCGCCGTCGACCTTCACGCGCTGGAAGCCCTGCTTGCGCAGCTCTAGGAATTCCTTGCGATACTCGCCCTTCCGGTCGCGGATCATCGGGGCCAGCAGGTAGCCGCGCGTGCCCTCTTCATAGCCCATCACCCGGTCGACCATGTCCTGCACCTGCTGCGCCTCGATCGGCAGGCCGGTGGCGGGGCTGTAGGGCGTCCCCGCCCGCGCGAAGAGCAGGCGGAGATAGTCGTAGATCTCGGTCACCGTGCCGACGGTCGAGCGCGGGTTCTTCGACGTCGTCTTCTGCTCGATCGAGATCGCCGGGCTGAGGCCCGAGATGTGATCGACGTCGGGCTTTTCCATCATGTCGAGGAACTGTCGGGCATAGGCCGACAGGCTTTCGACATAGCGGCGCTGGCCCTCGGCGTAGATCGTGTCGAAGGCGAGCGACGACTTGCCCGAGCCCGAAAGCCCGGTGATCACAACCAGCTCGTCGCGGGGAATGTCCACGTCGATGCTCTTGAGGTTGTGTTCGCGCGCGCCGCGCACTTCGATCTTCTTCAGCTCGGGCATGGCAGACCTCGTCTCAGATGGGCCGGACGGCCAACAGGCGGCACATAAGGCGACACCGCAAATCCGCAATCGCCCTTTTGGAACAATGAGAGAACATTTACCAGTTCTTTACGAAATAGCCGCAACTTTCCGCGATAGCAGCGACCAGACGAAAATCCCGGCGACGCAAAGCAGCGCGCTGACCAGCGACAGGCCCATCGGACCGGCGATGAGCGCCACCGAGAACAGCGGCGTCCCGATGGTCGAGCCGACATTGCCCAGCTGCGCGATCGCGCCGTTCGCCCCGGCCTGATCGGCCGGCTCGGGGTTCAGCGCGGGCACGGCGGCGAAGGTCGCGCCGGGGATCAGACCCATCGTGACGAAGGCCGCCGCCGCCACCGGCAGCTGCGCGGTCTCGGGCACCAGCCAGATCGCGGGCATCAGCAGCGCCGTCAGGGCAAAGCCAGCCCGGCCCACCGTCAGCGGCGCGATCCGGCGCGACAGCTCGCCGGCCCCGAAGGTGCCGATCAGTGCCACCAGCGGCAGTATCACCGCCGCGCCGGGCCCCAGCAGCGGCGGAAGGAAGGTCACCAGCGCGACGAAGTTCAGCGTGTACCACAGGAACCCCAACGCCGGCGTGATCCGCGGCAGCCGTCCGTAGGTGGCCCGGTGCGCCGCCGTCAGGCCGGGCATCCGCCCGCCCCGGGGCAGCGACGGCATCAGCGGCGCCACGACAGCGGCCAGCGCCAGCATGCCCAGCCCGTGAGCGACGAAGAACACCGGCACGCCGCCCGCCTCCAGCACCGGCACGCCGACAAGCGCCGTGACGGCAAAGCCGACTCCCATGAACGTGCCCCAAAGCCCCATCGCGACGGGGCGGATGCGCGGGGGGGCGCTGGCCGCCATCAGCGTCGGCGCCGCCACGACGATCAGCAGATGGGTGACCCCTTCGAGCAGCCGCAGCACCATGAACACGGCAAAGGACGGCACCAGCGCCTCGGCCAGCGACAGTGCCCCTGCGCCTACCAGAGCAAGGCACAGCACCCGCCGCGCGCCCACGCTGGCGACCAGCGCCCCGCCGAGGACACCCAGCACGATCCCCGCCACGCCGTTCGCGGCCACGGCATAGGCCATGCGCCCGCTCGCGTCGGGATACAGCGCATCGAGCTGCGGCAGCGCGACCGAGATCTTCGCGAACTGCGCCGCGGCGAACAGGCCGATCACGAACAGCCCGAGGATTCGCACCCAGGCGGACACGCGGCTCGGGGCCGCGTCTGCGGCGGGCGCGGAATGAACCATGCGCTGCCCATAGGCCCTGCCTCGGGCCGGTGCAAGCTGCGCAGCTCTCTGCCAAACACGGGATTGTCACTGCATCGCCCGGGCGGTGGCCTTTAGGTTGAAAGCAGACCAGACGGGAGCCAACCGATGTCCATGACCCGACGCACCCTTCTTGCCACCGCGGTTGCAACGCTGACCGCCCTGCCCGCCACGGCGCATCACGGATGGCGCTGGACCGATGGCGGCCAGTTCGAGCTGACCGGCGTGGTCACCGCCGCGGACCTGGGCAATCCCCATGGCGTGCTCAGCATCGACGCCGACGGCGAGACGTGGACCGCCGAGGTCGGTCAGCCGTGGCGCAACGAGCGCGCCGGACTGAACGACGAAATGCTGGCGCCGGGCGCCGAGTTGACGCTACTGGGCGAACGGTCCGGCAATCCGGACGAGCGGCTGATGAAGGCCGAGGCCATCGTGATCGACGGCGAGACCTACGCGCTCTACCCGGAGCGGCTCTGACCGGGCTCGCCGCCGCGCTGGAGGCGACCGCGACAGCCGAGTTCCTCAAGGCGTCGCGGTGGGTCTATCCGCTGGTGAATGCCGGGCACATCTTCGGTCTCGCGCTGCTGATCGGGGCGGTTGTTCCGATGGACCTGCGCTGCCTGCGCCGCCACGGACACCCGGACCCGGTGGCGACGGTGCGGCTCTTGCGGCCGGTCGCGGCGAGCGGGTTCGTGCTGGCGGCGACGTGCGGGGCGCTGCTGTTCGCGACGCAGGCGACCGATTACGTCGACAACACCTTCTTCCGGATCAAGATCGTGCTGATCGCGGTGGCCGTCCTGAACGCGGCGCTGCATCCCGGTCTCGCCCGCCTGCCGATGGCACGCCGGCGGATGGTCGCGCTCCTGTCGCTCGCCTTGTGGCCGGCCGCGCTGATCTGCGGCCGGCTGATCGCCTACAGCTAGGCCGCCGGGGCCGGATGATCAGCCCTGAGCGCCCGGACCGTCGCGCCATAGCCGCCTTCGTCGAGGAACGACGCTTCACCGGGCCGGCCGGGCCGCGACAGCGCTTCGTTGCGGAACGGGAAGCGGCCGAAGCGGCGGATCACTTCCCGGTGAGCCTTGGCGTGCAGCAGGTTCTCGGCCCCGGTTTCGGGCATCCGCGTCAGCATCAGCCGCACGCAGCGGTCCTGGTCGCACAGGTTTTCCGAGTGCATCAGCGGAAGATAGAAGAACTGCCGCGCCGGTTCGTCGATCTTCTTGTCCCAGCCCTTGGAGATCGCCATCTTCGCCGCCGCGAGCGCGATGCGGTCCGTCGAGAACGCCTTCGCCGTGCCCCGGAACATGTTGCGCGGGAACTGATCGGTCAGGATGATATATGCAAGTGTGCCACTGGGATAGGTCAGCCAGAGGGAGAATGCCCCCTCGGTCGCCTTCTTCCAGGCGCCCTCGAACCGGTCCCGCACCGGCGTGTCCAGTTCTTCGCCCTTGTACCAGCCCTTGGGCCCGACCTCGTCGAGCCAGAACCGCAATATGTCGTCGGCATCAGTCATTGATCCGAGCCTCCCTGGTTCTCCCCCGCTGCTTCAGCGTTGCAAAGAACCGCGCGGCAAACAAGGCTCACAGTGCCTCGGACGCGTCCCCGCCGCGCATTGTTGCCGATGAATCGCGGCCCGTCGCGGCCTCCTCCTCGGTCTGTTCGACGGCCCATTCCTGGGCGGCGGTGACGGCCACCGGAGAGCTTGTGGGCAGCACGCCGAGATATTCCATCGTCGCGTCAGCGGCGGGGGCGGGACGGCGCGTCATGCGGAACACGGCATAGGCCGAGACGCCGAACATCAGCGTGGCGACGAACAGCCAGAACCCGACGGGACCGACCAGCCCCATCAGGTAGCCCATGATCAGCGGGCCCGCGATTGCGCCCAGACCGTTGGCAAAGACCAGCCCGCCCGACGCGGCGGGCATATCCTCGGGCGAGAGATAGTCGTTGGTATAGGCGATCAGCAGCGCGTAGAGCGGGTTCGCCATGCCGCCCACCAGCACGCCGGCCGCCAGCAGCGTCGGAAGCGACCCGCCGCCAAGCGCCCCGACCCCGGCGCCGCAGGTGCCCAGCAGCGCGACGATGGCGATCAGCACGCGGCGGTCCATCCGGTCGGAGAACCAGCCGATCGGGTATTGCAGCGCCAGCCCGCCGACGAAGATCGACGAGACGAACAGCGAGATCTCGGCCACCTGCAGCCCAGCCTCCGTGCCATAGACCGCGGCCATGCCGAACTGCGCCGAGTTCACGCCGCCCATCAACAGCATCCCCAGCATGCCGAGGGGCGACGAGCGATAGAGCTGCCCCAGGCTCATCGGCTTGGTCGTCTCGAACGAGGGCGTCGGCACGATCGACAACAGGATCGGGAGGAACGAGATGGACACCAGCACCGAGGGCACGATGAAGAGCACGAAACCCGACGGGTCGCCCAGCACCAGGATCCCCTGCGCCGACACGATCCCCGCCATCTGTACGATCATGTAGAGCGACAACGCCTGCCCGCGCGTCTCGTTCGTCGAAGCGTTGTTGAGCCAGGATTCCGCCGTGACGTAGACGCCCGAGAAGCAGAATCCGATCACGACGCGCAGAAGGGTCCAGGCCCAAGCCTCGGTGATGACGGGAAAGAGGATGAGGATGGCCGAGATGAACGAGCCGAGCGCGGCAAAGACCCGCACGTGCCCGACACGCCGGATCATCTCGGGCGCCAGGCGCGAGCCCCCGAGGAACCCGACGAAGTAGGCCGACATGACGACCGACATTTCCCAGGTCGCGAACCCCTCGATATCGCCGCGGACACCGAGAAGCGTTCCCTGAAGGCCGTTGCCGACCATCAGCAGACCGATACCCAATAGCAGCGCCCAAGCGCCGGCCAGCACCTTAAACATCGTTCCTCCGGTCCATCCGGACCGCACCAAAAAACCGGGGGCGAACGCCCAGTCGGTCGCGGCAAACCGCCGCAGTTCCGACTAGCGGTGCGGTAGCAGAATCGAGGCGTCACCGTAAGAGAAGAAACGATAACGCTCGGTTACGGCGTGCTCGTAGATCCGGCGGATCCGCTCGGGCCCCATCAGCGCCGAGACGAGCATCAGCAGGGTCGAGCGCGGCAGGTGAAAGTTGGTCATCAGCCCCTCCGTCACCTGGAAGCGGAAGCCCGGCGTGATGAAGATGTCGGTCTCGCCCTGCCAGGCGCGGATCGCCCCTTCTCGGGCGGCCGTCTCGATCAGGCGCAGGGCCGTGGTGCCCACGGGGATGACACGGCCGCCGGCGGCACGGGTTGCGGAAATCTCGTCGGCGGTGGACTGCGTGATCTCGCCCCATTCCGCATGCATCCGATGCTCGGAGATGTCGTCGGCCTTGACCGGCAGGAACGTCCCCGCGCCGACATGTAGCGTCACGTACGAGAATGTGACGCCGCGCTCGCGCAGCGTGGACAGAAGCGAGTCGTCGAAATGCAGCGATGCGGTCGGCGCCGCGACCGCGCCCGCGTGGCGGGCCCAGACCGTCTGGTAATCCTCGCGGTCGGACTCGTCGGCAGCCCGGCGGGCCGCGATGTAGGGCGGCAACGGCATCTGGCCGGCGGCGTCGAGCGCCGCGTCGAAATCTTGCCCCCGCAGGTTGAACGACAGCACAGCCGCGCCATCGTCGCGGCCCTCGACCCGTGCCGACAGGTCGGGGGAAAAGACGATCTCTTCGCCGTCGCGCACCTTCTTCAAGGGCTTCAGCAGCGCGCGCCAGGTGCCGTCGGCCCGCGGTTCCAGCAGCGTCGACTCGATCCGCGCCGCGCTCTCGCCACGGTGGCGCTGGCCGGACAGGCGGGCCGGGATCACCTTGGTGTCGTTCAGCACCAGCCGGTCGCCCGGCCGCAGCCACTGATCCAGCGCGCTCACGCGCGAGTCGGTGATGCCGTCGCCCTCGGCCACCAGCAGCCGCGCCGAGGTGCGCGGCCGCGCGGGACGGGTGGCGATCAGGTCGTCCGGCAGGTCGAAATCGAAGTCGCTGAGACGCATCGGTCCCCTCAGTTGGCCGGCGCCTCGGGCGGGGCGCGGCGGAAGATCTCCCGGAACATCCCGGGTGTCAGGATCGACAGCGGGTTCACCTGAACCCGCGGCCCGCTGACCGGACCGGTCAGACGGAAATTGAACCCGAAGAGCCCTTCGCCCCGCCGCGTGAAGATCGAGCCGATCTGGTTCAGCAGGTAGATGGGCGAGACAACCCCCTGCATGTCCATCCGCCGATTGGCAAGATCGAACGTGCCGTCCAGCGACAGCCCGAGCGACGCGCCCACCGCGCTGGAGGAATAGAGCACGATCTGTCCGGGCGACAGCCGGAAGCGCGCCTGCACGTCCTCGAACACCAGCCCCTGCCCCTGCATCTGCTCGACCAGCCCGACCACGCTGATCGCGCCCAGCAGCTCGGCCAGCGTGGGGGCGCCGACGATCCGCGTATCGGTGATGCGCGCGCTGCCCTCGTAGGTGCCCGGCGCGCCGGTCGGGTTCAGCACGACCTCCATCTGCCCCTCGCGCCCCTGTTCGAGAAACCCCGCGGCGCTGATCACCGCGCCGGCATCGTCGGCGCGCAGCCGCAACGACACGCCGTTCGCCCCGCCCGACAGGTCGACGCTCAGCGGCGGGCCACCGTTGACCCGCCCGGTCAGCTGTCCGGCCACCGCCCGGCCGGCATCCAGCCGGCCCTGCACCTGCGTCAGCGCGATACCCTCCGTCAGCACCAGCCGGTCCAGCGCGATGTCTATGGGCCCGCGGGCGCTGCCTTGACCGCCGCCCGAACCGCCACCCCCGCCGCCAAATCCGGCCTGCCGCATGTCCAGCGTGCCGCCGTTCACCGCGATTGCCGGCGGGCGTCCCGCGCCGCGCCCGGACAGAGTGACCGGGGCGTTGAACCAGCCACCGACTGCCACCTGCGAAAAGCGTGCCGCGTCCAGCTGTCCGCCGTCCAGCGTGATGCTGCCCTGTGCCTCCAGCCCCGGCGCGTCGAGCGACAGGCGCTCGACCTCGGGCGAGGCGCCGAGCCGGGCGGCGAGGTCAAGCGTTCCGGTCCCCCCTTGCGGCAGCGACCAGTTCAGAGCCGGGACCGACAGGCCCAGACCGGCGAGGTCCGAGGTCAGCGTCATCCGTGGCGCCGTGTCCTCTGCCAGCGTCACGGTGAAGCTGCCATTGCCCCGGCCGGACACGGTGCCAGGCGGCAGGCCGATGCCGAAGGCGTCCAGCGTCTGCTGGCTCAGCGCCACCTGCCCCTTAACCGTGCTGCCGCCGCGCGTCTCTGGCGTCAGCCCCTGCTGCCAGCGGGCGGTGGCGGGCACGCCGTCAAGCTCGGCATCGCCGGCGATCGTCACCGCCTCCTGCGACAGCGTGACGTTCAGGCGGTCCGCCGTCAGGGTGCGGCCGGGCAGCAGGTCGTCGGAGCGCAGCCCGGTCAGCTGGCCGGTGGCGTCATAGGTGAGGTCACGCGGGGTGCCGCGCGGCCCCAGGTTCACGCCCAGCCGTGCCGTCAGGTCCGCCCGGCCCTCGGCCAGGTCGGGGCTGCGCGCACCATCCGCGAACAGGTTGACCGGCGGCCGGGTCAACAGCGACAGCACCGCCGTCACCGCGCCCTCGGCCTGCACCTCGACCGCGGCGCGCGACGGCTTGGGGCGGGTGTCGGCCACGACGAAGGACGATCCGCCCAGTTCCAGCTCGCCGCCCATGTCGGCGGTCATCGTGCCGGCTTCGACGTCGAGCGCGAAGCGATCGTCCACGAGGCTCGCGAAGCCCGCCGCGCCGGTCACGGGCGGCAGCTCCTCCAGCACCCGCAGGTCGGTGTCGGTGAATCCGAAGCTGGCCCCCACGCGGGGCCGCTGGTCCGGTGCCAGCCGCAGTGCGAGGTTGAGGTCCGTCAGTTCCCCGGCCGTGACGTTCTCGTCCAGCCAGCCGCGGGTGCCCGGCGCCAGCGGCTGCGGCCAGAGCGACAGCGCCCGGTCGAGGGACAGGCGCGGGGCCGAAACATCGGTGGCCAGGTTCCAGCCGTCGGGCTGCGCTTCGGCCCGGCCGGTCGCGCGGACCAGGCCGTACGGCGCCTCCAGTACCGCCTGCCCGACATCCAGCCGCATCGGATCGAGCCGCAGCCGCGCGTCGATCGTCCCACCGGTGAAGTCGAGCGGTCGGGCAAAGACGCCCGGCTGCTCCAGGTGCAGCTCGGAGAGCGAGATCTGCGAAACCAGCGCCCGTGGCCAGCCGCCGGGCCCCTTGTCCCGCAGATAGGCGTGCCCCGAGGCCGCGACGCGGGCAGAGTCCGTCACCGCGCGCAGTTCGCTGATGTCGAACCGGTCGCGGGCGGGGTCGAACTCGAAATAGACGCGGCCGCTCTCGAACAGCAACGGATCGGTGCGGTCGTTCGGCTGAACCTGACCGCTGCCGATCTCGAGCGTACCGGCAAGGCTCTGCGGGGCGCCGCTTTCGTCGAGTGTGCCCCGCAGCGCGCCCGAGATCGGCGCGTCTAGAACCCGCAGGAACGACAGCGCGGGCGTTTGCAGGGCGATGTCCTCGGCCGGCGCGCCTTCGAGGCGCACGTTCAGGCTGGCGCGGCCGTCGGCCTTGACCGACCGCATCGAGATCTGCGCCTGCGCCATCTGGTCGCTGCCGTTGAAGATCTCGGCCGCGACGGTGGCCTCGATGGCAGCCTCGTCCTGCTCCAGCCGCATCGTGCCGCCCGAGACCTGCCAGACCCGCCCCGACCGCGCGTCCTCGAGCGCCACGGTCAGATCGTCGACCTGCACCGTTTCGAGCCGGTCCAAGGGCGGCCGGGCGACCGTGCGCTCGAGCCCGCCGAGCAGGCCCGACAGGCCGGCGAACTCCACCCCGCCGCCACCGAGCGTCAGCATCAGCCCGCCGTTCTGGTCGCGCCGCAGCGTCACCACCGCCCCGGCCAGCCGCAGCCGGCGCGGCGCGAGCTCGCCCCGCAGCAGGGCGCCGGGATCCATCACAGCGCCCATCCGGTCGAGCACGGCGATCGGCGCCCCGCCGCCGTCGCGCACCGTCACGTCGCGCAGCCGCACGCCGGGGCGACGGTCGCGCGGGATGGCGAAGTCGATGCCGCCGATGTCGATCTCGGTCCGGGGCAGGCGGTCGTTGATGCGCGTCTCGATCCGCGCCACGACCCAGTCGGGCAGCGGCAGGCGGCGGTCCGTCACCGCCAGAGCCGCTACGCCGATCAGCAGCACGACGACCACCAGCACCACCGTCAGGCGCACGAGGGCACGCAGCGCGGCACGGCGGCGTCGTCTTTTCGGCTTGTCGGGCGCTGTCATTCTGAACGGATCTCTGGCCGGCGGCTGTCGCGCAACCTACTTCTCCGCGAGCCGGCCGCAAACCCGCCGCCGGCGACTCGCCGCCACCACACAGGAGCCACGCGCGATGATCGACGCCGGCCAGACCGCCCCCGACTTCACCCTGCCCCGCGATGGCGGCGGCGAGATCACCCTGTCAGAACTGAAGGGACGCAAGGTCGTGCTGTATTTCTATCCGCGCGACGACACCTCGGGCTGCACGAAGGAAGCCGTCGCCTTCACCGAGCACGCCGACGCCTTCGAGGCGGCGGACGTGACCGTTCTGGGCGTGTCGAAGGACACGGTCGCCAAGCACGACAAGTTCCGCGACAAGCACGGGCTGGGGATCGCGCTCTTGTCCGATGCCGAGGGCGATGTCTGCGAGCGCTACGGCGTCTGGGCCGAGAAGAAGATGTACGGCAAGACCTTCATGGGGATCGAGCGGACGACCTTCCTGATCGACCGCGAGGGCGTCGTGGCGAAGGTCTGGCCCAAGGTGAAGGTGCAAGACCACGCCGAAGAGGTGCTGTCGGAGGCGAAGGCGCTCTGAGCCACCGCTTGCGCCCTGCGCCCCACGCGATAGAGACGCCGCCGACAGGCAGCGGAGGCATGACATGACCGGGACGAGCGCGACGACACTGGCCCAGATGGCCACCGAGGTGCTGACCACCGCCGACGCCCGCGCCAAGACCGCGCTGTCGCGCCAGTACGCTGCCGCGTGGCGCGCTTCGCGCGAGGAAGACGCGACCGGGATCGCCGTCGGCACCGCCACGCCGCCGCTGCGCCCGGCCCGTCCCGACCGGCCCGAGCTGCTGGACCCGCGCGAGGTACCGCGGCGCCGGCCGGGCACGCCCGAGGGGCGCAAGGCCATCCTGCACGCCGTCGCCCATATCGAGCTGAACGCCGTCGACCTGCACTGGGACGTGATCGCGCGGTTCAGCGGCATGCCGCTGCCGGCGGGGTACTTCGACGACTGGGTGCAGGCCGCCGACGACGAGTCCAAGCACTTCAACCTGATGGCCGATTGCCTGGAGGCGATGGGCAGCCATTACGGCGCCCTGCCCGCCCATGCCGGAATTTGGCGCGCGGCCGAGGAGACCGCCGATGACATCATGGGCCGCCTCGCCGTGGTGCCGATGGTGCTCGAAGCGCGCGGGCTCGACGTGACGCCGGGCATGATCGAGATCTTCCGCAAGGCGGGCGATGCGGATGCCGTCGCCGCGCTCGAGACGATCTATTCCGAAGAGGTCAGCCACGTCGCCTACGGCTCGAAGTGGTTCCACTTCCTGTGCGGCCGCGAGGACCGCGACCCAAAACCGTTCTTCCACGAGCTTGTCCGCCGCTATTTCCACGGTGCGCTGAAGCCGCCGTTCAACACCGAAAAGCGCGCCGAGGCCGGTCTGCCGCCCGATTTCTACTGGCCCCTTGCCGAGGATATGCCCCCGAAACCGTGAGTCGCGGCCGAAATTATCGGCGAAAAATTGCCAAACAAAGTCCTGATCCCGCTCACGCTTCGTCACGCTGGCTAAACTTGTTGCTTGTGAGACACGCTGCCGGTACCCATCCGGTTAAGGCCCGGGAGGGGGAAACCGGGCCAGCTTGAGGACAAGGGCAACCTACGGGGCATCAGGGACGTGACATCACCGAAAGCGAGCAAGTTGGGAGCGTTCGTCGAGCGCGCCTTCCCGGAACAGCGGCTATTTCTCAAGTCGGACACCGAAACGCGGTTCGTCCGACTCTCCCCCACCACGCAACTGGTCGCCATCTCGGGCAGTGCCCTCGTCGTCGGCTGGACGATCGTGGCATCGGCCATCGTGATGATGGACACCATCGGCTCGGGCTCTCTTCGCGAACAGGCGGCACGTGAGCAGCAGACATACGAACAGCGCCTGAATGCGCTGGCGAAGGAACGCGACGCCAACGCCGAGAACGCCCGCGACGCGATCTCGCGGTTCAATGCGGCGCTCGGCCAGGTCTCGGAGATGCAGACCGCGCTTCTCGCCTCGGAAACCCGCCGGCGCGAGGCCGAGACCGGCGTCGCCGCCGCACAGGACACGTTGCGCAAGGTCATCAAGGATCGCGACGCCGCCCAGACCAAGGTCGCCTCTCTGCGGGCCGAGCTGGACGGCGAGGCGGCCGAGGACGACAAGCGCGACGTCGCCCAACTCGAGACGACGCTCGACTTCATGACGGCGGCGCTGTCCGACACCGCGGGCCAGCGCGACGCGCTCGCCGCCGAGGCCGAGGATGCCGAGGCCTTCGCCGAGAAGATGATCCTCGAGGCCCGGCTCAAGCAGGAGCGCAACGACCGCATCTTCAGCCAGCTCGAAGACGCGGTGACCGTGTCGGTCAAGCCGCTCGACAAGATGTTCGAAAGTGCCGGCCTCGATCCCGACCAGCTGATCTCGACCGTGCGCCGCGGCTATTCCGGACAGGGCGGCCCGCTGACTCCGCTGTCGCTCTCGACCAAGGGCGAAGGCCCCGACGCCGACGGCATGCGCGCCAACTCGATCCTCGAGCGTCTGGACGAGATGAACCTCTACCGGATCGCCGCGCAGAAGGCGCCGTTCTCGATCCCGCTGAAGAGTTCGTTCCGCTTCACCAGCGGCTTCGGCAAGCGCTGGGGCCGGATGCACGAGGGCACCGACTTCGCCGCGCCGCACGGCACGCCGATCTACGCCACCGCCGACGGTGTGGTCACCCATGCGGGCTGGATGTCGGGCTATGGCCGGCTGGTGAAGATCCAGCACGAATTCGGAATCGAGACACGTTACGCACACCAGTCCCAGATTCGCGTCAAGGTCGGGCAAAGGGTCTCGCGCGGCGAGCGCATCGGTGATATGGGCAATTCAGGACGTTCGACAGGCACTCATCTTCACTATGAGGTCCGCGTCAACGGAAAGCCCGTGAATCCGATGACTTACATCAAGGCTGCGAGAGATGTTTTCTAAGAGCAAGATCAACGAGCCCGGCCCGAAACAGGGCGGCGAGGCGACAGAGGACCGGTCCGCCACCGACACCACCTCCGCTGCCAAGACCTCGACCGAGTTCCAGCCTTCGTCGCAGCCGAAGGCCAAGCCGCCGGCATCGGTCCTGTCGTCCGACCTGACGGTCAAGGGCAATCTCAAGACCACGGGCGACATCCAGATCGAGGGCACGATCGAGGGCGACATCCGCGCACACCTGCTGACCGTCGGCGAGAACGCCACTGTCAAGGGTGAGGTCATGGCCGACGACGTCGTCGTGAACGGCCGCGTCGTGGGCCGTGTCCGCGGCCTCAAGGTACGCCTGACCTCCACCGCGCGTGTCGAGGGCGACATCATCCACAAGACCATCGCGATCGAGAGCGGCGCCCATTTCGAGGGCTCCGTGCAGCGGCGCGACGACCCCCTGAACAGTTCGCAACAGACCCAGCAGTCGGGCCAGAGCGCCACGACCGGCAGGGCCCAGGGCGGCCAGCAGACGCCGACCCCGAACGGCAGCGCCGCACCCACGGGCAAGGCGCAGTCGACCGAACAAAAGGGCTGACACTTCCCCGCCCCTCGCCGGGCAGGACACCTCTTTCGACGGCCCCGCAGGCAGCCCCTGCGGGGCCGTTTCGTTTTGCGGCAAGGGGGGCGTGACGAGGTCAGGGAGCGCGCCGGACGGCCCCCAAAAAAACGAAGGCCCCGGGGCATCCCCGGGGCCTTGGTATGGTGGGCGATAGAAGATTCGAACTTCTGACATCTTCGATGTGAACGAAGCGCTCTACCACTGAGCTAATCGCCCGACGGCGGTTCTATTAGCCGTCCTCGCCGCGGTCCGCAAGGGGCGAAGTGGTGCTTTTGTCGCTCTCCGGAGCGGTCTCTTTGCCGTCGGTCTCGTGTATCATCCGTGTCGGTCGGCGAAGGCGCAGATTCAGCACCCGGGCGTTCGCCTTGTCCTTGACGTTGTTGATCTTCGTCTTGCCAAGCGGCGGCAGGTTGAGGTCGCGCCCCTCGGACAGCGCCTCGCCCAGCACCGCCAGCGTGGCCTCGACCGCCGGCTTGGCGTCGCGCTTCTTCACGCCCGACGCCGCCACCACGCGGTCGATCAGGTCCTTCTTCTTCAGCTCGGGCGCGCTCACCATCGGGGTCGGCGCGGTCACGACCGTCGTCGATGCGGCGTCGCGCGTCGCAGGCCCCTCGTCCGGCGGCCCCGCGGGCGGTCGTTTCGGGCGACTCGTACTGGAAACCATGTCTGCCTCGGGATTGTCTTCGCTCGGTCGGTCCGCACGCTAGGACGTTCCCGCCCGGCTGTCACGGGCGGCCGGGGCGCGTGCCCAAAATCCCGGCAGCCCCGCGATCCGCGCGGCGCGTCCTGCCCTGCGGCGGCGGGCATCGGTTCTCATCCGCCCGCGACCGGCCTAGCGTGGCAGCGGACACCAAAGGAGACATCCGATGCCGCACCGCCTGGCCCTCGTCGCACTCGCCACCGCTTTGCCCTTCTCCGCCGCGGCACAGACGCTGGACGATACGCCCCGCCTCGCCGTCATGTCCGCGTTCCAGCCGGAATGGACCGCGCTGGAAGAGGGATTGGCCGACCCTGAAGACCACGTCATCAACGGCAAGCGCTTCGTGACCGGAGAGATCGCGGGTCAGGACGTGGTGCTCGTCTTGTCGGGCGTCAGCATGGTCAACGCGGCGATGACGACGCAGATGACACTCGACGCCTTCGACATCGAGGGGATCGTGTTCTCCGGGATCGCGGGTGGCGTCGACCCAGATCTGAACATCGGGGACGTGGTCGTCGCCGCGCAGTGGGGCCAGTACCTCGACACGATCATGGCGCGCGAGACGGAAGACGGTTTCAGCATTCCGCCGTGGATGACCTCTGACTTCGCCCCCTTCGGCATGATCCATACCCGCAACCAGACGGTCATCTCCGCCCGCAGCGACACGCCCGAAACCCGCTTCTGGTTTCCCGCGGATGACGCGATGCTGTCGGTGGCCGAGGTCGTGGCCGGCAGCCTGACGCTGGACGAGTGCAGCGCAGAGACGGAGTGCCTGTCCGACACGCCCCGGATCGTCGTGGGCGGCAACGGCGTGTCGGGCGCGGCCTTCGTGGACAACGCCGACCTGCGAACCTGGGCGTTCGACACGTTCGATGCCCGCGTGCTCGACATGGAAAGCGCCGCGGTGGCGCAGGTCGCCTATGTCAACGAGGTGCCGTTCATCGCCTTCCGCTCCCTCTCCGACCTGGCCGGGGGCGGCGACGAGGACAACGAGATGGAGACCTTCATGGACCTCGCCGCCGGCAACAGCGCAACGGTCGTCCGGGCCTTCCTGTCGACCTGGGGCGAGCGCGGGTGACGGCGCTCAACCGAGCGGCTTGAGAAACACCACGCCGGCGCCGCTCGCGATCAGGGCGAAGCCGAGCGCGTGGCTCCATGTGAGGCGCTCGCCGAGATAGAGCGCCGAAAAACCGGCGAAGACGATCAGGGTGATGACCTCCTGCATCGTCTTCAGCTCGGCCGCGGACCAGACCGCGTGGCCGATCCGGTTGGCAGGAACCGCGAGACAATATTCGACAAGCGCAATGCACCAGCTGATCGCGACCACAGCCCAGAGCGGCGCGTGCGGAAACTTCAGGTGGCCATACCAGGCGAAGGTCATGAACACGTTCGACAGCGATAGCAGCACCAGCGGCGCCAGCGCCGGCCAGACAGGTGGAAGCGTCACGCACGATCTCCGTTGGCGGTGAGGGGCGGCGCCTGCTGGCTCCGGGCATGCGGGGCGGCCGCCTGACGATTGCCCAGACCTAGCGCCGCAGCCGGATGGGTTCAATCGGTGGCGCGGGATGCCCTCGGGGCGACACAGGAGGAGACACACGAAAAGGGCGCCCCCGAAGGGGCGCCCTTTCCCTATTCGATTTGTAGGGGCCGTCAGTGCGTGGTCGCGCTGGGGCCTTCCTCGCGGCGCTGTTGCTGCGCGCGGGCCGCTTCGGCCTCTTCCTCGGCCGCCTCGTCCCACTCGATCGGCTCGGGCTGCCGCACCAGCGCGTGCTTGAGCACGTCGGACACGTGGCTGACCGGGATGATCTCGAGCCCCTCCTTCACGTTGTCGGGGATCTCGGCCAGGTCCTTGGCGTTCTCCTGCGGGATCAGGACGGTCTTGAGCCCGCCGCGCAGAGCCGCCAGCAGCTTTTCCTTGAGGCCGCCGATCTGCAGCGCGTTGCCGCGCAGCGTGACCTCGCCCGTCATGGCGACATCGCGCTTGACCGGGATGCCCGTCAGGACCGACACGATCGACGTGACCATTGCCAGGCCGGCCGACGGGCCGTCCTTGGGCGTGGCGCCCTCAGGGACGTGGACGTGGATGTCCATCGTGTCGAACTTCGGCGGCTTGACTCCGATCTGCGGCGCGATCGACCGCACGTAAGAGCTTGCCGCGTCGATCGACTCCTTCATCACGTCGCCCAGCTTGCCGGTCGTCTTCATCCGGCCCTTGCCGGGCAGCTTCAGCGCCTCGATCTGCAGCAGTTCGCCGCCGACCTGGGTGTAGGCCAGACCCGTGACCACGCCGACCTGGTCCTTTTCCTCGGCCAGACCATAGCGGAACTTCCGCACGCCGAGGAAATCGTCGAGGTTCTCGGCCGTGACCGTGACCTTGTCGGTCTCCTTCTTGATGATCTTCGTGACCGCCTTCCGTGCGACCTTGGCGATCTCACGCTCGAGGTTACGCACGCCGGCCTCGCGGGTGTAGGTCCGGATCATCTCGTTCAGCGCGTCGTCGGTCAGCTCGAACTCGCCCTTCTTGAGGCCGTGGTTCTTGACCTGCTTGTCCAGCAGGTGCTGCTTGGCGATCTCGCGCTTCTCGTCCTCGGTGTACCCGGCCAGCGGAATGATCTCCATCCGGTCCAGCAGCGGCTCCGGCATGTTGTAGGAGTTCGCCGTGGTCAGGAACATCACGTTCGACAGGTCGTATTCCACCTCGAGATAGTGGTCGACGAAGGTTCCGTTCTGCTCGGGATCCAGCACCTCGAGCATGGCCGAGGCCGGGTCGCCGCGGAAGTCCTGGCCCATCTTGTCGATTTCGTCGAGCAGGATAAGCGGGTTGGTCGTCTTGGCCTTCTTCAGCGACTGGATGATCTTGCCCGGCATCGAGCCGATATAGGTCCGACGGTGGCCGCGGATCTCGGACTCGTCGCGGACGCCACCCAGCGAGATGCGGATGAACTCGCGCCCCGTGGCGCGGGCGACCGACTTGCCCAGCGACGTCTTGCCCACGCCCGGCGGGCCGACGAGGCACAGGATCGGACCCTTCAGCTTCTTCGAGCGCTGTTGCGTCGCAAGATACTCGACGATCCGCTCCTTCACCTTCTCGAGGCCGTAGTGGTCGTCGTCGAGAACCTTCTCGGCGCGGCCCAGATCCTTCTTTGTGCGGGACTTGTTGCCCCACGGGATCGACAGCATCCAGTCTAGGTAGTTGCGCACGACCGTCGCCTCGGCGGACATCGGGCTCATGTTCTTGAGCTTCTTGACCTCGGCATCGGCCTTCTCGCGCGCCTCGTCGGACAGCTTGGTGTCGGCGATGCGCTGCTCGAGCTCGGCGACCTCGTTCTGGCCGTCCTCGCCGTCGCCCAGCTCCTTCTGAATGGCCTTCATCTGCTCATTCAGATAGTACTCGCGCTGGGTCCGCTCCATCTGCGACTTGACGCGGGTCTTGATCTTCTTCTCGACCTGCAGGACCGACATCTCGCCCTGCATCAGGCCATAGACCTTCTCCAGCCGGTCGGCGACGCTCAGCGTCTCCAGAAGCTCCTGCTTCTGCTCGACTTCGACGCCCAGGTGACCGGCGACGAGGTCGGCCAGCTTGGCGCTTTCGCGGGTCTCGGACACCGAAGAGAGTGCCTCTTCGGGGATGTTCTTCTTGACCTTGGCGTACCGCTCGAACTCTTCGGCGACCGAGCGCACCAGCGCCTCGACGGTGGATTCGTCACCGGTCTCCTCGTCGAGCGTCTCGGCGTGGGCTTCGAAGAACTCGGCGTTCTCGACGAATTCGGTGATGCGGACGCGCGCCTTGCCCTCGACCAGCACCTTCACCGTGCCGTCGGGCAGCTTGAGCAGCTGAAGCACATTGGCCAGCACGCCGGCCTTGTAGATGCCGTCTGCGCTGGGATCGTCGACGCTGGGGTCGATCTGGCTCGACAGCAGGATCTGCTTGTCGTCCGCCATAACCTCTTCCAGCGCCTTCACGGACTTTTCGCGGCCGACGAACAGCGGCACAACCATGTGCGGAAAGACCACGATGTCCCGCAACGGCAGGACTGGGTAGGAATGGCTGAGTTGCTCGGTCATGCTTTATCCTTTGTTGGCAAGAGGACGCTGGTCCCGAAATGCGGCAACCGTTTGATCCTCTCCGGTCTCGGCAATGGTATTTGGGGTGCGCGCCTTCTGCGTTCAACCACGGCCGCCCGCGGGTTGCCGGGCAGTGTGCCCTCCCCATTCATATGGGGCAAGGGCGTTCGCACGGCCACCCGCACGATGTCACGGCACCGGCGTGAACGGCACGATGATGCGCACGCCGGGGTCGCCATTCTCGACCCTGTGCGGCCCGCCCAGCTGATCGGCGGAGGCCGAGATCACCTGCATCCCCAGCCCGCCCGTCGCGCTCTTGGTGCCGTTGTCGGACAGGCCGATACCGTCATCCTCGCACACCAGGACCATGCCGTCGCCATCGGGCCGGGCGGTGATCGTCACCCGGCCGGCGCGCCCGTCCGGAAACCCGTGGCGAAAGGCGTTGGCCGCACATTCGTTCACGATGACGCCTATCGCGCTGGCTTGGCTCGATGTGACGAACATGCGGGGAACGTCGAGCGAGATGGACACGTTCTCGGGCCGGAAGCCGGACAGGAACCGCGCAACGTTGCCGGCGAACTCCGACAGGTCGATCCGGTCGCCGGCATCCGTGCGATAGAGCTGTTCATGCAGTGCGGTGATGACCTCGATACGACCGCGGACCTGCGCCAGCGCGGCGCGGGTCTCTTCCGACTCCGCCCGGCGCCCCTGGATGCGGGTCAGCGCCACGACGGATTGCAGCGAGTTCTTCACCCGGTGATCGACCTCCTGCCGCAGCACCTTCTCGCGCTCGAGCCGCAGGCGCAGCTCCATCTGCTGCATCCCCAGCTGGGCGAGCGCGCGCAGGGTCCGCAATTGCAGGTCGGTCAGCCGGCGGGGCCGCGTGTCGAGCACGCAGAGCGAGCCGAGCGGCAGGCCGTTCGGCGCGACCAGCGGCGCACCGGCATAGAACCGCACCGGGCTGCCGTCGATCGTCAGCGGATTGTCGGCGGTGCGCGCATCCTGCCGGGTATCGGGGATCTCGACGACGCCGTCCTCGAGGATGGCATGCGAGCAGAAGGCATGGTCGCGCGGCACCTCGGGCACGCTCATGCCCGTCTCGGCCTTGAACCAGCCCCGGTCGCTGTCGATCAGGTTCACGATGGCAACGGGCGTCTCGCAAATCGCGGCGGCGAGATCGACGATCTCGTCGAACTCGGGATCGCGCGCCGAGTCCAGCACGCCGTAGGCCGTCAGCGTGGCGAGGCGATCTTCTTCCTGAGGGTGCTTCTGCGGTTTCATCGGTCCCCGTCGTCGTCCTTCGGCCCCGGCGGCACGCTAGCCAAGCGGTGTGCCGGAAACAACTTTCATCATCGTGCGTCCCTGCCGTCAGAGCCGCTCTATGTCGCCCTCGGCCCGCAGCGCGTGGAACTCGTCGGTGAACGCCTCCAGCCGCCCCGCGGCGATGGCGTCGCGGAGACCCTGCATCAGATCCTGGTAATAGTGCAGGTTGTGCCATGTCAGCAGCATGCCCGAGATCATCTCGCCCGCGCGGAAGACGTGATGCAGGTAGGCGCGCGAATAGCTGCGACAGGCGGGGCAGCCGCAGGACTCGTCGAGGGGGCGCGGATCGTCCTGGTGGCGGGCGTTCTTGATGTTGACCTGCCCGCGGCGCGTCCACGCCTGCCCGGTCCGCCCCGAGCGCGAGGGCAGCACGCAGTCCATCATGTCGATGCCGCGGGCGACCGCGCCGACGATGTCGTCGGGCTTGCCCACCCCCATCAGGTAGCGCGGCTTGTCATGGGGCAGCATCTCGGGCGCATAGTCCAGCACGCCGAACATCGCCTCCTGCCCCTCGCCCACGGCGAGACCGCCCACCGCGTAGCCGTCGAACCCGATGTCGGTCAGGGCCTTCGCGCTTTCCTCGCGCAGCTCCGGCGTCACCCCGCCCTGCTGGATCCCGAACAGCGCATGGCCCGGCCGGTCACCGAAGGCCGCCCTTGACCGCTCGGCCCACCGCATCGACAGGCGCATCGAGTCGGCCACGCGGCTCTCGTCGGCGGGCAGCGAGGGGCATTCGTCGAAGCACATCACGATGTCCGAGCCCAAAAGCCGCTGGATTTCCATCGAGCGCTCGGGCGTCAGCTCGTGGCGCGAGCCGTCGATGTGGCTCTTGAAGGTGACGCCGCGCTCGTCGAGCTTGCGCAGGTCGGCCAGGCTCATCACCTGGAACCCGCCCGAGTCCGTCAGGATCGGCCGCTGCCAGTTCATGAAATCGTGCAACCCGCCAAGCCGGGCGATCCGCTCGGCCGTGGGGCGCAGCATCAGGTGATAGGTATTGCCCAGCAGGATGTCGGCGCCGGTGTCGCGCACGCTTTCGGGCAGCATCGCCTTGACGGTCGCGGCGGTGCCGACGGGCATGAATGCCGGCGTCCGCACCTCGCCCCGCGGGGTCGAGATGGTGCCGGTGCGCGCGCGGCCGTCGGTGGCCTTAAGGGAGAACGAGAAACGGTTGGTCACGGACGTCGGATAGCGCCCGCGCCGGGAATTGGCAATTCGATGCGACGCGGGCCGCGGGAAGGCACCAGCCCGCGCCGCACGAGCCTCAGGCGGCTTCCTTGTTCAGCGCGCCCTCGGCAAGCTTGGACAGCTTGTCATCCGCCGCGTATTCCTGCTCGAGCGTGCTCTGCAGAAGCTCGGCGGCGTCGGTCAGACCCAGCTGCCGCGCCCATGAGATCATCGTGCCGTAGCGGGTGATCTCGTAATGCTCGACCGCCTGCGCGGCCGCGATCATGCCGGCGTCGCGGGCATCCGGCGAGTCCGTCTCTTCCATGATCTCCTTGCCCTCGGCGAGGATGCCGTCGATCGCCTCGCAGGTGACGCCGCGCGGCTTCAGGTCGAGAAGTTCGAAGACCTGCTCCAGACGCTCGATCTGGCCCTCGGTCTCTTCGTGGTGCATCTCGAACGCCTCGCGCAGGTCGGGCGACTGCGCCTTGCGCGCCATCTTGGGCAGGGTCTTCAGGATCTGACGTTCGGCATAGTAGATATCGCGCACGAAATGCGTGAACAGTGCATTGAGATCCTTCATCTCATCCTCCAGTGGAACATGGCCGGGCACCGTGCCCGGATGCCGGCGAAACCACCCGGCACCGAACGCGTTCCCGCCCTTGTGCGCCAACGTGCAACGAAGTGACCGAAACCTTAAGCGCTTTGCACCGGGACGCGTTCTGTGCAAACCATCGCGCTCAAATCCGGACGGAGAGATGACATGGCTGACGAGTTTCGACTCGGCTGGGAGGAATGGGTCGGATTGCCGAAACTCGGCCTGCCGGCGCTGAAGGCAAAGGTCGATACCGGGGCCCGGACCTCGGCGCTGCACGCCTACGAGATCGAGCCGTTCGGCCCGGCCAACCGGCCCCGCGTGCGGTTCCTGGTGCACCCGATCCCGAACCGCGGCGACCTGGCGATCCCCTGTTCGGCCCCGATCACGGACCGGCGCGAGGTGACCTCGTCGAACGGCGACACCGAGCTGCGCTATGTCATCGAAAGCGAGTTGAAGGTCGGCGAGCGCCGCTGGCCGGTGGAGTTGACGCTCACCGACCGCGGGCAGATGGCCTATCGCATGCTGCTGGGCCGGCAGGCGTTCCCCGAGGACATGGTGATCGCGCCGGGCGAAAGCTTCTGCCAGCCGGAACTCAGCTATGACGTCTATCACTCCGCCCGCGTGCGCGAGGTTGCGCCCGAGCGCGCGTTGCGGATCGCCGTCCTCAGCCGCGAGCCCCACAGCTATTCGACCCGCCGGCTGGTGCAGGAGGGCGAGAAGCGCGGTCACACGATCGAGGTGATCGACACCACGCGCTGCTACATGACGATCAACTCGCTGGCGCCCGAGGTACACTACGACGGCCAGCGCCTGCCCCGCTACGACGCCGTGGTGCCGCGCATCGGCGCGTCGATCACGCCCTACGGCACGGCGGTGATCCGGCAGTTCGAGACGATCGGCACCCACTGCGTCAACGGCTCCGAAGGGATCGCGGCCAGTCGCGACAAGCTCTATGCCCACCAGATCCTCGCCCGTCACCGCATCGGCATGCCGACCACCGCCTTCGCCGCCTCGCCCAAGGACACCGACAACCTGATCGGTCTGGTCGGGACGGCGCCGCTGATCGTGAAGCTCCTGGAGTCCACCCAGGGCAAGGGCGTGGTCATGGCCGAGACGAAAAAGGCCGCGCAATCGGTGATCGACGCCTTCCGCGGACTGCGCGCGAACTTCCTGGTGCAGGATTTCGTCAAGGAGGCCGCGGGCGAGGACATCCGCTGTCTCGTCATGGGCGGCCGCGTCGTCGCGTCGATGAAGCGTTCAGCCCCGGCGGGCGAGTTCCGGTCGAACCTGCATCGCGGCGGCTCGGCGGTGGCGGTACGGATCACCAAGGACGAGCGCGACACCGCGATACGCGCCGCCCGCGCCTTCAAGCTGGGCCTTGCGGGCGTCGACCTCCTGCGTGGCAGCGACGGCCCCAAGGTGCTGGAGGTGAACTCGTCGCCCGGCCTCGAGGGCATCGAGAAGGCCAGCGGCAAGAACGTCGCGGGGCTGCTCTATGACGGGATCGAGAAGCGCGCGCGCCCGGCCCCCGTGCGCCGTCGCGGACGCTCGGCCGGCAGCGCGACGAAATAGTCGGGAACCCGGACCTCACGACGCCGTTACTAGGCGGTATGCGACATCTCGCCGGCCTATTGATCGCTCTGTGCCTTCTTGCCGTCCCCGCCTCGGCGCAGGACGCGCCGGGGGCGTGGTTCGAGGTGGAGTCGTTCAATTCCGGCCTTCCCGAGTTGCCCTCGCGGATCGAGAGGCGCACGCCGCAGGGCGCGGTCGAGAGCTTTCTCGACCTGACGGACGCCGAAGCCTACGAGGAAGCGGCGCATCTTCTGGACCTGACCGGCCTGCCCGAGAACGAGCAGGCCGAGAACGGCCCCGAGCTTGCCCGCCAGTTGCGCGACATCCTCGACCGCAAGGCCCTGATCTCGTGGCGGTCGCTGCTGGAGCGTCCGGACGCGCTGAACGCCAACGCCGCCTCGTCCACCGCGATGGCGGGCGAGCCGCAGCGCAGCCTGTTGCTCGGCGTGCTGGACCTGGGAAACCGCGAGGCGGCGATCCGGCTGAACCGGGTGAAGCCTTCGGACGGCGAGCCGGTCTGGGTGTTCTCGCAACGCACGGTCACGCGCATCCCCGTCCTTTACGCCCGCTACGGCCCCTCGGACCTGGAAGAGGCGCTGCCCGAGGTGCTGCGCGGGCCGGCCTTCTGGGGGCTGCACTGGTGGGAGGTAATCCTCACGCCGCTCGTGCTGGCCGTGGCGCTCGGCGCCGGATGGCTGACGCGCCGCTTCTTCGCCATGCTCGCGCGGCGGGCGCGCGGCCGCTGGTCGACGGTCGCTCTGCACGCGCTTCGGTGGCCGTCGGTGATCGCGGTGTCGATGCTGATCATCCGCCTCGTGATGCTGAACCTGTTCGTGGTGTCCAACCCCTTCGCCGTCATCATCCCGCCACTGACGGTGATCGGCTATATCATCGCGTTCCTGATCTTCGCGCTGCACGTCATCGACGCCATCCTAGAGCGGCTCGTCACCTTCGACTCCGAGGCGCTGGCAGACCCCGACAACAACCGGCTGCGATCCTTTGCCACGTCGGTCAGTGCCGCGCGCCGGATCATCATCGTGATCGGCCTTGCCGTGGGCGTGGGCGTCGTGCTGGCGGCGCTGGACATCTACCGGACCGTGGGCTTCTCGCTGCTGGCCTCGGCCGGTGCGCTGACGCTGGTGATCGGTTTCGCCGCGCGGCGGGTGCTGGGCAACATCCTCGCCTCGCTCCAGATTGCGATGAACCGGTCGGCCCGGATCGGCGACCAGATCGTCTTCGACGGCGCGTGGTGCACGGTCGAGCGCATCCACTTCACCTATGTCCAGCTGAAGAAGTGGAACAGCAACCGCATCGTGGTGCCCGTCGAACGCTTCGTGACCGAGTTCTTCGTCAACTGGTCGCTCGAGGACAACGCGATGGTGGTGCCGATCGAGATCACGCTCGCCAACACCGCCGACATCCCCCGCATGCGCGAGCGGTTCGCCGAGCTTGCCGGCCGCTTCGACGAGGTGGAACCCTCGGACAAGATCAAGACGCTCGTCATCTCTCAGGACGCGTTCGGCCAGCTCGTGCGCTTTCAGTTCCCGGCGCCGGACCCGAACTCGGCCTGGTTCCTCGGCTGTCAGCTTCGCGAAGAGATCGTCGCCTCGGCGCGGGAGTTCGAGCTGCACGCCCCCCTGCCCTACCTGCCCCAAAGCCGCATGGACGAACTGGCCTAGCGCGACGGCGGCACTGGACGCGTCCGCGCGCAATCCTTATGTATCAGGTCGGAAATGAAGGATGGATCCGCGATGACCGACACCACCGAACAGCTCGAGGGCGCGCCGCTGATCAAACCGTCGAGCACCGAGCATCCGCTCTACGACAACGTGGTCGAGGCCTGCCGCTCGGTCTACGACCCCGAGATCCCAGTGAACATCTACGATCTCGGGCTGGTCTACACGATCGATATCGACAGCGAGAACGCGGTGCAGGTCATCATGACGCTGACGGCACCCGGCTGCCCCGTCGCCGGCGAGATGCCGGGCTGGGTCGCCGACGCGATCGAGCCGCTGCCGGGCGTGAAGACCGTCGACGTCGAGATCACGTGGGATCCGCCGTGGGGCATGGACATGATGACCGACGAGGCGCGGCTCGAGCTCGGCTTCATGTAAACGGCGCTGTCGTGCGACCTTCATCCGCAAGACGCATGGCCGTCATGATGACCCGCTAGACACCTGCACGCGGAGACGGCGCGCATCGCGCGGTCCGCGCGATTTGGATAGCGGTTGATATTCACGATACCTTGTGACCCAGTTTCGGGGACGGCGCCGCGCCGTCCCCTTTTTGGTTTCGACCACACTTCGGAGCGCGGGATGACCGAACTCGAAAAGATGCTGTCGGGTGCGCTCTATCGTCCCGGCGACCCCGAGCTGGCCGCGATGCGGGCCCGCGCGCAAGATCTCATGCGCCGCTACAACAGCACGATCGTCGGCGAGGCAGAGGCCCGCGATCCGATCCTGGCAGAGCTCTTCGGCGCCCTGGGCCCCGGCAGCGCCGTCCGGGCGCCGGTCTATGTCGATTACGGCTGCCATATCGAAATCGGCGCCGACTGCTTCTTCAACTTCGGCTGCGTGATGCTGGATGTCTGCCCGATCCGCATCGGGGACAACGTTCAGGTCGGCCCGAACGTCCAGCTTCTCGCCGCCGACCACCCCCGCGATGCCGAAAGCCGCGACGCGGGGCTGGAGAACGGGCGGCCGGTGACCATCGGCCGCAATGTCTGGATCGGCGCCGCCGCGCTGATCCTGCCGGGCGTGACCGTGGGCGACGACGCGATCGTCGGCGCAGGGGCGGTCGTCACCCACGACGTGCCCGCCGGCGCGCGCGTCGCCGGCAACCCCGCCCGCGTGCTGCCCGCACGCTGAGGCGCTTGCCTTGCGGCGGCCGCACCTGCGACACTCGCGGCGAGGCAAAGAAGGACGGCAGGCGATGGAACGGGCGGTTCTCACCGGGGATTTCGTGCGCTCGCGGCAGGCGGGCCCGGACGTGCTCGCGCGCGGGTTCGAAACACTGTCCGCCGCCGCCGAGACCCTGTCGGCGTGGCATGGCGCCCCGCTGCGACCGACGCGGTTCCGGGGCGACGGCTGGCAGGTCTACCTCGCACGGCCGGACCTGTCCCTGCGCAGCGCGCTCTTCGTGCTGGCCAGCCTCCGGGCGGCCGAGCTGGACATCGACCTGCGGCTGGCCGTCGGCATCGGCGCGGTCGAGAGGTTGGGCGACGAGACCCTGTCGGACGCCGACGGCCCCGCCTTCCACGCCGCGGGCGCAGCGCTGGACGCGATGGGCCGCGGGCGACGCTTGGCGCTGGCGGCACCCGGTCATGGCCCGCTGCTGGAGGCCGTCACCGTCCTGCTCGACGCCATTGCCCAAGGATGGACCGCCGCGCAGGGCGAGGCGCTGACCCGGTCGCTGAGGCCCGTGGCACCGACACAGGCCGCCATCGCCGACGATCTCGGCATCCGCCAGCAGAGCGTGGCCGACAGGCTGGACGCCGCGGCGTTCTGGGCGGTGGCCGAGGCGCTGGAGCAGGTCGAGGGCGCTTGGCAGCCCTGCAACCATCAGGTCCCTAGACCTGTTAATTAGATTACAGGCTCTGCGCCCTGTAATTGGACCACCACGCCTGTAATCGCCAGAACAGGCCCCACGCCCTGAGACCGAGCCCGCATGTACCAGACCGCCGCCGCCCTGCTCTTCGCTCATGTCCTGGCCGATTTCATGCTGCAGAGCGACGGCATGATCCGCGAAAAGAGGCGCCCTCTCGTCCAGCTCGCCCACGCGGCCATCGTGCTGGCGGCAAGCCTGGCCGCGCTGGGACAGGTCGTCGCACTGCCCGTCGTGCTGCTGGCGGTGGCTCATCTGGGGATCGACCGGGTGAAGCTGGCCGTCGAAGACACGATCCGCCCCTTTCTCATCGATCAGGGGGCGCACCTGATCACCATCGGCGCGATCGCCGTGGCGGCGCCGACACTCTGGAAGGACGGCCTGTGGCCCGACCTGCTGCCGGCGAAGGTCGCGGACCTCGTGCCGCTTGCAATGCTGTACGTCGCCGGCTTCATCGTCGCCGTGCGGACGGGGGGCTTTGCCGTGGACAAGCTGCTTGCACCCTACACCCCCTACTGGAAGCGGGCGGCGATCCTGTCGGGCGGGTTGCAGAACGGCGGGCTGCTGATCGGCCAGCTGGAACGCGGGCTGACCTATCTGCTGGTGCTGGCCGGCTATCCCACCGGCGTCGCCTTCCTGATCGCGGCGAAATCGATCCTGCGCTTCAATGCCTCGAAGGACGATCGCCGGATCGCGGAATACGTCATCATCGGCACGCTCGCCTCGGTCGGGTGGGCGCTGGCCGCCGCCTTTGCCACCGGCGCGCTGATCACGCTGGCGGGCGGCCCCCCTTGAGCCGAAGCCGCCGAAGCCTTAGTTTCAAAGGACAAAGTGAAAGGACGGTTCATGTTCGGTATTCCCGGCAAGCAGGCGGTGACAATGACACCCGCCGCCGTGCACCAGATCACCAAGCTGATGGAACGCGACGGCCACCAGGGCCTGAGGATTGGCGTCAAGAAGGGCGGTTGCGCGGGCATGGAATACACCATGGACTACGTGACCGAGGTGGACGCGAACGACGAGGTCGTCGAACAGGACGGCGCGCGCGTGATGATCGCGCCGATGGCGCAGATGTTCCTGTTCGGCACCGAGATCGACTACGAGACGTCGCTGCTGGAATCGTCGTTCAGGTTCCGCAATCCGAACGTCGCCGACGCCTGCGGCTGCGGCGAGTCGATCAAGTTCAAGGACGTGGAAGAGCTCGCCGCCGAGCGCGACAGCTGATCCCCGACGCCACCGGCGGTTTTCCCTGCGGGCTCCGGTCGCTATGTGTGGTCCGAAGCCACATGACTGGGAGACACCGCCGATGGCCCCTCGCCGCAAACTCGCCGCCGGAAACTGGAAGATGAACGGCGCGCTGGCCGATTTCGCGCAGATCGACGCGCTTCTGGCCGCGCATCCCGATCCCGGCTGCGACGTCCTGATCTGCCCGCCCGCCACGCTGATCTCGCCGATGGCGCAACGCACGGCGGGAACGCCGGTGCAGGTCGGCGCACAGGACTGCCACCAGGAAGAGAAAGGCGCCCACACCGGCGACATCGCCGCGCCGATGCTGGCCGAGGCCGGTGCGCGACACGTCATCGTCGGCCACTCCGAGCGCCGTGCCGATCACGGCGAGACCGACGATATCGTCCGTGCCAAGGCCCAGGCGGCGCTTGCCGCGGGGATGCGAGTGATCGTCTGTGTGGGAGAGACGCTGGAACAGCGCGAGGGCGGCTCGACGATCGACGTGGTCGGCGGTCAGCTTCAGGGCTCGGTCCCCGATGGTATCGACGGCGAGCAACTGGTCGTCGCCTATGAGCCGGTCTGGGCGATCGGTACCGGCAAGGTTCCCACCAACGAGGAGATCGAGGAAGTGCACGGCTTTCTCCGCCAGGCGCTGCAGAAGCGCTTCGGAGACGACACGGGCGCCGGCATCCGCCTGCTCTACGGCGGGTCGGTCAAGCCGTCGAACGCGGCCGAGATCTTTGCCGTGCCCGACGTCGACGGCGCGCTGGTAGGCGGCGCATCGCTCAAGGCCGACGATTTCGGCGGCATCATCGCCGCGCTTCAGGCGGCCTGAGGGACCGGCTCTGCGGTCACGTCGTGGCCGTAGAGCCAGTCGAACTTCGACAACAGCAATCCCGGCGCGGCCCGGCTTAGCATCCGCAGCCCGGTATGGCCGACGGCCACCTTCAGCGGGTTGGCGTGGTGATAGTTCCGCGCGTTCGCCTCGGCCGCAGCGATGGCCCGCGAGACGCGCGGCACCCGCCGCTGCTGGTAGGCGGCCAGCGCCTCGTCCTCGGGCAGCGCATCCAGACAGGCCGCCAGCATCCAGGCATCCTCGAGCGCCAGGTTCGCGCCCTGGGCGAGAAACGGCAGCGTCGGATGCGCCGCGTCCCCCACCAGAGCCACCTGGCCGCCGTGCCAGTGCGGGGCCACCGGATGACGGAACAGGCCCCAGATGTTCACCGTCTCCACCCGGTCCAGCAGCTTGCGCACGCGCGGCGAGAAGCCTGCGAAGGCGGCCCGTAGGTTGTCGGGGTCGTCGACGTGCTTCCAGCCTTCTTCGGACCAGGTCTCCTGCTCGCGGATGCCGACGATGTTCATCTGGACGCCGCCCCGTATCGGGTAGCGCACGAGATGGCGCCCCGGCCCCATCTCGACGGTCGAGACCGCCGAGGCCTCGCCGCCCGCGCCGATCACCGCGCGCCAGGCGACCTGCCCGGTGAAGCGCGGCGCATCGGCCCCGTTCAACAGCGCCCGCGTCCGCGACCGCAGCCCGTCCGCCCCGACGAGGAACGGCACGGTCATCTTGCCGTCCTGCTGGGTCAGCCGCACACCGGGACCGGCGGCCTCGACCGACCTGATGCGCTGGTCCAGGCAGATGTCCACGCCCGCCTGCCGCGCGCCCTGTTCGAGCACGCCGATCAGGTCGGCGCGGTGCATCATAAGGTAGGGACGCGGCTGGGGATGCTTGGCGAACTCCATCCGCGCGACGGAGCGCCCCGAGGGCCCGTGACGAAGGACGACCGCCCGGCTCTCGACCCCGGCGCGGCGGGCCGCGGCGCCCAGACCCAGCCCGTCCAGAACCGCCACCCCGTTGGGCGATATCTGGATCCCCGCGCCCACCTCGGTCAGCGCGGGCGCCTGTTCCAACAGCGTCACGCGGGCGCCGCGCTGCGCCAGCGCCTGCGCCACCGCCAGCCCCCCGATACCGGCCCCGAGGACGGCTATTTCACGACCCTGCAGCATGCCCTCTCCAAACAAAACGGGGCACCGGGATGCCGCGCACCCCGATGCCCCGATATCCTGCGCCGGCGCACGCGATCAGTCGTCGCGATGCACCTTCTCGCGGCGCTCGTGCTTTTCCTGCGCCTCGAGGCTCAGCGTGGCGATGGGCCGCGCGTCGAGCCGCTTCAGCGAGATCGGCTCTCCGGTCGCTTCGCAATAGCCGTACTCGCCCTCTTCGATCCGGCGCAGCGCCTGCTCGATCTTGGCGACGAGCTTGCGCTGACGGTCACGGGTGCGCAGTTCAAGCGCGCGGTCGGTCTCTTCGCTCGCGCGGTCGGCCACGTCGGGAATGTTGCGGGTGCCATCCTGCAACCCCTCGATCGTGGTCTTGCTTTCGTCGAGAAGGTCGTTTCGCCAGGCGATCAATTTGCGGCGAAAGTACTCGACCTGCCGTTCGTTCATGAACGGCTCGTCCTCGGCGGGACGGTAATCATCGGGCAGAAAAATCTCGGCTTTCATCTTCTTCCCCTCTCCCCGTCCTCCGAGTGTGTCGGACGTGTGATCAGTCATGGACATCTCCCCTCGCGCGCTTCCATTATCCCAAGGGATAGCTGTTGTCACTAGGCAATAGGGCGGGTTAGGTGCGCGGAGGGGCCAGATCCCGCCGCATGAATGTCTTTTGACAGGGGGTTGATTTTCCCATGAAATTCACGGGAACCGAGTCGTATGTATCGACCGACGACCTCACGGTCGCGGTCAACGCGGCGGTGACGCTGCAACGGCCCCTTCTGGTCAAGGGCGAGCCGGGCACGGGCAAGACGGAACTGGCCCGCCAGGTGGCCGCCGGGCTCGGACTGCCGATGCTCGAGTGGCATGTGAAATCCACCACACGGGCACAGCAGGGCTTGTACGAATACGACGCAGTCAGCCGGCTTCGCGACAGCCAGCTGGGCGACGAGCGCGTCAACGACGTGCGCAACTACATCCGCAAGGGCAAGCTGTGGCAGGCCTTCGAGGCCGGGGAGCGGACCGTCCTGCTGATCGACGAGATCGACAAGGCGGATATCGAGTTCCCCAACGACCTGCTGCAGGAACTCGACCGGATGGAATTCCACGTCTACGAGACCGGAGAGACCGTCACCGCGCAGCAACGCCCGATCGTCATCATCACGTCAAACAACGAAAAAGAGCTGCCGGACGCGTTCCTGCGTCGCTGTTTCTTCCATTACATCCGGTTTCCGGACATGGAGACGATGAAGCGGATCGTCGAGGTGCACCATCCGGGAATCAAGGACGCGCTGCTGACCACGGCGCTGACCCAGTTCTACGAGCTGCGCGAGCAGCAGGGCCTCAAGAAGAAACCCTCGACCTCGGAGGTGCTCGACTGGCTCAAGCTGCTGCTGGCCGAGGACCTGACCGCCGAGGACCTGCGCGGCGACGGCACCTCTGCCCTGCCCCGCCTGCACGGGGCTCTCCTGAAGAACGAACAGGACGTGCACCTGTTCGAGCGCCTCGCCTTCATGGCCCGGCGCGACAGATAGGAAACCAGACACTGCCCGAAGGGGCCGCCATGAGCCTGACGATCCGACCCGTCCGCCCCGAGGACCGCCCCGAATGGGAGGCGCTCTGGCGCGGCTATCTTCACTTTTACGAGACCGAGGTCTCGCCCGACGTCTACGACGCCGCCTTTTCGCGGCTCGTCGGCGACGATACGCACGACTTCCACGGCCTCGTGGCCGAGACCGACGGCGAACTCATCGGGCTGACCCATTTCCTGTTTCACCGCCACATGTGGAAGCTCGCCGAGACCTGTTACCTGCAGGATCTCTACGCCGCGCCGGAGCAT
Organism: Tranquillimonas rosea; assembly: GCF_900111315.1. GTDB lineage: Bacteria > Pseudomonadota > Alphaproteobacteria > Rhodobacterales > Rhodobacteraceae > Tranquillimonas > Tranquillimonas rosea. The sequence continues at coordinate 255,086 of NZ_FOGU01000004.1, forward strand.
CGCGGGTTGGGCGTCGGCCGCGCGCTGATCGAGGCGGTCTACGGCGCCGCCGACGCCTACGGTGCCGACGGCGTCTACTGGCTGACGCAGGACTTCAACACCACCGCGCGGCTGCTCTATGACCGTGTTGGCAAGCTGACGCCTTTCGTGAAGTATACGCGGGCATGACCCGCCGCATCCTCCTGTCGCTTCTGGTCGCAGGCGCCATCGCCGCCTGTGCGCCCAGTTCCGCGCCGCCCGTCGCCGAGCGGCGGATGGTCTTCACCGGCGACCTGCCGCCCATGAAGGTGCCGACGGTGGGCGCGCCCCACCGCCCCGCGGCGAGCAATCACGAGATCGTGCAGGACTTCATGGAACTCAGCTTTACCCTCGAAAGCGGGCGCAAGCTGCCGGTGTTCACCCGCTTCGAGGGGCCCGTGACGATCCGCGCGGTCGGGCGCGCGCAACCCAGCCTGTCGGGCGACCTCGACCGCCTCGTCACCCGTTTCCGGCGCGAGGCCGGGATCGACATCCGCCGCGTGCCGGCCTCGCGGCAGGCCTCGATCACCGTGCAGTCCGTGTCGCGGGCCGAGCTTCAGCGCGCGGTGCCCCAGGCCGCCTGCTTCGTCGTGCCCCGCCTGTCGAGCTGGGAGGAGTTCGTGAACAACCGCCGCAGCCCCCAGCTGGATTGGACCACGCTGAAGACGCGCGAGCGGATGGCCGTCTTCATTCCGCGGGACGTCTCGCCGCAGGAGGTGCGCGACTGCCTGCACGAAGAGGTCGCCCAGGCTCTCGGGCCACTGAATGACCTCTACCGGCTGACCGACAGCGTCTTCAACGACGACAACTTCCACACCGTGCTGACCGGCTTCGACATGACGATCCTGCGGGCGACCTATTCGTCCGAACTGCACTCCGGCATGTCCCCTTCGCAGGTCCGTGCGCGGCTGCCGGGCATCCTTGCCCGGATCAATCCCGCCGGGAACCGCCGCCCGACCGGGCGCCGGGACCTCGAGACACCGCGCGACTGGGTCGGCGCGATCGAGACAGCGCTCGGTCCCGACACCACCATGGGCAAGCGGCGTGCCGCCGCCGGCCGGGCGGTGTCGCTCGCCCGTCAGAACGGCTGGAACGACAATCGGATGGCCTTCAGCCTGTTCGCCCTGGGCCGGCTATCGCTCGCCGACGACCCGGAACTCGCGCTGTCCTCGTTCCTCAAGGCCGGCACGATCTATGCCCAAAGCCCCGAGACGCGGCTGCACCAGGCGCATGTGGCGATGCAGCTTGCCGCCTTCGCCCTGTCGTCGGGCCAGCCGGAAGCCGCCATCGACCTGGTCGACACCAACAGCACCCCCGTCGCCGAAGCCGGCAATGCCGCGCTCCTGGCGTCGCTGATGCTGGTCAAGGTCGAGGGCCTCGAAATGCTCGGCCGCCCGGCCGAGGCCCAGGAGGTGCGCCGCGAAAGCCTGGCGCTGGCGCGCTACGGTTTCGGCAGCGACGACGAGGTCCGCCGCCGCGCCGGCGAGATCGCCGGCCTCAATCCAGTCCGTAAAGGAACGCCTGCCCTATGATTGCTATTCTGCTCGGTCTCGCCTCGGCTCTCTGGGGCGGATTTCTTGCGCGCCGGCGCAAGGGAAGCCGGCTCGACATCGCGCAATATGCCGCGGCCTTCGGGATCGCGGGGTTCCTCGTCGGCCTGATCCTGACCGTCGTGGCCTCGCGCGTGCTCTGACCGTGTTCCTGCCCTTCTTCGACACCCTGCGTCGGCACGGCGTGCCGGTCTCGATCCGGGAATACCTCACCTTTCTCGAGGCGATGCGCGCCGATCTCGTGACCTACGACGTCGAGGGGTTCTACTACCTCGCCCGCAGCGCGATGGTGAAGGACGAACGCCACATCGACCGGTTCGACCAGGCCTTCGCCAAGGCATTCTCGGGGCTCGAGCAGATCACCGTCGACCAGGTGGTCGAGGCGATGGATCTGCCCGAGGACTGGCTGCGCAAGATGGCCGAAAAGCACCTGAGCGACGCCGAGAAGGCCGAGATCGAGTCGATGGGCGGCTTCGAGGCGCTGATGGAGACCCTGCGCGAGCGCCTGAACGAACAGGAGGCCCGCCATCAGGGCGGCAGCAAGTGGATCGGCACCGCCGGCACCTCGCCCTTCGGCGCCCATGGCTACAACCCCGAGGGCGTGCGCATCGGCCAGGACGAAAGCCGCCACCGCCGGGCGGTCAAGGTGTGGGACAGGCGCGAGTTCCGCAACCTCGACGACCAGGTCGAACTGGGCACGCGCAATATCAAGGTCGCGATGAAGCGGCTGCGCAAATGGGCGCGGGACGGCGCCGACGAGGAACTGGACCTCGACAGCACGATCCGCTCCACGGCCGAGCACGGCTATCTCGACGTCAAGACACGGCCCGAGCGGCGCAACACCGTGAAGGTCCTGCTGTTCGTCGATATCGGCGGCTCGATGGATCCGCATGTCCGTGTGGTCGAAGAGCTGTTCAGCGCCGCCCGCGCCGAATTCAAGCATCTCGAGACATACTACTTCCACAACTGCCTCTACGAAGGCGTGTGGACCGACAATCGCCGGCGCTGGACGGAGCAGACCTCGACCCGAGAGCTGCTCAATACCTACGGTGGCGACTACAAGTGCATCTTCGTCGGCGACGCGTCGATGTCACCCTACGAGATCGCCATGCCCGGCGGCGCAAACGAACACTGGAACCCGGAATCGGGGGAAACTTGGTTGCGCCGGGCCGTCACGCAATGGCCGGAGGTGCTGTGGATCAACCCGGTGCCCGAACGGTACTGGCGGCTCACGCCCTCGATCGGCATGATCCAGAAGATCGTCGGTCCGGACAGGATGGTTCCGATGACGCTCGAGGGCGTCCAGAGGGGGATGCGCGAACTGGGCCGCTGAGGCGGCTCAAGCCTCCTTCCGCTCGGCCCGCGGGGCGCTGTACGCCGCGTCCAGCTTGCCCAGAAGCTCGTCGAAACGGTCGTCCCAGCTACCGGTATCCTTCGACGTGTCGGCACGGAACGCACGCTTCAATGCACTCTGGATGAGCGGACTGTTTGTCGGCCTGTCGTACATCTTCGATCCCTCTTGCTGGCATCCTAACACCCGAACACGGCGAGGGTTTCAAAAATCCTTCGCGAAACGCCCCCAGGTGATGCATTTCGGACACGGTCGTCGCACATTCCCGTGATTGTCGCCGTTTCCAAGGCAAAGCCGCCTCGGTGAATCGCTGGCCTCGGCCCCCGCCGGTGCCATATCATGAGGCATGCTGAAGCTGACCCCGATCCTTCTGGCCGCTCTCTACGCCGTCGCGCTGTACCACTTCTCGGCCTGGCGCACCCGGCGCGAGCTCGACGCCAAGTCGACCGAGCTGGCGGACATGCGGCTGCGGACGCTGTGCGACAGGATGGCCGCCGCGCTCGAGATCGACCGCATCCGCGTGCACATCTACGAGGTTGCGCCGGTCAACGGGCTGGCGGCGCCGGACGGCCGGATCTTCATCACCCGCGGCTTCTACGACCGCTACCGCGCGGGCGAGGTCACCGCCGAGGAGATGGCGAGCGTGATCGCGCACGAGATGGGCCATGTCGCCCTGGGTCACGCGCGGCGGCGGATGATCGACTTCTCGGGCCAGAACGCGATGCGCACCGCGCTGGCGATGGTGCTGTCGCGGCTTCTGCCGGGGATCGGCGTGATGATCGCCAATGGCCTGATGTCGCTGGTGTCCGCCCGGCTCTCGCGCAACGACGAATACGAGGCTGACGCCTACGCCTCGGCGCTGCTGACCAAGGCAGGGATCGGCACCGATCCGCAGAAATCCCTGTTCTCCAAGCTCGAGCGCCTGACGGGGGCCCGCGGCGGGGCCATGCCCGCCTGGCTGATGAGCCATCCCAAGTCGGACGAGCGCATCGCCGCCATCGAAGCACGCGAGGCGCGCTGGCAGGTGACCTGAGGGCCATTGCCATTCCCCGCCGCGCCCTGTTTCCTGCGCCCGACACCCCAATCGAGAAGGTTTTACCGATGGCCCAAAGCTATACGCCGCCACGCGTCTGGACCTGGGAGGCCGACAGCGGCGGCCGCTTCTCCAAGACCAACCGCCCCATCGCGGGACCGACCCACGACGCCGAGCTGCCCGTGGGCAAGCATCCGTTCCAGCTCTACTCGCTCGGCACGCCCAACGGCGTGAAGGTGACAGTGATGTTCGAGGAACTCCTCGCCGCCGGCCATGCGGGCGCGGACTACGACGCCTGGCTCATCGACATCGGCGAGGGCGACCAGTTCGGCTCGGGCTTCGTCGAGATCAACCCCAATTCCAAGATCCCCGCCCTCGTCGACCGCTCCGGCGCCGAGCCGCAGCGCGTCTTCGAATCCGGCGCGATCCTGCTCTACCTGGCCGAGCGCTTCGGCGCCTTCCTCGCCACCGACCCCGCGACCCGGACCGAGCAGCTCAGCTGGCTGTTCTGGCAGATGGGCAGCGCACCCTATCTCGGCGGCGGCTTCGGCCATTTCTACGCCTATGCCCCCGAGCCGATGGAATACCCGATCAACCGCTTCGCGATGGAGACAAAGCGCCAGCTCGATGTGCTGGATCGCCATCTCGCCGACAAGGAGTTCATGGCCGGCCCCTATTCCATCGCCGACATGGCGATCTGGGCCTGGTACGGCCAGCTGGCGCTCGGCCGCCAGTACGAGGCCGCCGAGTTCCTCGACGTGGCCTCCTACACCCATCTCCAGCGCTGGTCGCGCGCGATCGACGCCCGCCCGGCAGTGCAGCGCGGGCGCATGGTCAACCGCGTCAAGGGCGACCCGGCCACGCAGCTGCGCGAGCGGCACGACGCGGCCGACTTCGACACCAGGACCCAGGACAAACTCGACGCCACCGGCTGACCGCCCTTCTTCTGTCCTGAAATATCCCAGGGGGTGAATTGCGCGTCAGCGCAAGAGGGGGACAGCGTCCCCCTCCCCCCGCGCGGTAGCGCAAAAAGGCAAAGCGCCTCCCCTAGCCCCGCGCCAGCGCCTTGCCCAGCCGCGGCAGCCGCGCCCGCTTGAGCAGCGCGCGCAGTGGGACGGCCTCGCCCGACAGCCGCTCCGCCTCGCCGTGGACCCGCATCACCGCCCGCTCCACCGCCGACCCGTCCACGAGCCACAGCTCCATCAGAAGCCCGTCGGGATCGCGCCGCCCGATGCCCTCGGCGGCCAGCTCGCCGCGCGGGAAGTCCTTCGCGTTCAGCGTCAGGATCAGGTCCGCCGACCCGGCGATCGCCGCGGCCAGGACATGCACGTCCGCCGGGTCCGGCAGCCACAGCCGCGCGCCGTCGCCCGCGCGCGGCACGATCTCTGCCCGCGGCCACGCCGCCCGCAACAGAGCGATCTCGCCCCGCGCGACCTCCTCCGCGCCGGGCCCCAGCTTCACCGCCGCCCGCGCCCATTCCTCGAGGATCCGCGCCGACCAGAGCGGCGTGAACAGCCCCTCCCCGGCGACGCCCAGCACGATCTCGCGCAGCACCGTCGGGAACATGACATTGGCATCGATCAGGACCTTCACGGCATCAGCCGGAACGCCAGCGCCTTGAGATATCCCGTCTCCGCCAGCTGCGGGTGCTGCGGATGGTCGGGCCCGGCAAAGCCCGTGCGGATCAGCTGCCCCCGACGTCCGGCCCGGCCGATGCCCCGGACCGACGCGGTGCGGAACCGCCCCAGGTCCGCGGCGTGAGAGCATGAGCACAGCATCAGGAACCCGCCCGGCGCGACCAGTGGCGCTGCAAGCCGCGCAACCCGCTCATAGGCGCGCAGCCCCGCGTCCAGCGCCTGCTTCGACGGCGCGAAGGCCGGCGGATCGCAGACCACGAGGTCGAACCGCTCTCCGTCGCGCCCCATCGCCTCCAGCGCGGCAAAGGCATCCTCCTGCCGCGTCTCGAACCGCGCGCCCACGCCGCCGGCCTCCGCCCCCTTCCGCGCGAGCGCGAGCGCCGGCGCCGACGAATCCACCGCCAGGGCACTCTCGGCCCCGCCGGCCAGCGCCGCCAGCGCGAACCCGCCCACATGCGAGAACACGTCCAGCATCCGCCCGCCCCGCGCCAGCCGCGCGGCAAAGGCCTGGTTCGGCCGCTGGTCGTAGAACAGGCCGGTCTTCTGGCCCCCGGTCAGGTCGGCCATGTAGGTCGCCCCGTTCATCGGCACCGGAACGGGCGCAGAAACCTCTCCGGTCAGCACCGACGAGACGTCGTCCAGCCCTTCCAGCCCCCGCGCCCGGCCCGCGGCGTTCTTGACCACGCAGGACACGCCCGTCAGATCCGACAGCACCGCCACGATGTCATCCAGGAGCAATTCCGCCCAGGCGGCGTTCGGCTGGATCACCGCGGCCGCCCCGAACCGGTCGATCACCAGCCCCGGCAGGCCGTCCCCCTCGGCATGGACGAGGCGGTAGAACGGTGCATCGTAGAGCGCCTCACGTAGCGCCAGCGCCGCCCCCAGCCGCACCGCGATCCAGTCGCGGCCGATCTCGGCATCCGGGTCCCGGTCGAGCATCCGCGCGACGATCTTCGAGCCGGTGTTGATCGCGACGACCCCCAGCGCCCGGCGTTCGGCGTCCTCGAGCGTGACGATGGTGCCCGCGGGCAGCGCGCGGGTCCGGCGGTCGAGCACGACCTCGTCGGCGAAGACCCACGGCGCGCCGTGGCGGATCGCGCGGGAATCGGTCTTGGGCTTGAGGCGGAGCACGGGGCGTTCTGCGACTGTCATGCCGGTCTCCTAGCGGGGAGTGACGCCCTTGAAAAGCCGCGGCGGCCGCGCCTGGCGCCGGAATCGCCCCCCGAGACGTGCCGCGCACGGGACTGGACAGTTAGCGCTAACGACGCTACGATGCGCAGGACCGAAACGCAGGCGAAGGCACCCTTCATGGCGGTTCACCCCACGCTCACCGACGTCACCGAACGCATCAGGGAACGCTCGCGCGACAGCCGCGCGACCTATCTCGACCGGATGGCCCGCGCCGCGGACGAGGGCCCGCGCCGGGCGCACCTCACCTGCGGCAACCAGGCCCACGCCTATGCCGCGATGGGCGCCGACAAGGACGCGCTCGCCGCCGAGAAGACACCCAACCTGGGCATCGTCACCGCCTACAACGACATGCTCAGCGCCCACCAGCCGTTCGAGAGCTTCCCCGACCGCATCCGCGCCGCCGCCCGCGCCACCGGCGCCACGGCCCAGGTCGCCGGCGGCGTCCCCGCGATGTGCGACGGCGTCACCCAGGGCCAGGTCGGCATGGAACTGTCGCTGTTCTCGCGCGACGTGATCGCGCTGGCGACGGGTGTGGCGCTCAGCCACAACGTCTTCGACAGCGCCGTCTATCTCGGCGTCTGCGACAAGATCGTCCCCGGCCTCGTGATCGCCGCGGCCACCTTCGGCTACATCCCCGGCGTTTTCCTGCCCGCCGGCCCGATGACCAGCGGCCTGCCGAACGACGAGAAATCCAAGGTCCGCCAGCAATTCGCCGCCGGCGAGGTCGGGCGCGACGCCCTGATGCGCGCCGAGATGGAAAGCTATCACGGCCCCGGCACCTGCACCTTCTACGGCACCGCGAACTCCAACCAGATGCTGATGGAGTTCATGGGCCTGCACCTGCCCGGCGCCTCCTTCGTCAACCCGGGCACCCCGCTCCGCGACGCCCTGACCGAGGCCGGCGCCAAACGCGCGCTCGAGATCACGGCCCTCGGCAACGACTACCGCCCCGTGGGTCACGTCCTCGACGAAAAGGCCTTCGTGAACGGCATCGTCGGGTTGATGGCGACCGGTGGCTCGACCAATCTGATCATCCACCTGCCCGCGATGGCGCGCGCCGCCGGCGTGCAGCTCGACATCCAGGATTTCGCGGACATCTCCGCGATCACGCCGCAGATGGCCAAGGTCTATCCCAACGGGCTCGCCGACGTGAACCATTTCCACGCCGCCGGCGGGCTCGGCTACATGATCGGCGAGCTGCTCGAGGCGGGGCTCCTGCACGACGACGTCAAGACCGTCGCCGGCGATGGCCTGTCGCTCTACACCCGCGAGCCCCGGCTCCGCGACGGCGAGATCGTCTGGGAGCCGGGCGCGGGCGAGACCCTGAACGACCGCATCCTCCGCCCGGTCTCCGACCCGTTCCAGAAGACCGGCGGCCTCGCCGACCTGCAGGGCAACCTCGGGCGCGGCGTGATGAAGGTCTCGGCCGTCGCGGCCGAACGACACGTGATCGAGGCCCCGGTGCGGGTCTTCTCCGACCAGCAGCAGGTCAAGGACGCCTTCAAGGCGGGCGAATTCACCGAGGACACGGTGGTCGTCGTCCGCTTTCAGGGCCCCAGGGCCAACGGCATGCCGGAACTCCACTCGCTGACCCCGACCCTCGCGGTGCTGCAGGACCGCGGCCTGAAGGTGGCGCTGGTCACCGACGGCCGGATGTCCGGCGCCTCGGGCAAGGTGCCCGCGGCGATCCACGTCTCGCCCGAGGCCGCCGACGGCGGCCCGCTCTCTCGGCTTCGCGACGGCGACGTGGTGCGTGTCGACGCCACGCAGGGCACGATCGACGTGCTGGATGTCGACCTCGCCGCCCGCACTCCCGCCGCCGCCGACCTGTCGGACAACGGCCACGGCGTCGGGCGCGAGCTGTTCGAGGTGTTCCGCAACAATGTCGGCCTCGCCACCCACGGTGCCGGCGTTGTGGTCTGACCGCATCTGCTTCATCTTCGCGAAAATACTCCCGCCGGAGGCCCCGGCCTGCGGCCCGCGCAACGACAGGACACCGACATGACGCCCCAAGACGCCGCCGCCCGCACCGCCGACCTCTGCCGCCGCGCGCCGGTGATCCCGGTCCTGGTGATCGAGGACGCCTCGATCGCCCGCCCCCTGGCCGAGGCGCTGGTCGCCGGCGGCCTGCCCGCGCTCGAGGTGACGCTGCGCACCGACGCCGCGCTCGACGCGATCCGCGAGATGTCCGGGGTCGCGGGCGGCATGGTCGGCGCCGGCACGCTCCTGACGCCCGACGACGTCGCGCGCGCGAAGGAGGCCGGCGCGACCTTCGGCGTCTCGCCCGGCGCGACCCCGCGGCTGGTCGACGCCTGCGAGGATGCCGACCTGCCGCTCCTGCCCGGCGCGGCCACCGCGACCGAGGCGATGGCGCTGATGGATCGCGGCTATACCACGCAGAAGTTCTTCCCGGCCGAGGCGTCGGGCGGCGCGGCGGCGCTCAAGGCGATCGGCGCCCCGATCCCGCAGGTCAGCTTCTGCCCCACGGGCGGCGTCAGCCTGGCGAACGCCCGCAGCTATCTCGACCTGCCGAACGTGCTCTGCGTCGGCGGCTCGTGGGTGGCCCCGAAGGACAAGGTCGCCGCCCGCGACTGGGCCGCGATCGAGGAACTCGCCCGCGAGGCCGCGGCGCTCTGACGCCTCAATGCCGGGTGCGGCCCGCGCGGCCGCCCCGGCGACCGGAGGCGGCGATGCCCTCCTGCCCCTCGCTCAGCACCGCGGTCATCGGGTGGTCGGGCGCCTGCGCGCCGTACCGCTCCACCAGCTTGGCGATCGCCTCTCCCTGGGGTCGGTCGTCCGGCAGCGACAGCGCCCAGTCCAGGAAGATCGAGCGACATTCCGGCGCCGAGATCCCCTCGATGCCATAGGCGTCGCGGATCAGTCCCTTCGGGTCGTCGTGGTCGTTGGGATCACCCCGCATCGCGTGCCTCCATGCCCCCGTGCCTCGAAAGCACGGTCTCGATGATGCCGGCGGCCTCGTCCGAAGCCTCGGCGACCCGCGCGATCAGGTCGCCGACGCTGTCCGTCCCCGTCTCGCGCAGAAGCAGCGCCTCGCCCCCCGCGACCAGCGCATCGGGATCGATCCCCTCGCCGGTCAACAGCCTGGCGCCGGCCTGTACCGCGCTCAGCAGCCGGTGCGTGGCGGCCAGGGTGGCGGCCTCGTCCGCGGTGACGAGGCCTGCCGCCTCTCCGGCCGCGATCTGATCGGGCGGCGCGGCCTCGGGACTCGGCGCCAGCAGCGCCAGGGCCGAGGACAGCAGCTCGATGTCCTGCAGCCGCCCCGGCCCCGCCTTGGCCTCCAGCGGCCCCGGCGCGCCGCGCTGCGCCTCGGCCAGCCGCGTCCGCATCGTCTCGACGTTGCCCATGACCCGCGCGGTGTCGCGCGGACGGTCCAGGAGCTCCTGCCGGAAGGCCGCGATCTCGGCTCCCAGCTTTTCGGCCCCCGCGACGGGCCGCGCCCGCGTCAGGGCCAGGTGCTCCCACGTCCAGGCCTCTTCCGCCTGGTAGCGGCGGAAGGCCGAGAACGCCGTCGCCACCGGCCCCTGCTTGCCCGAGGGCCTGAGCCGCATGTCCACCTCGTAGAGCTTGCCCGCGGGCATCGGCGCCGACAGCGCGGTCACCAGCGCCTGCGTGAGACGGGCGTAATAGGCGCGGGTGTTCAGCGGCTTCGGCCCGTCCGACGACTCGACCCCGGCCTCCTCGTAGATCACGATCAGGTCGAGGTCCGAGGTCGCGTTCAGCCGCCCGGCCCCGAGCGAGCCCATGCCCAGCACCGCCGCACCATCGCCCGGCGGCGGCCCATGCCGCTCGGCGAACGAGTCGACCACCGCCGGCCATACGCCGTTCAGCACCGCCTCGGCCAGGTCGGCGTATTGCGTGCGCGCCGTCGCGGCGTCGATCAGCCCGCGCAGGTGATGGACGCCGATGCGGAAGTGCCATTCCTTCGCCCAGCGGCGCGCGGCGTCCAGCTGCGCCTCGTAATCGTGGGACGCGGCGAGCGCCCGGGCGAGATCGTCCGTCAGCGCCTCGCGCCCCGGCCATTCCTCGAAGAACGCCCCGCCGATCACCGCGTCGAACACGCCGGAATTTCGGCTGAGATAGCTCGCCAGTGCAGGCGAGGTCCCGGCAATGTCGATCAGCAGGTCGATCAGCGTCGGATTCGCGTCCAGAAGCGCGAACAGCTGCACCCCCGCGGGCAGGCCCGAGAGGAACCCGTCGAGATGCACCAGCGTCCGGTCCGGATCGGCCGTCTGGTCGAGCTTTTCCAGGAGCACGGGCTTCACCCGCTCGAAGATCGCCTGAGCCCGCTCGCTGCGCAGCGCCGGATAGCTGCGCCACCGCGCCACGATCTCGGCCTGCCCCTCGGTCAGGTCGGGCTCGTCCTCGGGCCGGGCGCCGGGGTCGAAGAAATCCTCGGTCAGTTGTCGCACCCGCTCCAGCCGGTCGGCCAGGTCCGCCTTCAGCTCGGACACGTCGCGCCCCATCAACGCCGCCAGCCGGTCGAAGCCCGCGTCGTCCTGCGGCAGGTCGTGGGTCTGCGCGTCGTTCACCATCTGCAGGCGGTGCTCGACTTCGCGGTGCGCGCGGTACTCGGCGCTGAGCGTGTCGGTCACGTCGCGGGGCACCCACCCCGCGTCGGCCAGCCGCGACAGCCCCTCGACCGTGCCGCGCACGCGCAGCGACGGGTCGCGACCGCCCGCGATGATCTGCCGGGTCTGGGTGAAGAACTCGATCTCGCGGATACCGCCCCGGCCCAGCTTCATGTCGTGTCCCGGCAGGGTGATGGGGCCGCCCAGCCCCTTGTGCGAGCGGATCTTCAGCCGCATGTCGTGGGCGTCGCGGATCGCCCAGAAATCCAGATGCTTGCGCCAGACGAACGGCGTCAGCGCCTCGAGGAACCGCTCCCCGGCCGCGATATCGCCCGCACAGGCGCGCGCCTTGACGTAGGCGGCGCGCTCCCACGTGCGGCCGAGGCTTTCGTAGTAGCGTTCGGCCGCGTCCATCGACAGGCAGACCGGCGTGACGCCCGGATCGGGGCGCAGGCGCAGGTCGGTGCGAAAGACATAGCCCTCGCCCGTCGTCTCGGACAGCAGGGCGGTCATCTTGCGCGTCGCCCGGATCAGCGCGCTGCGGGCGTCGAGATAGGCGTCCTCGTCGTAGACCTCTTCGTCGAACAGGCAGATCAGGTCGATGTCCGAGGAATAGTTCAGCTCTCCGGCGCCCATCTTTCCCATCGCAAGCACCGTCATGCCGGCGGCGCGGTCGCGGTCGGCCTCGGTCATGCCGGGCAGCTTGCCGCGGGCGATTTCGGCCGCGACGCAGGATTTCAGGGCGGCGTCCACCGCCGCGTCGGCAAAGCGGGTCAGCGTGCCCGTCACGTCTTCCAGCGGCCAGACCCCGCCCAGGTCGGCCAGCGCCACCAGCACGGCGAGCCGGCGCTTGGCGCGTCGCAGCTCGTCGCCCAGCGTGCGGTCCGGCAACGTGGCCAGGCTGTCGATCAGCGCCCGTGCGGCGTCCTCGGGCGCGCGCTCCAGCTCGGGGGCGAGCCAGTCGCTCTCCTGTCCTATGACGTTGGCGAGATAGGGCGACGAGCCCGCGGCGCCGGCCACCAGGTCCTGCATCGTCTCGGGGAGGTCGCGGAACGCATCGGCGGCCTCGCGGCCCTTCTGCGGGTCGTAGGCGGCGGGGCAGCGGGTCAGGCGGTCGGCAAAGCTCATGGGACAGGGATGCGGCGGCGGCGCACGCGGGTCAAGCGCTTGCGCCCTGCCCGCCGTCGCGCGACGCTCTGCCGAAACGTGCAGGAGGCAGTGATGAGCAAGAGCCTGAAGCGGGTCCGCGCGGCGCTGGACGAAGCGGGCCTCGACGCCGAGATCGTCGAGATGGGCGAGACGCGCACCGCGCAGCAGGCCGCCGACGCGGTCGACTGCGGGCTGGACCAGATCGTCAAGTCGATCATCTATCGCGGCGAAGAGAGCGAACGGGCGATCCTGTTCCTCACCGCCGGCGGCAACCGCGTCGACGACACGCTCGCTGCGCAGGCGGCCGGCGAACCGCTGGGCAAGGCTGACGCGACGCTGGTGCGCGCGCAGACCGGCTTCGCCATCGGCGGCGTCGCGCCCCTGGGCCACACGGCGCCGGTCCGCACCTTCTGCGACCCTCTCCTGACGACGTTCGACGTGGTCTGGGCGGCGGCCGGCACGCCGCGCCACGTGTTCCCGATCCCGGCCGGCGACCTGCTGCGGCTGACCGGCGCGGAACTGGCCCTGTTCACCGCGGCGCGGGGTATGTGAAAATCATTCACATTACCCCTTGAAGGCGGCCCGGTCGGTCCCGATCTATGGGATGTGAAAGACATTCACATAGACCCGACACATTGGATAGAGGACCGACCGACAATGAGCACGACCGCCGACGTACCGCATCTCACGCGCCAGAATTGGCTGGCCAAGTCCGAAGCCTGGCTGGACGACAGGGGCAAGGGCGCCTGGATCGCCCTGATGGTCCTCGGCTTCATCGCCTTCTGGCCGATCGGCCTCGCCCTTCTCGCCTACATGATCTGGAGCAAGCGCATGTTCACCGGAAGCTGCCGCAAGGCCCGTCACCGCACCCATGTCTCGCGGGCATTCACGCCCACCGGAAACGCCGCCTTCGACGCCTACCGCACCGAGACGCTGCGCCGGCTCGAGGAAGAACAGGAAGCGTTCCAGTCCTTCCTCGAACGTCTGAGGGCCGCCAAGGACAAGGCCGAGTTCGACCAGTTCATGGACGAGCGTGGCAAGCGGTCCGGCAACGGTGACGCGGTGGATCACCCCGCCGGCGCCTGACCGAGCGCGACGCAGCGCGCCCCCGGCCCCGCCGGCGGGCGCGCCGCCTCTTGATTCCGAGCCATCCGAGGGACATCTGCCCATGACCATGATGACCGATACCTACTGGGGCCTTCCGGACCCCGACACCCAGGCCGATTTCTATGCCGACGTGCCGACCAAGCGGTTTCTCGCCTGGGTCGTGGACGTGGTCCTGATCGCGCTCATCAGCCTCGTGCTGGTGCCGTTCACGCTGTTCACCGCGCTGTTCTACTTCCCGGCGCTCTACCTCGTGGTGGGCTTCGCCTATCGCACGCTGACGATCGCGCGCGGCTCGGCGACTCCGGGGATGCGGCTGACCGCGATCGAGCTGCGGGACCGCGACGGCAAGCGCTTCGACCTGTCCACGGCGTTCTTTCACACCGCGGGCTACACGATCGCGATGACGGTGTTTCCGCTGCAGCTGATCTCGATGGGCCTGATGGTCGCGACGCCCCGTGCGCAGGGTCTCGTCGACCATGTTCTCGGCACCGCCGCCCTAAATCGCGCAGCCGCACACTGAGCGGGACCGACCGTGCGCATCGGGGCTTGGCGACACGAGGGGCCGTTGCTACGCTCATACGGACTCAGAGGTTCTGCGCCCCATGCGCCACACACTACCGATCGCGCCACAGTTCTATGTGACGGCCCCGCAGCCCTGTCCCTATCTCGAGGGTCGGATGGAGCGGAAGCTCTTCACCGCCCTGCAGGGGGACTCGGCCGAGACGCTGAACGATTCCCTGTCGAAACAGGGATTTCGGCGCAGTCAGAACGTGCTCTACCGCCCCTCGTGCGCCGAATGTTCGGCCTGCCTGTCGGCGCGGATCCGGGTGGCCGACTTCAAGCCGTCTCGCACCCAGCGCAAGGTGCTGCGCCGCAACGCGCACCTGCGTCGCAACGCCACCGCACCCTGGGCGACCGAAGAGCAATACGCGCTCTTCCGCCGATACCTCGACAGCCGCCACGCGGATGGCGGGATGGCCGACATGGACATCTTCGAGTTCGCCGCGATGATCGAGGAGACGCCGATCCGCAGCCGCGTGGTCGAATACCTGGCCGAGGATGAGGACGGCACCCACGACCTTGCCGCCGTGTGTCTGACCGACGTGCTCGATGACGGGCTGAGCATGGTCTACTCGTTCTACGATCCCGCCCGCGCGGGCGACAGCCTGGGCACCCATGTCATCCTCGACCACGTCGAGATCGCGCGCGAGGCCGGCCTGCCCTATGTCTACCTGGGCTACTGGGTGCCGGGCAGCCCGAAGATGGGCTACAAGGCCAAGTTCGATCCGGTCGAAGTCTATTTCAGGGGCCGCTGGCAGGAGATGGGCGACCCCGCCGCCTATTCCAGCGAGACGCACCCCCTCTCGACCGACCCGATCGCCGAACAGGTCGCGCGCATCAGCCTTCCCGACAGTCGCGGCACGCGCTGAGCCCGACCTCCGCCGGGGCGGTTGTCATCGCGCCGGACCGCTGCAAATTGTGCCCCGGACCACGGACCAAGAGGCACAACGATGACGACCAGCACGGCCGACGCTCCCTGGTGGACCGATCGCGTGGGGTATCAGATCTACCCCCGTAGCTTCGCCGACAGCGACGGCGACGGCATCGGCGACATCCCCGGCATCATCGACAAGCTCGACCATCTCGCCGATCTCGGCATCGGGGTGCTGTGGCTGTCGCCGGTCTATACGTCTCCGATGGCCGACAACGGCTACGACATCGCGGATTACTACGGGATCGAGCCGACCTTCGGCACGATGGAGGATTTCGACCGCCTGCTGGCCGAGGCCAAGGCGCGGGACATCGGCATCGTGATGGACCTTGTCGTCAACCACACCTCGGACCAGCACAACTGGTTCCTGAATGCGGCGAAGTCGACCGACGCGCCGCTGCGCGAGTTCTACATCTGGCGCGATCCCGCGCCCGGCGGCGGACCGCCCGACGACCGGCAGGCCTTTTTCGGTGGCCCGGCCTGGAGCCTGTCGCCCGAGACCGGGCAGTACTATTTTCACCTGTTCTCGCCCGGCCAGCCCGACCTGAACTGGCGCAACCCAGAGATGCGGGCCGAGGTCTACCGGATGATGCGCTGGTGGGTCGACAAGGGCATCGCCGGCTTCCGGATGGACGTGATCGACCTGATCGGCAAGGACCTGACCACCGGCGAGATCGAGGAAGGCCCCTACCTCCACGAGTACATCCAGGAGATGCGGCGCGAGGCGTTGGCGGGCGAGCACCTGCTGACCATCGGTGAAAGCTGGAACGTCACCACCGACACCGCCCTGCTCTATACCGGGCGCGACCGGGGCGAGCTCGACATGGTGTTCCAGTTCGAACACATCGTGCAGGGCTGGGACGCCGTGCACGGCAAATGGGCGCCGAAGCCGTTCCATCTGCCCGAGTTCAAGTCCGTCTTCGCACGCTGGCAGGAGACGCTGGCCGAGGACGGCTGGAACGCCCTGTTCCTGAACAACCACGACCTGCCGCGCGCCGTCTCGCGCTATGGCGACGACGACGAACACCGCGTGAATTCGGCCAAGGCCATCGCGACGGCGCTGCATTTCATGAAGGGCATGCCCTTCGTCTACCAGGGCGAAGAGATCGGCATGACCAATGCCGCCTTCACGCATATCGACCAGTTCCGCGACCTCGAGACGCTGAACCTGTTCCACGAATGGACCGGCCAGGGCATGACGGACGCCGACTTCATCCGTGGGGCCAACGCGAATGCGCGCGACAACGCGCGGACGCCGATGCAATGGACCTCGGGGCCGCGGGCGGGCTTCACCTCGGGCACGCCCTGGATCGAGGTGCATCCCA
The DNA here is from genome assembly GCF_900111315.1 of Tranquillimonas rosea. Lineage (GTDB taxonomy): Bacteria > Pseudomonadota > Alphaproteobacteria > Rhodobacterales > Rhodobacteraceae > Tranquillimonas > Tranquillimonas rosea. Next base: position 271,528 of record NZ_FOGU01000004.1, read on the forward strand.
ACCACCGCCACCTGAACGTCGCGCAGGAGCGCGAGACGGAGGACGGCGTGCTGGCCCATTACAAGCGCCTCATCGCCGCGCGACGTGCCCACCCGGTGATCGTCCACGGCCGCTACGACGCGCAACTGGCCGATCACGAAAAGCTCTGGGCCTATACCCGTAGCCTCAACGGCACCACGCTGGCGGTGATCGTGAACATGTCCGGCGCGTCGGTCGAGGCGGACCTCCCGCCGGCCCTTCGCGTCACGGGGCAGGACCTGATCGCCACGCACGGCCCGCGCGGGGCGCTGTCGGACCGCATCCGGATGGCACCGTGGGAGTCAGTCGCGGTCCTGGCCGCATGAGCATGGACCCGCCCCGCGCCGGGGCGGATCCCTAAATGCGGAAATAATCTTGCAAACAAACACCGCGTGGCGACACATTTCTCTTTGAAGGTGGTTGACGCTCCGCCGCTCCGATCATATTGACAGGGGCATGACACGGAGCCCTCTGATGACGATCCTTCCCGTACTCGTAGGACATTGGCGCATGGACCGGTAACGGAACCATATTGGTAGTCCATGCGCCCCCGGATCGATCCTCGGGGGCTTTTTTGTGCGCTGAACGACAAGGCGGAGAAACGTGATGAGCCAGGCGATGACCGGCGCGAAGATGGTGGTGCAGGCGCTGAAGGACCAGGGCGTCGAGGTGGTGTTCGGGTATCCGGGCGGCGCCGTGCTTCCGATCTATGACGAGATCTTCCAGCAGAACGAGATCCGTCACGTGCTCGTCCGGCACGAACAGGGGGCGGTGCACGCCGCCGAGGGCTATGCCCGCTCGACCGGCAAGCCGGGCGTCGTGCTGGTCACGTCGGGCCCCGGCGCGACCAATGCCGTCACCGGCATCACCGACGCACTGATGGATTCGATCCCGATCGTCGTCCTGACCGGACAGGTGCCGACCTTCCTGATCGGCACCGACGGCTTCCAGGAGGCGGACACCGTGGGCATCACGCGCCCGTGCACCAAGCACAACTGGCTGGTGAAGGACACGGAGGCCCTGAGCGACACGATCCACCAGGCCTTCCACGTCGCCACCAACGGCCGCCCCGGCCCGGTGCTGGTCGACATCCCCAAGGACGTTCAGTTCGCCACCGGCAGCTACACCGCCAAGCAGAAGGCCCGGACGCAGCATTACAGCCCCAGGGTCAAGGGCGACATGGACCAGATCGCCAAGCTGGCCGAGGCGATCTCGCAGGCCGAGCGTCCGATCCTCTATACCGGCGGCGGCGTCATCAACTCGGGCACCGCGGCCAGCCAGCTGCTGCGCGAACTGGTGCAGGCGACGAACTTTCCCGTCACCTCGACCCTGATGGGCCTGGGCGCCTACCCCGCGTCGGGAGAGAACTGGCTGGGGATGCTGGGCATGCACGGTCTCTACGAGGCCAACATGGCGATGCATGACTGCGACCTGATGATCAACATCGGTGCCCGCTTCGACGACCGCATCACCGGCCGCGTGCAGGATTTCTCGCCGGGATCGACCAAGGCGCATATCGACGTGGACCCCTCGTCGATCAACAAGGTGATCCATGTCGACATCCCGATCATCGGCGATGTCGCCCATGTCCTCGAGGACCTGCTGCGCGTCTGGAAGGCGCAGGGTCGCAAGACCAACACCGAAGCGCTGGCGAAATGGTGGAACCGCATCAACGAGTGGCGCGGGATCGACTGCCTCGCCTTCAAGCAGGAGGGCAAGGTCATTCGGCCGCAATACGCCCTGTCCCGGCTCGAGGCGCTGACCAAGGATCGTGATCGCTACGTCACCACAGAGGTCGGCCAGCACCAGATGTGGGCGGCGCAGTACATGGGCTTCGAGGATCCGAACCGCTGGATGACGAGCGGCGGCCTGGGCACGATGGGCTACGGCTTCCCCGCCTCGATCGGCGTGCAGATGGCGCATCCGGACAGCCTGGTGATCAACGTCGCCGGCGAGGCCTCGTGGCTGATGAACATGCAGGAGATGGGCACCGCGGTGCAGTTCCGCCTGCCCGTGAAACAGTTCATTATGAATAATGAACGGTTGGGCATGGTCCGACAGTGGCAAGAGCTGCTGCATGGCGAGCGCTATTCGCACTCGTGGTCCGAAGCCCTGCCCGACTTCGTCAAGCTGGCCGAGGCCTTCGGCGCCAAGGGCATCCTGTGCGACGATCCCGCCGACCTGGACGACGCGATCATGGAGATGATCGAGCACGACGGTCCGGTGATCTTCGACTGCCTGGTCGAGAAGCACGAGAACTGCTTCCCGATGATCCCGTCGGGCGAGCCGCACAACAAGATGCTGCTGGGCGAGAACGCGCAGACCCAGGACTCGATCAAGTCCGGCGGCGCGGTGCTGGTCTAGCCGGGCGGGCCCCGGCCCGTCCGCATCGAACGAAGATCAAGGAACCGGAAAGGCGAGGACAGTGTCAGCCCTCAACATCAAGAAAGGGTCGAGCAAGCATTCGGCCTACGACCTTCGAGACCCCAACGCCGAGGCGATCGAGCGGCACACCCTGGCCGTGACCGTCGACAACGAGGCCGGCGTCCTGGCGCGCGTCATCGGCCTGTTCTCGGGCCGCGGCTACAACATCGACAGCCTGACCGTGGCCGAGGTCGATCACACCGGCCATCTCAGCCGGATCACCATCGTCACCACCGGGACCCCGGCCGTGATCGACCAGATCAAGGCGCAACTCGGCCGGATCGTGCCGGTGCACGAGGTTCACGACCTGACGGTCGAAGGCCCGAGCGTCGAGCGCGAGCTGGCGATGTTCAAGGTGGCGGGTGACGGCGACAAGCGGATCGAGGCGCTGCGGCTGGCCGAGATCTTCCGCGCGAACGTGGTCGACTCGACGCTGTCGTCCTTCGTGTTCGAGATTACCGGCACGCCGGAAAAGATCGACGCCTTCGCCGATCTGATGCGCCCCCTCGGCCTGATCGAAGTGGCTCGAACGGGCGTCGCCGCTCTGTCGCGCGGCAGCGTATAGGCAAGAAAAAAAGGGCCGCCGGAAACCGGCGGCCCCTTCGCGTTACTCGAGACCGGATTACTGGTTAAGGATCGCGGCCGCCTCGGGCGTCCGGATTTCGGTCGCGTCGATCAGGTCATCGCCGTTCTGGTCGATTTCTTGGAAATCCTCCGACGACAGATCGGGATAACGCGCCGTTGCCTCGTCAAAGTCGTAGTACATCGTCTGGTTGCCTTCGGCGTTGATGTCGACGTTCATGCCCGTCGTGGTCGCCTCGGCCTGCGAAAGGATGTTGTTCGAGACAGGCGTGTTGGCTTCGACCGGATCGATCATGTCGTCGCCGTTCTCGTCCATCTCGCCGAAGTCCTCCGAGCTGACATCGGTGTAGACGGCGGTGACTTCCTCGAAGCTCAGCATGTTGTCGTCGTCGGTGTCGACGGCGGAAAACGGCACCTGCGCGAGGGCGGTGGTCGCGGTAAGCGCGGCGGTGGCCGTCACAATGGCAAAGCGTTTCATCGTTAAGCTCCTTTCGTGCGTCAGACGCATTGCTGCGTCGTTCGCCGACCCAAAACGAGACGTCAAAAAACGTTCCAGAAAATCATTCACGAAAATGTAAGTCGCCGGCGACCGTCCCCTGCCACAGGGCGCCGCGTCTCAGTTCGCGGCGGTCCGTTCGGGCGGCGGGTCGAGAAGGCCGGAGTCCAGCGCCTGCGCCAGTTCGGCGTCATCTACCCGCCCATCGGCGTCTGAATCGATTTCGAGGAAGGCATTTACGCCCATATCGGGGAACGCGGCCTCCATCTCGGGAAAGGAGTACAGGCCGTCATCGTTGGTGTCGATGTCCGCGGCAGACGCCCCCGCGGTCAACGCGACCATCACGAGCGGGACGGCAAGTACGCCGTACTTGATTGTCATGTAACAACCTCTGTTCATTCATGCACATTAAATCGGACCGGTCGTCCGATGGCGGTGAATGAACATTAGCAGCCCCACGGGCGGGAAAACGGCCAGTCGCGCGGGGGCCGGGAACTGCGCGACAAGCCGCGCCAAACCTTGCCCCCCATCGGCTGCCATTCGCCCGGAGGTTGTGGCCCCGTCTCGCGCCGGCGCCGCACCGCTCGACCTAGGCGGCATCCCGCCATTTCAAGCGATGCCATGCTGCGACGTGACGCCGCCCTCTCTGCCAGCGAACAAAAAAAGGCCCGCGACCGGCGGCCGCGGGCCTTGTCGGCCATGTGTCCGCCGCTCAGGCGGCCTGCGACTCGGGCTCCTTCGCTCCGGTCATCAGCGCCACGGCATCGTTCATCGTGTTCGTCTTGGGGTCGATCACGCAAAGCCGCCGGCCCAGCCGGTGCACGTGGATACGGTCGGCCACTTCGAACACGTGGGGCATGTTGTGGCTGATCAGGACGATCGGGATGCCGCGCGAGCGCAGCTGCTTGATGAGGTCGAGCACGCGACGGCTCTCCTTCACGCCGAGCGCTGCGGTCGGCTCGTCGAGGATCACCACCTTGGAGCCGAACGCGGCGGCCCGCGCCACGGCCACGCCCTGCCGCTGGCCACCCGACAGGGTCTCGACCGCCTGGTTGATGCTCTGCACCGTCATCAGGCCCAGTTCGGTCAGCTTCTGGCGGGCGACACGCTCCATTTCCTTGTGGTCGAGCATCCCGAAGTACTTGCCCATGAAGTTCTTCTTCCGGATCTCGCGGCCGACGAACATGTTGTCCGCAATGGACAGCGCCGGCGACAGGGCGAGCGTCTGATAGACCGTCTCGATCCCTGAATCCCGTGCATCCAGCGGCGAGTTGAACCGGATGATCTCGCCGTTCAGCCGCATCTCTCCGTCGTCGATCTGAACGGCGCCCGAGAGCGCCTTGATCAGAGATGACTTGCCGGCCCCGTTGTCCCCGATCACGGCGAGGATCTCGCCTGGATAGAGGTCGAAATCCGCGTTGTTCAGGGCGGTGACGCTGCCGTAGCGCTTGACGATGCCCCGCGCGGTGAGGATGGGCTCCTGGGTCATGCCGACACCTTTCTGATCCATTGGTCGATGGCGACCGCGATGATGATGAGCCAGCCGGTCGCGAACAGCTGCCAGAGCACATCCACCCCGGCGAGCCGAAGGCCCGAATTGAACACGCCGACGATGATCGCCCCGAGAAGCGGCCCGAGGATCGACCCGCGCCCGCCGAACAGGGAGATACCCCCGATCACGACCGCGGTGATGGATTGCAGGTTCGCCTCGAAGAACGACGTGGGCGACACCGACCCGACCCGGCCGATGGACGACCACGCGGCCAGCGCGCAGATGAACCCGCCCACCATATAGACCGACATCAGGATGCGGTTCACCTGGATCCCGGCCAGTTCCGCGGCCTCCTTGTCGTCACCCACGGCATAGACCTTGCGGCCCCAGGCGGTGTGCTGCAGCAGGTACCAGAGCACGGCGAAGATCACGATCATCAGCACCACGCCCCAGGTCAGCACAGCGCCGCCCAGCTCGAACCGCACGCCGAAGAGTTTCAGCAGCGGCGCCTCGGCGTCGAGCGTCTGCGAGCGGATCGTCTCGCGCCCCGAGAAGTAGTAGTTCAGCGCCAGGAAGACGTTCCAGGTGCCCAGCGTGGTGATGAACGGCGGCAGGCGCAGGCGCGTCACGAGCGCGCCGTTCACCGCCCCGGTGGCAAGACCGCAGGCCATGCCTAGCAGGATCGCGATGGGTGTGGGGATTCCGAAATTGACGCTCAGCTGGCCCATGATGACCGAGATCATCACCATCACCGCGGCGACCGACAGGTCGATGCCGGCGGTCAGGATGATCAGGCTCTGGGCCGCCGCAAGCGTGCCGACGATGGCCACCTGCTGCATGATGAGCGACAGGTTGAACGCCGAGAAGAAGTTGTCGGCGATGACGCCGAACACCAGCGTGGACAGCAGCAGGACGATGAACGGAACCATCGTCGGGTAGGAGTGCAAGAACCGCTGCGCCACCGCGACGGGTCCGCGTGAGGTGTATTCGAACTTGGCGACCTCGCCGTCGTCGTCCTGCGGCAGGCCCTCGTCGCCGGTCGTATCAGTCATGTCAGCCTCCTGGCTTTGGCAGAGACGGCGCGCGCGGCGCCGCCTCCGGACAGGTGCGATCGCGGGCGATCAGCCCCAGCAGCGCTCGAGCCCCTCTTCGACCGAAATCGAGGGCACGCCCTCGGCCGGGTCGTCGGTCACCAGGTTCACGCCGGTGTTGAAGAAATCCAGCCCCTCGCTCGGCTCGGGGACGCTGCCGTCCTCGGCGAACTGCGCGATCGCCTCGATCCCTAGCGACGCCATCTGCAGCGGATACTGCTGCGCCGTCGCGCCGATGATGCCCTGCTCGACGTTCTCGACGCCGGGGCAACCGCCATCGATCGAGGTGATCATCACCTGGTCGGCCATGCCGAAGGCGTTCAGCGCCTCGTAGGCGCCGGCGGCGGCGGGTTCGTTGATGGTGTAGACGACGTTGATGTTCGGGTTCACCTGAAGAAGGTTCTCCATCGCCCGGCGGCCACCCTCTTCGTTGCCCTGCGTGGCCTCGTGGCCGACGATGCGGTCGTCGTCCTCGTCGCCCCACTGGTTCTCGTCGGCGGTGTCGATGCCGAAGCCCTCCATGAAGCCCTGGTCACGCAGTACGCCGACCGACGGCTGGCTTTCGTTGAGGTCGAGGAACGCGATCTTCGCATTCTCGGCCTCGTCGCCCAGCTTGGCCTTCGCCCAGGCGCCGATCAGGCGTCCGGCCTCGAAGTTGTCGGTAGCGAATGTCGCGTCGGCGGCGTCCGCGGGTTGCAGCGGCGTGTCGAGTGCGATGACGAGGATGCCCTGGTCACGCGCCTGGCGGACCAGCGGCACGATCGCCTTGGTGTCGGACGCGGTGATCAGGATGCCGTCGACGCCCGAGGCGATGCAGCTTTCCATCGCCTGCTGCTGCGTCTCGTGGTCGCCGTCGACGCGGCCGGCGAAGGTCGAAAGGTCGATGCCCAGCTCTTCGGCCTTGGCAGTGGCGCCTTCCTTCATCTTGACGAAGAAGGGGTTGATGTCGGTCTTGGTAATGAGACAGGCGCTGACCTCGTCGTCCTGCGCCGCCGCCGGCATCGCGGCGAAGGCCCCCAGTGCCGTGGCGCAGGCCAGCGTCGTGCGAAGAATGGCTTTGGTAGTCACGTTAACTCCTCCCGTATTGTGCAAGAAGCAGGCCGCCTTGCCCCGCAGTCGCGTTCCGGCCGCAAGGCGCGGCGGGCCTCCTCTCTTCCAGAACGAAGCCGAAAGCGGGTCGTTCTGTCAATAAATAAATCTCAGTGAATTATTATTGATCGACCTCCCACGCTGACGCATAGTTCCGTCACGGAGGAGATCGTGGTGCAGCACTCGACGGACCCAGACGGACACACGACCGAGGCCATCGTCCGCGGGTCGAACCAGACCGGGATGCGCGCTTACAACGAACGCCTGGTGCTGACGATTCTCCGTGCCGCCGGACCGGAATCGAAGGCCGAGCTGGCCCGGATGACCGGGCTGTCGGCTCAGACCGTCTCGGTCATCATGCGCAAGCTCGAGGGCGAGGGCCTGATCGAGCGGTGCGCGCCCCTGCGCGGCAAGGTCGGCCAGCCCTCGGTCCCGATGCGCCTGGCGCCGCGGGGCGCGATCTCGTTCGGGCTCAAGGTCGGTCGCCGCAGCGTCGAGATGGTGATGATCGACTTCCTGGGGCAGATCCTGGGCCGGGTGCATCGCATCCACGCCTACCCGACACCCGATGCCACCGTCGCCTTCGCCGAAGACGCCCTGCAGCGGCTGCTCGCCTCTCTCGATCCGCCGCTGCGCGCGCGCGCGGCGGGGCTGGGCATCGCGATGCCGTTCAATCTGTGGAGCTGGGCCCGCGCCATCGGCGTGCCCGAAGACGCGATGGCCTCGTGGCGCGACAGCGACGTGCGGTCCGAGATCGCCGCGCGCTGCGACCTCCCGGTCTTTCTTCAGAACGACGCCTCGTCGGCCTGCGGGGCCGAGCTGATCTTCGGCTCCGGCAGGAAGCCACGTGATTTCCTGTATTTCTACATCGGCTTCTTCGTCGGCGGCGGCGTGGTGCTGAACGGCAGCCTCTATACCGGCCCCACGGGCAACGCCGGCGCAGTGGGCTCGATGCTGGTGCCAGACGGCACGGGCGGCTTCGCGCAGCTGATCGACGTGGCGTCGCTGTCGGGGCTCGAGAAAGCCATGCTGCGCGCCGGGATGTCGACGAACGCGCTGTGGCAGTCCCCCGACGGGTGGGAGGCCGACAACCCGGTCGTGTCACGCTGGCTGGACGACGCCGCCGTCGGCCTGGCCCATGCCACGGTCGCCGCCGCCTCGGTCATCGACTTCGACACAGCGCTGATCGACGGGTGGCTGCCGATCGCCGTGCGGGCCCGCCTGATCGAACGGGCGCAAGAGGTTCTGGCGCGGCTCGACACCTCGGGCCTGGCGCCGCCCGAGCTGCGGGCGGGCACCCTCGGCCCGGAGGCGCGGGCGCTCGGTGCGGCGAGCCTGCCGCTGTCCGAGCGCTTCCTGGTCGATCAGAACGCCCTGCTGAAGGCGTCCTGAGCGGCTCAGAACTTGTTGACCGGCAGCTTGAGGTAATGGTGTCCGTCGGCCTCGGCCGCGGGCAGACGTCCGCCACGGAGGTTCACCTGTAGCGCGGCAAGCATCCGGTCCGGCAAGGGCAGCGTCGCGTCCCGTTCTTCGCGCAGGGCGATCCAGTCTTCGCGTCGCGTGCCCTCCTTCACATGCGGGTTGGACGCGCGATGTTCCGCGACGGCCGCCTCCCAGGCCGGCGCGTCGCGCCCGTCGGCGCCGTAATCGTGGCCGACGAACAACCGCGTCTCGGCCGGCAGCGCGAGGATGTCCTCGATCGACCGCCACAGCTGCGCCGCCGTCCCGCCGGGAAAGTCGCAGCGCGCGGTGCCCACGTCGACATGCATCAGCGTGTCATGGACGAACGCCGCGTCGCCGCAGACATAGGTGATCGAGCCCAGCGTGTGCCCAGGCGAGAGCATCACCCGCACATCCATCTCTCCCAGCCGGAACGTCTCGCCATCGGCGAAGAGCCGGTCGAAGTCCCGGTCGGGATCGAAGGCATCGGGCGCGTGATAGATGTCGCGCCACAGGCCCGCGATATCGCGGACCTTTTCGCCGATGGCCGTGGGCGCGCCCAGCCGGTTCTTCAGGCGGGCCGAGGCCATGAAGTGATCGGCGTGGGGGTGTGTGTCGAGGATCCACGCGACCTCCAGCCCCTCGCGCGTCACGAGGTCGAGCACCTGTTCGAGACTCTCCTCGCTGGTGGCATAGCTCTGCGGGTCGAAATTCCAGACCACGTCGATCAGCGCCGCCTGCCTTGTCGCCAGATCGGCGCAGACATACTGGATCGAGCCCGTGTCGGGTTCGTAGATGCCCCACACGTCCGGGCTGTTCGGCCCGGTCGAGGGCGAGTGGCGGATCGGGGCGGTCTTGTCGGTCATCGTGTCGCTCCTTTCAATGTCGGAAAGCCGGCGCCGCGCAGGTGCGATCCCAGCCACAGGCCGATCAGCATCGCGGGCAGAAAGACCAGCGTGCCGGGCGCCATGAGAGGCAGCGCGGTCCAGGCCGGTCCGGGGCAGAAACCCCCGAGGCCCCAGCCGACGCCGAAGATCGCGGCGCCGGTCAGAAGCGGGGCGTCGATCTGGCGTGCGGTCGGCAGCTGGAAATCGACGTGCAGCAGCGGCGCGGACCGCCGCCAGGCCAGGCGATAGCCGGCATAGGTGGTCAGCGCCGCCCCCGCCATGACGAAGGCGAGGCTGGGGTCCCATGTCCCGGCAATGTCGAGAAAGTTCAGGACCTTCGCCGGGTTCGACATGCCCGAGACCACCAATCCCACACCGAACACGAGGCCCGAGAGAAATCCGAACAGAGGGCGCATTGACGTCACCTTTCAGACGATGTGGCGCAGGACGAAGACGGTGAGACCCGCGGCGACCATGAAGGTTGCGACGGCGGCCAGCGACCGGGGCGACAGCCGCGCCAGGCCGCAGACACCGTGGCCGGAGGTGCACCCCGACCCCAGCGCCGTGCCAAGTCCGACCAGCAGGCCGGCCAGCGCCATCGGCGGCAGGGCGCCGGACACCGTCTGCTCGGGCGGCGTGCCCGAGATCAGCCACAGCGCCAACGGCGCGGCGACGAGGCCCGCGACGAAGGCGACGCGCCACCCCCGGTCGCCCGGCGCCCCGCTCATCGGGACGACGGCGCCGATGACGCCGTTCGAGATCCCGGCAATGCCGGCAATCCGGCCGAACAGGACCATGACCATCACGGCGCTGAGGCCGATCAGGATGCCGCCGCCGAGCGAGAGCCAGGGCGTGAATTGCGTGACGGTGGACAGCTCCATCTTCCTCTCCAGACCCCGGCGGGGTTGCACATGCCGCGTTCATGGGGCATATATTAGACGCAACTTAATTAGTCAATGCTAATACAAGGACATCACCCGTGGCGGAGCGGAATATCGAAGCGCTGGAGGAAAAGGCCCATCACGTCGCCGAACGGCTGGGCATGCTGGCCAACCCGCGACGCCTGCTGATCCTTTGCCGGCTGGCCGAGGGCGAAAGCTCGGTCGGCAAGCTGCAGGAGACGCTGGATCTGGGGCAATCGGCGCTGAGCCAGCATCTTGCGAAACTGCGGGCCGCCGGCATGGTGAGCACGCGCCGCTCCGGCCAGACGGTCTATTACCGCATCGAGGACCCCGAGGTCCGGGCGATCATGGCCGCGCTATACGACACGTTCTGCGGCGACGGTTGAACGCTCCTGCGCGGTCGGCACCCTCGCGCGCCGACCGGCAGGCGGTCCGGTCAGATCACGCGGACCTGCGTGCCGACGGGACAGAGCCCGAACAGCTCTTCGATGGCGAAGTTGTAGAGACCGATGCAGCCGTCCGAGGACCGCCGCCCGATCTTGCGCGTGTCGTGGGTGCCGTGGATCAGGTAGGCCGGCCAGCCGAGATACATCGCGTGGGTGCCCAGCGGATTGTCCGGCCCCGGCGGCATGTATTCCCAGCCGAACCGTTCCTTCTGCGACTGCGTCGGCGTCCAGTCCGGCCCGACCTTCTTGCGCACGATCTCGGTATAGCCGCGCTTGGTCAGTTGGTCGGACCGCGGCACCGAGGTGGGATAGATGCGATAGTCAGATCCGTCGGCGTTCCAGAAATGCAGCGCGCGCGAGGTCGTGTCGGCCACGATCGTCGCAACCCCGAGGTTGTCGAAGTGGTCCTGCCAGTCGTGCATCCGGAAGCTCGACGCGTTGCGCCGGTCGTCCTCGGCCGCGCCCGCCAGCGTCGGCACGGCCAGCCCGGCCGCCGCCCCGATCCCAGCCGTCAGCACGTTGCGGCGCGAAAGCCGTCTGCTCATTGCCTGCTCCTTGTGTCGGTCCTGCTCTGTGGCAGGATTTCGTCGGCCGAGCTTAACCCGACCTTAAGGTTTAAAGAAGCGCGTCACGTCGCCTCGCGCCGCAGCACGAGGTCGATCAGGGCCGAACGCCCCGCATGCCCTGCGCCTTCGCGAATGTCGGCCTCGTAGCTGTCGAGCACCTCGATCTCACCATACGGGGCGAAGGCTGCGCGCAGCATCTCCTCGGTATAGAGGTTCTCGACACGGGGCGGACCGCCGGTACCGAACTCCAGCTGTTTCGGCGTGTAGCCGTGCAGCAGTACGTGGCCGCCGGGCCGGGTGGCGTGGATCATGCCCGCGAACATCGCGTCTCGCGGGTCGGGCCCTGCGAACTGGATGAAGACCCCCACGACCGCGTCGAACGCCGCCTCGGGCCACGGATAGCTCTCGGCGTCGGCGACGTGGAAATCGACCGTCACGCCACGCGCCTCGGCAAGGCCGCACGCCTTGGCGATGGCGTTGGCCGACCCGTCCCACGCGGTGACGTCGTGCCCCTGCTCGGCCAGCCACACGGAATTGCGCCCCTCGCCGTCCGCGACCGCGAGGATTCGCGACGGCGCCGCGAAGCGTCCCGCATGGCGACGGAGAAAGGCCGCCGGCTCGGTCCCGAACACGAAGTCCGGACTGGAAAAGCGTGCGTCCCAGTCCATGCCTAGCCGCGGTTCACGGCGACGGGCGCGCCGGTGGCCATCTCGGTGCCGGTATAGGGCAGGCCCGCCTGTTTCCAGGCGCCGAAGCCGCCCTCCATATGCGCCAGCGGCGTGACCCCGGCGTCCAGCGCGGCGGCGGCCACCTTTCCAGACCGGGCGCCCGAGCCGCAATGCAGCACGATGCGCTTGCCGTCCTGGGTCGGCAGCGCGTGCGCGCGGAAGAACGCCATCGGCATCAGGAAGGCGCCGTCGATATGCTCCATCATGTATTCAGGGGGCGTCCGCACGTCGATCAGGACGATTTCGCCGGCGTCGAGCGCGGCCTTGACCGTCTCGGGAGTCCAGTTCTCGACTTCGGCCATGTTGGGCTCCTTGCAAGGTGGTGTCTGTCACGGGGCGAACCTTCGAGGACGCCGCCGCGTTCCGTGTCATTCGGCGGCCGACGCACGATCATCCTCGCCCTTTCCCGTCAGCCGGCACCAGGCATCGTACTGCGCGAGGAACACCTCGCCGTTCAGGTCCTTCAGGAAATGCGTGGTCTTCAGCCGGTCCATCACCGGGCCCTTCACCTCGGACAGGTGCAGGCCGATCCCGACCTCGCGCAGCCGCTGGTTCACCGCCTCGAGGCTTTCGAGCGCGGAATAGTCGATCTCGTTCACCGCCGAGCACATCAGGACGACATGGCGCAGCTCGCGCGTCTCGCTGACCCGGCGCTGGATCAGATCCTCGAGGAAGCGCGCGTTGACGAAATAGAGGCTCTCGTCGACCCGCAGGGTCAGCATGCGCGGGTCGGTGGTCACGTCGTGGCGGTGGATGTTGCGGAAATGATGCGTTCCGGGCACCAGCCCGACCTCGGCGACGTGCGGCTGCGACGTCTTGTAGAGGTGCAGCACGATCGAAAGGATCACACCCGAGGCGACGCCGATCTCGACGCCGAGCGCCAGCGTCAGCGTGATCGTCGCCGCCACCGCCGCGAAGTCCGACCGCGAGTAGCGCCACGTGTTCTTCAGAATCGACAGGTCGATGAGGCTCAGCACCGCCACGATGATCGTCGCCGCCAGCGTCGCCTTCGGCAGGAAATAGACCAGCGGCGTCAGCGCCAGCGCCGCGATCGCCAGCCCGATGGCGGTGAAGGCCCCCGCGGCTGGCGTCTCGGCGCCCGCGTCGAAGTTGACGACGGACCGCGCGAAGCCGCCCGTGACCGGATAGCCGCCGGTGAAGGCGGCGCCGAGGTTGGCGGCGCCGAGACCGATCAGTTCCTGGTCCGGATCGATCCGCTGCCGCTTCTTGGCCGCCAGCGTCTGCGCGACCGAGATCGACTCCACGAAGCCGATGATCGAGATCAGGATCGCCGGCAGCACCAGCTGCCGGAGCAGGTCCGGCGCCAACCCCGGCATCGTCAGCGGCGGCAGGCTCTGAGGCACATCGCCCACGATGGCGACCCCCTGATCGGCCAGCCCGAAACCGAACACCGCCAGCGTGGTGACGACGACCGCGGCGACCGGCCCTGCCTTGGTGGCGATGTCAGCGACCAACGGCCCCGCCCCCAACCGCCGCAGCAACGGCTTCAGGCCCTTGCGAACCCAGAACAGGAACGCGGTCGCCCCGGCACCGATCAGCAGCGTGAGGCCGCTGGTGTCATCCAGATGCGTGGCGAGTTCGCGCACCATCTCGATAAGTGTGTGCCCCCCGGCATCAACCCCAAGCAGGTGCTTGAACTGGCTCGTGGCGATCAGCACGCCCGAGGCGGTGATGAAGCCCGCGATCACCGGGTGGCTGAGGAAGTTGGCGAGGAAGCCCAGCCGCAGCACACCCAGCAGCAGCAGGAACCCGCCCGAGAGCAGCGCCAGCGTCAGCGCCGCCACGGCATAACCCGCCGTTCCCTGCTCGGCCACCTGCCCCACCGCGGACGCCGTCAGCAACGAGACCACCGCCACCGGCCCCACGGCCAGCGCGCGGCTCGTCCCGAAAACGGCGTAGAGCAGGATCGGCACGATCGAGGCATAGAGCCCCGCCTGCGGCGGCAACCCCGCCAAGAGCGCGTAGGCAAGCGATTGCGGGATCAGCATGATCGTCACGATCACCGCCGCGATCAGATCGTTCGTCAGGGCATGCCGGCCGTACCCGCGACCCCAGTCGAGGATCGGCAGATAACGGGCAAGACGTGCGGACATCTGAAACCTTTACTTCGTTCGATCACGGACGGGCGCAGCCGGCCGATCAGGTCCGGCCATCCTTGTCGAGACGGCGGGCGCCTCCGTTCCCGTCATAGCCCGCGGCAGCGGTCCGCGCGAGGATGTCGCCGCCTCCGGGCCGTCATACGCGCGTTCGGCAGGTGCGGATGCCCAGGACAGAATAGGCCGGGCAATTGCCGAGTAGGGACGTCACCAGCAGCACTGCCGCCACGACAAGCAAGAGCCAGTGCAGCTACCCCGCCATCAGCGCCGGCACGGCAAAGGCCAGCGCGACCAACAAGACGGCCACGAGCACTCTCACGCCCCGGTCCACCTTACCCATGTTCACGGTCATCTCTCTCACTCCTCGATGGAGAATTTGCGATGACCTCTTCTCTCACGAGATGGCGTGGCGGGACGGTGACATCGTCACACTGCGCCGGAAGATCTCGCCAGACGCTCCAGCCCCTCGCGGCCCGTCAGGTGGACCTCGCCGCGCGCCTGCTCGATCCAGCCCCGGCGATGGAACTCGGACAGGGTGCGCGAGACGACCTCGCGCGCGGTTCCCAGTTCGCTCGCGAGCATCTGGTGGGTGGCGTGTACGACGCCGCCCGAATCCGCCAGTTCCAGCAGGCGCGCGGCCAGGCGCACGTCCATGCGCTGAAACACGATGTCGTCGATCAGGGTGAAGAGATCGGTGATGCGGCGGGAATAGGCCTTGAACACGAACGCGCGGAACACGGGCGAGCGACCGGCCAGATCGTCGAAGGTTGCGCGGGGGATGGCCACCGCGCGCACGTCGGTCTCGGCGATGCCGTCGGCGGCGTACTCCTCGAAGGCCAGCATGCAGGCGGTGGTCAGAACGCAGCTCTCGCCCGCATGGACGCGGTATAGAAAGACCTCGCGCCCGGTGCTGGAGCGCTGCTGAACCCGGACGGTGCCGTCGAGCAGAAGCAGCAGGTTGTCCGCCGACTGGCCGGGCGCGAATATTTGCGTCCCCGCTGGCACGCTGACGATGTCGCTGCCCTGCACCAGCGCAGCGCGAAGGTCTGGCGGCAGGCGCTTGAGCCCCTCGAACCGATCGATCCAGTTCTCCGTCACCGTGCTCATCGGCCCCGCCCCTATGCGTGCCACCCCGCCTCGTTCGTGATGATAGCCGACGGACGCCCGAAAGGGGACACCGGCGTCAGGCGCCGCGCGGGTCATCTCGCGCGGCGCGGGCCGGCGCCTAGCGCACCAGCAGGATCGGCACCTTGCAGGTCCGGATCATCTCGAGGCTGGTCGAGCCCACGAACAGCGACCGGAGCCGCGAGTGGCCCGAGGCGCCCATCACCATGTGATCGAATCCGGCATCCTCGATGAGCTTGCCGAGCGCCTCTTCGGGCTGACCGGACAGGATCTGCGTCTCGGTCTCGAGCCCCGCTGCAGACAGCATGGCCTTGGCGTCGGCCAGCCCCTTCTTCACGCTCTCGGTCTCGGAGCCTGCCGTCACGACCGTGACCGACAGACCCGCATAGATCCGGCTGCGCGCGACATAGTCGACCGCGCGCATGGCACTGGCGCTGCCGTCATAGGCGACGAGCACACGGTTGATCGAGCGGAAGGCGCGCGAGGCGACGAACAGCGGCTTGCGCGCGACGCGCATCACCCGCTCGAGGTTGGAGCCGAGATGCCCCTTGGCAAAATCGACGGCCTCGCCGCGCTTGCCGATCAGGATCATCTCGGCGCCCGCCTCCTTCTCGGAGATGGCCTCGACGAGATCGCCGTGCCGGAGATGTTCGGTCGCCTTCACCCCGGCCTCGTCGAGCAGCACCTTGGCGTCCTCCAGGATCGCCCGGCCCCGGTGGACGACCAGCTTGGCCCGCTGCTCGTCCAGGCTCGACAATTCCTGCAGGAGCGAACTGCGCGCCCCGAGCGCGATGGAGCCGGACAGGTCCGACCCCGCCCCGCCCTCGCGCCGGCCCAGCACGTGCATCAGCTCGACCGACAGGCCGGTGCGTTCAGCGATCCACGCGGCATGGTCGCAGACGCTTTTCGAATAGGTGGAGCCGTCCACCAGCGCGATGAGTTTCTCGGTCATGGCGTCTCCTCCCTCAATGCGCCATCAGCTTGTCCATCGCACCAGGCTTGTCATGCTCGGCAAGCCTGTCGACGATGGTTTCGGACGCCTCGTTCATGCCGACGATCTCGACCTCTGACCCGTCTCTGCGGAACTTGAGCACGGCCATGTCGAGCGCGGCAACCGAAGAGATGTCCCAGATATGCGCGCGGCTCACGTCGATGACCACGCGGTCGGCCGCTTCCTTGAAGTCGAACGCCGCCATGAAGTCCTCGGCCGAGGCGAAGAAGAGCTGCCCCTCGACGTGGTAGGTGCGCACGCGTCCGTCGTCGGACAGGGTCGAGGTGACGCGGAAGAGCTGTGCGATCTTGGCCGCAAAGAACAGCCCCGACAGCAACACGCCGACGAGCACGCCGATGGCGAGGTTGTGGGTGTAGACCACCACCACGACAGTCGCGAGCATCACCACCGAGGACGACCGGGGATGCGTCCTGAGATCCTTGATCGACGACCACGAGAACGTGCCGATCGACACCATGATCATCACCGCGACGAGCGCCGCCATCGGGATCTGCGCCACCAGGTCACCCAGCACCACCACGAGGAACAGCAGGAACACCCCGGCCGCAAAGCACGACAGCCGCCCACGCCCGCCGGATTTCACGTTGATCATCGACTGGCCGATCATGGCGCAGCCCGCCATGCCGCCGATGAAGCCGGTGGCGGTATTGGCGATGCCCTGGCCGATGCACTCCTGGTTCCGGTCCGAGGGCGTGTCCGTCAGGTCGTCGACGATGTTCTCGGTCATCAGGCTTTCGAGCAGGCCGACCACCGCCACCGCCACCGAATAGGGCAGGATGATCGTCAGCGTCTCGAGGTTCAGCGGAATGTCCGGGATCAGGAAGACCGGCAGCGAGTCGGGCAGCGCGCCCATGTCGCCCACGGTTCGCACCTCCCAGCCCATCAGCGACACGACGGCCGTGAGCACGACGATCGTCACCAGAGGCGACGGCACCGTTCGGGTCAGGTAGGGAAAGAGATAGATGATCCCCAGCGCCACCGCGACCAGCGGATAGGTCAGCCACGGCACGCCCACCAGTTCGGGGATCTGCGCCATGAAGATCAGGATCGCCAGCGCGTTCACGAACCCGGTCATCACCGAGCGCGACACGAACCGCATCAGCTGCCCCAGCCGCGCGAAACCGGCGGCGATCTGCAGCAGACCGGCCAGAACCGTCGTCGCCAGCAGGTATTCCAGCCCGTAATCCCGCACGAGCGTCACCATCAGCACGGCGGTCGCCGCCGTCGCGGCCGAAATCATGCCGGGCCGCCCGCCCGCGATGGCGGTGATCACCGCGATCGAGAACGAGGCATAGAGCCCGACCTTGGGATCGACGCCTGCGATGATCGAGAACGCGATGGCCTCGGGGATCAGCGCCAGGGCCACCACGAGCCCCGACAGAAGGTCGCCACGGATATTGCCGAGCCATTGGGCCCGATAGTCGTTGATTGTCATTGAACTGTTCGTCCCTCTCCGGCCCGCGTCATTTCCAGCGCACCGGCTATCGTCTCAGGTCTTATCGGTTGTCCGGCGGATCGGCGGCCGGAAGAGCCACCCGGGAATCGCACCCGGGTCCTTGCGATCGGCGCTCGGATACTCGGCCCCGCCCCGAACTGCAACGCATCTCCCCGTTCCCGGCATCCCCGCGGACGGCCCGGACCGGGGGTGCCTCGCGATTGCGCGACTTCGTGGGCGGGGTGCACAGACAGACGCCACCGGGACGAGAGCGCAGACGGGCCGCAGGAGGTCAGCGGCGAACGGGACCGACGGATCCGCGCGGTAGGGCGATCACTTGTCGAGCTTCTGCCCGACGAGCCTCGCCAGATCGGCATGGGTCGCCGTCTTCTTGTAGCTCTCCGGTTCGACCCATTCGAGACAATGCTTCATCGTCTCCTCGTCGACGTCGACCGCCAGGTAGTCGGCGATCTCGCAAACGGTGCTGCGAGGATGGAGCAGCAGCTTTTCATAGCTGACGATGAGGGTCGGCAGCCGGTGCCTCTTGAAGAACTCGAAATTGCGCTTGGCCCGGTTGAAGGACATGAAGACGGCACGCTCCGGCGGCCAGTCGTTCCGCCGCTGCATCCCCAGATACACGGCGCCCGCGTCTCGGGTCACGAGGATCAGGCGCGGGTTTCGCAGCAGCGGAAGTATGTCTTCTAAGTATTCGATAGAATGGGGGAATTTCCAGCCCCACACGTCCCTCGCGGAATTGCTCTCTTCGATGTGCCCCGGCATGAGCGGTAGGTTTTCGGGGCCGTAGAAACGACGGTCCTCCAGGTTGTTCCCCACGGTATCGCCAAGATGCACGCCGAGCATGTTGACCACACCTGCAACCGACGTGGTACCGCCGCGCATGACGCCGAAGATGTGCACGGTTTTCTTCGGGTTTTCCCGAGACTCGGGGCTTTCAAAAAAGACCGCGGTCGCCTTCCGCTCCATCACTCGCTGCCTTCAAAGTATAAAACGAAACGATTTCTTGTACTGTTGTGAAGCTGTGCATGCAAGGCGCCGCCAGCCGAGCCGCGCTGGCTTGTCTGGACATCCCGGACTGCCGGCATCGGGGGACAGCCCCACGTTGCTCGGGCCGCGGCTCCGTCGCAGCGCTGCCAACGGGGCATATGAATGCGCACCGGACTGATTCGCGCAAGGCGCGCCTCTCGTATGGCATTGTAAATATGAGGTAAATCGGAACCACCTCGGTCGGCAAGGGCAAAAGCGTGCGCACTGCGACTAAAAGCGTGGACACCTCCGAATACCGGCTCGCAGCGGCGGTTCGAGCCGCCCATAGCCAGAATGCCGACCTGACGAACGGCCATGTGCCGGTTCCAGGGCCCGTTTCGGCGGCTCAGAGGGTAATTCGCGTCAGGCGGACGCAGGTCGGCTGTTGAGCCACCGCCAGCGGGTCATGTTGTAGGCGAGGTTCGCCATGGTGATCGCCGCCCGCGCACGGGCCAGCCCGATGGTCCTTATGGTCATGCCCATGCGCGCCTTCTGGTGGGCGAAGACGTGCTCGACCTTGGATCGGACCGCGGATTTCGCGGCATTGACACGGCAGGTGCGCTTCGGCATCGGCCGGCCTCTCGGCTTGCGGCGATGGATGCGGCTGAGCATGCCCCGCGCCTCCAGCCACTCCTCATTCTCCGCCGAGCGGTAGGCGCTGTCGGCCCAGACCGACCTCGACGTGTTGGTCTGCGCGATCAGCCCCTCGCGGAGTTGTCCGCCATCGTGGCAGGCAGCATCGGTCACCGTCTGGCAGCGGATCAGCCCGTGCATCCGGTCGATGGAGATATGGCTCTTGTAGCCGTAGACCGGGATCGCGATATCGACTGGCTTCGTGCCGTCGGCGCGTGCTTTCGCCTTGGAATACTTGACGGTCCAACGGCCATCGACGTCCTTCTGCCGCGCTTTCGCAGGCTTGTCCGGCCAGATGTCGTCCGCCGTCTTGCCCGCCTTGATCTGGGCCTTCTCGCCGTCCGTATTCCGCTGCCGCGGCGCCGCGATGAGGCTGGCATCGATGATCTGACCCCCGCGCGGCAGGTAGCCCGCCGCCGTGATCGCGCGGTCGAGGCGTGCGAACAATTCGTCCAGCGCGCCAGCCGCGATCAGTGCTTCTCGGAAGTCCCAGAGCGTATTGGCGTCGGGCACACGGCTCTCCGGCCCGAGCTGGCAGAACCGCATCCAGGACAGCCGGTCGCGCGTCAGGTATTCGGTCTGCTCCAGCGAGAGCCCGTGCAGCGATTGCAGGACCAGCATCCGGAACTTCAGAACGGGATCGAAGGACGGACGGCCACCCTTCCAGCTTGGCGGGCGGCCGAGGGCCTTCTCCAGGACCGGTCGGAAGATCTCGAAGTCCACTGTCGCCGCGAGTGTCTCTAGCGGATCACCCTGCGCCGAGATCTCCGCCAGCCGATCCGTGATAGACCAGAATCCCATCTGTCCCGTCATCGCCTGCCTCCTACGCCCTCGGGCGCAGTGAATCACGATCCGACGTTCAGCGCGAGGTTTTCGGAGCCGTCCAGTTTCCTGCCGAATGGTCAGGGACCCGGCGAACGCTGCTCGCCCCATCGCCTTGCATTCATCGATGGTCGAATAACTCCGCGAGAGATTATGCTCGACGCCGATCGCCCTACTTCGTTCTTGCCGGTGCAATCGCGTTCGCATGACCTGGTCTTCATGAAACTCTGTGGTCGAAGGATCTTCGCGTCGCATATCCGCCATGAGCCGCAGAATTTCCGGCAAAGTCATATCGGCGAAGGCCGTAATCTGAAGTCGGACTTCAACGGGCTCCTTGACCATGGGCAGGATGACCGTTGCGAGGTTCATGTCATCTGGATCGACAAAGACCCTCACCTTGCCCCGGATAGCATGTTTCTCTCGCAGCTCCTGAAGTTCATCGGAGTTGAACCAAACTCCTTGGAACACACGGACGCCTTCATCGGTCGGGGTGACTTCCACGAACCGCTCGCTCGCGGACCTCAGGGGAAAACTTGTTCGTCGTCTTGCTCATGATGGCTCCAGTCTACTCAAGAGTTGGAGCCTCCGGCAAACCCGGGGCGGTTCAAGATGACGGCTGACGCTCGCCTTGCCGCTCTGGGGGCCGAACTGGCCGCGATGCCGTGTCCCGCTCCCGCGAAGCAGAAGCGCACGGCGGTAAGAACTCACAGTATCGCGGTTCCCCTTCGACTGAAGAGCACCAACGGACCACTGTCATTCATCAGCACTTCGACAGTCTTCGGGACCGCTGTCGATGTCACCTTGTCTGAAGTGACGATCGAGGCATTCTATCCGGCTGACGATGAAACAGTCGCCGCGATGGCCAGCTTGGATCTTGCGTAAACCCGCGCAGCGAACGGCCGGGACACCGCACTGCGGGCACTCGCCCGCGAGTAATGCAACGTCGTGGGAGAACGGCCGGTCTGGTGAAGCCAGCCGGCAGCGATGGGAGTCTGGGTAACGTCCGGAGTGGGCCGAGCCGGCCTAAACCCTCGACCTTCAGCGGCGCCCCTCGAAACGTGGGTTGAGGTGGACGTGTAGAAACGCTTCGAGCAATAGGGTCATGGCATCGCCATGTTGATCCGGAATTCGAATGTTCGCTCGCCCGATGTTCTGAAATATCCAATCACCTACTTGCTCTTCAGCGCCATCGAACCCAAAATCGTTTCTATTAGTCCAGATATCCCTCGCAAAAGTGCTTCCTGCTCGCCTCGTGCCGTAGTGTTGACTGGTAAACCGTGGAGAGTACCCGGTTTGACCAATTCTTAGCCACTCCTGATCTCGAAAGAACAGGTACACTCCGCGTTCATGTCGTAAGGGGCCTGGTCGCGTATGTGGGGCAGCTTTGAATTGAAGTGGAATTGGCGCAGGCACGACCCCATGCACCCCATGGATCTCAAGGAACCGATCCAAAAGTTCTCGAAGCTGTTGTTCTATTGCGTCTCCTCCTGAAATAAGTCCAGCATTTCTATCATGGCATGCGTTTTGCCGCGTATGCAACCACCCAGAGGCGCGATGCTTGACCCGGCTCACCAAGTTTCTTCCATTTGAGAAGCTGAACACATACGGCCGCTCCGACAAAGCCGCGTTGCAGCATCCGAGAGCCACCACAATGTCGGCTGTGGGCCGCCTTTCCCTTTAGGATAGTGGTGCCACAGGTAGTGTGATACCGTCATACTCTTGGAGCCATTCTCGCGATGGCTATCCAAGTCTGTAAGACTAAGGGAGAAAATCAATGGAGCAAAATAGGTTTCGATGAAGGTCTACATCGCAAATTTCGGTCGTCAGAACTACGAGTGGCCGGTATGTCGGGAGCGTGGAACAGTCGCAACCATGAATGCTCTCGACGCCCAGAGGTATTGGCAAGCGAATGACCGCGAGGGTTATGTGTCAAGCCGGATGGCTAACGATACCACTGCGACAGGAAAGAAACCGACGAAGGCGACAGCCTCACGCTGGTTCAACTTGATGACCACTGTCGCAGAGACTTCGGGCGATGTTTGGGTTCACAAGGACGGAGACGAACTTTGGTGGACTACATCCAAGAATGACGCGCCTTCCTTCGAATCGAAGAAAGAACCCATCGCACGCGGGCGCGAAGTCGTGATTTGCCACAAGCCCTGTGAGCCTTGGTCGAACCAGTCGAAGAAAGGCATTCCACTGAAGTGGAATGAACTTCACCCCAAGGCGAAAGACTTCTTGTCTACCGAAGCGACGCTACAATCTCTCAGCCCCTCGTATCGTGACTACACATTGGCGCTGATCGGCGGAGACGACCTTAGCGGATGGCACTCCAGTCCCCTTTGGTCGAAACGCAACGAAAGCGCCAAGAAGGGCTATGCCCCGATCAAGTATGGGTCGCAGGCAGACAAGATCGCATACCAACGGGCTTCGGAAATCTTCGATGCTGCTGGCGCTGCCGAGCGTATGGCCCACACTGCGGTTAACACGGCGAATTCAGCAAACGGTCAAAAGGTCGAACGTGTCTTGAAGAAGAAGGACCTCCGGTTCGCCTCGGCAGTAGCTCTTCAGGACTACATCAAGGAACTCATGGAAGCGCAGGAATACTGCTGCGAACTGACGGGCCTTACGCTGGAGTTGGACGAAGCAAACGGCGATTCTGCGATGTTCGCTTCCTTGGACCGCATCGATAGCAGCGGACACTATGAGCCCGGCAATCTTCAGGTTGTCTGCCGTTTCGCAAATTTCTGGAAGGGCGCATCTGATGACGTCGAATTCCGGCGTTTGATCGAGGTTCTTCAAGCATCTGCGCGCATGTAGTTGGCGCTTAGCCGAGCGGAGGTCCGCAGTGCAGGACGCGAGCGCAGCATTTTGGATTGCGCTCAATGTCGGCTGTGGGCCGATCGCTCCCTCAAAGTTTTGATACCTTTCGATGCTTAGAGTAGCGTTGTCACAGCGCGTCCCATGCCTTTTTTCAACTCGGTACATGGCCAAGGCGAAGCTGCGGAAAACCGCGTAGTCTCGAGTCGTCAGTCGATATCCTCGGAAGCGTCTAATGGCGCGCCTGGTCCTGTTCCGCGGGACCGGGCGGCCGGACTGAACGTATCTTTCTCAGGAAATCTTGCGGAATAGGCTTCGCCCTCGACAGCTTCGGCCAATGTCCCTTGCATCCGAAGGCGCAGACAGCGCGGCAACCCGACGAAAGGAAACGCATATTCCCCCGGCCTCTGTCTCGCGCCCTCTCTCTGAACAGGCGCCAGACACCGCAGCGGGCAATGAACACGGACCTCCGACCCATCCTGACCCCCGGGACGAAACCCGGGACCACGAAACCAAAGGAGGATCCATGTTTCACACGAAATTAAATCAAGGCGCGGAGAGTCGCGTCATTCCGACCGGATAAATGGCGCTGCGGGCGTTTCTATCCGGGCACGACGAAGCGCTCAGCCATGCGGCCGTCCTGCTGGCGGGGCGGCGCGGTGCGCGGCTGGTCAATGCCATTCGCGAGGGCCTCGACCAGCCTGGTCGGATGACGCGCCGTGTGCAACGCCTGCTCGCCGAGCTGCGTAGTGTGCTGTTCCTGGATCATGTTCACGATGAGGAATGGAACGACGCTGGCTGCTTCGCGATGCTGGAGCCGAACGATCCCATCGTGCCGGAGATCTGCCTGCTCGCCGATGGTCTGGACGATGCACTGAGCGCGGCGGGGGTCGTCCCAGTCTCAGACGAGCGCGCAGCATAAGATCGCCCACCGCACCGCCGCGAATTGCGCCCGGCGGTGCGGGCAAGAAACGGAAAAGAAAATCACGTGACCGGCAGATTTCTTCTTCCTCGTCCAGAAGAACGACCAATTTCGTTGTTGCCGGCACCGAAGACCAGCCTTTGCGCTAATCCGCGCTCATCCGAAAGAACCCTGCTGCCCCCGACCCATCTCCCGCGATGCACGGACCATGAAGCCGAAGAATAGGCACCACAGCACCGTTTCCGCCACTGCATGAAAGGGAGATCATCATGCTCAACACGAACACCCTCGACACCGCGGAGGCGCGTCTCGGCGCCGCCTACGCGGCGGAGCAGCACCTCCGCCGTCACGGCGCGAGTCTCTGCGACCTGCTCGACGCGCTCGACGATCCAAGCGGGTTCGCCGCGCTCTGCGACCTGCACGGCGCCTTCGGGCAGCCGATACCGGATGCCGATGCCGTCGAGGGCGCGCTGCAGGACATCCAGCGCGTCCTGGCCGACCAGACGCCATCGTCGCTCGATCGGATCGGTCATGAACGCGGTCTGCCGGCTTCCGACATGACGCGCTGGCATGACGCGCGCGTCAGCGAGTTCCTCGTGCGGTTCCGTCATGCCGACCGAAGCCGCGGCACGCTGTGCCCTTCAGGCGGCGCGCAAGCGCCGCCTGAGCGTCTATCCCGATCGGTTCGGGATGGAGCAGGACATCTGCGACGTAACGCTCTGGCTCGTCGAAAAGTATGGCCTGTCTGGTGTCCGCGTTTACGTCGATCGGCACTACATCCATGTCGGTCGGGAAATGGCCGGTGTCACTGTCATGACCGCGCCAAGGCACCCGGCGCAGCTGTCCGAGGCGGCGCATCGGGCGTTCCTCGCGCTCGGCTACACGATCGAAGATACGCGCGCAGATATTTACGGTCACCAGCACTGTGATGGCCATCATTCGAGGCATGAGGCACTGCGCGCATACGGGCGGATTGAATCAGCCATCAAGGCGGCGGCGGCGCCGGAGTGACAGACAGCCGTTGACCGCCTCGACACTGGTGGTCGACGGCCATACCCGAATTGATGCATCGGGAATGGCACCTGCTCGTGAAGCCCCCTTGCTACCCTTGGGGCCAATACAAGACGCTGCTGACTTGAACCGACGACGTATCGTCTTTCCGGGGCGGCAGACGGGCTATGCGATGGCGTGTGCGGCTGGTATCTATTTCAGTCAGAAGACTCCCGACGCCCATCAAGGCAAGCCATCCCGGAATTCACCGAACCGATCTTTCGGAACATGACCCTTTTACCGATTTCCAATCCTCCGCCAGCGCCGCGAGAGACGGTATTCTCTTATCTTTCCCGCCTCGCCGCGACCTGGGACACAGACGTCGTCGAGATCACAAACGACATGGGGACATCGTTCAAGCGGCTCCTCGCCCAGGACCCAGAGGCGTTCGACGCCCTCGCAGTGTGGGCCGACCTCGATCCAACACAGTTGGAAAACATGCTTTCCTGGACCGGAGTTCGGGCAGGGAACGTGCGGTTGATGTTTTGCGGAGAGATCTTCGTGTCCCGCGCGCTTCGCAATCCGGTGGTGCGAGCGTGTCCCGTCTGCCTGCGTGAAGACGCAATGCAATCGGACGGTCCGACAACCGCAGCCATGGTGATGCGCGGCGATTGGCAGATGCGGGAGGCCAACGTCTGCCTGCGGCACAACCACCTGCTGGTAAAGCTCTGGACGTCCGATAACCCGAGGGAGCGATACGATATCGCATCGCGCCTGTCCGAGATCGGAAGCGCGATCCTTGCAGGCAGGCATGACCTGCCAGAGGTGGCGCCCACGCCCTATGACATCTGGCTCGACGGTCGTCTTCAGGATGGCCGGGACGACACCTGGTTCTCCGGGCGTTCGCTGTTTGCCGCAACCACGTTCTGCCGCCTTCTGGGCCAGACCATTCTTCACGACAAAGCTGCCGAGGATGATCTGCCTGCCGGCGCGCACCATGCCGCAGGCTTCGAGATCGCCAAACAGGGTGAGCATGCCGTGCGTGAAACCTTGGCAAGGATTGCGCGCGCCTGTGAAGCCGAACCCAGGAAAGCCTACGGGGCGCTGTTTTCGCGTCTCAATCATGAATACGTCGAAGAAAAAGGGTTCGGCCCCTACAGGCGTCTTCTACGGGACCTGATACTTGATCACTGGCCGATCGCTGGTGGAAAAGACCTTCTCGGGGAAGTTGTCGAAGAGCGCCGCCTGCACTCACTTACCACAGCATCACAAGAGACGGGCATTGGCCCCGGGGTCCTTGAACACTTCCTGGTCGAGGCCGGTGCGCTTTCCGACGATGATGACCGCCCCCAGCGTCGCCGCTTGTTCGATGCAAGGACATACGCCGATCTTCTATCAGAAATCCCGACCCTTGTCGGGTCGATCACCATGCGCGAGGCCATCGGCGCGACCAAAATGGAACTGGAAGCCTTCGAAAGGGAAAATATCCTGGTTCCGCGCACGCGGGTTGCCAAGGTGAAGAGTCCGTGGCGAATTCCTGATGGAGCCAAATTTGTCGCGGACCTTTACCAGGAGGCGTTGCCGGTTACGAAAAACGACAACCGCTGGGAGACCCTTCTGCTCGCCCGCAATCGGACCGGCCTGAGCTTGCGGTACCAGGTCGACGCCATTCACAGCAAACGCCTTGCCCTCGGGACGCGGGCCGGGGTGCGCGGCCTGCATGGACTTGTCGTCAGAAAATCTGATGTTGATAGTCTTCGCGCCTCGCAGTCCCGACAAAAGACCGTCGTCGAAAAAGGGCCGCCCGGGATGATGATCGCCGCAGAATTCGGCCGCTCCGTCGGGCTGCGCGATCATGGAAATTTCATCTCATTGATCGAAGCGGGCCACACTCCGGCCGCTCAGCAAACGAACCCCAAGACAGGACGGCAGCAATACTGGCTGTCGGCCCGAGATATTGCGGTCTTCCATGAACGGTTCGTGACGCTGACGACGCTGTCCGATGAGACGGGCCACCATCGCAACACCCTGAAGAGCCTGCTCAAGGCATCCCAAGTCGCCCGCTTCGCCCCAGGCGATCAGGATTTCGGGCCGGTCTTCTTGCGTGCCGAGGCGATCGCGGCGCTTGGGTAGCGCCTCTCCGACGATCCGGTCAGCGAAGGTTCGATCATCACTCCGATGACTCCATAATTCCGCTGGCAACGGCAATCAGATGAAAAATACGTAATATCAATAACGTAAACGAATTCTTGCGAGTCTGAGAAAATTCTCTTGACACGGGTGCGCACGAAAAACCGCCATTTTGCGCACTCATATGCCCCCTTGGCAAGCGCGGCAAGCGTGGCGATCCCAGGAGGACTCGAACCCCCAACCTGCTGATTAGAAGTCAGCTGCTCTATCCGGTTGAGCTATGGGACCGGGCCTTGCGCCGCGGTCACGTTGTCGCGCGCACGGCCGCGAAAGGCAAGGTGCGCGGAACAACGGATCGGCGGGACGTGTTTTCGGGACAATCCACAGAGCAAGGAGCACTACCATGTTCAAGCCTCTCGCCACCGCAGCTCTCGGCTTCGGGCTGGCCGCGACCGGCGCCATCGCCCAGGACGACGGCGCCTCCACCGAAACCGCCGAGCAGGAGATGCGCTCGGTCGAGGCCTCGGTCAGCGATCGTGACGGCAACATGCTGGGCACCGCGTCGCTGCACGAGACCGCGTCGGGCGCCGTGACCGTCCAACTGGCGCTGGAAAACGTGCCGAGCGGCACCCATGGCGTTCACCTGCACGAGACCGGCGATTGCAGCGCGGACGACTTCACCTCGGCCGGCGGTCACGTTGCCGGCGATGCCGAGCACGGCGTGATGTCGGCCAACGGCCCGCATCCGGGCGATCTGCCGAATGTCGTGGTCGGCGAAAACGGCATCGTCGATGTCGAATATTTCAACATGCGCCTCGATCTCGACGACCACATCCTCGACGACGACGGCGCCGCCTTCATCATGCATGACGGCGAGGACGACTACATGAGCCAGCCGGCCGGCGATGCCGGCGACCGCATCGGCTGCGGCGTCTTCGAACAGACGGAGATGTAACGCCCAACCGCAGACAGTGGCACAAGGAGGGGCGCCCGTCGGCGCCCCTTTTCTGTTTGAACAGCCCAGACTGAAACTTATTCATTTCAGATTCATACGCGACAGTATTGAAGCGTTGCATCAGGGCTCCGAAAGACTGATCGGGCGACAGTTGGGGTCATGTGCCCGGATCGGCACTGTCTCTCACCTGCGGCTCCGGCCCGGGCCGGACAGGACGACAATCGCGGCGTATACCAAAGCCCGCCCGGACACGGCTATACTGCCCGACGGACCCGGCCGGCGGGCGCGGGCCGGGTCGGGATGGCAGGGGGCGTCCTTTGAGATACGGTGTGAACATCGCCCTGCTGTCCATCGCGCTCGCCGGCCTCGGCCTCGGGCTCGGTCTGCGTTTCGCGGGGCAGGACTCGGCGGCGCCGGTCGGCTACTGGGTGGGCGTCCTGCCGGTGCTGGCCGCGCTCATGGTCGAGATCGCCCGCAGCATCAGGCGCGGCGAGGTCGGGCTGGACATCGTCGCGGCGCTGTCGATGACCGCGGCGCTCGCCTTCGGAGAGGCGCTCGCGGCGGCCGTGGTCGCCGTGATGTATTCGGGGGGAACCTTCCTCGAAGCCTTCGCCGAGGGACGGGCGCGACGCGAGATGCGGGCGCTGCTGTCGCGCGTGCCCCGGACCGCGACACGGCACCGGAACGGGGCGCTCGAAGAGGTGCCGCTCGACGACATCGCGCCGGGCGACCGCCTGCTGATCCGGCGGGGCGATGTCGCGCCGGTGGACGGGACGCTCGGCTCGGACACGGCACTGCTCGACCAGTCGGCCCTGACCGGCGAGTCGATGCCCGTCCGGCGCGACCGGGGCGACGAGGTGATGAGCGGCGCGACAAACGCGGGCGAGATGTTCGACCTGTGTGCGTCGCGGCCGGCGCGCGAGAGCACCTATGCCGGAATCGTCCGGCTCGTCGAGGATGCCCAGCGCTCGAAGGCGTCCATGTCGCGCCTCGCCGATCGCTTCTCTCTTCTCTTCCTCGCGGCGACACTGTTCCTCGCGGGGCTGGCGTGGTGGGGCGCGGGCGACCCCATCCGCGCCGTCGCGGTGCTGGTGGTGGCGACGCCCTGCCCGCTGATCCTCGCCGTGCCGGTGACCTGGGCCGCCGGGCTGTCGCGGGCGGCGCATTTCGGGGTGCTGATCAAGGGCGCGCGACCGCTCGAGTCGCTGGCCGGGATCGCGACGCTCGTGCTGGACAAGACCGGCACCCTGACCGGCGGCACGCCCCGGATCGTGACCATCGAGAGCTTCGGCGGCATGGCAGAGGACGACCTGCTGCACCACGCCGCCGCGCTGGATCAGGCGTCTAAGCACCCCGTCGCGCAGGCCATCGTCGCGGCCGCGCAAGAGCGGGGGTTGCCGCTGCCCGCACCCGAAGACGTGGTCGACTCGCCGGGCGAAGGGGTGAGTGGCACGGTCGCGGGGCGCAGTGTCAGTATCGGCGGCACCGCCTACGTGACCCGCCGGCTGACGCAGGCCCCGGACTCCCCGCCGGCGCCGCCCGCGGTCGGGACCGCGGTGGTCGCCGTGGCAGTCGACGGGCGCCTCGCCGGGCGGCTGGTGATGGCCGACACCCTGCGCAGCGGGACGGCGCAGTTCCTGGCCAACATCCGGCGGCTTGGCATTCCGCGGATCGTGCTGGCCACCGGCGACCGGCGCGAGGTGGCCCGCGAGATCACCGAAGGCCTGGCCCTCGACGCCGTGCACGCCGAGCTGACGCCCGACCGCAAGGTCCTGCTGATCCTGACCGAGCGCACGCGCGGCCCGGTGATGATGGTCGGCGACGGGGTGAACGACGCCCCTGCCCTCGCCGCTGCCGATGTCGGCGTCGCCATGGGTGCGCGCGGCGCGGCGGCATCGGCCGAGGCGGCGGACGTGGTGCTGCTGGTCGACGATCTGCACCGCCTCGTCCCCGGGCTCGAGATCGCGCGGGGGTGCCGGCGGATCGCCCTGCAGAGCGTGGCGGCCGGGCTTGGCCTGTCGGTGGCGGGCATGATCGCCGCCGCGCTGGGATACCTGACGCCGGTGCAGGGCGCGCTCCTGCAGGAGGCGATCGACGTTGCCGTCATTCTCAACGCCCTGCGCGCCCTATGGATCACGCCGAGCACCGCTCCCGCTCCCGCTCCATCGTGACGGCCCTCTCCTGGGCTGGAGAGGGAGCGCAAGGCTGCGAGCGTGGTTCGCGCTAACGTGGCGGGCGCCCGCCACGTCCACAATGCGCCTGGGGTTCGGTGATCATCGGTCGCCTAAGGGCGTGGGCGCGTCGACGCCCGAAAGATGGCGGTCGATCCCGAAACTCTGCGTCGCCTTGGTCGCCTCCAAGCGCACCCAGAGATGCCCTGGCAAGATACGTTAAGCCTCACGGGGTAGACCAAAGGACGACAGGCCGCCCCGACCGCTCCCCCTAAGACCCGACTCACCTCTCCCTTCGATGGCGCCGCCCCTCCGAAGTGGCAGATTGCTGGTGGCGGCACGGCCGACCTACGCTCTCCGAACGAGTTTCAGAGTGCGATTTCCAAGCAGCTTTTCTTTGGTGTGGGAGGACGCCGGAGGGACGCGCTGCGGCAAATGGGCACGCGGACGTCCCGGTCCCGGCACCCGTTTTCTTGGGGGCAAGGGAGGATGAAAATTACCTGGAGCATTCCGGTATGGGGCGAGTCGCTCGACTCGACGCGCGGCGACATCGTCCGCGCACGGCACCTCATCGGCGCCCTCCGCTCCAACGGCCACAAGGTGCACGTGGTCGAACGCACCAGCAGTTCGGACACCGGCACCGCCATGACCGGCACCGGCCTCATGGTCGCGGGATACCGCGGCGTGCTGCGCCGGCTGATGCCGCGCCCCCTCGCCCTCACTCTGCGCGATATGAGCCGCTACTCGAACTCCCGCACGTTCGGGCGGCGCGTCGCGGCGGAAGCGCGGCGGCACGGGGCGGACCTGATCGTCGAGACGCAGATGAACTGCGCCGCCTCGGGCGCAGTCGCGGCCCGCCTGTCCGGCCTGCCGCTGATCGTCGACGATTGCTCGCCAAGTTCGGAAGAGGAAGAGATCGGCTCAGGCCTTCCAACCCTCGCCCACCGCATCCTGATGGCCCAGGCCAGCGGCGCCGTGCGGGTCATCGCGACCTCAAGCTCCGTGCGGGATCGCCTCGTCGGAGAGGGCGTGCCCGAGCAGAAGCTGTGCATCGTGCGCAACGGCGTCGACCTGGCGCGCTTCGACAGGGCCGACGGCTCGGCCATCCGCGCCCGGCTCGGCCTGGGCGGGCGGTGTGTGATCGGGTTCGCCGGTTCGTTCCTGGACTGGCACCGCGTCGACCTGCTGGTGGAGGCGCTCGGCCGCATGCCCACCGGCGCGGATGCCCATCTGCTTCTGGTCGGCACGGGGCCGAACCTGTCCGCCGTTCTCGACCGCGCCGGCCAGCTGGGCATCGCCAACCGCGTCACCTCGGTCGGGTCAGTGCAGCCCGACGAGATCCCGGCCTACCTCGCCGCCTTCGACGTGGGCGTGCTGCCGGACACGCTGGATTACGGCAATCCGATGAAATTGACGGAATACGCCGCCGCCGCGCTTCCCGCCGTGGGGGCGGACCGCCCCTCGGTGCGCGAGGTCGTGCGCCATGGCGAGACCGGGCTGCTCGTCCCGCCGCGGGACATCGACGCCCTGGCCACCGCGCTCGCCCGGCTGGCCGCCGACGCCGAGACCCGACGCGCCATGGGCCGGCGCGGGCGAAGCGAGGTCGCGGCGAAGGCCTCGTGGTCGGTCCTGGCCAACCGTCTTGTCGAGA
The DNA here is from genome assembly GCF_900111315.1 of Tranquillimonas rosea. Taxonomy (GTDB): domain Bacteria; phylum Pseudomonadota; class Alphaproteobacteria; order Rhodobacterales; family Rhodobacteraceae; genus Tranquillimonas; species Tranquillimonas rosea. The sequence continues at coordinate 303,516 of NZ_FOGU01000004.1, forward strand.
ACATCGAAGTGCGGGCCGCCGCCTGACCGCTCGCGGATGCGGGAAACTGGAGAGACCCGAATGCACGACGCCGAAATCCGTCCCCACGCCCCGACGCGACGAATGCGCACCCCGGCAGACGGATCGCTGGCGCGCACGCTGTGGCGCATCACCAGTTCCGGCCGCGTCGACCTTGCGGCGCGCACGCTGGCCGAGCGCCGCGCCTGGCCCCTGCGGCTGGGCGAAATACTGACCACCACCGACCCCGCGAGCGTAGACGCCACCATACGGAACGGAATCGGCTGGATCGCGCGCGGGCAGGATTATTGGCGCTGTGGCGGGATACCGGCCAGCTACAATGCCCGGACGCGGCGCTACGACGGCCCCTACCCCGAGACCACCGGTTACAGCATCCCAACGCTACTGGCGCTGGGACAGGACCGGCGCGCCTCCCGCGCGGCGGAGTGGCTGGTGTCTCGGCAACTCGGAAACGGCGCGATCCGCTGCAACATCGAGCCACCCGGCACCACCGCCCCGGCGCCCGAAGAGATCGTGATCTTCGATTGCGGCGCGATCCTCCAGGGCCTCACCGCGATGGCACGGCGCAAGGTGCCCTACGAGGCCCCGGCCCGCCGCCTCGCGGAGTTCCTCGTCGCGACCCAGGCGGCCTCGGGCACATGGGACCGACATCTCGCCTTCCCGGCCTTCGGCAGCCACAACGCGCTTGTGGGGTATGCCCTGCTGGAGGCCGGCGTGACGCTCGACGCCCCCGCCATCCGCGATGCGGGGCACCGCTGCCTCGCCGCGCTGCGGCCCCGGCTTCGCCCCGACGGGTATATCGAGGGCTGCGAGTTCCCTGGCGTGCGGCCCGGCGTCGCCTTCCTTCACCCCTTCGTCTACACGATCGAAGGGTTCCTGAAGGCCGAGGAGATCGCCCCCGGCCACGGCTATCTCGACGCGGTGCGCCCCGCGGTCGACGCCCTGCACGATGAAATCCGGCGCACGGACCGCGTGCCGGGCGCCTTCGTGAACGCGGACCTGACCACCTCGACCGGCTTCACCGCGCTGACGGCGATCGCCCAGCTCGCCGATGTGGGCTTCAAGGCCGACCGGATGGACGGCGCGGGGCGATACTCGGGCATCTCCCGGCGGTTGATGCACCGGTTGCGAGCGTGCTGCGCGTCCTCGCTCGACGACGCCGAATGGGTCGGGGGGCTTCCCTCCGCCTATCCGATCGACGGGGGATACCTGCCGTTCTGCGTCAACAACTGGGGTCTCAAGTACCTCCTCGATGCCAGCCTCGAGGAACGCCACACGCTCGACACCTCCGGAGGCACACCATGACATCCGTCCTGCTCATCGTCGGAACCCGGCCCGAGGCGATCAAGATGGCGCCCGTCTATCTGGAGATGGCCGCGAGGCCGGACGAGTTCGACGTCAGCGTCTGCGCCACCGCACAGCATCGGCAGATGCTCGACCAGGTGCTCCGCGTGTTCGACATCGTCCCGCGGTTCGACCTCGACGCGATGCGGCCGGGCCAGACGCTCAATGGCCTCGTGCCGGACGTGATGCGCGGGCTCGGCACGGTGTTCGAAGAGGCCGCGCCGGACCTCGCTTTGGTCCAGGGCGACACGTCCTCGGCCTTCGCCGGGGCGATGGCCGCCTTTCACCTGCAGATCCCCGTGGCCCATGTCGAGGCCGGCCTGCGCACCTATGACAAGCGCGCCCCCTTCCCCGAAGAGGGGAATCGCCGCCTGATCTCATCCATCGCCGACCTGCACTTTCCGCCGACCCGGCACGCCGCCGCCAACCTGGCGCGCGAGGGCGTGGGCGCGGACAGCATGGTGGTGACGGGCAATACCGTCATCGACGCCCTGTTCTGGGTGCTGGAACACGCGCAGGCGGACCTGTCGTCCGTGACGCGCCGGATCCCCGCCGAGGCGCCGTGGATTCTCGTCACCGGGCACCGGCGGGAAAGCTTCGGCGAGGGGTTCCGCAACATCTGCCGGGGCCTGAGGGCGATTGCCGAGACCTGCCCCACGCACCAGATCATCTATCCCGTACACCTGAACCCGAACGTGCGCGACACCGTCCTCGGGATGCTGGGCGACATCGACAACATCCATCTGCTCGATCCGATGGACTACGTGCCATTCGTCCACCTGATGAGACAGGCGGACTTCATCATTTCCGACTCCGGCGGCATCCAGGAAGAGGCGACCGCGCTCGGCAAGCCGGTCCTCGTCATGCGCGAGGTCACCGAGCGTCCCGAGGCCGTGAAGGCCGGGATCTGCAAGCTCGTGGGCACCGATCCCGACCGGATCCTGCGCGAGGCCACGGCGCTGGCGCAGTCCCGGTCACCCCCAAGCCCCGCGGCCCGCAAGGTCTATGGTGACGGCCACGCCGCCAAGCGGATCGCGGATGCCATAGCCCAGGGTCTGCACCTTCCCCGGCAGAAGCAGGCCGAGCTTCTCTCGGCCGAGCAGTAGGCGCCACGCACCTACCCGCCGGTGAGGCCTTCCATCGGGGCAACCGGCGAGGGCTGGGTCACCAGCTCGGACGGGCGCTTTTCGTAGAAGGCGTTGCCGCCCGCCGTGGCGACGTAGTGCATGTTGTCATAGGGCGCCCGGTAGGTCGCTGCGTGGAAGAACCGCGCGTCCGACACCATCGGGTGCCGCTCGCCGCGCAGCACGGCGACGGCGGTCTGCCGCACCAGCGGGGTCGCACGGCTGGTCATGCGGCGCGACATCACGCCGGGCGCGAACTGCCGGTCCTGGCTGACCACGCCGCAGACGGTCCCCGGAAACTCGTCCGAACCGACGCGGTTCATCACCACGCTGCCCACGGCGACCATGCCGTCCCGGCTCGACCGGATGGATTCGAAATACATCGCCCGCTGCAGGCACTCGACATCGCTGTGCCGCGGGGCCTGTTGAGGTTCGGACATGCCGCAGCCTGCCAGGACGGTGAGGGCGACAAGCGCCAAGGCGACCCGCGGGGCCGGGGTGAGAGGGGTCATGCGCGATCCGTCCTGCTGCTCGACGACATCATTTTGACCGAGCATACGCCAGACCGCGCGCTCCCCGCAATCACCGCCCCGTCAGGCCGGCAGCGCGCCGGGCAGGACGTCCGGTTCGGACACCGCACCCAGCGTTGTCGACACCAGCGCATCCCAACCCGACCGGCACTGCCGCCCGCCATCCGCGACGGCCCCGAACGTCACCTCCGCCTCGCCGCGGCGCACCGCCTGCAGCGCCTCGGTCCAGGCCTCGACCGTGCCGCCCTGCACCGGCGTGGCCCCGTAGCCCACATGGTCGGCCAACCCGTCGGCGCCGCTGACCAGCAGGCGGCGGCCGGCGGCGCGGGCCTCGAGCGCGACAAGACCGTAGGGCTCCCAGCGCGAGGGCATCGCGACGGCGTCGCATCCGGCCATCGCGGCGACCGGATCGGACGCGAAGCCCTCGAACCGGATCCGAGGATCGCCCTCGGCCAGCGCCTCGAGCCGGGCCCGCTCTTCCCCGTCGCCGATCATCCGCAGCACGAGCGTCGGTTCGGGCAGCGCACGGAAGGCTCGGATCAACAGGTCGAAGCCCTTCTGCCGGTCGAACCGGCCGATCGCGCCGATCGTGCGGCATCCCTCGGGCGCCGGCAGCGCGTGGAACGCTTTCAGCTCGACGCAGGGCGGGATCACCGACAGCGCGGCGTCGGAGACGAGCCCGCGCAGGCGCAGCCACTCGGCCTGGGCCTCGCTCACCGCGACCACCCGATCGAACAGGGCGTAGGCGGTGCGCAGCAGCGTGTGGAAACGCCGCCGGGCACGGACATTGGCCGCGACGAAACCGGCGCAATAGCTGTGCTCGACATGCACGATCGGCGTGCCGGCATGGCGCGCGCGCAGCGCCATCAGCCCCGGCAATCCGCGCCACGTGACGGTAAGGTGCGAGACGATCAGGTCGGCCTTGATCGCGGTGGCGGCAGGACGCGTGCGCGAGACGGGGACGATGCGATGCGTCATCCTCCGGGCCATGACGGGATCGGCGGCGAGAAAGTCGAGATAGCGCGTGACGCCACCGGCCCCGGTGTCGTCGACGAGATGAGCGATGCGGATCATGGTGAAAGTCCTTCGGATCAGGCGCCGGCCCGCGACAGGGTCGCGGCGCGGAGGGGCAGTTTGCGGAACAGGTGCAGCGCGGCGGCGGCAGCGAGGGTGGTGCCGGTCTTGACCGGCTCTTCGATCAGCGGCCGGCGCGACAGCGCCATCGACCGCAGACCGAGGTCGAGCGCCTGGCGCCCCTGCCCCGCGCTGACGGCCCGTCGGGCGAGGTAGCGCAGCTGATAGGCTCGTGCGGCGGGTTCGTGGCGCTCCATGAAGCCGGGCGCCACAGGACGCAGCTTGTCGACCATCCGCTCCCACGCGGCGAATTGCGCGGCGATCCCGGCCGACAGCCCCCCGCCGGCGATACGGTAACGGGTGAGCAGACCGGGCACGCCCTCGATCTCCCAGTCGGTCGTCAGCGCCAGCCGCAGCCAGCACTCGATGTCCTCGGACTGCCGGAAGGTCTCGTCAAACCACCAATCGCGGTGCGGCTCGGCCACGGGCCGCCAGGCGATGGCGTCCAGCGCGGCGCGGCGCATCACAGGAGCCGAGCCGTTGCCGACCGGATTGCGCTTGAAGACATGCGCCGCGGTCACGTCGCGCAGGCGCGGAGTCTGGGACAGGCCCAGGGGCTGCCCCGCCTCGTCGATCAACTCCGAGCCGCAATAGCTCAGCCCGACATGGGGTGCGGCCTCGAGATGCGCCACGTGCGCTGCCAGCTTGCCCGGCCGCCACAGGTCGTCGGCGTCGCAGAACCCGACGTAGACTCCGCGGGCGTTCTGGATGCCGGTGTTTCGCGCCCCGGCCAGCCCACGGTTCGGCTGCTGGACAAGGCGGACGCGGCGGTCGCCCGTCGCGCGGGCGATTGCGGCGGTTCTGTCGGTCGAGCCGTCGTCGACGACGACGATCTCGAAATCGCGGTGGGTCTGGGCGCGCAGGCTGGCGAGCGTTGCGGGCAGCGTCCGTTCGACGTTGTAGGCGGGGACGACGATGGTTGCCTGGGGCATGGGTCCGGTCCTTCAGGAGGCGAAGAGGAAGCGGCGAAGCCGCCGGGGGAGAAACGGCGCGGCTATGGCGCCGGCCAGGGTGAGCACGCCCCGTCGGGGGCAGGAGAAATAGGCAGAGGGGCTGTGACGCAGCCCTGCGAGCACGAAGCGCAGCGCCTCGGCCCCGGGCGCGTCGACCCGCAGCGCGCGACGGGCGAGATAGCGCAGGTGGATCGCCTCGTGCCGGCGGGCGGGGCGGTATCCCAGCGCCCGCGCGGTGGCGAGCGCCGCCTCGCGCCCCCGCCGCATGCTGGCCAGATCGGCCGACAGGCCCGTTGGGCTGGTGCGGTAGAAGGTCAGCACCTCGCCCACCCCGACGGTCCGGTGACCGGCTGCCACCAGGCGGATCAGCCATTCGAGATCCTCATTGTGGACCATCGTCTCGTCGAAGCCGCCGGTCTCGGCGAACACGTCGGTGCGGACGGCGATGTTGGACATGGTGCAGACCGGGTTCTCTCCCAGCAGCTGCGGCACCGTCAGTGGCCCCTCCGGGATGCGCGACAGGGTGCGCACGGCGCCCTCGTCGAAGAACGCGATCCGTGAGTACAGCGCCGCGATGCCGCCGTCAGCGAAACCGACGTCGAGCCGGGCCAGCTTTTCCGGCGCCCACATGTCGTCGGCGTCGCAGAACGCGAGGATCTCGCCGCGGGCGACGGTCATCGCCATGTTCCGCGCGACGGCCGGACCCGCGCCGAGACCGGCGATGACGCGAAAGCGGGGGTCGGTCGTAGCAGCCGCGTCCAGCAGAAGGCGGGTGGCGTCGGTCGAGCCGTCGTCGACGAGAAGCGCCTCCCAGTCGGTGAATGTCTGGTCGCAGAGGCTCTGCAGCGTCAGCGGCAGCGTGTCTTCGGCGTTCCGGCAGGGGACGATGATCGAGTAGCGGGGCATGTCAGGCAATCCTCGGGCGCAGCGGCGCAAAGGCACGTGTCAGGGTTGGAAGGGCGGCGCCGATCTGCGCCACGGCGGAAATCGCGAGGTATCCCCAGGCGATGGCCACGAGGCCGTGCGGGGCAAGGATGACGGTGTTGGCCAGCAGCGCGAGGGTCATCGCGACGGTGACCGAGAACTCGACCTGCGGCCGGTCCTGCGCCCGCAGCCACTGGGCCGCGGCGGACCAGACGATCGCGGGGATCGCCGACAGGCACAGGATGCGGACGACGGGGGTAAGCCCCTCCCAGGCGTCGCCGAACAGGACCGGCACATAGAGCGGCACCATCAGCGCCTGGAGCAGCACCGCGGGCACCAGCACGCCAAGGCTGACGAGGATGGCCTGGCGCAGCGCGGCGGCGCGGTCGGTCGCGGTGCACAGATGCGGGAACAGCGCGGTCGCGAAAGCCTGCGAGAACGAGGTCGCCAGCCCGAGGCCCGCGTTGAACGCCAGGAAATAGAGCCCCAGCGCCTCGGCCCCCAGCAGGGCGCCGACCAGCAGCTTGTCGGCCTGCAACCGCAGCGCCTTGACCACTTCGGTCCCGAGCACGGCGGCGCCGTAGCGCACGAAGGGTGTCAGCGGCGCGGGCGCGACAGCGGTGTCGGGCTGCCAGGGGTGCAGCCGCCGCATCGCGATCAGCCAGATCGGCGCGGCCAGAAGGCGAGGCAGCACCAGCGCCAGCGGCCCCGGCATCACCACGGCGAGCAGCGCGGTCAGCGCATTGGCGCCCACGACCTGACCAGCGGCGATGGCGGCGGTCTGGCGCAGCTTGCCCGCGCGCATCGCCAGCGCGCAGTTCACGAGCCCGCCGGGCATGAACAGGTACTCGCCGGCCAGCAGCGCCACCAGCAGGAACAGCGCGGCCTCGCCGCTCGCCCACCACAGCGCCGCCCCAAGCCCGAGCTGGATCGCGACAAGGCCGAGGCACCAGGCATGGAAGATGCGACGGGCGGTGCGGCAGACCGCGGCGAGGTCGCGGTCGGCGGCCACGATGATCCGCTGTCCGACCCCGTTCTCGGTCAGCGCCTTGAGGATGTCCGATGCCGCCAGCGCCGCCGCGGCGACGCCGATCGCGCCGGCGTCCATCGTCCGCGCCACGGCGACGACGACGGCCAGGCGCGACGCCTTGGCGGCGGCTTCGGACAGGCCATAGGCCAGCAGGTTTCGCGTGAAGGGGCCGAGGCGGCGGGTGAGTGTCATGGTCCGATCCGTTGGTGACGCCGGAACGTGGCGTGGCATCGGTCTAGCCCGTCGTGGCGGCTTCCGTCGCGCGCGCCGAGGGCGAGCGGAGAGGCGCGTTCGAGCCCGGACCTATCCCTCCGGATACACGCGTTATCCGGCCGCGGACGTGACCGGCTCAACCTCCGGCGGGTATCAGGATGACCAGTGTTTGCCCCTTCACCCGAAAGATCCGCTGCCATGACCCTGTCCAAGCTGACCTCCGCCGTGAGCGCCCTCGCCCTCCTGCTCGGCGCCGGCTGCGCCCGCGCCCCGCATCCCCAGAACATCGAACCCGCGACGCGCGGCGCCGCCTACCAGGCCCAGTACCGCGCGCCCGAGGGCCGCGGCGCCGCTGCGCCGACGCTGGTCTCGGCCACGATGAACCTGTCCCGCTGTACCCAGGACGCGGGCTATCTCAGCGGCGAGGATGGCGCGGCGGGCGGCAAGCTGTCGGGCGCGGTGCCGGCCTCTCTCAGGGGCGAGCTTCTGTCGCGGGGCGACCTTCTGGACCTGCGCGTGCCGCAGGACGACACGTTCACCGGATCGTTCGTCGTCTCGCGCGACGGGACACTCAAGCTGCCCTTCCTCGCGCCGATCCCGGCCCAGGGCCGCACCACCGCGCAGGTCGCGGCGGATGTCCGGCGCGCGCTGGTCGCCGACGGCTATTACGGCGTGACCCCGGCGGTGTCGCTGCTGGTGGCCGATTTCGCACCCGCCCGCGTGGCGGTGTCCGGCGCGGTGTTCGAGCCGCAGCCGGTGGATATCGGCGGCGTGCCCGGCGACAGCATCGACACGCTGCGGCAGGCCGCGCTCGGGGCCTCGACCGAGGGCCGCAACCTGTCGGTCGCGGTGCGCAATGCCGGCGGCGTCCGGCCCGACGCCGACCTCGCCCGCGTGCGCCTGACCCGCGGCGGCACGAACTACGTGCTCGACCTGCGGGGCATGATCCAGGGCCGCGCCGCCGACGACGTGATGCTGCTGACGGGGGACGAGATCCACGTGCCGACGCGCCACTGCTTCCAGGACGCGCTGATGCGTCCCAGCCCGATCAGCCCGGCGGGGATTTCGCTCTACCTGTCGAACCTGACACAGCCGGCCACGGGCAACGCGATCTCGGCCATCGGCCAGACGGTGCGCGAGGTGCCCTATGGCACCCGGTTCATGCAGGCGGTCGTGGACGCCAACTGCGTGGGCGGCGCCCGCGCCACCAGCGCCAAGCGGTCGGCGGCGCTGTTCTCGCGCAATCCGGTGACCGGCATCTCGGTGGTGATCGAGCGCAGCATCGAGGACATGCGCGCTCGCGCCGACCGGGACGATTACGACCCCTACCTGCTGCCGGGCGACTCGATCGCCTGCTACGACAGCGGCGTGACCAACATCGCCGAAGTCGGCCGGGTCGTGGGCGTGGTCACCGCGGGGTTCCTGATCCCCTGATCCTTCAAGGGCGCAAAGAAGGGCCGCCGGCGCGTCGCTGCACGGCGGCCCTTTTCGTGCACGAAGCTGCGACGTGTCAGACCTGTGGATCGCGTGCCACGGCCTCCAGCGCCGCGCGGCTGCGAGCCCAGAGCGCGGGCAGGCCCCGAAGCTCTGCCTCGGGCCACCGGTTCGCCTTCGCCTCGGCCTCGATCCGCTGCAGCGCCTGCCGCATCTCGACCACGCCGAACGCCGCGCAGGAGCCGGCGCATTTATGCGCCTCGCGCGCCAGCACGTCCGGCTCGATCCCGGCGCCGAAGCCTGCGAGCGTCTCCTCGGTCTCGGCCAGGAACTTCTCCTTGAGGGTCAGGAAGGTCGCGTCGCCCATCGCCTGCCGCAATTGCGACAGGACCTCCGTGTCGATCAGCCCGCCCGCCTCGGACGCGGGACCGGCGCCAGGGTCTGCGTCGCCGCCGCCGATCGTGGCCAGGACGCGGGACAGAACGGTGCGGTCGATCGGCTTGGAGACGCAAAGTTCCATCCCCGCCTCGCGGAAGCGCGCCAACTCTTCTGGCAGCGCGTGGGCCGTCACGGCGACGATCGGGATTCGCGACGACGGCCCTCCGCCCGCGCGGATGCGGCGCGCGGCCTCCTGCCCGTCCATCTCGGGCATCGATATGTCCATCAGGATCACGTCGAAGCGCTGCCTCTCGGCCCATTCGACGCCCGCCCGACCGTTCACCGCCTCGGTCACCGTGTGGCCGTCGGCCTGCAACATCTCACGCGCGACGAGGCGATTGATCTCGTTGTCCTCGACCACCAGCACCGAGAGCGGCACGGCCGGGCGCGGCGCGTCGGTCCGGGCCGCCGGAACGCCCGCGGTCCCGGCCCCCGCGAGCGAGATCGGCACGCGCACCCAGAACAGGCTCCCCTCGCCCGGCTCGCTCTCGGCCCCGATCTCTCCCCCGAGGATGCCGACGAGCCGCCGGGCGATCCCGAGTCCCAGCCCCGTGCCGCCAGCCTGGCGCACATACGAGGAATCGGCCCGCTCGAAATCCTGGAAGACCCGGTCTAGATCCGCCTCGGCGATGCCGATGCCGGTGTCGATCACCCGAATTTCCAGCCGGTCCCGGCCCAGCATCTCGGCCTCGATGTCGACGCGCCCGCCATGGGTGAACTTCAACGCGTTGCCCAACAGGTTCAGAAGGATCTGCCGCAGCTTGCGCGGATCGCCCTCGACATCGCCCGCCGGCGGTCCGATCCACTCGACCGAGACGACGTTGTCGTTGGCCGCGGCCAGGGGCGCGGTCGTCTCGACGGCGCTGTCGAACAGCTGCTGCAGGTCGAAGACCCGCGCCTCGGGCCGCATCTTGCCCGCCTCGTATTTCGACAGGTCCAGCACATCGTTCACCAGGCCCAGCAGCAGGTCGCCCGACGAGTGCATCGTGTCGAGCAACCCGCTCTGCCGATCGTCGAGCTCGGTGTCGCGCAGGATCTGGATCGACCCGAGAAGACCGTTGAGCGGCGTCCGCATCTCGTGGCTCATCACCGCGAGGAACTCGGCCTTGGCCTTCTCGCCGGCCAGCGCACGGTCGCGCGCCTCGGTCAGCCCCTCTTCGGCCGCCTTGCGGCGCGAGATGTCCCGCAGGAACGACACGTAGATCGGCCCGTCCGGCCCCTCGGCGCGGTCGACCGAGATCTCCACCGGAAAGGTGCGGCCGTCCCGCGACCGGCCCACCAGTTCGAACTGGCGCTCGTGGGGGTTCGGGCGGCGCTGCGCCCCGATGAAGCGCAAGGCGCCTTCCCGCGCCCGCTCGGGATCCTCGTCGGGGAAGAACAGCGACAGCGCCTCGGCTCCGCGCGCCTCGGCGTCGGAATAGCCGAAGATGCGTCGGGCCGACTGGTTGAGGTCAAGGATGCGGCCGTCGGCGTCGGAAACGATGATGCCGTCAAGAGAGGTCTCGACGATCAAGCGCATCCGGTTTCCGGTTTCTTCGACCTGACGCGCCCGTCTCTCGCTGAGCCGGTTGAGACGCAACAGCCAGATCGCCAGCAGCGCCAGCCCCGAGAACAGCACGACCAGCAGAAGCGCCATCCGCGCCAGGGTCGCCATGACCTCGCCCCGGCGCTCGTCCGACAGCTCGGCAAAGGCGGCCAGACCGGCGAGCGACAGGTCGCGCACGTCCTCGGCATGCCCGGCCGCCTGGGTGGCGATGTCCGGCAGCGCCGCGCGCAGCTCGGCGTCGGGGCCGTCGATCAGCGACACCGTGGCCTCGAGGAAGCCGGCGATGTCCTGCCGCGCACTCTCGAACTCGGCCCGCCCCCGCAGCGGCAGGAACACCTCGCCGGCGGCGAGCGTCGACATGCGGCTGTAGAAGACATCGAACCGGCGGCGCACCGTGTCGAGGTCGGCCGTGCCGGTCTGCGCATCCGCCACGGCGAGGCGGAAGCGCAGATACTCGACATCCATCTGCGCGAGGCTCCACTGGACATTGTCCGAGTTCGCCGTGCCCAGATCGTCGATCTCGCGCAGGGCGAGAACGGCCATCCAGGCCACCAGCGCCGCGACCAGCGCGATGCCGGCCACCAAGAGGGCCGGCCGCGCGGGCCGGCGCAGTTTCGCGCGAAACGCGTGCAACGGTGGCAATCGATCCTCCTCGCCCTCGGGGGGCCGAAGGTTAATCCGTGACCTCGATCCGATTCAATTGCCAGATGCTGCGGGAATAGACGACCTCGGTCTGATAATCGGGATTGTCGTCGTAGGGGTAGATCACCCAGAGCGGCCCCTTGTCCCGTACGGACATCGGCGTGCCGTTGTTCAGGTAGGCCAAGATCGGCCCGTCCTCGACCCAGTCGCTTCGGGGGATCTCGACCGCGTAGTCGTTGATCGCCTTGGCCGACAGCATGGCGCCCTCGGCATCGACCGCCTCTATCAGCCGCGCAAGCGGAACGCCGGTGAAGGTCTGCACGCCGTCGGTCCAGATGGTTTCGGTCACGATCTGCACGGGGTCCAGCCCCTCCAGCATCGCGCGGTCGAACACCGCGGCATCGCCGTCGTTGGTGACGCCGATGGCGCCGGTCACGGTGAGGATCGGCTCACCCTCGGGGGCGGGCAGGTCCTGGGCAGCCACGGGACCTGCCGCGAAGGCCGCCAGGGCCAGGGCAGAGCGCAGGAGATGTGCAGCGAACATGATGTCACCTCGCAAGTTTCGACCCGCCTTCCTTGCCACGCCGCCATCGCGCGCGTCAGGGGGGCATCGGAGCAGCCGACCTATCCGGACGGATAGGTCGGCCCGCCGTTGTTCAGTAGGCACCGCGCCCGCCCAGCACGGCCCGAAACGTGCAGGCGATCAGCATCAGGTCCAGCCAGATGCTGCGCGAGCGCGCATAGGCGATATCCATGTCGATCATCTTGTCGAACCCGATCTCGGCCCGGCCCGATACCTGCCACACACCGGTCAGGCCCGGCTTGACCGACAACCGCCCATGCGCCCGCGCGGGATAAGCAGCGACCTCTTCGGGCAGCGCAGGGCGCGGGCCGACGATGGACATCTCGCCGCGCAGCACGTTGAGGATCTGCGGCAGCTCGTCGATCGAGAACCGCCGCAACACGCGCCCCACCCGCGTGACGCGCGGATCGTTGCGGGACTTGAAGCACACGCCCGCGCGGTCCGACTGCGCCAGAAGAGCGGCGCGGCGGGCCTCGGCGTCGACATGCATCGAACGGAACTTGAACATGGTGAACGGACGCCCGCCGCGCCCGATCCGGGTCTGGCGGAACAGGACCGGCCCGGCACTGTCCAGCCGGATCGCCGCGACGAGCAGCAGGACGATCGGCGACAGGAGCAGCAACGCGCCCCCCGCCAGCGCCACGTCGATGCCACGCCGCGCCAGCGCGACCTCGTCCCGCTCGGCCCAGGCGTGACATGCCGCGCGCAGCATGAAGACCGGGTTGCCCCACAGGTACCGCCCCGCCATACGGCGCGGCTCCATCGCCAGGCGCCAGGCCCATTCGCAGCGCGCGGCGCGGATCGGTGCCGGCGCCCGGCGGACACGGCCGGCGAGGAAGTCGAACAACGCGCCGACCCCCAGCGTCAGCCGCGGGCAGAGCCGCGGCGCGGTACGGGCCAGCCACGTGTCCTGCTGCGGCACGCCGAGCGCCACCAGCAGGATGTCCGCCCCGGAGGCGTTGATCGTGGCGATGGCGGCGTCCTCGTCCGCCATCCCGTCATAGCCGTCCCGCGTGCCGGCAACCCGCAGGCCGGGGATGGACAGGCACAGACGGTCCGCCGCAGCGGACGCCACGCCGGGGCGCCCGCCCAGCAGGAACACCGACAGGCCGCGCCGCGCCGCGTCGCGCAGCAGCTCGGGCACGAAGTCCGTGCCGTTGAGGTTCTCGGCAAAGCGCCGCCCCGTCATCCGCGCGGCCAGCTCGATGCCGATCCCGTCGGGCAGGACCGCGTCGGCGGTGGCTAGCGCATCGGCATAGGCCCCGTCGCGGGCCAGCACGTTCACGCAATGCGCGTTGAGAAACGCGACGCGACGCCGCGCACCGGGTGTCAGCAGCCGGTCGATCATCTGCCGGGCGGTGCCGTCGACGACCCGCAGCCCGAAAAGGGGATGCGACGAGAGGCCCCCGGTCTCGGGCTGGGCATGGGGCTGGGAAACGGCCTGCAAGGCGCGGAAGCTCGTGGGATCGGCGGCGATGGTCATGGAGTGTGTCCTGGAATAACGTGGAATTTCCAGAGACTTGCGCCACGGCACCGCCCCGCTCAACGCAGCGGTCGGAGAGCGGCGGGACGCGAACGGAGCGCGTTTCGTATCCCGGCGAGGCCGCCCTCCGCCCCTCGGGGTGTTCCCGCCGTGACATTCGGCGCACATTCTATCCCATCGGATAGCTCACCTCGCCGGCTTCGCCCTGTTTTCGTCACGAAGTTAATGTTCTCTTCATCTGCCGGGCGCCGACGAGTCGCCCGTCGGTAGAAGACCGATCAGGAAAGAAAAATGTCACGAGAAGCGCTTGCACGGATTGCCCCGACGCCATCGGAACGGAACAGTGCCCGGAGCGAAAACGGAGACGCCATGCGTATTCTCATCGCCGACGATCACGATCTGCTCCGCGACATGATCGTTCTGTATCTCGACGGCGAAGGCGGCTTCACGACCGACACCGCCGCCGACTTCGCACAGGCCGAGCGCATGCTCGGGCTGACCTCCTACGACCTGGTGCTGCTGGACTTCTCGATGCCGGGAATGGACGGGCTGAACGGCCTGAGCCGGCTGCTGGAGCGGTCGGACGCACCGCCGGTGGCGATCATCTCGGGCACCGCGAACCGCGACGTCGCGGAACAGGCGCTGGCGGCCGGGGCCGCGGGGTTCCTGCCCAAGACGCTGTCGGCCCGCTCGATGGTCAACGCCGTGCGGTTCATGGCGATGGGCGAGCAATACGCGCCCCTCGACTTCCTGCGCGGCGGCGACGACGCCCATCCGCTGACCGAGAAGCTGTCGCAACGCGAGCTTCAGGTGCTCGAAGGCCTGACATTCGGCAAGTCGAACAAGGAGATCGCCCGCGATCTCGACATCCGGGAGCCGACGGTTAAGCTTCACGTCAAGACGCTGTACCGCAAGATCGGCGCGGCGAACCGGACGCAGGCCGCGATGATCGCCAAGGAGCAGGGCCTGTTCTGACCCATCCGAACGGATAGCGGGCCGATCCTCCGGAACGCGCGCCCTACCCGGCCACGCGCGCGCCGCGACGGGGCCAAGGCGATAGACACGGGGCGAGGAGATTTCGCCCATGCCCCGTATCCCGTTCCGCCTTCCCGTGCCGCCGGTCCCGGCCCTTGTCCGCACCCCGTTCCGCCAGCTCTCGGCCATGCGCCTGCTCAAAGGCGGCCGGCCGTCCGACCTGGGGCGCCTGCCGCGCTATGCCGGGCTCTTCGCGCTCGGCGCCGTCTGCATCTGGACGCCCATCGCCAGCTACCTCGCCACCGCGCCGCTGCGGTACACCTCGTCGCTGTCGCTGATCCTGCCCGGTTCGGGCGCGTCGGCCTCGGTCAATCTCGACCGGATCGGACAGGCGTCGTCCTTTGCCAACTCGCCCTTCTCCAGCAGCTCGGTCAGCCCCACCGAGACCTACAAGCGGCTCATCGCCGCCGACCGTATCCGCGCGCGGGCGGCCGACAGCCTCGACGTGCCGATGTCGGCCTTCGGCAGCCCGCGCGTCGAACTCGTCGACCAGACCGGGCTGATACATGTCTCGGTGACCGGCGGCTCGCCTGAGGAGGCCCGGAACCGCGGCGAGGCGCTGCTCACCGCCTTCTTCGAGGAGGTCGAATCCCTGCGCGACGACGAGGTGACCCAGCGCGAGAACGGCGGGCGCGCGGCGATCGAGGAATACCGCGAGTCGGTGCTGGCCACGCGCGCCGAGATCTCGCGCCTGCAACGCGAGACGGGCCTGATCTCGGCCGCTCAGTACACCGAGTTCGTGGCCGAGGCCGACGCCCTGTCGCGGCAGGTGCAGGACCTGGCCGCGAAACTCGACGAGACGACCGAGGCGGTCCGCGCGCTCGAAGTGTCGCTGCGGGTCGACGCGCAGCGCGCGGCGGCATCGCTCAAGCTGCACGCCGACGCCGAGTTCGCGGCGCTGGCGGCCGAGATGTCGCGCCAGGCCGCCGCTCTTGCCCAGGCGCGCGGACAGTTCGGCGAGCGGCACCCCACCGTCCAGGCCGCCGCGGCCGCCCATGCCGCCGCGCGCAGCGAGGCGACCGCCCGCGCACAGCGCCTGACCGGCCTCTCCCCCGCCGAGATCGAGACCTTGGACATCAGCCATGTCGGCAGCCGCGCCGGGCTGCTGAGCGAACTCGTGACGCTCGATGTCGAGCGCAGCGGCCTTGCCGCAGAGCACGCGGCCTTCGCGGCGCGGCTGAAAACGGTCGAGGCGCGCAACGTCGCGCTGATCGAACCGGCCGCGCGGCTTGAGGATCTGCAACGCGACTTCTCCGTCGCCGAGGCCGTGTTCGCCTCGGCCATGGCGCGCACGCAGACCTCGAAGACCGATCTCTATGCCTCCTACCCGCTGGTTCAGGTGCTGGAGACCCCCTCGCACCCTGAAATCCCCACGTCGCCGAAGGACAAGCTGGCGATCGCGGCGGGAGCGGCGGCCACGATCTTCCTTCTGATCGGGCTCACGCTCGGCTGGATGCGGCGCCCTCTGATCGGCCGGCTGCTGGCCGAGCGGCCCGCCACCGACGACATCCTGCCCGACGCCTTCGGAGTGCCCGCGGAATGACACATGACCTGAACCCCGCCGAGGCGCTGATCTCGCGCGCGCTGCGCTACACCTGGGTCTTCTACGCCTTCGGCGCCCTCTATGTCGTCGGCCCCGTGCTGGCGTGGCTGCTGGGCGGGCTGGCGATCCTGTCGCTCTATCTCGGCCCCGCGATCCGGGCCGACCTGCGCGCGGTGGGCCCCGTCCCGCCGGTGGTCTGGGCCTGGATCGCCGGCATGGCGGTGATGCTGGTGGCGCTGTGGGTGGGCCATGTCGACTGGGGGCTCGGGCTGAAACAGTCGATCAAGTCCTCGATCGGCTGGGCCAAGGGCTGGGCGCTGCTGGCACTGTTTCCGCTGGCCGGCGCGGTACTTCCGATCCGGCGCGAGGTCCTCGTGCGCGGGCAATGCGTCGTCGGGCTCTGGACGTTGATCCTGACGCCGATCCTTTTCGCCGCGCCCTATGCCGGCCTGCCCGAGCGGATCTTCACCTCGCCGCTCAAGGCGATCGGCGGGCCGGGGCCCGAGTACTTCTCGGTCTTCCTGTTCACCTGGGATCCGGCCAGCTGGACGCCGCGCTGGCAGTTCTACGCGCCTTGGTCGCCCTTCGCCGCACTGCTGGGCGTGCTGCAGGTCTGCTTCGCGCTGGAAGAGCGCAACATCCGCTGGCGCAGCATCGGTGTCGCGGCTGGGGTGACGATGATCCTGCTGTCGAAGTCGCGTATGGGGCTGGTGGGGCTCGTCGCCTGCACCGCCGGACCGCGGATGATGCCGCTGATCCTGCGCGGATGGGCGTGGCAGGCCGTCGCCGCGCTGACGGCGTCGTTGGCAATGGCCGGGCCGTTCCTGCTGCAGGCCGTCCGGGACGGCATCTCCGCCTTCAAGGGCGCCCGCGCCGACAGCACGCGCGTCCGGGCGACGCTGCAGCGGATCGCGGGCGAGCGGTGGGAGAACGAGGCCTATTGGTTCGGGCACGGCACGGTCCATCCCGGCGCCCACGTGGTCGAGTACATGCCGATCGGCAGCCATCACACCTGGTGGGGCCTTCTGTTCGTGAAGGGCATGGTCGGCCTGCTCGCGCTGTTGGTCCCGCTGGTGTGGCAGACCGGGTTGGCGCTGATCGACGCGGCCCGCGGACCGCGCGGGCGCCTGCCGCTGAGCGTGATGATGACGATCGTCCTGCTGTCCTTCGGAGAAAACCTCGAGATCGAGGCCTACATGCTCTGGCCGGGATTGCTGCTGCTTGGAATCCATGCCGCCGAGACGGCCTCTCCGCCGGTGCGAAAGACGGCGGTCCACCCGGTCTCCGGCCCCGCCTGAACGGCCGTCGGAGCCTACGATGCGGGCGCTGTCCGGTTTTCGCCTTGACCTTCGACAAGCGGGGCGTCACCGTTAAGAACCAATCAAATCTTCTAAGATACTGTTTTTACAGAAAAATGGGAGGAACCATGTCCTATCCGCTCCAAAAACTCGCGCTCGCCGGATGGATCGGCGCAAGCGTCGCACTCGCCGGCGCGGCCCACGCCCAGACCGAGACCGCGCAAGTGGCCACCGACCCCAGCTTCGTCCCGTTCGAGATGATGGACGAGGAAACCGGCGAGATGACCGGCTTCGACATGGACATGATCCGTGAGCTGGCCGACCGCGCCGGGTTCGAGGTGAACATCAACACCATGGACTTCAACGGCATCATTCCGGCCGTCCAGACCGGCAACATGGACATCGCCATCGCCGGCATCACCATCACCGACGAACGCGCCGAGATCGTCGATTTCTCGGACCCGTACTATGACAGCGGCCTGCAGATCCTCGTCGGCGCCAACAACGAAGAGGTCGAGACGATCGAGGATCTCGAAGGCATGACGATCGGGACCAAGATCGGCTCGACCAGCTTCGACTTCCTGACCGAGAAGTTCGGCGACGATGCCACGATCACGCCCTATCCGGGCTCGGGCGACATGTACCTGGCCCTGATGGGCGGCAGCGTCGACGCCGTGTTCTACGACGCGCCGAATGTCGGCTACTTCGCCAAGACCCGCGGCGAAGGCCAGGTCAAGGTCGTGGGTCCGCTCTACGAGGGCCAGCAGTACGGCATCGCCTTCGCCAAGGGCAGCGACCTGGTCGAGCCTGTGAACGAGGCGCTGGCCGCCATGCGCGAGGACGGAACCTACGACGAGATCTACAGCGAGTGGTTCGGCAGCAGCAGCGACAGCAGCAGCAGCGACAGCGCCGAAAGCGCCGCGGAGTGAGCGGGTGACCCCGCGGACGGTCACGCCCGTGACCGTCGCCGCCGCATGAGCCTGCCTCCCCGGAGTTAACTCTTCGGGGAGGTCTTTCGTCAGACGCTTCGACCCGAGACGGAGACCTGTCTTGAACTCATCCTTCGAATTCGACTGGCAGGCCGCCTTCCAGTCCATCCCGCACCTGCTGGCCGGGATCCCCTACACGCTGCTGATCTCGTTCGGCGGGCTGGCCATCGGTTTTGTCATCGGCATGATCTTCGGCCTGCTCCGGCTCAGCCCGGCGCCGTGGTTCCGCTGGCCCGCCGTCGCCTATATCGAGATCTTCCGCGGCACGCCGGTGCTGGTGCAGGTGCTCTTCATCTTCTACGGCCTGCCGCAGCTTCTGGGCGGCCCGATCAACGCCCTCACCGCCGGCATCGCGGCCATCGCGGTGAACTCTGGCGCCTATATCTCGGAGATCGTGCGCGGCGGCGTGCAGTCGATCGAGCGCGGCCAGCGCGAGGCGGGGCTGTCGCTTGGCCTGTCGCGGTCGCAGACATTCCGCTACGTGATCTGGCCGCAGGGCTTTCGGCGGATGATCCCGGCCCTGGGCAACCAGGGCATCATCAGCATCAAGGACACGTCGCTCTTCGCCGTGATCGGCGTCGGAGAACTCGTCCGGCAGGGCCAGATCTACATTGCGACCACGTTCCGCGCGCTCGAGGTCTACCTGATGGTCGCCGTGCTGTACCTGGCGATCACGCTGACGCTGTCGCTGCTGCTGAGACTGCTGGAACGCAAGGGACTGGTTGGACAATGAGCGAACGGAAACCGGACGACGCCGCACCCATCGTGCGCATGGAAAAGCTGAACAAGCATTTCGGCTCGCTACACGTCCTGAAGGATGTCGACCTGTCGGTCATCCCCGGCGAGGTCGTGGTCATCATCGGGGCCAGCGGATCGGGCAAATCCACCCTGATCCGCTGCATCAACGGCCTGGAAGAGTTCCAGAGCGGCAAGCTGGAAGTCGACGGCAAGGTGCTGGAGCCCTACGGCAAGGCCAGCAAAGCGCTCCAGCAGATCCGCACCGAGGTCGGGATGGTGTTCCAGCAGTTCAATCTGTTCCCGCATCTCAGCGTGCGCGACAACATCACCCTCGCCCCGCGCAAGGTGCGACACGCCAGCCGCGACGAGGCGGGCGAGACCGCCCAGCGCCTTCTGGACCGCGTGGGCATCGCCGACCAGGCGGACAAGTATCCCAGCCAGCTGTCCGGCGGCCAGCAGCAGCGCGTCGCCCTGGCCCGCGCCCTGGCGATGGAGCCGCGGCTGATGCTGTTTGACGAACCGACGTCAGCGCTGGACCCCGAGATGATCGGCGAAGTGCTGGATGCGATGCGCGAACTGGCCCGCGAGGGCATGACGATGGTGATCGTGACCCACGAGATGACCTTCGCCCGCGAGGTCGCCGACCGGGTGATCTACATCCACGAGGGCGAAATCGTCGAGCAGGGGGCGCCGAAAGAGGTGTTCGACACTCCCCAGCGCGAACGGACCCGCAGCTTCCTGTCGCGGGTTCTCACACACTGACGCGCGGGGCGCGGCTTCCCTCGCCGACCGCGCCCTGCCCTTCGCGATCTCCGAATGTCTTGTCGCCCCGCGTCTGGGCCTGGGTGCCCGGTATGCCCGGACCCTCGCCCTGCCACGGCCCGGCCAGGTCAGATGGCCACCTCGGTCAGGAAATCGCGGAGCCGCGCCATGCAATCGGCCCAGGCCGGCTCGTAGTCCACGAGGACGTGGTTCGCGCTGTCGAGCGGCACGAACCGCGCGTCGGGGATCGCGGCGGCGATGGTGCGGCCCTGGTCGACGGGGATGCGTTGGTCGCGCACGGCGTGCAGCACGATCGTCGGCGCGCGCACCTCGGCCAGGCGGTGCCGCACGTCGATGTCTCCGAACGCGTCCTGGAACCGCGCCGCGTTCGAGGCCGAGGTCGTCAGCCGCTGGAAGGCATCGAACCAGGACAGGTCGTCGGGCGCAGCGTCGGGCATGAAGGTCTGCGAGAAGATGTGCCGGTAGGCGGCGTTGTCGGTGCCCCAGCCAAGTTCGGTCAGCTGGCGCACGGCCTCGCGCCGGGCGATCTCTTCGACGGTGGCGTGCAGCCTCCACCCGGCCGCATAGGCGCCGATCAGGATCAGGCCCGACACGCGCTCGGGATGCCGCACCGCGTATTCGATGCAGACGGCGGCCCCCTGCGAGATACCCAGTAGCGGGAAACGCTTAAGCCCCAGCTTGTCGACCACGGCCTCGAGGTCGTCCACGAAGGACGCGAAATCCAGCCGGTCGACATGCCAGTCCGACAGGCCGCAGCCCCGCTCATCATAGCGCACGAAGGTCCGGTCGCGGGCGATTTCGGCAAAGCAGGCGCCCCAGATCGGGGTCTTCCAGTCGTGCTCGATATGGGTCAACCAGTTCGCCGCCTTCACCAGCGGCGCCCCCTGACCGACCGTGGCGTAGGCGATGTTCGTCCCGTCGGCGGTGGTGCAGAACCCGATCCGCTGGTTGCGCAGGTGCGCCCGCAGATCGGCCGCCTCGAATGCCGGCCGGGCTGCCGGAGGGGCATCCGGCGCCGTCTCGCCCTCGGGATCGGCCTCGTCCAGCAGCCGGCGCCATTTCTCGGCCGCCGTGCGCGAGGCGCCGGGATGCCGTGCAAGGCGACGCAGCACCTCGATGCGGTCTGCGGCGACATCCTCGCGCTCGGCCATCAGCCACGAGCGGAACGCGCTGTCGCCCGCGGTGTCGAGACCGTCGAGCACGACCGCCCCCAGCCGCTCCGCCGCGTCCTCGAGCTCGGCCAGCGCCATGGCGTCGGGATCCTCCCTGAGCCGGGCGCGAAGGGCGTGCAGGTCGACCGACAGACCGGCCCCGTAGACCCCCACCCTCTCGCGGTCCGCGATCAGGCGGGGCCGGTCGTCGCGGTCCACCACCTTGCGCAGCTTGCTCAGGGCCCACCGCAGCGCAGCCTTCGGATCGTCGGGCATGTCCCAGAACATCTCGCACAGGCGCTCGCGGCGGTGCGGCCGGCCCGTCGTCACGAGAAAGGCGAGCAACGCGCGCGCCTTTCGTGACGCGGGCAGCGGTACCTCGCCGCACGCGTCCGACACACTGAGCTCTCCCAGCACTGAAATCCTCAGGTCGTCCGTTCCGGACATGACGAAATCATGCGGAGCGCCGGGCACGAAGGCAATCTCCACGTGCTGCGCGACACGCGAAAAACAACGTCGTCCGGCCGGCGATACAACTGTGGCGACAACGGTGGCCGCAACGAAGCTCGTCGATACGTAGCGCGTCGGCGGGACATGCCGGTGACCGTCCCACGGGGCGAAGTCTCGAAGAAATAGTGACGAGGCCCGTCCCGCCATCCCGCGGGCGGGCCAGATCAATTCGGCCCGGAGGAGGGCTAAGACCCATGAAGACCCACATCGAAAAACTCGGTGACGTCGGCATCCTCAGCGTCGACGGCTATGTCGGCCCCGGCGCCGCCGGAGACCTCTGCGACCTTCTGGTCGAACAGGTGCGCGCGGGGCAGAGCAAGCTGCTGGTCGAACTCGCCGACAGCTGCGTCATCTCGCGCGGGGGCGTGCGTGCCGTCGTGGTGGCCGCGTACCTGATGCGTGGTGGGCGGCGCCCCTTCCGCATCGCGACCGGCGACCGGCTGGAGGCCTATCTGCGCCGGGTCAGCTTCAACCACCTGCTCGACATCGACCCCGACCGGCGCACCGCGCTCGCACGCCTGTCGACCCTTCGCGCCGGCCCCGGCGGCGTCACCGTCGAGATCGGGCCCGAAATGGTGTCGGACGTCTGGCACAGCGTCCCGCGCCAGGCCCGCCGCGCCTGAGAGGAGGACAAGGACATGATGACGACACTCTTCTTCGACGGCCTGATGCGCCGCGGCGCCGCGCCGCGGGCCTCCTGCGACCCCTTGGCGTGGGCCCGCCGCTTCGCCCGGACCCGGCGCGACTGCCGGCATCTCGAGGACCTACCGGACTACCTGCTCGACGACATCGGCCTTACACGGTCGGAGATCCGGTCGGTCCGGCGCGAGCGGCACTGACATACCCGCACGACAATTCGGCGCCGGACAGCACCGGCGCCGTGCTACCCTGTCTCCGTCCCACGCCCGGAGCCCTGCCCGAATGTCCCCCGCGCCGCCCCAGATATGGAAACCCTCACCCGGCGACACGGTCGCGGAGAGGCTCGCGACGCTGGACCCCGAGGCGGATTACGAAGAGATCGCGCGCCTGCTCTATGCCTACGTCTTCGCCTGGGACATTGAACGCGCGCTGGAATTCGCGCTGTTCCGCACCTATGCCGTGCCCGCGATCTCCGGCCTGCTCGCCCGGACCGGCGAGTTCGAGACGCGGACGCGCAAGCGCTACGACGACACCGAGCTGATCCTCGCCGAAGCGATCGAGCACGGCCTCGACAGCGACCGCGGCACGCAGGCCATCGCCCGGATGAACGCGATGCACGGACGGTTCAGGATCGCGAACGACGACATGCGCTATGTCCTTTCGACGTTCGTGTGCGAGCCGATCCGCTGGCTCGACCGGTTCGGCCATCGCCCGATGACCGGGACCGAGCGCCGGGCGTGGTTCCTCTACTACCGGGGGCTCGGGGCGCGCATGGGCATCCGGGACATCTGCGAGGACCTCGACGAGATGATGCGGTTCAACGCCGCCTACGAGGCCGAGCGCTTTCGTTTCGACGACACCAACCGCCGCATCGGGGAACGCACCCGCGACCTGCTTCTCGGCTTCTACCTGCCACGCCGGCTCGTCCCCCTCGGGCGGCCCGTGGTGCACGCGCTGCTCGACGCGCCGCTCTTGCGCAGCATGGGCTTCCCGGCGGCGCCACGCTGGCTGCAACGATCCGTCCCGGCCGCGTTGCGGCTGCGGGCCGCCCTGCTTCGCCGCCTGCCGCCGCGTCGCCATCCGCGCCTGCTGACGCAGATGCCGCGGCCGAGTTATCCGCAAGGGTACCGGATCGAGCAGCTCGGCACGTTCCGCCACGAGGTGCCGGGCAGCGGCAAGGCACGCGATCCTGCTGGACGGACGACGACCCCGCTCACCAAGCCGCCGGAAACGAACTAGCCGCGCCCGGCCTGTGGGGGCTCCCGGTCGCAGCGCAGACCGTCGACGAAGATGTCGAGCAGCCGCAGCACGTTGCTCCGCCACGCCTGCCCCGGAGGACGCGCGTAGCAGAGCGCATACATCGTCTGCAGCACGTCCTCGGCGCTGACGCCGTCGCGCACCTGGCCACGTTGCACACCGCGCGAGAGCAGCCGGTTCAGCGCCGCGTTGATGCGGTTCGAGAGTTCGGCATAGGCCTGCTTCGACTCTTCGGTCATCACCACCGACAGCGCCCCGAGCATGCCGCGCTTGGTCTCGACCAGCGCGACGTTGGCATGCAGCCAGCCGCGCAGCGTTTCGACCGGATCGTCGCGATCGTCCAGCGCCTCGGCCATGTCCGCCAGCTGCTCCAGCTCGCGGCTGAACACCGCGTGGAACAGCGCCTCGCGATCCGGGAAGTGCCGGTAGAGCGTGCCGATCCCCACCCCGGCCCGGCGCGCGACCGCCTCCAGGCTGGCATCCGGCCCGCCCGATCCCAGCACGTCCTTTGCAGCCTCGATCAGCCGTTCGCGATTCTTCAGGGCGTCGGAACGGGTCTTGCGCTTGCGGGTTTCCACCGGGACCAACTACCTCTCTTGCTAAACGGAGGATGCCTCCGTATATTAACTCTGCGGGCGTCTCCGGTGCCCGTCACGACTGTAGAGACGTCTCCGCCCGGGCGCGAGTGCCCGCCAATCCAAACATTGCCAAAGGACGGGAGGACCGCATGTCACCCTCCATCAGCCTGACCCTCAACGGCGAGGCCCGGGACATCGCGCTCGACGATCCGCGCGTGACGCTCCTCGACCTCCTGCGCGAGAGGCTCGCCCTGCCCGGAACCAAGAAGGGCTGCGACCGCGGCCAGTGCGGTGCGTGCACCGTCCTGGTGAACGGGCGGCGCGTCAATTCCTGCCTGACCCTCGCGCTCACCCTGGACGGCGCCGAGATCACCACGATCGAAGGGCTGGCCGCCGACGGCACCCTGCATCCCGTGCAGGAGGCCTTCATCGAGAACGATGCCTTTCAGTGCGGCTACTGCACGCCCGGCCAGATCATGAGCGCGGTCGGCCTGATCGCCGAGGGCCGCGCCGGCGACGACCCCGAGCGCATCCGCGAGGGCATGAGCGGCAACATCTGCCGCTGCGTCGCCTACCACGGCATCACCCT
The DNA here is from genome assembly GCF_900111315.1 of Tranquillimonas rosea. Taxonomy (GTDB): domain Bacteria; phylum Pseudomonadota; class Alphaproteobacteria; order Rhodobacterales; family Rhodobacteraceae; genus Tranquillimonas; species Tranquillimonas rosea. The sequence continues at coordinate 328,022 of NZ_FOGU01000004.1, forward strand.
CGCCGTGCAGGACGCGACGCGCAGCATGACGCCCCTGAAGAAGGAGGACGCGGCATGAAACGGTTCGACTTCATACAGCCCGCCACGATCGAGGACGCGCTTGCGGCGTGGGAACCGGGCGCTGTCTGGCTCGGCGGCGGCACCAACATCGTCGACCTGATGAAGACCGGCGCGATGCAGCCGGACAAGGTCATCGACATCACCCGCCTGCCGGGCCTGTCCGAGATCGAGACGCTGCCCGACGGCGCCATCCGCATCGGGTCGCTGGTCCGCAATTCCGACCTTGCCGACCATCCCCAGATCGCGCGCCACGCCCCGATGGTGGCCGAAGCGCTGCTGGCCGGGGCCTCGGGGCAGTTGCGCAATGCGGCGACGGTGGGCGGCAACCTGATGCAGCGGACCCGCTGCGCCTATTTCCAGGACCCGACCGCCGCCTGCAACCGCCGCGCTCCGGGTACCGGATGCGATGCCGCCCAGGCCGGCGACGGCATGGCCATCCTGGGGTGGAGCGAGGCCTGTATCGCCACGAACCCGTCAGATTTCTGCGTCCCCCTCGCCGCGCTCGACGCGGTGGTCGAGGTGCAGGGGCCCGAGGGGGCCCGCGAGATCCCGGTCGCGGCGTTCCATCTGCTGCCCGGCGACACGCCCGATCGCGAGACGGATCTGGCGCCGGGCGAGCTGATCATCGGCGTGCGTCTGCCGGCCGAGGCGACCGGCTTTGCCGCCAACGCGCGGTACCTGAAGGTTCGGGACCGGACCTCCTATGCCTTTGCCATGACCTCGGCCGCCGCCGCCCTGCGGCTGGAGGACGGTCGCATCGCAGAGGCGCGGCTGGCGCTCGGCGCCGTCGCCGCGAAACCGTGGCGCGCAACCGAGGCCGAGGCGCTGCTGGCAGGCCAGGCACCGGACGACGCGCTGTTCGACCGGGCCGCCGAGGCCGCGCTTGCCGGGGCCGCGCCCTCGGGCGGCAACGCCTGGAAGATCGATCTCGCCCGCCGCACCACCGCGCGGAGCCTGCGTATGGCCGCCGCCGGCACGCCGGCCGAGATGCCCGCCCTGCCCGCCTCTCCGTTCGGACACTCAGCCGAGGACCACGCCCATGCCTGACACGCTCGATACCCATGTCCGCTTCGGCTCGAACTCCGGGCAGCCCATCACCCGCCGCGACGGCCGTGCAAAGGTGACCGGCGGTGCGACCTTCGCCGCGGACAACAGCCCCGACAGCGTGCTGCATGCCGTCTACGTGCCGGCCACCATCGCGCGGGGGCGGGTCACCGCGCTCGACACCGCCGCGGCCGAGGCGCATCCCGGTGTGACCCATGTGGTTACGCCGCAGAACCGGCCGCCGCTGCAGGGCGACCCTTCGGACAAGCCGACGATGTTCTCGTTCCGCTTCGAGGCGCTGCAGGACGACACCGTCCGCTATGCCGGCCAGCCCATCGCGCTGATCCTGGGCGAGACGCTCGAAGCGGCGACCGAGGGCGCGCGGCTGCTGAACCCGCGCTACGAGATCGCGACGCCGCGCACCGGGCTGGACGAGGCCGCGCACTACACCTTCGACCCCGACGCCTTCGGCAAGCCCGCCGACACCGTGCACGGCGATCCGGAGGCCGGTCACGCTGCGGCGGCACACAGCGTCGACGTGACCTACGAGACCGCGCCGCAATATCACAACGCGATGGAGACGCACGCCGTCGTCGCATCGTGGGACGGCGACCGCCTGTCGCTCGACATGCCCAGCCAGGCCCTGTCGATGACCTGCGCCGGCATCGCCTACTACTTCGGCATCCCCGCCGAGAACGTGACCTTGCGCAGCCCCTATCTTGGCGGCGGCTTCGGGTCCAAGGCGATCCCGACCGGACCCTACGTCTTGGCCGTCCTCGCCGCGCGGATGACCGGGCGGCCGGTCAAGATGATGCTGACCCGCCAGCAGATGTTCGGCCCCGTAGGCCATCGCGGCCAGACGCGCCAGCGCTTGCGCCTCGGGACGGACGCCGAGGGCCGCCTGACGGTGCTGGATCACGCGGGGCTGTCCGCAACCTCGACCTTCGACGATTTCATCGAACCGGCGGCGAACGCCTCGCAGGGGCTCTATGCAGCGGGTGCCCTCCGCTCGACGCACAGCGCGGTGCGGCTCGACGTCGGCACGCCGGGCCCGATGCGCGCGCCCGGTGAGGCGTCGGGCTCGGCCGCGCTGGAATGTGCGATGGACGAGATGGCCGAGACGCTGGGGATGGACCCGCTGGAGTTCCGGCTGAGGAACTACGCCGAGACCGAGCCCGGCACCGGCAAGCCGTTCTCGTCGAAGGCGCTGCGCGAATGCTACGCCCAAGGGGCCGAGCGGTTCGGCTGGGCCGACCGCCCGCTTCAGCCCGGACAGATGCGCGATGCCGACGGCCTGCGCGTCGGCTGGGGCATGGGCACGGCGTTCTTCCCCTGCCCGATGTTCATGGCCGAGGCGAACGCCACCCTCCGCGCCGACGGCACCGCAATGGTCGAGACCTCGGCCGCCGACATGGGCCAGGGAGCCTGGACCGCCCTCGCCCAGATCGCCGCCGACAGCCTGGGCCTGCCGCTGGATCAAGTAGAGTTCCGCGCGGGTCACTCAGGCCTGCCCGACGCCGGCGTCGCGGGCGGTTCGGGACACACCGCTACGGCGGGCAGCGCGCTGCATGCCGCAGGCGGCGACGTGATCCGGCAACTGGGCGAGATCGCCGCGGCCGACCCGGACTCGCCCCTCCACGGCGCGGGCAATGCCGGCTTCACCGCCCGTGACGGCCGCCTCTACGTCGCGGGCGACGACAGCCGCAGCGACGCTTTCGCCGACATCCTCGCCCGCGCGGGCGGGGCCGAGGTCTCCGGCGCCGGCTCGGCCTCGCGCGCGCCGGAGGCGGCCGAGGCGCATGCAATGAACGCCCACGGGGCGGTGTTCGCCGAGGTGAAGGTCGATCCCGACCTGTGCCAGATGCGGGTGACGCGGCTGGTCGGTGCCTTTGCGGCGGGCCGGATCATCAACCCGCGGCTGGCCGAGAGCCAGCTCTACGGCGGGATGATCTGGGGCCTTTCCTTCGCCCTTCACGAAGAGGCCAGGCACGACCCCGCGCGGGGGCACATCGTGAACGCGGACCTCGCGGGGTATCACGTCCCGGTCAATGCCGACGTGCACGGGCTGGACGTGATCTCGGTCCACGAGGACGATCCCTACGTGAACGCCCTCGGCGTGAAAGGTGTCGGAGAGATCGGCATCACCGGAACCGTCGGCGCCATCGGCAACGCGATCTGGCACGCCACGGGCAAGCGCGTCCGCCGATTTCCGATCCGGATAGACGACCTGCTCGGCGATTGACGCCCTTGACCCGCAGCCGGGCCGTCACGCGGCCCGGTTCCGCACCGGCATCGGATGTCGTGGAGATGCTCCCCTTGCGGGCGCGGGGGCCCTACCGCCTCAATGCGTCCAGGCGGCGCGGCGGTTGTGGGCGAAGTTCTCGGCGTAGCCGCGGGGGCGAACGTTAGTCTTGCGCGACTTGGGTTCCATCACCGTGGCGTCGATCCCGTGTTCGGCGGCGTATTCCAGCGCCTCTTCCTTGGTCTCGAACGTCATGTGGACCTGGGCCTGGGTGTCGTTGGAACTTGTCCAGCCCATCAGAGGATCGACCTCGCGCGCTTCTTCCGAAACGAACTCGAGCACCCACTTCTTGGTCTTGGCGGTGCCCGAGGACATGGCGGTCTTGGCGGGGCGATAGATACGGGCTGGCATCGGCTACCTCCTTGGACGGTCACCGCCCTATATCGGTGATCGGAGGCCGCGTGGCAAGCAGTGCGCGACCGCGAACGCTGCCGGCCGTTTTCACGGGTGAGAGGGGGGATCGGGGTCTTGCGACACGGCCGGCAGCGAACGGGTCGTGCACACGTATCAACTCACGATTTCACGGCCGATTGCAAGGGAAAAATAAACTCAGAGTTGTCGGACGCTCTCGCCTGACGGGAGGGGCGCCGCGACAATCCGTACTGCCTGCCCTCGCACTCTTGAAGCCGGCACGGTAAGGTCCATCTCGGCTGACGGAGGCGCCCGATGCACAACAACTCTCCCGAACACATGCCCGAGCTTCTGCACTCCCCCGCTCCCGAGGCGGAGGGGCGCGACAAGCTGGAAGGCGGTATCCGGTTCAAGATGCACACCGAGTACGGCGCGGCGGGCGATCAGCCCACCGCGATCGCCGAACTGAGCCAGGGTGTGCAGGACGGCGACCGCGACCAGGTCCTGCTTGGCGCCACGGGCACCGGCAAGACCTTCACCATGGCCAAGGTGATCGAAGAGACCCAGCGCCCCGCCATCATCCTGGCGCCGAACAAGACGCTGGCGGCGCAGCTCTATGGCGAGTTCAAGCAGTTCTTTCCGGAGAATGCGGTCGAGTATTTCGTCAGCTACTACGACTACTACCAGCCCGAGGCCTACGTGCCGCGGTCGGACACGTATATCGAGAAGGAATCCCAGATCAACGAGCAGATCGACCGGATGCGCCACTCGGCCACCCGCGCCCTGCTCGAACGCGACGACGTGATCATCGTGGCGTCGGTGTCGTGCATCTACGGCATCGGATCGGTCGAGACGTATTCGGCGATGACGGTCGATCTTCATGCCGGGCACGAATACGAGCAGCGCAAGGTCATGGCCGACCTCGTCGCCCAGCAGTACCGCCGCAACGACCAGGCGTTCCAGCGCGGCACCTTCCGGGTGAGGGGCGACGTGATCGAGGTCTGGCCCGCGCACCTCGAAGACCGGGCGTGGCGGCTTTCGTTCTTCGGCGAGGAGCTGGAGGCGATCATGGAGTTCGACCCCCTGACCGGCGAGAAGACCGACACGTTCGAGCGCATCCGGATCTACGCCAACTCGCACTACGTCACGCCGCGGCCGACGCTCAACCAGGCGGCCAACCAGATCAAGAAGGAGTTGCGCCAGCGGCTCGACCAGCTGGTGAACGAGGGCAAGCTGCTGGAGGCGCAGCGGCTGGAGCAGCGGACGAATTTCGACCTCGAGATGCTGGAGGCCACCGGCTCGTGCAACGGGATCGAGAACTATTCGCGCTATCTCACCGGCCGGGCGCCGGGCGAGCCGCCGCCGACCCTGTTCGAATTCATCCCCGACAACGCCATCGTCTTTGCCGACGAAAGCCACGTGAGCGTGCCGCAGATCGGCGGCATGTACCGCGGCGACTACCGGCGCAAGTTCACCTTGGCCGAGCACGGCTTCCGCCTGCCCTCGTGCATGGACAACCGCCCGCTGAAGTTCGAGGAATGGGACGCGATGCGGCCGCAATCTGTGTTCGTCTCGGCCACGCCCGCCGCGTGGGAGCTGGAACAGACCGGCGGCGTCTTTACCGAACAGGTCATTCGCCCGACCGGCCTTCTGGACCCCGAGGTCGAGATCCGGCCCGTCGAGATGCAGGTCGACGACCTGCTAGACGAGGCGCGGCGCATGGCCGAAAAGGGCTTCCGCACCCTCGTCACCACGCTGACCAAGCGGATGGCCGAGGACCTGACCGAGTACATGCACGAACAGGGCATCCGCGTGCGCTACATGCACTCGGATATCGACACGATCGAGCGGATCGAGATCCTGCGCGACCTGCGCCTCGGCGCGTTCGACATGCTGGTCGGGATCAACCTGCTGCGTGAGGGACTCGACATTCCCGAATGCGGGCTCGTGGCGATCCTGGATGCCGACAAGGAAGGGTTCCTGCGCTCCGAGACCTCGCTGATCCAGACGATCGGCCGCGCGGCCCGGAACTCCGAAGGCAAGGTGATCCTCTATGCCGACCGCATGACGGGCTCGATGGAGCGCGCCCTGGCCGAGACCAACCGGCGCCGCGAAAAGCAGGTCGCCTACAACGAGGAACACGGCATCACGCCGGAGACGATCAAGAAGAACGTCGACGACATCCTCGCCGGGCTCTACCGGGGCGACGTGGACATGAACCGCGTCACCGCCACCGTCGACAAGCCGCAGGCGGGCGCGAACATGCAGGCCGTGCTGGAAGGCCTGCGCGAAGACATGCGCAAGGCGGCGGAAAACCTCGAGTTCGAGGAAGCCGCCCGGCTGCGCGACGAGGTGAAGCGTCTCGAGGCGGTCGACCTTGCCGTGGCGGACGATCCTCTGGCCCGCCAGCAGGCCGTCGAGAAGGCGACCGAGGAGGCGACCAAGAGCAAGGGCCGCTCGACCGCCGGGCGCGGCGGGCAGCGCGGTGGAAACGTGAAACGCAAGAAGCGGTAAGCCTGAAGCCCGGCCGGCCTCGGTCTACTCGGCCTCGTCGTCGGCCAGGCGCCGCTCCAGGTCGCGCTGGACGACGGGCTTCTGCATGATGTCGAGCCCCCGCAGCGGCGCGGGCAGCTCTTCGCGCGGATGGCCGCTGAGGATCGTGACGGGCACAGCGCGATCGAGCAGCGTGCCCAGAAGATCGGCGCTGGTGTGGTCGCCGAGGTCGAAGTCGACAAGCGCCATGTCGGGGCTGGAGCCGTTGAGCGCCTCATACGCTTTCGCCGCGCTCGTATACGGCCCCATCACCCGGCAGCCCGCACCTTCCGCGATCTGTGTCAGGTCAAGAGAAATCAGAACGTCGTCCTCGACGATCAGCACAGTCTTCTGGATCAGGTCGGTCATGCTCGGGCAAACGGGCTCAAGTGTGGTTCTTCTACGACAGCGTTCCGAATACGCGGCCTCCGATGGAAAGGTCCAGTGCTGGTTCTCCCTACCTTGAACCCTTTTACGCAGAACTTTCGCGAGTGCTTAACTACTTAGGTCGGAAAATGACGTCGCGGCAGCCGCCGCTCACGCCTCCTGGCGCGGCAGGAAAACGGTCACAGTGGTGCCCGCGTCCGGCGCGCTTTCGAGGTGGACCGCGCCACCCATCAGCTCGGCGAACCGCTTGACGAGGGCCATTCCAAGCCCGGTGCCCCCGTGCGATCTCGCCCGGACGGGGTCGGCCTGTTCGAATTCCTCGAAGATCGCGCCCTGGTGCTCGGCAGCGATGCCGATGCCGGTGTCCCGGACCACCAGCCGCAGGCGCCCGTCCGGCGCCACGCCCACATTGACGACGATGCTGCCCGCGTCGGTGAACTTCACCGCATTAGACAGAAGGTTGTGCAGGATCGACTCGGCAAGCTTGCGGTCCAGCAGGATCGGACGCTCCGCCGCCGGCGCGGTCTCGACCACGAGATCCAGCCCCTTGCCCTCGGCCGCCGCCTGGTGCAGCCCGACCGCCTCTCGCGCGAGCGCGGCAATGTCCAAGGCCTCGGCATGCACGCCCATGCCCCCGGCTTCGATCTTGGCGAGGTCCAGCAGATCGTTGAGCAGCGACCTCAGCCGCTGCGACGAACGTACGATGACATCCGTCAGCTCTGTCTTGCGGTTGTCCGCGGCCGTCGGAAGCAACTGCGCCGCGCCGAGAATCCCCGTCAGCGGCGTCCTCATCTCGTGGCTTACATGGGAAAAGAAGGTAGCCCGCCGGCGCGATGCCTCCTCGGCCGCCTCCTGCGCGGCGCGCCGGTCGACCAGCGCGATCCGCAGCGCGACGAGATCGTCGACGCAGGCGCCAAGCTGCCGCATCGTCTGCACCTCGTCCGCCCGCCAGGTCCGGGTCTCGTGACCGATGCAGCAGAGCGCGCCGATGGCCCCCCCTGCGCTGCCGTGGATCGGCACGCCGAGATAGGAGTAGAGCCCGAGCTGTTCGATTGCCGGGTTGCCCTTCAGCTCCGGCGCTTCGCGCGTGTCCCCGGCCACGAGCGGCACGTCACTGTCGCGCACGTGGCGGCAGAAGGAATAGCGCAGGGGCGTCTCGCGGCGGCCCTCGAACGAGTCCGGCAACCCCCTCGCCGAGCGGAAGAACTGGCGCTCTCCGGCGTCGTCGATGATCGAGATGAGCGAGATCGGAACATCCATCAGCCGCGCGGCGAGCGAGGTGATGTTGTCGAAGCGCGGATCCTCTTTCGTGTCGAGCAGCGCGAGCCGCTCGAATGCATGACTGTCGGATTGAACACCCATTGTGCCTCCCGCTGACGGCAACGCCGGTGGGTCCGCCGGGCCGCGCGCCGCCGAAGCAGCTTTGAGTATGAAACGCCAAAAATATGCGTCCCAAGTCTATGACATGCACCGACCCGGCCTGTCCAAGTTCGACTGCCCCCGACACGCAGCGTCACCGGGAGCGCCGGCCCGCGATTTACCGCCTTGCGAGAGGCTGCTATGCGCACCGCATGGCACATGGCGACACTCCCACCCACGGCCTGACCCAGCTCGGCCAGTCCGTCGGACTTCCGGCGAGCCCCGAGGAGGCCGTGCTCGAGCGCGTTGCGAACCCGCAGGCGGGCCATCGGTACAACGTGCGCTTCACGGCGCCGGAATTCACGTCGCTCTGCCCGATGACCGGGCAGCCGGACTTCGCCCATCTGGTGATCGACTACGTGCCTGGCGACTGGCTGGTCGAAAGCAAGTCGCTCAAGCTGTACCTGACCTCGTTCCGCAACCACGGCGCCTTTCACGAGGATTGCACCATCGGCATCGCCCGCCGCCTGGTGGACACGCTGGACCCGGCATGGCTGCGGATCGGCGGCTACTGGTATCCGCGCGGCGGAATTCCGATCGACGTGTTCTACCAGACCGGGCCGATGCCCGCGGATGTCTGGATTCCCGATCAGGGCGTCCCGCCCTATCGCGGCCGCGGCTAGCGCATCTTCTCCAGCTTCTCGACGGTGGCGTCGGTGATCGCCTGCTTGCTGTCCAGGAGATCGAGATACGGGCAGCGTTCGGGCCACCAGTCCGAGGCGTCGGAAAGCGTGAACCCGCCCGGCGCATCCAGCTTTTCAAGCTGGTCCCAGGTCACCGGCACCGCGACCGGCGCCCCCTCCCTTGCCCGCGGCGAATAGGGGCAGATCGCGGTCGCGCCCCTCTCGTTGCGCAGCCAGTCGATGAACACGCGGCCCTTGCGCTTGGCCTTGGACATCGTCGCGGTGTAGCGGTCGGGCGCGGCCTCGGCCATCACGTGCGCCAGCGTCTTGGCGAACAGCTTGACCGTCTCCCACCCGTTGTCGCGCCGCAGCGGCACCCAGACATGGACGCCCTTGCCGCCGGTCACCAGCGCGCCCGACGTCAGGCCCAGCCGGTCCAGCCGGTCGCGCACGTCCGTGGCGGTGGCCCGCACGTCGGCCCAGCCCAGCCCCTCGTCGGGGTCCAGGTCGAAGACCAGCCGATCCGGCCGCTCTAGCCGGTCGGTGCGCGCGCCCCACATGTGGACCTCCACCGTGCCCATCTGCACCGCCTCGACCAGCGCCTCGGTCCGGGTGGCGTACAGGTAGGTGCCCGTATCACCGTCGCTCTCCTCGATCTCGATACGCTGCATCGCGTCGGGCCATCCCCGGCCCGGGTGCTTCTGAAAGAACCCGTCCTCGCCGATCCCCTGCGGATGCCGCAACAGCGCCAGCGGCCTGTGCCCGACGATCTCGATCATGCGGGGACCTGCCGACGCCACGTATCGGGCCAGATCGGCCTTCGTCACCCCGGCGTCGGGATAGATCACACGGTCGGCATGGGTGATCTCCACCCCCGCCACCTCGACCGTAGCGCTTTCCGGCGTCTCCATCCGCACCTCCTTGGCCGCCTTGTCGGACCGCACCCCCTGGAAGCTGCCGTGGCGGATATGGCCGTCCGCGGTCAGCTCGGTGAACTCGACCTCCGCCACCAGCGCGGGCGTCAGCCACACCGCGTCCCGCGCGATCTCGCCGGGCACGTCGGCGAAGGGCGGCGTCTTGCGCTCGGACCACCGGTCCGGCAGTTCCTCGAAGTCGCGCATCCCGAACCCTGTGCCGACCCTGCCCCGATAGACAAGGTCGTCACCCTCCCACGCCCCCATCAGGAGCGAGGCGAAGGGGCGCCCGGCCTTGTCGGACGGCGTGTAGCCCCCGACGACGAATTCCTGCCGGCGGGTGCACTTCACCTTGCGCCACGTCCGCCCGCGCCCGCCCCTGTAGGGCGCATCGACCTTCTTCGACACGATCCCCTCGGCCCCGGCACGGCAGGCCGCATCATGGACCTCCGCGCCCTGCCCCCGGACATAATCGGTGAGCCGCAAGGCCTCCGGCGCCCCGGCGAACAGCTTCTCCAGCTGTGCCCGCCGCGCCACCAGCGGCTCACCGGTCAGGTCGACACCGTCAAGCGCCAGCAGGTCGAAGGCGAAGAATTCCAGCGCGCCGCCCTCGGACAGCGCCCGCTGCAGCGCCGAGAACGCCGAGCGCCCGGCCCCCGCCGCCATCACCTCTCCGTCGATGAGCGCATCCGCGCAACTCAGCGCGCCCATCGCCGGCGCAAGATCGGCAAAGCGGTCGGACCAGTCCTTGCCGTTCCGGGTATAGAAGGCCGGCCCGCCGCGCCCCAGCGCCACAAGGCAGCGATACCCGTCGAGCTTCGTCTCGTGCCACCAGCCATCCCCCTCGGGCGCCGCATCGACCAGCGTGGCAAGCTGCGCATCGCGGAACGCCGGTCGCGCCCCCGACTGCCCCGCCTCTCCCGGCCGCTCCAGCACATCCTCCGCCGTCTCTCCGGCGGCGATGGCCTTCATGCTCCGTCCGGTCTTCACGCTGCGCGCCGTGCCCTTGGTCAGACTGTCCGCCGCGCCGGCCGCGGCGTCCTTCTCCTTGATCAACAGCCAGTTCTTCTCCTGCTCCCGCATCCGCACCAGGGCCCAGCCCCCGGTCATCTTGCCCCCGTGAAGGCGGAGGTGCAGCTTGCCCGACGCGATCCCCTCTGCCGGGTCATGCAGCGGCTCCCACGTGCCGAAGTCCCACAACATGACCGTCCCGCCGCCGTATTCCTTTTTAGGGATCGTCCCCTCGAACGTGGCGTAGTCGAGCGGATGGTCCTCGGTCCGCACCGCCAGCCGCTTGTCCGAGGGATCGGCGCTCGGCCCCTTGGTCACCGCCCAGGACCACAGCACGCCGTCCCATTCCAGCCGCAGGTCGTAATGCAGCGTCGAGGCGTCATGCTTCTGGACGCAGAAGGTCAGCCCCGCCCCCACCGCGGGCGCCGCGTCGACCTGCGGCTCCGAGGTCCGCTCGAAATCCCGCTTTGCGGTATAAAGCGCCAGCGGATCCGGCATCACGACGCTTTCTTCCCGCCGCTCTTCCCACCGGTGCTCTTGCCCTTCGCGCTCTTGCCGCCACCCTTGGACTTGGCCTTGCCGCCCTTGTCGCCCCCTCCTGTCCTGTCGAGGCTCTTCTTCAGCGCGCCCATAAGGTCGACGACGTTCTCGCCCTCGGTCGGGCCCTCGTCCTGCTCCACGGTCCGGGTACTGCGATCCTTTCGCTTCGCCTCCAGCAGGTCCCGCAAGGCGTCGGCATAGGCATCGTGAAAGGCCGTGGCATCGAACGGCTTGGTCTTCCGCTCGATCAGGTCGGTGGCCACGTCCAGAAGCTCGCCCTCGCTCTCCTCTTCCGAGATCTCGGCGAACATCGGCGCCGCGTCCCGGATCTCGTCGGCATAGCGCAGCGTCTCCAGAAGCAGGCCGTCGCCGCAGGGCCGGATCGCCGCGAGGTATTCCTTGCCCCGCATCGTCAGCTGGCCGAGGCCGACCTTGCCCTCGCGACGCAGCGCATCCCGCACCACGCGGTAGGCCTCCTCGGCCAGGTCGTCCAAGGCGACCACGTAATACGGCTTGTCGTAATAAAGCGGCGGGATCTCGGCCTGCCCGACGAACTGCACCAGCTCGAGCGTCTTCTTTGTCTCCAGCTTGATATCGTCGATCTCGTCGGGGTCGATCAGGACATATCCGTCGTCGGTCTCGTAGCCCTTGACGATCTCGTCCGCATCCACCGGCCCGATTCCGGGAACCGTCTTCTCGTAGCGCACCCGCTTGCCGCTCGGCTCGTGGATCTGGCGAAAGCTCACCCGCGCGCCCGATTTCGTCGCCGAGTAGATCTCAACCGGTATCGATACCAGCGACAGCCGAATCTGCCCCTTCCAGATCGCCCGTGCAGCCATGGCGCATCCTCCGTCTCTCGCCGGCAAACGCTCTCCGCCCGCAATGGTTGCGCCCCACCCCGACTTCTTCTGCCAAAAAATATCTCGGGGTGAATGGCGCCGTCAGGCGCCAGAGGGGCAGCGCCCCTCCGCCCACCTGCGCACAATCGTCGCGGCCCCCCGTCCGATCTTGCACGGGCACACGCAGGAACATATCAAGAACGCATGGCCCCGATGTCCCTCGACAAGAAACTGGCGATCCTCTCCGACGCGGCGAAATACGACGCGTCCTGCGCCTCCTCTGGCACCACGCGACGGTCGTCGCGCGATGGCGCGGGGCTCGGCTCGACCGAAGGCAGCGGCGTCTGCCATGCCTACGCTCCCGACGGGCGGTGCATCAGCCTCCTCAAGATCCTGATGACCAATTTCTGCATCTACGACTGCGCCTATTGCGTGAACCGGGTCAGTTCCAACGTCCCCCGCGCCCGGTTCAGCGTCGACGAGGTCGTCCGCCTGACGCTCGAGTTCTATCGCCGCAATTATATCGAGGGATTGTTCCTGTCCTCCGGCATCATCCGCTCGCCGGACGCCACGATGGCCGACATGGCCCGCATCGCGCGCGAGCTGCGGGTCACCCACGGCTTCCGCGGCTACATCCATCTCAAGACGATTCCCGACGCCGCCCCCGAACTCATCGAAGAGGCGGGGCTCCACGCCGACCGCCTGTCGATCAACGTGGAGTTGCCCACCGATTCCAGCGTCCGGACCTACGCCCCGGAAAAGGATCCCGGCCGCATCCGCCGGGCGATGGCGGACGTGCGCCTGGCAAAGGAGGCCAGCACCGAGCGCTCCCATACCGGTCGTCGCCCGCCGCGCTTCGCCCCCGCCGGCCAGTCCACGCAGATGATCGTGGGCGCCGATGGCGCCACCGACGCCACGATCCTCGGCAACGCGACCAACCTCTACAGCGCCTATCACCTCAAGCGAGTCTACTATTCCGCCTTCTCGCCGATCCCCGATGCCACCGCCAAGCTGCCGCTGATCCGCCCGCCCCTCGCCCGCGAGCACCGGCTCTACCAGGCCGACTGGCTCCTGCGGTTCTACGGCTTCGGCCTGGACGAAATCACCGCCGCCCGCCCGGACGGCAACCTGGATCTCGAGCTCGACCCCAAGCTCGCCTGGGCGCTGGCCCATCGCGGACACTTCCCCCTCGACGTGAACCGCGCGGGCCGCGCCGAGCTTCTCCGGGTGCCCGGCTTCGGCACCCGGACGGTCAAGCGCATCCTCTCGACGCGGCGCCACCGGAGCTTGCGCTACGACGACCTGCTGCGGATGGGCGCCGCCATGGCCAGGGCCCGCGCCTTCGTCACCGCGCTCGACTGGACCCCGCGCGCCCTGACCGACAGCGCGGACCTGCGCGCCCGCTTCGCCCCGCCGCCCGAACAGCTGTCGCTCTTCTGATGCCGACAATCCCCCTGCCCCGCCACGGTACAGCCCGCGCCTGGCGGGACGCGGCCCGCCGCCTCGCTGCCGTCGGTATCCCGCCCGAGGACATCCTGTGGCAGCACGGCGACCACGCGCCCGACCTCTTCGCCGACGCGCCTGCCGCACCGCCGCCGGACGCAGCCCCGCTGACCGTCCCGCGCGCCTTCGTCACCCTCGCCGACACCGTGTGCTGGCACGCCGACCCGCAGCGGTTCGCGCGCCTCTACACCCTGCTCTGGCGCCTGCGCGCCACGCCCGGCCTGATCGCGGATGGCGGCGACCCCGAGGTGACCGCGCTCCGGCGCATGGAAAAGGCCGTCCGCCGGGACATGCACAAGATGAAGGCTTTCGTACGCTTCCGCGAGATCGGCGACCCGGACGGGCCGCGCCGCCGCTTCGCCGCCTGGTTCGAACCGACCCATCACGCCACCGAACCCGTCGCACCCTTCTTCGCCCGGCGCTTCGGCGACATGGACTGGATCATCGCCACGCCCCATTGCACCGCCCGTTTCGAGGACGGCACCCTGCGCATCACCGACGGACAGCCCCGTCCAAACCTGTCCGACGACGCGACCGAGGCGCTCTGGACCACCTATTTCCGCAGCATCTTCAACCCCGCGCGGCTCAAGATCCGGGCGATGACCTCCGAGATGCCGAAGAAATACTGGAAGAACCTCCCCGAGGCCGCCGCCATCCCCGACCTGGTCGCCGGCGCCCCGGCCCGCGCGCGCGAGATGCAGGCCGCCGCGCCGACCGCGCCACCCGCCCGCGCCGCGCGCCTGCAAACCACCCGGCAGCCCGACCCGCCCGCGCCAGACCGCCCCGACACACTCGCGGGCCTGAGCCACGCGCTCGACGCCTGCACCCGCTGCCCGCTCCATGCCTCCGCCACCCGCGCCGTGCCCGGCGAGGGCCCGGCCGACGCACCGCTGATGATCGTGGGAGAGCAGCCCGGTGACCGCGAGGATCTCGAAGGCCGCCCCTTCACCGGTCCCGCCGGCCGGCTCTTCGACCGGATCGCCGGCGCCGCGGGACTCGACCGTTCGACGGCCTACGTGACCAACGCCGTCAAGCACTTCAAATTCCAGGCGCGCGGCAAGCGCCGCATCCACCAGCGCCCCGACGCGGGCGAGGTGCAGGCCTGCCGATGGTGGCTCGAGCACGAGCGCGCCCTGCTCCGCCCGAAGCTCATCGTGGCGATGGGCGCCACGGCCGCCGCCGCGCTCACCGGCACGGGCCGCGACATCACCGCCCGTCGCGGCACCCTCGAACAGACCGCGGACGGCACCCCGGTCCTCCTGACCGTGCATCCCTCGTATCTGCTGCGCTGCCCCGAGGACCAGCACCCAACCGAAGAAGCTCGCTTCAGGGCCGACCTCGAAACGGCCCGCGCCCAGCTGGCCCATCTCGGCGCCTAGCCCGACCGGCCTTCTTCTGTCCTGAAATATCCCGGGGTCTGGGGCAGAGCCCCAGCCGGTCCGGCCGGCCCGTAGGGCGGGCCGGACACATCGCGTGCGCCGCAGGCGCTCCGCGTTCGCGCTCTGCCGTCAGGCGTTGAACAGGAAGTGGAGGACGTCGCCCTCCTTCACCTCGTAGGATTTCCCTTCCGAGCGCATCTTGCCCGCGTCCTTCGCCCCCTGCTCGCCGCCGAGCGTGACGAAATCGTCGTAGGCGATCGTCTCGGCGCGGATGAAGCCGCGCTCGAAATCGCCGTGAATCACACCGGCGGCCTGCGGCGCCAGCGTGCCCTCGGGAATCGTCCAGGCGCGGGCCTCCTTCGGGCCGACGGTGAAATAGGTCTGCAGGCCCAGAAGCGCGTAGCCCGCCTTGATCAGCCGGTCGAGCCCCGGCTCCTCCAGCCCCATTTCGTCCAGGAACAACTCGGCCTCGTCGGAATCGAGCTGCGAGATCTCCTCCTCGATCTGGGCCGAGATCACGATGGTGCCCGCGCCCTGCGTCTCGGCCATCTCGCGGACGGCCTCGGTCTGGGCGTTGCCGGTCGCGGCCTCGCCCTCGCCGACATTGCAGACATAGAGGATCGGCTTGGAGGTCATCAGCTGCAGCATGCGCCAGGCCTTGGCGTCATCCTCGGTCACCTCGACCACGCGCGCCGGCTTGCCGGCTTCCAGCGCGACCTGCGCGTCCTTCAGCAGCCGCTTCTGCTGCACCGCCTCGGGGTCGCCGCCGCGCACCTTGCGGCCGATGTTCTGCAGGCGGCGCTCGATCGACTCCAGGTCGGCGAGCATCAGCTCGGTCTCGATGGTCTCGGCGTCGGCCACCGGATCGACGCGGCCGTCGACATGGGTGACGTCCTCGTTCTCGAAGCAGCGCAGCACGTGGGCGATGGCGTCGCATTCGCGGATGTTCGCCAGGAACTGGTTGCCCAACCCCTCACCCTTGCTCGCGCCCTTCACGAGGCCCGCAATGTCGACGAAGGTCATCCGTGTCGGGATGACCTGTTTCGACTTGGCGATCCCGGCCAGCGTGTCGAGCCGCGGGTCCGGAACGGCGACTTCGCCCACGTTCGGCTCGATCGTGCAGAAGGGAAAGTTCGCGGCCTGCGCCGCTGCGGTGCGGGTCAGCGCGTTGAACAGCGTCGACTTGCCCACGTTCGGCAGTCCGACGATCCCCATCTTGAAGCCCATGACGTCCCCTCTTTCAGATCCGCGCGGGGTCTATGCCCCGCGGGGCCCTTTGGCAAGGGTGCGCGTCCCTAGGGCTCGCGCCGGTCGGCATGGGTCTGGTAGATCAGGATCCATGCCAGCACGATGAACATCGGGTGGGTCAGCCCGCCCGAGATCAGGATTGCCGGGATCCAGATCAGGAAGACGATGATGGACGTGAAGATGCGACCCGTCAGCAGGATCGACAGCGGCGGCAGGAAAAGGGCAAGCACATAGTTCATGCAACGGGATATAGGGAGCGCTCCGGCGTTGCACATCCCCGCCCGGTGACGCATCACGGACGAAACGACCGAGGAGAGCGAGATGGGCCGCATCGAGGACCGCTTCGAGACTTTGAGGACCGAGGGCCGCAAGGCCTTCGTCTCGTACATCATGGCGGGCGACCCCGACTATGAAACTGCGCTGTCGGTGATGAAGGGCCTGCCCGAGGCGGGCGTCGACATCATCGAGCTGGGCCAGCCCTTCACCGACCCGATGGCCGACGGACCGACGATCCAGAAGGCCGGCCAGCGCGCGCTCGCCGCCGGTCAGACGCTGGAGCGCACGCTCGAGATGGTGCGCGAGTTCCGCAAGGGCGACGACGAGACGCCGATCGTGCTGATGGGCTACTACAACCCGATCTACTCGCGCGGGGTCGAGCGTTTCCTTTCGGATGCGCGCGATGCCGGGATCGACGGCCTGATCGTCGTCGACCTGCCGCCCGAGGAGGACGACGAACTCTGCATCCCCGCGCAGCGGGCGGGCATCGACTTCATCCGCCTGGCCACGCCGACGACCGACGACAAGCGCCTGCCGAAGGTGCTGCAGAACACGTCGGGCTTCGTCTACTACGTCTCGATCACCGGCATCACCGGCGCCGCCGCGGCCGAAGCGGAGGACGTCGCGCCGGAGGTCGCGCGGATCAAGGCGCAGACCGACCTGCCCGTGATTGTTGGCTTCGGCATCCGCACGCCCGACTCGAGCGCCGCCATCGCCGGGGTCGCGGACGGCTGCGTCGTCGGCAGTGCCATCGTCGCCGAGTTGGCGGCCGGCAAGCCGGTGGAAGAGGTGCTGGCCTTCGTCCGGGGTCTCGCCGACGGCGCCCACCGCGCCTGAGGCCCGCTTGCCGCCGCGGCGGCAGATTGGTTACATGACTTGACCAATTCGCAATAAACGAGACCTTTCATGCCCGTCATTACCGAGATCGAGGACCTTCGCCGCCTGTACAAGCGCCGGGTCCCGAAGATGTTCTACGACTACGCCGAGACGGGCAGCTGGTCCGAGACGACCTTTCGAGAGAACACCACCGATTTCGACCTGATCCGGTTCCGCCAGCGCGTCGCCGTCGACATGGCCGGACGCTCGACCCGCACCAAGATGATCGGCGAAGAGGTCGAGATGCCAGTCGGACTGGGCCCCGTCGGCCTGACCGGCATGCAGAGTGCGGACGGCGAGATCAAGGCCGCCCGCGCCGCCGAGCGCTTTGGCGTGCCCTTCGTGCTGTCCACCATGTCGATCTGCTCGATCGAGGACGTGGCCGCCCACACCACCCGTCCCTTCTGGTTCCAAGTCTACACGCTGAAGGACGACGACTTCATGCAGCGGCTGTTCGACCGGGCGCGCAAGGCCGGCTGCACCGCCATCGTGATCACCGTGGACCTTCAGGTTCAGGGCCAGCGGCACAAGGACATCAAGAACGGCATGTCCGCGCCGCCGAAACTGACGCCCTCGTCGATCGCCAACATGATGACCAAGGTGCCCTGGGGGCTTGAGATGCTGCAGACCAAGCGGCGCTTCTTCGGCAACATCGTGGGACATGCCTCGGGCGTCAGCGACCCCTCGTCGCTGTCGTCCTGGACGGCCGAGGCGTTCGATCCGTCCCTCGACTGGGAGCGGATCAAGCAGTTCAAGGAGATGTGGGGCGGCAAGGTCATCGTGAAGGGTATCATGGACCCCGAGGACGCCCGCCGCGCCGCCGATGCCGGTGTCGACGCGATCGTCGTGTCGAACCACGGCGGACGGCAGCTCGACCACGCGCTCAGCTCGATCCGAGCGCTGCCCGAGGTTGTGAAGGCCGTGGGCGATCGGCTGGAGGTGCATTTCGACGGCGGCATCCGCTCGGGACAGGACGTGCTCAAGGCGCTGGCGCTCGGCGCCCATGCCACGTGGAGCGGCCGGGCCTGGACCTACGGGCTGGGCGCGATGGGCGAAGCCGGCGTCACCAAGGCGCTCGAGATCCTGCGCCACGAGCTCGACGTCAGCATGGCGCTCTGCGGCCGACGCCACATCGAAGAGGTCGACCCCTCGATCCTGATGGTCGACGACGCCTTCTACAGCTACAAGCCCGCGCGCTGAGGCGCCTGCCCTCGGCCCGCCAGCGCAGGAGCCACACAGCATGACCAGCCCGCGAACGCAGTCAGACACGCGCAAGCCCCGCAAGGCCGCGGTCGACGACGACACGCTGTTCGAGCTGCGCTGGCGCCGGGCCGAGGCCGACCTGATGGAGCCGCTGACGCGGCTCTACGGCGAGGTCACCGACATCGCCGCGCTGAGGGACCGGCTGCGCGCGCTTCTCTGGGACAAGTGGGAGGACCGCCCCACCGACCTGCGCGCGCTGGACCTGTCGCGCGACCTGACCCCCGGCTGGTTCCTGAGCCAGGACATGGTGGGCTACGTCTTCTACATCGACCGCTTCGCCGGGACGCTGAAGGACGTGCCGGCGAAGATCCCCTATCTCAGGGATCTGGGCGTGACCTACGCCCACTTCATGCCGTGTCTCGAGCCGCGCCCCGGCGACAGCGACGGCGGCTACGCAGTGCGGGACTATCGCGCGATCAACCCCGCGCTCGGCACCATGGCGCAGTTCGAGACCGCCACGCGGGCCCTGCGCGAGGCCGGCATCTCGCCCTGCATCGACATGGTGCTGAACCACACCGCGAAAGAGCACGAATGGGCCCGCAAGGCGCGCGAGGGCGACCCGTTCTACCGCGGTTTCTACCGCATCTTCGAGACCGACACCCTGCCCCGCCAGTACGAGGAGACGCTGGTCGAGGTCTTTCCCAACCAGGCCCCCGGCAATTTCACCTACTATCCCGACATGGACCGCTGGGTCTGGACCACGTTCAACGAGTTCCAGTGGGACCTGAACTGGGAAAATCCCGAGGTCTTCCTCGCCATCCTCGACGTGATCCTCGACCTTGCCAACAAGGGCGCCGAGGTCATGCGCCTGGACGCCGTCGCCTTCATGTGGAAGCGGATCGGCACGGTCTGCCAGAACCTGCCCGAGGTGCACGACATCCTGCAGGCCATCGTGCAGGCCACCCGCGTCGCGGCGCCGGCGATGATCCACAAGGCCGAAGCGATCGTGGGGCCGACCGACCTTGTGCCCTATCTCGGCTCCGGCCGCCACGCGGGGCGCGAATCGAACCTCGCGTACCACAACAACCTGATGGTTCAGTTCTGGTCGTCCCTCGCGGCGCGGGACACGCGGCTGATGCAGCACGTGCTGGCGACGCACTTTCCGGCGGGCGTGAAGAACGCGACCTGGGCCACCTATATCCGCTGCCACGACGATATCGGCTGGGCCATCACCGAAGACGACACCGACGCCGTCGGCGGCATGACCGGCCCCGGCCATCGCCGCTTTCTCGCCGACTTCTACAACGGCTCCTTCCCCGGCAGCTTTGCCCGCGGGGCCGATTTCCAGGTCAACGAGGAAACTGGCGACCGGCGCACCAACGGGACCTTCGCTTCTCTCGCGGGGCTCGAGACGGCGCTCGAAAGCGGGGCGCCCCACCAGATCGACCTGGCCGTGAACCGGATCCTGATGGGGCACGCTCTGATCGCGTCCTTCGGGGGGATGCCGCTGATCTACATGGGCGACGAGCTGGGGCTGCTGAACGATCACGGCTACGAGGACGACCCCTTTCTCGTCGGCGACGGGCGCTGGATGCAGCGCCCGCCGATGGACTGGGCGCTGGCCCAGGCGGCTGAGACCGCGCACGAGCCCGCCGGGCGCATCCTGGCCGGGACGCGGCACATCATGGCCCGCCGCAAGGCGACCCCGCAGCTGGCCGGATCGGTGCCGACCCATGTCCTGCACCTGTCGAACCGGGCGCTGTTCGCCGTCCGCCGCCCCGCAGACGACCGGACGTTGACCGCAATCTTCAACTTTTCCGAGACGCCGCAGCCCCTGCCGTTCGAGGAACTGGGGCTGCACCCCCACGGTGCCTACGAGGATTGCCTGAGCCAAGAGATCGTGCCCGTGGCCGAGCCCGGCACCGCCCTGCCCGCCTATGGCCGGCTCTGGCTGCGGCCCACGACGCCCTGAGGGCGCCGCCCGCGCGGCGAAAGAGCCGATTGTCCCTTTCCAAGCGCGGGAATCTGATATATCCGCGCCCGCCTATGGGCAGACACCCTTGGAGGCTGCCCGTCATTTTCAAGGAGTAACCGACCATGGCTGGTGAGATTCCAGATATCCACGCCACGGCTCGCTCGGGGACAGGCAAGGGGGCCGCCCGTCAAGCACGCCGTGAAAACCTCGTTCCGGGCATCGTGTACGGCGGCGGCACCGACCCGCAGCCGATCAACCTGCCCTACAACGATCTGATCAAGCGCCTGAAGGCGGGCCGCTTCCTGTCGACCCTGTTCAACCTCAAGGTCGACGGCCAGGACGACGTGCGCGTCATCTGCCGCAACGTGCAGCGCGATGTCGTCCGCGACCTGCCCACGCATGTCGACTTCATGCGCCTGCGCCGCACCAGCCGTGTCAGCCTCTACATCCCCGTCGAGGTCGAGGGCGAAGAAGAAGCCCCCGGCATCAAGAAGGGCGGCGTGCTGACGATGGTCCGCCCCGAGGTCGAGCTGCGCTGCACCGCCGGCGACATCCCCGACAAGCTGGTGGCATCGGTGGCCCACATGCAGATCGGTGACACGCTGACCATCTCGCAAATCACCCTGCCGAGCGGCACGCGCCCAACGATCGACCGCGATTTCGTGATCGCGAACATCACCGCGCCCTCGGGTCTCGCCTCGCAGAAGGACGACGACGATGAGGACGGTGAAGAGGTCGCGCCCGACGAGGTGCCGACCCAGGAGATGTATCCCCCGGACGGCGAGCAGCACGAAGAGTGATCGCTGCCGCACTCAGGTGACGGAACATCGCGGGGCCCTCGGGCCCCGCTTTTCGTTTCAGGCGACCGACACGGCGCCGGTCCCACGCCGCTCAGGCCTCGAGCTTCTGCACGCTCTCGAAGATCTCGAGGTCCGGCGGCCCGAGATAGATATGCGAATGGTCGCCCGCCCCGCGATGGGCCGCGCGGAACGCCTCGGACTTGGTCCAGTCGCGAAACGCCTCCTCGCTCGTCCAGACGGTGTGCGAGGCATAGAGCCGGTGATCCTCGGCCTCGGGCCCCTTGAGAAGGTGGAAGGCCACGAAACCCGGCACCGATTTCAACTGGCTGTCGCGCGACGCCCAGACCTGCTCGAACTCTTCCTCGCAGCCCAGCCGCACCTTGAAGCGGTTCATCGTCAGATACATCCTGTTGCCCTCGCACAAGTTTGCAATCACACCCTGAGTGCGGCATCACGTTGCCGATCTCAAGCCGAAGGAGATGTCATGCGGCTATTCGTCGGTCTCGGCAATCCGGGCGGGAAATACGCCCGCAACCGGCACAACATCGGCTTCATGGCCGTGGACGCGATCGCCGACAGCCACGGCTTCGCGCCGTGGCGGGGCAAGTTCCAGGGCGAGCTGACAGAAGGCCGCCTGGGCGACGAGAAGGTGACGCTGCTGAAGCCGTCCACCTACATGAACCTGTCGGGGCAATCCGTCGGCGAGGCGATGCGCTTCTTCAAGCTGACGCCGGCGGACGTGGTCGTCTTTCACGACGAAATCGACCTCGCGCCCGGCAAGATCAAGTGCAAGACGGGCGGCGGTCACGCTGGTCACAACGGCCTGCGCTCGCTCCATTCCCATCTCGGGGCCGAGTATCACCGGGTGCGGATGGGCGTCGGACATCCCGGACACAAGGACGCGGTGTCGGGCTATGTGCTGCGCGATTTCGCCAAGGCCGACGAAGAGTGGCTGGACGACATGCTGCGCGGCGTGGCCGACGGCGCGCCCGAGCTCGCGCGGGGCGATACCGGCCGCTTCCTGAACGCCGTCGCGCAGCGGATGGCGCCCCCGCGCCCCTCGACCGGCACGAAGAAGCCCGCGGACTCCCCGAAGCCCGACGCTGCCGCGAAGCCCGATCCGGCAGCCAAGCCTGACCCACAACCGGAGCCAAAGGCAGAGGACGAGCGCACGCCGTTGCAGAAACTCGTGGACCGGTTCAAGTGACCGGGGTCCGCGCCGCCTTCGAGGAACAGGCGCGGGCGTGCGAGGAGCTGGGCTCTCCCTTCCATGGCCGTCTGCTGGCCCTCTGTGCCGCCCACCTGACGCCGGGCGGAGCGGTCGCCGACCGGGTACTGAACTGGCGCGGAGACCCATCCCACCGCGCCGACAGCGTCGCACTGCGCCTTGCCGGCGCGCTGCACGCGCTGAAGCTGTCCGGCCGGTCCGAACTGGTCGCCGTCTATCCCCCGTCGAACGTGGACGACGCGGCGCTGTGGCACGCGGTCGAGTCGACGATGGCGGACGAGGCGGATGTCATCCTCGCCTGGCTCGAAAGCCCGCCCCAGACGAACGAGGTGCGGCGCAGTGCAGCAGTGATCCCGGCCCTGCATCTCGTGGCGCAGCGGTTCGGACGACCGATCGAGATGTTCGAACTGGGCACGTCCGGTGGCCTGAACCTGCGCGCCGATCGCTATCGGCTGGACCTGCCCGGCGCGCAGTTCGGCCCTGCCGATGCGCGGACGATCCTGACCCCGGACTGGAGCGGTCCCTACCCGCCGGACGCCGCGCCGCACATCGTGCGGCGGGCGGGCGTCGACCTCAATCCGCTGGACCCGGCGTCGGACGCCGACCGCCTGCGCCTTCTGGCGTATCTCTGGCCCGACCAAGCGCACCGGTTGAAGCTGACCGAGGCCGCCATCGCCACGGCGGCAGAGCACCCCGCCGAGATCACGCGCGGCGACGCCGGGGCGTGGCTGGCGGACGTGCTGGACCGCTCCGCCGAAGGCCGCTGCCGCTTCGTCTTTCACACGATCGCCTGGCAGTACTTTCCCGAGGCCACCAAGGCCGCCTGCGCAGCGGCGCTGGACGCAGCCGGGGCGACCGCCAGCCGCGACAGCCCGATCGTCCGTTTCGGCATGGAGGCCGACGGCGGCCGGGGCGCCGCGATGACCCTCACCACATGGCCCGGCGAAGAGATCGTTTCGCTCGGCCGGGCCGATTTTCACGGGCGATGGATCGAGTGGACCGGTTGATCGCGGGCCGCCGTCCCCTAGCCTGTGAGACGAAGGGAGACCTGCCATGGAAAAGGACGCATCGCTGAACGTATTGGGCGAGGAACTCGCCCCCTGCTCGGACGAGCCCGTCACCGGCTTCTTCCGGGACGGCCACTGCAACACCTGCAGCGAGGATCGGGGCAGCCACACCGTCTGCGCGGTCATGACGGCCGAATTCCTCGCCTATTCCAAGTATCTCGGGAACGATCTCTCGACGCCGCGGCCCGAATTCCGCTTCCCCGGCCTGCGGCCCGGCGACCGCTGGTGCCTGTGCGCGGGGCGCTTCCTGCAGGCCCACCACGAGGGCGTGGCGCCGAACGTGCACCTGGAAGCCACCCATGCCCGCGCGGCCGAGGTCGTGCCAATGGACATCCTGCGCGACTACGCCGCAAGCGACGGCGCCGCGTCGGACGGCTGACCACGAAAAAGGGCGACCCGAACCGGGCCGCCCTGCATCTCTCAAGGACATCAAGGGCGGATCAATCCGCGCCGTTGTCCTCTTCCTCGAGGTTTTCCGACGGCGAGTCGGCCACGTTGGCGCCCGCGTCATCGTCGGTGTCGTCCCCGGCCACGTCGTCCGGCACTGCCGGATCGACCGTCGAATCGACATCCGATCCGCTCATGTCGCCCTGCGAGGCGGCGCCATCGTCCATCGGCTCGGTCGCCGTGCCGGTGCACTCGCCATCGATGACGGCGCCCTCGCAGTCTTCGGCGGAGGTCTCATGGGCCGAGGCCAGTTGCAGGCCGTCGATCTCCGCCGGGACGGTGGCGGTCGGGTTGTCGAGCGGCGCCGCGATCGCGGCAGTGCTGAACAGCGCGGCAGCGGATGCGATGGCAAAGGTACGGATCATGACTTCCTCCAGGTGAACACGCTTTACGGAAACGTGAACACAGACTGCGCGGCATCGTTCCTGAAAAAATCGGAACGGCACCGCGCAGGCCCCGCTCAGATCGCGTCGTCGTCCTCGTCTTCGAGAACGCCGGTCGGGTTGCTGGCCACGTCGGCACCCTGCTGAAGCTCGGCGTCGCTGGTCATCGGCGCAGGCTGCATCGTGTTCATGCCCTGGTCACAGGCGGCCAGGGCGGCAAGGGCTGCGAGGGCGATCGGAAGGCTGCGGGTCATCGGTTGCTCCTACAATTCGACTGAGTGTAGGGCAGGCAACCGTGCCGCAACGCAGAGAGTTCCCGGGGTGCGTCAGCCTGGCGCAGAGATGTCCACGCCAAGCGCCTCGGCGACGGTGAAGATGTCCTTGTCACCCCGGCCGCACATGTTCATGCAGATGATGTGGTCCGACGGCAGCTCGGGCGCGATCTTCATCACATGGGCCAGCGCGTGGCTCGGTTCGAGCGCAGGGATGATGCCCTCGGTCGCGCAGCAGAGCTTGAACGCCTCAAGCGCCTCGGCATCGGTGATCGAGACGTATTCGGCGCGCTTGCTCTCGTGCAGCCACGCATGTTCCGGTCCGATGCCCGGATAGTCGAGCCCCGCCGAGATCGAGAAGCCTTCGAGGATCTGGCCGTCGTCGTCCTGCAGCAGGTAGGTCCGGTTGCCGTGCAGCACGCCCGGCCGGCCGCCCGTCAACGAGGCGCAGTGCTCCATCTTCTCGTTCACGCCCTTGCCGCCGGCCTCGACGCCGATGATGCGCACCTCCTTGTCGTCGAGGAAGGGATAGAACAGGCCCATCGCGTTCGAGCCGCCCCCGATCGCGGCGATGATCGTGTCCGGCAGGCGCCCCTCGGCCTCGTGCATCTGCTCCTTGGCTTCCTTGCCGATGATCGACTGAAAGTCGCGCACCATCGCGGGATACGGATGCGGCCCGGCGACCGTGCCGATGCAGTAGAACGTGTCGCGCACATTCGTCACCCAGTCGCGCAGCGCGTCGTTCATCGCGTCCTTCAGCGTGCCGCGGCCGGAGGTGACGGGCACGACCTCGGCTCCGAGAAGCCGCATGCGGAAGACGTTGGGCTTTTGCCGTTCGACGTCATGCGCGCCCATGTAGATCACGCATTTCAGGCCGAACTTGGCACAGACGGTGGCCGTGGCGACGCCGTGCTGCCCTGCCCCGGTCTCGGCGATGATGCGGTCCTTGCCCATGCGGCGGGCCAGGATGATCTGTCCCAGCACGTTGTTGATCTTGTGCGCGCCGGTGTGGTTCAGTTCGTCGCGCTTCATGTAGATCTTGGCGCCGCCGAGTTCCTCGGTCAGGCGCGCACAGTGATAGAGAGGGCTCGGACGGCCGACATAGTGCGTCCAGAGATCGTGCATCTCGTCCCAGAAACTCTGGTCGGTCTTGGCGTACTCATAGCGCTCCTCGAGCTCGAGGATCAGCGGCATCAGTGTCTCAGAGACGAAGCGCCCGCCGAAATCGCCGAACCGCCCCTTTTCGTCGGGGCCGGTCATGAAACTGTTGAGAAGATCGTCCGCCATTGCCCTTGCCCTTCGCCTGAATCAGCCGCGTGCCGCGCGACAAAACGCCGTCATCCTGTCGGCGTCCTTTACGCCCGGCGCGCTCTCGACGCCAGAGGAGACATCGACCTGGGTCGCCCCGGTCAGGCGCACCGCCTCGGCCACGTTATCGGCATTGAGCCCGCCAGCCAGCATCCACGGCACGGACCAGCGGCGTCCGGCGATCAGGCGCCAGTCGAAGCTCAGACCGTTGCCGCCCGGCAGCGGTGCATCCTTCGGCGCCTTCGCGTCGATCAGAAGCTGGTCGGCGGCGCGCGCATGTTCGTCCAGCCGCGACAGGTCGTCCTCGTGGGCGATGCCCACCGCCTTCATCACCGGCAGGCCGAACCGCTCGCGCACCGCCGCGACCCGTTCGGGAGTTTCCGAGCCGTGAAGCTGCAGCATGTCCAGCGGCACCTCGGCCAGGATCTCGTCGAGCCGCGCGTCGTCGGCATCTACCGTCAGGCCCACCTTGGCGATGCCGACCGGCACCGAGGTGGCCATGAAGGCGGCGTCGTTCAGCGCGAGGTTGCGCGGCGACTTCTCGAAGAAGACGAACCCCAGGTACGACGCCCCCGCAAGGATGGCGGCGGGAATGTCCGGGGTCTCGGTGATCCCGCAGATCTTGATACGCGTCTCGGTCAGCATCCCGCTGACTTAATGCGGGGTCGAGCCATCCTCAAGCAGCGCCAGGACATCGTCCCGGCGCCGGGATTCCCCCGGCTGCTTCAGGCGGTTCACCTCGCGCTTGAGTTCGACGTTCTCGCGGTGCTCGCGGCGGGCCAGCGCGCGATGCTTGTGCTCGCGGAACCATTCCCACACGAAGCCGATGAGCAGGCCCGCGATGATGCCGCCGACGATGACTACGAACAGCGGCAGGGAGATTTCCCACGACCAGCCCAGAAAGCCGGACATGCTTTCCGGCAGGACACGAAGCGTCACCAGCCCGCGGTTTGCCAGCGCAACCGTGATCAGCACGATCGCAATGATGGCCAGGAAGGCATAACGGAGATAACGCATGGGGTCTTATTCCTCGTTCAGGCGGTCGCGAAGGAGTTTCCCCGTCTTGAAGAACGGAACGTGCTTCTCGTCAACCTGAACCGCTTCTCCGGTGCGGGGATTGCGCCCCAGGCGCGGGTCGCGTTTCTTGACCGAAAAGGCGCCGAAGCCGCGCAGCTCGACACGGTCGCCGCGCGCCATGGCCGAGATGATCTCTTCGAAGATCGTGTTCACGATCCGCTCGACATCGCGTTGGTAGAGATGGGGGTTCTCTTCGGAGATCTTCTGGATCAGTTCCGACCGGATCATGCGACGGCACCCCCTTAAAACGTTCTCACACGGCCGTCGTCCCGGCCGCTTGAAACAGGATACTATCGTGTTTTTTCCCAAAGAGCGAGGCACTTAGACGGCGTGCAGGGCGGGAAACCGCCATGCGGGCGCCCCGATGGGCCGGGATTGGGCACCGGTCCGCGCATTGCCGCACCGCCGCACGCACGCAGCGACACGCCGGTCGGGGTCGATTCGCGGCCCCGCGCCCATGAAAAAGCCCCCGCAGCGGATGCCGCGGGGGCCGGATGGCAAAGGCGCAGCTTTACGCGTGGGGCTTATTCCTCGCCCTTCAGCGCCGCGCCAAGGATGTCGCCGAGCGACGCACCGGAGTCGGACGAGCCATACTGTTGGACGGCTTCCTTCTCTTCGGCGATCTCGCGCGCCTTGATCGACAGGCCCAGGCGACGGGTCTTCTGGTCGACGTTGGTGACGCGCACGTCGAGCTTGTCACCCACCTGGAAGCGCTCGGGGCGCTGTTCGGCACGGTCGCGCGACAGGTCCGAGCGGCGGATGAAGGACTTGGCGCCCTCGTAATCCACCTCGATGCCGCCGTCCTCGATCGCCGTCACCTCGACGGTGATGATCGAGCCGCGCTTCACGCCGCCAACGGCCTCGGTGAAGCTGTCGTCCAGCGCCTTGATCGAGAGCGAGATACGCTCCTTCTCGACGTCGACCTCGGTCACGACCGCCTGCACGACGTCGCCCTTGCGGAAGTCCTGGATCGCTTCCTCGCCGCGGCGGTCCCAGCTGATGTCGCTGAGGTGGACCATGCCGTCGATGTCGTGGTCGAGACCGATGAACAGACCGAACTCGGTGATGTTCTTGACCTCGCCCTCGACGGGCGTGCCCGCGGGATGGGATTCGGCGAACTGCTCCCAAGGGTTGCGCATGGTCTGCTTGAGGCCGAGCGACACGCGACGCTTCGCGGTGTCGATCTCGAGCACCATGACCTCGACCTCCTGGCTGGTCGACACGATCTTGCCCGGATGAACGTTCTTCTTGGTCCAGCTCATCTCGCTGACGTGGACCAGACCCTCGACGCCCGGCTCCAGCTCGACGAACGCGCCGTAGTCGGTGATGTTGGTCACGCGGCCGGTGTGCACGCTCTCGATCGGGAACTTCTGCTCGACCGTATCCCACGGGTCGGCCTGCAGCTGCTTCATGCCGAGGCTGATGCGGTGGGTCTCCTTGTTGATCTTGATGACCTGGACCTTGACGGTCTCACCGATCGACAGGATCTCCGAGGGGTGGTTCACGCGGCGCCACGCCATGTCGGTGACGTGCAGCAGGCCGTCCACACCGCCGAGGTCGACGAACGCACCGTATTCGGTGATGTTCTTGACGACGCCGTCGACCGCCTGGCCTTCGCTGAGATTCGCGATGACCTCGGCGCGCTGTTCGGCGCGGCTCTCTTCCAGGATCGCACGGCGCGAGACGACGATGTTGCCGCGGCGGCGGTCCATCTTGAGGATCTGGAACGGCTGCTTGAGGCCCATGAGCGGACCGGCGTCGCGCACGGGGCGCACGTCGACCTGGGAGCCGGGCAGGAACGCAACGGCGCCGCCGAGATCGACGGTGAAGCCGCCCTTGACGCGGCCGAAGATCGCGCCCTCGACGCGGTTCTCGTCGGCATAGGCCTTCTCGAGGCGGTCCCACGCCTCTTCGCGGCGGGCCATCTCACGGCTGATGACGGCTTCGCCCTTGGCGTTCTCGACCTGCCGAAGATAGACCTCGACCTCGTCGCCGGGCTGCAGCTCGGGCGTCTCGCCGGGATTGGAGAATTCCTTGAGATCGACGCGGCCTTCCATCTTGTAGCCGACGTCGATGATGGCCTGGCCCGCCTCTACGTTGAGGACCCGGCCTTTTACGACAGTGCCTTCCTGCGGCGTGTCGATTTCGAAGCTTTCGTTCAGGAGGGCTTCGAACTCCTCCATGGATGCGTTCGCGGACATATAGGTGTCGTTTCCTTTTTCGTCGCTATACTGGCCGGGCGGTTGTGTCCGCCGGTCTTGGGTTGGTCATTCGGGACGGCTGAGATGCAAAGCAATCAGGGCCGGAATTCACCGACCCTGCTCAAGTCTCTGCTTCACGACTGTAACCGCCGCTTCGACGGCTGCCTCTATACCGAGATCCGTCGTGTCGAGCAAGTGTGCATCTTCGGCGGGCTTCAGCGGGGCAGAGGCCCGCGCAGAGTCGCGCCGGTCGCGATCCTTGAGATCGGCCAGCACCTCGTCGAACGTCGTCTCGACGCCGCTCGCGATCAGTTCGTCAAAGCGCCGTTGCGCCCGCACCGGGTCCGAGGCGGTGACGAACAGCTTCACCTCGGCCTCGGGGCAGATCACCGTGCCGATGTCGCGCCCGTCCAGAACCGCGCCGCCATAGCGCCGCGCGAAGGCCCGCTGGAAATCCAGCAGCGCCTTGCGGACCTCGGGGATCGCGGCGACCTGGCTGGCGGCGCGGGCGGCCTCGGCGCTGCGCAGCCCGTCGCGTTCGAGATCCTCGGCCGTCAGCGCCTCGGCCGCCTCGACCGCTTCCAGCCCGTCGAGCATCCGCCGTCCGGTGGCACGGTAGAGCAGGCCCGTATCGAGATGGGCAAAGCCGAAATGCGCCGCGACGGCCTTGGAGATGGTCCCTTTGCCCGCCGCAGCCGGCCCGTCGATCGCAACAGTGAATCCCATGTCGTTACCCTCGTCCGGCGCTGCAGAGGCGGCACCGTGCCCGCCCCGCGCGCCCGGCGCAACCCGTCTCAGCCCTCCCCGCGGTGCAGCGCGGCGCCCAGCCCGGTCATCAGCGGCTCGAAGATCGGGAACGACGTGGCGATCGGGCCCGCATCATCCACTGTCACCGGCTGCCGTGCGGCCATGCCGAGACAGAGGAACGACATGGCGATCCGGTGATCGAGCCGGGCCGCGACGGTCGCGCCGCCGGGCACGCCCCCGGCTCCGCGGCCGGTCACGCGCCACCAGTCGGCGCCGTCCTCGACGGTGACGCCGCAGGCGCGCAACCCCTCGGCCATCGCGTCGATCCGGTCGCTCTCTTTCACGCGCAGCTCGGCGACGCCGCGCATCTCGGTCACGCCCTCGGCACAGGCCGCGACGACAGAGAGGATCGGGTATTCGTCGATCATGCTCGCGGCCCGCTCGGGCGGCACCTCGATGCCCCGGAGATCGGGGGAATAGCGGGCGCGCAGGTCCGCCACCGGCTCGCCGCCCTCTTCGCGGGGGTTCACGTAGTCCAGCTGAGCGCCCATCTCGCGCAGCGTCTCGTAGAGCCCCGCGCGCGTCGGGTTCAGGCCGATATTCGGCACCATCACGTCCGATCCCGGCACGATCAGCGCGGCACAGACCGGAAAAGCGGCAGAGGACGGGTCGCGTGGCACGGTGATCGTCTGCGCGGCAAGCTCCGGCCGGCCGACCAGCGTGATCTCGCGGCCCTCTTCGGTGTCGCGCACACGCACCTCGGCGCCGAAGCCCGCCAGCATCCGCTCGGTATGATCGCGCGTCGCCTCGCACTCGGTCACCACCGTCTCGCCCGGCGCGTTGAGCCCGGCCAGCAGCACGGCCGACTTGATCTGCGCCGAGGCGACGGGCGTGGCATAGCGCACCGGAACGGGATCGGCGGCGCCGGTCAGCGTGAGCGGCAGGCGACCACCGGAGCGACCGGCGGATTGCGCCCCGAACAGCGCCAACGGATCGGTGATGCGTCCCATAGGCCGGCTGCGCAGCGAGGCGTCGCCGGTGAAGGTGGCCGAGACAGGGCTGGTGGCCATCGCCCCCATGATCAGGCGCACGCCGGTGCCTGAGTTTCCGCAATCGATCACGTCGTCCGGTTCCGCAAAGCCGCCGACGCCGACACCGTGCACCGACCAGGCGCCCTCGCCCGTCTGGGCGACCTCGGCCCCGAAGGCGCGCATCGCCTTGGCGGTGTCCAGGACGTCCTGGCCTTCGAGCAGGCCGGTGATACGCGTCTCGCCCACCGACAGCGCGCCCAGGATCAGCGCACGATGACTGATCGACTTGTCGCCGGGCACCTCTGCGGTGCCCGACAGGCCTTTTCCGGGATGTGCGGTCATCGGTGTGGGGGTGCCGTGGCCGGACATTGTATCCCTTTCCGCCGTCAGAAAAATGCCGGCGGATACTAGCCGTGCGCCGTCGCGGCGCAAGCGGCAATCCGATCCCGTCTCAGAGAACCGAGACGATCGGAAGCAGGAAGAAGACGAACACTAGCAAGGGCAGGAATCGTCTGAGTTGCGTCGACATGTGACACCTGGATCAAAAAGGGTTTTGGCAGCAATGACACGAGCTTGCACCGTGTTCTTGCGGCGCGCCAGTCTGGAAAACGTGACCGGCGCCGCCTTGGGCACCCTTTCGCCTATTTGGCAGGCTCAGATCCGACGGAACGTAAGATAATGCGGCACCCTGCCCTCGCGCAGCGCCTTCTGTTCATAGCGAGTGGACAGCCAGTCGTCCCAGGGATGCCGCCAGTCGTCCGGGCCCTCGGCCAGCCACCGGAATCCGTGGCGCGGCACCTGTTCGAGGGTCTGTCGGACATAGTCGGGAATGTCGGTCGCCACGCGCAGCTCGGCGCCGGGCCGCAGCACGCGGCTCAGCGGTTCGAGGTGCTCGGGCGTCACGAAGCGGCGGCGGTGGTGCTTCTTCTTGGGCCACGGATCGGGATAGAGCAGGAACGCCCGGTCGATCGAGCCCTCGGGCAGGACGTCGAACAGGTCCCGCACATCGCCCGGATGGATCGCCACGTTGCCCACGTCGGCCTTGCGGATCTTGGACAGCAGCATCGCGACGCCGTTGATGTAGGGCTCGCACCCGATGATGCCGGCGTCGGGATTGGCCGCCGCCTGGTGCACCATGTGCTCGCCCCCGCCAAAGCCGATCTCGAGCCAGACGGGCTTTCCGCCGAACAGCGCGTGCAGGTCCAGCGGTGTCCGCGCGGGGTTCTCGTCCCAGTCCACGGGCCCCGGAGACAGATCCAGAAGCTCGGTGTCCAGCGCCTCCTTCTGGCCGGGCCGCAGCCCCTTGCCCTTGCGCCGTCCGTAGAAGTTGCGCCACGGCGCGCCGTCGTTGTGTCTGCCCTCGGTCATGGAGGCGGGACATGCCGCCCGACGCGCCGGGGGTCAAGCGCCCTCATGCGCGGCGGCGCACCAGCGCCAGCCCGCCCGCCGCCAGCAGGAGCAGCGCGATGAGCGGCCAATCCCCGCTGCGGGCGTAGGGCGTGGGCGGCAGCGGCTGCGGCAGGCGCACGTCGCGGTATCCGGCCTCTCCCAGCGGGATTTGGTCGGACACCGCGCCGGTGGCGTCGATTACGGCGGAAATGCCGGTATTCGCCACCCGCAGCATCGGCAGCCCCTGCTCGGCCGCACGGAAGCGCGCCTGCGCCAAGTGCTGCTGCGGGCCGGCAAAGGTGCCGAACCACGCGTCGTTCGTCAGTTGCAGCATCCAGTCCGCCCGGCGCGGCGCCCCCGCGACGTCGCGCGGAAAGATCGCCTCGTAGCAGATCAGCGGCAGCACGTCGCCGAGCCCGCCGCCGAGGTCCAGGACCTGCGGGCCCGGCCCCGGCGAGAAGCCGAACCCGTCATCGGCGGCAAAGCTCGGCAGGCCGATCCAGCTGCCGAGCGAACCGAGCGGCACGTATTCTCCGAACGGGACGAGGTGATGCTTGTCGTACCGCGCCGTGATCCGCCCCGACGGACCCAGGACGAACGCGCTGTTGAAATAGCGCCGCCCGTCGGTCCGCTGCGCACCGAGGATGACCGGCCGGTCGCCGGCCGCCTCGGCGATACGCTCGAAGGCGGGATGCCCGGCCTCGGCGAGATACGGGATCGCCGTCTCGGGCCAGATCACAAGCTCGGGGTTCCCCGGCTGTGCGGTGAAGTCCAGCTGCCGCCGGAAGAAGACCGGCGCGCGCTCTCGGTCCCATTTCTCATCCTGCGGCGCGTTGGGCTGCACGAGACGGATCAGCGGGGCGTCGGCGGCGGGCTGAGGCGGCACCGGTGCGACCAGGCGGCTTAATCCCACCGGCGCGGTCCATGCGGCGGCCAGTGCGACGGCGCCGGCACCCGCGGCGACAGCCGGCGACGGCGCGCGGTTGACCGCGGCATGAACGATCGCGGCCAGCACCAGCGTCATCAGCGTCACGCCGAACGGCCCGATCCACCCGGCCAGCGGCAGGGCGCCGCTGTCGCTCCAGACATAGCCGGGCATCGCCCAGGGAAAACCGGTCAGCACCTTGGCCCTTGCGACCTCGGCCAGCGTCATGGCCACGACCCACGCCGCCGAAAGACGCCAGCCCCCGCGTGCCAGCGCCCGCGCGGCGGCAAAGGCGGCCGTCCAGAACAGGGCGAAACCGGTGGCCGAAAAGAACAGCCCGAACGGCGCCATCCAGCCGTGGCGCTGCACGTCCACCAGGAAGGGCTCGACGATCCAGTGCAGGGTGGTGGCGAAATAGCCGGTCCCGATGGCGAACCCGACCCACGCCGCCCGGCGCACGGTGCCCGCCCGGTGCAGAAGCCCGAGCGCCACCGCGAAGGCCGCGATGGCCAAGGGGATCAACCCGAACGGCGCCTGCCCCAGCCCGGCGACCGCCCCGCACGCGATGGCGACCGCGAAGCGCGCTCCCGCCAGTCGGCGTGCCGGCCGCACAGCGGCCGTGTCACTCATCCGCGGGCTTCG
Organism: Tranquillimonas rosea; assembly: GCF_900111315.1. GTDB lineage: Bacteria > Pseudomonadota > Alphaproteobacteria > Rhodobacterales > Rhodobacteraceae > Tranquillimonas > Tranquillimonas rosea. Next base: position 362,021 of record NZ_FOGU01000004.1, read on the forward strand.
GCAACCGCACCCGGACGCGCTTGATCCGGCGCGGATCGGCGTCGACGATCTCGAACTCGGCGCCCGAGGGATGCGGGATCACCTCGCCGCGGGCAGGAAGACGTCCCGTCAGCATGACGACGGCCCCGCCGAGCGTGTCGATCTCTTCCTCGTCCTCGGCATCCACCAGGCGAAGGCCGATCTCGGTCTCGAACTCTTCCAGCGGGGTCCGCGCCGACGCCAGGTAGCAGCCGGGGCTTTCCTCGGTGAAGTGCTTGTCCTCGTCGGTATCGTGCTCGTCCTCGATCTCGCCCACGACCTGCTCGATCAGGTCCTCGATCGTGACCAGCCCGTCGACACCGCCGTATTCGTCGATCACCAGCGCCATGTGCATACGGTCGTTCTGCATCTTCTGCATCAGAACACCGATCGGCATCGACGGCGGGGCGTAGATCAGCGGGCGCAGCATCGTCGGAAGATCGAGCTCGGCAGTATGGCCGTTGAAGCCATGCTGCAGGGCGAAATCCTTGAGGTGCACCATCCCGATCGGGTGGTCGAGGGATTCGCGATACACCGGCAGGCGGGTCAGACCGCTGTCACGGAATACCTGGACGAGTTCATCCCGCTCGATCTCTTCGGGCACCGAGACAATCTCGATCCGGGGGATCGCGACGTCCTCGACCCGCATGTTGCGCAGATTGGCCAGGCCGGGCATCCCCGAGGCCGCGGCATCGCGCCCGTTTGTAAAGATCAACGGCTGGCTGGGATCGTTCGGCGAAAACGCTTCGAATATGCGACCGAAGAAGCCGCGATTTTGCGAAGGGTCGTCGCTACTCTCGTCCTCGACGTCATCGGTTCCACGGGACACGCCCGCTTCGGCGTCGGTCATTGCACCTTTCCATCAGTTTCGCGCCCGCACGGGCACATCATTTCGAATATGGGTCCGGAAGGCCGAGGGTGGCAAGTACCTCGACCTCCAATCTTTCCATGAGATCGGCATCCGCATCGGTTTCGTGGTCATATCCGAGCAGATGGAGCATCGCGTGCACGAGAAGATGTCTAACGTGATCCGCCACCGGCATACAAACGGCGTCCGCCTCGGCAAGGCAGGTGTCGTACGAGATCGCGATATCGCCCAGCTCCGGATCGCCATCTTGCTCGGGCGGCTCGGGCACGGCGCCGGCGGTCTCGGGCGCGCGCTCTTCCGACGGCCACGACAGCACGTTGGTGGCCTTTCCCTTGCCCCGGAACGTCTCGTTGAGCGACGCGATGCGGGCGTCGTCGCAGCCCAGCACGCTGATCTCCCACGCGCCCGGCAGGTCCAGATGCGCGAATGCCGCCGCCGCCGCCTCGCAGGCAAGCGCCGGCAGGTCGATACCCTCCCAGCGCTCGTCCTCGATCACGCAGTCGACGAAGGGCGCGTCGGACACTGGATCAGGACTGGTTCGAATCATATGCCTCGATGATTTTGGCGACGAGCGGATGGCGGACCACGTCACGAGCCGTGAAGTAGTTGAACGAGATCGCGTCGATCCCGCGCAGCAGCCGTTCCGCGTCGGACAGACCGCTCTGCATCCCGCGCGGCAGGTCGACCTGGCTGCGGTCGCCGGTGACGACCATGCGGCTGCCCTCGCCTAAGCGCGTCAGGAACATCTTCATCTGCATCGCGCTGGCGTTCTGCGCCTCGTCGAGCACGACGAACGCGTTCGACAGTGTCCGCCCCCGCATGAAGGCGAGCGGCGCGATCTCGATCTTCTTTTCCTCCATCAGCTTGCCGAGCTGCTTGCCGGGAAGGAAATCATGCAGCGAGTCGTAGAGCGGCTGCATGTAGGGATCGACTTTCTCCTTCATGTCACCGGGCAGGAAGCCCAGCCGCTCGCCCGCCTCGACGGCGGGGCGCGACAGGAGGATCTTCTCGACCTGCCCCGACAGGAACATCGACACGCCCACAGCCACCGCGAGATAGGTCTTGCCGGTCCCCGCCGGGCCGATGCCGAAGGCCATCTCGTTGCGGAAGAGCGACTGGACATAGGCCTTCTGCGCCTCGGTCCGCGGCTCGACCGGCTTCTTGCGGGTCTTGATCTCGATGCGTCCGCCCTGGAACAGTTCCATCTGGTCCCCGTCGCGCAGGCCCGTGTTGTCCGGTGCGCCGCCCATCCGAATCTCGCCGTCGATATCGCCGGATTCGACGTCCCGGCCGGATTCCAGCCTTGCATAGAGTTGCTGAAGCACGCTGGCGGCCTGCGCGCGGCTCGCCTCGTCCCCGATCACCGCCAACAGGTTGCCCCGACGGATGATCTGCACGGCCAGCTGATGTTCGATCTGGGCCAGGTTGCGATCGAATTCTCCACATAGGTCGATCAGCAAGCGGTTGTCGGGAAATTCCAGAAGGGTCTCGTGGACCTCATCCGAAGGGGTCGCGGGAGTCAGAGCGCTTATGCCCAAGAAATGCTCCTTGCCAGAGTGCCTGATACAAGATCGTGCCAACTCGCCCCGAGGCGCGCAAGCGTTTGCTGCGCCACGTCACCGAATTATCACGTGCCTTGCCCCCTAAAGAGAAGGGCCGGCCCGGTGGTTCCGGCCGGCCCGTCAATGTCTCGTGCGGAACGGTCCTACATCGGGTCCGCGACGGGCGATCCGCTGTGATACGGCCCCACGACGGTATTCGGCGCGCCGGCGCCCGAACAGACCGGCTTGCCGTCGCGGTCGAGGCGAACGCCCTGATACCCCTCGATCCCGTCGTCGATGCGCCAGTGGTCGCAGCCGTTCGGATCGATCCAGATGCCGCCCTTGAGCTGGCTGAGGTCCTTGGAATCGAGGCCCCGGTCGATGGACTGGTCGACCTTGGTGCCGTCGCAGGCCGCGAGAGCGCCCGCAAGCGCCAGTGCGGCGCCGAACTTGATGAGTGTCATGGCAGGCTCCTCAGCGCGCGCAGATGATTTCGACGCGGCGGTTCTGCTGCATCCCGGCCGCGGTCTGATTCGTGGCGCGCGGCTGCCGTTCGCCGTAGCCCCGGACATCGGTGATCCGAGCCCCGACGGACCGTCCGATCTCGGCCACCGCCGCCGCCCGCGCATGGGACAGGCGCATGTTGTAGGCATCGCTCGCCCGACTGTCGGTGTGGCCCACCACGACATACGAGGCCGACCCGTCCTGACGGAAGAATTGCTGCAGACGCCGGCGCCCCTCCGCTCCCACGCGGGCGCTGTCGGTGGCGAACAGTTGGTCGCCCTCCATCACCGCGCAGGTGTCGAGTTGCCGGCAGACCGGCTTGCCGTCGCGGGTGAGATGCGGACTCATGTAGCCCTCCCAGCCGTCGTCCGCGACCCAGTACTCGCACCCGTCGGGCGATACCCAAATACCTGGAATGGCGGTCTCCTGCGCTGTCGCCGAACCTGCGAGGACCGAAAACGCGGCGGCAGCGGCGCCGCCGCTCAGCATGGCCCGCACCGCCTGCGAAATCCTGCGTATCACTGCCTGCTCCTTACGACTCTCCACAAAACGCCTCTCGGCGGGGCGGGGAGTGTCGGCCGGTCCCTGAATTGACAACGAACGGCCGAAAAAGGCGGGCCGGCCGGAAACAATCCCGACCGGTCCGTCACGTTGTTCGGAAACGGCGGTGCAGTCCGCGGCTCAGACCAGTTCGCCGGCCAGCGAGTTCGGCGCGCTCTCGACGATTCTCACGCGGCGAAGGTCACCCTTGGCGATCTCTGGGTCGGTGACGTGCACGGCGTGGAGATACTCGGACTTGCCGGTCATCTGGCCGGGCATCCGCCCCGCCCGCTCGAACAGGACCTTCACCTCCTGCCCCACCATCGCGTCCTGGATCTCGCGCTGCTGCCGGTTCAGCAGGGCCTGCAGCCGCTGCAGCCGGTCGTCCGCCTCGGCGGCGGGGACCGTCGCCCGCTCAGCCGCCGGCGTGCCCGGCCGGGCCGAGTACTTGAAGGAATAGCATTGTCCGTACCGGACCTCCTCGACCAGGGCCATGGTCGCGGCGAAATCCTCTTCGGTCTCGCCGGGAAAGCCGACGATGAAATCCCCAGACAGCAACAGGTCCGGCCGCGCGGCCCTCAGCCGCTCGATCAGGCGGACATAGCTCTCGGCGGTATGCTTGCGGTTCATCGCCTTCAGCACACGGTCGCTGCCCGCCTGCACGGGGAGGTGCAGATAGGGCATCAGCTTCTCGACCTCGCCATGCGCGGCGATCAGGTCGTCGTCCATGTCGTTGGGATGCGAGGTGGTGAACCGGATGCGGTCCAGCCCGTCGATCCCGGCCAGATCCCGGATCAGCCCGGCCAACCCGCCGTCATGTCCGTGATAGGCGTTCACGTTCTGCCCGAGCAGCGTGATCTCGCGCACGCCGCGCTCGACGAGGTCGCGCGCCTCGGTCATCACCTGCGCCGCCGGGCGGCTGACCTCGGCACCGCGGGTATAGGGAACGACGCAGAACGCGCAGAACTTGTCACAGCCCTCCTGCACCGTCAGGAAGGCCGTAGGCCCCCGCGCGGTCTTGGGGCGCGACTTCAGCGCGGCGAACTTGTCCTCCTCGGGAAAGTCTGTGTCGAGCGCCTTGGTCCCGCCGCCCGAGGCTTCGGCCAGCGCGGGCAGCCGGTGATAGCTCTGCGGTCCCACCACCATGTCGACCATCGGCTGACGGCGCACGATCTCCTCGCCCTCGGCCTGGGCGACGCATCCGGCCACGCCGATCTTGAGGTCCGGCTTGGCGGCCTTCAGCCCCTTGAATCGCCCCAGCTCGGAATAGACCTTCTCGGCCGCCTTCTCGCGGATGTGGCAGGTGTTCAGCAGGATCATGTCCGCATCGTCGGGGCTGTCCGTCTGCACGTAGCCCTGCCCGCCCATGGCCTCGGCCATGCGCTCGCTGTCATAGACGTTCATCTGACAGCCATAGGTCTTGATGTAGAGCTTCTTCGCCTCGGCCATGTCGGCGCCTCTCGCATCCGGGTGGGAACGAGCGCGGCTTCTACCGTGCGCGCGCCCGTTCCGCAACGCTTGCGGCCGCGCCGCATTTGCCGGACCTTGCCGGCCGAGCCGCGCCCGACCCCGGAGACCGCCCCATGCGCCACGCCTCTCTCGACGACTTCCTGCGCGCGCCCCGGGCACGGACGGTGCGCGGTCCCGTGGCCCTGATCTTCGCCGAGGATCCGGTCGAGATCGACAGCACAGTGCGCCACCACGCTGCCATCGGCTTTGCCGCGATCCTGCTCTTCGCGCCCCCCGCCTTCGACCTGCCGCGTCCCCTGGAAGAGAACGTCCACCGGATCGACCACGACACCACGACGCCCGGCAGCGTGGAACACGCAGTCGCGACCGTCTCGGACGCGCTGCCCGGCCTCTGGATGTACTACTGCTACAATGCCGAGTATCTCTTCCATCCCTTCGCCGAGAACCGCAGCGTGGGCGAGATGCTGGCCTTTCATGCCGAGGAACGCCGGGACGCGATGCTGACCTACGTGATCGACCTCTATGCCGGCGACCTCGCCGCCGCGCCCGACGCCGTCTCGCTCGAGGATGCGTATCTCGACCGGTCGGGATACTACGCCCTCGCCCGCCCCGATCCTGCCACTCCCGGCCACCCGGCCGAGCGCCAGCTCGACTTCTTCGGCGGCCTGCGCTGGCGCTTCGAAGAGCACATCCCCCGCCGCAAGCGCAAGATCGACCGCATCGGCCTCTTCCGGACACGGCGTGGCCTGCGGCTGGGATCGGACCACACCTTCAACGAGCCGGAATACAACACCTATTCCTGTCCATGGCACCACAACCTCACGGCGGCGATCTGCTCGTTCCGTACGGCCAAGGCCCTGCGGCTCAACCCCGGCAGCCGCGCCGCCGCCCATCGCTTCACCTGGCACAATTCCGTGCCCTTCGAATGGCGATCGCAACAGCTCATGGACCTCGGCCTGATGGAGCCGGGCCAGTGGTTCTGACCCCCCCTTCTTCTGCCGTCCAAATTTCCCGGGGGTGAATTGCGGCGCAGCCGCAGGAGGGGGCAGCGCCCCTTTCCCAGCCGTTGATTGTCACGTTCTTCCGGTGGGTTATCCGCGAGGGGCGACCCAGACGCAATCCGGGCTCACGGCCACCTTCCGGGCGACGGCCCGTTCGGGCAAGGTCTCGCCGGACACCTGAAGGTAGCTTCCCCGGACCCGGCAAGAGACGCGGCTCTCGACGGGGAGGGACCGCTGCGGACATTGAGTGGCCCGTCCGGCGCCAGACCCGCGACATGCCACCAATCCGGACCGCCCGCCTCTCCGTCGAAGAGGTTCGGCAAAGGGCTGGGCGCCCCCGCCGATCCCGATAGAGAGTGTGACCGCCGCGCTTTCGCCCCGGCGGGCGGCGTTGCGCGTCAGGTGGACCCGAACATCCCAACCGCCCGTGGCCGGAAGGACATCGTCGGAGAGGTTTCACTCGACCGAGCCGATGTGGATGGCGGTGGGCACACCGGCGGGCGTGAGGGTGAAATAGACGGAAGGCTTGCCTGTGGTCGTCGCGACCACCACCCCCTGCCCCGCCCGCGAGCACCTCGTCGCTGCTCCGGTCGCTGACCTGCCCTGTCGAGGCGCGCGGCGCGAAGGACCATCGAGGGTGTCACCCGTCCCGCTACTCTGCCGCCTCCGGCGTCGTCGCGGCATCCGCCTCCGCCGGTGGCTGCGCGAGGGCGTCGGCGGTCTCCTCGAAGGGAATCGTGTAATACGGCGCGCGGGACCAGCCGATGTCCGGCGCAGTGCCGGGCGCATCTAGGAAGGCCGCGGCGATGTCCCCGGCGCAGCGGTCGAAGCTGCGCGCGGCGCCAGGTTCTCGGAGAAGCACTCGTCGGCATAGATTTCGAGCGCCACCCGATCGGTTCCCGCCAGTGGCACGAGGGTGAGCTGGACGAGATCCCGGATCACCTCGGCCTGGAGGGTCGCCCGCACCCAGACTGGCCTCTAGCTCGCCGATCACGAGATCGACCCAATCCTCGCTGAGGGTCGACGGGGCCTCCCGCTCTTCCTCCGCCGGGGCGGCCCGTGCGAGCAACAGGTCGATTGCCGGCGCGAGGAACATGTCGGCGGCGGCGATGACATCCTCAGCCGTGACGGGTGCGACGATCTACGCCTCCGGCTCCGCCGGACCTCGCCGGAGCAGATCGGGCAGCCGATCGGTATCGCGGGCCTCGGCGGCCTCGATGACCTGCGGCAGGGCCGCCGCATGGCCGCCCCGTGCCGCGGCGTTGTTGAAGAGGCCGAAGCTCGCGAAGAATGCCGGATCGATCCGCTCCACCAGGCCGAAGCGCGCCCGCAACGCGTCGTTCGCGACCAGCGGCGGATCAAAGACCAGCGGCTCTTCGGTCAGGGCCTCCAGCAGGTCGATGAACCGCTGTCGCAGGTTCGGGAAGGCCGCCCCGCAGAAGCCATCCGCCGCGCATTCGCAGAAGATCGTGTCGTAGTGCTCCTGGATCTTGGCCGTGGTCAGCGCGGTGCGAGGCGCATCACCGCCAGCTCGAGGATCCGCCCTTCCGGCGCGTCGTGGTCTTCCGGCACCGGCCTGTCGGCGCGACCGGAGGCCGGTCGCCCGCGGGGGGCTCCCGAAACGACTACCCTCGAGAGGACCCGTTAGCTGGTCGCGGCCGTGTCGCAAGTTGTCCGACCGCTTCGGTGAGTTCTTCCAGCCCCTTGAGCGAGACACCGCGCTGCGGAAAGGGGATCTCGATCCCGGCTTCGGTCAGGCTTGCGTAGATGTCGAAGAGCAGGTCCGAGCGGACTGTGAGGACCGTCTCGATGTCGCGCAGGAAGCACCGCAGCTCGAACTCGAGCTGGCTGTCGCCGAGCCCGGTGAAGAGCACGACCGGCTCCGGGTGGTGCAGAACCTCGGGACGCCGTGCGGCCGCCTCGGTAAGGATCTTGCGAACCTGCTGCACGTCGCTGCCGTAGGCGACGCCGATCGGCAGGATCAGCCGCCCTTCGTGCGAGGTGAGCGTCATGTTCTTGACCACCCCGGCGATCAGGTCGGAGTTGGGCACGATCACGTCGAAGCGGTCGAAGGTCTCGATCCGCGTGGACCGGACGGCGATCTTGCGCACGTAGCCGGAGTAGCCAGAGACCTCGATCCAGTCGCCTTCCTTCACCGGCCGTTCGATGAGCAGGATGATCCCGGAGACGAAGTTGGAGACGATGTTCTGCAAGCCGAAGCCGATGCCCACCGAGAGGGCTCCGAACACCACGGCGAGGCTCGCCAGGCTGATGCCCGCCGTGGACAGGGCGATCACCGCAGCAAGCGTGATGCCGAGGTAGCCCACGCCGGTCACGATCGAGGATCGCACCCCACGGTCCATGTGCGAGCGGCGCAGAATGGACTGACCCAGCACGCGCTGGAGCCAGCGGGTCACCAGAAGTCCGATGAAGAACACCCCCGCGAGCAGGGCCACGGACGTCAGCGAGAGCTGCGCCTCACCGATCTGGATTCCCGCCGAGACGAGGCGCCAGGCCTCGCTCAGATCGCTCCTACGGGCGCCCCAGATCAGTGCCAACAGCGGCAGGGCCGCGAGGATGAGCAAAAGGCTCACGAAGAACGGGATCAGGACGGCCGCCTCTTCCTCGTTCGGCGCCACGGGACCGAAAAGGTCGGCCAGCACGCCCGTGACGAGCGCCCGAAGAAACAGCATGATTCCCACCAGCGCCACGGTCTGAACGCTGGGCTCGAGCGCGTAGCGCGCCAGATCGACGTACCCGGCGACTGCGAAGAGCCCGGCCAGCACGGCTGTCGCCTGGAGGAGCCGGGCGAAGAGCATCCGGAGGTCAGCGCCGACCTCTCCGTCCGAATCCTCCCCGCCAAGATCGCGCAGGAATGTCCCCAGCCAGACCATCGGAAAGAGTCCGGTCAGGACAACCATTAGCGCGAGGACCGAGCCGCCCGCAGAGGACAGTGAATACTGCTCTTCCGCTCCTTCCAGGAGCGCTTCGAGCGCGAGATGCAGGCCCAGAAGCAGGCTGAGGACATAGCCGCGCCGCGCGAGCGCGTCCCCGATGCTGAACGTCCGCAGGTCCGGACGCAGCGGGGCGAAGAGGACATGACCGAGCACATGGGCCGCTGCGAGGCTGAAGACCGCTCCGGCCACGCCGCTGACCATCGGAAGGGACTCTGGAAACCGTAGTATGAGGAACGTCGGCGCGAGGGAGATCAGCAGCAGCCCCGTCGCCGGGATGAGCAGTCGCAGCACCAGCGTCAGCGCCGCGAGGAGGCGGCGGCGCAGGCGGCTGCCGGCCTTGCGCCGCGCCCGCACGAGCACCCCCGTCACAAGCGGCTCCGCCGCGAAGATGATCAGAACAGCGGCACCGAAGATCGCCACTCCCAGCGGCCAGGCGGCCCCAGTCACTCCCGAACTCGGCGCGGCGCGTGGGGCAACCGGCGAGTCTTGCAGCGTCCCGATGTCCGCCCTCAGGCTTTCCCAGGAGCTCGGCAGCAGCGGTGATGGGCTCCGCGTCAGCAGGCGCTCCGCGCTCTGCTCCCGCAGGCGCGCATCCAGTTCGTCGATGAGCAGATCCGCCCGCCTGTAGGCGGCCCTGGCGTCGATGACCGGGGCGTTGGCCTCTGAAAGAGCCGCCTGCAGTTCGGCTCTCCGGTCGGCCAGGGGCTCAGGCTCGCGCTTCCCCGCTTCCGGTGGTGGCCCCAGCTCGTCGAGCTGTGCCTCGAGCGTGAGCGCCCGGACCGATCCACGCTCGGCCTGCTCCAGCGCGGCCGCCCTCTGCTCGGCGAGCGCGTCGCGCAGTTCTTCGAGACGGGCAATTTCGGCGGCCTCCTGACCGAGTAGCTCCTCGGCCTGGTCCGCCGTGCGCCTCCAATCAGAAGTGTCGTCCAGAACCTCCTGAGCCGGAGATGACAGCCCTATCAGGCAGATCACGAGGACCATCAGGGCACCGGACCAGCGGCCGGTAGAGAGCTTGCCAGTCACCGGCGCATCCTTCTCCTGTCGGCGCTCGTGTCACCAAAGTAAACTTTACCCGCCTTCAAGAACGATCAGCGGAAGGTGGCGCCCGAAATCCTTGCCTTACGAAGCCCTGCAGAACATGGGGCGTCAAGTTGCGTCGTCTTGGACTACGCCTCGTGACGCATGGTCTGGACCACCATGTCGATGGACGCCCTGCTGCGCTGACGCAACGAAGACCGCGCAAGGGCAGCGAATGGCACGAAGGTCCTGCTCGGCCGACCTCGAAACCATCACGCCGGTATCTTCTCCAAGATTGTGGCCACCGGTCGTCAGTAAGCCATAGACCTTGGGAAAGAACGTTGTTCACCGAGATTCTACGCCGGTGCCGCGGTGACCACGCTCCGTGCCCGGAAGCCCGCGGCCAAAAGCGCAAGGGCGGCAAAGCATAGCGCGGCCGGCTCTGCACCGGGGCCTGCCATCAGAAGCCCGAAGACCGGAGCGCCTGCGGTCTGCCCCACGGCGATCGTGAGGAAACCGACCATGAGCCCGGTTGCGGGACGGGCCGGCAGCGCGTGGATGCCCCAGACGAGATAAACCCCGGTCAACATCACGTAGGCCGCACCGAAGAGCGCGCCGCTGACAAGGGCGAGGGCCGGCGATGCGATGCCGGAGCCGAGCGCGACGATGCTGGCGGCCATCAGCCCCAGGAACGCCCGGTGGACGCGGTCGAGACCAAGCCGGGTCACAAGCGTGCCGGCCCAGGCTCCGGCAATGCCGCCAGCGCCGATGCAGGTCCACAGGATACCGGTTCCGGTCGGCCCCCAGCCCAGGTGCTGCGACACGAGCTGACCGCCGAAGGACCACAGCGCCGTACTCGCCGCCCCCATAAGGAACGACGCCGAAATCAGGCGCATCACCGGCCCGGACATGGGAGGCAGGCCGCCCGCCCCTTCGCCGCCGCGGGAAGCGGGCAGCGAAACTGCCGCGGCGATCGCAAGCACCACCGCGACGGCGGCGAACGCGCCGAAGGCCAGCCGCCACTGCCCGGCAATGGCCAGCGCGATCGGTCCCGAGAGGGCCACGCCCGCGCTCGTCCCGGAATTGATGACGGTGTTCGTGAGATCCTGACGACTCTTGCGAACCGCGGCTGCCACTGCGGCGGCCATGGGCGGGGAGGCAAGCCCCGTGCTCGACCCGGCGACCACCACGGCGGCGGCCAGGATAAGCGGCGACGGCGCGAGCGCGATCCCCGCCATCCCGACCCCAGCGACGACGGCGGCCCCGACGGTGACCGCCCGTGCGCCGAACCGCTCGGTCAATGCGGCCGAGGCGACGATCGCGATGCAGTATCCGGCGAAGGAACCGCCAGAGATGATACCGCTGAGCGATGGACCGAGGTCCAGATCGCCATCGATCTGCGGCAGGAACAATCCGAAGGCGAAGCGCGCGAACCCGTAGCAGATCGCGATCAGGCAGAAGCCCACGGTCCCGATGCGAAGGGCGGGACTCATGATCGCGCCCTCTCGACCAGGATGGCTGCCGCCGTGCGCGCTGCGGACACGGCCTCGGCGCCCCGGTAGACCGCGGCATGGGTCGCGCCCTCGAACAGGACCAGCACCTGTTCGGTCAGTGCCGGATCGGCATGACCCAGATCGGCGGCGATGACATCACCCAGCCGACGGTGGAACGCCGCCTTGTGGGTCGCGACGGCCTCGGCGATCTCGGGCGTATCGCCGCCCGTCTCGGCGTTGGAGCGAAGGAAAAGACAGCCGCGCGTGCCCTCCACCCGCACCCAGTCCTCCAGGGCGGCGAAGAGCGCGTCGACGCTCTGCACCTCGATCCGGGCCATGAAGCGGCGGTCACGCTCGGTCAGCACCCGCGCCATGAGTTGCGCCTTGCTGCCCGCGTGCTTGTAGAGTGTTCGGCTCGACATGCCCGCGGCCTCGGTCAGTCGATCCATTCCGGTGGCCATGTAGCCGTGCCGGTCGAAGAGCTGCTCGGCAGCAGCGGTCAGTTTGGTCGTCGTGTCCATGGGCGCGGTCTCCTGCGGTCTCGACCAGAGATGTAAAACGTTCGTTTTACATTGCAAGAGGAACGATAGTGGCGGCCGGACGGGCCCCCGCCTCTCCACAGGTGCGCGCCAGGTGAGACCGGGACGCAGAAAAATCCGCAGGCGGCCCCAGCGCACGTCGCCCGCGGTGCCGGCGCAATCAGCCGGATTCGGTGGAATGGTCGCTACGGATCACGCGTCTCGGACGCAGGAACGGGCGGGATCGGCGTCGCGCCGAGGAGACGTCTGCAACACCCTCTGAAACCGGCCTCGAAAGGACCGCAACTAACGGCCGGGCAGTGCCCCTGCCCTCCGCGCGTTCAGCGCCGGCGCAGCCGGATCACGACATCGACGGCCGAGATCTCGGCCCCCTCCGGCGCCTCGGGCAGCCGGCTGATCTCCAGCTCGTCCGCCGGCGCGTCGGTCAGGGTCGCGGTGTCTTCCCAGAAGAAGTGTGGGTGGTCGTCCATGCGGGTGTCGAAATAGCTCTTCGACCCGTCGACGGTCACTTCCTGCATCAGACCCGCGTCGCAGAACGCCCTGAGCGTGTTGTAGACCGTCGCCAGCGACACGGTTTCGCCCGCCGAGCGGCTGGCCACGTGGAGGCTCTCTGCCGTCACGTGGCGGTTCTGTCCGTCGCCGACCAGCAGCGCCGCCAGCGACACGCGCTGTCGTGTCGGGCGCAGTTCGGCCCGCGCCAGCCATTCGGTCCCACGTTCGATCGCTTCCGGTGTCATCGCTCGCCTTCTTGCCGCTGTCCCTGATATAAATACGAAGAGGCCCGGTTTTCAATCTCTTCCCCGCCGATCGCCGACAGCCGCACTTGCCAGTCGGCGCGCGCCGGTGCTAGGGATCGCCCGGATTAGGTTCAGGAAGGATCGACAACGCGCAGATGGCCGATTATCCGACGCACTTCGACAAGGACGCGCTTCTCGCCTGTGCACGGGGCGAACTGTTCGGACCCGGCAATGCGCAGCTGCCCGAACCGCCGATGCTGATGATGGACCGGATCACCGATGTCAGCGGTGACCGGGGCGCAAACGGCAAGGGCCACATAGTAGCCGAGCTCGATATCGACCCCGAGTTGTGGTTCTTCGCCTGCCACTTCCCCGGCAACCCGGTGATGCCCGGCTGCCTGATGGTAGACGGGCTGTGGCAGCTGACCGGGTTCAACCTCGGCTGGCGCGGCTGGCAGGGCCAGGGTTTCGCCTTGGGGGCCGGAGAGGTGAAACTCTCGGGCATGGTGCGTCCCGACCGCACCCGCGTCACCTACCACGTGGATTTCACCCGCGTCATCGAGCGCCGCCTGAAGATGGGCGTCGCCGACGGGCGGGTCGAGGCCGACGGCGAGACCGTCTGCCAGATCAAGGACATGAAAGTCGGCCTCGCAACCGCCGGCTGATTTGAGCGTCGCAAGGGGGACTGCGCATATGCGCCGCGTCGTCGTCACCGGACTGGGAATCGTCTCGTCCATCGGAAACAACGCCCAAGAGGTCACGGCCGCGCTGAAGGCTGGCCAGTCTGGCATCTCCGCATCCGAGGAGATGGCGGAACACGGCTTCCGCAGCCGGGTCAGCGGCGCGCTCGACATCGACGTGACCGAGCATATCGACAAGCGCGCCCTGCGCTTCATGGGTCCGGGCGCCGCCTATGCCCATATCGCGATGCAGCAGGCGATCGCGGATTCCGGCCTCGACGAGGCCGAGATCTCGCACCCGCGCACCGGGCTTGTCGCGGGGTCGGGCGGGCCGTCCACCTCGAACCTGCTGGCCGCGCACCAGATCGTGCTGGAAAAGGGCTCGCCCAAGCGCGTCGGTCCGCTGATGGTGCCGCGGGGCATGTCCTCGACCGTCAGCGCGAACCTCTCGACCGCGTTCCGGATCAAGGGAATCAACTACTCGATCACCTCGGCCTGCTCTACCTCGCTGCACTGCATCGGCAACGCGGCCGAGCAGATCCAGATGGGCAAGCAGGACGTGATGTTCGCCGGCGGCGGAGAAGAGCTCGACTGGACGTTGTCGTGCCTGTTCGACGCGATGGGCGCGATGTCCTCGAAGTACAACGACAGCCCCGAGAAGGCGTCCCGTGCGTTCGACGCCGGCCGCGACGGGTTCGTCATCTCGGGCGGCGGCGGGATGGTGGTTCTCGAAGAGCTCGAGCGCGCGAAGGCCCGCGGCGCCACGATCTATGCCGAGGTCACGGGATATGCCGCGACGTCCGACGGGCATGACATGGTGGCGCCGTCAGGGGAAGGTGGCGAGCGGGCGATGAATCTTGCCCTGCAGACTCTACCCACCGACCGAAAGGTCGGGTATATCAACGCACACGGCACGTCGACGCCCGTCGGCGACGTGGGCGAGGTCGAGGCCGTGCGCCGCGTCTTCGGTGAGGGCACCACGCCCCCCGTCAGCTCGACCAAGTCGATGACCGGTCACAGCCAGGGCGCCGCCGGGGCGCAGGAGGCGATCTACTGCCTGCTGATGCTGCGCGACGATTTCATCGCGCCGTCGATCAACGTGGAGACGCTCGACCCAGAGCTCGTGCCAGAGGAAATCGCCACCCAGCGGGTCGACGATGCCGGCCTCGACACGGTGATGACCAATTCCTTCGGCTTCGGCGGCACGAACGGCTCGATGCTGCTGAGCAGGTATCATGGATGAGTTCCGATGGCTGACCTTCTGACCGGAAAACGCGGACTGATCATGGGGGTCGCGAACGACCGCTCGATCGCCTGGGGCATCGCCAGCGCGATGGCCGCGGAAGGTGCGGAACTGGCCTTCACCTATCAGAACGAGTCACTGCTGAAGCGGGTCAAGCCGCTGGCCGAAAGCGTTGGCTCCGACCTTCTCGTCGAGTGCGACGTGAGCGATGACGCGTCGATGGACGCGGCCTTTGCCAAGCTCGGCGAGGAATGGGGCAGGCTCGACTTCGTCGTCCACGCCATCGCCTATTCCGACCGGTCCGAGCTTACGGGGCGTTTCATCAACACGACGCGGGCGAACTTCCGACATTCGCTGTCGATCAGCTGCTACAGCTTCATCGACGTCGCCCGCCGTGCATCGGAGCTGATGCCCGAGGGCGGCACGCTGCTGACGCTGACCTACCAGGGGTCGAACAAGGTCACGCCGTTCTACAATGTCATGGGCGTGGCCAAGGCGGCGCTGGAAAGCTCGGTGCGCTATCTCGCGAACGATCTCGGCCCAGACGGCATCCGGGTGAACGCCATCTCGCCCGGCCCGATGAAGACCCTTGCCGGCGCCGCGATCGGGGGCGCCCGCAAGACGTTCAAGCACACCGACCTCAACGCACCGATGCGCCACAACGCGACGCTCGCGTCGGTTGGCGGCACGGCTGTCTACCTTGCCTCGGACCACGGCAACTGCACGACGGGCGAGATCATCCACGTCGACGGCGGCTACCACGTTTTGGGTATGCCCCAACCGGACAACATCTGAGTTTTACCGAGACTTATCCACAGGCCGGCGACATTCCGGCCTGCACGGTGTTGCGTCGGTGTGCCCGCCCTGCCCTCACCTTGCGGACCGACCGGCCCGAGACGGGCACGTGCGATGCGGCTGATCCGGCAGGCTGCAAATACTGAGTTTGGCCAATCCGCTCCGACAGGCGACGCACGTTGACATCGGTCGCCGCCGGTCCCCCCGCCGCTCGCCGCGCCTCGCCCGGATATTGCGCCGGGCCTCGCATTTCACCACCCGCTTTCCGTGGCGTCGCGCGTTGTCCACACTCCTGCGCCATATACGCCTTTGGGCGTAGTCTCGGCGCGGCGTCTGCCGGCTCTGACGGCGACTCATCCACCGGCACGAGGCCGCGCCCGGGGCCTGGACCGCGCCGCGCCGTACCCTTGGCGTGCATCACCCCGAACGCTCCGGCCCGGATGATGCACAGCACCGCGCCACGCCTGCCTTTTCTCGCTCCGGAAAGCGGCAGACCGCTGATTTTGCACCGCTCCGGCCCTTTTAACGGCTCGGGCAGGCCCCTATAAGGACGCACGGTCGCGGGGATGGAGTCGCCTGGCGCCCGAAAGGGGAATTGGGGATTTACGCAATGGCGAGTTTAGCAGGCCTGTTTTCGTCCGACATGGCGATCGACCTCGGTACGGCGAACACGCTTGTCTACGTCAAGGGCCGGGGCATTATACTCAATGAGCCCTCGGTGGTCGCATACCACGTCAAGGACGGTCGCAAGCAGGTGCTCGCCGTGGGTGAGGACGCCAAGCTGATGCTGGGGCGGACGCCCGGCTCGATCATGGCGATCCGGCCGATGCGCGAAGGCGTGATCGCCGACTTCGACGTGGCCGAGGAGATGATCAAGCACTTCATCCGGAAAGTGCACAAGCGGACCACCTTTTCGAAGCCGAAGATCATCGTCTGCGTCCCCCACGGCGCGACCCCAGTTGAAAAGCGTGCCATCCGCCAGTCCGTGCTGTCCGCCGGCGCCCGCCGCGCCGGCCTGATCGCCGAGCCGATCGCGGCCGCCATCGGGGCGGGCATGCCGATCACCGATCCGACCGGCAACATGGTCGTCGACATCGGCGGCGGCACCACCGAGGTCGCGGTCCTATCGCTGGGCGACATCGTCTATGCCCGCAGCGTCCGGGTCGGCGGCGACCGGATGGACGAGGCCATCGTCAGCTACCTGCGCCGCCAGCAGAACCTGCTGATCGGCGAATCCACAGCCGAGCGCATAAAGACCTCGATAGGCACCAGCCGTATGCCCGACGACGGGCGCGGCGCGGCGCTGCAGATCCGGGGGCGTGACCTGCTCAACGGCGTGCCCAAGGAGACCGAGATCAACCAGGCCCAGGTGGCCGAGGCGCTCTCGGAACCGGTGCAGGCGATCTGCGAGGCGGTGATGATCGCGCTCGAGGCGACGCCACCGGATCTGGCCGCCGACATCGTCGACCGCGGCGTGATGCTGACGGGCGGCGGCGCGCTTCTGGGCGATCTGGACCTGGCCCTGCGCGAACAGACCGGCCTGGCCGTTTCGGTGGCCGACGAGTCGCTCAATTGTGTGGCTCTGGGGACCGGCAAGGCGCTGGAGTATGAAAAGCAGCTGCGCCACGTTATAGACTACGACAGCTGACCGCCGCCGGACCTCGCGGCCGGAATGCGCGATGCGAGGCAGCATGGCACGAGACAGGAACACCACCGAGACCTATGTCCGTCCCGTCAGGCGCGTCCTGGTGGGCACGGTCGTGATCTGCCTGCTCGCGATCTTCGTGCTCTGGCGGATCGACAGCCCGCGGGCCGAGCGTGTCCGCGCCGCGATCATCGACCGCGTCGTGCCCTCGTTCGACTGGGCGCTGATGCCGGTCACCAAGGTCGCGGACATGGTCGGCGACTTCCAGAGCTATGCCCGCATCTACGAGCAGAACCAGGAGCTGCGGCGCGAACTTCAGCAGATGAAGGCGTGGAAGGAAGCCGCGCTCCAGCTCGAACAGGAGAACGCCAAGCTCCTGGACCTCAACAACGTGCGTCTCGACCCTTCGCTCACCTACGTGACCGGCGTGGTCCTGGCCGACTCGGGCTCGCCCTTCCGGCAGTCGGTCCTGCTCAACGTCGGCAGCCGCGACGGCATCCGCGACGGCTGGGCCACGACCGACGGGCTGGGTCTCGTGGGCCGGATCTCGGGCGTGGGACGCAATTCCTCGCGGGTGATCCTGCTGACCGACAGCAACAGCCGGATCCCCGTGATGATCCAGCCCTCGGGACAGCGTGCGATCCTGGCCGGCGACAATTCCCCGCAGCCGCCACTCGACTTCCTGGAATCCCCCGAGGCGCTGCGCCCCGGCGACAGGGTCGTCAGCTCGGGCGACGGCAAGGTGTTTCCCGCCGGGCTGCTGGTCGGACAGGTGGTGATCGGTCCCGACCGCCGACCGCGCGTCCGCCTTGCCGCGGATTACGAGCGGCTGGAGTTCCTGCGCGTGCTGCGCTCGCCCGAGAAGGAGCGGATCGAGGATGCCGGCGGGCTCGTGGCCCCGACCATGCCCCCCGGTCCCGCCGAGATGGCGGCCGAGGAGGGCACCGATGGGTGACGCCGTCTCGACCCAGCGCCTGGTCTACCAGTGCCTGTTCGCCGCGGTCGCGGCGCTACTGATCTTCGTGCAGATTCTTCCCTTCCGCATCGGCGCGCGCAACGTGCCCGGCCCCGACCTGATCGTTCTGCTGTGTTTCGCCTGGGTGCTGCGCCGCCCCGACTACGTGCCGATGCTGCTGGTCGCCGCCGTCGTCTTTGCCGCCGACCTGCTGCTGCTGCGTCCGCCGGGGCTATGGGCTGCGCTGACGGTGCTGGGCCTTGAATTCCTGCGCTCGCGCGAGCAGTTCTCGAGGGACCTTCCGTTTCTCCTGGAATGGGCGATGGTCGCCGGCGTGCTCGCCGCGATGACGCTTGCCCGCAGTCTGTTGATGGCCATAGCCTTTCTCGATCAGCCGCCAATCATGCTGTATGTCATGCAGATGACCGTCTCGATCCTCAGCTACCCCATCGCGGTGCTCGTCTCGCGCCACGTGCTTGGCGTGGGAAAGGTCGCACCGGGTGAAGTCGACGCGTTGGGACACCGCCTATGAAGCGCTCGCCAAAGGATACCGCCACCTCGGCCCGCCGCATCGGCCGCCGCGCGCTTGTCGTGGGCGGCCTTCAGGCCGGTGTGGTCGGCATGCTGGGCTGGCGCATGCGGCAGATGCAGGTGGAACAGGCCGACCAGTTCCGCCTGCTCGCCGAAGAGAACCGCATCAACATGCGGCTCATCGCCCCTGCCCGCGGGCTCATCTACGACCGCAACGGTCGCATCTTGGCGGAGAACGCGCAGAACTACCGCATCGTGATCGTCCGCGAGGATGCCGGCGACGTCGACCAGACCATCGCCAAGCTCAAGCAGCTGATCTATCTCGACGAGGGCGAGCTCGAGCGCGCCCTGCGTGAGATGGAGCGGCGCAGCCCCTTCGTGCCGGTGACGCTTTCGGACCAGCGCGCCTGGGACGACATCGCGACCGTCGCGGTCAACGCCCCCGCCCTGCCCGGCATCACGCCCGATGTCGGCCTGACGCGCAACTATCCCCTGGGCCCCGACTTCGCCCACGTGGTCGGCTATGTCGGCCCCGTCAGCGACTATGACCTCGAGAAGAACCCCGATCCCGACCCCCTCTTGCAGATCCCGAAGTTCCAGATCGGCAAGACCGGCGTCGAGGCCAAGCAGGAACACCGCTTGCGCGGCGAGGCCGGCAGCAAGCGGATCGAGGTGAACGCCGCCGGCCGCGTCATGCGCGAGCTCGGCCGCGACGAGGGCATCCCCGGCGCCGACCTGCAGCTGACCGTCGACCAGGGGCTGCAGAACTTCGTCCAGGCCCGCCTGGAGCTTGGTCTCTCGGCGTCGGCGGTAGTGATGAACCCGCAGAACGGCGACCTGCTGGCCATCGGCTCGGCGCCCTCCTTCGATCCGAACAAGTTCGTGCGCGGCATCTCCAGCGCCGATTACGGCGAGCTGACCGGCAACAAGTACCGGCCGCTCGCCAACAAGGCGGTCCAGGGCGCGTATCCGCCGGGCTCCACCTTCAAGATGATGGTCACGATGGCCGCACTCGAAGCCGGCGAAATCCGCCCCGACGAGACGATCTGGTGCGGCGGCTACACCAAGCTCGGGCGCCGTCGCTTTCATTGCTGGAAACGCGGCGGGCACGGCCACGTCAACCTCAAGGAAAGCCTGCAGCAGAGCTGCGACGTCTACTATTACGAACTCGCGCAGCGGGTGGGCATCGACAGGATCGCCGAGACCGCGCGAAAGTTCGGCTTCGGCCAGCACTTCGACCTGCCGATGTCGGCGGTGTCCTCGGGCGTGATGCCCGACAAGAATTGGAAGATGGAAAGCTATGGCCAGTCGTGGCGGGTGGGCGACTCGCTCAACGCCGCCATCGGCCAGGGCTACGTGCTGGCCACGCCGCTGCAATTGGCCGTCATGTGCGCCCGCCTGTCCACCGGCACCGCGATCGAGCCGCGCCTGATCAAGTCCGTCGACGGGGTCGAGACCGAGATCCGCGGCGGCGAACCGCTGGGCTTCGACCAGGCCAACCTCGATCTCGTGCGCGGCGGCATGTACGCCGTCTCGAACACGCTCCGGGGCACCGGCTACCGCTCGCGGATCGATGTCGACGGCAAGCTCATGGCGGGCAAGAGCGGTACCAGCCAGGTCCGCAGCGTCGTCGTCCGCAACGAGGACGTCCCCTGGGAAGAGCGCGACCACGCCCTCTTCGTCTGCTACGCCCCGTACGAGGCCCCCGAGGTCGCCGTGGGCGTCGTCGTGGAACACGGCGGCGGCGGCTCGTCGGCGGCGGCCCCGGTGGCCCGCGACATCCTGCTCTATGCCCTGCACGGCGGGCTGCCCCCGCTCGAATCCTACCCGTCCTCGCAGCGCCAGATGATCAAGGAACTGCACGACAAGCTGCCGCTCCGCCGCGAGATGGCCGGCCCGGAGCGCTCGCGCGCATGAGCTACCTCGAATACAACGTCAAGACGGTCCCGGCCGGCTTTCGCAAGGTCCTCTATCTCAACTGGCCGCTCGTGATCCTGCTGACGGCGGTGGCGTCGGTCGGTTTCCTGATGCTCTACTCGGTGGCCGGCGGCGACATATCGCAATGGGCCGAACCGCAGATGAAGCGCTTCGCCCTGGGCCTGGCGCTGATGTTCGCCGTGGCGATGGTGCCGATCTGGTTCTGGCGCAACATGGCCGGCCTGGCCTACACGATCTCGCTGCTGCTGCTCGTATATGTCGAGTTCTTCGGCGTCACGGGCATGGGCGCTCAGCGCTGGATCGACCTTGGCTTCATGCGCCTGCAGCCCTCCGAGCTGATGAAGATCACGCTGGTGATGATCCTCGCCGCCTACTACGACTGGCTCGACGTCAAGAAGACCTCGCGCCCGCTTTGGGTGCTGGTGCCGCTGATCCTGATCATGATGCCGACGTTCCTCGTGCTGAACCAGCCCGACCTCGGCACCGCGATCCTGCTGGTCGCCGGCGGCGGCGCGATGATGTTCCTCGCCGGCGTCTCGCTGTGGTACTTCGCGGTGGTGATCGCCGGCGGCATCGGCCTCGTCAGCGCGGTCTTCAGCTCGCGCGGGACCGACTGGCAGCTTCTCAAGGACTACCAGTTCCGCCGCATCGACACCTTCCTCGACCCCGCCTCCGATCCGCTCGGCGCGGGCTATCACATCACCCAGTCCAAGATCGCGCTCGGCTCGGGCGGCTGGACGGGCCGCGGCTTCATGCAGGGCACCCAGAGCCGTCTAAACTTCCTGCCCGAAAAGCACACCGACTTCATCTTCACCACGCTGGCCGAGGAATTCGGCTTCGTCGGCGCCGTCTCGCTCCTGTCGCTCTACGCACTGATCGTGATCTTCTGCATCGTCTCGGCGGTCAACAACCGCGACCGCTTCGGGTCGCTGCTGACGCTGGGGATCGGTGCCACCTTCTTTCTCTTCTTCGCCGTCAACATGTCGATGGTGATGGGCCTCGCCCCGGTCGTGGGCGTGCCGCTGCCGCTGGTCAGTTACGGCGGTTCGGCGATGATCGTGCTGATGGGCGCGTTCGGGCTCGCACAATCGGCACATGTCCACAGACCGAGAGGCCGATGACCACAACCCTGCTCTTCGCATCCCCGCCGCTCTGGCCCGCCTACGAGGCCCCCCTTCGCCGCGCCCTGGACGAGGCCGGGCTCGGCGACGCCGCGCTCGTCACCGAGGCCGAACCCGAGGCGGTCGACTACATCATCTACGCGCCGAATTCCGACGTGAAGGATTTCTCCGTCTTCCCCAACCTCAAGGCCGTGCTGAACCTCTGGGCCGGCGTCGAGGGCGTTGTCGGGAACGAGACGCTGACCGTCCCGCTCACGCGGATGGTCGACAGCGGCCTGACCGAGGGCATGGTCGAATGGGTGACGGGCCACGTTCTGCGCCACCACCTCGGGATCGACGCCAACCTCGCCGCGCAGGACGGCACGTGGTCCAAGTCCGTCCCGCCGCTCGCCCGCGACCGCGCGGTCGGCGTCCTCGGCCTCGGGCAACTCGGCGCGGCCTGCGCCCGTGCGCTCGCCGGGCTGAACTTCGACGTCGCCGGATGGAGCCGCAGCCCCAAGACCATCGACGGGATCGCATGCCATCACGGCGACAGCGGGCTCGACGCCGTCCTCGCCCGGTCCGAGATCCTCGTCCTGCTCCTGCCGCTCACCGACGAGACCGACAGCCTGATGAACGCGGCGCGCCTGTCGCGCCTGCCGCAGGGGGCCGTCCTCGTCAATCCGGGCCGTGGGCAGCTGATTGACGACGCGGCCCTGATCGACGCGCTCGACGGCGGACGCCTCGCCCACGCGACGCTCGATGTCTTCCGCACCGAGCCCCTGCCGCCCGAGCACCAGTTCTGGGCGCACCCGAAGGTGACCGTCACCCCCCACATCGCGTCCGAGACCCGCCCCGCCAGCGCCAGCCGGGCCATCGCAGCAAATATCGCGCGCGCCGAACGCGGTGAGCCACTCCATCATGTCGTGGACCGCGACGCGGGATACTGACACCGCTTCTTCTGTCCGGAAATATCCCCGCCGGAGGCACCGCGGCGCCCGGAGGGCGGCGCAAACATCATGTGCGCCGCCAGGCGCGCGCTCAGCGCAGGCGCGGCGGCGCGTCGGGATCGCTGCCCGGCGCCGCGGGCGACGCGGCGGCCTCGGGCTGCGGCAGGTCGTAGCGCAGTCCGACCCGCGCGAGCCGCGCGGCGATCGCGTCTGTGCCCTCGAAGAAGGCCACGTCAAGAGCGCCGGCCTCGAGCCCCGAGAAGACCAGCGCCTCGTTGACCGCCCGCGCAAGCGCCGGGCCGGCGCCGGGCAGCGCATCGATGAAGGCCAGCAGGTGCCCCTTGCCGCCGTCGTCGTAGCGCACCCCGACGAGGTAGGCGCTCCGGGCGCGGCCGGCAGCGGTGGAGAGCTTGGTATCGAGCGAGCCGAACAGCGCCTCGGGAAGGTTGCCCGGCGGCGTCAGTTCCGACACCCGCGCCTCCACGCGCTCCGGCCCCGTTCCCACCATCTCGGCCATCCAGCTCACCGCGTCCGGTCCCAGCAGCATCGCCGAGGGCGCGGCGTCGGGGTTCAGCGCCAGACCGGCGCCCTGCCCCGCCAGCATCTCCACGACAGCGCGGCCCGACAGGGCGGCATAGGGCACGGGTCGTTCGGCGAAGGCCGCCAGGCGGTCCGGCATGTCGAACACGGCGACGAAGGACTGACCGTCCACGTCGAACGTCTCGGGGTCCAGCGTCTCGCCCTCGGGTTCGGCGGCCAGCAAAAGGAACAGTTCGGCGTCCACCAGCCGCTCGTAGAAGCGCAGCCGCGCCGTCTCGTCCGACCGGTCGGCCTCCATCGCGGCATGCGCGGTGTCGATCGGGGTTTCGCTCATGACAGCACCTCGGCGACGCGGGCCCGCAGCACGGGCAGGAGTTCGGCTTCGAACCAGGGGTTCTTCTTCAGCCACGCCGTATTGCGCCACGACGGATGAGGCAAGGGAAAGACCTCGGGCGCGTGATCGCGCCAACTGGCGACGGTCTCGGTCACGCCGCCCCTGGTGCCCAGGTGCCATTTCTGCGCATAGCCGCCGATCAGGATCGTCAGCCGGATCGTGTCCAGCTCCTTGAGGATCGGATCGCGCCAGGTCTCGGCGCAGACCTTGGGCGGCGGCAGGTCGGACCCCTTCGCGTCGTAGCCGGGAAAGCAGAACGCCATCGGCACGATCGCCACGCGCGAGCGGTCGTAGAACGTCTCCTCGTCGATCCCGAGCCACGACCGCAGGCGCGTGCCCGAGGCGTCCCAGAACGGCGTGTTCGCCCGGTGGACCTTCATCCCCGGCGCCTGGCTTGCGATGAGCACGCGGGCGCCGGGCCGGAACCACACGACAGGGTTCGGCGCATGGCCGGTCGCGGTGGCGGCAAAGCGTTCGGCGCAGATGCGGCAGCCGCGCAGGGTGTCGATCAGGTCCTCCATCGCGGGCGACGTAGTCCCGCGCCACCGGCCCAGCAAGAGGCCCGCCGCCCCTCGTCACGGATTGCCGGCGCCGCGCAGGTGGACTACCCCGAGGGTGACCGAGACTCCCGCGAGGTTTCGCCATTCGCCGCGTCCTGCACTTCCTGACCCGCCATTCCCTTCTGCTCGTCATCGGGGCGGTGGCGGGACTTGTCTGGGCCAATCTCGACCCCGGCAGCTATGCCCGCGTGATCCATGCGCCTCTGTCCTTCAACGGCTGGATCGGCCGGGACTACGCGCATTGGGCGGCCGCCTACGGGCCTGCGCACGAAAGCTTCCAGATCGGCGACGTGCGCTGGGTCCTGACCCCGCACTACCTCATCAACGACCTCGCCATGGCGCTGTTCTTCGCCTTTGCCGGCAAGGAGGTGTGGGAGGCGGTGAGCCTGCCCAACGGCTCGCTCCGCGGCCGCAAGGCAGCGACGCCGCTGGTGGCGACGGCGGGCGGCGTCGTCGGGCCGGCCGCAATCTACCTGTTGCTCGCCGCCCTGGTCGGAGGCGGCGCCTTCGAAAGCCTGGCCGGTGGCTGGGCCGTTCCCACGGCGACGGACATCGCGTTCTCGTACCTGCTCGGACGGATGATCTTCGGCGAGCGTCACCCGGCCCTGCGCTTCCTTCTCCTCCTTGCAATCGCGGACGACGCGGCGGGCCTCGCCATCCTCGCCGTCTTCTACCCGTCCGAGGAACTCGCGCTGCACTGGCTGCTGCTGTCGGGCGCCGCGGCCTTCGGCTCCTACGCGATCTTCAACTGGCTGCCCCGGCGGCTCGACGGGAACGATCCGCTGGGCCCGCGCGCCACGGCGACGCGGCTGAGGTTCGGCCTGTGGCCCTACATGCTGGCCGGCGCGCTCAGCTGGTACGGATTCGCCCGCAGCGGGCTCCACCCCGCCCTGGCACTGTTGCCGATCATCCCCGCCATTCCGCAGGCCGAGCGCGAACTCGGTCTGTTTCACGAAGCGGAACAATATCTGGGCGACCTCCTGAACCGGCTGGGGCGTCGCCTGCGCACGCCGGTCGAGGTCATCCTGATGCTGTTCGGCCTGGCCAATGCCGGGATCGACCTCGCCGCGCCATCCACCGCGACGGCCCTCGTCCTTGCCGGGCTGCTGCTGGGCAAACCGCTGGGCATCGCGGCCGCCGGGTGGCTGGCGGCCCGCCCGCTCGGGCTCGGGCTGCCCCCCGGCATGCGCCTTAGGGATCTGCCGGTGCTGGGCAGCACGGCGGCCGTGGGATTTACCGTGTCGCTCTTCATCGCCGGGATCGCGTTTCCGCCGGGCGCGGTGCAGGAGGCGGCAAAGATGGGCGCGCTTCTGAGCTTCCTTGCCGTGCCGGGCGCGATTCTGCTGGCAAGGCTGTGTCGTGTCAGGAAACAGACGGGCGCTGCCTCCCCCACGTCACAATCTCGCACAGGGCATTGATTTTCCCCGATTATCCGAACCATAATCCTGCCAAGAACGGCTGTTAGACACTTCTTCATCCGGACGCGCGCAGGCTCCGGCGGCAGACGGCAGCCATGCGTCGGGAAGGGCGCCGGAGCGGATGATCGAGTTCAACACGGTTAGCAAGTCCTTCTGGACCGGCACCCAGCGAAAGGTGATCCTCGACCGCGCCTCGTTCCGCGTCGAGCTGGGCCATTCCATGGGCATCCTTGCCCCGAACGGCACCGGAAAGACCACCGTCATCAACATGATGGCCGGGCTCGAGAAACCCGACGAGGGCGAGATCCGCCGCACCTGCCGCGTGTCGTTTCCGCTGGGGTTCATGGGCGGCGTCATCAATCGCCTTTCAGCCACCGAGAACTGCCGCTTCATCGCCCGCCTCTACGGCATCGACCCCGACTACATGGAGGCGTTCTGCCGGTGGCT
Organism: Tranquillimonas rosea; assembly: GCF_900111315.1. Lineage (GTDB taxonomy): Bacteria > Pseudomonadota > Alphaproteobacteria > Rhodobacterales > Rhodobacteraceae > Tranquillimonas > Tranquillimonas rosea. Next base: position 387,902 of record NZ_FOGU01000004.1, read on the forward strand.
CTGCGGGCTCGAGGAATACTTCGACATGCCCGTCGGCACCTATTCGGCGGGGATGCGCGCGCGGCTGAGCTTCGCGATGCTGCTGGCGCTGGATTTCGACATCTACCTGATTGACGAGGGCATGCCCTCGACCACGGATGTCGCGTTCAACCGCAAGGCCGGCAGCCTTCTGCGCGAACGGCTCGAGGAGGCCACGATCGTCGTCGTGTCGCACCAGGCGGAAACGCTGGAGAAGTTCTGCAAGTCGGCCGCGGTCCTGATGGATGGCCGCCTGACGGTGTTCGACACCCTTGAGGAAGCGAAACGGCTTTATGACTACGAAACCCAAAGCTAGGAAATTTCGCATCCGACGCAGCAGTCCGCTGATCGCGGGCGAACGCCCGGAATCCCAGGCGGACACCGCGCCCGCCGCTGACGCCGCCCCGGCGGACAAGGCCGCGCCCACCGTTCCGGGGGGCGGAACGGACACGCCACGCGCCGGCTCGCTGCGGGAGCGGCGCGAAGCGCACGGCACAGGGCCCGTCCCCTCGCCCGCCCAGGACGCGCGGGTTGCCAGCCCGACGCAGGTTTCGGCCGAGTCCGAGATCGAGAGGATCCGCAAGGAGGGCCTGACCGGCCGCCAGCTCCGCATGGCCCGCCGGCTCGCCCAGAAGCACGGGATCGTGCCCAGCTCGGACCTCGACGCGGTGCGGCAGCTTCGCACACGGGGCATTGATCCGTTCGAGCGCGAGACGATGCTGCAGCTGGTCCTGCCCGAGGACGGGAAGGAGCCCGACCCGAACCTGCCCCAGAAGGTCGAGCGCCCGAGGGTTCCGGCACCTGAGACGCCGCGCCGGACCGTCCCCGCCCGGCAGGACGACAAGGTCGAGATGCGCCGAAGCCGTGCGCAGGAGATCAGCGACATCCAGCGCGACATCGCCCGCCGGCGCCGCCGCAAGCTTTCGCTGCTGGCCGTCCGGCTGGCGGTCTTCATCGGCCTTCCGACACTGGTGGCGGGCTATTACTACCACGTCGTCGCGACCCCGATGTACGGCACCCATACAGAGTTCCTGATCCAGAAGGCCGACAACGCCTCGGCCTCGGCCGGCGGGATGGGCGGTCTGCTGTCCGGCACCAGCTATGCCACCAGCCAGGATTCGATTGCCGTCCAGTCCTACCTGCAATCGCGCGACGCCATGATCCGGCTCGACCGCGACGTCGGGTTCAAGAGCCACTTCTCGCAGGACTGGATCGACCCGATCCAGCGCCTGCCCGAGACCGCCTCGAACGAAAAGGCCTACGATCTCTACCAGGACAACGTCGAGATCGGCTACGACCCGAGCGAAGGCATCATCAAGATGGACGTCGTCGCCGCCGACCCTGAGGTCAGCGCCGAATGGTCGCGGCAGCTGGTGAGCTATGCCGAGCAGGAGGTCGACAGCCTCACCCAGCGGCTCAGGGCCGACCAGATGGCCGGCGCCGAGGCAAGCTTTCAGGACGCCGAGACCAAGATGGAGACCGCCCAGACCCGCGTCCTGGAACTGCAGGAGCAGCTCGGCGTGCTCGACCCCGCCTCAGAACAGGGCGGGCTGATGAGCCAGATCACCACGTTCGAGACCCAGCTTGCCGAGAAGCGCCTGCAGTTGCAGCAGCTTCTCGACAACCGAAGCCCGAACGAGGCGCGCGTCGCCGGTGTGCGTGGCGACATCAGCCGGCTGCAGGACCTGATCTCGAACCTGCGCGGACAGCTGACCCGGACCGGCGGACAGGAATCCCTCGCCTCGATTTCGGGACAGTTGCGCATGGCCGAGACCGACCTTCAGACCCGGACCATGATGATGCAGCAGGCCCTGCAACAGCTCGAGACCGCGCGGATCGAGGCGAACCGCCAGTCGCGCTACCTCTCGATGGGCGTGCGCCCCGTCCCGCCGGACGAGCCCACCTATCCGCGGGCCTTCGAGAACACGCTGCTGGCCTTGCTGATCTTCTCGGGCCTCTACCTGATGGTCTCCCTGACCGCGTCGATCCTGCGCGAACAGGTCTCCGCCTGACCCGGCCGCGGGCGGCCCCGCCCGCGGTCCGCGCCGAAGCTCACCCGCCTCGCATTTTCGCCGATTTTTTGCCGCCGGAGCCCTTGCACCCACCGAACGCCAACATTAGAACGCCGCTCACTGTTGGGGTGTAGCCAAGTGGTAAGGCAGCGGTTTTTGGTACCGTGTACCGTAGGTTCGAATCCTACCACCCCAGCCACGCCAGTTTTTCCATTTATTATTCGACACTTAGCAGTGATCGCCGACACTGTACGTAACAGCGGTCGGTAACATACCATAAGCGCTGCCGCGGACATGCCGACAGTCGAGAATCGGTTGGGTGTCACAGTTGAAAGCTTGAGGTGTCGCGGGTCACTAAGTGTCTTTAGCCCTGAGGGCGGCACTGGCTGATCGCGCACCACGACTGAGGTGCTCCCCATTTCTTGGACAGGAACTGGCGGTTTCTAAGCTACTCTCCGGGTCTCCTGGTCGGTTTGCATGATCGTCGTGCCGGTGCGGTAGACCATGTCCGGCGGCCGTCCGTGGAGGGCGGCGTGAGGCCGCCGGTGATTGTAGAAGTCGAACCAGGTCCGCAGCCCCGCGCGCGCCTGCGATCCTGTCTCCCAGGCGTGCAGGTAGACGCATTCGTATTTGAGGCTGCGCCAGAGCCGTTCGATGAAGATATTGTCGAGGAA
>NZ_FOGU01000025.1 GCF_900111315.1 Tranquillimonas rosea
ACCCGCTGCGGCAGCGCGACGAGAACATGGTCGGCCCGGCCTACACGCTGCGCTACATCCCGGCCCGCGAGGACCTGAACGAGATCGCGGTCTTCCGCGACCCCGAGCACCCCCAGCGCAAGGCCGTCGAAGAGGCGCCGTCGGGCGCCGTCATGGTGTTCGACAGCCGCAAGGACTCCCGCGCCGCCTCGGCGGGTGCGATCCTGGTGACCCGCCTGATGGTGCGCGGGCTGGAAGGGGTGGTGACGGATGGCGGCTTCCGCGACAGCCCCGAGATCGCCGCGCTCGACATCCACGCCTATCACGAGCGGCCCTCGGCCCCGACGAACCTGACCCTGCACCAGGCGCTGGACATCAACGTGCCGATCGGCTGCGGCGACGTGGCCGTCTGGCCGGGCGACATCCTGGTCGGAGACGGCGACGGCGTCATGGTGATCCCGCGCGACATCGTCGACGAGGTCGCCGAGGACGCGGTCGAGATGACCGTCTTCGAGGATTTCGTGATCGAGAAGGTCGCCGAAGGCGCAGAGGTCATCGGCCTCTACCCGCCGACGAACCCCGACACCCAGAAGGCCTTCGAAGCCTGGCGCGCCGAGAAGGGCCGCTGAGAGATGGCCAAACCTGCGATCCTGCGCGCCGCCAAGCTGTCGGACCAGACAAACGCGGAGCTCGAAGCAGCATTCGAGGTCCATGACCTGCCCTCGGACGCAACCCGCGCCTCGGCGATGCTCGACGAGGTCGGCCCGCAGCTTCGTGGCATCGCGCTGCGCAAGACGGTAGTGGATGCGGCACTGCTCGACCGCCTGCCGGGCCTGGAGATTATTTCCAGCTACTCGGCCGGGCTTGAGAATGTCGACATCGACACCGCCCGCTCCCGTGGGATCGAGATTGCGAATACCTCGCACATCCTCGCCGAGGAAGTTGCGAACCTCGCACTCGGCCAAATCCTCGGTGTGACGCGAGACATCCACAACGCCGACCGCTATGTGCGCGACGGCAAGTGGCCCGACGCCCCCTACCCGCTTCAGGTCTCCTTGCAGGGCATGGAAGTGGGCATCGTCGGCTTCGGTCAGATCGGTCAAGCGGTCGCGCGGCGCCTGGAAGCGGTTGGCGCCAGTGTCAGCTACAGCGGCCCGCGTCGCAAGCCCGTTGATCTGCCCTATCACGCGACACCGCTGGAGCTGGCGCAAGCGTGCCGGATCGTCGTGCTGACCTGCCCGCTCACACCCGAGACACGCGGGATCGCGGACGCCCGCTTCTTCGAGGCGATCGGCCCGGGGGGCTGGGTCGTGAATATCTCGCGCGGGGCGATCCTGGACGAGGCGGCACTGATCGACGTGTTGAGCCGCGATGCCATTGCCGGCGCAGCGCTGGACGTCTTTGCCGAGGAACCCGAGGTTCCGGAGGCCCTGAAGCGCGATCCACGTGTTCTTCTGACGCCGCATATCGGCAGCGGCACCACACAGACGCGGCAGCGCATGGGCGACGCCATGGTTGATGCGCTCGTCGCCAGGCTGGGAACGGACACGCCCCCAGACCGCTAAGTCTCAGGACGAGAGCCGGGACAACCGGCTCTCCGTCCTAGCGCTGTAGACCACGCCAGCGAAGATCACGGCGCCGCCCACCAGCACCCATATCTCCAACGGCTCGCCGAACAGAGCGAGTCCCAGGAAGGCTGCGATCGGCAAACGCAGAAAGTCGACCGGAATGACCAACGACGCGTCGGCCAGCTTCATCGACCGCGCGACAGACAATTGCGCGAAGAGTCCGCCGATCCCCTGCAGCGCCATGAGCGTCAGCGCCTGCGGGCTGGGCCAGACCCAGACAGGCAGCGCCACCACCAGAGCGACGGGGACTGTGACGAGGAGGTTGCACCATACGATCCTGAGCGGCGCCTCGCGCCCGGAACTAACCTTCATCAGAAGTGCGACGCCCGCAAACAGGATCGCCGACAAGACGGCAAGCGCGAAGCCAAGTCCCGCCTCCACCCCGGGCGGTCGAAGGATGATCAGCATCCCGGCCAGTCCGGCCCCCAGCGCGATAAGTCTGTGCCGCCCTACGCCCTCACCCAGAAACATCATCGAGCCGACGACAACGAACAACGGCATGGAGAACGCGATGGCCGTGACCAAAGCAATCGGCAGCATGGTGATGGCGACGAAATAGGTCAGCATCGCCGCAAGCTTGATCACCGCGCGCAGCCCGTGCAGCGGCCAGAGGCCGTTTCCGTCAAGCGTGCGCTCACCTCGCGGCAGGATCAGGAACAGCGTGATCAAACTGAAGAGATTGCGGAAGAACGCGATCTCCAGCGGATGCACCTCGCCCGCCACGAGGCGAACGAAGACCGTGTCGAGTGCGCTCATGACCGCGTTGAAGGCCATGAGCAGCAGGGCTGCCGGTATTGCGCCCATGTCAGGCCGGGATGCGCTTGGGCTGTTCCCATTTCGGCTTCGGCGAGGCCTCGATCAGCATCCGGGTATAGGGCTGTTCGGGGCGGCGGAAGATCGCCTCGGTCTGCTGCATCTCCACCACCTGCCCTGCCTGCATCACCAATATGCGGTCTGCGAAGTTGCGCACGATCGGCAGGTCGTGGGTGATGAAGATGTAGGCCAACCCCAGCCGATCGCGCAGCTCGGCCAGCAGTTCGATGATCTGCATCTGGATCGACACGTCCAGCGCCGAAACGGCCTCGTCGCAGACGATAAGCTCGGGATCGCAGGCCAGCGCCCGCGCGATGGCGATCCGCTGCCGCTGCCCGCCCGAGAACTGGTGGGGGAAGCGATCGGCATGTTCGGGCTTCAACCCCACCATTTCAAGGAGCTCGCCCACCCGCGCGCGCCAGCGCGACTTCTCGAGAATGTCGGGATGGATCTGCCAAGGCTCCGAGATGATCGAGAACACGCTCATCCGCGGGTTCATCGAGCTGAACGGATCCTGAAACACCATCTGCACGCGGCGTCGGAACTTCAGCAGCGCCGCACGATCCATTTCGAAGATGTCGTTCCCGTGAAACAGGGCCTCGCCCGAGGTCGCGTTCGTCAGCCGCAGGAGCATCTTGGCGATCGTCGACTTGCCAGACCCGGACTCGCCCACGATACCAAGCGTCTCGCCCGCCCTCAGGTCGAAGCTGACGGAATCCACAGCACGGAGCGACTTCGGCGCACGCAACAATCCGGGCGACAGAGTGAACGTCTTTGACAGGTCGCGCACCTGCAGTATCGGCTCGGCGGTCTTGGCGATGCCGTGATCAGCATAACTCGACTCGTCGGGCAACGCACTCATGAGGCGACGAGTATAGTCGTGCTGAGGTGCGGCGAAAACGTCGCGTGCCCGTCCCTGCTCGACGATCTCCCCGGCGTTCATCACGATCACCCTGTCCGCCATGTTGGCGGCGACTTCGAGGTCGTGGGTGATCATCACGATGGCCAGCCCTTCCTCGCGCTGAAGCTCCTTCAACAGGTCGAGGATCTGCGCCTGCACGCTGACGTCAAGCGCGGTCGTCGGTTCGTCCGCGATCAAGAGTTCGGGCCCGAGCGCAATGGCCATTCCGATCATGATGCGCTGCCGCTGCCCGCCGGAGAACTGGTGTGGATACCAGTCGACACGGGTCTCGGGATCGGGGATCCCGACCCGGCGGAGCACCTCGATGCTGCGCCTACGGGCTTCGGCGCCCTTCGCCTTGCCGTGTACTTCGTACACTTCGTCCAGTTGCCAGCCGATCGTATAGACGGGGTTCAGGTGGGACAGCGGATCCTGGAAGATTACCGCGACCTTCGAACCGTTGAAGGCCATGCGCCGCTCTTCGCTCATCCGGGTGACGTCGGTCCCGCGATAGGTCACGCGACCCGATACGATCTCGCCCGGCGGGGTGTCGATCAGCCCCATGACGGCGCTGGCCGAGACCGACTTTCCCGAGCCGCTTTCCCCAAGGATCACCAGTGTCTCTCCTTGTTCGACATGAAAGCTCACGTCGTTCACTGCTCGGAAAGCACCTGCGGCGGAGTGGAAGTCGACGGTCAGGTTCTCGACCGTCAGGAGCGAATTCTTCTCGGTCATTTCTGGATCCTCCGGCGCAGACGGCGCGGCAGTTCGAGACGCCAGCGCTGGTGAGGGTCAGCGTAGGTGCGCCACCAGCTTGAGAGAATATTGAGCGACAACGTGGTCAGCAGGATCATCAGACCCGGCCAGAACGCCACCCACCAGGCGGTGGACAGATAACCCCGTCCGGTCGCCACCATCGACCCCCATGTAAATTCGGGCGACTGAATCCCGAGGCCGAGGAAACTGAGCGAGGATTCCGCCAGCACCACGGTCGCAAAGTCGATGGCGCCGATTGTCAGCATCGTCGGAATGACGACCGGCGCGATGTGGCGAAAGACGATCCGCGCATGGCTCGCGCCGAGGGCGGTCGCAGCGCCGACGAACATCCGTTCGCGCACTTCCAGCACTTCGGCTCGCATCGTGCGCAGATAGATCGGGATACGGGTGATCGCGAGCACGAGGATCAGGTTCGGGATCGAGGGTCCCAGGCTGTAGAGCACGATCAACGCCAAAAGAAGCGACGGAAAACTCATGATCACGTCTGCGAGCCGCAGGATCAGCGTGCTGCCGATCCCCCGGGCGTAGCCGGCGACGAGCCCCAGGGTGCCGCCGAGAAAGAGCGAACACATCACAGCTGCCGCGGCGATTCCCAGCGTGTTCTGCGCCCCCACCACGAGCCGCGCGGCAAGGCTGCGGCCCAGCGTGTCCGCCCCGAGGAAATACGCCGGCCCCATCGATGCGTCGAACGGAGCCAGGTTGCGCGCCCGGAAGTTTGGTGTCGTGGCGAGGTCACCGATGACGACCGGGCCAACAAGGGCGCAGAGCGCGATGAAGATCAGAAACACGACAGCGCAAGCGGCCAGCGGGTCCCGGAAGACCAGCCGGAGCGGCCCTGCCGGACGCTTGGGTTTGGGGCCTGATGCCCCTTCGGCTTTGTCCATGGTCACGAAGCTCATGTCTGCTGGTGCCTAATTCTGGGATCAACGGCCGCGTAGATCAGGTCGATCACGATGTTCATGACGAAGATCGCGACAGCCGTGACCAGCACGGTCGACTGGATCAGCGCGAAGTCCCGGCGAACGATGGCGTCGATCATCAGCTTGCCGATGCCCGGCCAGCCGAAGATTGTCTCGACCACGACCGCGCCGTTCACGAGGCTCGCCATCAGGTCGCCCGCAACGGTAATCACCGGCAGCAGCGCATTGCGAAGGGCGTGGACGAAGATGATCCGACGGCGGGCGACACCTTTGGCCCGGGCGGTCTTGATATATGGCTGACTGAGCACACCCATCATCGACCCGCGCACCACTTGCGTCAAAAGCCCGAAGGGCCGCAGCATTAGGACGCCGATCGGCATGATCCAGTGCAACGCACTACCTGTTCCCGACGTTGGCAACAGCCCGAGGGAAACCGCGAAGACCAGGATAGCGACGATCGCCACCCAGAAGTCCGGCGCGCTGGCCCCCGCGAGCGAGATCGTCGTGGCAAGACGGTCGAACACCCCGCCGGGACGAGCGGCCGCAAGCGACCCCACCACGGCGGCGGCGAACAGGGCCAACGCCATCGCGATCGTCGCAAGTTTGAGCGTTTCCGGGAATGCCTCAAGCGTGACCTCCATGGCCGGGCGATTCCGGCTGAGCGCGGTGCCGAAGTCCAGCTGCGCGAGATCACCTAGATAGCGGAAGAACTGGATGTAGATCGGATCGTCGAACCCATTGAGCTCGTTGAAGGCCTGCCGCTGCGCCTCGGTACTGTCGAGTGGCAGGTAGAGATAGGCCGGATCGCCCGTCAGGCGGGCGAGAAAGAAGACCAGAACGAGCAACGCCACGACGGCGGCCATGCTCTGGGTCGATCTGCGAAAGACGTAGGTGAACACCGGAGCGGCTCCTTTCAGGTGAAAGGCCGGTCCGTTGCCGGACCGGGATAGGCAGCCGGGCTGAACGGACGCCCGGCTGCCTGGACGATCAGTTGAACTTGATGTCCGCCAGGCGGATTTCGCTGTTCGTCTTCAGGTCCGGTTTCCAGTCCAGGCGATCGCCGACGCGGACATAGCCGATCATGTGGTACATCGTGACGTCGCCCACGATATCCTCGTAGACCTTGGCGAAAGCCTGCTGGAACAACTCGCCCCGCTCGTCCCCCGTGGCGGCCATCGCCTCCTCGATGATCTGGTCGAGCTCCTCATTGGCCACGGTCGAGTACTGGCCCTCGCTGTGGTACATCACCGGCACCGTGAAGCCCGCATCGCCCGTGTTGTTGTCGTGTTGCTGCTGGAACAGCGTGGGGCCGCGACCCTCGGGAAACGGCTTGTCGAGGTAGCGCACCCAGTCGTTGGCCTCGAGCTCCTCGATGGCAATATTCAGCCCGATCTCGGACCACAGGGCCTGCATGGCTTCCAGAGACTCCGAAGAGTTCGGGAAGAACCCATTGCGGCCGATCAGCGTGATCTCGGTGTCGACGGGCACGCCGTCGGCCTTGGCCTCTTCGATCAGTGCTTTCGCCTGCTCGGGATCATAAGTGTAAGGTTCTATATCGGAATTGTGCCCGCGAACCCCCGGCACGACCATCTGCGTCGCACGCAGCACATCAGGGCCAAACAGCGCCTCACCCATGCCATCCCAGTCGATCGCCATGTTCAACGCGCGGCGCACACGCTCGTCATCGAGCGGCGGAATCGACATGTCGATCCGCATGCGTGTTGACTCGGAGTTCAGGTAAGCGAAGTCGGTCTCGGGGTTCGTGGCGTCCTGCACGGCGATCGTCGGCGTAAGGTCGGCCTCGCCGGTCTCGACCATGGCGGCACGGATCGCGGATTCGTTGCGCCACAGATAGGTGGCCGTTTCGACCGCAGGCTCATCCCCCCAGTAGCCATCATCGCGTTGGAGCACGATATGCTCGTTGTCGGCCTCGGCCAACGTGTAGGGGCCGGTGCCGACGGGGTCGTTGACCTCTTCGTCGAAGGGCATGTTGGGCGACACGACCTGGATCGTCCCCGCCAGCGTCGGCATGATCGGCATCGGGATGTCCGACTTGATCTCGACGGTGTACTCGTCGACCGCCTCGGGCGTCAGTTCCACATCACCGAATTTCGAGCGGCTATCGCAGGTGAGATCCGGGTTCATCAGGCGGTTGATCGAGTTGACCACTGCCTCGGCGTTGAGCGGCGCCCCGTCCTGAAACTCCACGCCTTCGCGGATCTTGAACCGCCAGGTCGTGTCATCGACCTGCTCCCATTCGGTCGCGAGATGCGGCGTGACCTCGCCGGTGTCCGGCTGGATGATGGTGAGCGTCTCGGTGATGTTCATGTTGATGACGCGCCCGATGTCCGAGCGAATGGACCGGCACGGCTCGAGGTTCGCCGGCTGCTCGGGCAGTACGATCGTCACATCCTGGGCCAGCGCGGCCCCGCCGAAGGACCCTGCCCCGGCGACCAGAGCGGCAATCGCGCTGCCACGCATCAGTGAAAACGTCATGGATATCTCCTCCCGTGCCGGCCCCTCCTCCGAGCCGCGGCATGGCCGGCACATCCCGCGGCTTGTGGCGTTTTCGCCCAACTCGACCAGTCTAGAGCACTAATGCATCAATGGGTCAAGCTTATCGTTTGCCGGTAGTTCAGACCGCGATTTTCCTGTCGCGGACGGCGCTTTCGGCGGCGAGAAGCCGTTCGATCACGGGCGCCAGCGATTTGCGTGCGTCATCGTCGAGGTTCGAGACGAGCGGCGTCAGCGGCCCGCATTCGGCAATGTCGGCGATCCCCATGGAATCGTGCAGCACCGACGTGCCGCCCAGCTCGGCGCGGTGGCGCTCGAACTCCAGGAACGGCGCGGCGAGCTCGGCCGCCTCGTCCGTCCGCCCCGCGCGGTACAGCGACAGAAGCGCGTTCGACGCGGCCGGCGCGATGCAGACGGCGCCCGAGGTGAAGGTCGACATGCCGCGCCCGCCGATATGGTCGGCAATCGGCGTCTCGCCCATGCCGCTCGCGACCTTGTCGACGCCGACCGCGTCGAGGATCACGTCGAGATACGGATCCTGCGCCGGATCACCGCGCTCGACCGCGTACTTGACGTAGCTGACCGTGCCCTCGCCGAT
>NZ_FOGU01000013.1 GCF_900111315.1 Tranquillimonas rosea
CGACGCCCTCGCCGCAAAGGCCCGCGACCGCAAGCTCCGCCCCGACGAGATGGGCGGCGCCTCGATGACCATCTCGAACCTCGGCGGCATCGGCGGCTCCGCCTTCACCCCCATCGTCAATCCGCCCGAAGTCGCCATCCTCGGCCTCACACGCACCCAGACCGAAACCGCATGGAACGACGGAACACCCCGCCCCGTCCCCATGCTCCCCCTCGACCTCTCCTACGACCACCGCGTCATCAACGGCGCAGACGCCGCAAAATTCCTCGCAACCCTCAAAACCGCAATCGAAAAACCAGAAACAATCCTCGTCTGAAAAGACGGGCGTCGGGAAACGAAAAAGGCCGGCCACTTGGGCCGGCCGAGGACGGACGGGGAGCGGAAAGCGCGGTCGCGTCAGTAGCTGCCGCGCCTCTGGGCCACCACGCGGAACGTCTGGAAGATGATCCGCATGTCGCCCCAGAGGCTGAGGGTGCGGGTATAGTACTGGTCGAGCTGCACCCTTTCGCCATAGCCCACGTCGTTGCGGCCGCTGATCTGCCACAGGCCAGTCAGGCCGGGGCGGACGGACATGTAATCCTCGATCGCGCTGCCGTAATAGGGCGCCTCTTCCTCGACGATCGGACGGGGGCCGACCATGCTCATCTCGCCGCGGGCGATGTTGATGAGCTGCGGCAGCTCGTCGAGGCTGGATTTCCGCAGCACCGAGCCGATGGTCGTGATGCGCGGATCCTCCTTCAGCTTCCTGGTGTCGCGCCATTCCCGCGCGGCGGCGGGGTTGTCGTGCAGGTGCCGGTCGAGCGCCGTCTCGGCGTCGAGCACCATGCTCCGGAACTTCAGGCAGCGGAAAGTCTGGCCGTTCTTGCCCAGCCTCGGCTGGGCGAAGAACACGTTGCCCCGGTCCGTCAGGTAGATCAGCCCCGCGATCAGCGCCAGGAGCGGCGCCAACAGCACGAGCGCCACCGCGGCCGCGACCCGGTCGAAGCTCTGCTTGAGGGGGTATTCGCGATCCGGTTGAGGCTGCCGCCGGGGCGCCATCTGGTCGTAACTCGTGCCCGGCACGAGGAATGCCGGTGTGTAGGAGTTCAGGTGCCTCTCGGCCAACTCCATCGAATCGTGGTCTTTCGCCATCGTCAAAGCCCTTCCGCCATTGCCGCGGGTCGATACCCAGGTGCGGCCGGCACGTGTCTTCTGCACGTTGTGTCGTACTGTGTTACGTTCCGTGGCGCGCGCCGGCATCTGCCTGCGGCTCGTTACGCAGTCACTCAGCTTCTACCGTTACTCAACCGATTACTGCACTGCAGCAACACCGCTAACGCGGCGCCAACCTTACGGGCCAAAACAAGTTCCAAAGGCGGAGGTATTCAAGTGACATTCGTGTAAGTTGAGCGAAATCATGCTAAGATCGCGGCCAGACGGTGCACTATTTGGGCAGAGTATGAAACATACGCGTCTCGCGCCGTGAGATCCGGCAGACCGGACTCGCACCCGCCCCGCTCCGTCTGCGACACGTCTCTGGCAGACCCAACCGAGGCAGTCGACCATGAACGTGCCCAAGCGGCATCTCCTTGATCCCGAGGCCAACGCGGCGTTCGTGATTCCCGCGATCGCGCTGTCGTTCTTCGTCTTCGCCTATTCCCAGCTTTTCGGCCAGGTGTCGATCCTCGCGTTTTACGGGTGCTGGCTGCCGGCCTTCATCGCCGCGCCGGGCATGCTGATCTGGGGCGCGCAACGCGTGCTGCCGCTGCTTGTCCTGCCCGCCGTCGCAACGCTTTCGGTGCTGTGGTCGGACGTGACCTCGGGCACGCTGCGCGGCGGCATCCAGTACGGCACCACCGTGTTCTGCGGCCTCGTGGCCGCGCGCCTGACCTCGATCCCGAACCTGGCGGCGGGCGGCGTGATCGGCGGGTTGCTGGTGCTGATCTACTCGGCGCTGAACGGCAGCTACGCCTATGACGTCGTCGATGGCACCTATGCGTTCAACGGCGCCTTCGCATCGAAGAACCAGCTTGGCTACTTCGCGAGCCTGACGCTGCTTTTCTCCTTTGCCGTGTGTTTCCTCTACCAGGCCTCGGCGCTGTGGCGGGCCGTCGCGGTCGCGGCCGCGGCCCTGGCGCTGGTGCTGCTGCAGCTCTCGGATTCGGCGACGTCGATGCTGTCGGTGATGTTCTCGTTCGGGGTGATCCTGGCCGGGCGAGTGCTGATCGGCCTGCCGCCGCGCCTGAGAAATGCGGCGATTTTCGTCCTTATTTGTGGCGGCCTGGCCCTGGCGGCGGCCGCGCTGAACCTCGGCGCGTTCGACGCCGTGCTGGGCGCATTCGGCAAGGACACGACGCTGACCGGGCGCACCTACCTCTGGCAGCGCGGCATCGAGATCGGCGGCGAACAGCCCTATCTGGGCCTCGGCTACTACGCCTTCTGGACGCCGGGACGCACCGCCGCCGAAGAATTGTGGGAGACGTTCTACATCACCGGCAAGACCGGCTTCCATTTCCACAACACGCTGATCGAGGGCTATGTGGGCCTCGGGCTTCTGGGCGTCGTCCTGCTCGGCGCGCTCACGCTGGCGCTCGTCATCATGGCGGTGCTGACCGTCCGTCGGACCACCGCCCCCGGCACATCTCTGCTCTGCGCCGCCCTGGCACTCCTGTTCGTGCTGCGCTCGGCGGTCGAGATCGACTTTTTCACCCCCTACACGGCCGGGTCGTTTCTCGTGCCGTTCCTCCTGCTGAACATGGCCGATCGCTATGCGATGGACCGCTCTGCCGGAGAGGAATGGCCCGTCATTCGGTTGAGACGCCCCGCCCTTCTCACTGCGCAAGGAGAATGAGCGTGAGAGCCACTGACTATCCGCGCGGCGCCGCCGCCGCGCCCGGAACGCCATTTGCGAACGGGGGCCTGCAATGACCGGCCCCGTGAAAGAGCGATCGATGGGTTGGCTCCCGTCGGGCGGACAACCCTCGGGGGACGGGCCGCAGCAATCGTTCGACATCAGGGCCGCGGCGCGGGCCATCCGCCGGCAGATCCCGTTGATCGCCCTCTGCGCGTTTGCCGGCCTGTGTATCGCGATCATGCTCATCCTCGGCTCGATCCCGCAGTTCCGCGCGGTCGAGACCGTGCTGCTGGACGAAGAGCGCAACGAGCTTCTGGAAGAGGTCTCGCCGATCCCGAACGCCGTCTACACCAATTCGGCGGTGCAGAGCGAAGTCGAGATCATCAAGTCGAAGACCCTGGCGCTGAAGGTGGTGGACAGCCTGTCGCTGCACGAGGACGAGGCGTTCATGAACCCGCCCGCCAGCCTCGGCGACAAGATTTCGGGCCTCGTCTCCAGCGTGACCGATCCGATCGCCGACATGCTCGAACCCGCGCCGCAGCCCACGGCGGGCAGCGACGGGTCCGCATCGGGCGGCGAGACGGCCGAGGAGCCCACGGATCCGACGACGGAGGCGCGCGAGAGGGCCGCCTCGATCCTCCGGAGCGGGCTGAGCGTCGACCGGGTCGGACGCAGCTTCGTCATCAACATCGGCTTCGAGGGCTACGACCCGATCCGCGTTCGCGATATCGCCCGCGCCTACGGCACGTCCTACCGCACCTTCCAGCTGGAGGCGACGCGCGAGGTGGCCGCCAATGCGGGCGAGTGGATCCAGCAGCGCCTGGACGAGCTTGAGCAGCGCAGCCTGGACGCGGCGGCCGAAGTGCAGAGGTTCCGATCCGAGAACGATCTGGTCCAGGTGCGCGGCGATCTTCTGACCGAGCAGCAGCAATCCGAGATGGCGAGCGAGCTGATCCAGGCCTCCGCCCAGACTGCACAGGTGCGCGCCCGGCTGGAAAGCCTCCAGTCGCTGCTCGACGCGCCGGCGGGTGAGGCCCTGGGCGTGGCCGCGCTTCAGGGCAGTCAGGCCGGCGGACAGGAGATCCTGAGCGAACTGCGCCGCGAATACTTCAACTCGCGCCGCCGCTACCTGTCGATCACGGAAGAGTTCGGAGAGGACCACCCCCAAGCGCAGCAGCTGCAGGACTCGATCACCAGCCTCGAGACCGCGATCCGCGAAGAGGTGCGCCGGGCCGTCCGGTCCGTCGAGGCCGAGTTCGACATCGCTCGCAGCCGCGAGGAATCGCTTCGCAACGATCTCGACGCCATCACCAAGGGCTCGGGACAGGACGTTGCCGTCCTGGGGCGCCTGAACCAGCTCGAAACCGTGGCCGAGACGTATCAAACCGTCTATCGCGACTATCTCGAACGCTACGAGCTGACGACCCAGCAGGAGGCGTTCCCGATCGCGTCGGTGCAGATCATCTCCGAGGCCGAAAAGCCCACGGGCGCATCCAGCCCGCAGAAGAAGATGATGCTCGCGACGTGGCTGTTCCTCGGCATCCTCGTCGGCGCCTCGATCGGTGGCGTGCGCGAGTTGCGGCCGCGCCGCTTCCGCACGCGGCACGACGTGGAATCCTGGCTGGGCCTCACCTGTGCCGGGCTGAGGCCGAAGGGACGCCACGCCAAGAAGGACTCGGGCAAGGGGCTGGTGGCCCACCAGACGATGATGCGTGTCGTCCAGGCGATCGACCGGCGGCGGCGCAGCGGTCACCCGGTGGTGGTCGGACTGGCGCCGGTGACGGCCGATCCGGACTTTGCCGACACGGTGGCCACGCTCGTGTCGTCCATCGGCGCCGTGCGCGAGGCGCGGTTTCTCGTCGCGGACGCCGGAGGGCTCGACAAGGCCGCGCACAAGGCGCTGAAGAACCAGAGAAGCCTCGAGATCGCCGACCGCTCACAGCTGGCGGCCATGTTGCCTGACCCCGCCGCGGACCCCGCCGCGGCGGACAGGGCGGCCGAGTTTCCGGCGGGCTTCGACTATGTCCTCGTGCTGATGCCGCCGCTTACCCGGCTTGCCGGGGTCGACACGGTGTCGCGCCATCTCGACGCCACCGTGCTGACGATCCCATGGGGCAAGGTCGGAACCGAACTCGCCGAAGGCGCGCTGGCCGATCATCAGGACTTCCGCTCGCGGCTTGTCACCGCGATCCTCGATGGCGCCGACCTCAAGGCGGCCCGTCTCTACATGCCGTCGGGCAACTACGAAGAGCAGGTGATCAATGCGTGACCTCCGCGACGTCCTCCGTTCCGCGCTGGCCGCGGTCCTGCTGGTCGTGACGACCGGCGCCGTCACGGCGCAGGGCGATGCCGAACACAGGCTGCAACCGCTCGAGACCGTGACGGTCAATGTCGGCAAGTGGGATTCGGTCGAAGAGCAGTATACCGGCTGGCCGGACCTCGGCGGCGAGTACCGCATCGGGTCGGGGGGCCGGCTCGCGCTGCCGATGACCGGAGAGATCGAGGCGGCCGGGATGACGACGACCGAGCTGTCGAACGAGATCGCGGGCCGCCTTGCCTCGCGCATGGGGCTCAGCGGCCAGGTCGAAGCCTCGGTCTCGATCCTCGAGTTCCGCCCGGTCTACGTGGTCGGCGGCGTGCAGCAGCCGGGCGCCTATCCGTATACGCCCGGCCTCAGCGCACTGCAGGCGATCGGTCTGGCGGGCGGGATGCGTAGCTCGGGCACGACCTTCCTGCGCTCCGAGCGCAGCGCTCTGAGCACGATGGGCGAATATCGCGTGCTCGAACTTAGCCTGCTGCGCCAGCTGGCGACGGTCGCGCGGTTGCAGGCCGAACTGAATGACGCCGAGCAGATCGACACGCCCGAAGAGGTGGCGAACGCACCGATGGGCGATGAGCTGATGCGGCGCGAGCGCGAGATCATGGAGGCACGCGAGGCCTCGCTGGAGTCGAGCCTCAGCCAGCTCGACGAGATCGAGAACCTGCTCGAAGAGCGGATCACGCGGTTGGAAGAGCAACTCAAGCTGCGGGCCCGGCAACTGGAACTCGCGCAGGAGGAGCTTGAGAGCGCCTCCCAACTCGTCGAGCGCGGCCTGTCGGTGGAAAGCCGGCGCAACTCGCTCGAGCGTCTGGTCGCGGACCAGGAGGTGCGACGTCTCGAGCTCGAGACCGCCAAGCTGAACGCCGAACAGAGCCTGAGCGAAGTCGGACGCGACCGCGCGGACCTCATCAACGAGCGGCGGCGCGAGCTGGTGGAATCCATTCGGAACACGCGCAGCGACGTCGAGGAAACCCGCGTCAAGATGCAGACCCAGGCGTCGCTCTACGCCGAGTCGCTGCAATACGGCGACGGGTTCGTGCAGATGGACGGGACCGCCGCCCCGGTGCTGACGGTGACGCGCGAGACCGCCGAAGGATCGGAGCAGATCGACGTCGACCGCACCAGTACGCTCCACCCCGGCGACGTGCTGGAAGTGACCCTTCCCGGCCCGAGCGGCGTCTCGATGCCCGCGGCGACCCTGCCGTCGGACGTCACCGCGCCCGACAGCGGCTCCTCGTCCCTGCCGGCGAACCCGGGCCGCATCGGGCCGCTCGAAAGCGGGCTGTCGATGCGGGGCCCAGACAGCGCCGCGACGCAGTAGCGCGGCGGCTCAGTCCGCCGGCAGCGAGACCCCGGTCAGCCACCCGGTCAGCGCACGCCCCGGATCCGCCCAGGTTCCGGCCCAATCGGACATCGACGGGGGCACGGCCCAGAGATCGACGAAGGCGCGCAGCGGTCCCGGGCTCCAGGTGTTTCCGGGCATGTCCTCGGGGCCATAGCGCCCCACGACCTCGCCATCGACGCGGAACTCGGCCGCGTCCTCTTCGACGGTGATCGCATAGTCGTGCAGCCCCTCGGCCGCGTCGAATCCGAGATCGACGGTCACCGGACCGCCATTCGCCTGGTCGAGAGAGACGTGTTCGCCCGCCTCGGTCTCGAAATGGATGTTGATCTGGATCTCGGTGGTGTCCCCGCCAACGAATTCGATGTCGTATTCCCGCCAGGGCTGGTTCTCGTGGTCGGCCTGGTACAGAAACATGCCGAACACCGCGCCCTCGACCATCTCGGGGGCCTGCGCCCGCCAGCTCCAGGTGCCGGTGCGGGCCGTGGTACGGGACTGGATCTCGCCGCCGCGGAAGGGTCTTTCGGCCTCGGGGCCGGCGGCATCGAGAACGAAGGTTATGCCGTCGTTCTCGCGGCGGACGTTCTCGGCGCTCCAGGTCAGGATGTTCGACTGCCCCGCGTCCCATTCCGAGACCAGCCAGTCGCGCTCGCCGATGCCGCCCTGACCCTGCCGGGCCAGCGAGGGCAGCTCGGCCTCCTGCGCGGGGGCCATCGTCGCCGTCAGGACCATCGCCAGGGCAGTGGCGGAGTGAAACGTCTTCATGTTGACCTCTCGACCGACGGCGCCTGGCCGCCTTCTGTTCGTGTTCCCGGTGACGGGTCGCGCCCTATTCCACCGGCGTGTCCTTTGCAGGCGGGGCCGTTTCGGACGTGCGGCGTCCGATCCGTTTGCCCACGGCCTCCTTCAGTTGCAACGCGACGCGACCCGTGGCGCGCGGACGGCGCAAGACTTCGCGTCCGGCCTGCCCCAGACGCGCGGATTTCAGCGCCTGCATCACAAGTTCCGCCGCGTGCATGTCGGCAAGCGCCTGCCGCCGCTGCGCCAGCAGACCCGCAACCTCTTCGCGGTCGGCAAAGAGCGGCGCGACCCGGTCCTCGGCCTCCAGCAGGGCCGCCAGGTGGTCGGGTTCGGACCGGTGCGAGATCGAGCCGGCGCGACGGGTATAGAGATAGTCCGCCGAAGGCGCGAACCAGACCCGCGCGCCATGGGCATAGGCGGAGAGGATCAGGTGATAGTCCTCGCCATTGCGCAGCCGCGGGTCATAGCGCAGTCCGTGCGCCTCGACGAACGAGCGGCGCAGGAGTGGCTTGAGATAGCCGTAGGACCGCCCCCCGGAGGCGGCCAGGTTGCCCGCGACGAAATCCACCGCACGCCACTCGGTCGGGATCTGCGGCTGCGCCAGGAACGCGCTCTCGCCCACGTGGCCGTCGGCGTCGCGCTCGGCCAGGTTGCCCAGCACGATGTCGGCGCCTTCGGCCTCGGCCAGGTCGATCATGTGGCGCAGGCGGTGCCGCGTCATCGCGTCGTCGGCGTCGAGCACGGCGATCCAGTCACCCCTCGCCATGTCGAACGCCGCGTTGCGCGCCGCGCCCGGCCCGCCATTTTTTGGCTGCCGGAAGGCCCGGATGCGGGCATCCCCGGCGGCGAGGCCCTGAATGTGCGCGAAGGTGTCATCGGGCGAGGCGTCGTCGACCATCAGCAGCTCGACCGACACGCCGACCTGACCCAGCGCCGAGGCCACGGCCGCATCGAGATGGCCGGCAGACTTCCAGGTGGGAACCACCACGCTCACGTCCGGAGGGGGCGCCGGCGCCTCTGATGTCACTGCGAATCTCCCGGCCATGTGTGGGCTCTCAGTCCCTCAACATTCCTGACGAACCTACGCATAGGTTGTTTCCTGAATCGAAACTTCAACGCTGGGTATAATACTTTGTCTCAAAAAACGGACTGTTACGAGATTGTCATGCTCAATCCTTGCGCGGCGTCATCACGTCAAACATAGTCTTGCTGCTAGGTAACATTCCGCTCATGCGGACTACTCGAGTTCGGCGTATTTCGCCATCGAGGGGGGAAATGTCTAAGAATTTGCTTAAGTCTATACTGCTCGGCTACGGTCCCGCGCTCGTTCTCGCGGCGGTCGCCGTGGTCGCATTGCACTGGCCCGTGTGGCTGGCCGTACTGGGCTGGTGGATTATCGGTGCCGCTCTGACGCTCGGGGTGGCGTGGTATCGCGTGGCCGCCGAAAAACAAAGCCGCGAGCGGCACGCCAACACATCCGAGCGCAAGGGAAGCAGCTTTCCGACCGCCGGCATCTGCGCCGAGACGTCCGAGACCGGCTGAGGGCGCGATCACTCGCCGGTTGTCCTGAACCACCGGCAATCGCGTTGTGATCCACCGCGCGCTCGCGCATCCTCTGCGCAAGTCCACGGTGAGGTCCCCGACGTGACAAGCGCCCAGTCCATCCCCGACGTTACGGTGGTCATTGCCGCCTACAACGCCGAAGCACCCGTAAGGCGCGCGGTCGACAGCGCGCTGGCCCAGATTGATGTCGCGGTCGAGGTGATCGTCGTCGATGATTGCTCGACCGACGGAACGGCGGCGATCTGCCAGAGCATCGCCGACGTCGACCCGCGCCTCAGGGTGATCGTGCAACCGCGGAACGCCGGGCCGGCCGCCGCGCGCAACACC
This sequence comes from Tranquillimonas rosea, assembly GCF_900111315.1. GTDB lineage: Bacteria > Pseudomonadota > Alphaproteobacteria > Rhodobacterales > Rhodobacteraceae > Tranquillimonas > Tranquillimonas rosea. Next base: position 9,187 of record NZ_FOGU01000013.1, read on the forward strand.
GCGCTCGCCAATTCCCGCGCCGCGTGGCTGACCGCGCTGGATTCCGACGACTTCATGGAGCCGCGGCGCCTGTCCACCCTGCTCGCCATCGCGCGGGAAGAAGAGGCCGATTTCGTCGCGGACGACCTCTTCAAGCAGGACGAGGGCGACACGGCCGGCGCCCGCCGGTGGCGCCTGTGGTCCGACGCCCCGATCGGCCGTCAGCACCTGGACGCCACCGACTTCGTCCGGGGCAACCTCACCTCGCGCCATGGCGGCCGCCGCGAGCTGGGCTTCGTGAAGCCGCTGATGTCGCGCGCGTTCCTCACCCGGCACGCGCTCACCTACCCCGACCTGCGACTGGGCGAGGACTACGTGCTTTATGCCGAGGCGCTGATCCTGGGCGCGCGTTTCGTACTGACCGATCCGGCGGGATACGTCGCGGTCGTCCGCGAAACCTCGCTTTCCGGCGCGCATCCCACCGAAGTGCACGAAGAGATGATCGCGCAGGATCGGCGGCTGATGGCGCTGCCCGGAGTCGCCCCCGCCACCCGCGCCGCCCTGACCCGGCATGTCCGCGAGGTCCAGAAAGAGTGGATGTGGCGCCGCATGATCGACGCGGTGCGTGAGTCCGACCCGGTGGGCGCTGTCCGCTGCTTCTGGGCGCCGCCCGAGGTCGGGCTGGACCTAGCGGGAAAGCTGGGGGGCGAAGCCCTGCGCCGCACGCGGCACAAACTGACGCGCACCCAGCACGGATAACGCCTGTTCCGGCGGCATCGTGCCCGCAGGGCGCCGCACCCTGCGGCAATCCGGCAGGGAACCGCCGACCGCCCCGGCGGGTCCGGCGCCCATGGGTGGACAATCATGCCGTGTCCCCGGAGCCTGCGCACAACCCGAGACCGACCGAGTCGCAAGAATGAGCGAGACCGAGTCCGCGCCCTGCGCGCCCGAAGATGTCGCCGTCGTCGTTCCCGTCCTGAACGAGGCCGGGGCGATCGAGGCGTGCCTGCGCTCGCTCCTCGAGTCCGACGACTTCGCCCGCCGCACGCAGGTGATCGTCGCCGACGGCGGCAGCACGGACGGCACGCAGCAGATCGTTCGCGACCTTGCCGAACACGCGTTTCCGAACATCAGCCTGATCGACAACCCCGACCGGTTGCAATCCGCCGCCGTGAACCGCGCCGCGATGGATCAGCCGGCGCCGCGCAAGCTCCTGATCCGCTGCGATGGCCACTCGGTCTATCCCGAGGGGTATGTTCGGCGTGTGGCAGAGGCGCTGACCGCCCGGCCCGAGGCCGCGTCGGTGGCCACGGTCATGGACGCCACCGGCAATCGCGGCTTTCAAAGGGCGGCGGCTTGGGTCACGGACACGCCGATCGGCTCGGGCGGATCGGCCCATCGCGGGGGCCGCCGCTCGGGCTGGGTGGATCACGGCCACCACGCGGGGTTCCGGCTGGACTGGTTCCGCCGGATCGGCGGCTACGACCCGGCCTTTTCGCACAACGAGGATGCCGAATACGATTACCGGCTGGCGCAGGCCGGGGGCCGGGTCTGGCTGGAAAGCGATATCCGCCTTCAATACACCATGCGCCCAACCCTCGCCGCGCTGTGGCGGCAATACATGAACTACGGGATGGGACGGGCGCGCACCCGCCAGAAGCACGAGATGCGCCTGAAGGCCCGGCAGATCGCGCCGGCTCTGCACGTCGCGCTCACGGCCTTCGCCCTGCTGGTGTCGCCGGTCCTGCCGGCCGCACTATTGTATCCCGCCTTCTACCTCCTCGTCCTCGCCATCACGTCCGTCGTCGGCGCGGTCAAGTTGCGGTCGACCGCCGGGCTATGGGCGGGACCGGCGCTGGCGGCGATGCATTTCGCGTGGGGGATCGGCTTTCTCCGGCAGACGCTGCGCCGCCCGCCACATCGCACGGCGACGGGGGCCGCCACATGACCGACGGAAGCCCTGCGCGCCGGGTCGACATCCTCGTCTGCACCTTCAACCGGCCGCAGATCACTGCGACGCTCGACTCGCTCGACGCGCAGAAACGTCCGCCCGCGACCGAGCTGCGTATCATCGTCGCCGACAATGCCGAGACGCCGGCCTCGCAGTCCCTGATCGAAGAGCATGCCCGGACCCTCGCCACACCTGTCCGCTACGTCCATGCGCCCGCGCGCAACATCTCGATCGCGCGGAATGCCTGCCTCGACGCGGCAACGGGCGACTGGGTCGCCCTGATCGACGATGACGAGATCGCCGACGGCGACTGGATCGCCGCCCTCCTGCGTCGCGCCGACGAGACCGGGGCCGACGCCGTATTCGGCCCGGCGCTGGCGGAATACGGGCCCGAGGCGCCCGAGTGGATGCGGCAGCAGGCACATCATTCCAACATCCCCGAACGCCGCGACGGCGTGGTCGAGACGGGCCACACCTGCAACGCGCTCGTCCGGTTCGGCGATGTCCCGTGGGCCGACGAGCGTTTCGACCTGGCGCGGGGCCGGTCGGGCGGCGAGGATACCGAGTTTTTCTTCCGCCTCATGCGCCACGGCGCGCGGTTCGAGATCGCCGACGAGGCCATCGTGCGCGAACCCGTCGCGCCCGACCGCCTGCGTCTCGGCTGGCTGATGCAGCGCAAGTACCGGATGGGGCAGAGCTATGCCGCCTCGGCGCCGGGGCTGGCGGCGCGGGTCAAGCTGGCCCTGACCGCCGCGGCAAAGACCGCCTATTGCGGCGTGGCCGCCTGCGGACGCGCCGCCGCCACCGACCGCCGGAATTTCTGGACACTGCGCATGGCGCTGCATGCAGGGGTCGTCTCGGGATGTCTCGCGCTGCCGCAGGCTGAGCTCTACGGCCACCGGAACGATTGAGTCGGCTCAGGACGTGGCGGCCACCGGCGCCGACGGTCGCGCCGGCAGGCCCGCCCGCGCCGCCTCGGCCAGCACCTCAAGAACCGTGTCGATCTGGCTCTCGCGGTCCAGGTCCGGGCGCCGCGAATAGTCCAGCGCCGCCTGCGAGACGCTTTCGTAACGGTCCGTGTCGTCCCAGAGCGCCCGCAGCGCCGCGACCCATTCCTCCGCCGGCGCATCGGCATCGACCAGAAGGCCGCCGGGCCCGATCGCTTCGGGCAGCCCGCCGCGGCGCGCGCCGATGACGGGGATGCCGCTGTAATGCGCCTCGGCGGCGACACGGCCGAACGCCTCTTCCCACCGGCTCGGCGCCAGAAGGATGCGTGTCTGCCCGTAGATCTCGCGCATGTCGTTCGTGCCGGGATGCATCGTGACGTTCGACAGCCTGGCCAGCCGCGCATCGCGGGCCGCGCGTTCCTCGCCGGTCAGGCCCCAGCCCTCGACGAACAGGAACGGGATGTCGGGGCAGCGCTCCGCCAGCGTCAGCGCCGTCTCGAGCCCCTTCTGGGGATGCGGGTTGATGAAGGTCACGTATTCGCGGCTGGTCTCGGTCCGATAACTCTCGGGCGTGAACATCGGATGCACGACGCGCGATTTCAGGCCGTAGTGCCGCTCGAACCACGCCGCCGTGAAGGACGAGTTGGCAATCGCCGGGATCTGTCCCAACGTCGCGAGGTCGCCGCCCAGATCCTCGACCTCGACATTGCGGAAGTAGATCACCGAGGGGATTCCGGCGTCGAGAAAGGCGCGCGCGATCGGCACCGGCTTGTAGGATTGCACGACGGCCACATCCGGCGCCTCGCGCGCCACCAGCTCGGGCACCCCTTCCCACGGGAACCAGCCGCGATGCACGCGGTAGCCCAGCGCGGTGTCGGCCACAGTGCGCCGCCCCGTCAGTTTCATCGCGATCCGGCCGCGCAGCCCGATCAGGCCCTCGCCCGCCAGACCGGCAAGCACCGACACGTCATGGCCGCGCCGTGTCATCGATAGAGCCATCTCATGCGTGCTGGCCTGCGCGCCCCCCTTCATCTGGGGAAGGTAGGGATGCGCGCTGCCGAAAACGATCTTCATGCGTCCGCCTCACTCGGAAAACCCGCCATCACGACGCCTCCTCGGCCATGCCGGCCTCATGCCCGGACGCGGCGAACCGCTGGGCCGCGCCGCCGGTGGCAAGCGCCCGCACCAGCGCTGCGCACTCTTCAACCGTGACCGACCAAAGCGCGCGCGGCTGCTCTTCCAGGCGGGCGATCTGCGCCGCGTAATCCGCCGGTTTCAGCGCGGCGAAATACGCCCACAGCGACGCCGCGTCCGCGGTGTCGACCGTGACGCCGAAGCCGTTCCGGTCCAGGAAGGCCCCGGTTTCGACATGGGCCAGCGCGATCGGAAGCGTGGCGTGGAAGGCGCTTTCATACAGACGGTTCGGCAGCAGCCAGGCCGAGTTGTGCCCCTCTTCGAAAAAGTCGATGCACCACGAGAAATGCACGTCGCCGTATATCTCCGGCAGGTCGCGGGCGCCGTCGTATGCCCCTTCGAACCGCATGTTCGGCACCTCGCGCACCTCGGCGGCGAGATCGGGAAAGACCGCCGGCGTCGGGCGCCCGCGCAGCACGACCTCGACCTGCCCGTCACCGCGGCGCGCGAGATCCGACAGGATCTCGAACGACTTGCGGCACCGGAGCGCCCCAAACCAGCCGATGCGCCACGGAGGCCCCGGCGTCGTGGCCCCGGCGGCGGTCACATCGTCGGTCAGGGCCGGCACCTTGTTCTCGACCACCAGCGTCCGGGCGCCGAACACCGCGCCCAGATGGTTGCGCACGAAGGCGGGGGAACTGGTAATCGCGAGGTCGACGGAATGGGCCAGCCGCCGCTCGAGCGCCCGGAGCGCGCGCCCCGCCACGCCCTCGCTCGTCAGCAGACGGTGAATGTCGAGACATTCGTAGACGAGCCGCGGCCTGCGGCCGGTCCGCGCCTCGATCCGGCGCACCACCCGCACCGCGATGGCCAGCATCTCGAGGTTGCGCGCCATCAGCACGTCGGAATCCCCGAATTGCTCTGCCAGAGCCTCGACCCGCGCCAGGCAGACCCGCGCCACCGCCGCCGCCCGCGCCGCGAGACGGGCATCGCGCGTCTCGCCAAGAACCAGCGGCGCGGTCTCGAAGACCGGCACCGCCCGCCCCTCGCGGACGAACCCGGCCGGAACGATGTCGGCATCGCCGGCCTCTAGCATCGCGACCCGGCGGCGCACCGCGGGATCGGCGAGGTCATGGACGAGATACCCGATACGGGTCATGTCACGCGCTCCGTTCCGCACATCGGAAAACCGCACGGAGACGCGCGGCACTTGCCGGACCCTTAGCGCAGGATGCCACGCGATGTCACAGCGGGGGCGAGCCGGAGACGGCAATATCCCGCCTTGCGTGCATGCTGTGCGCGAATTCCGGCCGTCGCCGGAAAAGCCGGCAGGCAGGGGCCGCCGGGGGCGGCCCCTGCCCGTCTCAGTCCTGAGGCAGGGTGTAGGCGATGACTGCATCGCTCACACCGGTCTCCATGAAGTGATGCCCGCCGGGCGCGATCAGGACATACTGCTGACCGTCGACCTCGTAGGTTATCGGGTTGGCCTGCCCGCCCGCCGGAAGGCTGTCGGTCCAGAGCACCTCGCCCGTTTCGATGTCGATGGCCCGGAACAGGTTGTCCGTCGCAGCCCCGATGAAGACGAGCCCTCCGGCGGTGACGACCGAGCCGCCGTTGTTCGGCGTGCCGATCGTCAGCGGCAGGTGCGAGGGGATGCCCCACGGCCCGTTGCGCCGCGCGGTGCCGATCGGCTCGTCCCAAAGGGTCTCGCCCGTCTCCAGGTCGATGGCCCGGATACCGCCATAGGGCGGTTGCGTGCAGGGCATCCCCGTCAGCGGCGAGCGCCAGCCCGCGTTCACGTCGATGGCGTAGGGCGACCCCGCCTGCGGATCGCCGGCGCCCTCGGGGCCGCCGCCTCCGCCGCCGCCCTCTTCGTTGATGGCGCGGAGGTTGCGCGCGTCGGCCTCTTCCCGCGGGATCAGGCGGTTGTGGTTGGGGATGTTGTTGTAGTTCGCGACGATGATACCCCGGTCGGTATCGACCGCGACAGAGCCCCAGTCGGACCCGCCGTTATACCCCGGATACTGGATCCAGTGCCGGTCGGCGGACGGCGGCGTGTAGAACCCGTCGTAGTTCGAGCGACGGAACTGGATGCGGCACCACAGCTGATCGATCGGCGAAAATCCGAACATGTCGCGCTCGGTCAGGGGATCGAAGCGCAGCGTGTGATAGCCGCTCGTCGGCTGCGTCTGCGACAGGTACTCGGGCTCGATCTCGCCGGTCGAGGGAACCTCGAACTCTCCCACCGGGAACAGGCTCTCGCCGGTCTCGCGGTTGAGAACGTAGATGTCGCCCTGCTTCGAGGGCAGGATGATCGCCGGCACGCTGCCGTCCTCGGTCGGGAAATCCACCAGCGTCGCCTGGCTGCCGAGGTCATAGTCCCACACGTCGCGGCGCACCGTCTGGAACGACCAGGCCGGCTCGCCCGTGGTCACGTCGAGCGCGACCAGAGAGGTCGACCATTCGTTCTCGGCCTCCGAGCGGTTCGAGCCGTAGTAGTCGACCGACGAGTTGCCCATCGGCATGTAGGCATAGCCCAGCTCTTCGTCCGCGACCCCGGTGGTCCACATGTTCGGGGTGCCGCGGGTATAGACCTCGCCCTCTGGCGGACCGTCGCGGTTCTCGTCCGGAGCGGCGAGGTCCCACGCCCAGGCCAATTCGCCGGTGCGGGCGCTGTAGCCGCGGATCACGCCCGACGGGGCGTCCTCGGCCTGACCGTCCTTGACCTGGGCACCGGTCACGACGATGCCGCGCACGATCGTCGGAGGCGCGGTGACGGCGTACCAGCCCGGCACCCGTTCGCCGATGTCCTGCCACAGGTCCACGGTGCCGTTTTCGCCGAAGTCCTCGCATGGCTCGCCCGTCTCGGCGTCCAGCGCAATGAGCTTGGCGTCGATCGTGGCCTCGATGACGCGCGTGGCGCAGGTGTCACCCTCGGCCGCCTCGGAATCCGTCCAGAGGCTCACGCCCCGGCACGAGGCCGAGTACGGGATCGCCTCGTCCGGCACGCCGGGATTGAAGCGCCAGTTCTCTTCGCCGCTGGCCGCGTCGACCGAGATCAGGATGTTCTTGGCCGAACACATCAGCAGGTCGTCCCCAACCTTCAGCGGCGTGCTTTCGGGCGCATAGCGTCCCTCGGCCTCGGGGCTGGGCATGTCGCCGGTGTGATAGACGAAGGCCCGTTCCAGTTGGCCGACATTGTCCGGCGTGATCTGGGCGAGCGGCGAATACCGCGTCGCCTGCGCGTCACCGCCCCAGAACGGCCAGTCGGCGCCGATCTCGGGCAGGTCCTGCGGCGCGGTGGCGAGGCCCTCCGGGCTTTCGCCGGCGGACGCGTCCTGCTGGCCATCGTCGGCGGACGCGTCCTGCTGGTCATCGTCGGCGGGCGTACTCTGACCGTCCGCCTGATCCGGGCTGTCGCCCCCTGACTCGCCGCCCTCCGGGCCGGACTCGCCCGCGCCGTCGGCGCCATCCTCGGCCGGCGCCGCCTGGTTCTCTCTCTCGGAGGCCGCGCCGCTGTCGTCCTGGGCGCTGACGGGGCCGGCCAGCGTCACCGCGTCCAGGCCAAGGGCCAGGGCCGAGACCGCGCAGAGGGCCGAGGAGTGGGTAAGAATTCTCATGGCTCAGCTCCTCTTGCGGAGGGAAAGGGCGGGGATGCACAGCAGCAGCACGATCAGGATGACGATCGGGGCGACGACGCGCGGCGCCCAGGCCCACCAGTCGAAGCCGACTTCCCAGATCGTCCAGATCACAGTGCCGATCCAGACGAGGGAATAGACCAAAACGGCCTGGATCAGCCCCCGGCCCAGGCAATAGGCGGTAATCAGAAGACCCACGCCCGCGATCGCGTAATACCAGCTGCCGCCAAGCGTGATCAGCCAGATCCCCCCGGCGACAAGGACGAGGCCCAGCACCGCCAGAAGCACGGCCAGCGCCACCAGGAGCCAGCCGACGGCGCCGCGGCTGCTTCCTCCCATCGAATAATCGGTCATGACAAAATCCCTCATGCGGCCGGTCCCGCCCGAGCCGAGGCGCGGGTTGCGACCAAGTGTCCTATGTTGGAACCGGCCACGCGGCCGAGGGTTCCGCGCCGTTCCCGAAATACGAAGGGATTGAGGGGCAAGGGGAATTGCCACCGCCGGGCGCGCCGCGCTCAGCCGTCGTTCTGCGCGGCCTCGATCCCGTTCAGGAATACCTTCAACGCCAGCTCGAACCGGGCCTCGACGTCGCGGTCGCAGGGGTCGGCGTCCGGGTCGATCAGCAGGTCGAGCGGCGAGGCGCGCAGCATGTCCTTCAATAAGGTCGCCGCCGCCCCAGTGTCCGCGATGCGGATCTCGCCCCGCCCCACGGCCCTTTCGAGCTCCTGCCGGATCATCTCCTCCACCGCGTGGGGACCGCGCGACATGAAGGTCCGGCCCATCTCGGGACGCTCGGGGCTTTCCGCGACGAGCGCCCGGAGGATGGCGATGGGCAGGTCCGGCGGGCTGTCGGGCCGCCGCGGCGCCAGGAGCAGCCGCAAGCGCTGTTCCAGCGGCAGATCCACCGCGGCGTCGTCCAGCGGACGGGCGATGGCAGTGCGCAGCCGGTCCATGTAGGCTTGAAACAGCGCCGCGCGGTCGTCGAAGATCTCGTAGAGCGTGCGCTTCGACATCCCCGCCTTGCGCGCGACCGCCGCCATGGTCGTCCCGCGCATCCCGGCCTCGCGGAACACCTCGTCGAGGGCGTCCAGAATCAACTCGCGCCGTTCGGCCACGCAGATCGCGACCGGACGACCACGTTTTGCCCGTTGCGAAGACGAATCCATATTGGTCACCGTGCAACTTCTCCCGCCAAATGCCGATTCGCGCCGTCAAAAGTGAACGCCGCGTCGCGGCATGGGCTTGCACCCCGCGCGATCAGCAGTTTAAGAGACCGCACGGTTTCTTATTCTGACCACCCGTCGGGATGCAAGCTGTCCTACTAGGAACTCGACAGGACGGAGGGACGATCCATGCCTGGACTTCAGCAGGCGGCACGCCGGGCGGCGTGTGCGCTCTTTGCCATTTGCGCCGCAACCGCCGCCATCGCCCAGTCCGAGCAGCCGCCGGCCGCCGTGACCGTCGAGACGCTTCAGCCGCAGGACGTGACGCTCACCTCCACCCTGCCCGGCCGCGTCAAGGCGTCGGCCGCCGCCGAGGTTCGCCCGCAGGTCGCCGGCATCATCACCGAGCGGCTGTTCAAGGAAGGCAGCCGGGTCGAGGCGGGCGACGTACTCTATACCATCGACCCCACCTCCTACGAGGCTGCGGTCGCGCAGGCCGAGGCGTCGGTCACCCAGGCCGAATCCCAGCTGCGCGCCGCCGAGCGCGAGGCCGAGCGCGTGCAGGAGCTGAGCGACCGCAACGTCGCCAGCCAGCAGGTGCTGGACGAGGCGATCTCGACCCGCGACAGCGCCGCCGCCGCGCTGGAGGTCGCCCGCGCGCAGCTTCAATCCGCCGAGATCGAGCTGGACCGGACCGAGATCCGCGCCCGCCTCTCAGGCGAGATCGGCCTGTCGCAGACCAGCCAGGGCGCGCTGGTCACCGCCAGCCAGGCGGAACCGCTCGCCGTGATCCGGCAGATCGACCCGATCCTGGTGGACGTGACCCAATCCGCCGCCGACCTGCTGGCCTGGCGCCGCGGCCAGGCCGAGGACACCCTGACCGAGTCCCAGCGCGACGTCACGCTGACCCTCGCCGACGGCAGCCAGTTCGACCAGACCGGCACTCTGACCGCCGCCGAGCCCCATGTCGACGAGCAGACCGGCGTGGTCGTCCTGCGGATGGAGTTCGCCAACCCCGACCAGCTTCTGCTGCCGGGGATGTACGTCCAGGTCGAGATGCCGACGGGCACCGCCCCGAACGCGTTTCTCGCCCCGCAGGAAGGCGTCAGCCGCGACCGGCGCGGCCGGCCCTTCGCGCTGGTCGTCAACGACGACAACGTCGTCGAACAGAAGATGCTGACGATCCTGCAGGACCGCGGATCGGACTGGATCGTCAACGACGGCCTCTCCGCCGGAGACCGCGTGATCGTGGCCGGCCTGCAGAACGTGGCGCCCGGCGACACCGTGCAGCCCGAAGAGCGCGAGGAGATGGCCAGCGCCGAGGGTACCGACGGGACCGAGGTCGCCTCGGACGCCACCACCGACTGAAATAACACCGAACCGGAGCGCCGCGCATGGCCCGCTTTTTCATCGACCGGCCGGTCTTCGCCTGGGTGATCTCGATCCTCATCATGGGGATCGGCATCCTGGCGATCAGATCGCTGCCGATCGCGCAGTATCCCCAGATCGCGCCTCCTTCGGTGAGCGTCAGCGCCAGCTATCCCGGCGCGTCGGCAGAAACCGTGGGCAACACGGTCACCCAGGTCATCGAACAGCAGATGACCGGGCTCGACGGGTTGCGCTACATCTCGTCCAACTCGACCTCGGCGGGCACCGCGAACATCACCCTCACCTTCGAGACCGGGACCGACCCGGACATCGCGCAGGTGCAGGTGCAGAACAAGTTGCAGCAGGCCACACCGCTCTTGCCCGAGCCGGTCCAGCGGCAGGGCGTGAGCGTGCAGAAATCCTCGGCCGGCTTCCTGATGGTCGTGTCGCTGATCTCGGACACCGACGAGTACCAGGAAGCCGACCTCGGCGACTACATGGTGACCAACCTCGTCGACGAGCTCAGCCGGATCGAGGGCGTCGGCAACGTGCAGGTGTTCGGCGGCCAGTATGCCATGCGCATCTGGCTGGACCCGGCCAAGCTTGCCGCCTACGAGCTGACACCCTCCGACGTGGTCGCCGCCGTCTCCGAGGAGAACGCCCAGATCTCGGCCGGTGCCTTCGGCAGCCGCCCCACCGAGGACGGCCAGCAGCTGAGCGCGACGATCACCGCGCAGTCGCTTCTGTCGACGCCAGAGGATTTCCGCCAGATCGTGCTGCGCGCCGAGACCGGCGGCGGGCTCGTCCTGCTCGACGATGTCGCGCGGGTCGAGATCGGCGCCGAGAGCTACCAGTTCGTCTCGCGCTACAACCGCAGCCCCTCGGCCGGCATGGCGATCAGCCTGGCGCCGGGCGCGAACGCGCTGGACACGTCTGAGGCGGTCAAGGAGCGGCTCGAGGAGTTCGCCGAGTTCTTCCCCGAGGGCATCGAGTACGTCATTCCCTATGACACCACGCCCTTCGTCGAGATCTCGATCGAGGAAGTGGTCAAGACGCTGTTCGAGGCGATCATCCTCGTCTTCCTGGTGATGTTCCTGTTCCTGCAGAACCTCCGGGCGACGCTGATCCCCACCCTCGCGGTGCCGGTCGTCATCCTTGGCACCTTCGGCGTGCTCGCCGCGGCGGGCTTCACCATCAACACGCTGACGATGCTGGCGATGGTGCTGGCGATCGGCCTGCTCGTGGACGACGCCATCGTCGTGGTCGAGAACGTCGAGCGCGTGATGGAGGAGGACGGGCTCGACCCGCGCGAGGCCACGCGCAAGTCGATGGGCCAGATCACCGGCGCCCTGATCGGCATCGCCATGGTCCTGTCGGCGGTGTTCGTGCCGATGGCGTTCTTCGGCGGCTCGACCGGCGTGATCTATCAGCAGTTCTCGATCACCATCGTCTCGGCGATGGCGCTGTCGGTCGTCGTGGCGCTGACGCTGACCCCGGCGCTCTGCGCGACGCTGCTCAAGAACACCGGCCACGCGACCAAGCGCGGCCCCTTCGGCTGGTTCAACCGCGGCTTCGACAAGACGCTCGGCGGCTATGCCGGCAGCGTCGGCTGGATCGTCAAGCGCCCGGTCCGGGTGGGCCTGGTCTATATCGCGCTGGCGGTGGCGATGGTCCTGCTCTTCATGCGCACGCCCACCGGCTTCCTGCCGGAAGAGGACCAGGGGATCATGTTCACCATGATCCAGGCCCCCACCGGCGCCACGATCGAGCGCACGCTCGACGTGGTCGAGCAGGTCGAGGACTACTACCTGAACGAAGAGAGCGAGTCGGTGGAATCCGTGTTCGGCGTCGTCGGCTTCGGCTTCTCCGGGCAGGGACAGAACATGGGCCTCGCCTTCGTGCGGCTCAAGGACTGGTCCGAGCGCAAGGACCCCTCGCAGAGCGCGCAGGCCATCGCTGGCCGCGCCTTCGGCGCACTGAGCCAGATCCGCGACGCGATGGTGATCCCGATCGTGCCGCCCTCGGTGATCGAACTGGGGAACGTGTCGGGCTTCGACATGTATCTCCAGGCGCGGGGCGGGCAGACCCAGGACGAGCTGCTTCAGGCCCGCAACCAGATGCTCGGCATGGCGGCGCAGAGCGACCTGATCGGCTCGGCGCGGCCCGTCGGGCTCGAGAGCGCGTCGCAGTTCAACCTCGACATCGACTGGCGCAAGGCCGGCGCGATGGGGGTCTCGGCCACCGACGTGGGCAACCTGCTGTCGATCGCCTGGGCGGGGCAGTATGTGAACGACTTCGTGGACCAGGGCCGCATCAAGCGCGTCTACGTCCAGGGCCAGGCCGAGTCCCGCTCGACGCCGTCCGACATCGAGAAATGGCGCGTGCGCAACGATTCCGGCGGTCTCGTGCCGTTCTCGAACTTCGCCGAAGGGTCGTGGAGCCAGGGGCCGCAGGGCGTCTACCGCTACAACGGCGTGCCCTCGATGCAGATCCAGGGCTCTCCGGCGCCCGGCGTCACCACGGGCGAGGCGATGTCCGAGATCGAGCGCATCGCCGGCGAGTTGCCCGAGGGCTTCTCGGTCGCCTGGACGGGCCTTTCGCTAGAGGAACGCCAATCCGGCAATCAGGCGCCGCTGCTCTATGCGCTGTCGCTGGCGGCGGTGTTCCTGTCGCTCGCCGCGCTCTACGAAAGCTGGTCGATCCCGTTCGCGGTGATGCTGGCGATGCCGATCGGCGTGTTCGGTGCCCTGCTCGGGGCGTGGCTCGGCGGGTTCGAGAACGGCGTGTTCTTCCAGGTGGGCCTGCTGACCGTCATCGGCCTGACCGGCAAGAACGCCATCCTGATCGTCGAGTTCGCGCGAGAGAGGATGGATGGCGGCGAACCGCTGCTGACCGCCACGGTCGAGGCCGCGCGCCAGCGCTTCCGACCGATCCTGATGACCTCGATGGCGTTTTCGCTGGGCGTGCTGCCTCTGGTCCTGTCGACCGGCGCCGGCTCGGGCGGGCGTAACGCCATCGGCTCGGGTGTGCTGGGCGGCACGATCTCGGCCACGGTGCTGGGCGTGCTGTTCGTGCCGCTGTTCTTCGTCATCGTCACGCGGGTGTTCCGGCGTCGCGGCGACAAGACGGCAGAGGCAGGCGCGACGCAGCCCGCCGAGTGATCCCGACCTCAGCGCAAAAGAAAACCGGCCGCGCCCCCTCGGACGCGGCCGGTTTCGTTTCAACACACGTTTCGCTCAAACGTGACGGATCGCCCCGCCGTCGCACCGCACCATCGATCCGGTGACATAGGACGCCGGCTCCGAACACAGGAACGCCGCCACCGCCGCGAACTCCTCGGGCTTGCCGTAGCGGCCGGCGGGGATGGACGCCTTCGAGGCGGTGCGCACCTCGTCCACGCTCTTGTTCTGCCGGTCGGCCGCGTTCGCGTCGAGCTGATCCACGCGGTCGGTGTGGATGCGCCCCGGCAGCAGCATGTTGACGGTGATCCCCTGCCCCGCGACCTCGGTCGCCAGCGTCTTGGACCACCCCACGAGCGAGCCGCGCAGCGTGTTCGACAGCGCGAGGTTGGGGATCGGCTGCTCGACCCCGGACGAGGCCAGCGTCAGCACCCGGCCCCAGCCGGCGGACTCCATGTCGGGCAGCAGAAGGCTGGTCAGCCGGATCACGTTGGCCACCATGGTCTGCGCCTGGCTCATCAGCACACTGGTATCGATGTCGCGCGCGCTGCCCGGCGGCGGCCCGCCCGTGTTGTTCACGAGGATGTCCACGCGGCCCGCGAGCGAACGTGCACGCTCGGCCAGCGAATCCGCGGCGTCCGCGGCCGACAGGTCCAGCTTCAGCCAGTCGGCGGTGCCGCCCGCGCCGCGGATGCCCTTGACCGCCTCTTCCAATGCCGCCTCGTCGCGGCCGGTGAGGATGACGCGGGCCCCTTCGCCCGCCAGCGACTCGGCCACCGCGCGGCCCAGCCCCTTGGACGAGGCGAGGATCAGCGCCGTCTTTCCGTTCAGTCCGAAATCCATGTCTTACTCCTTCAGGCGTGTCTCGAGACGGCCGAGCAGGCGGTCGAGTTCCGCGATGTCCGTGTCCGTCAGCTTTGGCCCCGGCGCGCGGGTGGTGTCGCTGGCGATCGCGCCCCGGCGCATCAGCGTGTGCTTGCGCAGCGCCAGACCGAAACCGGGCTGCTGCTCGTGCCGCAGGACCGGCAGGTAGCGGTCGAACAGGTCCTCGGCGGCGTCGGTATCTCCCTTGTGGTGCAGCTCCACGGTTTGCACCAGCGCCTCGGGGAACGCAAAGCCGGTCATCGCCCCGTCGGCGCCGCGCGCCAGCTCCTGCGGAAGGTAGAGCCCGCCGTTGCCGCACAGGATCGACAGCCGCCGGCGCGCGCCGTCCTCCATGCCGCGCAGGGCCGAGATCTTGGACAGCCCCGGCCAGTCCTCGTGCTTGAGCATCACGATCTGCTCACGCGCATCCGACAGCCGGCGGATCAGGTGGGGCGAGACGGGGATGCCCGTCGACAGCGGAAAGTCCTGAAACACGATCGGCGCCTCGGGCAGCGCGTCGCAGACGGCGTGGAAATAGCCCTCGACCCGGTCCTCGCGGGCGGGGCCCTTGGACGGCGCGACCATCAGCCCGGCGGCGCCCTTGTCCATCGCGTAAGCGCCCAGCGCGCGCAGGTTGTCCAGACCGGGATCGGACACGCCAACGACCACCGGCAGCGATCCAGCCTCGTCCATCACGGTGTCGATCACCAGCCGCCGCTCCTCGGGCGTCAGCTTGTCCGCCTCGCCCATCATCCCCAGGATCGTCAGCCCGGTGACCCCGTGACCGATATAGAACTGCACCAGCCGCCGAAGGCTGTCGGTGTCGACAGCGCCGTCGGGGGCGAACGGGGTCGCGGCGATGATGTAGACCCCCCTGGTGTCGCGGGTCAGCATGGCAATCTCCTCAAGATATCAGTGGGTTCGGCCTCCGGCGATCCGAACATTTTCGGGATACCGGTGGTATACTGTAATGGCAAGACATGCCCGCTCCTCCCTGGCGGACCACCCATCCGCACCTAACCGGCGAGGACGAGGTCGCTTTCCGCGAACACCGCGCGGAGGTCGGACATGAAGCTGTGCAGCAGCCCCGAATGGGGCACGCCGCGCCGGGTGAGCATCACCGCGCGGACCTCGCAGGCGGGCAGGAACGGCTTTTCCAGCAGCCCCGGCACCCGGTTCGACGCGGCCGAGAACGGGTCCACCACGGTGACGCCCAGCCCCTTTCCCGCCAGCGCCGCGGCGGTGGCGGCATAGCGCACCTCGATCCGCGGATCGTAGGCGGCCCCCACTTGCGAGAACGCCTGCGACACCAGCTGGCCGAGGTTCGACCCCACCTCCAGCCCGATCAGCGGAAAGGGCTCGAGATCCACCGCGCTCACCTGCGGGGCGTCCGCCAGCGGGCTGTCACCGGGCACCAGCGCCACCATGTGCGACCGCTGCAACACGTCGACATTGACGATGCCCAGCCGCTCCTGCGCCAAGACCAGCCCGATATCGGCCTGCCCGGTCTGCACCGCATCCACCGCGTGCTCCAGCCGCCGCACGTCGTAGGCGACCGACGCGTTGGGCTTGGACTCCAGGAACCGCCGCAGCGCCACCGGCGCGACCGAGTAGCCCAGCGGTGGGGTCGCGATGATCCGCAGCCGCCCCGCCATGCCCAGCTTCATGTCGCGGGCCCGTTGCGAGAAACTGCGCATCAGGCCGAAGACGGGGCGGATCTCGTCGTACAGGTCCTTGGCCTCGGCCGTGGGCTGCAACCGGCGGCCCGTCCTCTCGAAAAGGGCGAGGCCCAGCTGCGTCTCGAGCTGCCGCAGCCCCGCCGACACGGCTGGCTGCGAGATCCGCAACTGCTCGGCCGCCTCGACCGTGGTCGCGCAGCGCATCATCGCCGCGAAGATCTCCAGAAGACGCAGCGACACGTCCGGAAGACCGTCGCCCCGGCTCATCCGACCGCGCCCAGCGCCATCCCGGCGGCGGCCTGCACCGGGTCGATCACCGCAACGCCAAGGTCGTCCTGCAACGCGGCGCGGCGCGGCGCCATCCCCGCGCATCCCAGCACGATCGCGCCCGCGCCCATCGCCACCAGTTCACGGCCCAGCGCGCGCGTCTGGTCGTAGATGGCGTCGGACAGGCCCGACTCCTCGGCCGACACGCCCGGCAGCGCCACCTCTCCGGCCATCCGTCCCTCGACGCCCATGGCGCGGACCCGGACCCGGTGCCGCCCGATGGCGCGCGGCGACAACGCGATGATCCCGAACAGGTCGGCGCGGGCCATCGCGCTGAGGATGCCGGCCTCCTGTATGCCGATCACCGGCTGGCGCACGCGCTCGCGCGCCAGCTCGACGCCCGGATCGGAAAAGCACCCGCTGACAAAGGCGGCGGCGTCAGGCCGCGTCGCCACGAGATCGGCGAACCCCATGCCGGCAAGTGCCACGTCCGCCGCCGACGCGATGGTCGCGGGCGAGGCGGGCAGGTCCGTGACCTCGAATCCCGGCCCCGCCGCCGGCGCCATGTGCGCCACCGCCTTGCGGATGCCCTCGGTCACGGCGGCGGACGAGTTCGGGTTCACAATGAGGATCGGGCCGGCCATCACCGCAGGTCCGATCCGAAGTTGTGCGCGGGGTCGAACTCCTTCACCGCGGCGCCGGGCCTGCCCCGAAGGTCTGCCGGCGCCCGCGCGACGAACCGGCCGTTGCCGGGCTCGACCTTCAGCGCACCGTCCTCGACGACGGGGGTGCCGCGGGTCATCACCGTCTCGGGCACGCCCTGCAGCTCCATCCCCTCGAACGGGGTGTAGTCCATGTTGTCGTGCTGGTCGGCCGCCGTCACCGTGCGCCGGGTCTCGGGGTTCCAGATCGCGATGTCCGCGTCCATCCCCGGCGCGATACGGCCCTTCTTCTCGATGCCGAAGGTGCGCGCCGCGTTGGTCGAGGACAGGGCCACGAACTGCTCCATCGTGATCCGCCCGCCGACGACACCTTCCGAGAAGAGGTAGGGCAGCCGCGCGGCGATCCCCGGCATGCCGTTGGCGATCTTCGGATAGGGCACATCGGTGCCGTTCAGGAACTTGCCCGTTTCGTCGAAACGATAGGGCGCGTGGTCCGAGCTGACGCTCTCGAACGTGCCGGTGGCCACGTGGTGCCACAGCGCCTCCTGTGTCTGCACGTCCCGCAGCGGCGGCGAGCAGATGTACTTCGCCCCCTCCATGCCGGGCCGGTCGAGGTCGGCGCGGGTCAGCGCCAGGTATTGCGGGCACGTCTCGGCATAGAGCTTGGCCCCCGCCAGCTTCTCGCGCTGGACGATGGCCGCGCCGCCGGCGGTCGAGACATGCACGATGAACAGCGGCGCGTCGGCCAGCTTGGCCAGCTGGATCGCCCGGTTGATCGCCTCTTCCTCGGCCAGCTCCGGCCGCGACACCGCGTGATAGCGCGGCGCGGTCAGGCCCTTGTCGGCCATCCGGCGGTTCATCCACTTCACCATGTCGTTGTTCTCGGCATGGACCATGGTGACGGCGCCGTGCTCCCGCGCGACGGTCAGGATGTCCAGCATCCCCCCGTCGCCCAGGTTCATCAGGTCATAGGTCATGAAGACCTTGAACGACGTGATCCCGCGGGCAAAGGCGCGGGGCAGCTGGTCGGTCAGCACGTCCTCGGTCGGGTCCGAGACGATCAGGTGGTAGGAATAGTCGATCACCGACGACGCCGCGCGGGCATCGTAGGTCGCGATCACGTCGTCGATCGACTGGCCGCGATGCTGCGCCGCAAAGGGGACGAAGCTGGAATTGCCCCCGAACGCCGCCGAGATCGAGCCGGTGCGGTAATCGTCGGCGCTCATCACGCCGGACGAGCTTTCCTGCGCGATGTGGGCATGCGCCTCGATCCCGCCGGGCATCACCAGCCGCCCGCCCGCGTCGATCCGGCGGGCGCCGCCCGGCAGCCGCTCGGCCACCGCGGCGATGCGGCCGTCCGTGATGCCTACATCGCCGCGGTAGATCTCGCCGGCGGTCACGATGGTGCCGTCGTGGATGACCGTGTCGAACTCCATCTCTCCTCCTCTCACTCGGGTGCCTTGGCGCCCGTCTGGCTGGCGATCAGGCCGTAATGCTCGATCCGCCGGTGCGCGGCGAAATTGAACACGGTGGACTTGCCGAAGGCGCAGCGTTCGGTGTCCATCTCGGCGGTGATCAGTTCGTCCTCCTCGGTGGTGGCGCGGGCGATGACGAAGCCGTCCGGGTCCACCAGGATCGATCCGCCCATCAGGTGATGCCCGTCCTCGGTGCCCGCCTTGGCGATCGAGGCGACATAGGTGCTGTTCTGATAGGCCCCGGCCGTCACCGACAGTTCCGAGTGGTACAGCCGCTTCTCCAGCCCCTCGTCGCCCGACTGACTGTTCTGCGAGGGCGTGTTGTAGCCGATCGTCACCAGCTCGACCCCCTGCAGGCCCAGCACGCGGAACGTCTCGGGCCAGCGGCGGTCGTTGCAGATCGCCATGCCCATCACCATGCCGTCGCTGCGCACCACGCCGAAGCCGGTATCGCCCGGCTCGAAATAGCGCTTCTCGAGATGCTGATGCGTGCGCTCGGGGTCGTACTCGGCGTGCCCCGGCAGGTGCGTCTTGCGGTAGGTCAGGACGATCTCGCCCGCCCGGTCCACGATCACCGACGTGTTGTAGTGATGGCCGTCGGGCGTCAGCTCGGCATAGCCGAAGGTAAAGCCCATGCCGCACTCTCGCGCCAGGTCGAACAGCGGCTGCGTCGCCGCGTTCGGCATCTCGGTCTCGAAGTAGTGGTCGAACTCCGAGATGTCCTCGGCATACCAGCGGGGAAAGAATGTCGTCAGGCACAGCTCGGGGTAGACGAGGAACTCGACCCCCTGCGCGTGCGCCTGCCGCATCAGCTCCATCATGCGGGCGACCACGGCCTCGCGGCTGTCGGCCTTCTGGATCGGCCCCATCTGCGCGCCGCCAAGCACCATCTTCACCATCGTTCCCAGTCCTTTCCGTTCGAATGTCTCAATGCGCGGCCAGTCCGCGCTGATAGCGCGAGATCAGCCGCACCAGCGGCCACAGCAGCGCAAGGTAGATGAGCGCCGCCAGCACCAGCGGCGACGAGTTGTAGGTCACCGAACGCGCCATGTTCGCGGCATAGAGCAGCTCGGACAGCGACACGACCGAGGCGAGCGAGGTCAGCTTGACCACCTCGACCGTGTTCGACAGCAGGTCGGGCAGCACGTTGCGCACCGCCTGCGGCAGCACCACGCTGGCCAGCGTCTGCGTCGGGCTCAGCCCCGTGGCGCGGGCGGCCTCGGCCTGCCCGCCGGGCACCGACCTCAGGCCCGCCCGGAACACCTCGGCGTAGTAGGCCGAGTTGTTCAACAGGAACGCCACGACCACCGCCATGAAGGGCGACAGTTCCAGCCCCGCGAAGGGCAGGCCCGAGAACACGAAGACCAGCAGCACCAGCGGCGGCAGCGCGCGGAAGAAGTCGATGAAGCCGATCGCGCTCCACCGCAGCCAGCGCGACGGCGACAGCGCCGCCACCGCCAGCGCCAACCCACCGGCCAGGCCCAGCCCGATCACCACCGCGCAGAGCTGCAGCGTGACCCAGAACCCCTTCAGCAACAGCGGCAGCGTCTGCGCCATGATGTCGAGGTTGAAGAAAAGCTCGATGAAATCCTGCATGGCGCCCTCAGATCGACCAGGAAAAGCGCCGCTCGATCAGGCGCGAGGCGATGACGACGGGGATGAAGATCGCGAGATACGCCAGCGCCGCCATCGTCAAAGGCGTGGCCGAGCCGGAAAAGCTCTGCGCCGAGGACGACACGGCAAGGATCTCCTTCACCCCGATGACCGAGCCGAGCGCCGTCATCTTGGTGATCGCCAGCGCGCGGTTCACCAGCGGCGGGATCGCCAGCCGGACGGCCTGCGGCAGCGCGATCGAGAACAGCGTCTGCCCGAAGGTCAGGCCCGTCGCGCGCCCCGCCTCCCACTGCCCGGCGGACAGCGAGGTCAGGCCGGCCCAGAAGATCTCTTCCGCGAAGGCTGCCAGCACCGCGCCCAGCACCAGCACGATCACCAGTTGCCCCGACAGCGTGATGCCCAGCCCGGGCAGGCCGAAATAGAAGATCAGGATCACCACCAGCGGCGGGATCGCCCGCCCGAGATCGGCGAAGATGATGATCGGCACGTTCAGCCACTTGCTCCCCAGCGTCCGCAGGCAGGCCAGCGCCAGCCCCAGCGCGAGACCCGCCGCGACGATGACGACGGCCAGGTACAGCGTGACCCAGATCGCCGAGATCAGGTCCGGCAGGTACCGCGCCATCACGGCGCCGTCGAAGAAGGTGTCGAGGAACCTCATTCGGCCCCCTGCGACACGCGCGACAGGAAGGCCTTGAGACGGTCGGTCTGCGGATCGCCGAAGATCTGCTCGGGCGAGCCGTGCTCGACCACGAGGCCGCCATCCATGAAGATGACCCGGTCCGCCGCCTCCCGCGCGAAGGCCATCTCGTGACTGACGACCAGCATCGTCATGCCCTCGCGGCGCAGGTCCTTCATCACCTTCAGGACCGATCCCACCAGTTCGGGGTCCAGCGCCGAGGTGGGCTCGTCGAACAGCATCACCTTGGGGTCCAGCGCCAGGGCGCGGGCGATGGCCACGCGCTGCTGCTGGCCGCCGGACAGGTCCGACGGCATCGCGTCGGCCTTCTCGGACAGGCCCACGCGCTCCAGCATGTCGCGGGCGCGGGTCTCGGCCTCGTCCTTGGGGCGCTTCAGCGCCTTGATCTGGGCCAGCATGACGTTCCGCAGAACGCTCATGTGCGGATAGAGGTGGAAGCCCTGGAACACCATTCCGACCTTCATCCGCATCTTGTCGAGATCGCGGCGGGCGATGTCGGTGATCTTCGCGTCCTCCACCAGGATCGCGCCCGAAGTCGGCTCTTCCAGCCGGTTGCAGCACCTCAGCATCGTCGACTTGCCCGAGCCCGAAGGCCCGATGACGAAGACCAGTTCGCCCTCGCGCACCTTGAGGTTGATGTTTTTCAGCACCACGGTGTCGCCGAAACGCTTTTCGAGGCCTGCGATTTCAAGAACGGGGGGTTTGACCATTCGCTCGCGTCCAGTCCGGGAAAGGACGGGGCCGTCCGCGGCCCCGCCGGTATCGTCGCCCTGCGGTCTCAGAACTCGCAGGAAACCTCGTGTTCGGTGTCGTCGTAGCCCTCGAAGTCCGGCGTGCCGTAGCCCGGTGTCGGCGTGACGATGGTGCGGCCCTCTTCGGGGGTGACGCCGAACCACTTCTCGGACAGCTCGGCCATGGTGCCGTCGGTCTTGAGGCATTCGAGCACGCGGTCGATCATGTTGCGCGTCTCGACGTCGTCCTTGCGGAACGGGAACGCCCAGACCAGGCCCGTGTCGTATTCATAGCTCAGGTCGACGCGCGGGTTCTGCTTGGCGGCCCAGGCCGACACCGTCGCACCGGCCATGTTCGCCTCGGCCCGGCCCGTCGCCACGGCCTCGACCGCGTCGGTGTTGGTGCCGTAGGCGACCACGTCCCAGCCGTATTCCTCGGCCCGCTCGGTCAGGAACGCCTCGTAGACGGAGCCCTTGTTGACCGCGATGGTCATGCCCTCGAACGCCTCGAGACCTTCCATCTCGTCACTGCCCGCGGGCACGGTGAAGGCAAAGTTGGTGTCCATGAAGCCTTCGGTGAACAGCAGGCTCGACGCGCGCTCCTCGGTCACCGTGGTGGGCGCCACGAGAAAGTCGTAGGTGCCCGCCTGCAGCGCCGGGATCAGGCCCGAGAACTGCGCGGCCACGACTTCCATGTCGGTGCCCAGTGTCTCGCCGATCGCCGCGGCGAGATCGACGTTGAACCCCTCGACACCCCCGTCGAGCTTGGGCATGGCATGCGGCGCGAAGGTCCCGTCCAGCGCCACCTTGAACCCGTCCTCGGGGAGCTCCTGGGCCATCGCCGGCAGACCGGCCAGCAGGGCCAGCGGCAGGGCCGACCGGCGCAGAGTCGAAAGAGTCATGATCCTGTACTCCGTGTTGGTGAGGTCTTTTCTCGTTGTCGCGGCGGCGGCCGGGCCGCCATCCACCCATAGCGAGGCAGGATACGCCCGACTTCGCAATAGAATTAGAGATTATCTTAATTCTAGTAGTATAATCTCTGAGTATATGACCGACCCCGCCGCGCCGCGGCATGGCACCCCGGCCGCGCGGTGCTACACGCAAGAAACCGATCAAATCAAAGGCATTGCAGTCTATTTTCGGGCATCCCGGCCCGGCGTCTCGGAAAATCCGCCGCCGCTCCATTGCATTTCTCAGTATACCACGTGCATCTGCGGCCATCGCCGCACTGCGCAATCGCTGGACGCGTTTGCCGCTTTCGTCGGCAGAACTGAAACCGGCATCACGGGAGCGCCGCACATGAAATCCGTCTTTCACCTCGCGATTCACGTCACCGATCTGGACGCCACGCGCGACTTCTACGGCCGCGTCCTGGGCTGCACCGAGGGCCGCTCGACGGACACCTGGGTGGACTACGACTTCTTCGGCCACCAGCTCTCGCTCCATCTCGGAGAGCCGTTCGGCACCGACCGCACCGGCAAGGTGGGCGACCACAAGGTGATGATGCCGCATCTCGGCGTGGTGCTGCCGCTGGACGACTGGCACGCCCTGGCCGAGCGCATCCGCGCCGAGGGCGTCAACTTCGACATCGAACCCGTCGTGCGGTTCGCCGGCGAACCGGGCGAGCAGCGCACGATGTTCTTCTTCGACCCCTCGGGCAACCCGATCGAGATCAAGGGCTTCGCCGACTTCCAGGGCCTCTTCGCCGCCTGACCGCCCGGTCAGGCCACGCCGAAACGCAGGGCCACGCCCTGCCCCTCCGGCGCCGGCGGCGCGATCTCCAGGCGCCCGCCCAGCCGCTCCATCGCCTCGGACACGATCGCCAGGCCCAGCCCGCTGCCGCCCGGCGCGGCGGCGGGACCGCGATAGAACCGCTCGGTCACGCGGGCACGGATGTCGCCGGGGATGCCCGGCCCGCCATCGCGCACCGTGACCGCTGGCCCGTCCGCCCCTTTCGTGACCTCGACCTGCACCTCACCGCCCTCGGGCGAGGCGGCGATGGCGTTCTCGACCACGTTGCGCACCGCCACCTGCAAGAGAAAGGCGTCGCCCGTCACGGTGGCGCCCCCCGCATGGTCGGCACAGACGACGGACACGCCCCGCGCCGCCGCGCGTGTCCGCGCCTCGTCGGCGATCTGCGCCGCGACCGCGCCCAGCGCGACCGGCCCGGCGTCGTCGGTCTCGCGGTCCACGGCGGTCAGGTCCAGCAATTGCCGCACCAGCCGGTCGGTCCGCACGACCGACTGGTCGATGGCCCGCAGCGCGGCCTCGCGATCCTCGGGGTGCTCGGCCATCATCGCCACCTGCGCCTGGGTACGCAGCCCGGCCAGCGGCGTCTTGAGCTCGTGCGCGGCAAAGCTGGTAAAGTCGCGCTCGGCCCGCCGCGTCCGCTCCACCCGCTCGAACAGGGTATTCAGCGCCCGGCGCACGGGCCGGATCTCGCGCGGGGCCGGCCCGTCGGGCAAGGGGCGCAGGTCAGACGGGCTGCGCGCCCGCAACGCGTCGGCCAGCTGGCTCAGCGGCGCCAGCCCCCGCGCGACGCTGATCCAGATCAGCGCGCCCAGAACCGGCAGCACGATCGCGGCGGGCAGCAGAACCGCCTCGACCACGCTGCGGATCAGCCGGTCGCGCACCGCGTGGCTGTCGCCCACGCTGACGCGCA
Source organism: Tranquillimonas rosea (assembly GCF_900111315.1). Lineage (GTDB taxonomy): Bacteria > Pseudomonadota > Alphaproteobacteria > Rhodobacterales > Rhodobacteraceae > Tranquillimonas > Tranquillimonas rosea. The sequence continues at coordinate 33,197 of NZ_FOGU01000013.1, forward strand.
CGCCCAGCTCCTCGTTCACCACGGTGAACACGCGCCAGACCTCGCCGTCGATCACGGCACGCGAGAACCCGGTCTCGGCGGCGCCGGACAGCCGCTCCGCCGGCGCGCCGCCCGACTGGCCGATCAGGTCGCCCTCCAGCGTCCAGATCTGGCAATGCAATTGCCGCGAATAGCCGCCCCCCGTCTCAAGCGGGACCGCCACCGGCGCATGTCCCGCCCGCGCCACCTCGATCCGGTGGTCCGACATCAGCGACGACACCATGCGCGCGGCCTCGGACAGGCGCGCGTCCAGCACCCGCTCGACCTTCGAACGCGTGGAATACTCGATCCACACCACGGCCGAGAGCCAGACCGCCCCCGTCGCCAGCAGCAGGATCAGGAACAGCCTGAGCCGGATCGCGATGACGCGCCCTCCTCTGCCGGGATGCGATAGCCCAGTCCGCGCACAGTCTCGATGAAGCCCCGCCCCAGCTTGGCCCTCAGCTTGTGCACATGGACCTCGACCGCGTTGCTCTCGACCTCTTCCTGCCAGCCATACAGACGATCCTCGAGCTGCGACTTCGACAGGATGGTGCCGGGCCGCTCCATCAGCGCGTGCAGCACCGCGAACTCGCGCCGGGAAAAGCGCAAGGGCGTCTCGCCCGCCTGCCCGGTCAGGCTGCCGGGGTCGATGGTGACGCCGTGGCAGCTCAGCCGCCCCTCGGCGCGGCCCTCCTGCCGGCGCAGCAGCGCCCGCAGACGCGCGGCCAGCTCGCTCAAGTCGAACGGTTTGCCCAGATAGTCGTCGGCGCCCGCGTCCAGACCCTGCACCCGGTCGGCCACCCGGTCCCGCGCCGTCAGCAGCAGCACCGGCACCGTTCGCCCGCCGCGCCGCATCTCGGCCAGCAGGTCCAGGCCCGACCCGTCGGGCAGCATGATGTCCAGCACCACCCCGTCGAACGCCGTGGTCGCCAGCGCCGCGCGGGCATCCTCCAGGCAGGCCACCGCGTCGGGAGTAAAGCCGCTCATCCGCAGACCGGCCGTCAGCCCGTCGCGCAGGATCGCGTCGTCCTCGATCACCAGCACCCGCATGTGCGCCTCCTTGCCCACGCGCCCCACCATCGCGGCCTTAAGGTAACCTTAAGCCGCTGGGTCCGGCCGCCGCGGGCCTCGCAAAGCACACCCGCACGGGAAGGGGAAGCTAGCCGTCGGGCCCGGCCAGCACGCAGTCGTGATCCTCGCCCTGCGGCCATGTCAGGACGGCCGTGTCGCCCTTGGTCCAGATCGCCTTGCCAAAGCTGCCCTCGTAGCGCGCGCCCGAGGCCGTGCGCGTCTGCGTGCCCACATCCGTCTCGCCGCCCGTCTCGATCAGCACGCTCGGAAGCTCGGTGGCAAAGAAGGTCGTCGTCACCGACGCGGGCGTCCTCCCCGCGCAGGTCCAGGTGACGCGATTGATCGGCGGCTCAAGCCCGAACCCCGCCACCAGCTCGGCCTCGCGCCTCAGATAGGACTGTTTGGTGCAGGCGCGCACGTCGCCGGCCTTCCAGCACGCGTTGCGGCCCTTGATCCAGCCGCGCTGCATCGCGGTCAGGGTGTCCGCCGTTTCGGGCGACACCTCCGCGGACGCCTCCCGCGCCGCGGCAAAGCGGTCAGCCAGCCGCCGGTCCAGCGCCGCGAGGTCCGGATCGGCGCAGATCGCCTCCTCGACCGCGCCCTCGGCCCGGTCGCACGCAAACGACGGCCCCTCCTGCGCGGCGGCGGGCAACGACGCGCCGCAGAGCACGGCGACGAGGATCACAGACCGCGGCATCGACAGACCCTTTCCCGGTGACTCCGACGCGCCGAAGGTAGCACGCACTCCTCGGCCAACGAAGCGCATCGGTGTATGCCGCGTTGTGCACGCGCGGTGCACGTCCTGTGCACCGATGGTGACAGGCCGAAATGGACGAACAGGCGGACCAATTTTCGTGCCATTCGCGATTTTCGTCCCACCTCGTCGCCCAGCATCCGAACGCACCGCCTTATTTTCCGCCCCGCATTGCCCCATCCCTGTCCCGGGCATTACGTCCACTCCCCGAACCGCAAAGGAGCCGAAAATGCTCAGAAAATTCGCCCTCGCCCTCGCCGCCGCCACGACCCTCGCCGCCCCCGCCACCGCGCAGGAGAGCGACAGCCTGACCGTCGGCATGTCCGGCGGCTACTTCCCGTTCACCTTCGTCCGCCAGGACGAACTGCAGGGCTTCGAGGTCGACGCGATGAACGCCGTCGGCGAAGAGGCCAGGCTGGATATCTCCTTTGAAACAATGTCTTTTTCCGGCCTGATCGGCGCCTTGCAGGCCGGCCGGATCGACACGATCGCCAACCAGATCACCATCACGCCCGAGCGTGAGGAAATGTTCGTCTTTACCCAGCCCTACGTCATCGACGGCGCCCAGGTCGTAACCAAGAAAGGCAACGACGCGATCGGCGGCGTCGAGGATCTGCGCGGCAAGACCGTCGCCGTGAACCTCGGCTCGAACTTCGAGCAGCTGCTGCGCGACCTGCCCTTCGCCGACGAGATCGAGATAAAGACCTACGAGTCGAACATCGAACAGGACACCGCCCTCGGCCGCGTCGACGCCTTCGTCATGGACCGCGTCTCCTCGGCGCAGGTGATCCAGGAAAGCCCCCTCCCCCTCCAGCTCGCCGGCCAACCGTTTTCGGAAATCCGCAACGCCCTCCCCTTCCGCGACACCGAAGCCGGCCGCGCCATGCGCGACCGCGTCGACGCGGCGCTGACCACTCTGAAGGAGAACGGCACGCTGGCCGAGATCTCGCGGAAGTGGTTCGATAGCGACATCACGACCACGGAGTGAACTGACCGATGCGGGCGCTCGACCTCGATTACATGATCGGGCTGGTGCCCGTGATCCTCGGCTACGTGCCGCTGACGCTGTTCATGGCGGTCGCGGGGATGGTGCTGGCGCTCATCCTCGCCTCGCTCATGGCGGTCGAGCGCGTCATCAAGGTGCCGGGCCTCGACTGGCTGGTGATGCTGTTCATCAGCTTCTTCCGGGGCACGCCGCTGCTGGTGCAGCTGTTCCTGTTCTATTACGGGCTGCCGCAGGTCCTGTCGTTCCTCACGCAGATCAACGGCGTGACGGCGGCGATCATGGGACTGACGCTGCACTTCTCGGCCTACATGGCCGAGAGCATCCGGGCGGCCATCGCCGGCGTGGACCGCAGCCAGTGGGAGGCCGCGCAATCCATCGGCATGACGCAGGGCCAGATGATGCGCCGGATCGTGCTGCCGCAGGCCACGCGGATCGCCGCACCGACGCTGGTCAACTACTTCATCGACATGATCAAGGGCACCTCACTGGCCTTCACGCTGGGCGTCACCGAGATGATGGGCGCCGCGCAGAAGGAAGCCGCCGGCAGCTTCCTGTATTTCGAGGCGTTCCTCGTCGTCGCCGTGATCTACTGGATCATGGTCGAGGCGCTGAACCAGGGACAAAAGCGCCTAGAAAACCACCTGAACAAGGCGTTCGCACGATGATCTCGGTCCAGGGCCTCACCAAGCGCTTCGACAGCACGGCGGTGCTCGACGGGATCGACCTCGAGATCGAGCCCGGCGAGCGGGTCGTTGTCATCGGCCCCTCGGGCACCGGCAAGTCGACGCTGCTGCGCTGCCTGAACTTCCTCGACCGGCCGCAGGCGGGCACGATCACCATCGGCGACCTCAGCGTCGACGCGGCCAAGGCATCGCGGGCCGACATCCTCGCCCTGCGCCGCCGCACCGCGTTCGTGTTCCAGAACTATGCGCTCTTCGCCAACAAGACGGCGAAAGAGAACATCATGGAGGCCCTGGTCACGGTCCAGAAGCGCCCCAAGGCGGACGCCGAGGCGCGCGCACTGGAGGTGCTGCGCGAGACGGGCCTTGATAACAAGGCCGACAGCTATCCCGCCGCGCTTTCGGGAGGGCAGCAGCAACGCGTGGGGATCGGACGGGCGATGGCACTCGATGCCGGGCTGATGCTGTTCGACGAGCCGACGTCGGCGCTCGATCCCGAATGGGTGGGAGAGGTGCTGGACCTGATGCGCCGCGTCGCCGAGCAGCGGCAGACGATGCTGATCGTCACCCACGAGATCCAGTTCGCCCGCGAAATCGCGGATCGCGTCGTGTTCATGGACGGGGGACGGATCGTGGAACAGGGGCCGCCTGGGAAAGTGCTGGACGCACCGTCGGACGATCGGCTGCGCCGCTTCCTGCGCCGGGTCGGCCAGTAGAGCCGAACTGGTCGAGGCGACCGCCCGACACCCTGGTGCAGCTTAAACACAGGGGCGCCGGACGATCCCCTCCATGCTCTGAGAAAGCACGAAGCTGGGGGCGAGCGCGGCCTTGCGAGACCGCGCCGCGTAGGCAATTCAGCCCTGGGTCAGGACCGCAACGGCGGCGGGCTGACGCAGTTCGACCGCGTCGAGAAGGCCGTCGCCGTTCTCGTCGATCTCTTCGAAGTCCTCGGCAGACAGCTCGGGATAACGTGCCGAAGCCTCGTCATAGTCGTAGTACATCGTCTGGTTGCCCTCGGTGTCGATGTCCACGGTCATGCCGGTGGTCGTCGCCGACTGCTCGCCCATGATCTCCACGGCGACCGGCGCACGCGCTTCGGTCGGGTCGATCAGGCTGTCGCCGTCAGTGTCGATCTCCTGGAAATCGTTCGAACTGACATTGGCGTAGACGGCGGTCACTTCCTCGAACGAAAGGCGATTGTCGCCGTCGGCATCGACGGAGCTGAACGGGACCTGCGCGATCGCAGCAGTGGAAACCAGCATCGCAGCGGCGGTAATGACGGTCTTTTTCATCGTTACATCCTTCACTCGTAAGCAGTTTTTCTTGATCGTGCCGCTAGTGAAGCCGCGAGACCCCGAACCGTTCCCGGATTTTTTCTGACGGTGAATAACGCTCCCGTGATCACACGCCCGGAGCGACGCGCGGTAGCCCCTGCAAATGCAGGGCTACTTCGCCTGGCTGAGAAGCACCCGCACCTTTCGCCAGCCCTCTTCGATCACCTCGCGCATGGCGCGTTCGGCGCCGTCACGGTCGCCTGCGGCGATCGCATCGACAAGCGCGCGGTGCTGGGCGGCGGATTCTCTCTGACCCGCGGCGCTGGCCAAGGGCGAACTCAGGCGGAACGAGGTCAGCAGCGCCGCTTCGATCAGCGTGCCCACCGAGTTGAGGAAGGCGTTGCCCGCCGCCTCCTGGATGGCACGGTGCAGGTCGAGATCGGCAATCGAGAAATCCTGGCCGCTCGGCGATTCCGCCATCGTGTCGCAGCAGGCATACATCTTTTCGATCTTCACGGGCTCCGCGCGCTCGGCGGCCAGCCGGGCCGCGTAGGGCTCGAACGACAGGCGCATCTCGAACAGTTCTCCGAGAAAGGCGGCGTCGGCCCGCTCGTCGAGGTGCCAGGTCAGGACCTGCTGGTCGATCAGGCTCCACCTGTGACGGTCGAGCACGCGGGTGCCGACTCGGCTGCGCGGTTCGACCATGCCCTTCGCCGCCAGCGTCTTCATCGCCTCGCGCAGGACCGTGCGCGACACGCCGAACATCTCTGCCAGCTCCTCGTCCCGCGGCAGCAGGCTGTTCTCGGGAAAGTCGCCACGCACGATCCGGCGTCCCAGCCCGTCGACGACCATCGTGTGCGAATTGCGCGACGTGTCGCCCCGGAAGGACTTGCGCAACAGGTCGGTCATGCCGCCGCCCGCGCTGTGCCAAGGCGCAGCAGCCCCTTCTGAAGCAGGATGAACATCAGCAGCAGAGCCCCGATCACGATCTTGGTCCACCAGCTCGAGAGAGAGCCGTCGAACACGATGTAGGTCTGGATCAGTCCCATGGTCAGCACCCCGATCAGCGTTCCGAACACGTACCCCGCCCCGCCGGTCAGGATCGTCCCGCCGATCACCACCGCGGCGATCGCGTTGAGCTCGGTTCCGACCATCGCCAACGGATAGCCCGACGCCGTATAGATCGAAAACGCGACACCCGAAAGCCCGGCCATGAACCCCGAGAAGGCATAGATCTGCACCGTCGTCAGGCCCACCGGCACGCCCATCAGCTGCGCCGTCTGGGCACCGCCGCCCATTGCGAAGACCCGCGTGCCGAACCGAGTCCTGTGCGCCAGGATCATGCCGCCCGCGACCGACAGCAGCATCGCCACGCCGAGAAGCGTCAGCCGTCCCTTGCCCGGCATCAGGTAATAGGCGTCCTTCAGCACCTCGTAGAACGGGTGCTGGATCGGCACGGATTCGACGCTCAGCATGTAGCCGGCACCGCGGGCCAGGAACATCCCGGCGAGCGTCACGATGAAGGGCGGCATGGCGAGGACGTGGATCAGCCCACCCATGAAGGCGCCGAACGCCGTGGTCACCGCCAGGAGCAGCGCGAAGACGACCAGCGGATGCAGCCCGGTGTCACGCAGCATCACCGCGATGAACACGCCCGAGAAGGCGATGACCGAGCCGACCGACAGGTCGATCCCGCCGGACAGGATCACGACGGTCATGCCGACGGCCACGATCCCGAGATAGGCGTTGTCGGTCAGCAGGTTGCCGATCACCCGCGTCGACAGCATGGCGGGAAACTGCAGGTAGCAGACGAGGTAGGCGATCAGGAAGATCGCGATCGTTGCGAACAGGGGCAGCGTGCGCGAGGTCATTCTCCGGCCTCCCGAGTGGTGAGCTTGCCGGCCGCCGGTGTCCCGCGTCGCCGTCGCGCGATCCGCGCGAAACGTGGCGCGAGGTTCGGCGACTGCAGGACCAGGATCACCAGCACCAGGGCCGCCTTGATCACGAGGTTGAATTCCGACGGGAAGCCCGCCAGCAGGATGCCGGTGTCGATGGTCTGGATGATCATCGCCCCCAGCAGCGACGCCGCGATCGAGAACCGCCCGCCCAGCAGCGAGTTGCCCCCGATCACCACCGCGAGGATCGCGTCGAGCTCGAGCCAGAGCCCGGAATTGTTCGCGTCGGCACCGCGGATGTCGGCCGTCGCCACGATCCCGGCCCAGGCCGCGCAAAAGCCCGACGCCATGTAGACCGCGATCAGCAGCACCCGGCTGTTGATCCCCGCGAGCGTGCTGGCGCGGCGGTTGATGCCGATCGCCTCGATCAGCAGCCCGAGCGCCGTGCGCCGGACCAGCAGCGCGACGAGCACGCCCAGCAGCACCCAGATCAACGTGGGCATCGGCACGCCGAGGATGTCGCCCGACCCGAAGAAGGCCAGCCCCTCGTGGTTGAAGGTCAGGATGCGTCCCTCGGTGATGAGCTGCGCCACGCCGCGACCGGCGGTCATCAGGATCAGCGTGGCCACGATGGGCTGGATGCCGAAGACCGCAACGAGCGCCCCGTTCCACAGCCCCGCCGCGAGCCCGGCGAGCATCGCGAAGCCAAGCGCCCCCGCCAGCCCGTAGCCCGCCGAGATCGCCCAGGCCGAGCAGGCCCCGCAGATCGCCATCGTCGCGCCGACCGACAGGTCGATCCCCCGCGTGGCGATGACAAGAGTCATGCCGATGGCCAGCAGCGCGACGGGCGCGCCGCGCTTGAGAATGTCGATCACCGGGCCGACGAGCCGCCCGTCGGAATAGGTGATCTCGAGAAAGTCCGGAAAGAACACCGACACCAGCGCCATCAGGGCGGCCAGGGTCAGAAGCTGCGGCAGGACGCGTTGGATCACTCGCGGCATCAGGCGGCCTCCTCATCGCTGTCGGCGTCCGGGGCGGCGATGGCACGGACGATCGTGTCGGTCTCGACCTCGGCGCCGGTCAGCTGCGCAACGTGGCGCCGGTCGCGCACCACGATCACGCGATCCGCGACGGCCACCAGCTCGTCCAGCTCGGACGAGATCACCAGGATCGACATGCCGTCCGCCGTCACCTCTTCGATCAGGCGCAGGATCTCGGCATGGGCGCCGACATCGATGCCGCGTGTCGGTTCGTCGAGAATGAAGAACCGCGGGTTCATCGCCAGCCAGCGTGCCAGCACCACCTTCTGCTGGTTACCACCCGACAGATCGCCCACCGCCTTCTCGGCGTCGGAGGTGCGAATATCGAGCCGGTCGATGTAATGGTCGGCCAAACGGTTCTGCTCGGCTCGAGAGATCGGCCGCGCCCAGCCGCGCCGCGCCTGCAGCGCCAGCGCGATGTTCTCGCGAACGGAAAGATCGGCGACGATCCCGTCGGTCTTCCGGTCCTCGGGCGCAAAGCCGAAGCCCGCCGCGACCGCCTCGCGCGGGTTGCGCAACGCGATCTCGCCGTTTTCGTCCCGCGCGGTTCCGGTCTGCGTCGGCTTGATGCCGAACAGCACCTCGGCGCTCTCGGTCCGCCCGGAGCCGAGCAGCCCGGCCAGCCCGATAACCTCGCCGCGCCCGACGGACAGGTCGAAGGGCTCTATCAGCCCGCGCCGACCGACGCCCTCGAAATGGAGCGTGCGCTCGGACGGGTCGGACGGGACGTGGGCGTGCCGACCCTCGCGCGTCTCGTCCTCCAGCTCGTGCCCCAGCATGTGCTCGATCAACCGCAGCCGTTCGAGGCCCGCGATGTCGTCGGTCGCCACGCGGCAGCCGTTGCGAAGCACGGTGACACGGTCCGAGATCTCGAACACCTGGTCGAGGAAGTGCGAGATGAAGATGATCCCGAGCCCCTGCTCGCGCAGGCTGCGCACCACGTCGAACAGCATCGCCACCTCGCGGGAGTCGAGGCTGGCCGTCGGTTCGTCGAGGATCAGCACCTTGCCCGACAGGGTCACGGCGCGGGCGATGGCAACGATCTGCTGGATCGCCACCGAATATGTCCCGAGGTCGCGGCGCACATCCACATCGACGCCGTAGCCCGACAGCATCTCTTCGGCCTGCCGGCGCATGGCGCGGCCATCGACCATCCCGAAGCGCGTGGGCTGGCGGCCGAAAGTCAGGTTCTCGGCGACGGTCAGGTTCGGCAGCAGGTTCACCTCCTGGTAGACCGTGCCGATGCCCAGTTCCTGCGCCTCGAGCGTGCTCTGCGGCGAGATCGGGGCACCGTCGAGCGTCAGCTCACCCTCGTCCCGCTGATAGGCGCCGGTGAGGCACTTGATGAGCGTCGACTTGCCCGCGCCGTTCTCGCCGAGGAGCGCGTGCACCTCTCCCGCGCGCAGGTCGAAATCGACGGAGTCGAGCGCGCGCGTGCCCGGAAACGTCTTGGTCAGAGACCGGATGGTCAGCAGCATGGGAACCCGTCCTCGCCTCGGCGCGAACACGCGCCGGTTGCGCGCGGCCGGACGCCGCATCGCAGGACCGGGGCGGCGAACCGCCCCGGTGGTGAGTGAAACAGCGCGGGATCAGTACCCGAGGTCTTTCCGGGCCTCGTACTCGGCCTCGGGATCGTCCTCTTGGGTATAGAGCCGGGATTCCGTCTGGATGAACTTCGGCGGCGTGGTTCCGTCTTCCCAGTAGGCGTTCAGCGCGTCGAAGGCGGGGCCGGCCATGTTCGGCGTCAGTTCGACCGTGGCATTGGCGTCGCCGTCGGCCATGGCGCGGAAGATGTCCGGCACGCCGTCGATCGAGACGACCTTGACGTCCTCGCCCGGATTCACGCCGGCTTCTTTCATCGCCTGGATCGCGCCGATGGCCATGTCGTCGTTATGGGCGAACAGCGCGCAGATGTTGCCGCCGCCATCCTCGGCCTGCAGGAAGCTTTCCATCACCTCCTTGCCGCCGGTCCGGGTGAAATCGCCGGTCTGGCTGCGCACGATCTCGATGTTGTCGCTGCCCTCGATGGCGTTCTCGAAGCCCTGCTTGCGCTTGATGGCAGGCGACGAGCCGGTCGTGCCCTGCAGCTCGACCACGCGGCACTCTTCATCGCCGACATTGTCGACCAGCCACTGCCCCGCGACCTCGCCCTCATGCACGAGGTCCGAGCCCACGGCGGTCAGGTAAAGGTCCTCGGAGCTGTCGACCTGCCGGTCCAGAAGGACGACGGGAATCTCGGCCTCCTGGGCCTCTTCCAGCACGCTGTCCCAGCCGGTCGCGACGACGGGGGCGAGGAGAATGGCGTCGACTCCCTGCGCGATGAACGAGCGCATGGCCGAGATTTGGTTCTCCTGGCGCTGCTGCGCGTCAGAGAATTTCAGGTCGATGCCGCGCTCTTCGGCCTGCTGCCGGGTGAGCGTCGTCTCGGCCGCGCGCCATCCCGATTCCGATCCGATCTGTGAAAATCCGACCGTCTGCGCCGAAGCTGCGGCCGCACCAAAAGAGACCGCTGCCGCGGTCGCAAGAAGCGTCTTAATCATGATGTTCCTCCCAAAATCAGCCCTGAGGCTGGAGGAAAATTAGTCCTATAGTATGACTTATTGTCAAGAAGTATTTACCCCGGCCCGGAGACGGCAGCGCCCGCCCCGGATCAGGAGGTGGAAAAATATCGTATTATCAACGCCGTACAGGCGAAGCGGGCGCTACACGCTGCAGCGCGCCCAGGCGGCCTCGAAGCGCTGCAGGTTCTCGTCCGTGTAGCTGGCGAAGTCGAAGTCGACCTGCGAGTGTACCTCCGAGACCATGCTCCACATCGTCTCGCGCAGGAGCGACGCGGCCTTCATCGCGCGCAGGCCCTCGCGCGTGCGGTCGTCCGGCGTGCGACCGTAGTAGGCCTCGAGCATCGCGTCGTCCTCGTCCACCTCGAGCTGGCTGTTGGAGGACAGCCCGCCAAGGTCGAAGAGCGCCGAGTTGAACCCGGCGTAATCCCAGTCGATCAACCACAGACGCGACCCGTCGTCGATGAAGTTCGCGGGCAGAAGGTCGTTGTGCCCGAAGATCAGCTCGACCGGACCGACTGCGGACTCGAGCCTGTCGGCCCGCGCCATCAGGTCGGGCAACCGCCCGGCATGCGGGCTCTCCGCCTCCTGCAGGAGCCGGGCGTAGTGGCGAACGATATGAAACACCCAGAACATCAGCGCCGGCGCGGTGACGTTGCGGGCCATGCCGGTATGACACTCGCGCACCAGCCCCACCACGCGCTCCAGCATGGCGGGGTCGCGGATGTCCTCTTCGCCCAGCGTGCGCCCTTCGATGAAGTCGAGAACCAGCACGCCCGGCTCGGCATGGACCACCGGAGGCGAGATACCGAGTTCGGCCGCCGCGCGCGAAGCCGCCAGTTCATTGAACCGCATCACGCCGTGGGTTGGGATGTCCTCGCCGATCCGCACGAAAAAGGGGCGACCGCTGTCGCGGACCATGAAGTTGGTGTTCGTGATCCCGCCGCTGACGGGCTGGGGGTCGACCGGGCCGGACCAGAATTCAAGCGATCCGGCACGCCGAAGCGCTTCGTTCGCGTATGTCATGTTTGCCTCAGTTGATCCTGAATTGCTTCTTCCGCCGGGCCACCCACGCGGTGATGAGCCGGTCCGCGATCATGCCGATGAACGCCACGCAGACGCCGGCGACGATCCCGTGTCCGACGCTGCTTCGGGTCAGCGCGATATAGACCTCCTGGCCCAGGTCGCTGGTGCCCACGAGCGCAGTGATCACCAGCATCGACAGTGCCATCATGATCGTCTGGTTCACACCCAGGGCGATCTCGGGCAGCGCAAGCGGCAAGCGGACCCGCCAGAGCATCTGGCGCGGGCGGCAGCCCGACATTCGGCCCGCCTCGAGCGTCTCGGACGGGATACGGCGCAGGCCGTGCGCGGTGTAGCGTACGGCGGGCGCCAGCGCGTAGAGCACGATGGCGATCATCGCCGAGAAGTCGCCGACCTGGAACAGCATCACCACCGGGATCAGGTAGACGAAGCTGGGCAGCGTCTGCAGCGTGTCGACCGAGGTGACGGCGATCTTGTAGGCGCGCTCGCTGCGCGCCGCGATCAGGCCCCAGCCGATGCCGATGAGCGAGGCGATGATCACCGAGATGCCGCAGAGATAGACCGACACCATCGCCTTCTGCCAGTTGCCGGTCAGCGCGATGAAGGCCGCCATCGCGGCGACGACGAGCGCCATGCGCAGACCGCCGAGCCGCCAGCCCACGACCCCCAGCAGCAGCGTCACCGCAAGCCAGGGCACGTCGAGCATGAAGCGCTTTACCGGCACCAGCAGGTAGATCAGCAGCGTGTTCTTGACCGCATCGAGATAGGTGTAGAGGTGCACGTTGATCAGCCGGACCAGCTCGTCCCAGAACGGGCTGGTGTCGAGCGTGAGCGCCTCGGGATAGGTACTGAGGCTGGGGAAGACGAAGCCGACGACATAGCTGACCAGCACCAGCCCGCCGATCATGGCCCAGTTGTTCACCCCTTGCGCCCGCCGCGTCGCGGTCGGGGATTCGCGGTAGGCGATGTAGGCCTGGCTCATCCTGTCGATCAGGATGGCGAGCAGGGTGATGGCGAGCCCGGCCTGCAGACCGTCGCCGATCTCGAGCCGGCGCAGCGAGGCGAGCACGTCGTAGCCCAGGCCCCCCGCCCCGATCATCGAGGCGATGATCACCATGTTCAGCGACAGCATGATCACCTGGTTCACGCCGATCATCAGGCTGGGCCGCGCGCTCGGCAGGAGGATGCGCCACAGCATCTGGCGCCGGGTGCAGCCTGCCATCCGGCCGAACTCCAGCAGCTCGGGCGAGACGCCGCGCAGCGCCATCATCGTCACCCGCACCATCGGCGGCATCGCGTAGATGACGGTGGCGATCATGGCCGAAACGGGACCGAAGCCGAACAGCACCAGGACCGGCACCAGGTAGGCAAAGATCGGCACCGTCTGCATCAGGTCCAGGACCGGCGTCAGGCCGCGCGACACGCGTTCGCTGCGGTAGGCCCAGATGCCGAGGGCCATGCCACCGGCGACGCCGACCGGCACGGCCACCAGGATGGAGGACAGCGTGACCATCGCGCTTTCCCACTGGCCGAACACCACGAGGTAGACCAGCGACGCCGCCGCGAGAAGCAGCAGGCGGCGCCCGCCCCAGACCCAGCACAGCCAGGTGACCGCCAGCAGGATCGAGAACCACGGGATCGGCGGCAGCGTCAGCGACGACTCGCCGCCGAGAGGGATCTCGGCCCCGCTGGACAAGAGCGTGATGAACACCGTCAGCGGGATTTCCAGCAGCCAGGCCAGCGCGCGGGTGAGGTCCTTGAAGGTGAAAAGACCGAACGTCAAATCGTTCGCCAGCCACTTCACCGCGTCCGAGATCCAGCCGGCGAGCGGGATGGTCACGACCGACTCGGGGTCCGCGATCCACTCGACGTTCTGGGCCAGCATCCACAGCAGCACCAGGGCGGCGAGGGTCGCGACCCAGACGATGCGGATCGGCGCGATGCCTGTGGGGAGGGTCCGGGTATCGGAGTCGGTCAGGCTCATTGCGCCTCCGCCAGCACGCGGATCACCGCCTCCCTGTCGACCTGGCCGAGCAGTTGGCCCGAGCGCGAGCGCACGGCGAGCGGCTGCGCGGCCTCGACGGCCTGCGCCGCGAAGTCGATCACGCGGGCATTGGGGGCAATGTCCCCGGCGAAGGTCGCGCCCTCGTCGGCGGGCCGCATGAGCGTGCGCGCGGACAGGACCTTGGCGCGGCTGACATCCGAGGTGAACTCGCGGACATAGTCGTCGACGGGCCGCACGACGAGGTCCTCCGGCGTGCCGACCTGGACGATGTCGCCCGAATGCATGATCGCGATGCGGTCGGCGAGACGGATCGCCTCGTCGAAGTCATGGGTGATGAAGACGATCGTCTTGTTGAGCATCTTCTGCAGCTTGAGGAACTCGTCCTGCATCTCGCGCCGGATCAGCGGGTCGAGCGCCGAGAACGGTTCGTCCAGAAGCCACAGCTCGGGCTCGGTCGCCAGCGACCGGGCGATGCCGACGCGCTGCTGCTGACCGCCCGACAGGCCCGAGGGATAGTCCCGCTCGCGCCCGTCAAGGCCGACAAGCTCGATCATCCGCGCCGCGCGCTCTTCCGCCTCGGCGCGGGGAATACCCTGGATTTCCAGCGGGAAGGCCACGTTCCCGAGCACGGTCAGGTGCGGCAGCAGGGCGAAGTGCTGAAAGACCATGCCCATCTTGTGGCGGCGGATCTCGATCAGCTCGTCGTCCGTGCATCCGAGAAGATCGCGTCCGTCGAAAATCAGCTCGCCGCTCGTGGGCTGAAGCAGAAGCGACAGGCAGCGGATCAGCGTGGATTTGCCCGAGCCCGAAAGCCCCATGATGACGAAGATTTCGCCGGTCTGGACCTCTATGTTGGCGTCGCGCACCGCGGCGGTCAGCCCCTGCTCTTCCAGGGCCTCGCGGCCGGGGGCGCCGCCGTTCTGACGGATCACGTCTTTCGCCTGCGCCTCGTCCGCACCGAAGACCTTCCAGAGCCCGCGGCAGGAGAGTTTCGTCTCTCGCACGGGGTCGTCGGAGGCCGGTGCAGGGGCGGCGGCGTCTGCGGGCTGGGATACGTCGTTCATCGGCTGCCTGTGGTCTTTGAACAGAACGATCACCGCCCGCCGGAACCGGCGGGCGGCGTCTCTTGGGTCGGAGCGATCTCAGTTCTGCGGGATCCAGCTCTGCCAGGTGTCCTCGTTCTCCTGCAGCCACTGGTCGACCGCGGCCTGGATCGGCATGCCGTCGACATCGACCTGGCCGATCAGCCGGCCCATCTGCTCGTTGTCGATGGTGAAGTTCTCGATCGCGGTATAGGCGGCGGGCCAGACATCGCGGCCACCGGCCCACGCGGCGGGCTTGATCCAGCCGCGCGGCTTGCCGCAATCATGGGTCATGTCGGGGTTCGGCCCCCAGCTCGGGTCCTCGTAGCAGGCGTCGGTGTACTCGGGGAACTCGACCCATTCGCCGTCATACTGGATCGGCGCCCAGTGGGGGGCATAGACCCAGGCGATGATCGGCTCTTCCCGCTGGATGGCCGAGCGGACCTCGGCCATCAGCGCGGCGTCGGTGCCGGCGTGGACGACGTCAAAGTCCAGACCCAGCGCCTCGACCCGCTCTTCGTCGAAGCCGCCCCAGGTGACGGGTCCGCCCAGGTAGCGGCCGTTCGGGCTGGTCATCGGCGAGGCGAACATCTCGGCGCATTCGTTCAGCGCCTCCCAGTCGGGAAGGCCCGGGCACTCTTCCTTGACGTAGGTCGGGTACCACCACTCCTCGATCGCCTCCATGCCGGTTTCCCCCAGCGCGACGACGTTGCCGGTCTCGACAGCCGCTTCCAGCGCGTCCTTGCCGGTGGTCTCCCAGATCTCCATCCCGACGGTCAGATCGCCGCTTTCGAGACCAGTGAACTGCGCGAGGTAATCCGCCTGGACGTACTCGACGGTGTAGCCCATTTCCTCCAGAACGCCGCCCATCAGCCGGGTGGTCAGCTCCTGCCCGGTCCAATCGTTGATCGTCATGCGGATCGGACGGTCGCTTTCGGGATAATCCTGCGCCACCGCCGGCATGGCGAGCGCCAGAACCGCGAGGCTCGCCGCCAACGGAGAACGGGTGCACTTCAATCGGTCTGAATTCGGCATTTCTACTTCATCCCCCTCGGAATGGTGTTTTCTCTTTCGGGACCGGCACAGCGGACGGGCACGGCCCGCGCGTCGCTGTCGCTCGCCCCGGACGGAGTGTCGCCTGCACGCAGGTCGCCACGGGGTCGCCGATTATGGTTCGGCCTCACCAATCCCACACAACACTGGAAGTTGACTGTTCAAAGCCACAGATGTCAACTTAAAATCCACAACTTCCCAAGCTCACCACGGGGCGCCGATGACCCAAGTCAAACGCATGATGCACAAAACGGACCGCTATAACGCCATCATGGCCTCGCTCCGGCACGCCGGCTCGACCAGCATAGCAGAACTCACGCGAAAGCTCGCCGTCTCGGACGAGACGGTGCGGCGGGACGTGAAGGTGCTCGAATCGCGCGGCCTGCTGGAACGGGTGCACGGCGCCGTGATCCTGGCCGAGCACGGGGGCGAGGCCGAGTTCCAGAAGCGCATGGCCCAGAACGCCGCCGCCAAGCGCGCCATCGCCGAGGCGACGGTGGCCGAGGTCGAGGACGGCGACGCGATCATGATCGACAACGGCACCACGACCGCCTACGTCGCCCGCGCCCTGCTGGCCCGGCGCAACCTGTTCGTCGTCACCAACGGCACCGAAATCGCCCGCACCCTGGCCCGCGGCGAGGGTAACCGCGTCCATCTGCCCGGCGGCGAAATCCGGCCCGACGACTATTCGGTGTTCGGCGAAGCGAGCGTGAACTTCATCCGCAACTTCCGTGCGAAGATGGCCATCCTGTCGATCGGTGCGATCCACTATGAGGGCGGCTACATGGATTTCCACCTCGAAGAGGCCGAGCTGGCGCGCACCATGATCCGCCAGTCATCGAAGGTCATGGTCGTCGCGGACACCTCGAAGTTCCACAACCAGGCGCCGGTCAGCGTGTGCGGGTTCGAGGATGTCGGCACGATGATCTGCGACAGGGCGCCTCCGGGCCCGCTCGCCCGCCGGTTCGAGCAGCACGACGTGCGCGTGATCGACGTCAGCCGCGCCTCCGGCGCCCAGACCAATGCGGACGAGACGACCGCCGGTTGATCCGGCGGCCGCCCCGTCCGGCGCTCACCCGCGGCGCACGGCCTCGACATGGCCGGGGAACGACGGATCGGCCATGAGGGCCCGGCAACGGGCGAAGCGTTCGGTGGAATAGGCCCAGAAATCCTCGGCGGGATTTCCGTCGGCGTGCTGGATCAGGCCCCACAGGGTCCACAGCAGGTCGCACATGGCCTTGTAGATCACCATCCGGCTGATCTGCGCCTGGCTCGGCGGGCCGCCGAAATAGGCCTCGAGCATCTCGCGGTCGTGGGCATCGTCAAAGCCTGCCTCGACGGAGAGGTCCCCAAGATCCCACAGCGGATCGTTCATACCGGAATACTCCCAGTCGACGATCCACATGTCCGCGCCGTCGTCGAGGAAGTTCTCGCACAGCGGGTCGCAATGGCAGGGCGCCAGCTGGGCGGGGTTGGCGTCCAGCGCGGCGCGGACGCTCTCGGCCTCCTTCACCGTGTCGTGGTAGCCGTCCGGCAGCGTCGTGTCCTTCTGCGACAGCACGTCGAGATAACCGTCGATCATCGAGAACAGCTCGAACCGGAAGTCGAACGTCTCGCCGCTATTGTGAAGCTTGGCGAAGGCACGGCCCGCCCGTTTGGGGGCGCCCTTCGTGCTGCAGAAGGTCTCGGGCGACATCGTCGGCGCGTGGATGTAATCGGCCAGCATCAGGCCGCTATCCTCGTCGAAGTGGATGACCCGCGGCGACACGCCCGCCGCGGCGGCGGCCTTCGCGTTCGTCGCCTCGACCTTGCGGTCGATGTATTCCTCGGTGCCCGGTCCGGGGATGCGCAGCAGATAGTCGGTCCCATCCCGGCGCACCCGGAACACCACGTTCGTCAGGCCACCGAGGCGTTCGATCTCGACGGTGTCGTGGCTTGCATCCCCGAATCCGTCGATCTCGCGCAGGCGATCGAGTGCGGCGTCCGTGTCCATCTGCATCTCCCTTCATCCGGTCCGTACCGACAGCGCCGGTCGGACGATTGACTGAGTTTGTTGGAACATATGCGTCAGCATCCACACAATGTCGACAAAAACCACAATCTTCCAACTTTTCGGGAAAGCTGCTATCACCTCGTCACCGCGCGGCGCAAGCCGCCAGCGCCCGGAGCGACCGGGCGCCTTGGCCAAGCTGCCTTTCGCACGAGCCACAGCGGCTCTCACCAAGGAGGATTTTGAGCACAATGAGCACGACCGACCCCGCCAAGAGCCTGGACGTCGTCTATTCGGCAAAAGACGTGGCCGACGTCGCAAAGAAATACGATGACTGGGCCGAGCGCTACGACACCGAGATGTCGACCCTCGGCTACCGGCATCCGAACATCTGCCTCGCGATGCTGACCCGGCACCTCCCCAGGGGCGACGGTCCGGTGCTCGACGCCGGGGCCGGCACCGGGCTTCTGGGCGAGTGGATGCACATCGTGGGCTACGACGGCTGCGAGGCGCTCGACATCTCGGAAAAGATGCTCGAAGTCGCGAAGCGCAAGCAGGTCTACAACGATTTCCACGTCGCGGCGCTTGGCGAATCCCTCGCACTGCCGGACGACAGGTTCGCGGCGATCGTCGCCGCCGGCGTGTTCACCGTCGGCCATGTCGGCGCCGAAGGCTTCGACGAGCTGATCCGCGTCACCCGCCCCGGCGGCATCATCGTGGTGACGATCAAGGACACGCTCTATAACGGCGAGGTCGGCGCCCGCATGCGCGAGCTGGCCGACAGCGGCGTCTGGGAGATCGTCGAAGAGACGCCGCCCTATGTCTCGATGCCCCACCGCCCCGACACGGTGCCGAGCCGCGCCGTGGTGCTGAAGGTCAAGTGAGCCAAAGCGCCGGCCCGCCGCTCAGGCGGGCCGGGCCGGCGCCGGATCGGCCGACAGGCGATCCAGAAGATCCTCGAGACGGTCGATGCCGGCGATGATATGGTCCGCGACGCGGGCCAGTTCGTCTTCGGTCGCCGTCCCGGTCAGCACGCCGACACACAGCCCGCACTCGGCCGCGCGGCCCATCTCCATGTCGTGCAGGTTGTCTCCGATCACCGCGACCTCGGCCGGCGCCAGACCGTAGTGCTGCATGAAACCGTGCGCCATGCCCGCCTCGGGCTTGACCCCGTGGCCGCTGTCGTAGCCGGCGACGAAAAGCCCGTCCGCCGCGACACCCAGCGTCTCGAGCGTCGCGCGGGCACCGGCGGCACTGTCGCTGGTGGCAACGCCCAGCCGCAGGTCACGCCCGCGCAGGCGGGCGAACAGCGCCGGAAGGTCGCAGACAGGCACAGATCCCGCGGCCCCTTCGGTGAAGATACTGTCGAGGTCCGCGACAAGGTCGCCGCCGGACACCGCGCCCGCCTCGCGCCATGCGGCCGCGATTTCCGAGGTGTTGCTGGCCGCCAGGAGCGATCCGCCCCGGACGGTGCCCGCATCCAGATCCTGGCCGCCGAGTTCGAGCAGACGATCCCGCAGATCGGCATCGCCGCCCGAGGCATGCTCGGCCGCGCGGATGTTGATGGGTACCCAGGTGCGGTTGTAGTCGATCAGGGTGCCGTCCTTGTCGAAAAGGATCCCCTTGATGATGCGGCTCACTGGCGCCTCCCGTTGTTGCGGCAAGGCGTGCTTAGTGCGGGGAGCCCCCGAGTTCAATTCGGGCCGCGAAAGGCGGGGCCCGCCGGCCCCGCCCGTTGATCACCTGGACACTCAGCCCGCGGCGAAGGCGTCGAGCCCGCCCTGGGCGACCTCCATGTCCTGATCCGGCGTGCCCGACGACACGCCGATGCCGCCCACGACTTCTCCGTCGACGACCACCGGAAGGCCACCGGGGACGACCATCAGACGGCCGCCGATGGCCGAACCGATCCCGTAGGCGGGCTTGCCCGGCTGGCTGGCCGCGCCGTATTCATGCGTCGCCTTCTTGGCCGCGCTGGCGGTATAGCTCTTGTCGATGGCGATGGTGATCGAGGTCACCTTGCCGCCGTCCATCCGCTCGAACGCCACGAGGTTGCCGCCCTCGTCGGTGATGGCGATGCACATCGGAACGCCGATCTCCCGCGCCTTCGCTGCGGCACCGGCGATCAGCGCCCGCGCGTCGTCGGAATCCAGTCTCTTGATGGTCAGCATATCAGCTCTCCTTCGCTTTGGCTTCACGGCGGTACTTGTGCAGGAGCGGTTCGGTATAGCCCGAGGGTTGCTTCGCGCCCTCGATGATCAGAGCCCGCGCGGCCCGGAAGGCCGGCCCGTCGAACCCCGGCGCCATCGGCTCGTAGGCGGGATCGCCGGCGTTCTGGGCGTCGACCTTGGCCGCCATCCGCTGCAGCGCCTCGTCCACCTCGTCCTCGGTGATGACGCCGTGCATCAGCCAGTTCGTCAGCAGCTGCGACGAGATCCGAAGCGTCGCCCGGTCCTCCATCAGCGCGACATCGTTGATGTCGGGCACCTTGGAGCAGCCGATGCCCTGACCGACCCAGCGCACCACATAGCCGAGGATCGACTGCGCGCTGTCGTCGAGCGCGCGGCGCACCTGCGCCGACTCCATGTTGCGCCCACCCAGAAGCGGCGGCGTCAGGAGCGTCTCCAGCGAGGCCGGGTCGCGACCCATCAGTTCTTTCTGACGGGCGGCGACATCGACCATGTGATAGTGCATGGCGTGCAGCGTGGCGGCTGTCGGCGACGGAACCCAGGCGGTGTTGGCCCCCGCCTTGAGCTGGCCGATCTTGGCCTCGAGCATCTCGGCCATCTCTTCGGGCTTGGCCCACATGCCCTTGCCGATCTGGCCGCGCCCGGCAAGCCCGGCGGCGAGGCCGGCGTCGACGTTGCCGTCCTCGTACGCGGCCAGCCATCCGGCGCCCTTCATCTCGTCCTTCGGGATGACCGGACCGGCCTTCATCACGCTGTGGATCTCGTCGCCCGTGCGGTCGAGGAAGCCGGTATTGATGAACACCAGACGATCGCTGACCTCGTTCATGCAGGCCGAGAGGTTGGCCGAGGTGCGCCGTTCCTCGTCCATCACGCCGAGCTTCACGGTGTTCCGGTCGAGCCCGAGGATGTCCTCGACTCGCGCATAGAGCGTCTCGGCGAAGGCGACCTCTTCGGGACCGTGCATCTTGGGCTTCACCACATAGACCGAGCCGGCCTCCGAGTTCCTCGGACCATCGGTCTTGGCGAGGTCGTGCATCGCGCAGGCGACCGTGACGGCGGCGTCGAGCATGCCTTCCGGCGTCTCTTCGCCGTCCAGCGTGACCGCGTCGGTGGTCATCAGGTGGCCCACGTTGCGCACCAGCATCAGGGCCCGGCCGCGCGCACGGATCGTCCCGCCGTCGGGCGCGTCATAGGTGGTGTCGGGCGCCAGTTCGCGGGTGACCGTCTCGCCACCCTTGTCGAACGTCTCCTTCAGGTCGCCGCGCATCAGGCCCAGCCAGTTGGCGTAGGCCAAGCACTTGTCCTCGGCATCGACCGTCGCGACGCTGTCCTCGCAATCCATGATCGCGGTCAGCGCGGATTCGAGCCGGATGTCCGAAATGCCGGCCGGGTCCTCTCCGCCGATGCGCGAGGTGGCGTCCACCACGACTTCCAGCAGAAGCCCGTTCCTGGTCAGCAGCACGCGCAGCACGTCGCCGTCGCGACGAACGCCCGCGAACGCCTCGGGCGCGGCAAGAGCCACCGGCCCCGACGCCGTCTCGAGCACCAGCCCGCCGTCCTCGACCGCAAGGCGGGTGACGTCGCCCCAGACCGCACCGTCGAGCGGCACGACCGCATCGAGATGCGCCTTGGCCCGCGCGACGACCTCGGCCCCGCGTTTGGGATCGTATCCCGGCTCCGACGCCGTGCCCGGCACGGCATCCGTTCCATAGAGCGCGTCGTAGAGGCTGCCCCAGCGGGCGTTCGCCGCGTTCAGCGCGAAACGGGCGTTCGTCACCGGCACCACCAGTTGCGGCCCGGCTATGCTGGCGATCTCGGGATCGACGCCGCGGGTCGTCACACGCACCCGCTCGGGCGGATCGACGAGGTAGCAGATCTCGCGCAGGAACTTCTCGTAGGCGCCGACATCGATGTCCGCGCCGTGGCTGGCGTGCCACTTGTCCAGCTCGGCCTGTATCTTGTCGCGCACCTCGAGAAGGCGGCGGTTCTCGGGCATCAGGTCACGCAGAAGCGCGGCGTATCCCTGCCAGAACGAGTCGGCGGTGACACCGCCGGTCAGGATTTCGTCTTCGATCAGCCTGGCCAAAGGTGCGGCGACCTTCAGCCCGTGGCGTTCAACAGTCTCGGTCATGGTCTGTCCTCCTGGCGCGGTGTCTAGCCTTAACGCGCGCGCTTGCGCAGTGGATGCGCTTATGTTTTCCACGATGCGGAAAGGTTCGTCCATGGCCGGAGAGACAGTCCAGTCCGTCGCCCGTGCGCTGACGCTGCTGCGGCTGCTGGCCCACAGCGGCGACGGCGCCCGCGTGTCCGACCTCGCGCGGGATTGCGGGCTGGCGATCTCGACCACGCACCGGCTGCTCACGACGCTCCAGGCCGAGGGCTTTGCCCTGTGCGATCCGACTTCCGGCCTGTGGCATGTCGGGCAGGAGGCGCACTCCACCGGGCTGGCCTTCGGACGGCGGCACAGCCTGGCCGGCCCCGCCCTGCCGCACCTGCGCCAGCTGCGGGACGCCACGCGCGAGACGGCGAATGTCGGCGTGATGCGCGACGGATGGCTGGTCAACGTGGGCCAGGTGGAAAGCCGCGAGATCATGCGCGCCATCGCCGCCCCCGGCGCGCGCGTTCCCGCCACGTCCTCGGGCATGGGAAAGGCGATCCTGTCGACATGGCCGGACGACGCGATCGAGGCGCATGTCGCGCGGCACGGCCTGCCACGCCTGACGGGGCAGAGCCGCCTGCGCCTGCGCGATCTGATGGACGACCTGCACCGGGCCCGCACGCAGGGCTGGGCACTGGACGACGAAGAGCACGCCCGCGGCCTGCGCTGCATCGCCGCTCCGGTCCTGGGCCAGGCAGGCGAGGCCGTTGGCGCGCTCTCGATCTCGGGCCTGACGCAGCGGCTGCCGGATGCCCGGATTCCGACCGTGGGCGCGGACGTGCGGCAGGCGGCGCGCGATCTAGGGGAAAGATTGTCGGGCACCTGAGACACCCGCGAATTGCCCGACGCTGCCGTCCGTGGAATGCTCGAATTACGCGCACTTGGCGGGCGTGAACCCCGTCAGGGCTGGCGCGATCAAGGGAGGAGATACCATGAGACACGCGATCATTCTCGCGCTTGCCGCCGGCGTGCCGGCGAGCGGCTTCGCGCAGGACACTGCCCCGGACGGGCCGGCGATGAGCTATGGCCAGCGCCCGGCCTACCTCGCCGACAAGCTCGAGGACGGAGAGCTGAAGGACACGCTCGAGGCCTGCCTGGGCCAGTCGCCAGAGCGCACGGATTTCTCGGTTGGCCATCGCGGCGCCCCGCTGATGTTTCCCGAGCACACCGTGCAGTCGAACCGGGCCGCCGCGCGACAGGGGGCCGGCATCCTCGAATGCGACGTGACCTTCACCAAGGACAAGGAGCTGGTCTGCCGCCACGCGCAGAACGACCTGCACACCACGACCAACATCCTCACGACCGACCTGGCCGAAAAGTGCACTCAGCCCTTCGAGCCGGCCTCGGGCGACACCGAGGCCAGCGCCGAATGCCGCACCTCGGACCTGACGCTGGAGGAGTTCCGCACGCTCGAGCCCAAGATGGACTCCTCCGACCCCACCGCCGAGACGGCCGAAGCCTACCAGGGCGGCGTCGCGCCGTTCCGGACGACCGCATTCGCCGACGGGGCCGACCTGATGACCCACTCCGAGTCGATCGAGTTGTTCCGCTCTCTCGGGGCCAAGTTCACGCCCGAGCTCAAGGCGCCCTCGGTCGAGATGCCGTTCGACGGCATGACGCAGGAGGACTATGCCCAGAAGCTGATCGACGAGTACAAGGCGGCCGATGTTCCGCCCGAGGATGTCTGGCCGCAGAGCTTCAACCTCAGCGATGTCCGCTACTGGATCGACAACACCGAGTATGGCGGGCAAGCCGTCTATCTGGACGACCGCTACGAGGCCGAGGATGAGGACGAGGGCCTGATCGACCCGACCGATCCCGAAACCTTCAAGCCGACGATGCAGGAACTCGCCGATATGGGCGTGAACTACATCGCGCCGCCGATCTGGATGCTGATCACACTGGACGACGCGGGCGAGATCGTGCCCTCGGCATATGCGCAAGAGGCGAAGGATGCCGGGCTCGAGATCATCGCGTGGTCGCTGGAACGCTCGGGACCGCTGGCCGAGGGTGGCGGCTGGTACTTCCAGTCGGTGAACGACACCATCGACAGTGACGCTGATTACCTGACCGTGCTCGACGTGCTGGCGCAGGACGTGGGCATCGCCGGCATGTTCTCGGACTGGCCGGCCACGGTGACGTTCTACGCGAACTGCAAGGGTCTCTGACCCGGCCTCCGCGGCGGAGCCGATCCGCCGCGGACCTCAGATGCCGCCGATGACGAAGTCGGGGACGATTTCAGACCGGCGGATTGCCTCGGCCGCGTCGAGTTTGGCGAGAGAGCCGTGATCCGTCACCAGCGCCGTCGCGAACCCCATCGCGCGACCGCCGAGGATATCGGTATGCAGCGTGTCCCCGACCATCAGCACGCGCTCGGGCGCGGGCGGATCGGCGCAGCGGGCCAGTGCCAGATCGAATATCTCGGGGAACGGCTTGCCGAAGAAGCGGACGGACATGCCCGTCGCATCGATGAGCCGATGGGCGAAGAATCCCGGCTCTCGCGACAGGCCATCCTCGCGCGGGGCGACGATGTCGGGATTCCCGACGCAGACCGGGCGGGGCCGCTGGCGCAGCGACGCCTCCAGCATCGCCTGCCGCGTCTCGGTCCACCCCTCTGACCCGATAAGAAGGAAGCCGTCGACCGCGTCGTAGATGGCACGGTCTTCGGCGAGAAAGCACGCATCTATCCCGCCGAGCCCCTCGGTCCCGTCGGCCGAGCCCAGCATCAGGCCCCACCGCCGGGGGGCGGCCTGCGCCAGGTGGGCCAGCAGCGCCTCGCGGCTGGTCGCGACCTCATCCGGCGCGAAATCGAAGCCCAGGCGCCGGTACCGGTCCATCATCCGCCGCTTCGGATAGCCGGCGGAATTCGACACCACCATCACCGCCTTGCCGGCCTGCCGGAGCGCGGCGATGCATGCGGCTGCGCCCGCGATCGGCGTTTCGCCCACGTTCAGCACCCCATAGGCATCGAGCAGCACGAGATCGAACGGCGCCGCCACCTCGGCCAGTGACGACGCCGTCGTCCAGTCGGTCCCGAACCGCGCCGCGGGCAGGCGGTGACGCACCGCGAGATACGACTCGAAGGCCGCGTCGGACTCCGCCAGCAGCGTCTCGGTCACAGGATCCGGCGACGCAGGAAGGCCGACACGATCTCGCCCAGGATCACGAGGCCCAGGATCGCCAGGAGGACCGTCGCCGCCTCGGGCCAGTTGAAGGTGTCGATGGCGCCCTGCAGGATCAGGCCGATCCCGCCCGCGCCGACAAGGCCCAGAACGGTGGATTCCCGCAGGTTGATGTCCCAGCGCAGGATCGACACGGCCCAGAAGGTCGGCATCACCTGGGGCACGATGGCATAGGCGATGACCTTGAACCGCGACGCGCCGGTCGCTTCCAGCGCCTCGACCGGGCGCTTGTCGATCTCTTCGATCGCCTCGCCCAGCAGCTTGCCGATGAACCCGATCGAACGGAACATGATCGCCACGATCCCCGCGACGACCCCGGGCCCGAAGATCGCCACGAACAGCAGCGCCCAGATGATCGTGTTGACCGACCGCGAAGTCACGAGGATCAGCCGCCCCAGCCACAGTGTCGCGCGGTTCGGCGTGGTGTTCTGCGCCGCCAGGTAGGCGACGGGCAGCGACATCAGCACGGCGAACGCGGTGGCGAAGGTGGCGATGTTCACCGTCTCCCACAGCACCCTCAGGATGTTGCCGAGATTGGTGGGATCGGGCGGATACATCCGCTTGAACAGGTCGCCCATCTGGCCCGGCGCATCCCAGACCCACGCCCAGATCACCTCGATCGAGCCGAAGGACCACGCGATCGCAAGCGCGCAGACGGCGAAGACGGCAAAGCGCTGCATCTTCTGCTTCGACGAGAAACGGGACCAGTCCTCCCGTCCGAACTGTTCGGAAATGCTGGTCATCCGACACGCTTTCTGATCTGTCCGCTGATTCCCTCGGACACGAGGATCACACCGACGATGACGATGGTGATGGCCAGGGCGAAGTCGTAGTCGTACCGCCCGAACGCGTTGGCGAGGGTCGCGCCGATTCCGCCCGCGCCCACGATGCCGACAACCGCCGAGGCCCGCAGGTTTGAGTCGAGCTGATAGATCGACAGGCCGATCTGGCGCGGCATGATCTGCGGGAAGATCGCGTAGAACAGGGTCGAGAAATACGGCGCCCCGGCCGCGCGCATCGCCTCGACCTGGCCGAAGTCGATCTCTTCGATCCGCTCGGCCAGCATCTTGGCGACGAACCCGATGGAATAGACGATGAGCGTGAGAACCCCCGCGAAGGGACCGAAGCCGACTGCCTTGACGAAGATGATCGCGACGATCACCGGGTGGAAGCTGCGCGCGACGATGATGATCGCTCGGCCGAGGTAGTAGACCGGCAGCACCGCCACGTTGCGTGCCGCCATGAAGGCGATCGGGATCGACAGCGCGACGCCGCCGGTGGTGGCCAGGATCGCGATCTTGAGGCTTTCGAGGAAGCCGTCGATCAGCAGTTCGCTCCGCTCGAAGCTCGGCGGAAAGGCCCCGCCGAAGATCCGGCCCGCCCGCCCCACGCCGTCGGCGACGCGGCCCCAGTCGATCGGCAGCGTGCCCCCGACCCACAGGAAATACCCGAGCGCGAAGATGTAGAGCCCCCAGCGCAGCACCGGGTTCGCGATGAACGGCGGCTTGCGCCAGGTATCGGGGTGCTCGCTCATGACGCTTCCCTCAGATCCTCGCTCCGGTCCGCGTGCGGGCTGCCGGAATAGATCCGGTCCATGGCCTCCTGATCGAGCTTGTCGGGAAGATCGTCGAAAATGATCCGGCCATACCGCATCCCGACGATGCGGTCGGTGTAGATCTTCGCCTCGCTGGTGTTGTGGATGTTGATCAGCACCGGCAGCTTCAGCTCGCCCGCGAGATCTTGCAGCAGGCCCATGATCTGCTCGGACGTCTTGGGGTCGAGCGAGGCCGTCGGCTCGTCCGCCAGCAGAATCTCGGGGTCCTGCATCAGCGCGCGCACCACGCCGACGCGCTGGCGCTCGCCGCCCGACAACTGGTCGGCGCGGGTATTGGCGTAGTGGGCGATGCCGACGCGCTCCATCAACTCATACGCGCGGCGGATGTCCTGCTTGGGATAGCGGCGCATCACCGCAGCCCAGGTCGAGATATAGCCGAGGCGCCCGGACTGGACGTTCTCCATCACCGTGAGACGGTCGACGAGGTTGAACCCCTGGAACACCATCCCGATGTTGCGTCGCGCCTCGCGCAGCTTGCGGCCATGCAGCGCCGTCAGCTCCGTCCCGTTCAGCTCGATGCTGCCCGATGTGGGCTCCACCAGGCGGTTGATGCAGCGCAACAGCGTGCTCTTGCCCGCGCCGGACGAGCCGACGATGGCGACGACGCTTTCCCCCTCGATGGTGAGGCTCAGGTTCTTGAGGACCGGTTCGCCGCCGCCGTAACGTTTGACGAGGTCGGTAATCTTCAGCATGTGGATGGCTCCGTTGCGGGAACGGCCGCCACTGCGGCCGCCCCCTGGATCACTGGACTTATTCCGCGGCGAGACCCTCGGGCGTGTACTCGACGCCGTTGGCCTTCTGGATCTGGCGGATCACCTTCCACTGGTCCTTGTAGGTGATGGGGATGAACTTGCTGACCCCGGCGAACTCCTCTCCCAGGGCCGTGCCTTCGAAGTCAAAGCTGAAGAACGCCTCCTCGATCTTTTCCTTCAGCTCGGGCGCGAGGTCGTGCGCATAGGCATAGGAGGTCGTCGGGAACGGATCGCTCTCCCAGACGATGCGGACGTTCTCGGGATCGTAGAGGTCGCGCTCGGCCATCCGCTCGACCACTTCGGACGCCACCGGCGCCGCGTCGTAGTCGCCGGCGACCACGCCCAGCATCGACTGGTCGTGCGAGCCGGAATAGGTCACCTCGTAATCCTCGCCCGGCACGGCGCCCATCTCGGGGAACAGCGCACGGGGCGCCTGGTTGCCCGAGTTCGACGTGGGCGAGGTGTGCGCGACACGCTTGCCGGCCAGGTCGGACACGTCCTGGATGTCGCTGTCGGCCTGCGTGTAGAGTTGCAGCGTATAGCCGAACCGGCCGTCATCCGCGCCCATGATGGCGAACGGCACGGCGCCGGCCAGGTTCACGGCGAACGGCGTGGGGCCGGTCGAGAAGCCCGCGATGTGCAGGCGGCCCGAGCGCATCGCCTCGACTTCGGCCGAGTTCGACTGGACGGCGAAGAACTGCACGTCCTTTTCCGTCACCTCTTCGAGATGCTCGATGAACGGGGTCCAGATGTCCTCGTAGATCGCCGGATCCTCGACCGGGGTGTAGGCGAACACCAGCGTGTCGGGATTGCGCAGCTCGCTCTCGTCCTCGGGCGCATCCGCGACGAGGTCGCCGTTCTCGTCGGTATACTGGCTGTCGAGCGCCGAGGTCTCGGCGCCGTCGTCCTGCGCGAAGGCCGTGCCCGCGGCCAGGGCGAACGCCGCGAACATCGTCGTTCCGAATGTCGTCTGTCTGAGCATTGTAGTGTCCTCCTCCCAGAGTCTGCGTAGCGGTCCCATCGGGACCGAAACCACCGTGATACGACCACTGGGATTTGGGAAATGCAACAAAACTGTCATGGATATCTGCGATTCCCCGAATACAATCCTTCGAACCACCGCAGGACAGGGCAAACCTCGACGTGGAGCAGCAAAACGAACCGCGCCGTTTCAAGAAGCAGGAACGGCACGAACAGATCCTCCTTCAGTTGAAGCTGAAGCCGCATGTCCGCGTCGCCGAGTTGGCCGCGCAGTTCGGCGTCACCACCGAGACCGCGCGCCGCGACATCGAGGAGCTCAGCCGTGACGGCCTGTTGAGCCGGGCGCATGGCGGCGCATCGGCGGCGCATCCGGGCACCCACCGCGATCTGCACGAGCGCCGGCTGGAACACATCGCCGAGCGCGAGCGCCTGGGCCGTTTCGCCGCCTCGCTGGTGTCGGACGGCGACACCATCATGGTCGATGCCGGCTCGACGACGATGGAGTTCGCCCGCTTCCTCGCCTTCGCCGAAACGCGCGTGACCGTCATCACCAACAGCCTTCAGGTCGCGATGACCCTGGGTCAGAGCCCCTGCGCCCGCCTGCGCCTTGCGCCGGGAGAGTACCTGCCGCACGAGGCGGCGGTCGTCGGTACCGAGACCTGTGAATATCTCGCCGCCTACAACGTCGACGCCTGCTTCATCGGGGCCGCGGGCCTCAGCGAGGCGGGGGTCACGGAGGCCGTCGAAGGGTTCGGCGCGGTCAAGCGCGCGATGCTGAGGCAGAGCAGGTCGCGCCGCTTCCTCATCGACGCGAGCAAGTTCGGCGAAACGCACCTGACCCATGTGGCGGGCTTCGACGGGATCGGCACGCTCGTCAGCGACCGGCCGCCCGCGCCGCCCCTTTCGGACAGGCTTGCGGCCCAAGGGGTCGAGGTTCTCGCCCCCTGACGACCGCGCGTGCCGGCGTCCGGCGCGGATTTGACAATCCGCACGCACGATGATGCTTCGATCCCGAGTTCAGATACGGGAGGAGCTTCATGGAAGATATTCTGAGTGCGATCAGCGGCTTTGTCTGGGGGGCCCCGTTGCTGATCCTGCTTCTGGGGACCGGCATCTACCTGACGGTCGGCCTGCGCGCCCTGCCCGTCCGCAGGCTGGGATACGGCGTGCGGATGATGTGGGGCGGCCGGCGCCCCGGCGAAGGCGCCGAGGGCGAGATCACGCCGTTCCAGGCGCTGATGACCTCTCTGTCCGCCACGATCGGGACCGGCAACATCGCCGGCGTCGCCACCGCCATCTATCTCGGCGGGCCGGGTGCGGTGTTCTGGATGTGGCTGACGGCGCTTGTCGGGATGGCCACGAAATACGCCGAGGCCGTGCTGGCCGTCACCTACCGCGAAACCGACAGCGACGGCCGGTATGTCGGCGGTCCGATGTACTATATCCGCAACGGGCTGGGCAGCTCGTGGGCGTGGCTCGGGGCGACCTTCGCCTTCTTCGCCATGATCGCCGCCTTCGGGATCGGCAACACCGTGCAGTCGAACTCGGTCGCGCAGGCGCTGGAGGGCAGCTTCGGCCTGCCGACGCTGGTCACCGGCCTTGTCCTGGCGCTTCTGACCTTTGCCGTCATCGTCGGCGGCGTGCGCCGGATCGGCGCCGTGGCAGAGCGGCTGGTGCCGCTGATGGCGGCGCTCTACATCCTGGGCGCTCTCGTGATCCTGCTGGTCAACATCGCTGACGTTCCGGCGGCCTTCGCCACGATCTTCGGAGACGCCTTCACCGGGACCGCGGCGACGGGCGGCTTCGCCGGCGCCGGGCTTCTGGCCGCGATCCGCTTCGGCGTCGCGCGCGGCGTGTTCTCGAACGAGGCCGGGCTGGGCAGCGCGCCCATCGCCCACGCCGCGGCGCAGACCCGCGATCCCGTCCGGCAGGGCACCGTGGCCATGCTGGGCACCTTCATCGACACGATCGTCGTCTGCACGATGACCGCGCTCGTCATCATCACCACGGGGGCCTGGACCAGCGGCGAGACCGGCGCCGAGCTGTCGGCCTTGGCGTTCGAAAACGGTCTGCCCGGTGGCGACCTGATCGTGACGCTCGGCCTCGTGGTCTTTGCCGTCACCACCATCCTGGGGTGGAGCTACTATGGTGAGCGGGCCGCGGAGTACCTGTTCGGCACCCGAATCATCATGCCCTTCCGCCTTCTGTGGGTGGTGGCGCTGGTGGTCGGCGCCATCGGCAACCTCGGCATCATCTGGCTTGTCGCGGACATCATGAACGCCCTGATGGCGCTGCCGAACCTGATCGCGCTCATCGCGCTCAGCGGCACGGTCTTTGCCGTCAGCCGCCGCTACTTCGAGACTGCGGACGACTGAGCCGTCAGGCCGGCCCCGTTCCGGGGCCGGCCATTTCCCGCGCACCGCGCACCACGGTGCGGCGCGGCCGATCACCTTCCGGCGAACTTGTCCCGGTGCGCCCCTGCGCGCCCTTCCGCAACGTACGCCGACCCTCTATCCCCCTGATATGGACATCGTTCTCATCACAACGGTCGTGGCCTCGCTGTTCCTCGTGATCGGCCTGGCCGAGCCGCTGGCCGGGCGGGTAAAGCTGCCCTACAGCGTGATCCTCGCGATCATCGGGATACTGATCGGCATCGGGGCGAGCTTCTTCCTGGCGACCGAACTGACCGACGCGCTGAACCCGGTCGCCGGGGCGATCCTGAACCTGCCGATCCGCGCCAACGTCTTCCTGTATGTCTTCCTGCCGACGCTGCTGTTCCAGACGACGCTCGGCGTGAACATCCGGCGCATGATCGACGACTGGGTGCCGATCCTGGTGCTGGCCGTCATCGCCGTGCTGGTCTCGACCCTCGCGATCGGCAGCGCCCTGGGCGCGACCAGCGCGCTTCCCCTCGCCGCCTGCCTTCTGATCGGCGCGATCGTCTCGACCACCGACCCCTCGGCCGTCGTCGGCATCTTCCGCTCGATCTCGGCTCCGCGGCGCCTGGCGCGCATCATCGAGGGCGAGAGCCTGCTGAACGATGCCGCCGCCATCGCGCTGTTCGGCCTGTTCCTCGGCTATGTCAGCCGCGGCGTGCCCGATCCGGGGCTCGAGGACGCGATCTTCCGCTTCCCGGTGCTGGTGGCCGGGGGTGTGCTGGTCGGCTGGGCCTGCGGGCGCGTCGCGCTCGCGCTGATGATCCTCTGCCGCCGCTACGAGCTTGCGCAGATGTCGCTGTCGGTCGCGCTGCCCTACCTGGCCTATATCGGCGCCGAACAGCTGGCTGGCGTCTCCGGCGTCATCGCGGTCGTTGCGGCGGGCCTGACGCTGAACCTCGCCGGGCCGGGGCGGCTGTCGCCGTCGAGCTGGACCAACCTGCGCGAGGTCTGGGACCTGCTCGCGCACTGGGCCGGAGCGCTGATCTTCGTGCTCGCCGCTCTGCTGATCCCCCGCCTGCTCGAAGAGGTCCGGCCCAGCGACCTGATGCTGATCACCGTGGTGGTCGTCACCGCGACCGCCGCCCGCGCGGTGATGCTGTTCGGGTTGCTGCCGCTGTTGTCCATGCTGCGGCTCTCGCCCGTGGTGGAGCGCCCCTACCGTACCGCGATCCTCTGGGGCGGGCTGCGCGGCGCGGTGACGCTCGCGCTGGCGCTGGCCGTCACCGAAAGCACGCGGGTGCCGATCGAGGTGAAGCGCCTCGTCGGCATCCTCGCCACCGGGTTTACGCTCTTCACCCTCATCGTGCAGGGCACGACGCTGCGGTGGGTGATCCAGAGGCTCGGCCTGTCCAAGCTGTCGCCGCTCGACGACGCGCTGTCGAAACAGGTGGTCGCCGTGTCGCTGCAGACGGTCCGCGAAGAGGTCGCCGAGGCGACCGAGGATTACCACCTCTCGCGTGAGGTCGTCCGGTCCGAGGCCAAGCGTTTCGGCGAGCGGCTCGACATGGCGGTGAAGGCGGCCGAGGACGCGACCGAGATCCTCGACCGGGACCGAGTCACGCTGGGCCTGCTGGCCCTGGCCGGCGCCGAGCGCGACGTCATCCTCGAACGTATCCGCGAGCGCGTGATCTCGTCGCGCCAGTCCGACCGGGTGCTGGCCGAGGCGGACCGGCTGATCGAGGCGACACGCTCCAACGGGCGGCTCGGCTATCAACGGGCCGCGCGCAACTCGGTGGACTATACCGGCAGTTTCCGGCTGGCGGTGATCCTGCACCGCCGCCTTCGCCTGTCGTTTCCGCTGGCGCAGATGACAGCCGACCGGTTCGAGCGGCTGCTGTCGCACAGGCTGGTGCTGCAGGATCTCGAGGGCTTCATCGAACGGCG
Source organism: Tranquillimonas rosea (assembly GCF_900111315.1). GTDB lineage: Bacteria > Pseudomonadota > Alphaproteobacteria > Rhodobacterales > Rhodobacteraceae > Tranquillimonas > Tranquillimonas rosea. The sequence continues at coordinate 65,869 of NZ_FOGU01000013.1, forward strand.
CATCCGCCGCATCCACGGACGTCGCGTGGCCGAGCTGCTGACCGAGCTTCTCACCCGGCGCAAGGAGATGGTCGAGACCGCGCTCGACGGGCTGCGGCTGCAATATCCGGGCTACGCCGAAGAGCTCGAGAGGCGCCTGATCCGACGCACGGCCCTGCGCCTGGAAGAGCGCGAATACGAGGCGATGCGCGAGGATGGGCTGATCGGGGCCGAGCTTCACACCGCGCTGCTGCAGGCACTGGCAAAACGGCGCGCGCAGGTCGAACGGCGCCCGCATCTCGACGTGGCGATGCAACGGGTCGACATGGTCAAGCAGTTCCCGCTGTTCGAGGATCTGGACGACAGCGAGCTTCGCCAGCTGAGCCGCGCCCTCGTCACCCGCTACGTCAATGCAGGCGAGCGGGTCCTGGCGCGCGACGGCCAGGCGGAGGGCGTCTACTTCATCGCCTCGGGCGCGGTCGAACTGAACGCCGCCGGCCAGAGCTGGCGGCTGGGACGGGGCGAGATGTTCGGCCAGATGGCGCTGTTGCTGAGGCGCCCGCGGCGGGCCGAGGTGACGGCCATCGCGCCCTCGACGCTGCTGTTGCTGGATGCCGAGAGCTTCCGCGCCCTCCTGCGGAAAAGCGAGCGGCTCCAGCGGGCCTTGCAGGACAGCGCCGCCAAGCGCGGCATCGCGCCAGAGCGGCTCGGGTTCGGAGAGGCGCAGCGCGAGGTCGGCTGAATGGCGGGCCGCGCGGGCGATCGCAAGAAAAACGCGCGCTTCACCAGAAGCGCGCGTTTGTCGTTCACGGACATGGCCGGACGGTGCCCGGCCGCAGGATCAGTCGCTGAGCGGCCCTTCTTCCTCGGCCTGCTTCATCTTCTTCTTCACGCGCTTGCCAAGGAAGATCGGCAGCACGAAGCCCACGATCGCGATGGTCCAGAGCGTGATCGCCAGCCAGCTGTCGAACAGCGCGGTCCACTCGCCGTTCGAGATCGTCATCGCGCGGCGCAGGTTCACCTCCATCTCGTTGCCCAGCAGGATGCCGAGGATGATCGGCACCAGCGGCACGTCGAGCTTGCGCAAGACCCAGCCCAGGGCCCCGAACCCGACCATCATCGACAACTCGAACGTCGAACCGGTGATCGAGTAGATGCCGATGAAGGCGATCATCGCGACGATCGGCATCAGGATGTGCGTCGGCACCAGCAGCACCCGCGTGAACAGTCCCACCATCGGGATGTTCAGCGCCAGCAGCATGAAGTTCCCGATGAAGAGCGCCGCGATCAGCCCCCAGACGACATCGGGGTTGTTCTGGAACAAGAGCGGTCCGGGCTGGATGTTCAGCGTCAGCAGCACCGCCAGCAGCACGGCGGTCGTGCCCGATCCGGGCACGCCGAGCGCCAGCATCGGCACCAGCGCGCCGCCGGACGCGGCGTTGTTGCCCGCCTCGGGTGCGGCCACGCCGCGCGGATCGCCCTTGCCGAACGTCTCGGAGCGCGGGTCCGACACCTGCTTTTCCACCGAATAGGCCAGGAACGAGCCCAGCGAGGCCCCCGCACCGGGCAGGACGCCCGAGATGAAGCCCAGCACCGTCGACCGGATCATCGTCGGTGTGCAGTAGCGCAGCAGCTTGAACGACGGCGTCACCCGCCCGATCTTCATCTTGCCCGAGTCCTTGCCGCCCTCGTGCGAGCCGCGGTTCTCGAGAAAGACGAACACCTCGGACAGCGCGAAGAGCCCGACGATGGCGATCAGGAAGTCGATCCCGTCATAGAGATGCACCTCGCCGAAGGTGAACCGCTGAACGCCGGTCTGGGTGTCGACACCGATCATCGCGATGGCGATGCCGAGTGCCGCGGCGAAGGCGGATTTCGCCTGGTTGCTGGCGGCGATGCCGCCCAGCGTCGCGAAGGCCAGGGTATAGAGTACGAAATACTCGCCCGGCCCGAACAGAAGCGCGATCTGCACCAGGAGCGGCGCCAGGAACACGAGCCCCCAGGTGGCGAAGAACGCCCCCACGAACGAGGCGACCCCCGACAGCGCCAGCGCCTCGCCCGCCCGGCCGGCCTGCGCCATCGGGTAGCCGTCGAGACAGGTCATCATCGCCGGCTCGTCGCCGGGGATGTTCAGCAAGATCGACGAGATGCGCCCGCCGTACATCGCGCCGTAATAGACCGACGTCAGCAGGATGAGCGCCGCCACCGCGTCGAGCCCGAGCGTGAAGGCGAGCGGGATCAGGATGGCGACGCCGTTGGCGGGGCCGAGGCCCGGCAGCGCCCCCATCATCGTGCCCAGAAAGCACCCGGCCAGCGCCAGCAGCAGGTTCTGCCAGCTCAGCGCGACGGCGAAGCCGTCGTAGAGTTGAACGAAGGTGTCCATGATGCGTGCCTCAGAATCCCAGGGGGCCGTCGGCGAGCGACAGGCCGAAAAGCAGCTCGAAGATCACGAAAAGCCCGATCGACGTGCCGATGCCATTAAGGATCGACGCCATCGGTCCCGCGCCGAGCCGCCAGGTGAGATAGGCGGTGATGATGATCGTCGAGAAGACGAAGCCGAACACCGGCAGAACCTGTGCGTAGGCGAACATCACCAGCAGCGCGAAGCCGAGCTCGGCCAGCCGGTTGAGCGCGGGCCACTGCGGGTCGGGATCGGGCTTGAGGACGAAATAGAGCGACGAAATCGCGAGCACGATGGCGAGGATGATCGGGAAACCGTCCGGTCCGATCGCGTCGGACGAGAACGGCTCGGGAATGATCGTCGCCGCCCAGGCGTAGAACGCCGCGAGCGCGAGCCCGACGCCGCCGAGGACACGGTCACTCATCATGGGAGTGCCTCCCTTCCATTTCCTGTGGGGTTCGGGACTGGCGGAACCCCGCCCGCACCGGATGCGCGGGCGGGGCCGTCCCGTGAGTGGCCGTTACTGCACGAGGCCGATGTCGCGCGAGATCTGCTCGATGTCGCTGACCGAGCCGGCGACGAACTCGGCGAATTCCTCGCCGTGCATGTCGAGATCGGCGAGGCCGTTGTTCTCCATGACCTCTTTCCACGCGTCGCTGGCGTACATCGTGTCCAGCTGGCTCACCCACCAATCGTAGGCTTCGTCGCTCATGTCGCCGGGGGCGTAGAAGCCGCGCCAGTTGGCGCCGACCACGTCATAACCCTGCTCGGCCGCGGTCGGGAACTCGGAGAATTCGCCATCGAGCCGCTCGGGCGCCAGCACCGCGAGGATGCGCAGATCGCCGGATTCGACGAAGCCCATCCCCTCGGACAGATCGCCCGTATAGGCCTGAAGCGACCCGGCGAGCAGCTGGCTGATGGCCTCGCCGCCGCCGGCGAAGGCGATGTACTTGATGGCGCGCAGGTCCTCGATTCCGGCCTCCTGGGCGGTCATCAGCACCTTGAGGTGGTCCCAGCCGCCGGTGGCCGAGCCGCCGCCGATGGAGATCTGACGCGGATCCTCGGCAAGCGCGGTCATCAGGTCCTCGAGCGACTCGTACTCGGAATCGGGGCGCACGCCGATCACGCCGTAATCGGCGCCGATCGTGCCCAGCCAGCGCACCTGGTCCATGGTGTTGCCGGGGAAGGCCCCCTGCGCCAGGCGCGTCGCCGTCGCGGTCGAGGCGGCGACGATCAGGTCGTCCTCGTCGTTGCGCTTGTTGACGACCTCGGCATAGGCGACGCCGCCGCCACCGCCGGACAGGTTCTGCACCCGCATCGAGCCGTCGATCAGCCCGGTCTCGCGCATCACCCGCGCGACCTGGCGGCAGGTGAAGTCCCAGCCGCCCCCGGCCGCGGCCGGCGCAATGCATTCGGGCTGGTCGGGGGTGAATTCCTGCGCGGACGCGGCGAACGGAAGGCTCGCGGTCATCAGGGCGGCAAGAACGCCGCCTGTCAGCATCTTCATGTCAGTCTCCTCCACGTTTTCAGACGGCCCGGAAGGGCCGCCGACAGCGCAAGCCTAACCGATGTTGCTGTCATCAAGCTGTCACTTATTCAGCCACGCTTTTCACTCCGCCGGACCGGCCATAGACTGCGGCCCAGGGAGGCCCGGATGCGGATACTACTCGTCGAGGATGCGGCCGACGTCGCCGAGACCGTGGCCGCCTATCTGGAGCGCGACGGCTTCGCGTGCGACCTGGCCGGCGGCGAGGCCGAGGCCAACGGATACCTCGACGTGCAATCCTACGATCTCGTCATCCTGGACATCCACCTGCCCGACGGCGACGGTCGCACCCTGCTGCGCGCCATGCGCCGCAGAAGCGACGGCACGCCGGTGCTGATGCTGTCGGCGAACTACTCGGTCGAAACTCGGGTGGGCTCTCTGGACGAGGGCGCCGACGACTACCTGGTCAAGCCCTTCGACCTGCGCGAGCTCAGCGCCCGCGTCCGCGCCCTGACACGCCGCGGGGCAGAGGCCGCGGCGAACGAGATCGCGCTCGGCGATCTGCTGTTCGACCAATCCGCCCGCACCCTGCGCCTGAAAGGAGAGCCTGTCGCGATGACGCGGCGTGAGCTCGCCCTGTTCAACATCCTCTTGCGCAACGCCGACCGCATCGTGTCGAAGGAGCGCCTGTTCGAGGGGCTGTTCTCGTTCGACAAGGCCGATGTCGGGCTGAACGCGATCGAGCTGTACGTGGCGAGGATCCGCAAGAAGCTGGCCGATTCCGCCGTCCAGATCCGCACGCACCGGGGCCTGGGATATTCGCTGGAAGGGCCGGGTCGTGACTGACGCCGCGACGCCGCGCACCACGCTCTCCCTGAAATCGCGGGTCGCCGTGGCCGTCGCCGCGGTCGTGCTGGTGGGTGGCGTGATCGTGCTGGTGGCGGCGCTGGCCTATGGCCGCCACGCGGCGCGCGAGGCCTACGACCGCCTGCTGGTCGGTGCGGCCAGCGACATCGCCGAGTCGATTACCATCCGGGACGGTCAGCCGGTAGTGGACATGCCCGTCTCGGCCTTCGAACTGCTGTCGCTGGCCCGGAAGGACCGGATCGACTATCGCGTGGTCGACAGGGACGGCCGCACGCTTACCGGCAGCGCCGAAGCGCCCCGGCCCGAAACCCGGCGGGACCTCGCGCTTTACGGTGGCACCTTCGGAACCGAACCCGCCCGCTACGCCGCTGTCGTCCGCCGCTTTGCCGAGCGAGGCTATTCCGGGCCTGTCGAGGTCATCGTCGGCCACACCCTGCGCGCGCGGCAGGACCTTGCCCGCGACATCGCGCAGAACGCGCTGGCGGTGCTGGGGCTGGCAGGCGCCGTGATCGCGCTGTTCGCCAGCCTTGCGGTCGCCTCGGCCCTGCGGCCGCTCACCAATATCGGCGACGCCCTCGCCCATCGCGACCCGACCGACCTGACCCCGCTGCGGGAACCCGCCCCGCGCGAGATCGCCGCGCTGCGCGACGCGCTCAACGGCTTCATGCGGCGGCTCGAGCGGCAGCTGACCGCCAACCGTACCCTCATCAGCGACGCGGCCCACCAGCTTCGCACGCCGGTCGCGGCGATCCGGGTTCAGCTGCAGGCCGCCGCCGAGGAACCCGACCCCGAGCGGAAGGCGGCGCTGATCGCGCGGGTACAGAACCGCGCCGGCGCCTTCGGGCACCTGCTGGAGCAACTGCTGAGTCAGGGCATGGTCATCCACCGCGGCGACGCCGTGGCCAAGGAGCCGCTCGACCTGCGCGACGTGGCGCTGGAGATCTACGAACAGAGCGAAACGGCGCTCTTCCCCGAGGGCGCGGAGGTGCGGCTCGACCTGCCGCCGAAGGAGGTGGCCGTCTCGGGCGACATGCTGTCGCTGACGGAGGCGGGAAAGAACCTTCTGGGCAACGCGCTGCGCCATGGCACCGCGCCGGTCGCCCTTGGCGTGCGACGCGTCGGGGGCGAGGCGTGGCTGTGGGTGCGCGACGCAGGCTCCGGCCCCGGCCCGGACATCCTCGACCGGATGGGCGAACGCTTCACCCGCGACAACGCGTCAGCCGGGATCGGCGGGCTGGGGCTGGCCATCGCCAGCTCCGTCGCTGCCAACCACGATGGCCGGCTCGACCGCCACAGCGACGGCGACGGGTTCGAGATCGCGCTGTCCCTGCCGCTGGAGGAGGCGGCGTGATCCGGCGGGCGCTGCTGCATCTGCTGGCCCTTACCTGCGCCATGCCGGCCGCCGGGCAGGAGATCTCGGACCGTCTCGGCCCGGCGGAGGCAGGCCACGAGCTGGTGGTCCGCAGCACGACCGACCTCTCCGTCCTGCGGCCGGTGCTCGAGGACTTCCTTGCAGCGTGGCCCGACGTCGCCATCCGCTACGAGCAATGGCTGTCGAACAACCTCTATCGCCTGACGCTCGAGGATTGCGAGGCGCGCGGCGCCGGGGCAGATCTCGTCATCAGCTCGGCCGTGCACCACATGGTCGAGCTGGTGAACCGGGGCTGCGCCTATACCCATGTCTCGGACCAGACCCTCGCCCTGCCCGACGCGCTTGTGTGGCGTGACGAGCTGTGGGGCGTGACGCGCGAGCCGGCAGTGATGATCTACGACCGCACCCGCGTTCCGGAAGAGGACGTGCCGCGCTCGCGCTTCGACCTGCTGGACCTCCTGCGCGCCTCCGACGGGCCCTATGCGGGCCGGGTCGCGACCTACGACATCGAGGCGTCCGGTCTCGGCTATCTGTTCGCCTACGCGGATTCGCTCGAAGCGACGACCTTCGGCGGCCTGATGGAGGCGTTCGGGCGCTCGGACACCGTCGCCACCTGCTGCTCTGCCGAGATCATGGAGGGCGTCCTGCGCGGCGACTACCTTCTCGCCTACAACATCATCGGCTCCTACGCGCTGCAGCTTGCCGAGGACAATCCCGAGCTGGGGATCGTGGCGCCGTCGGACTATACCCTGATGCTGTCGCGCGGGGCGATGATCCCGCAACATGCCGACTCGCCCCAGCTTGCCGCGACGCTCGTCGACTATCTCCTGTCGGACCCCGGCCGCGCGGCGCTGGCCGAGGCGCACCTGATCACGGATCTCGAGATGCTGATCGCCAACGGCGCCGCGGCGCCCAGCCTGGGCAGTTCGGCCCTGCGCCCGGTTGAGCTGTCGCCGAAGCTGCTGGTCGCCTCGGACCGGCACAAGAAACAACTTTTCCAGGCCCGCTGGCGCGACGCCTTCCCGGCCAACAGCGCCAAGGCCCCCTGAGCCGGGCCGGTGGCTGCCGCCGGCCCGCACGGGGGCCGTCACTCGGCCGGCTGGGGATCTGCTACCTTGTCGGTCTCTGCCCTCTCGGCCATGGGGCGACCGACGATCATCACCACCCCGAACAGCACCGCGATGCCTGCGGGCAGCGTCAGGTACCACGGCACGCCATACCCCGTCGGCACCAGGCCGAGCGCCAGTGCCACCGCGCCCACCGTCAGGGCGTAGGGGATCTGCGTGCGCACGTGGTCGATGTGGTCCGAGCCCGACGCCACCGACGAGATGATCGTGGTGTCCGAGATCGGCGAGCAATGGTCGCCCCAGACACTGCCGGCCAGGATCGTGCCGATCGTCGCGTAAAGGATGTGGCCGTCCTCCTCGATAGACAGGCCCGCGTTCTGCATCAGCGCCCAGATCAGCGGCACCGCCAGCGGCATCAGGATGCCCATCGTGCCCCAACTCGTGCCGACCGCGAACGACACCGCCGCGGACAGGACGAAAAGAAGGGCCGGCAACCACGCCGGCGCGATCGTGTCGCCCAGGATCGAGACCAGGAAGCTTGCAGTGTGCAGGTCCTCGGCGATGGCCGAGAGCGCCCAGGCGAGCGTCAGGATGATCATCACGAACAGCACCGACCGCAGCCCGGCGAACCACGCCGCCATAGTCTCGTTCACCGTCAGGATGCGCTGGCCGATGGACATGGCGGCGGCCAGGATGACCGATACCAGCGCCGCCCAGACCAGCGCCGTGTTGCCGTCGGCGGACCCCATGATCGCGCGGATGCTGTCGCCGTCGCCGGTGACGTAGATCCCGGCGGCGACCATCACGATCAGCAGTCCGATGGGCAGGATGGCGTTGATCGAGCGCTGCGGAACGCCCTCTTTCAGCGTCAGCTCGTCGCCGCCCTCCTCTTCGTCGTCCTCGGTCTGGCCGTCCTTGCGGATGACCTGGCCGGTCTCGAGCGCGCGGCGCTCGGCCTTGGCCATCGGGCCGAAGTCGCGCCCCGTGGCCCCGACCATGATCACCATCGCCAGCGCGAAGATCGGATAGAAGTTGTAGGGCAGCGCGTTCAGGAAAATCGAATAGGCGCTTTCCGAGTGTGAGATCTCGCCCATCGCCTCTTCGATAAGGCCCAGCTGATAGCCGATCCAGGTCGAGATGATGGCGATCGAGGCCAGCGGAGCGGCGGTGGAATCGACGATGTAGGCCAGCTTTTCCCGGCTGATCCGCATCCGGTCGGTCACCGGCCGCATCGTGTTCCCGACGATCAGCGAGTTCGCGTAGGTCGAAAAGAAGATCGCGAAGCCCAGCCCGCAGGATCCCAGCTGCGTGCGGCGCCGCGTCTTTGCCATCGACGCGATCCTTGCGGCAATCGCGTGCGCGCCGCCGTTGCGGTAGATGATGCCGATCATGCCACCCATCATCAGCGTGAAGATAACGATCTGCATATGGCTCTTCGCGCCGTTCGGGGGCACCAGCGCCTCGAGCACGTAGATCTGGATCACGTCCAGCAGCCCGAACCAGATCCCCGAGATCGACAGGCCGTAGGTGAACCACGATCCCAGCGCGATGCCGAGGAACAGGGACGGGATCACCTGCCGCGTCACCAGCGCTGCGCCGATGGCCAGAAGCGCCGGAAGGATCGACAGCCACGCCGGCAGCGTGGTCGACTGACCTTCGGCCAGGGTCTCGTCGCCGCGGCTCAGAACCATCGAGAAATCGCCGCCCTGGCCGACGGTCACGTCGCTGACGGTCGCCTGCAGCGTCACCGCCTCGGAGTCGTCGGGCGGAGAGAACGCGTCGGGCGCGATCTCGTAGCTTTCTCCGGCGACGGTCAGTGTCAGCGGGCCTTCGGGCCGGGCGGCCGCGGTGATCGTCTGGTCGAAGGCGATCCCCGTCAGCACGACGCGCGGCGGCTCGAACGTGATCTGTCGGGGGGCTCGGTCATCCTGTGCCAGCGCAGCCGAAACGGCGATGGACCACAACGATGCGACGAGGATCAGGAGTCGTAGCGGGCGCATGTCATCCTCCGAATTTTCATCGGATGCCCCGCAGTCACACGGCCTCGCGAACTCGTGACAACCTCAGATGACGCTAGGGTGCGTCGGCAACTCGCCAAGGTTGTTGCTGCCGGGAATTATCCATTCGGCTTATGTTTTCGCGCGAGGGCTTGGGGAAGCTCTCGTAAGGTCGCGAAAGAATTGGCGAAATCTTTGTGCTGCGAATTGGTCAAAAAAATCGCCGTTTCCTCCCCTCAACCGCGCCGGCGTTCAGGAAATCGCGGTGAAACGTCCCCATACCGCCGGGATCAGCCACCCCCGCAGTCCCCTGACGGGCGCTGGTCGAGGAAGGACATCGTGGCCTGAGCGATCTGCGCCGCGACGGCGGGATCCAGGTGGAAATGGTGGTCTCCGGCCAGCTCGATCTGCGCGTAGTCGGCGATCAGGGTCTCGGCCAATCCGATCATCTCGGCGACCTTCGGGCGTCGCTGCCTCAGGCCGTCCGTCCCCCAGACGTTCAGCACGGGACACCCGATCGCGCGCAGCACGCTTTCGATGTCCGCCTGCGTCAGCTTGACGGCGGAACTCGCGAACAGCCGCGGATCGCCGCGCATCGTGACGCCGCCGAGCCCCTGCTTCAGCGCGCGGTCCGCGAGCGCCTCCGACGTCGCGCGGGAATTGCCCTGCGCGACCCGGCGCGCGACGTACTCTTCCCGGCTGGCGAATGTGCGCGGCGGGCGGGCCTGCTGCTTGCGCGTCTGCTCGACGAAGGCACGCAGGGTCGACACGAAGCTGCCGGACGCGACGGGTTCGGGCACCAGCGACTCGAGCGCCACGAGGGCGCGGACACGGTCGGGCTGGGCGGCGCCGAACAGCGCCGCGATGTTGGCGCCGCGCGAGTGGCCGAGCAGCACGCAGTCGTCCCAGCCCAGCCGGTCCATCACCCCGGCGAGCTGCGGCAGGTCATCCCAGATGTTGTAGGTCGCGTGGGCGGCGCGATGGGCGCTCAGGCCCTGCCCGCTCAGGTCGAGCGCAACGACCCGGCACCCGGCAAGACGCGGCGCCAGTTCGCGAAAGCTTTCGGCGTGGTCCATCCAGCCGTGCAGCGCCAGCACCGGAGTGCCGTCCTCTGGCCCCCATGCCAGCCCCGCAAGGCGGAGGCCGTCGACCTCCCACGCGCAGGGCTTCGGGTCATTCGTCCGGTCGGTGGTCATCTGCAAGCCGCCCTTCTGTCCGCCTCCGCATCGGGTCATAGCGCAACCGCGCGCCCCGATACCATCGCCCCGCCGGTGCAACCCGCTCAGAACGTGCGGGGTGGCTTGCGGCCCGAAACGGCCTCCCAGTAGGCGTCCGCCCGGCTCTCGAAAGTCGGGCTGGTCCGCGCATCGCTCTGGTAGAAGCGGCCGGCCTCGACGCCCGGCGCATAGTCCTGCTCGACCCAGCCGCGCGGGTCGTCATGGGGCAAGCGGTAGCCCACATGCCCCAGGTCTCGCGCCCCGGCATAGTGGGCGTCGCGCAGATGCAGCGGGACATCGATCGGCGCCTCGTTGGCCACGGCGGCCATCGCGGCCGAGATGCCCCGGCAGGCCGAGGTAGATTTCGGCGCGCGCGCCACGTGAAGCGCGGCGTGCGACAGGATGATCTGCGCCTCGGGATAGCCGATCATCTCGACCGATTGCGCGGCGGCCACGGCGGTCTGCAACGCGGTGTTGTCGGCCAGCCCCACGTCCTCGGACGCGTGGATCATGATCCGGCGGGCGATATAGCGCGGGTCCTCGCCCGCATGGATCAGCCGCGCCAGCCAGTAGAGCGTCGCATCCGGGTCCGAACCGCGCATCGACTTCACGAAGGCCGAGATGACGTCATAGTGCTGATCGCCCGAACGGTCGTGGTTCACGGCGGCGGCCTGGTAGGCATCGGCCAGCATCTCGTCCGTGATCTCGACCGTCCGGCCTTCGCCATGACCGACGGCCAGGCTTTCCAGCGTCATCAGCGCCCGGCGCGCATCCCCGCCCGAGCGTCCGGCCACCATCCGCTTGTGAGCATCCGACAGGCGGACGTCGATCCCGGCGGCCGCGAGGTGGCCCAGCCCGCGGTCGATGACCCGTTCCATGTCCTCGATCGTGAGCGGCTCGAGCTTGAGGATGGTCGACCGCGACACGAGCGCCTTCGGAAGTGCGTGATACGGGTTCTGCGTGGTCGCGCCCATGAAATCCGCGACCCCGTCCTCGCAGATGCTCAGCAGGTCGTCGGCCTGCGTCGCGCTGAAACGGTGCACCTCGTCCACGAAGATCAGGGTCGGACGGCTGCGCGCCTCGTCGGCGATCCGCCGGATCTCCTTCACCCCGGCGCGGGTCGCGTGAAGCGGACAGAAATCCTTGCCCAGCATGTTGCCAACGGCGCGCGCGATGGACGTCTTGCCGATACCGGGCGGCCCGTAGAGCACCGTGCTTCCAAGGCGCCGGGCCGCGATCCGGCGGCGCAGCACCGACTCCGGCGCGACCAGGTGATCCTGCCCGATGACATCGTCGAGCGTGGTCGGCCGCAGCGCTGCGGCCAGCGGCTGATCCCCGTGCGAGGGGGCCGTGTCGAACAGGTCGGTCATCAGGTCTCTCCGGTGCGGGCGCGGGATCGGCACGCTCCTATCACGCCACGCGCGTCGAACCATTTCCGCCGGAAAGGTTTCCGGGATCCGGACACGTCAGGCCGGCAGGACCGCCCCCTCGGCGACAACGGCCGGATCGGGACGGATCGCGCGGGGAAATGAGACCCAGAACGTCGCCCCCTGCCCGGCGGCCGATGCGAACCCGATCTCTCCGCCCATCCGCTCGGTCAGGTCCTTGCTGATGGCAAGGCCCAGACCGCTGCCGCCGGCGCTCCGCGCGTCCGACCCGTCCACCTGCGAAAACCTCTTGAAGATCCGGTCGTGGTGCTCTTCCGCGATGCCGATGCCGGTGTCGGTCACCGACACTTTCACCAGATCCGCCCCCTCCGACACCTCGACGTGAACCGCCGCACCCTTTTCGGAGAACTTCAGCGCGTTGGCGATGAGATTCCCGAGAATTTGCTGAAAGCGATCCTCGTCCACGTGGATATAGGTGTCCACCGAGCCGCCGCGCTGTGCCAGCGTGACGCCATAGGACCCGGCGAGAGCCTGATTCCGCAGGACCGCGTCGCCGACGAGCGCCCGCAGTTGATGGGACCGGCTGTCGAGCGACAGGCGACCCGACGAGAGCTTTTCGAAGTCCAGCAGGTCATCGACCAGCTTCATCAGGCTTTGACAATTCCTCACTGCGATCTCGGTGGCGTTGTCGACGGCGGGCGACAACGTGCCGAGTTCACCGCTCTTGATCAGGGACAGCGGCCCGTAGACGGCCGTGAGCGGCGTCCGCAGCTCGTGGCTCACGGTCGCGATGAACTCCGCCTTCAGGCGTTCGACGCGCTTGCGCTCGGTGATATCGCGGACGACGCTCACGAACACCCGCTTGCCCTCATGGTGCGCCTCGGTCAGCCCGACCTCGATCGGGAAGATCTCGCCGTCGCGCCGCTTCCCTTCCAACTCGGGCCGCATCCCGATCAGCTTGGCCTTGCCGCTGGTCGAATAGTTCCTGAGATAGGTGTCGTGCCACTCGGCATGGGACGCCGGCATGAGGACATTGATCTTCTGGCCGATCATCTCGTCCGCCGTGTATCCGAACATCGTCTCGGCCGACTTGTTGAAAGTCATGATACGGCCGTACTCGTCGATGCAGATGATGCCGTCCGCGACAACGTCGAGAATGGCGCTGTTATACCCCATCACGGCGTCATGTTCCCTTCTGGCAGCCGTTATCGTCACTTGGAACGCTGCGGCCTAAAGAGGCCGGAATTACGGAGAGTCAACAGAGATGAAGCGATACTGGCAGGCCCGAGACAGAACGCCGCACTCCGTCCCTCGCGACACCGCGCGGCTTGAGCGGAGCGTGTACGCCCGATGGACGCCGCTTCACTTCGGCTCGCGCCCGCGCAGGGCCCGCGCGAGGCGGCGGATGCGGATGGCGCGGTTCAGTTCGCCGCCGAAGATCAGGATCAGCGCGGCGAGATACATGAAGTAGAGGGCCGCGATGATACCGGCGAGCCCGGCATAATAGCTGGAATAGGCCGCGTAGCTCGACAGGTAGTAGGAAAAGACCGCGGTCAGCGCGGTCCACGCCGAGACGGTGAAGACGACGCCGGGCCAGATGCTCGAGAACCGGGTGCGGCGGGCCGGCAGGAACACATGCGCCACGAACAGCGCGACCAGCAGGATGACTCCCGCCGCCGGGTAGCGCACAAGGCTGACCTTGACCGAGGACGGATCGAACCCCGGCATTAGCATGTGCAGCCATGACCCGGCCCGCGGCGCCAGCACCAGCAGGTAGCCGACCAGCACAAGCACGAGGCCGGCCAGAACGACTGTCAGGCTCTGCACCGCATAGAGCACGATCGCCGACCGGGTCTCGCGCACGCCGTAGGACCGGTTGAGGCCGACGCGCACACCGTCGACGCCGCCCACTGCGAACCAGATCGTCAGCAGGATACCGATACTGAGAACGCCGCCGCGCTGCACCGACATGACCTGCTGCACCTCAGAGACGATCGGCTCGACCAGGGCGGTCGGCACGATCGCGATCAGGAAATCGGTCAGGTCGTCGGCCATCGACTTGTCGCCGAAGAACGCGGTGAGCGAACTGGTGAAGATCAGGAACGGGAAGATCGCGAGCAACATGCGGAACGCCACGTTGCCCGCCAGCCCGAAGGCGTCGTCGCTCCAGAGCCGCAGCACCGCTTCGCGCAGCACCGCCACGGCGACGCGCCAGCCGGTGCCGGTGAGCAGGTCCTCGGGACGGGAGCTGACGACACCGTGGGTGAGGACCGCGTCGCGCACGGTCTCGTTCCCTGCCCTCGTCTTCATGTCCGTCCCCTGCCCACGACCTTCATCGCCCGTTCGTCTCGTTGCACCGTCGCGGTCCGCCACCGGAACCGACGCAGGTAAATTGAGCCCGCGCGACCGCTCCGCCAAGCCCGTGCCGCGTTGGGCACGCCCGAGACGGGCGAAAGTTCCGGCCGCGCCGGGACTCAGCACGCCCACGCGACGGGACCGGACCACGCAAATAGTCTGCAAAGATTCTTGCGCGACCAAGACCCGTGTCATTCGCGAATATTCGCCGCTCGCCGGAGTGGGGAGACGCCGCGCGCCTTCAGCGCCCCGGCGGTCCACCGGCGGCGCGACAGGAGTATTGATCGAGGGGGTGATCCATTGGCCGACGCTGAGAGAACCGGTTCGCCTTCGCGCCGCGCGTTCGTGTGTTCGCCCGCCGCGCCGCCGGCGCCCGGTGCTCCGAGATGATCGGGTCGAACGCGTCCTCGCGGCTGGACGGCGCCGCGGCGCGCGTGGCGTCGGCCCTGGGCGCGGCCCGGTCGGTGCAGGCGCGGTTTCTTCTCTATGTCGCGCCCCTCGTGGTGGTGTCCATCGCGCTGGCCTTCGGCATCTACGAGGTGATCGCGGGGCGCACCGCCGAGGAACAGCTGCGCAACAAGCTCGACCGCCTGGCTTCGATCCAGGCATCGGTGCTCTCGCGGCCGATGTGGAACATCGCCGACAGCCAGGTCGAGCTGATCGTCCAGGCGCTGATGAGCGACAGCGACGTGGTCGGCGCCGTGGTGCGCGACCAGAGCGGCAGCCTGGTCGCAAGGGCGGGGGCGGGCATGGATCCGGCGGCGGCCTACAGCGCCGAGGTCTCGATCCTGCACGGCGACGGGCAGGAAGCGCGACAGATCGGAACGCTGGGCCTGACGCTCAGCGACGCCCGCATCAATGCCTATGCGCGCCAGCGTCTCGCGCTCGCTGCGGTGTTGGCGCTGGTGCTGCTGGGCGCGACCGTGGGGGCGGCGCTCGTCGCGAACCGTCGGGTGATCGGCCGGCCGCTGGGACTGCTGCTCGACAGCATACACCGCGTCCGGGCGGGCGAGCGGCACGCCTATGTCGACTGGCCGAGCGGCGACGAGATCGGGCGCGTCGTCACCGCCTTCAACGACATGCAGCGCAAGCAGGAGCGCACACAGGCCCAACTGCGCGAGGCCAACGAACGGCTCGAGAGCCGGGTGGCCGAGCGCACGGCCAAGCTCGCCGACGCCGAGGCCGAGGCGCAGGAGGCGCGTGGGCGCCTGATCGACGCGATCGAGAACATCTCGGAAGGCTTCGCCCTGTTCGACGAGCGAGACCGCCTGATCGTCGCCAACGGCCGTTACCGTGAGGTGATGCTGGGGGCCGAGGACGCCCCGCTCGACACCGGCACGCCCTTTCGCTCGCTCTTGCGCCGGGCCTCCGGGTCGGGCCGGTTTCCGGGCGCGCGGGCCGATGCGGCGGGGTGGATCGACCGGCAGGCCGAGCGCTATCGGCAGGCGGGCGACGCCTTCGTGCAGTCCACCGGCGACAAACGCTGGCACCAGGTCGGCTACCGCGCGACAGGCAGCGGCGGCCGCGTTGCGGTGCACTCGGACATCTCGGAACAGAAACGCATCTCGGACGAGTTGCAGGAGGCCAAGGACAGCGCCGAGGCCGCCAACGAGGCCAAAAGCGCGTTCCTGGCCACTATGAGCCACGAGATCCGCACGCCGCTGAATGCCATCGTCGGGATGAGCACGCTGCTTCAGGCGACGCGGCTGGACGACGAGCAGCAGGATCACGCGCAGACGATCTCGGCCGCGGCCGGCACGCTGCTGACGATCATCAACGACATCCTCGACTTCTCGAAGGTCGAGGCCGGCGCGCTGGAACTGGAGCGGATTCCGATCGACCTGCCCGACACCGCCGAGTCGACGGTCGAGCTGGTCGCGTCACGGGCCGCCGAAAAGGGGATCGGCCTGGGCTGCCACGTGCAGTCCGACGTGCCCGCGGGCGTGATCGGCGATCCGGTGCGGCTGAAGCAGATCCTGCTGAACCTGCTGAACAACGCGGTGAAATTCACCGAAGAGGGCGAGGTTGTGCTGACGCTTTCCAGCTCCCGCCCCGCGCCGGCGCTTTCCGAAGGCGAGACGACGCTCCTGACTCTGAGTGTGCGCGACACCGGCGTCGGCATCCCGGAGGACCGGCTCGACCGGTTGTTCAAGTCGTTCAGCCAGGTCGACGCCTCGACCACGCGCCGCTTCGGGGGGACGGGGCTGGGGCTTGTCATCACCAAGCGCCTGGTCGAGCTGATGGGCGGCGAGATCACGGTCGAAAGCACATTCGGCCGGGGCACCACCTTCACCGTCACCATCCCCTGCGAGGCCGCGCCGCTGCCGGATCGGGTGGCCCGCGAACGGCGGGCGCGGGCGATCCGCGGGGCGCACGTGCTGGTGGTGGACGACAACCCGACCAACCGCCTGATCCTTGCCGAGAAGCTCAGGGGCTGGGAACTCAGGCCCCATGTCGTCGCGACGCCGGACGAAGCGCTGGATCGGGTCGCCGTCGGCGAGCGCTTCGACGTTGCGCTCATCGACTTCGACATGCCCGGAATGAACGGGCTCGAGCTTTCGCGGCGCCTGCGGGGTGGCCCGGCCAAAGCGATGCCGCTGGTCATGTTCACCTCGGTCGCGCCGGCCGATGCCCAGTTCCGCGCCGGGATCGAGGCTGTCGGCTTCGCCGCCGTGCTCTCGAAACCCGCCAAGACCGGGCACCTCCTGAACGCGATGGCGACGGCCATCGCGCCGGACGAGGCCCGCGACGCCCGCGACGGCACCCCGCCGGCAACCGTCCTGCCGGAAGAGGCGAAGGATCTGGCGATCCTGCTGGTCGACGACAACCGGATGAACCGCAAGGTCGGCCAGAAGATCCTCAAGCGTCTCGGCTACGACCCGACGATCGCGAAATCGGGCGAGGACGCCATCGAACGCTGCGCGGCCGAGCGGTTCGATGTGGTGCTGATGGATATCGAGATGCCGGACATGGACGGCGTGACCGCCACCGGCGAGATCCGCGCCCGCCTGCCGGCGGAGACGCGGCCCTATATCGTCGCCCTGACCGCCAACGCGATGGCGTCCGACCGGGAAAGCTATCTGCGTGCCGGGATGGACGACTACCTCAGCAAGCCACTCGACCAAGTGGCGCTGATCGACAGCCTCCGCCGCGGCGCGCAGCTGCGTCATCGCGATGCCGGCAACGAGGCGGAACCGACATGACCGAGACGACGCTGGACACCCGCGCCCTGGCCGGCCTGCTCGCGACGCTCGGGCATGACACCGACGACCTGGCCGAGATCCTGGACGATTACCGCGCGGGCGCGGCCGAGCTTGTGGCAACCCTCCGCCAGAGCGCCAGGACCGGCGACATCGAAGCGCTGCGCATCGCGGCGCATACCCTGAAATCCAACGCCCGCGACGTCGGCGCGCAGGAGCTAGCCGCACGCTGCGCCGCGCTGGAACGGGCCTGCCTCGACGGCGGGCCCGAGAACCCGGTCGCCGAGGTAGAAGCGATCGCACGGGACGAGGCCGCCGCCCGCGGCGCGCTCGACAGGCTGGACCTGCATGAATTACCGCGACCCTGACACACAGATGACCCCGCCCCCCGAGGTCGGCGAGGCGCCGGCACGCATACTCGTGATCGACGACAGCCTTTTCGGCCGCAAGAAGCTGGTCAAGGCGGTGGCGCGCCTGGGCCACCGACCCGACGCCGCCGAGGATGGCGTGTCGGGGCTCGAGATGCTGCGGTCGGGGGGATTCGATGCCGTCCTGCTCGACATCGTGATGCCGCGTCTCGACGGTTTCGACGTGCTACGCGCGATGAAGGCGGACCCGGACCTGACCGACGTGCCGGTGATCGTCGTCTCGTCGCTGGACGATGAGACCGAAAGTGTCGTCCGCGCCATCCACCTCGGCGCCGTGGATTTCCTGCCGAAGAGCTTCGATCCGGTGATCCTCGAGGCGCGGCTCGGCGCCTCTCTCGCGCGGAAGCGGTTCCGCGACCACGAGCGCGACTATTTCCGCGCAGTCGAGCGCCTGACCCGCGCCGCCGAGTTGGTGGAGCACGGCAGCATCGGCGCCGACACGGTCCAGGTCGACGACGTGGCCGAGCGAAACGACGCGCTCGGCCGGCTCGCGGCGGTGTTCCGCGGGATGGTGAGCGAGATCTACGAACGCGAACTGAGGTTGAAGCGCACGATCCGGATGCTTCAGGGCAGCCTGCTGGTCATCGCCCTGGGCATCCTGTGGGGCCTGATGCCCGCGCTATCGCGCCTCGCGGCGGGGGCGGGGGCCGAACCGCTGGCCCTGGTGGTGCAGATCAACCTCGTGGCCGCGCTGCTCTGCCTCGGCTCGGCCGCGCTGCGGCGACGGCTGCCGCGGCTGGGTCGGGGCGAGATCGGTTACTTCCTGACCTGGGCCGCCCTGAACGGGATCATCCAGAAGATCGCCATCGTGGAACTCGCCGGGCACCTCGAGGCGACGATGCTGTCACTGATCGTTACCGTGCAGGGCTTCGTGGTCTTCGCGATCGCGGCCGTCACCCGGGTCGAGCGCACGACGCCGCGACGCCTCGCCGGGCTGGGCGTGGGGCTCGTCGGCGTGACCGCGATGCTCTTCACCCGGCTCGCGGGCGCCGATATGGGACAGATCGTCCTGCTGGCCGTCGCCCTGCTGATCCCCGTCAGCATCGCGGTCGAGGGCATACTGATGGCCGCCCGCCAGCCCACCCATATCGACTTCACCGCGGCCTTCGGCCTGATGATGGCCCTGTCGACGGCCGTTCTCGTGCCGGCCGCATGGCTGAGCGGCGCATTCTCTGACCTTGCGCCGTGGGAGCCGGGCCGGATCGAGATGCTGACGCTCGCCATGGGGGCCGCCACCGCTGTCGGCGGTGTCATCGGGTGCCATCTGGTTCAGGTCGCCGGGGCGCTCTTCGCCAGTCAGAGCGCCTACGTGAAAACTGTCGCCGGCATCATGTGGGGCTCGCTCCTGCTGGACGAGCGGCTGTCGGCGCTGACCTGGGGCTCGATCGCCCTGATCCTCGTCGGCCTGTACCTCGTCGGCCCCGAGATGCGGGATGCGACCGTGCGGCTGAACCGCTCCTTCACCGCCCGGCGCAAACCGCGGGAGTGACCGCTTAGTTCTCGCTCGCCGCCGTGTCGAGGTAGCGCGCCCGGATCGCCTGCACCGCCCCTTCGTCCGTCAAGGCCTGCAACGCGGCCGAAAGGCCGGCGATCGTGTCGGGATCGGTGTCGGGATGGCAGGCGAGGGACAGGTCGACCTCGTCGACCACCCGCACACGTTCGAGCGCCAGATCCTGCCGGGCCGCGCGCCAGGGGGCCGACAGCAGGCCGCTCAGCCACAGGTCGAGTCGCCCGGCGGCCAGCTTGCGCATGTTTGCGATGTCGAGGCTCACGATCTCGAGGTTGGGATGACCCGCCTCCTGCATCGCCTCGGTACTGCCCCATCCCGCGACGGCGCCTGTGGGATGGCCGAAGCTGTCCTCGATGCTGTCGACATCGGGCGCCTCGCCAGCCCGGGCGAACAGGGCGTAGCCGTCCTTCAGGATCGGCCCGACCCAGGTGAAATCATCCTCGCGCGCAGGGATGCGCCAGAGCGCCATGAAACAGCGGTCCGCGCCGCCCTGGACGAGGGCATAGCCGCGCTTGAACGGCAGCATCTCCATCGAGACCGAGAGCCCGGCCCGCTCCGCCATCAGTCGCACGGTATCTGTGACGATTCCGGCAATCGCGCCATCCTCTCCGGTGAAGTTGGCCGGCGCGTATTCCTCGGTGACGATCTCGAGATCCTGTGCGGCGGCCCCGGTTGCCCACCCAAGGCCCGCAACGAGGAGAGCGGCGCGGCACAGGTGTCGCGCGCCGACGGGCGCATGGCGCGATGGATGCGGCTGGCGGAACATGGCGGGCCTTTCCGGATCTCGGTTGCAGCGGCGACGCGCCACCGGAGCAACGTGCGACCGCCCGCCGTAGGCACGCGGCCGGGCTCGCTGCGGTGTCTCGTCGCCCGTCAGCGTAGCCCGAGAATCTAGCAGAAAGATTTGTCCGCACCGCGGAGAGCGCGCGCCGCCCCCTCAGATCACGTTCTTCACGCGCTGCCAGGTCTCGGACAGGTGGTGGGCCATGATGTCTCCCAGCCGCTGACCGTCACGGGCCGCGAGCGCGTCCATCATTTCCTCGTGGTCGTCCACGGCGGCCCGCCAATGCTCGGGCTCGCTGTTGCCGATGAACCGGATCCGCTTCAGCCGGGCCATGATGTTGCCCTGGATCTCGCACAACGTCTCGTTGCGCGAGAGCGAGGCGATGAAGGTGTGGAACTCTTGGTTGAGCTTGTAATACGGCATCCGCTCGCCCGAGCGGTAGTATTCGAGCATCCGCTCGTGCAGGTCGCGAGCATGGGCGATCTCGCTGTCGCTCGCCCGTTCGCAGGCCGTCCGGCCGGCGAGACGTTCCATCTCGGCCAGCACCTCGAGCATCGAAAAGACATCCGCCCGCGACAGCTTGCGCACCATGCTGCCCCGCGCCGGGCGGATGACGATCAGCCCCTCGGCGGCAAGGGTGCGGAGCGCCTCGCGGAACGGCGTGCGGGAGACACCGAGTTGTTCGACCAGCTTGGCCTCGTCGATCCGGCTGCCCGGTTCGAGATGCCCCTCGATGATCAGGTCGCGGATCCGGCTGGCGACCTGATCATGCAGGCTCTGCTTCTCGATCTGAAGAGATGTCGGTTCCCCGGCTTCCATTGTTCCTCCGCTCTCCGGCACGTGGCTACACCATATACTGTATCCAACCGGAATTCGACGCCCCTCACGCAGTGCTTCGCCTCAGTTTCTGCAGACCGCGGCGCGTGGGTCCCGTGAACAAGACCAGGGCGGTCAGCACGAAGAACACCACCGCGATGGGGCGCGTCAGGAACATCAGCCAGTTTCCGTCGAACATCGACATCGACTGCCCGAGCCGCTGCTCGATCATCCCGCCGAGGACGAGGCCGATGGCGAGGGACACGACTGAGAAGCCGGTGCGGTTCATCAGGAACCCGATGACCCCGAAACAGAGCGCGACGTAGATGTCGAACGGCGCCTGCCGGATGGCATATGCCCCGACCAGCGAGAAGATGAAGACCAAGGGCCAGAGGATGCGCACCGGGATCAGAGTGATCTGGGCGAAGACGCGCGCGCCCAAGAGCCCCAGCGCGAGGAACAGTAGATTGGCCAGAAGCAGCGCCGCGAACAGCACGCCGAGGAATTCACCCTGCTCCTGGAACATCGTCGGTCCCGGACGGACGCCTTGGGTCAGAAGACCGGCGAGAATGATCGCCGCCGTCGGGCTGCCGGGAATGCCGAGCGCGAGCGTGGGCACCAGCGTGCCCCCGACCGCCGCGTTGTTGGCCGCTTCGGAGGCCGCGATGCCCTCGATCTCGCCCTTGCCGAAATTGTCCTTGTGCCGCGAGAAGCGCCGCGCCTCGTTGTAGCCGATCATCGACGCGATGGTAGAGCCTTCGGCGGGCAGGATGCCCACCAGCGTCCCGATGCCGGTGGACCGCAGGATCGTCGTCCGGATACGGGCGAAATCCTCGCGCGAGGGCAGCTTCGCCGCCTTCATCGCCACGATCTTGCGCACCACGTGCAACCGGGTCGATTGCTCCAGCAGCTCGGCGATGCCGAAGATGCCGATCATCACCGCGACGAAGCTGATCCCGTCGTAAAGCATGTTCGTGCCGAAGGTATAGCGTTCGACCCCGGTCAGCAGGTCGACCCCGATGGTCGACAGCAAGACGCCGAAGGCCCCGGCGATCAGGCTCTTGACCGCGGAACCGCTGCCGATCGTGGCCAGCATCGACAGGCCGAACAGGGTCAGGGCAAAGTACTCGGGCGGCCCGAACTTGTAGGCGACGCCGGCCATGAAGGGGCCGACGAACAGCAGGAACAGCACCGAGCAGACCCCGCCCACCGTCGAGGCGACGGTCGCGACCCCGATGGCACGCCCCGCCTCGCCCTTCTGGGCCAGCGGGTAGCCGTCGAGGCAGGTGGTCGCCGAGGCGGGCGTGCCGGGCGTGTTGATCAGGATCGCGGTGATCGCGCCCGCGAAGGTGGCGGACCCGTAGATCGTCGCCAGGACAACGGTCGCCGCCAGCGGCTCCAGCGTCAGAGTGAAGGGCAGAAGCAGCGCCGCCCCGGTGGTGGCGTTCAGGCCGGGAAGCAGGCCGATCACCGTGCCGACGAGGGTCGTCAGGATGATCAGCGAGATGAGATAGGGATCCCCAAGCGCCGTCAGTCCAGAGAGAACGTCGCTCATGTCACCACCCGTAATAGATGTTGAGAAGGACGCCGCGGGGGAAGCGGATCTGCAGCGCCTCGTTGAACAGAAGGAAGGTGAGCACCGGCCCGACCAGGCCGACACCGATCAGGATGCTGGCGCGACGCTCGCCCCAGGCGGCCGCGATGCCCGCGGCGCCGACCATCATGGCCAGAAGGAAATCGAGGGTCATCGCCACGAGGCTCGCGATGATGAGCACGCCGATAGTCAGGTAGAACTGACGCGGGATGCCATCGAGATTGTCGGCGTCGTCATGGCGGACCGTGTTATAGCCCGCGAGGATCGAGAGAGCGACGATCAAACCGCAGACCAGCTGCGGGAACGCCGAGGGCTGAAAGCTCCGCACCAGCATCGGGGGGACGTTCTCGAAGGTCAGCGTCCAGCCGAATGCGATGGCGGCAAACACCCCGATCAGGCAGACCGGGGCCAGAAGCCGGGCGGCGCGGGTCAGTCTCATCGTGTCCTCCCTTGGTGGCCGTGGCCGGGCGGCCCGGAGGCCGCCCCGGCGCCTCTACCGGCTCAGTTGGTGTAGCCGAGCTCTTGCAGCGCGCTGCTCATGCGCGACACCAGCGAGTTCATCTGCTCGCCCCAGGCCTCGGAATCGGCGATCGAGCTGTCGTCGAGACCCTGGCTGGTCAGGAACTCGCCGTATTCTTCGGTCTGCATGCCTTCCATGAACGCCGAGCGCAGTGTCTCGACGACCTCGTCCGGCGTGCCCTCTGCCACGGCGAAGCCGCGCGATGTCGCGAAATCGGCGTCGATCCCGAGCGAGTCGGAGGTGGGCGTGTCCGGGATCGTCGCGACCGGCTCGGAGCCCATCACGACCATCGGGCAGGCATTGCCCGCCTCGACCTGGCTTGCCGCCTCGCCGTAGTTCAGCACCGCCACGTCGACGTTGCCGCCCACGAGGTTGGTGATCAGGTCGCCGCCGCCCTCGAACGACACGATGTCGGGCCGCTGCAGGCCTGCCGCCTCGGCGAACAGGAAGGCCGAGATGCCGTCGATGTTGTAGACGTGGGTCACGCCGTAATCGAGGCTTTCATCCTCCTGCGCGTCGAGGAAGGTCTGCGTGTCGTCGAATTCCTCGCAGCGGGTGAAGAGGATCTGGGGATCGTTCGTGCCGCGGGCGATCGGAATCAGGTTCTGCGCCTCGGAGGCGCCGTTCTTGGCCTGCGTGACGGCGTGCGAGGACGTGTAGACGAGCACGGTGTGCCCGTCTTCGGGGCGCTCCTCGACATAGTCCATCGCGACGGCACCGGACCCGCCGGGGCGGTTCACCACCACCATGTCCTCCCCGAGGATCGGCGAGACGCTGCGCATCATCATGCGCGCCGTCATGTCGGTGCCGCCACCGGCACCGGAATGCGTGACCACCTCGACGGTCTCGCTCGGGAAGCTGTCCTGCGCCACGGCCGCGAACGGCACGGTCAGCGCCGTCGTGCAGGCGATCAGATGCGAAAGTCTCATGGTCTCCTCCCAGAATTTACCTTGTCGCAGGCTCAACCTTCACCGTCATCTTGATGATGTCAATATTCTATGTTAAATATTTTGTATACAGTACGAAGAGAGAATGTCCTACAATGACTATCTGCCGTCGCAGCGAACCAAATGGAAAGAGAGGAATTAAAGAATAAATGCGAGCATTAGCAGCCAAATCCACGCGCCGCGCAACACCCGCCGCCGGCACAACTTGAACCGCAGCAAGATGCAGGTATTCTGTATACATACGACAAATCGCGCCGTAAGAGTCGCCCGCCGCACAGTTAAGGACAAGGAATACCCCGCATGACGGACAGGACCGAGGAACTGCCCACTCTCGCCGTGGCGATGGGTGACCCAGGGGGCATCAGCCCCGAACTGACCGCCCGCCTCGTGGACCTGCCGGAAGCGCGGGACGAGGCGCGGCTGGTCGTCATCGGAGACCGGCGCGTCTTCGACGAGGGCGCGCGGATCGCCGGGATCGCGCCCGAGCTGCCGACGGTCGGCGACATGGAGACGGCGCTTGCCACCGACGGCAACGTGTTCGTCGATCTCGGCCATCTCGACCCCGCCACCGTCACGCGCGGCACCGCCGAGAAGGCCGGGGGCGACTTCGCCTGCCGCAACTTCCGCGAGGCCCTGCTGCTGGCCCATGCCGGCAAGGTCGACGGCATCTGCTTTACCCCGTTCAACAAGCAGGCGATGCGCTATTCCTTCCCCGGCTACGACGACGAGATCCGCTTCGTGGCCGACGTGACCGGCTTCAACGGCAAGATCCGCGAGTTCAACGTGCTCGAAAAGATCTGGAACGCCCGCGTCACGTCCCATGTCCCGCTGAAAGAGGTCTCGGACAATCTCAGCGAGGACAAGATCCTCGCCGAGGTCGACCTGACGGTGCGCTGCCTGCGCCGCGCCGGTATCGACCGACCCCGGATCGCCGTGGCGGGCCTGAACCCCCATGCGGGCGACGGCGGCAGCTTCGGCACCGAAGAGATCGAGATCATCGAACCCGCCGTCGCACGCGCGAAGGAAAGGGCCGAGACCGAGGATTTCGAGATCGAGGGCCCCTACCCGTCGGACACGGTGTTCCTGCGTGCGCTCAAGGAAGACTATCACGCTGTCCTGACGATGTATCACGACCAGGGTCAGATCGCGATGAAGATGATGGGCTTCGACAAGGGCGTGACCATGATGGGCGGCCTGCCCTACCCGCTGTGCACACCGGCCCATGGCACGGCCTACGACATCGCCGGCAAGGGGATCGCCGACGTGGGCGCCACGCGCGAGGCGCTGCGCCTGGCGATCCGCATGGCCAGAACTGCCCGGCAGGCGGCCTGAGCCCCTGACGGCGCAGAGGACAGAGGGAGGACCGATGCGAGATACCACGATCCGACGCTACAACCCCGAGACATGGCCGATCGCCTCGGCCATGATCCACCGCAAGAACGACCTCGGAGACGGACGGACCGTCCAGGACCAGAGCGCGGACGAATGGGGCGTCGCCCTTGCCGAAGTCGCCGCCGCGGGCTTTGCCCATGTCGATCCGTTCGATAGCTGGATCCGCCTTGCCGACCTGGAGCGCAGCCGCCTGGACGAGTTCATGGCCGTCACGCGGGATGTGGGCCTGTCGATCCCGGCGATCTCCACCGCCCGCCGCAGCGTCATCGACCCCGAGCGCGGCGACGAGTTCCTCGAATACGGGCACCGGGTCATTGACACCGCGGCCGAGATCGGCGCCGGGGCGGTGTCGTTTGGGCTTTTCGGTCCGCTCACCCAGGTCCAGCAACAGGCGCTGTGGTTCTGGACCGTGCAGGGCGTGGTCAACCCGGACGACAGGGACGTCTACGACAAGGCGGTGGCGCGGATCGCCGAGCTGGGCCGGCATGCCGGGGAGCTCGGGCTCGAGATCTCGCTCGAGATGTACGAGGACACCTATCTCGGCACGGCCGACGGGGCAGTCCGCTTCGCCACCGACGTGGACCTGCCGAACGTCAAGGTGAACTGCGACCTGGGCAACCTGGTGCGGCTGCACCGGCCGGTCGAGGATTGGCGCAGCATGATGGAAAAGCTCGCCCCTTTCGCCGGTTACTGGCACGCCAAGAACTACTACCGGATGGAAGACCACGGCACCGGCATGGCGATGTCTTCGCCCGCGCCGCTCGAGTTCGGGGTCATCAACTGGCGCGAAGCCGTGCGGATGGCGTTTCACGCGGGGTTCCGCAGCGCCTTCGCGCTGGAGCATTATGGCGGCGACGGACTGAGCGTCTGCGCGACCAACCTGACTTATCTTCGCAAGATCCTCCGAGCCACGATGGTGACGTCATGACCCATATCCACGACGATCCCGAGACCTTTGCACAGACCGCGCTGAAGGGCTTCTGCGACCTGTACCCCGACCATGTCCGCCACGTCCCCGACGGCGCGGTGCGATCGACGGCGACACCGGCGGGCAAGGTGGCCGTCGTGATCGGCGGCGGCTCGGGTCATTATCCAGCCTTCGCCGGATATGTCGGGCCCGGCGGCGCGGATGCGGTCGTCGCCGGCGACATTTTCGCCTCGCCCTCGACTCAGGCGATCGCGCGGGTCGGAAAGCTGGCCGACCGTGGCGGCGGCATCGTTTTCGGCTACGGCAACTACGCCGGCGACGTGCTGAACTTCGGCGCCGCCTGCGAACGGCTGGGCGACCACGGCATCGACGCGCGCAACCTGATCGTGACGGACGACATAGCCAGCGCCGATCCCGAAGCGCATCACCAGCGGCGCGGCGTGGCCGGGGACGTCGTCGTCTTCAAGATCGCCGGGGCCGCCGCGGAGGCGGGGCACGACATCGACGGTGTCATGCGCCTGGCCGAGCACGCGAACCGCCGCACACTGTCCTTCGGCGTGGCTTTCGACGGCTGCACCCTGCCCGGCGCGCGCGAGCCGCTGTTCCACGTCGAAAAGGGCCGGGTCGGTGTCGGGCTCGGCATCCACGGCGAGCCGGGCATCGACGAGATCGACGCGCTGCCCGCCGCCGATCTGGCGGCACTGTTGGTGGACAGACTTCTCGCAGAGCGCCCCGAAGGCTGGTCTGGTCGCGCGGCGGTGATACTGAACGGGCTTGGCGCGACGAAGTACGAAGAGCTCTTCGTGCTCTGGACCCATGTCTCCGACCGTCTGCGGAAGGAGGGGATCGATCTGGTCGCCCCGATCTGCGGCGAGTTCGTCACCAGCCTCGACATGGCCGGCTGCTCGCTGACGGTGTGCTTCCTGGACGATGAACTGGAGCCGCTCTGGCAGGCCCCGACCGACACCCCCGCCCTGCGCAAGGGCGTGATCGAACCGCGCGGCGCGGCCGAGCCCCTGCCGGCCACGGTCGAGGAGATCGCCCCGCTTCCCGAGGCAAGCGCCGCCTCGCGCGACGACGCCGGCCGCGTTCTTCAGATGCTGCGCGACATGGACGCCGCGCTGGCGGATGCCGAGCACGCGCTCGGCCAGCTCGACGCGATTGCCGGCGATGGCGACCACGGCCGCGGCATGCGCCGGGGGTCGGCAGCCGCGCTCGCCGCGGCGGAAGATGCGGCCAGTGCGGGCGCCGGGGTGCGCAGCCTGCTCGCCCGCGCGGCCGATAGCTGGGCCGACCGGGCCGGCGGCACCTCGGGCGCCATCTGGGGCCTGATCCTGCGGGGCCTCAGCGACGGGCTGTCGGACGATACCGGCCTCTCCCGCACCGGCGTTGCCGAAGGCGCCCGGATCGCACGCGACCGGGTCGAGCGGTTGGGCGGCGCCAAGCCCGGCGACAAGACCCTTGTCGATGCGCTCGTCCCGTTGGTCGAGACGCTGCGGCAGGCAACCGAGGACGGTGCCGAGGCCGCCGAGATCTGGCGCCGCGCGGCGGACGCGGCCACCGACGCCGCACGCGAGACCGCGCCGATGCGGCCACGGCTGGGACGCGCCCGCCCGCTGGCCGAGCGCAGCATCGGGCACGCGGATCCCGGTGCCGTCTCTCTGGCGATGTGCGCGCGCGTTATTGCCGACCGGCTCGCCGGCAGCCCCGGCGCCGAGGCGGAACGCACGCTTGTCTCGGACGCGATCGCGGACTGAGCGCGATACCGGACGGGCCCGCGCGGCCCGTCCGCTTCAGCCGGTCTGCAAACCCGCCATCCAGCCCAGGCTGTCCTCGGTCCGCCCGCCGGAACGATATTCGGCCCCGAAGGCACCGGTCCAGCCGGCGTCGCGCATCGCGGGCAGCAGCCGGTCATAGGCGATCTCGCCCCGATCCGGCCTGCCCCGGTCCGGCACACCGGCGAACTGCACGTGCCCGACACGGTCGATGCAGGCGCGAAACGTGCGCAGCAGATCGCCGTCGGTGATCTGCAGATGATAGCAGTCGAACATCAGCATGAGCTCGGGCCGCCCCACCCGGTCCAGCACGTCGAGCGCGGAGGCGAGCCCGAGAAGCGCGTAGTCGGGGTTGTCGAACGGGTTGAGCGGTTCGATCAGGGCGACCAGTCCGGCCTCTCGTGCGCGGTCGCAGGCGTGGTGAAGGTTCGCCACGAAGGTATCCAGCAGCCGGTCGCGTTCGACCCCGTTCGCCGTCCCTGCCATGACATGCACGGCGCGCGCACCGATCCGCGCACCATATGCGAACGCCTCGTCGATGGCGGCGCGGGCCTCACCCTCGCGTCCCGGCTGGGCGGCAAGACCGGAATCGCCGGCCCGCGCGCCCTTGGCGGTGTTCAGCCCCAGCATGGCCAGACCCGTCTCGTCGAGCGCGTCCCGCACCCGCGTGGCATCCTCTGCATACGGCCAGTGACACTCTACGGCATCGAAGCCGGCCGCTTTCGCGGCGCGGATCGCGTCGGGCAAAGGAAGCTCGGACCATAGGAACCCGAGATTTGCGGATAAACGGATCATGCGTCCCACTCGACATCGAAGGTCCGGACAAGCCGGGTGACATCCGCGTCCGTCAGGCCCTTCGGCCCCAGCCCGCGGGTCATTAGGGCCAATTGTGCCGCCGCCTCCAGTTCCTCCATCGCGTAGACAGCGGCATCGAGGTCCTTTCCGGCGACGACGGGGCCGTGATTGGCCAGCATGACCGCCGTTCGCCTGCCCGCAAGTCCGCGGATGGCATCGCCGATCGCCGGATCGCCCGGCATGAAATACGGCAGGAGCTTCACCTTGCCGAGCTGCATCACGGGGTACGGCGTCAGCCGCGCAAGAAAGTCGTCGGTATCCGCATCGGGCATCATCGACAGTGCCACCGAGTGCGCCGCGTGAAGATGGACGATCGCCCCCGCCGTGCTGCGCGTGTCGTAGAAGGCGCGGTGCAGCGGCATCTCCTTGGTCGGCGCGTCGCCGTCGACATGCCGCAGGGCGCCGTCGAACAGGCTGAGGCGCGCGGGATCGAGGGTCAGGAACGACGATCCCGTCGGCGTCACCAAGAGCCCTCCGTCGGGCGTCCGGACCGAGATGTTGCCGGTGGACCCGTGCGTCAGCCCGCGATCGTAGAGCGAGCGGGCAAAGAGGCAGACCCGCTCTCTGAGGGCGGTCAGTTCGGTCATGCCGTGCCTCCCAGGACGTCCAGCGCCTCGGAGAAGAAGTCCTCGCCACCGAAATTGCCGGATTTCAGGGCCAGCACCAGATCCCGCCCCTCGGCCCGCACGGCCGGCACGCCCGGCGCGATTTCCGGCCCGATCTCGAGCGCCGTCAGCCCCAGCCCCTCGACCACGGCGCCCGAGGTCTCGCCCCCCGCGGTGACGAGACGCCTGACGCCGCCATCCACGAGCTGCCGCGCCACGTCCGCAAAGAACTGCTCCAGTCCGGTCGCCACCGCCTCGCGACCGTGCCTTTCCTGCGCGGCGCGCACGCTTGCCGGGTCGGCCACGGAATAGACCAGCGCAGGCGTGTCCTGCCCCAGAACGAAGGCCGCCGCGTCGCCGGGCGTGGTCCGCCCCGCCATCACGGCATCGGCGTCGACCGCCAGCGCCGGGTTCGCGCGCGACCACGCCTGAACCTGGCGATGTGTCATCCGCGAACCCGACCCGGCCAGCACGGCCCCTTGCCCGGCCAGCCCCGCCCACTCGGACGCGGGCGTGCGCGGCGGGCCATCGAGCAGGTTGGCCGGCAATCCCAGGGCAACGCCCGAGCCGCCGGTGATCAGCGGCAGGTCGCGGGCCGCCGCGCCGATCGCCAGAAGGTCCGCGTCCCGTATCGCGTCCACGACGACGACCGGCCGCCCCGCCCCATGCTCGACCCAGAGCGACTCGCGAATGGCTGCGTCCCCGGCGAAGACCCGGTCGGCCGGGACATGGCCCACCGCCTGCCGTGTCTGGTGCGAAAGCCAGCGGCGGATATCGGGATCGGTCATCGGGGTCAGGGGATGCGTCTCCATCCCGGACTCGCTCAACAGCGTGTCACCGACGAACAGATGCCCCTGATAGACCGACCGTCCGGTCTGGGGAAAGGCCGGGCAGACGACGCAAGGCGCGTCCCCGAGCCGCGCCATCAGCGCATCGATGACCGGGCCGATGTTGCCGTCGGGCGTGGAGTCGAAGGTTGAGCAATACTTGAAGAAGAATTGCGAGCACCCCTGCGCGGCGAGCCAGTCGAACGCCTCGAGCGTGCGCCGCACCGCCTCCTCCACCGGGATCGTGCGCGACTTGAGCGCGACCACGCCGGCATCGACATCTGGATCGGCCGTCCCATCGGGCACCCCGGTGATCTGGGTCACACGCAGACCGCCCTTCGCCAGCACGTTCGCCAGGTCCGAAGAGCCGGTGAAGTCATCACCGATACAGCCAAGTTTCATGTGCCCTCCAGCGACGCAGACGAGATTCCTGCCAGGGCCCCAAGACGGCGAGGCCCACTTCCCCGCAAGTCAGTATACTGCATACAAAATATGTCAAGAAGCCGGCCCGATGGGGCGGTGACGATGAGGGCGGACTGCTTGTGGCCCATGAGAAACCATTCGCCGCCGCGTGGTTCGGCGTCGCGCTGTACACGGCAAGGCGCGGCACTTAGGGCCGGTTGCGGCCGCGGAAGAACAGCAGGGGGATGATCGCCGTCAGGATGAGCAGGCGGAAGACGTGGTGTGCGGCAACGAAGGTCGGCTCGACGCCGATCTGCACGGACATGGCCGCCATCACCTCGACCCCGCCAGGGGCGAACGAGATCAGCAGGAGCGCCGGCGAGAGGTCCAGGATCCGGGCGACCATCAGCGCACCGATGGCGGCAACGCCGCAGGACACGAGCGTCACGCCGATGCCCGCCAACAGGTTGCGGCGAAGCTCCACGAGGCTCTGGCCCCGGAACCGGGTCCCGATCAGGCTGCCCATGACCGTGAAGGCGGCCAGCGTGAGCCAGGACGGCAACTGACCGGGGGCCAGTTCCGTCGCGTGGGCTGCACCGGAGACGAACATGCCCCCGAGTAGCCACGCGGCCGGCACGTTCAGCCGTGCCAGCCCCCAGGCAGCCGCCACGGAAACCGCCGCGAGCATCAGCGCGCTCAGGGGCGTCATCGGTGCCGTGGGCGTCGTGACGGCATCGCCCTCCACGCCCCACAGCGCCAGCAGCGCCGGGACGAGCACGGTAAGGAACAGGACCCGCATCGACTGGACGATGGCGATCCGCGAGACGTCGCTGCCCAACTCGGTGGACAGCCCCATGACATAGCTGAGATGGCCGGGCGTGGCCGCCAGCATCGCCGAGAACGGGTCGAAGCCGAAGGCCCGGTGCAGAAGCGTCCGGTTCGCGACGAGGCTCGTCAGCAGCGTCATCGTCATGACGACGAAACTCACCGGCCACGTTACGGCGGCCTGCAGCACCTCGGGCGTCACCGTCGACCCGATCCCGATCCCCAACAACAGGAAGCACGCGTTGCCAAGCGGCACCGGAATGGCAAGACGCACCCCGAGCAGGATCGCCGTCGTCACCGTGACGGCCGGTCCGGCGAGAAAGGGGGCCGGAAACCCGAGAGCCCGGAACACCGCGGCGCCCACCCCTCCGACCAGAAGTGTCAGCACAGCAACACGGGTCGCACGCAGAGCGCTTTCGAACCTATCGGGCATCACGGCTTTCTTCGGCGGCTTCGGGTGATGCCGACCTAATACCGTTCGAACGGAAGGGGAAAGAGCCGACGCTCCATCGAGAGCCCGCCGCGCGGACAGGCCACGGCGCTCCCTCCGGCAGAGACGCCGCCGGGCTGCATCTGGGACGAGAGGGCCCGGCGGCGCCGTGGATCGGGTGCCTGAGAACACATGGGGGTCGATCCGGATGTCATTGTCGAACATTGCGCCTTGCAGCGCCACTGCGTTCGCGACGCATGGCTTCGGAAAACGACCGAAGGTGTGGGATTTCGCGCCGACCGGCCGATCGCGATGAGCCGCCGCCCCTACTGGCTCGAGACCGACGAAACGCCCTGGGCCCCCACGTCGAGCCCGCCGGGCACGAACAAAAGCCAGACGAGCAGAAGCCCCCACAGGGCCGACATGGCGAGAAAGAGCTTCGTGGGTCGCATGGGGGCCGAACCCTGCGCGACCGGATGGGTTCCATGATAACCGAGGAATGGAGCGCGCCCCGGCGGGTGGACCAGCCGGATCGGTTGGATTGACCCCTCGCGGGCTTTCAGAGGATGAAGGCCCATGCCCGGACGCCACCGTAGTCACAGCACCGAATTCAAGCGCCAAGTCGTCGCCGAGTATCGTGGCGGCGAGACGCTCCACGCGCGCGGCCGGCGCCACGACCTGTCCCGCAACCTTATCCGTATTTGGATCGAGAAGGCCGAATCTGGCGCTCTCGACGAGGACGTTGCGGCGACGGAACTGATGGCGGAAGACGAGGCGCGGATCGTCGCGCTCGCGCGGCTGGTCGGACGCCAGGCGCGCGAGATCGAGTTCTCGCCGCGTTGTCGGCCATGCTGTCGGCCGCGGGATCGATGCCCGGCTCGCGGTAAGAGCGCTCGAGAACGCAATCGCGGAGCGGCGCCCCTTGCCCGGCTGCGTGTTCCACACGGACCGCGGATCTCAGTACGCGTCGGACCTCCATCGCGGGGCTCTCGATGAACACGGCTTCTACGGGTCGATGAGCCGCCGCGGCAATCCATACGACAACGCTCAAGCCGAGAGCTTCATGAAGACGCTGAAGGTGGAGGACGCCTACCTGATGGAGTATGAAGACTTCGAGGAGGTCGCCGTCGGTGTTCCGCGCTTCATCGAAGCTTATAACACCCGTCGCCCACACTCAGCCCTGGGGTATCTCAGCCCCGCCAATTACGAGGACCGCCACGCCCGCGCCAAGGTCAAAACTGCCGTCTGATCCTGTACACGCGCAGGGGCGCACTCCGCTCGGTCGCCACCGAAACGGATAGCATTGCTGCGAAATGCCGCGAACAGCGGCTTCCGATTGGATGCGATGTCGAATGGAGTCGTTGCCTGTATGGCCGGTATGGCTTGTGAGTGGTCGATTTGAGCCTCGTCCCCCTATGCCGCCAAGGTGCGCGTCTCGACGGCCCGCTATACGGCCCATTGCTGGCCGCGCTCGCGTATGAGAGTATCGATGCGTTGTTACAGAGGTTGCGGCGCAAACCGTAGAATTGCGAGGACACCATCCTCGCTGTTGCGCAGGTCGAGCTCGCTTTCGAGCTCCATACAGACGACCTCGGCGATCTTCATGCCCAGTCCGGTATGCGACGTTGAAGCAACGTCGGGGAAGCCGACACCGGTGTCCGTGCAGACCAGTTCGACGAGGTCACCTTCCGCGGCATTCAACCGTACACGGACGACACCCGCCTCGCCATCGGGAAAGCCATGCTTGTAGGAATTGGCGATAAATTCGTTGAGGTAGGTGCCCACAGCCGCAGCCTGCTGAGGCGACACGGCAACCGGCACCGTCTCGACCTCGAGTGCAACACCTTGGGGCGCGACGCTCGCGAGATGCCCGCCGATCTTCTCGATGAACCCCCCGAGGTCCACAGATTGCTGCTCATTGGTCTGGTAGAGTTGCGCATGCAGGTGCGTGAGCGCGTCGATCCGCGTTCCCACCATCGACAAAGCCAGCTTGGCGTCCTCCGACGCGAAGGCCCGCCGCTGTAAGCGAGTGAAGGACGAAAGCGACTGAAGAGAGTTCTTGACCCTGTGGTCCACTTCCCGGCGAAGGACATCGGCGGTGCGAAGGGCCCTCCGCGCTTCGAGAATGGCCATGACCTGGCGGGACAATACGCGTAGTGTGTCCCGTTGCAGGGACGTGAGCTCCCGCGGTTCATAGTCCAGGACGCACAGCGTTCCGAGGGGCAATCCTTCTTCCGTTTTCAGAAGCGCGCCCGCGTAGAACCGCAGGCCGGGCTCTCTGCAGCAGAGCGGATTATCTTGCATCCGCGGATCTTCGAGCGTGTCCCGGATTTCGACGAACTCTTCTTCGAGGATGACATGCGCGCAGAGTGACGTGGCAAGCGGGGTCTCCCGAACGCCGAGGCCGGTTTCCGCCTTGAACCACTGCCGCTCAGCGTCGATGAAATTGACCACCGAGATCGCGGTGCCGCAGGTGGCCGCCGCCAGCTTCACGATCTCATCGAAGTCACGTTCCGGATCGGTGTCGAGAACCTCAAACGAATGAAGCGCCGTGAGCCGCGCGTGTTGTAGCGGATGAGGTGCGGCCTCCACGGGGCTCTCCCAGACAAGTTAAAGGCCAATTTACTCGGCCAAGCCAAAAGCGTGCCACTCCTGACAGGTCCGGCCCAGCGTGACAGCGATCGACCATTTCAGAGGGACACAATCACATGTGGTCTCCAGCAATCAAGGCACTGCCGCGCAAGGCGCAGAACAGGAGGTCACGGCGCGACTTGGACGGCGTTCAATTGGGATGCCTTTGCAGCTTAATCCTGTACGAACGGCCGCTTCGGGGAAACCGCTCCCCAGCATGCGGGCGCTTACGAACGGCCGGAATGGGCCGCCCGCTACCGACCGGCCCGATTTCTCAAAGCTCCGGAGGGGTGCCGGTGAAAATGTTTCGTCATTTGAAAATGGCTTCTGCCGCTTCACCCGAAGATGAACACGGCGGTCACCGTTGGCCTCAGCATCCTTGATCTACTTGAACAGCCCTTTGGAAGATGCCGGAACTGTGCGGGAGCTTGGGGCGGTGACAAGGGAGGTTACGCCGTCGGAACGGTGCCGCCATCGATGACGTATTCGGTGCCGGTTATGGTCCCGGCGCGGTCCGAGGCGAGGAAGGCGACCAGGTTCGCGATCTCGCCAGGTGTTGACGGACGCCCGATCGGCACCCCGCCCAGCGAGTCCATGATCATGCGCTTGCCCGCTTCCACGTCGACCCCGTGCTCCGTCGCGAGGCGTTTGGCCAGCTCGACGGAGGACTCAGTCTCGATCCAGCCCGGAGAGACGCGGACGACCCGCACACCCTTGGGCGAGACCTGCTTCGACAGGCTCTTGCTGTAGGTGGACAGGGCCGCCTTGGCGGCGGCGTAGGCGGTCGTCGCCTCTGGCAGCGGCAGTTCGCGCTGGATGGATGTGACGTGGATGACGACGCCGCTGCCCCGCGACTCCATGTCCGGAACGAGCGCACGGTCGAGGCGGACCGCCGGCATCAGGTTCAGGTCGAGCTCGCACCGCCATTCGTCGTCGCCAAGCGCCCTGTAGAGGACCCGCCGAGCATGTGGACGATGATGTCGACGCCGCCCAGCCTCTTTCGCACGGCCTCGGCCACCCTGTCGCACCCCTCGGTCCGGGTCAGGTCCGCCGCCACGAACCGGTCTTCCGGCATCTCCGGCGGCCTTGTCCGCGCCGTCGTCAGGATGTCGGCGCCAAGTTCCTTGAACAGGGCCACGGTCGCACCTCCGGCACCGCGCGTGCCGGAGGTGACGAGGGCCCGCTTGCCCTCGAGGATCAGGAAGGGGCTCATGGCACGATCCCCAGTTCGGCGATCTTGTCCCCGCGAAGGACGAAGAAATAGCGCAGGTCGACCGGGCTTCCGGGGAAGTTGCCGACAAGGTGGCTAGTGACGATCGTGCGCTGGCCGTCTTCGGCGATGTCGAACGGCTCTACCGTATAGGTGTATTGAGTGGAGGCATTGGCCATCCACTGCCGGATCGCGTCGCGACCCGTGTAGGTATTGCCTTCGTCGATGACCGTGGCGTCCTGCGTGAAGACCTCGGCGATCGCCTGCGCGTTGCCTTTGTTGTCGGCCGAGAAATAGGCGTCAATCGCGTTTGGCAGTTCGACACTCATGGTGGATCTCCTTTCTGGATAGGGATCAGTGGTAGCTACCGATCTCGCCGCTTGACCTCTTGGCTCGGATCGGGACCGGCGCCCTAAGCGAATTTATGGCTTTGACACAATGCGGATAAGCAGGAGAAATCCGGACGTGGAGTTTGGATTTTCCGGACAATGGCGACCTACAAGCTGGCCGATTTCGACGCGGTCCTGGCGATCGCCCGCAGGGGATCGTTCCGGGCGGCCGCGCTGGACGTGGGAATGTCCACGAGCGCGCTCAGCAGCGCGGTCTCGAAGCTCGAGGAGCAACTCGGCGTTCGGCTCTTCAATCGCACGACCCGCAGCGTGTCGCTGACCGCCGCCGGGCAGCGTTTCGTCGATCAGGTCAGCCCGGCGCTCAAGGACATTCATGGCGCGATCGACACGGTCCGGTCGCAGCAGGAGACGCCCACGGGCATTCTGCGCATCAACACCTTCGCCACAGCGGGTCGGGAGATCCTTGCGCCGCTCGTCCTCGAATACCTGCGGCGGTTTCCGG
The DNA here is from genome assembly GCF_900111315.1 of Tranquillimonas rosea. Taxonomy (GTDB): domain Bacteria; phylum Pseudomonadota; class Alphaproteobacteria; order Rhodobacterales; family Rhodobacteraceae; genus Tranquillimonas; species Tranquillimonas rosea. The sequence goes on from NZ_FOGU01000013.1 coordinate 102,529, forward strand.
GGGTGCAGATTGACCTCGTGACCGAAGGCAACCTCGTCGACATCGTGGCGGAGGGTTTCGATTTCGGGGTGCGCAGCCAGAACCTTGTGCCGAGCGACATGATCGCCATCCCGCTTGGGCCCGCGCGGCGTTACGCGGTGGTCGGGACGCCCGGCTATTTCGAGGGCCGGGAGCCGCCGCAAGTGCCCTCCGACCTCTTGGCGCATGCCTGCATCCGCACGCGCCTGCCGAACGGTGCCCTCTTTCGCTGGCAGTTCGAAGCCGAGGGCCAGCCGGTTCATGTCGATGTCGAGGGGCCGATCACGCTGGACGAGGCCAGCCTCGCGCGCATCGCCGTGCTGGACGGCGTCGGCATCGGGTTCTTCATGGAAGCCGACGTGCGCGAGGACATCGAGGCGGGGCGGCTGGTGCGCGTTCTCGACGCCTGGACGCCGCCGCTGACGCCGCTTTGCCTATACTATCCCAGTCGGCGCAATCCGCCGGCGGCTTTCAAGGTCTTCCTCGATCTCGCACGGGAACTCGCGCGATCCTCCAGAGCGAGTTGAAGTCGGCAAACTCCACCCTGACCGTACACCTCGATGGCCACCCCGCTTACACCGCCAGCGCGGACGGAAATTCCACCACCTCCTCGGACACTAACTGAGGCTGCGCCAGAGCCGTTCGATGAAGATATCATCGAGGAAACGCCCCTTGCCGTCCATGGAGATGCTCACGCTTGCTCGGCGCAGGCGGTCCGTCCAGGTGAAGGCGGTGAACTGTGAGCCCTGGTCCGTATTCATGATCTCTGGC